>NZ_JAMZAS010000002.1:0-50143 GCF_024181935.1 Vibrio sp. Y51_MX_L26
TTGCGGATAAATTATCGACCGAGAAAATGTTTAGACTTCAAGCAGCCAGCAATTGTATTTAAAGAAATGGCATTGGCTGCTTGATATTAGCGAGTGTCGCACTTCGCAGTTGAATTCGGGCTTAATGTCGTTGTGTAACTGTTCCACTGGGACCTGCTTATTAATAAAAGTTTTCTGGAAAAATGTTTTCAGCTAGGTGCTGTTGTAAGCGTCGCGCCGCTATTGTCGGCGACGTAGTTTGCTTTATAAAAGGGTCAATCTCAACTTTATCCTTAACTTCAACCCTGAAAAAAGGCTTTGTTGCCGGTACTTGATACCATTTTTTCTCTTTTGTGAGGAAACTTGGCGTTACCGTAATATGGACAACTCTTAAATCTCGTTCTGTTCTTACCGCAATTTGTGCTGCGCCGCGTTGTAATTTTGGTTCTACACCAGGTGTTGTTCTTGTCCCTTCAGGAAATATAAGCAACACGTTGCCTTTGTTAAATCGTTCATCACAAAGTGCTAATAAATCATCCGGCGCTTCATTGGGAATATATCCGGCTGCTTTTACGATGTGCTTCATAAAAGGATTCGACCATATTGCCGATTTTACTAAACAGTCGCAGCGATTTAATTGTGAAGCAATGAGAACGTAATCGATTAAACTCGGATGGTTGGCAACAATTAAACAATTACGATCTTGTTGAAGAATATCGGCACCAATAATTTCGTAATCGATTGCTCCACTTAACTTCATCAATTTACAAAAGGTGTTGAATGAATATCGAATGGCACCTTGAACTTTATATTCACGTTCGGTTTGATCCGAAACGAAAATACGAATGGTCGGAATAACAATGAAGCTCAGTGTTAAACCACCTAACCCAAATACTGAAAAACAAAAGCCGGTTGCTAGCACACGCCAATACTGATTTAAGCGACTCATTGCTTGTGCCATTCCCAAATTTGTTGCGGAGCGTGAATAGTCCACTGATTTTTATCTGACAAGTAGTGTTGCAAAAACGCTAAGCCTTGTGGCAACGGGTGGTTTGAGCATTTTGCACTGATGCCGCTTTGCACCGTGAAGCCATCTCCATGAGAAAGTATCAAACCGAGTCCAAACCCTTGGTATTGTTGGTTTTCATATTCTAAATAAGAGTCAGGCATAGGCTCATCAAAGTCAACAAGCAGCACTTTTTTATCAGGATTGTCGGACAAAAACAGCCATGCTTCTAATATTGCACTTTGGAATGTGTTTTCTGCCGCAGCGATCGAAGTTAGGGGGATGGGCTGTTTGGTTGCAATAGTGGCAAGCCCTGCGGCGGTATTATGTACGGACTGAGAAAAAGCCATCGGAGACGCTTCTTCTCCGTTAATAATATCTTTAACTAATGCAACACTGCGATGCAATTCGCCATGACGACTCGAAAATACGAGGTAATCAACCTGATGTTGATTAAGCAATTCGATTGCCGTTTGCACTGCCAGTTTGCTAAGTGGACTCATTCTTCTGCGCATCATCGCAGGAATATCTGCAACATTGATTTTGCCATCTTCTGGCCATGTTATCTCTGTTGCCCATTGTTTCCATTCATTGGATTCGGATAAACCGAATGAATTCGCTGTCCACGCATCAATATTGAACGAAATGTTGATCTTCGAGTTTGGCATATTGGGTTAAATTGTTTATTTTACAGCTCGATACAAATTGGGTTTTGCCCAAAGTCATAATAAAAAAGGAAATTATCATGTCGCGTTTTAAGCTGTATGTCTCGTTATTATTAACTTTGCTTCTTGTCGGTTGTGGACGAGTACAACCTGTAATGAATGTGGAGGATACTCCAGTTGCTTATGATCTTCAAAATAAACAAGTAAAAATGGCTATTGTGCAATCGGCAACCAACCGAGGTTGGACGATTGAAGAAGTAAGCCCAGGTGTTCTTATTGCAAAAATTCACGTTCGTAAACACTTTGCAGAAGTAAAAATTCCATATAACAACAAATATTACTCAATTATTTATCTCAACTCAGTAAATCTAAAAGCCAGCAATGGCAAAATCCATCGCAATTACAATCGTTGGATAAACAACTTGAATGTTGATATTCAACGAGCTATTGCATTGTTAGGCTCTCAGTCTAAACAATAAAAATATTAATTGCAGTTAGGTTTTTCCGTGTTAAATCAAAATAATGACCCTTTTAATGCTTTTGAAGCAAAAACAGAAGCTCAGAAGTTATCTTTTGCACCAATCGTGTTCCAGACCGCCAGAACGCTCCGAGATTTAGGTATTTTAGCCGCGCTAGACAGCGCCGGTTCACAAGGCATGAGTGCCACGGACATTGCCGAGAAAACGGGCGTGTCAGAATATGGTGTCAAAGTATTGTTGGATATGGCGATTAGCGCACATATTGTTTTATGGGAAAGACCTAACTATTCGCTTGCGAACCTTGGTTTTTACCTTCTTCACGATGGTATGACGAACGCAAACATGGATTTTACGGCTGATGTCTGTTACGCCGCGATGATGCATCTGACGGAAGCGATTCAAGAAGGTAAGCCTTCAGGTTTGAAAGAGTTGGGCAATTGGGAGACGATTTATCAAGGTCTGTCGACGCTGCCAGACCAAGCCAAACAGAGTTGGTTTAAGTTCGATCACTTCTATTCGGATCGCTCGTTTCCATTACTGCTTAAAGAAGTGTTTGCAAGCAAGCCAAAGCACCTAGTGGATATTGGCGGAAATACCGGGAAATGGGCTATTCAGTGTTGTAAGCATGATCCTGATGTTGAAGTTACTATTGTCGATTTGCCGCAGCAATTAGAAGTGGCGATGTCAAATGTCTCAGAAAACAAGTTCGCCGAACGTGTACGTCCATACCCTGCCAACATGCTTGATAAAGCACAAACATTGCCTGAGCATGCTGACGTATGGTGGATGAGCCAGTTCTTGGATTGCTTTTCACCAATTGAGATCCTAAATATCCTTAAAAAAGTCAAAGCCCAGTTAACGAAGGGAGATACTATTTACGTATTGGAGCTATTTTGGGATGCCCAAAAATACGCGGGTGCTTCCTATAGTCTTAATGCAACCTCTCTCTACTTTACCTGTTTAGCCAACGGCAATAGTCGTTTTTATCGCAGTGATGATTTCTTAGAAATTGTCGAAGCGGCAGGTTTATCGGTCGCCGAAAGAACCGACAACATTGGCCTTGGTCACACCTTATTAAAACTACAAGCAAACTAAATTCAGAATGAAAACAGAGCTCAAGCAAGTTGTCGTCGTAGGAGCGGGCCCATCTGGCTCCACCGTTTCTGCGTTATTAAAATCGCGTGGCATAGATGTCGTTGTCATAGAAAAAGCCACCTTTCCACGTTTCTCTATCGGAGAAAGCCTGCTTCCTGCATGTATGGAGGTTGTCGAGCAAGCCGGAATGACCAATGCGGTAAAGCAGTTTGGCTTCCAATATAAAGATGGCGCTGCATTTCGTCGCAATGGTGTTTACACCCAGTTCGATTTTACGGACAAATATACCCCAGGGCCGGGTACGACGTTTCAGGTGCAACGTGCCAGTTTTGATAAAGTGCTCGCCGACAGTGCCGCAGAGCAGGGCGTCGATATTCGTTATCAACATGAGCTAGTTAGCTTGGTGTTTGAAGGCAAAAAATCGCGCTTAGAAGTTGTTGGTCCGGATAAACAGGCCTATCAAATCGAAGCAGACTTTGTTTTGGATGCGAGTGGTTTTGGCCGTGTTTTGCCACGCTTGTTGGATCTTGAAGAGCCTTCTTGTCTTCCTCCAAGAAAAGCGATATTTACTCACATTGAAGATCGTATCTCTCCACAAGAGCCAGAGTACGATCGTAATAAAATTCTGATTTCCGTGCATCCTGAAAATCACGATGTGTGGTACTGGCTAATTCCATTCTCGAATGGTACATGTTCGTTTGGTGTGGTGGGTGAGCCTGAGTTTTTTGAGCGATACCCAGAGGATAAGCTTGCAGCTTTGCAGCAGTTGGCGAATGAAGAGCCGGGGTTGGCTTCTTTGTTGCGAAACGCGAAGTACCCAAATCCAGCAGGAGAGTTGGGTGGCTATTCAGCGAACGTCAAACGCTTAGCGACAGAAAACTACGCACTGCTTGGTAATGCCGGCGAGTTTCTTGATCCTGTGTTTTCATCGGGTGTCACTATCGCCATGAAATCGGCGGAATTTGCGGCCGATTGCGTAGCTCGTCAATTAAATGGTGAAGTGGTTGACTGGCAAGAAGAGTATTCGGAACGCTTGATGGTGGGTGTGAATACATTTCGCACTTATGTAGAGGGGTGGTACAGCGGCACATTGCAAGATGTGATCTTCTATCAAAACCCGAATCCACGTATTAAGCAGATGATTAGCGCGATTTTGGCTGGGTACGCTTGGGATACAAACAACCCTTACGTAAAACAAAGCGAACAACGTTTGTCGACGCTCGCTGAGCTGGTTCGAGAAGCGGAACTGTAAGAGTATAAATTCTCTTAGCTGAGAATGCGTAAACCTAGGTCTTACCGAGAAATTGGTAAGACCTTTTTTATTCTCGGCAACACCTTTTTATTTGTACTTCGAGCTTACTGGAGACATCTTGACCACTTGTTTCGAGGTGTATCGAATTTGAGAAAATTTATAGTGATTATGATCACATACATACTCATTGTTGCTGATATTTATATTAAACGTGTAGGAAATGGATTACATTTTGGGAGTGTTCCCTAAATCCGGCTTCGTTGTGAAAACGGTTTATAAGCAACTGTATAAATTAGTAAAGTTCCAAAAACTGCACCAAAAAAAAGATAAGTTTCTTGCCAAATCAATTCGCTTGGTGAGTTCGAACCATCGACTGCGCCAAACACTTCCTTTACTTTCTCGAATTGTCAAAGAACACGACGCGCCAACTGTCTCTTCGGTTGTTGATCCCGAGAACGCGGTGGCGTGGGGAGGCAAAGTTTCTCCAGAGTTCAAATGCAAAGTCATTCGTATTAGTGAAGAGCTGGAGATCAACCCTAATCATCTGATGGCCTGCATGGCATTTGAAACCGCTGAAACCTTCAGTCCAAGCATCAAAAATGGTTCAGGAAGTGGGGCGACAGGGTTAATTCAATTTATGCCCTCTACCGCTGAGTCATTAGGAGTGAGTACGAAAACTCTTGCGAGGATGAGCGCGGTCGAGCAACTTGACTATGTAAAAGCCTATTACTGGCCATATCGCCATAAAATCAATAGTCTGGAAGATGCGTATATGGCAATTCTCTATCCTGCTGCGATTGGCAAACCGTCTTCTTTCGTTTTGTTCAAGCAAGGCTCGATTGCATACCGACAAAATGCGGGTATCGATCGTCACAATACAGGAAAAATCACGCTTAATGATGTTTCCTATAAAGTGAGGAAAAAACTAGAAAAAGGTTTACAGCCCAATTTGATGGGATAGGACCGTGCTTTATTCCACTTCGCTATTGTTAGTTGGTGTATCGGTGTCTTTGGTGACTCTGACTTGCATAATGCGATGTTTTTTAACGAGGAGTATGTCAAATCGCCAACCTTGGTAGTGAATGTGCTCCCCAACATTTGGGACTCGACCATAAAGCCATGTCAAAAGCCCATTTAATGTTTGAAAGCCTTCTCGCTCTTCGCCTTCTATGCTGCTCAGTTCGAGTTTATTCTTGAGCTCATTGAGCGGGATCAACGCGTCCATCAACCAGCTGCCATCTTTTTGTTGCTTGGCCCACACTTGCTGTGGAGCCATGCCCAGTTCTCCAGCAATTGACTTTAACAAGTCGTAAAGGGTTACTAGGCCTTGTACATCACCATACTCATCGACAATAAAGACCATTTCCGCACTGGTTTGTTGCATGTAGTTAAGGAGAGGTAACCCTTTCATTGACTCGGGTACAAAACGCGGACGCTTGAGCTGTTTAGCCAGTTTACTGATAGACAATTCGTCATATTCATCGAGCAGGACTTTGGATGAAATGGTACCAATAATATTGTCCAAACTACCCTTACAGACTGGCCATACGGAGTGTTGGGTTTGGCGAAGGTCAGTAAGGATGACATCAATAGGTTGGTTGGCATCTAGGTAATGGATATCGCACCGTGGTGTCATTAACGATAATGCTAAACGATCGTTAAGGTGGAGTAAGTTGCGAATCATCAATTGCTCTTGTGGCTCAATCGCACCGGACTCAGAGCCTTCGCTAACAATAGCAAAAATATCCTCCTCGGTAACAATCTCACCGTTGCTGTCGTTTTGGCGCAATAATCGGAGAAAAGTATCGGTTGAAAACGTCAATAAGAAGACAAAAGGAGTGGTGAGCTTGGCGAGCCAGTGGATCGGATAAGCTACGATAATAGCGATGGTTTCTGCGTTGTTTTGTGCAAAGCGCTTGGGAACGAGTTCTCCCACCACAATCGCGAAGTAGGTGATCATGAGCACGACGCTCGTCGTTGAAAGTACCGTGGCTATCTCTCTTTCTAGCCCTTGGGTTACTAACCAATTTTCGAATGGTACTGAAAGCGTTGCTTCACCAAAAATACCACTTAATAGCCCGATGACGGTAATGCCTATTTGGATCGTGGAAAGAAACTGAGTCGGATTGTTTTTAAGTTCGAGCGCTAAAGCGGCAGAGGCGTTGTGTTCTGCAATTAATTTTAGCCTTCCGCTTTTGGCTGCGACTAGAGCGATCTCTGACATAGCAAACGCGCCATTGAGTGCGATTAATCCAACCAGCAGTAATACGTCCATAACGTTTCCCAGTAATGTACACGTTAGCAGCATAACTAGATTCACGCGCAAGAAATGTGATGTTGCGAGTAAATCATGCAGCGCTCTATTATCGGGCTCTACGCGCATGAATCCTTCTGTTACTTCACTGGGATTCTGATACACTACGCGCCCATTTCCTCTGTTGAGACGTTTCTATGCCATTTTCTAAGCTTGGTTTAAGCGCATCGATTACTGATGCAGTAAAAGCGCTAGGTTATGAAAAACCGACCTCTATCCAACAAAAAGCCATTCCAATCGTACTGCGTGGTAGCAACTTAATTGCTGCAGCACAAACGGGGACAGGTAAAACGGCCAGTTTTGTTCTACCAATCTTAGAAAAGCTTAGTCAAGGCGAAACGCAACGTAAAAAACGCGCTCGCGCTATTATTCTTACGCCCACACGCGAGCTTGCGCTTCAGGTTCATCAAAGCATTGAAGCTTATGGTAAAAACTTACCGCTGCGCTCAATGGCGATGTTTGGTGGTGTGGATTATGCGCCACAAAAACAAGCCTTGATCGAGGGTGTCGATATTGTGGTAAGTACGCCGGGACGTTTGATTGACCTGTACGGTCAACGCGCTATTCACTTTGATGAAGTGGAAATGCTAGTGCTTGATGAAGCGGACAAAATGTTGGACATGGGATTCATCGATGCGATCGATAAGATCGTTGATTGCATGCCAGAACATGTTCAAAGTCTGCTGTTCTCGGCAACGCTATCTAACCCTGTTCGTGATTTGGCGAAGAACGCGATTATTGATCCTGAAGAGATCACGATTACAAAACACAGTGCATCTAAGTCGAACATCAAGCAGTGGATCACCACCGTCGATAAGGACATGAAGTCGTCGCTGTTAAGTCACATGCTCAAAGAAAACGACTGGTCACAAGTACTGGTATTTATTGAAACCAAACACGGTGCTGCCAAGCTTGTTAGCCAACTTGAAAAGCGCGGCATTGTGGCTGAAGCGTTTCACAGCGGCCGTAATCAGCGCGTTCGCCAAGAATTAATAGAAAAGTTCAAAGCCGGTGAAATCCAGTACCTAGTCGCAACTGGTGTTGCAGCGCGCGGTATTGATATCGATAACTTGCCCGTTGTTATTAACTACGACTTACCGTATCCAGCAGATGAATATGTACACCGTATTGGTCGTACTGGTCGTGCTGGCGCACAAGGTGAAGCGATCTCATTAGTCTCAAAAGATGATTTTAAAAACCTTTGTATGATCGAGAGCCGTTTAGGGCACTTGCTAGAGCGAGTGGAAATTGACGGCTTTGCACCAAGAAAGCCAGTGCCGATTTCTATTTTAAATTACGTACCTAAGAACAAGCGTAAACCGCACGATAAGCGCGAATCAAAATAGCCTATTTTATCTCTACGATCCAAAAGCCGCATTGTTGCGGCTTTTTGCGTTTTAGGGAGTTTCACTCATGGGTTGACAGTGTTGGCTTTTATGCCGTAATGAGGAAAAAAGTTAATTTATGTCATACGCTTAACACTCAAAGTGAGTCAGCTTTCGTAAAGCTTTTGTCAATTCTCTGTCCTCAGGTTTGCACAAGGTTAGGAATGGGCGCAGACTTTTTTGCTTGCTAGTGAATGCATAAGATGAGGCATAAATGAAAACAGGTGATAAGCAATTCGCCGTTATTGGTCTTGGCCGATTTGGTTTGGCAGTGTGTAAAGAGCTACAAGATTCAGGAGCTCAAGTTTTAGCGGTTGATATCAACGAAGACAGAGTCAAAGAAGCTGCCAGTTTTGTTAGTCAGGCAATTGTGGCTAATTGTACTCACGAAGAGACGGTTGCTGAGCTTAAGCTTGATGATTACGACATGGTGATGATTGCTATCGGAGCGGACGTTAACGCCAGTATTCTCGCCACACTGATCGCCAAAGAAGCGGGAGTGAAGTCAGTATGGGTTAAAGCCAACGATCGATTTCAAGCGCGTGTCCTGCAAAAGATTGGTGCGGACCACATTATCATGCCTGAACGTGACATGGGGATACGTGTCGCGCGTAAAATGCTCGATAAACGGGTTCTTGAGTTCCACCCTTTAGGTAGTGGCTTAGCCATGACGGAGTTTGTGATTGGATCTCGTTGGATGGGTAAGACATTAAGTGACCTCGCACTGTGCAAAGTCGACGGTGTGCAAGTACTCGGGTTTAAACGGGGCCCAGAAATTACCAAGGCGCCAGACCTTAATACCAAGCTAGAAATTGGCGATCTCATTATTGTGGTTGGCCCGCAAGATGCGCTGGCAAATAAATTAAAATCACTATGACGCAGTTTCATCAAAAAGGCGTTTTTTACGCGCCAGATGGTAAACGAGAAAAAGCCAAGGGTAACGAGCCGCGGATTATATTGCTGAGTTTTCTCGGTGTGTTGCTGCCTTCTGCCGTGCTGTTAACCTTGCCAGTTTTTTCTGTTACAGGCCTTTCGATAACGGACGCTTTGTTTACCGCAACATCCGCCATCAGTGTGACAGGGCTTGGTGTTGTCGATACCGGGCAGCACTTTACGTTAGCCGGGAAGATCTTGCTGATGTTTTTAATGCAAATCGGTGGATTGGGGCAGATGACGTTGTCGGCGGTTTTACTCTATATGTTTGGTGTGCGTTTAAGCTTACGCCAGCAAGCGTTAGCGAAAGAAGCGCTAGGGCAAGCTCGACAGGTCAACTTAAACCGACTGGTGAAGCGGATTGTGATTTTTGCGCTTGTCGCAGAATCTATTGGGTTTATTTTCCTTTCCGTTCGTTGGGTTCCTGAAATGGGCTGGCAAACTGGCATGTTTTACGCGTTATTTCATGCGATTTCTGCGTTTAACAACGCAGGGTTTGCTCTGTTTTCAGACAGTATGATGAGCTTTGTGAATGACCCGCTGGTCATCTTTACCCTGGCCGGGTTATTCATTTTTGGTGGGCTTGGTTTTACTGTTGTCGGAGACATCTGGCTGAACTGGCGTAAAGGTTTCCACTTTTTGCATCTTCATACCAAAATCATGCTTATCGCGACACCGATATTGCTCCTCGTTGGAACGGTGATGTTTTGGTTACTCGAGCGGAGTAATCCAAATACAATGGAATCGTTACCTGTGGCGGGTCAATGGTTGGCGGCATTCTTCCAATCCGCTAGTGCTCGGACGGCCGGATTCAACAGTGTCGACTTGGCGCAGTTTACCCAGCCAGCGTTATTGATCATGATTGTTCTGATGTTGATTGGTGCTGGGTCCACCTCAACGGGGGGCGGTATTAAGGTTTCCACATTTGCCGTTGCGTTCATGGCTACATGGACCTTTTTGCGCCAAAAGAAGCACGTGGTTATGTTTAAACGAACCGTAAACTGGCAAACCGTGACTAAGTCACTTGCCATTATCGTTGTGAGCGGCGCCATTCTGACAAGCGCGATGTTTTTATTGATGCTCACAGAGAAGGCAAGCTTTGATAAGGTCATGTTTGAAACCATTTCCGCATTTGCGACGGTAGGGCTTACCGCTGGTTTGACGGCAGAGCTTTCTGAACCTGGCAAGTACATTATGATCGTGGTGATGATCATTGGTCGTATCGGGCCACTCACGCTTGCCTACATGTTGGCCCGCCCTGAACCTACCTTAATCAAATACCCAGAAGACGCCGTTCTTACAGGGTAAAGTAGTGTTTATCTGCACCCCACCGACCATAACGAGCACTGATTAATAGCAGTGCTCGTACATTTATAAAATATGTGGGACGTTGCCCAATTTTATCTACAAAGTCGCAGAAGTTTATTTCTTCTTCCTTTTGTTTCGATACTATTCATTCACTCAATTTATACCCTCGGAAGCCACACTTACAAAAGTATTTGGGCATCCGACGCTTTTGTAACGTGATGCTAAATAATATTGTGTTATCTGAGCGAATTGATACCAGCCTTAGTCGTTAGCCACTTAACCTCATTCTATGTTTATGGGTTACTGTGTACTGGCTGTGCTTGGTATTAAACGAATCGAAAAGATGGAGCCGTACTTTGAAGTTCAACACACTCGCCTTGACTATGCTAACTGCGCTTCTTGCAGGTAAGAGCATGGCAACTACTCCGCCATCACCAGTTTGGCATACTATTGCGTTGAGCGATGGTACCTCTAGTGAGGCAATTTTACGCGGCACTGCCGATTTCCACTGGTTTGAAGATAAACAAGGTAATGCCTTGGTTCATGAAGATGGCATTTGGTTTTTTGCACAGATTCAGCGCGAGTCAGACATCCCAACGTTACGCTCGACGGGTGTTGCTAAAACTCAATTTAGTGATGCGCCTGAATCGGCGAAGTTTCGCCCGGATCTACAAGTTAAGCCGCAGTTATCTTCTCTAAAAACCATTGAACCGATGGCGCGCCAAAATCTATTGCGTTCGGCGCAAGGTTATCAGGCGATGAGTAGCTCATCGGTGAAGCAACAACCACTGTTGGTTGTGCAAGTCTCCTTTGATGACCAAGCAATGGTGCATGACTTCGAACAACGTGTGTTTAATACCGATGGCCAAAGCGTTGTCGATTATTTTGATAAAAACTCTCAAGGGAAATTCAAAGTTGTCCCTGCGATTGAGAGTTATGGTACCGCGAATGATGGTGTGATCAATGTGACCGTGGCGCAAAGCCATCCAAATTGCTACTCTAGCTCAACTGACAAGACTTGCACTGCCAAGTTGAATGCGGTCTTCACCGAAGCGTATCAAAAACTGGATCCGTACTTTAATCTTTCGGCTTACGACAGCAATCAAAATGGTACCGTAGAACCGTCAGAACTCTCAGTTATGTTTATTTTTGCGGGTGGCGACCGTTCAACCGGATTCCTTGATCGTCCTTCTATTTGGCCTCATAAATTCTCTCACGACGATGTGACACTAGATGGCAAAAAAATTGCCGATTATTGTGTGTTTGCTGACTACCAAGTTGATCATCAAGCGACGTTAGGCGTAATCGTACATGAGCTTGGCCACTTAATGCTTGGCTTGCCGGATTTGTACGCAAGGAACAGTGATGCCTCGATCGGTTCTTGGGGCGTGATGGGTGGTGGTTCATGGGCACAGAAACCGGGAGACTCATACGCAGGAGACACGCCAGTGAACATGAGCGCCTGGAGTAAACACGCCGCTGGTTTCGTAGTACCAACGATCACTCATGAAAGCCCGATGCCTATTTCCGTGAACAACGACGATGTCAAACTGGTGTATCTCGACCCATACTTGAAAGAGTTTGGCCCACGCGTTTATTTGGAAAACCGTACCTTTAGCGGTTACGACCGAGCATTGGCGGCAGAAGGCATACTAGCGACGTCGGTTAATGTCCAGAATCGCTTTAACGATGTTGGCGCGATGCAGGTTCAAATCATGCAGGCCGACGGTCTGAATGAGTTAGAACATGATGGAAGCAGTGATGCCGGCGATTTGTATCCTAATGGTGGCAATGTCATTTCAGATACATCGACCCCGGGTCTGAGAGCGATCGCCGGGTTTGATACTGGGGTTCGTATTTCCAACATTGCCAGCAATACCAACGGCGGCAGTTTTTCTCTTGAGCATATAAACGAGCCAAATAAATCGGCATGGTTGAACTCTCTTCACCAAGGTTATGTGTACGCAAGTGGCAGTAACACCCTGGCGGTATCATTGGATTTGAATGCTGAGACAAAGCTTGATGGTCTTCAACTTTACGCGCAAAGCAATAGCGCTCAAAGTGACATGACTTATCGAGTATGGCGATTCCCATTCTCAGGTAACGTGGGCTACCGATTAATATTGGATCAGAACAATGCTGAACTTTTACAGCAAGGTAGCTTCCAAAAGCCATCCCGAATTTTATTCCCTCAACCGAGCCAATTAAGTGCGGGTCAGCACCTGTTAGTAGTGGAATTAGAAGGCGGTGAATTTGAATCGAACTTTGACTTTGGCCGCTTACTAAAAACTGAAAAATCATCCCTGCCTGTAATGTGGACTGGTAATTACAATGAGATAGGTACGTTTGGTTTAGAGCAAGCCGGGTTCTCTTATGTTCCGTTTGCAGCACTCTTGAATGTGGAGGCGAACAACATTGTTGAAGCGAAAGCGGACTCACTGCAAACCGATAAGAATACGCCAATCGATCTGAACTTGATGGACAATGATTTCATGGCCTTAGGATATCAGTTCAATGTGGACATTGTGCAGAAGCCTGAGCACGGCACCATTTCTGGCAACCAATACCAACCTGAAGCTAACTTCGTTGGTTTGGACAGTTTCCAATATCGTTTGCTGTCTACGGACGGCGTGTATTCGTCTTCGGTTGTGAGCGTGCAGGTCGAAGTACTTGGTAGTAATGAAGCACCAAAAGCGCTCATCGATGTGGATAGCCAAAAGATTACTGCTGGGCAGAAAGTAACATTGTCGGCGGCAAACAGCACAGATGCGGATGGCGATGTGTTGAACTACCGATGGGAGCAATTGGCTGGTACTTCAGTTTCTATCGGAAATTCGACCAGTGCTACGGCAAGCTTTACAGTGCCTCAAGGTATAAAAGCGGGTGAGGTTCTGACATTCCGTCTAACCGTTACTGATCCAAGTAATGAAACCTCCAGTGCTACCGTCAATTTAACCATGCAAAACGCAGCGCCAGTCACGCTAGCAGATACGGCGACCGTTGCCGTTGGTGAAAGCATTGTGATTGATGCTGCTGGCAATGATTCGGATGTGAATGGCGATAAACTGGTTGTAGAAAGCGTACAGAACCTAACGGGCGTGGGAAGTGCGAGTGTAGAAAATGGCAAAATTCGTTTTCAAGCTCCGGATAGTGCGGTTGATAACATCAAGCTGCAATACACGGTTTCAGATGGCAACGGTGCTACCGCAATGGGAGAAGTGACTGTGACGGTTGTCGCTTCCTTGAAAACAACGACATTCAAGAACTCTGAAGGTAGCGGCAGTGTTTCTTATTGGGCTCTGATGTTACTCGTTGCATTGGGCTGGCGACGCCGCGTCTAAAACGATATCGAATTACGGTATAAGCCACTCACATTGAGTGGCTTATTTTTTGTGCCTGTTTTACTTCCTAATACTTCTCATTATCTTATGAGATGTGTTTCTCATTATTTTTAAAGCGATTTTTCTATTCAGCGGTTACCCTATGGGCAGATTTTCATAAATTAAGGATGTTGTATGTCAACCGAGGACTTTTCTGTTTCGGCAATATGCCGAGAAGCAGCAGTGATGGTCAGAAGGAACCTACTCGCAATTGTCATTGCTTGTATTCCATTGATCATCGTGCACTCAATTTTTGTGTTTATGTATCCTGAAATGACGGGGCAAGATCAAGCGAACGCTCAAGAAGGAAACATCGCGGGATTTTATTTCGTCACAATCATTTTATACCCACTTGTTGCCGCGATGGCGGCTGTGCGTGTACACCGAATTTATTTGGTTGGCGATTACATGCACTCAGCGTTGGATGTATTTCGCTTGTCAGCCAGAGAATTCCGTTTCATTGGCTGGTGGATATTATTTGGGTTGATGATGATGCTCGTCATTGGTATTCCCATCTTTGTGTTGTCGTTTCTCTATATTGCAGAAAGCGGTGAACCCGATTTTGTCGCCATGGCGTTTATCACAACGGTTGCAAGCATTCCAGGCTATTGGGTTATGGCGCGCTGGTCATTTGTATTGCCTGCGACCGCAATGGATCATCAGCCGCGCAGCTTGCGTCGTTCGTGGAACCAAAGCAGACCATACAACAAACAAGTATTCATTTTGATGGGCTTAATTCCATTGGGCGCGGGATTGCTCAGTCAGCTTATCTTTAGCCACTTTACTAACCTCTTCATGCTGAGTCTTGTGGGTGTTGCCTATGGTATTTTCGGTGCGTACCAGTTGGCTTTGTTATCGTTGAGCTATAAAACGGTCGTGGACATTGAACGCGCTCGTTTTGATACACCATCAGAGCCACCAAAAACGGGTGAAGAGTTTTCCGCTTAATCATTTGATCGCTTTTACATACCACTTCCGTTTGTGAGGTGGTATGCAGCGGGTTAACACCTTCCTATCGCCTTCGCTTTATTCACGCAAAATACCCATGCCCATTTCATGGCTGAATGACAGTGACGTTCACACGTATACTGACAGCAGTACTTCTTTTTATTAAGGAACCCCACATGTCCATTTGGCAACGGGTCAGTTTCACCCATCGCTTTAGTCAATTACCGTCAGCTTTCTATACTTTGGTCGAGCCGCAACCCTTGGATAATACTCGTTGGGTCGCTTGGAATGGTGAGTTTGCGCAGCAGTTTGGTTTACCAGCAAAGCAAAGCGATGAGCTATTGGCGGTTTTTTCTGGGCAAAGCGAATTCGAACCGTTTCGCCCTCTGGCGATGAAATACGCAGGACATCAGTTTGGCGTTTACAACCCAGACTTGGGCGATGGACGTGGATTGCTGTTGGCGGAAATTGAGCATCAAGATGGCACTTGGTTTGATCTTCACCTCAAAGGCGCGGGGCTAACCCCCTACTCGCGAATGGGGGACGGCAGGGCGGTGTTGCGCTCAACCATTCGTGAGTATCTATGTAGTGAAGCCATGGCGGGGCTTGGGATCCCGACGACTCGTGCTCTTGGCATGATGGTCAGTGACACGCCGGTTTATCGCGAGAAAACAGAATTCGGCGCAATGTTGATTCGTATGGCGGAGACCCACGCGCGTTTTGGCCATTTCGAGCATTTTTTCTATACCAATCAATTGGCAGAGCAAAAGTTGCTGGCGGACAAAGTGATCGAGTGGCATTTTGCTGATTGTGCATCGGCAGAGAAGCCATACGCTGCAATGTTTGGTGAAATTGTTCAGAAAACAGCGGACATGATTGCTTATTGGCAAGCGTATGGGTTTGCTCATGGGGTAATGAACACCGATAACATGTCGATCCTTGGTCAAACGTTTGATTACGGCCCGTTTGGTTTTCTTGATGATTATGAGCCGGGATATATTTGTAATCATTCCGACTACCAAGGCCGTTATGCATTTGACCAACAGCCAAGAATTGCGCTTTGGAACCTATCAGCACTCGCGCATGCGCTATCGCCACTCGTTGAGCGAGAAGATTTAGAAGCGTCGTTGAGCCAATTTGAAGTCCGGTTGAGTCAGCAGTTCAGCCGCCTAATGCGTGAGAAGTTGGGTTTAAAAACCCAGATCGCGGAAGATGGGCGTTTATTTGAAGCAATGTTTGAGCTCCTTCACCAAAATAACACGGATTACACTCGCTTCTTTAGAACGCTTTCAAATCTTGATACTGATTCTTCTCAATCCGTAATCGACTTGTTTCTCGACCGAGAAGCTGCGCGAGCTTGGCTTGATCTGTACTTAGCTCGATGTGAGCTAGAGGTTGATGAACTAGGGGGCCTGATTTCAGCCGAACAGCGTTGCGAACAGATGCGTCAAGCCAATCCCAAATACATCTTGCGTAACTACTTGGCTCAGTTGGCGATTGATAAAGCGGAAGAAGGGGACTTTAGCGAATTACACCGATTGGCCGAACTGTTAAAGCGCCCATTTGATGAGCAACCCGAGTTTGATGATTACGCGAAATTGCCACCAGAATGGGGGAAGAAAATGGAGATAAGCTGTTCTTCATAAATGGGTCATTTCCCACCCATTTGAATCTTTTTCTTGGGTGGAATTCACTCGTTATACTCTGTGTTCATGTTAATGGGCTTTGTTAATTTATTGAAATACATATGAATTTTAACATGGTCCATTAATTGCTCTTTGTTGAACATCCGTACCCATCGCCTAATACCTAGTTATTCATGGACGGGATGGGATGTGATTCAACAAGGAGAATAATAATGTTTAAGCCTCTAACTCTACTATCTGTCTCTGCGCTTGCTGTAACGAGCTTTAACGCTGCCGCGAATTGTGACCCAGGTGAAACGGTCATCAAGTTCAGCCATGTAACGAACGCGGACAAACACCCAAAAGGTATTGCGGCTTCGTTACTTGAAAAACGCGTTAACGAAGAGATGAACGGTAAAGTCTGTATGCAGGTGTTTCCGAACTCAACGCTTTACGATGATGATAAGGTGTTGGAAGCACTACTAAATGGTGATGTTCAACTCGCTGCCCCTTCTCTTTCTAAGTTTGAGAAATTCACCAAAAAGTACCGCCTTTTCGATCTGCCTTTCTTATTCGACGATGTCGACGCTGTTGACCGCTTCCAAAACTCTGAAGCCGGTGAAAAGCTGAAAAACTCAATGAAACGACGTGGTCTACAAGGTATTGCGTTTTGGCATAATGGCATGAAGCAAATGTCAGCCAACAAGCCGCTCATTTCTCCAGCCGACGCTGAAGGGCTTAAGTTCCGTGTTCAAGCTTCTGACGTTCTCGTTGCTCAGTTTGAACAGCTAGGCGCAAACCCGCAAAAAATGTCATTCAAAGAAGTGTACGGTGGCCTGCAAACTAAGGTTATTGATGGTCAAGAAAATACTTGGTCAAACATCTACGGCAAAAAGTTCTTCGAAGTTCAAGATGGCATTACGGAAACGAACCACGGGATTCTGGATTACCTAGTGGTGACGTCAAATGACTTCTGGAAAAACTTACCAGACGATCAGCGCGAGCAGCTAAACACAATCATCCAAGAGGTGACAGCGCAGCGTAATGCTGAGTCGACCAAGGTGAACCTTGCGAACAAAAACAACATCATCGAAGCTGGTGGTGTGGTTCGCACGTTAACGCCAGAGCAGCGCCAAGAGTGGGTCACTGCACTTCAGCCAGTATGGAAGAAGTTTGAAAAAGACATTGGTTCTGACCTAATTGAAGCCGCTTTGGCTTCTAACCAAAAATAATAACGCCTAGCACGCTTAGCCCTCTCGATTAGAGGGGGCTCTTTTCCCCTACAGACGACGTGATGTAATTATGGAACAGACTTTTTTTGCCAAGGCTGGACGAATCACCGATGCCATTGAAGAGACTTTGATTGCTTTCTTCTTAGGTGCCATGACCTTGTTAACCTTTGCCAATGTCATCTTTCGTTATGTCTTTAACGACAATATTCTTTGGGCGCTTGAGCTCACCGTCTTTATGTTCGCATGGATGGTGTTGGTCGGCGCTTCTTACGGTGTGAAAAAACACTTTCATATTGGTGTTGATGTGATCATCAATATAGTGCCAGAGGGCAAACGAAAAGCCTTGGCGTTATTTGCTGCAATATGCTGTTTAGCCTTCTCTATTTTGCTTTTAATTGGCTCTTGGAACTACTGGTATCCGTTCGCCACAGACCGAGCGTGGTATGAAACGGATGATATTCCAATGCCGGAAATGCTTCAGTTTATGGCGGATTGGTTAAACGAGGGAGAGCGTTACGAAAAGCTGCCACGTTTTATTCCTTATTTCGCTTTGCCGCTTGGTATGGCGTTGCTAACGCTGAGATTTGCTCAGGCAACATGGCAAATTGCTACCGGAAAGCTCGACCGACTGATTGCAGGGCATGAAGCAGAAGAAGAGCTAGAGGCGCTTCAAGAAGAGATGAGTGATGCCGGTGATCTTATGGCTCCAAAGGCCTCAGACAATTCTAAGAGCAAGGAGCAATAAGCCATGGATATCTTATTTCTATTTTTGATGGTGATTGGCTTCATGCTCGTCGGCGTGCCAATCGCAGTTTCTCTGGGTCTTTCCAGTATTCTTTTCCTTTTGATTCATTCGGATGCGTCTTTGGCGTCTGTTGCTCAAACGTTGTTTAATGCATTTGCTGGACACTACACTCTATTAGCAATTCCATTCTTCATTTTAGCTTCAAGCTTTATGTCGACAGGTGGTGTAGCGAAACGGATCATTCGTTTCGCGATTGCGATTGTAGGCTGGTTCCGTGGTGGTTTAGCGATGGCTTCGGTTGTCGCGTGTATGATGTTTGCCGCGCTGTCAGGTTCATCTCCAGCAACGGTTGTTGCCATAGGTAGCATCGTTATCGCAGGTATGATCAAAAACGGTTACTCAAAAGAGTTTGCGGCCGGCGTAATTTGTAACGCAGGTACGCTAGGGATTTTGATTCCGCCGTCTATCGTTATGGTAGTTTACGCTGCCGCGACTGATGTATCAGTTGGACGTATGTTCCTCGGTGGTGTGATACCGGGTTTGTTGGCTGGCGTCATGCTGATGATAGCGATCTATATTGCTGCCCGTATTAAGAACCTGCCAAAACAACCATTTGTCGGTTGGAAAGAGACGTTTGATGCAGCTAAGGATGCAAGCTGGGGCTTGTTGCTGGTGGTGATTATTCTCGGTGGTATTTATGGCGGTATTTTCACCCCAACAGAAGCCGCTGCGGTTGCTGCTGTGTACTCGTTCTTTATTGCCAACTTTGTATACAAAGATATGGGGCCATTTGCTGATAAGCAAAATACTAAGCCTGCGTTAGTCAAAATTTTTCACACCTTCGTTCATAAAGACACCAAACACACGCTTTATGAAGCGGGTAAACTCACCATCATGCTGCTTTTCATTATTGCCAATGCGTTAATTTTGAAGCACGTTCTCACGGAAGAACGCATCCCGCAAATGATCACAGAGTCGATGATGTCAGCAGGTCTAGGACCAATCACCTTCTTGATTGTGGTGAACGTATTGCTGTTGATTGGTGGTCAGTTTATGGAGCCATCAGGCTTATTGATCATTGTTGCACCACTGGTGTTCCCAATTGCGATAGCACTGGGGATCGACCCAATTCACTTAGGTATTATGATGGTGGTGAATATGGAGATAGGTATGATAACACCACCTGTTGGGCTTAACTTGTTTGTTACTGCAGGTGTTGCCAAAATGTCGATGATGAATGTAGTAAAAGCCGCACTGCCATGGGTGGCGGTGATGTTCCTATTCCTCATTATTGTAACGTACGTGCCATGGGTGTCGACTTGGTTACCAACCACCTTGATGGGGCCAGAAATCATTACTAAGTAATGGCACCAGATATTTGAAGAAAAACAAAAGAGGTGTGATGATTCACACCTCTTCGTCTATGGGTTTGTAGCTAGGCCTACGAGGGTCTGGGTGGACTCGCCGCTCGTAGCTTCGCCACTTCTTTTTATTCTTGCGCCGCTCCTCGCCTGAACGTCTCTCTTCTTGATATTGCCCGTCTACCATCACGGTATCTGTAATGATCGGTATTCTCACTTTCTCGTTCATATCCGTAACAACCATGATGAATCAATTATTAAAAATTATGATTCAAGTTGGATATAATACCAATCCTTGAGAATCGTTTTATTTATAGAGCTCTTTATCTATTTGATAGCGTTGCATTTTGTCATACAGAGTTTTTCGAGGCACATTCAGTTGCGCCATTGTTTGTTTAATGCTGCCGTTATTTTCCAGTAATGCGCCTTCAATGGCAGCTCTCTCGAACTCTGCTACTTGTTCTGCAAGACTTGAAGAAGGCTTGGCAACCGGAGTCGATTCTCCTAACTGAATTAATTTACCCAATAGCACGAAACGCTCTGCTGCATTTCTTAGCTCGCGAACATTGCCTGGCCAGTCATGGTTCATCAGTTGGTCGAGGTCGTGGGATGACAAGCTAGGAGAGCTTTTACCGTAACGTGAAGCCGCTACCAATAGGAAATGATGGAAGAGGGCAGGGATGTCTTCTTTCCGTTCACGCAGTGGCGGGAGATCTAAGGTAACCACATTCAGTCGATAGTAAAGATCTTGGCGAAAGGTTCCCTCTTCAGCAGCGCGTTTCAAATCGACTTTGGTTGCGGCAATTACTCTAATATCTAAGGGCAAGAGTTCATTCGAGCCGACACGCTCAATCACACGCTCTTGCAGTACTCTCAGTAAACGGATTTGGGCTTGGATTGGCATTGACTCGATTTCATCCAAGAAAAGTGTACCGCCTTGAGCAAATTCAAACTTACCGATACGGCGGCTTTCTGCGCCAGTAAATGCGCCTTTTTCATGCCCGTAGAGTTCGCTCTCAATCAAATTCTCTGGTACTGCACCACAATTTACTGCGACAAAGTTTTGGTTCCGTCGAGAGCTTTGCTCATGCAAAGAACGGGCGATTAACTCTTTACCTGTACCAGTTTCGCCAAACAATAAGATATCTGCATCAGTATCGGCGATGTGAGCAATGGTTTCGCGTAACATTTGAATGCTAGACGTTTCTCCGATAACACGAGGTCCGAGCGTTTTACTTGCCTTGAGAGACAGGCGTAACTTCTCGTTTTCAACCGTTAATTGGCGCTTCTCAATGGCGCGCTTGACGGTTTCAACTAGGTGCTCAGGTGGGAATGGCTTTTCGATAAAATCATACGCTCCTTGGTGTAACGCATTAACCGCCATTGAGATATCGCCATGACCAGTAATCATAATCACGGGAAGATGGGTGTCTTTGCGCACAAGGGTATTCAGTAAATCCATCCCTGAAATACCGGGTAAGCAAATATCGGTAATCACCACACCTGGCTCGGCTCCCTGCTTAATGGCGAGTAAGGCAGATTCAGCGTCTGGAAAGAATGTGGCATCGATATCTGCCAATTCAAACGTTTGTTCTATTGCCAGTCTAAGATCGGCTTCATCATCAATAAAAAACACCTGACACATGATCTCATCCTTTTGATTGTTCTGTGTTGTTAGGAGCTATAGGTAAACACAATGAAAATCGAGCTCCGCCTTGTTCTCGATTTTGGGCACATAATCTTCCGTTCATACTGGCTAAGATTTGTTGCGAGATAGAGAGTCCTAAACCTAACCCATTTTGTTTGGTAGTTAGGAAAGGCTCACATAAGTCCGAAAGTGAGAAATCTCCAAGCCCTGGACCATTGTCATCTACATGAATCCAAACCAAACCGGCATGTTCGTCTTGCTCTATGGATAACTGTACTTGTTTGTCTTGTTGCTCTTTGAGAGCCTCTATCGCATTGGTCAGCAGATTAACCAACACTTGTTCAAGTTGAATGATATTGATCTGAACTTCAACATCGTGCTCTGGTACCTGCATTTTTAGCGTGACACGTGCAGATTTAAGTGCGGGTTTCATCAGCTCTTTGACTGAGGCAATTACTGGAAACAAACGAGATTGAGCCAGCTCGTTTCCACTGGTTTTTTTAGCGAAAGAACGAAGCTGCTGACTGATGTTTGCCATACGATCAGTGAGGGCTGAGATGCGAGTTAGATTATCTTCCACTCGCTCATATTTTTCTTTTTGGAGGAACAGCTTGCCGTTTTCAGCAAAGCTGCGAATGGCCGCAAGTGGATTATTCAGTTCATGACTGATACTGGCTGACATTTGCCCCAATACTGCTAGTTTCGCAGCTTGAACGAGTTCGTCTTGCGTTAGGCGAAGAGTTTGTTCGGTTTCAATTCTCTGGGCGATTTCTGCTTGCAATTCTGCGGTGCGAGCCATGACTTGATATTCAAGTTTTTGATTGGCCTCTTGATGAATTCTCTCAAGTTGTAAGTGGCGCTGTTGACGGTGATAGATGAGCTGGCCAATTAAAAACAACACGGTGAATGCAAGAGTAAGTACAAAAATGTAACCCATTGTGAGCCAGACGATAGACTGCTTAGGAGATAGTACACGGATAGTCAGCTTGAGCTCTGGTAGGGGCAACGAAGAGACCACCAAGGTCCCTTTGTTATATGGGTAACCTTGTTTTAGCTCAGAATGCGTTTCCTCCACATTGCCCACCAATCCTAGAGTTTCAATTGGCTCATCAAGGTATTGTCGGCTTGCCCAAACTTGTTTTCTTTCATTCTCAGTCAGTGGTTGTAAGCTTTTGAGTAGCCAATCACTTCGGCTGCTCATGAAAACAATCCCGTGCGGATCGCTCGCGACGAACACACTATTTGGCTGCTGCCAGTTGTCTTCTATCTTACTCAAGTCCATCTTAACCACGACCACACCAAGGACGCCGCCCGCGTATATGATCGGATAAGAATAGTAGTAGCCACGCTTACCCGAAGTCGAACCCAGCGCGTAGTATTGGCTTCGTTCCCCAACGATTGCTTGTTTGAAATAAGGGCGGAACGCAAAATTTCGTCCAAGAAAAGATCGCTCTTTACGCCAGTTGCTGGCCGCGATCGTCGTACCCCATTGATCGATTAAATAGGTATCTGCCGCTTCAATCACGTCATTAACGGATTCTAAATACCGATTGGTGAGTTCCAGTTGGGCACTGTTATTTGGATGCAGTAACGCTTGATGGAGAGGGTCATCTTTGGCCAGAAGGTTAGGGATATGGGCGTATTTGTCGAGTTTGTTTTTAATATGACTAGAAAATTGCTCAAGTTGTGACTGGTGTTTATCAAGTAATGATTGATAACTAGTCTGCCAAACCCAATGACCACCTATGATTGCGCAAAGGAAATAGAAGGCAAAAAAAGTCAGCAGAATCCGGTTTTTTTGCGACATCCTTACACTCCTTAAACCTTTCCTTTGGTCACGTAAGAAAATGTTAATAGTTTGTAGGGAGGATTAGGGATTTAGTTTTCAACTCTGTGGAGTAAAACAAGAGCAAGATCTCTTTTTAGGCTTTTCGATAAAAAAACCGGTCGATTCTCTTGAAAAAGTCGCTATTGTCCCCATTCTAGATATGCTGACGATACTTAGACGGTGTTTGAATCGCATTTTTGAAGAAAAAATGGGTCAGCATTCGAGAATTTAGCGCAGACAATGTCCACATAGTGGCTATTGGCTCGACAGGGTTGCGACAGATCGCTAGAATGTCGCGTCTAAAAATTCTGTCCTGAGGCTAATAGGAGATACCTTTGGTAATTTTTATCGAAGATATCACTGATTAGTCCGGTACTGACAAACAGTATCGATACTCGATTTAAATTAGGTGTTCGGACAGAACACTACACAAGGATGAAGCGTAAGCTCCGCTGAGTTTCGCTCATACGCTCGGAAAACCGAGCCACTTTAGAGGTTTATATATAATGCAAGTTACTGTTGAAACGCTAGAGGGCCTAGAGCGCCGTCTAAACATTACTGTTCCAGCTGCAAACATCGAAGACGCTGTAACAGCTGAACTACGCAACATCGCTAAAAACCGTCGTTTCGATGGTTTCCGTAAGGGTAAAGTGCCTCTAAAAATGGTTGCTAAGATGTACGGCAAAGCAGTACGTCAAGACGTTCTTGGTGAAGTTATGCAACGCCACTTCATCGAAGCTATCGTTAAAGAGAAAATCAACCCAGCTGGCGCTCCAACTTTCGCTCCTGTAGAAAACAAAGAAGGTTCAGACCTAGTTTTCACTGCAACTTTTGAAGTTTACCCGGAAGTTGAGCTTAAAGGCCTAGAAAACATCACTGTTGAAAAACCGCTAACTGAAGTTAAAGACGCAGACGTAGAAGAGATGATCGATACTCTACGTAAGCAACAAGCTACTTGGGTTGAAGTTGAAGAAGCAGCAGAAGATGGCAAACGCGTAAGCATTGACTTCGTTGGTTCTATCGACGGTGAAGAATTCGAGGGCGGTAAAGCTGAGAACTTCCCACTAGAAATGGGCGCTGGTCGCATGATTCCTGGTTTCGAAGACGGTATCGCAGGTAAAACTGCAGGTATGGAATTCGACATCGATGTGACTTTCCCAGAAGATTACCACGCTGAAAACCTAAAAGGTAAAGCAGCTAAGTTCGCAATCAAAGTGAACAAAGTTGAAGCTCGTGAACTACCAGAACTAAACGACGAGTTCGTTGCTAAGTTCGGTGTTGTTGAAGGCGGTGTTGAAGCACTTAAAGCTGAAGTTCGTAAAAACATGGAACGCGAGCTTAAGCAAGCTGTTAAGAACCGCATCAAAGAGCAAGCGATTGACGGTCTAGTTGAGCAAAACGACATCAACGTACCATCAGCGCTTATCGAGCAAGAAATCCAAGTTCTACGTCAACAAGCTGCACAACGCTTCGGTGGTAACCCAGAAGCTGCTGCTCAGCTTCCACGTGAGCTGTTCGAAGAGCAAGCTAAACGTCGCGTAGTAGTTGGTCTTCTACTAGGTGAAGTAATCAAGTCTGAAGAGCTAAAAGCGGACGACGAGAAAGTTAAAGCTCTAATTGAAGAAATGGCTACTGCATACGAAGATCCATCAGAAGTTATTGCTTACTACGAGCAAAACGAAGAAATGATGAACAACATGCGCAATGTAGCTCTAGAAGAGCAAGCAATCGACGCGATCATCGCTAAAGCACAGGTTTCTGAGAAAGAAGTAGGCTTCAACGAGCTACTTAACCAACAACAACCTGCTGCTTAATAAGCAATATCTTGCGTAGAAGGTTGACTTAACGTTAACTATTCTGCTAACAATGGTCCGTATGATAGTCATCATCCGGGCCATTTATTTTAGGGACATAAGAATATGAGCTACCAAGAAAAAAATGCAATGTCGCCAATTATGGACGCGCTAGTACCAATGGTGGTTGAACAAACTTCCCGCGGCGAACGCTCTTACGACATCTACTCACGTCTGCTGAAAGAGCGCGTGATTTTTTTAACGGGTCAAGTGGAAGACCACATGGCAAACCTTGTCGTGGCTCAGCTACTTTTCCTAGAATCTGAAAATCCAGATAAAGATATTTTCCTATACATCAACTCGCCAGGTGGCAGCGTAACAGCTGGTATGTCTATCTACGATACCATGCAGTTTATTAAGCCAAATGTGAGCACTGTATGTATGGGTCAAGCATGTTCAATGGGTGCCTTCCTGTTAGCAGGTGGTGCGCCAGGTAAGCGCTACGTACTGCCTAACTCTCGTGTAATGATCCACCAACCATTGGGTGGTTTCCAGGGTCAAGCTTCTGATATCCAAATCCATGCTCAGGAAATCCTGACCATTAAGCAGAAGCTAAACAAGTTGTTAGCAGAACATACTGGCCAACCTCTTGAAGTCATTGAGCGCGATACTGATCGTGATAACTTCATGTCATCAGAGCAGGCTGTGGAATACGGTATCGTGGATGCAGTGTTAAGCCACCGCGGCGAGTAATTAGCCAGCGCATTTTGGCAAAAATTGATATACACTCATTCATGAAGAGTAAAGGCTAAGAGGTTAGCGAATGACAGATAAAAGCAAAGAAAGTGGCAGCGGTAAATTGCTGTACTGTTCTTTCTGCGGCAAAAGTCAGCACGAAGTTCGCAAGCTAATCGCAGGTCCGTCAGTGTACATTTGCGACGAGTGTGTCGACTTATGTAACGATATTATTCGCGAAGAAATCAAGGATGTTCTCCCTAAGAAAGAATCTGAAGCGTTACCAACGCCAAAACAGATCCGTGAACACCTTGATGACTATGTGATCGGGCAAGATTACGCGAAAAAAGTGCTCGCAGTTGCGGTATATAACCACTACAAGCGTTTACGCAATGGTGATACAACGAGTGAAGGTGTGGAGCTTGGTAAAAGTAACATCCTTCTAATTGGCCCAACAGGTAGCGGTAAAACACTACTTGCTGAGACATTAGCTCGATTCTTGGATGTGCCATTTACAATGGCAGACGCAACCACACTAACCGAGGCTGGTTATGTGGGTGAAGACGTTGAAAACATCATCCAAAAGCTTCTGCAAAAATGTGATTACGATGTAGCTAAAGCTGAACGCGGCATCGTTTACATTGATGAAATTGATAAAATTTCACGCAAAGCTGAAAACCCATCTATTACGCGTGACGTATCTGGTGAAGGTGTTCAGCAGGCGCTACTAAAACTTATCGAAGGTACGGTTGCATCGGTTCCACCTCAAGGTGGTCGTAAGCACCCTCAGCAAGAATTCCTACAAGTGGACACGTCGAAGATCCTGTTCATCTGTGGTGGTGCATTTGCTGGCCTAGATAAGGTGATTGAGCAGCGTGTTGCAACAGGTACAGGTATTGGCTTCGGTGCTGAAGTTCGTTCTAAAAACGAATCGAAGACCGTGGGTGAGCTATTTACTCAGGTTGAGCCTGAGGATCTAGTGAAGTACGGACTCATTCCAGAATTCATTGGTCGTCTTCCTGTGACAACAACCCTGACTGAGCTTGATGAAGAAGCGTTGATTCAGATCCTATGTGAACCGAAGAACGCATTAACCAAGCAATACGCAGCATTGTTTGAGCTTGAAAACGCCGAACTTGAGTTCCGAGAAGATGCGCTGCGCGCTATCGCTAAGAAAGCAATGGAGCGTAAGACAGGTGCTCGTGGTTTACGCTCGATCCTTGAAGGCGTATTACTGGAAACCATGTACGAACTGCCATCTGCGACAGACGTAAGTAAGGTCGTGATTGATGAGTCCGTCATCAATGGTGAGTCAGAGCCATTGCTTATTTATAGCAACTCAGACAATCAGGCCGCTGGAGCAGAATAAATTCAGCCGTAATGAAAAAGGAGGTAAGTAATTACCTCCTTTTTTTATTTCTCTTATTGAATCCAAACAATTAGCCCCCATATAAATCGATAAGTAATACGTAAACGTGAAAGCGGAAGAGAGAATTATATGAACTTGGAACGTTCCGAGCGTATCGAGATCCCGGTACTACCTCTACGTGACGTAGTGGTCTACCCGCACATGGTTATTCCATTGTTTGTTGGTCGTGAGAAATCGATTAGCTGTTTAGAAACGGCGATGGAAACCAACAAACAAGTTCTTCTTGTGGCACAAAAGCAAGCTGATACTGATGAGCCTACGGTTGACGACCTATTTGAAGTAGGTACGGTAGCCACCATTCTCCAGCTACTGAAGCTTCCGGATGGCACAGTAAAAGTACTGGTTGAAGGCCAGCAACGTGCGAAAATTAATCACTTTAAAGAGAGTGACTTCTTCCTAGCGGAAGCGGAATTTGTTGTTACGCCAGAATTGGATGAGCGTGAGCAAGAAGTGATTGTTCGCAGTGCGATTAATCAGTTTGAAGGCTTCATTAAGCTAAACAAGAAGATTCCACCAGAAGTTTTAACCTCACTCAACGGTATCGACGAAGCAGCACGCTTAGCGGATACCATTGCAGCTCATATGCCGTTGAAGCTGGTGGATAAGCAGCAAGTACTTGAAATTGTTGATGTCACTGAGCGTCTGGAATTCCTAATGGGCCAGATGGAATCAGAGATCGATTTGCTGCAAGTTGAAAAACGCATTCGTGGTCGCGTTAAAAAGCAAATGGAAAAATCTCAGCGTGAGTACTATCTGAATGAGCAAATGAAAGCGATTCAGAAAGAACTTGGTGAGATGGAAGACGCACCAGACGAGTTCGAAACGCTGCAGAAGAAGATTGACGAATCAAAAATGCCTCAAGAGGCACGTGAAAAGACTGAGCAAGAGCTTCAAAAGCTTAAGATGATGTCTCCGATGTCTGCCGAAGCAACAGTGGTTCGTAGCTACATCGATTGGATGGTCAGCGTGCCTTGGGCTAAACGCTCAAAAGTTAAGAAAAATTTAGCGAAAGCAGAAGAGATTCTTAATGAAGACCACTACGGTCTAGAGCGCGTAAAAGAGCGTATTCTTGAATACTTGGCGGTTCAAAACCGAATCAATAAGTTAAAAGGTCCAATCCTTTGTCTTGTTGGTCCTCCAGGTGTGGGTAAAACGTCTCTTGGTCGTTCAATTGCTTCTGCTACAGGTCGTAAGTACGTTCGTATGGCGCTGGGTGGTGTACGTGATGAAGCAGAAATCCGCGGTCACCGTCGTACTTACATTGGATCATTGCCAGGTAAATTAATCCAGAAGATGTCGAAAGTTGGCGTGAAGAACCCACTGTTCTTATTGGACGAAATCGACAAAATGTCTTCAGATATGCGCGGCGATCCGGCATCAGCGCTACTAGAGGTACTTGATCCTGAACAGAATAACTCGTTCAACGATCACTACTTAGAAGTGGATTACGACCTTTCTGACGTTATGTTCGTTGCAACCTCGAACTCAATGAACATTCCAGGTCCATTGTTAGACCGTATGGAAGTTATTCGTTTATCTGGTTACACCGAAGACGAGAAGCTGAACATTGCAAAACGTCACCTTGTTGATAAGCAAGTTAAGCGCAATGGTCTAAAACCGGATGAGATCATCATTGAAGACTCTGCAATTATTGGCATCATCCGTTATTACACTCGTGAAGCGGGTGTACGTAACTTAGAACGTGAGATCTCTAAGATCTGCCGTAAAGCCGTGAAGAACATCTTGCTGGATAAAGACATCAAGTCAGTAACGGTAACGATGGACAACCTAAAAGAGTACTTGGGTGTTCAACGTTTCGATTACGGTAAAGCGGATGAAAGTAACCGAATTGGTCAAGTGACAGGTCTAGCTTGGACAGAAGTGGGTGGCGACCTGCTAACGATTGAAACTCAATCTATGCCAGGTAAAGGTAAGCTGACGCAAACGGGCTCTCTTGGTGACGTGATGCAAGAGTCTATCCAAGCCGCAATGACAGTAGTTCGCTCTCGTGCAGAAAAACTGGGTATCAATACTGACTTCTACGAGAAGAAAGATATTCACGTGCACGTACCGGAAGGCGCGACGCCAAAAGATGGCCCAAGTGCGGGTACTGCAATGTGTACTGCCTTGGTTTCTGCTCTGACAGGTAACCCTGTGAAAGCAGAGGTAGCGATGACGGGTGAAATCACACTGCGTGGTGAAGTCCTACCTATCGGTGGCCTAAAAGAGAAGTTACTTGCGGCACACCGTGGTGGCATTAAGACTGTGCTAATTCCAAAAGACAACGAGCGTGATTTGGAAGAAATTCCTGATAATGTTATCGCTGATCTGGAAGTCATCCCTGTACAGTGGATTGATGAAGTACTGAAAGTCGCACTAGAGCGAGACCCGACGGGCGTTGAGTTTGAGTCTCAAAAATAGTGATGTGCAGCAAAAATAAGTAAAAGTTTACGCTGATAAGTCTAAAAAGGCTTGTCAGCGTTTTTTTTGGGCGCTAAGTTAGTTTCGATAGCTGCCAGCCCTTGACGAATAAGGGATGGAGCATATTTTCTTAACAATGGAACGAAAGTCATCACAAAAATAATCACAGATGACACAAAGGGGAAATTACAGTGAATAAAACTCAGTTAGTAGAACAAATCGCAGAAAATGCAGACATTTCTAAAGCGTCAGCGGGTCGTGCTCTAGATGCATTCATCGAAGCAGTAAGCGGTACTCTTCAGTCTGGTGATCAAGTTGCTCTAGTTGGCTTTGGTACATTTAGCGTTCGTACTCGTGCTGCACGTACTGGTCGTAACCCAAAAACTGGTGAAGAAATCCAAATCGCAGAAGCAAAAGTACCAGCTTTTAAAGCTGGTAAAGCACTGAAAGACGCTTGTAACTAATCACAGCATTAATTCTGTAACCGGCCATTTGCTTAACTTTTGCTCAAACAATAAGTTTCGAACAAAAATTTACAAACTTCGAGCCGAACTTTCTTAAATTATGCGCATCATACTGATGCGCATTTCTTTTTCTGATATTATTGCGCCATTATTTCTATTAGATAGAAGCAGTAGGCTTCAATTGTGGAGAGCAGTTAAATTATGATGGATCGACTACGCGAAGGCGTGAATAGCATCGCGGTCAAAATTATCCTTGGGCTTATCATCCTGTCTTTCGTATTTGCAGGTGTGGGTAGCTACATCGTTAGTGGTAACAACAACTCTGCAGCGAAAGTCGGTAACACTGAGATTCCTCGTGGTGAGTTCGAGATGGCATACCAAAATGAGCGTAACCGTATGCAAGCTCAGTTGGGTGACTACTTCTCTCAAATGCTGGCTGACCCTGCATATGTTGAATCTTTCCGCAAATCCGTTTTAGATCGAATGATCAATGACGTGTTGCTTGACCAACAAGCAGAAGCTTTAGGTCTGCGAATCAGCGACACTCAAGTTCGCAGCATGATTCTAGACATGCCTCAATTCCAATCTAATGGTCAGTTCGATCAAGAGATCTATCAAGCTTCTCTGCGTCGTGCAGGCTTTTCGCCAGATTCTTTTGCTGAGTACATGCGTCGTGAATTGGTTCGTGAACAACTGCTGAATGCACTACAAAACAGTGAATTTATTCTGCCAGGTGAAGTACAGGCAGAAGGTAAGCTGTTCACTCAAACTCGTGATATTCGCACGATTAAAATCGACTTAGCAGAGTTTGCGAAAAACATTGAATTGACTGACGAAGAAATTCAACAGTACTACAAAGCAAACCCTGACAACTTTACTCGCCCAGAGCAGGTTAAAGTCGCTTATATCGAACTGTCTGCTGAAGCGCTAAAGGAACAAGTTAATGTTTCTGACGCTGAGGTGAAAAAGTACTACGATGAGCACTTAAACAAATACTCTTCAGAAGAGCAGCGCCGTGTCGCTCATATTCTTGTAGAAGGGGACGATGAAGCAAAAGCGCAGGCTATCCTAGATGAGCTAAATGCAGGAGCAGATTTTGCGACGCTTGCTCAAGAGAAATCTGACGATTTTGGCAGCGCTGAAAACGGCGGTGACTTAGGTTGGATTGAGCGTGATGTGATGGACCCTGCTTTTGAAGAAGCGGCATTCGCGTTGAAGAATCCAGGCGATACGTCGGGTCTAGTAAAGTCGGACTTTGGTTACCATATTATCAAGCTTGAAGAGCTAAAAGACTCTGTGGCGAAGCCATTTGAAGAAGTAGCCGCTGAAATCAAACAAGAAATGGTTGACCAACAAGCAGTTGATCAATTCTACGAGCTACAAAGCGAGCTTGAGCGCGTAGCGTTTGAATACCCAGACTCATTGTATGACGCTTCTCAAGCGGTTAACCAAGAAGTGAAGACAACGGACTTTATTTCTCAAGTTGACGCACCTGAAGTGCTTCGTAACCCTGCGGTAATGCAAGCTATCCTTAGCCCTGAAGTAAAAGAAGATGGCTTAAACTCTGAAGCTATCGAAGTTGCACCTGAGCATATTATTGTTGTTCGTGTTGAAGATGCACGTGATGAGACGGTTCTTCCACTAGAAGAAGTGAAAGATCAGGTTATTGCAGAGCTTTCTCGCGTTAAGGGTGAGCAAGATGCGATGGAACTTGGTACACAGGTTGTTGCTGCATTGAAAGAAGGTAAGACAGATGTGCTTACTGAAAACAACCTTGCATTTGGTGAACAAGAGACAGTAGATCGCCGTTCTCCGTTGGCAACAACGGTATTCGCGATGGCAAAACCAGTCGATGGTAAGCCAGTATATGGTCAGTCTAAAGATCTTGAAGGTAACATTGTTATCATCGAGCTTGATGCTGTAAATGCTGAGCTAGATAGTGAGTTAGAAGAGCAAGTTGCGATGCAAATGCAGCGTGCATCTTCTCAGCAAGACCTATCATCTGTGCTAGCAGTACTGCGCGCAAACACTGACATTGAGTACTTTATTGTGAGCAACTAAGCACAATTAGTGTAATTTGCATGTTAACTAAAACGGACCGCATAAGCGGTCCGTTTTATTTTTGTCTTTATTAACTTCAATCATCAATAAACATTACTTAAATTAGTGCGCGTTTAAGTGATACCAGTCATTGCGAATATCGGGTCATCTAGGTTTGTTAAATGGATAGTGACTTGCTACTGGTGACTGGTTTTAGCCTACTATTTTGGAGATTGTATGTTCAATATGAAATGGATTTTGACATTGTGCTTATTTGTTTTTGCGCCTTTTAGCATGGCTGCGGATTCAGCCACTGACAAATATGAAGGAATTGAAATTACCGTAAATATCAACACGGCCTCTGCTGAAGAAATAGCGACCATGTTGAAAGGTATTGGTGAGAAGAAAGCGCAGAGTATCGTGGACTACCGCGAGGAGCATGGCCCTTTTAAAACGGCAGCAGATTTGAAGAGCGTAAAAGGCATGGGTGAAGCGACAGTTAAGAAAAACGAAGACCGCATTTTACTGTAGCTTGATGTATTTCAGATATTGAGTCTGAATTCAGAACAATATCTGTTTCCCTATTACTGCTTTCCCGAACCAACCCCTCTTTCGTGGTTCGGGATTTTTTAACCGAATAAACGACGGCGAAAGCCTTTTTCCATTAGAGCCATTGTTAACCCACCGAGTGCGCCAAATAAATGAGCATCAATAGCAACGTTTGCGCCGATAAGCGCAGCAGTGCTGCTTGATGGACCATAGATCTGCTCCCATGCTACTTTGGCAATAAGCCCGCCGACCAACAACAAGCTGCTTCTTCTGCTTTCAAAGACTTCTCTGAGTGCCCAGAATCCAAATAGTCCGTGTAGTACGCCAGATAATCCCACGTACACCGACATGTTGGTAAACAAATTCATTGCGCCAACAAATGCGCACAAGAGTGAGAAAACGATAAGGAAGTTGCGAGTGCTTGGACGAAAAATAAAAGTAATGATCCACAATCCTGCCAGGTTCATCCCTAAGTGCGCAAAGTTGGTATGTGTGAGATTTCCTGTTACGATTCGCCACCATTCGCCATGTCGTATATTGTAGCTGTGCCACTCGGTTAGGCTTGCCATTGGTTCGAATTGAAGTATCAAACAGATCACGCTGATAATACTCAGCAAGGTATAAAGGTTCACTCTATGTCTCGTTATTGTTCTCGTTGTGGAAAATCGCAAAAAGCGTGTATTTGCCAATGGATTGTACCGTTGGCAAGCGAGGTAGAACTTATCATTCTTCAGCACACGAGTGAAGAACATCGTCCGCTTGGTACGGCACGGATTCTCAATTTGAGTTTAGATAACTGTATTTGTCTGATAGGAGAGGACTTTTCTGGTGATGATGTCTTAAATCACTTGTTGGCGGATGAATCATATCAACATTTTGTTCTTTACCCATCGGAACAGTCACGATGCATCTCTGAAATTAATCAAGCGAGCCTTAGTGTATCTAAGAAAATACGTTTGATTTTGCTCGATGGGACGTGGAAAAAAGCGTACAAAATGTGGCAGCTTTCTAGCAATTTACATCCACTCCCAACCGTGCAATTACCGAAGCAATTACAAGGGCATTACACCATTCGTAAAGCGCCCTCTGAGAATAGCTTATCGACAGTCGAGGCAGGTTATCATTCGCTTCGCTTGCTTGAACCCGAGAGAGACTTTACACCGCTTATGCATGCCTTTGAAAAGATGATCGAATTCCAAATCGCCCAGATGCCGCCGGGCGTATTTGAAAAGAATTACTTGAAAGGTTGAGTGTTACTAAAGAACGATGGAAGAGAAAAGTTGACGGTGCAGCTTTTGCGCGTGACCATCGGTCATAGCAGAAATGTAATCGGCGATGACTCTCATCTTATTGCTTTCGCTTTTCGCTTGGCACCACAGTTCTCTTGTATGAACAGGCAGCAAGCGCTCTGGGTCCGCTGTTAAGGCTTCAAAAATGTCCATAATAATTTGCTGACCCTTATACTCAACGATCTGGACCTGAGGGACTTGGATAACGAAGGTGCTGACAAAGTGCTTGAGCACGTCAAGTGCTCGTGCCATTTGTGGCTCTAAACACGCATTCCAAGACAGTAATGGATTATTGAAAGGCTCATCCATCGCCTTGATTGAAATGCTGGTCAGGAGGGCGTTAACCATACCACCGATGGCATCTTTCCGTTCATGATGCTTACCACTAAATAGCATCTGTCCGATGGAATCGATATGTGCTTCAAACCACGGGTCGCCACAGTCCGCTAATTGACTTGCTGCGCCTTCTTGCCATTGCTGACGTGTCACCATACCAAGCACGATTGCATCTTCTAAATCATGAACGCCGTAGGCGATATCGTCCGCTAGCTCCATGATTGAGCAATCGAGTGATTTAAAGCGCGTTTTACTGTGCTCAAACTCCGATTCTGGTTTTGAGCGCATTAGGCTAAGCAATGCCTTGTCGTTGTCAGAAAGCGGTGCAATTACCCAATCAAATAAGTCTTTGTCACAATCATAAATGCCCTTAGCTGGGCTCCAATCTTTGGCTTTTAGTTTACGTTGATGCTCAGCTGGTTGAGGCAACTTGACGGAGCGTGTTTGACTAATAAGGGCAGGGTACTTAATCAAACCAAGCAGTGTGCGGCGTGATAAATTCATTCCGAAATGCTCGGTATAAGGCTCTAACTTAGTGACGATACGAAAGGTTTGGGCGTTCCCCTCGAAGCCGCCATGTTCGCGCATTACGTAGTTTAGAGCGACTTCTCCCCCATGACCGTATGGAGGATGCCCGATGTCGTGCGCCAAACATAATGAATCAATTAAGCTGTCTGATGGCAATAGATCACGGAACTCTGGTTGTTTTTTCTTTAACTGGGCGACGATACCGGTCCCGAGTTGCGACGCTTCTAAGGAGTGTGTTAACCGGCTGCGGTGAAAGTCTTCCAAGCTATTGCCGTGTACTTGGGTTTTTGCTTGTAAGCGTCGAAATGCAGCCGAGTGAAGAATGCGCGCTCGGTCTCGTTGGTACGGGCTCCGATGGTCGTCACGACGGATTTTATGCTCATCATCATGGCGCTCTTGCCATTGCGGGTGTAATTCAAACGACACGATTATCTCCGTAAGCTAACTGATTTCATCTAACGATAATTCGAAACTTGGGGCAAAGGTATTGAGAAAGTAATCCATTTCAGGCGTTCTACGTTCTTGCAAAGTGACATCTAAGCGTTTTTTTGCCAGAGCGAACTCATGATTGCCTGCGCTTAGTTCTTCGAGACATTTTAAATAGGCACAGATGGAGTCGGCTTGCTTAACGATTTTTGCGTCCTCTTCGTGTGCAGAATGAGAAAGAAGGTAGGGGGCAAATTCATCTTGGAACTCTTCCGGTAACATTGAGAGTAATTTTTGTTCCGCTGCTGATTCTATCTTCTTATATTCTTTGGCAATTTCAGGGTTGTAATACTTCACTGGGGTTGGAAGGTCACCCGTTAATACTTCGCTAGAGTCATGGTACATGGCAAGAATCGCGATGCGTTCTGGATTGAGGTTGCCGCCGAACTTTTTGTTTTTAATTAGGGCAAGGGCATGAGCGACAAAAGCAACTTGTAAGCTATGCTCTGAAACGTTTTCTGGTGAGACGGACCGCATTAAAGGCCAGCGTTGGATCAGCTTCATTCGAGCCAGGTGGGCGAAAAAATGGCTTTCTTTCATGGCTTTCTCCGTTTCTGGTGTAAAAAAGGAACTCACTAGGAGTTCCTCTAAGCATATGAGAGATCAGCACTAATTACTACCAGTGATTCATTACTGGCTGTAGGTTGATAGGAATCGCTCAAAACGTCCAATGGCGATTTCTAGATCTTCAACGTGTGGCAGTGTCACGATGCGGAAATGGTCTGGTTTTGGCCAGTTGAAACCGGAACCTTGCACCAGTAAGACCTTCTCTTGTTTTAAGAAATCTAAAACCATCTGCTGATCGTTCTTGATGTTGTACATTTTTGTGTCGATTTTCGGGAAGAGGTACATCGCACCCTTAGGTTTGACACAAGAAACACCAGGAATCTGATTGATCAGTTCATACGCTCTATTGCGCTGCTCTAATAAGCGTCCGCCAGGTAAAATCAGTTCATTGATACTCTGGTATCCACCTAACGCGGTTTGAATCGCATGTTGCATTGGTACGTTTGCACATAAACGCATCGATGAAAGCAGCTCCAAGCCATTCACGTACCCTTGAGCTAGGTGTTTAGGTCCCGTTAGGAACATCCAGCCACCACGGAAACCGCAAACACGGTAGGCTTTTGAAAGGCCATTGAATGTCATGACGAGCACGTCTTCAGTGAGTGTTGCGACTGAGGTATGTGTTGCACCGTCGTACAACACTTTGTCGTAGATCTCATCTGCGAAAATGATCAGTTTGTGCTGGCGCGCGATTTCAATCACTTCAAGTAGGAAGTCACGGCTGTATACCGCACCTGTCGGGTTGTTCGGGTTGATCAGAACAATGCCACGTGTCTTCGGTGTGATTTTCTTTTTGATGTCTTCAAGGTCAGGGTACCAGTCTGCACCTTCATCACATAGGTAATGAACCGGCTTACCGCCTGATAGTGCAACTGAAGCTGTCCACAACGGGTAATCAGGTGCTGGGATCAGCATTTCGTCGCCATTGTTTAATAGCGCTTGCATGGCCATCACGATCAGCTCAGACACGCCGTTACCCACATACACATCTTCGACATCTAGAGAGCGGATACCTTTACGTTGATAGTGTTGGACCACGGCTTTACGAGCAGAGTAAATGCCTTTGGAATCACAATAGCCTTGAGAAGTCGGCAGATTACGAATCACGTCGACTAAAATCTCATCAGGGGCGTCAAAACCAAATGGGGCAGGGTTACCAATGTTTAGCTTTAGGATTTTATGCCCTTCTTCCTCCATGCGCTTAGCATGTTTGAGTACAGGACCCCTAATGTCGTAGCAGACATTATCGAGTTTTGACGACATCCCGATATTTTGCATTGTATAATTCCTAAAAATTCGTTAATTTCTTTATTAAAATACAATAATTTGTTTTTTATTAGAATATATATCTGTAAATTATCTGTTTGCTGGTTGAGTTTTGCTCGTTTGCTATCACAGGATTTTGCAAAAGATCGCATACGACCTTGATTTGCTTTGGGTCTAAACTTAGAGTAGCCGTCAGTTACCATTTATCCTCACATACTACGAGGTTGATTTGTCACAGTTCCATCAAGCCGTAAAGAGAATTATCGAGCGAGTTCAGCAAGCGGAAGGCAATCAAACACGTCTGGTCGAGCCCCTGAGCGAGAAACCTAATTTCTCATTTATTGATTGGCTTGATGCACAACCACTTTTCCCTAAATTCTACTGGCAGTCCCGCGATACTCGTGAAGAGGTCGTTGCACTAGGGCAATTACACGCTTTTGTTGAGCCAGGCCCTGCTTATACCATTCTAGGTGAAGGGCAACGAGTCTGGGGCGGACGCTCTTTTGACGGCCAGCATGAGAAGAATCGTCGCTGTATGCCTTCTTTCTTCTTTTTGCCTCAAATTGAGTTAATTCGTTTTGACCAACAATGGTCTCTCGCAGTTAATATTTCAGAAGACAAAGCGCGAACCCTAGCAGGACTGCATAAACTGGTTTGTGAGGTCGCGACCTTAGCTCCGATTTCTTCTCACATCCGCTCTATTGTTCATACGCCAAGTCAGCCTCAATGGAATGAGTTAGTTCATAAAGTTCTGACTGGTATAAAGAATGATGATTTTAAGAAAGTGGTATTGGCGCGTCGCTCTACCGTGCAGCTTGATAACACATTAAGCGCTGCACAGTTGCTGAAAGCGAGTTACTTAAATAACCATCATAGTTTCCATTTCATGCTGAGCTTAGACAGCAAACACAGCTTTATGGGCTCTACGCCAGAACGTTTGTATTCTCGCGTAGGGCACGAACTTCATACCGAAGCGTTAGCAGGCACGATTGGTCGAGGGGACAACGCCACTCACGATATGGAGTTGGCGAATTGGTTATCCCAAGATGAAAAGAACCTCAATGAAAACCAATATGTAGTTGATGACATTATTGATCGCCTATCACCGCATTCCGAAGCGGTTGAAGTGGAGGCCGAGGCTAGTTTGGTTAGGCTACGAAAAGTGCAACACCTCAAGCGAAATATTCACGCGAGCCTAAAGACGGGCATAAACGGTGTTCAGTTGTTATCGGCGCTTCAGCCAACGGCGGCGGTTGCTGGCTTACCTCGACAAGAATCCATGCAGTTTATTCTTGATAATGAGCCCTTTGCACGCGGCTGGTACGCGGGGTCAATGGGGTACATAAGCCATGAACGAGCAGAGTTTTGTGTCGCGATCAGAAGTGCGCTTGTGCTCGGTGACCAAGTACAACTGTTTGCGGGCGCAGGTATTGTGCCAGGTTCTGTGGCAGAGCATGAGTGGGCGGAACTTGATAAGAAAATGTCGACGTTACTTACGCTGATTTCTGATCACCCTCCGTTGGGAGTCGCATCATGAATCGTGACCAAGCGGTGCTCAATCGAATTTGGTCAGAAACCATATTGATTGAGCTTCAGCGATTTGGCGTTAAGCATGTTTGTATCGCTCCTGGCTCTCGTTCTACTCCTTTAACTTTAGAGGCGGCAGAACAGTCCAATTTTTCTATTCATACTCACTTTGATGAGCGTGGTCTCGGCTTTATGGCTCTTGGCTTAGCGAAAGCTACTCAAGAGCCAGTGGCAATCATCGTTACCTCTGGTACGGCAGTGGCGAATTTATTACCAGCCGTTGCGGAGGCTAGGCTTACTGGTGAAAAGCTGGTGCTGCTCACTGCGGATCGTCCGGTGGAGCTCGTTGGCTGTGGCGCAAACCAAGCGATTAACCAGTTGGGTATTTTTTCACATCATGTCTCGGCGAGCTTGAATTTACCAAGCCCAACTTTAACAACATCGCTTAATTGGTTGCTGACCTCTGTTGACGAAGTGATGTTTACTCAGCAACTGCAAGGCAGTGCTGTTCATATTAACTGTGCATTTCCAGAGCCTTTGTATTCCAGCGGCGCAAAAGCGGATTATCAAACCTACTTAGACTCGGTAGCCGGATGGCGAAAAGGAAGTGGTAGTTATACCCAGCGTTTTAGCCACTTGTCACAGGCGAAAATCCCGTCTTGTGCGGATAAAAAAGGCTTGGTTGTGATTGGCAGCTTACCGCTTGAACAAGCGAAGTCGGCGCAGGCATTTGCACAAAAGATGGGATGGCCGGTACTTGCAGACCCGCAAAGTGGTCTCAGTTCGGATTGGGCGCATTACGATGTATGGCTTCAACTTCCCGAGCTCGCAAACGAGCTTGAATCTTGTGAACTTATTATCCAATTTGGTAGCCGAATCATCTCCAAACGTTTGAATCAGTGGATTGATAAACAAGTTTCGCAAAATCAACAAAGTAAAGACGTTCAATACTGGTATATCTCGCCGCGTATGGACCGTAATAACCAAAATCATCTGGCGCAAATGCACTGGGTTGAGCTTCCTCAAACTTGGGTTTCTCGCATTAGCTTTGAGAAGCCAATATTTGCTGGGTGGGCTGATAGGTTAGCGAATGGAGTTAAGCGAGTTCATCAACGTATCGAAGAAGCTTTCCTATCTGATTCAGCTTCTGCCATTGACGAAATTGCGTTGGCAGCAGACATTAACGAGCGCACTAAAAACGCTGATGTCTTTTTGGGTAACAGTTTGTTTGTTCGACTTGTCGATATGTACGGCAAACTTGATGATGTAGAAGTGTTCACTAACCGAGGCGCGTCAGGAATTGACGGTTTGTTTGCTACCGCATCAGGTGTGCAGCGAGCAAGAGGTAATCCGTTACTGATGTATATTGGTGACACATCAGCACTGTATGATCTCAATTCACTAGCGCTGTTTTCTCACAATAAACTGCCGACGGTGCTTGTGGTCACAAACAATGATGGTGGCGCAATTTTCGATATGTTACCGGTGCCTCATGAGCATCGCACTGCGTACTACCAAATGCCCCACGGTTATCAGTTTGAACATGCAGCCAAACAGTTTGGTTTAAAGTATGAGAAGCCAACTACGTTAGAAATGTATCAAGCAATGGTTGCCGAGCACCTGTCGAGCGGCCAAGGCACACTGCTGGTGGAAGTTAAAACCCCACCAAGCCAAGCCGCAGAGTTGATAAAGGCATTTAATAAGAGCCTGCATGCTTCACTCTGAGCGTTTCTCTCCAACTGAAAAACACCAAAGTGGTGATCTTCCCACTCTGGTGTTTTTGCATGGCCTTTTAGGAAATGGTGCAGATTGGCAAGCTTGTTTGGATGAGCTGACTCAGTTTGAACGAGTCGTTATAGACCTTCCTGGTCATGGTCGCAGTCAGTTTACAAAGTGCAACGATCTCGATGATTGCTGCAAACTTCTTAATTCCACACTATCTTTATTATTTCCTCCGCAACAACCACTTATTTTGATTGGTTACTCGATGGGCGGCCGTATTGCGATGCATGGTATTGCCAATCAATGCTTCCCAGATCTCAATATTGTGGGTGCAATTGTGGAAGGGGGAAACTTCGGGCTTCAAACTGAGTCAGAGAAACAGGTGAGATTGGAGAATGATGTTCGCTGGGCAAAGCGTTTCAAAACTGAACCACTTGAACGTGTTTTGAACGATTGGTATCAGCAAGCGGTGTTTTCTTCACTAAACCATGAGCAAAGACAAACATTAATTGCGAAGCGAAGTGATAATCTTGGCTCGGCGGTCGCGAGCATGCTGATGACAACATCGTTAGCCAAGCAGGCGTATTTGTTGCCCACACTGAAAAAGCAGAATATACCGATGTATTACTTGTGTGGCGCGAAAGACCAAAAATTTAGCCAACTGGCACAACGTAGCGGGTTGGCGTATCGACAAGTTGAAGGCGCAGGACATAACGTTCATCAAGAGCAGCCCCAACAATTTGCGATGCATATTAAGCAAATAATTCAATCTCACTTTGGTGAGAGTAACGAGAACAATGGGAATCACCATGGCTAAAACAGTAGGCATTTCTGAAGAAGAACTTTACGCTCCGGTTCAATGGAAAGATTGCAGCGAGAAATACGAGGATATTCACTACCATAAATCTGAAGATGGTATCGCGAAAATTACCATTGCACGCCCACAAGTGCGTAATGCATTCCGCCCTCAAACAGTAAAAGAGATGATTGATGCGTTGGCAGATGCGCGTTACGACTCTGGTGTTGGCGTGATCATTCTGACAGGTCTAGGTGAAGACGCATTCTGTTCTGGCGGCGACCAGAAGATCCGTGGCGACTACGGCGGCTATAAAGACGACCAAGGTACACACCACCTAAACGTATTGGACTTCCAACGTGATATTCGCACTTGTCCAAAACCAGTGATCGCATCGGTAGCAGGTTGGGCTGTGGGCGGTGGTCACGTACTGCACATGATGTGTGACCTAACGATTGCGGCAGACAACGCGCAGTTTGGTCAAACGGGCCCTAAAGTGGGTTCATTTGATGGTGGTTGGGGCGCGTCTTACATGGCTCGTATCGTCGGTCAAAAGAAAGCTCGCGAAATCTGGTTCCTATGCCGTTTCTACAACGCGCAAGAAGCGTTAGACATGGGTTTGGTCAACACGGTTGTGCCGCTAGAAGAGCTAGAGAAAGAAACCGTTCGTTGGTGTCGTGAAGTGCTTCAGCATAGCCCAATGGCACTACGCTGCCTGAAAGCAGCATTGAATGCGGACTGTGATGGTCAAGCCGGTCTTCAAGAGCTTGCGGGTAACGCAACGATGATGTTCTACATGACCGATGAAGGACAAGAAGGCCGTAACGCATTCAACGAGAAACGTCGCCCAGACTTCGACAAATTCCCTCGTAACCCATAATTCGTATAAAAAGAGGAGTGTTTTAGCTCCTCTGTTCCATTTTTCCTGAGCGCCTCGCCCTCTGGGAGGCTGGTGGGATTGCTCGCCAGAACGCTCAAATATACGGCATTACATAGGACTCGAATTATGCGTGAAGCGAAAATTTATCGTTATAGCTTGCCCATGGATAGTGGTGTCATCCTGCGAGACAATAAGCTAACAGAACGTGTTGGTTATGTTGTCGCGCTTTCTGAACGTGACCAAATAGGGCTTGGAGAAGTCGCTCCTCTTCCTGGTTTTAGTTTAGAGAACACCGAAGATGCTGGTATTCAGCTACAAGAACAAGCGGAGCGTTGGGTAGCAGGATTGGATGTGGATTACGCCAACATGTATCCATCGGTCGCGTTTGGTTTATCGATGGCACAGTTAGAGTTAGCTGGTGGCTTACCCCAACAAGGTAAGTATCAAACAGCGCCGCTGTGTACTGGTGACCCAGACGAGCTCATTCCAAAGCTGAACGAAATGGAAGGCGAGAAAGTGGCGAAAGTAAAAGTCGGGCTTTATGAGCCAATTCGCGATGGCATGCTTGTGAACCTTTTCCTTGAATCTATCCCTCAATTAACGCTTCGACTTGATGCAAACCGCGCTTGGACACCAGAAAAAGCGCAACAGTTTGCTAAATACATTACTCCGTCTCTGCGTCAGCGCATTACCTTTTTGGAAGAGCCGTGCCGCTCTCCTGGCGATAGTCTCTCTTTTGCTATCAATACTGGTATTGCGATTGCTTGGGATGAAACGTTGCAAGATGCGGTTCGTCGAGAGGATTTCCGTCTTGAAGATCTAACTGGTGTGAAAACGATCATCATCAAACCCACACTCATTGGTTCGGTGGATTTTTGTATTACACTGATAGAGAAGGCGAAGTCACTGGGGATGAAAGCGGTTATTAGCTCGAGCATTGAATCCAGTCTCGGTTTAACGCAATTAGCGCGCTTTGCCCAATGGCAGCTGCCTGATGAAGTTCCAGGTTTGGATACGATTGGCCTATTCAAAGCTCAGTTAGAGCAAGGCTGGCCTAAGTGTGAACTTCCCGTTTTTCCTCTGAAAGATCAGGAGATTGTGTGGCATTCTGCATAGACAATGTTGCGAAGGCACCGTGGAAATATTGGGCTCAAACGAGCCCTTTTTCTATTGCACTCAAGACACCAACAGAAACATTAAACTGGCAACAACTCTCAGTACGTATTGACCAATACGCTCACTATTTGAATGACTTGGGCGTAACGCGGGGAGATGTGCTGACTTTGGTAGGTAAAAACCAAGTCGAAACTCTGCTGTTTTATCTTGCTTCCAAGCAGTTAGGTGCACTTGCCGCGCTGACCATGGTACAACCACTCGATACGCTACAGAGTAAACTTGCGACCCTTTATAAACCTGAACAAACTCGGTTTATCTGGTTTGCTCAGGAGTGCGCTTCGACCTTTTCTGAACATGATATACAAAAACTCAAGGCAACATTGCTTTCACCGCCCTTAGTTTCACAACAAGAGAGTGATTCGTTGACTGAAGATAGCTATCATCATGACCGGCTCGCTTCAGTAGTATTTACCTCTGGCTCGACAGGGGAGCCTAAAGCTGTGGTTCATACACATCGACAACACCTTGCTTCAGCAGAAGGCTTGTTGCAAGAGTTCATTTTCACTCAGCAAGATTCTTGGCTATTGTCGCTTCCGCTTTATCACGTCTCTGGATTGGCGATTGTATATCGTTGGCTATATGTCGGAGCGACATTGAAAATCGGTACAGGAAAACTTGTCGAAGATATTCAGGGCGTGTCACACGCCTCTTTGGTTGCAACGCAGCTCAAACGGCTATTGGATGATGATGCTCACTTGTCATTGACGCATGTGCTATTGGGCGGCAGCCACGTTGCTCACGAGTTGGCGTTGCGAGCAACAGGACGAGGGATTGAGGCGTGGTTAGGTTATGGGATGACGGAAGCAGCCTCTACCGTTACCGCAAAGAGAATTGACAGTACCAGTAATGCTGGACACGTATTGAATCACCGTAAGATAAAGTTGGTTGACCAACGCATTTTTGTCGGTGGTAAAACATTAGCGGCAGGGTATTTTCATCAAGGTCATGTTACTCCGTTTCTGGATGAGAAAGGCTGGTTTGACAGCAAGGATCTTGGTGAGTGGCAAGGTGACGAGTTAAAGATCATCGGCCGTGCCGACAATCAATTTATCTCTGGTGGTGAGAACATTCATTGTGAAGAGATTGAGGCAGCATTGAACCAAATTGATGGCGTGGTGCAGAGCATAGTGGTTCCAGTCGAAGATGCGGAATTTGGTCATCGCCCTGTTGCTGTGATTCAGACCAATGATTTGCGCAGCAAAGCGGAATATGACCTGCATTTGCAACCCAGATTAGAGAAGTTTAAATGGCCAGTGGAATACCATCTAATGCCACAAGTGCTACTAGAAAGTGGGATCAAAGTTTCTCGGAAGGCAGTGAAGGAGTGGCTATTGCCATCAATTCAGCATTAGTCAATTTTGCTATGTATTAGTCAGAAAGGGAATTTCGTATCCTTATAACTCTGAATCATAATTATGCTTCTTCGAAGAGAGAAAAGGCATAAGGTTCAGGATGGTAAAGCTAGTATTAATTGCGGCGGTAGCACTACAAATTGGTATTGCAATAAGCAGTGAAGGGCTCGCCCGCTCTCTTGCAGAGCTGACGGCCTTTTTGATCGCTATCGCATTGGTTGTTACATACAAAAACAGCAAACTTGAGCCGTCGTCATCTCAACACGATGAGAAGACCACTAATATCTAAACAATAACCAACTTAGAGAAGTGGTTGAAATTAACACCCACAGAGTTATACCAAATAACAGTGGCTTAGCTCCAGCAGACCTCAGCTTCGAAATTGAAATGCTGCAACCAATCAGGAACAGACACACCACCAAAGCTTGTTTCGCTCCAACGAAAATACCGTGATAGACCATTTCAAATTGAGGGAAGAAGTCGCTAAACGCGATGGCTGCGCAGTACCAAAAAATGAAATAAGGAATAACTAACTTTTTCGTTCCATTCTCTTTCTGGTCTCTCGAAAAGATCACGGCACTGATCAGTGCGACAGGGATGATCCACAAAGCTCGTGCGAGTTTTAACGTTGTTGCTGTAGTTAGCGCTTCTTCACCGTAGGCTGAGGCAGCCCCAACAACAGAAGACGTGTCATGAATAGCAATCGCGGCCCATGTACCAAATGTGTGTTGATCTAGCCCTAAAGCATGCCCAACCACAGGAAACACGAATAGTGCGATGGAGTTTAGGACAAATACCGTTGCCAGTGCTAATCCAATCTGTTCGTCTTTTGCTTTAATCGCTGGTGCTACAGCGGCAATTGCACTACCACCACAAATTGCTGTACCTGACGAGATTAAGTATGCGGTTACTCGCTCCAACTTAATTATTCTGGCAATGATAGTGCCTATGATCAGTGTGCCCGCAATCGTGGCGATAATCAGACCGATACCATCCGATGTAACAGAGAGTGCTTGCTCAAAGTTGATGCCAAAGCCTAAACCAATAATCGAGTAGGACAGCAGCTTTTTAGTAAAAGAAGCAATGGGCAGTTCTGAAGGCACAAAACCAAAACTTGCGAGTAGAAAACCAATAACTAGGGCAATAGGAGAGGAGACAAAAGGGGTTAAGCAAAAGAGTAACGCCAATCCAAACAAGAGGTAGTTTCTATTCAAGGTTTTTATTCGCTGTTGTGAATGAAAGCGCGAGTATATCGCACTGAGCGTGGTCAGTTTGTCTTAATGATTTGAACACATGTTCAATTATTCTAAACATGTGTTCAAATGTATTTTTATCGCCAGTCGCCTCTGAGTTGATGCACTTTATCGAACATCGTTTTTGCCGTTGCTTCATTTGGTGGAACCGGCTGTCCGGCTTCAATTTCTAGCTTTGACCAAAATCGAGTCGGTAAGCCACAACATGCGCGGCCTTTCGCGCGGCTGAAATAGCTTCCCCACAAGCCTTTGAGTGCCACGGGTATGACAGGTACTGGGCTGCGACGCAGAATAATATCAATGCCACGCATGAATTCATTCATTTCACCGTCTGAGGTTAATTTCCCCTCTGGGAAAATACAGACAATATGTCCTTCGCTTAATGCGGTTTCTACATCATTAAATGCACGCCTGATGGAGTTTCTGTTACTCGCTGAAATTGGAATTACCCCAGTTCTGCGTAAAAAGCGTCTTAGTGGAGGTAGGTTGGCGTAATCTTCCTCCATCACAAAACGAATCAACCTTGGGCATACTGCGCTAAGTAGCAAGGCGTCCATATAGCTCACGTGATTACATACGATTAATGCACCGCCTTGTTCTGGCAAGTTATGTAGGTTTTTATGTTTCACTCGATAAATAGTGTGAGTTAGCATCCAAACCACAAAACGGACAACGAATATCGGTATTTGCAAAAAAATGTAAGCAGCGACCAAGAAATTCAAAATGGCTAACAATGCAAACAACTGAGGAATTGTCATCTTGATGACACTCAGGCACACAATACCTAAGACAGCACTGCCGACCATAAACAGAGAGTTAAAGATGTTGAGCCCTGCGATGACTTGTGCGCGCTCGGTTTCCTTTGCTCTATGTTGCATTAATGCGTAAAGCGGTACGATAAACAGCCCGCCAGAGGCGCCAATCATCAATAGATAGAAAAATAATGGCCAAAAAGGCTCATATCTAAAGAAGTCTACAAAGTTATGGAAGATAGGTAGGTCACTTGGAATGGAGGTTGCCATCAAGTACCCAAATACCGTAATGCCAAGTGCGCCAATAGGCACAATACCGACTTCGATACGATGATTTGAGATCCAATTGCAAAGTAGCGACCCCAGCGCGATACCAATGGAAAACAGAGCTAGCAAGAAAGACACCGCACTCTCGGTGCCATTTAAGTAAATCTTGGTGAAATTCGGGAACTGGGTTAGATAGGCGGCGCCTAAAAACCAAAACCAGCTTATCGCCATAATACATTGAAAAACAACACGATCTGATTTTGCGATGGATAGCGTGTGTTTAGTTTGTTTGTACGGTTGCCAACGAAAAGAAAGATTAGGTGCGCTGGCGGCTGCAAAGGGTATTGAGCGGCTCGACAAATATCCCAATAATGCAAAGAGTACGACACAAAATGCGGCAAGGTATTTTGCGTTGTCTGCTGAGGCGATAATTCCAGCACCTAGGGTACCAATAAGGATGGCGATAAAGGTACCAGCTTCAACAAGGGCGTTGCCTGGCACTAACTCTTTTGCGTTTAATTTTTGGGGCAAAAGGGCATATTTAACCGGTCCAAAGAATGCTGACTGTGTGCCCATTAAGAACAGTAGCAGCAAAAGCACACCATAACTTTCGGTTATAAAACCAATGGCGCCCAAAAGCATGATGGCGATTTCAAACAGCTTTACCTTGCGAATAAACCATGATTTTTCATATTTATCGGCTAATACGCCAGCTGAAGCGGAGAATAGAAAGAACGGTAGAATGAACAAGCCAGCCGCTAAATTGATGAACAAGTTGCTCGAAATAGGTAGTGCGCTGGATCCCGCGAAGGCGACAAACAGCAGCAAAACGTTTTTAAAAATATTGTCGTTGAAAGCGCCAAAAAACTGAGTGATGAAATAGGGTAGGAACTTTCTTTGCGTAAGTAAGGACGGCTGTCTGTCGGACGACATGGATAATCCTTTGTTACCAGTTTGTGAGGTAGTTAGAAAGCAGGTTACTGATTAATTCTTTACCATCAATTGGTTCACTAGAGAAAAATTTATCATCAACACTGAGTAAAGTAATACCGTGTACGCCAGACCAAAGCACTCGACTCGCTTGAATCACTTCGGACTCGGTACGATGTGGTGCGATTTGAGCCAATAGTGACTCCAGCATTCCTGTCATCCCGTCGATACGTTTGGCATGCCATTCTGGAAGCTCTGCACCATTCATGTTGTGCTCGAAAACTAACTGCCAACGGTAAGGGTGCTTTTGAGCGAAATCGTGGTAGCAATAAGCCAGTTCAAATAGAGCTTGATGAGCGTCTTTACTGCTATTGGTCGCCTTCAGTGCTTCTTGGGAGAGTTCGTCTAAAGTTTGCGCGACTACGTGTAAAAGTAACAGGTTATAGTTGCCAAAAATGTTGACTAATGTGCTTGGCACGTAACCAATCATGTTAGCGATTTTACGAAGACTGAGTTCGTGGTAAGAATTCTCATCTAAAAAGTTTTTGACTGTTGTTAACGTCAAATTCACTAACTCTTCTCTGGTGTGATCGTTTCTGCGCGCCATACTCTCAAACTGCTTTATTGAACATCGTTCAATATGATAGTCAGCTACCTATTAACCGTCAACAAGGCAATATACTCAAGTGACGTCAAGGTGCAGGATTCTGAGCTGTGTCACTGATTCTAATTCAATTAAAACATCCCCAAGTAGCAGCGAGTTCATTCCCAGCATTTCTAAACGAACCAAGTATCTCGAAATTAACCGAGAGCAGTCTGTATCTTTGGCAATATTCTGATACATGTCAGCTTCTGTAAGCTGTTTTCATCAACAGGCATACAGAGTATGATGACGTAACAATCATCTTTGGCGTGCTACTGTTTGAAACAATCGTTGTTTCGTCTGATAGAGCACAATCTTAGATAGCTAACCTTAAGGATAACGATGAAACGTTTATTTTCTATTGTTGCTCTGTTGATGTTTACCGTTGCTGTAACACCTATCGCGGAAGCGAAGAAGTTTGGTGGCAGTAAGTCTTTCGGTAAGAGCTACAAAACAGCGCCAGCACCAAAACAACAGCAACAAAACACCAATACGGTCGGCAAAGATCAGACGGCGAAGTCTTCAAGTAAAAAAGGCTTAATGGGTGGTCTGCTAGGCGGACTTCTTGCTGGTGGTCTACTTGCTGCATTCTTTGGCGGTGCTTTTGAAGGTATCCAGTTTATGGATATCTTAATTATTGGTTTGATTGCCTTTGTCATCTTTAAATTAATGCGCGGTATGCTAGGTGCGAAGCAGGGCAGTATGAACCAGCATCGCCAGCAACCTGCATTTGGTGGTAACGCATCTAAGTTTGAGCAACCAAACATGCAAAACTTTGAGCAACAGCCAAACACAAATAATGGTGGCTTTGGTGGTTTCGGCGCTCAAACGGACGTACCACATAACTACCCACCGGGCTTTGACCAAGCTGCGTTCATTAACGGCTCTCGTGAACACTACCGAATCCTGCAAGGAGCGTGGAATCACAATCAACTGGAAACCATTGAAGAATATGTTTCTCCAAGCTTGTTTGAAGATCTGAAAGCAGAGCGCGCGAAGCTCGACGGTGAGCAGCATACTGATGTAATGTACGTTGATGCAGAGATCGTCCGTGCCGATTACGATGCAAATAAAGCACAGCTTAGCCTGCAGTTTAGCGGTCGTTACCGTGACACAGTAGAAGGTGTTGAAGAAGAAATCGAAGATATCTGGCACCTAGAGCGTGACCTGACTGTGCCTAATGCACCATGGTTAATTGTTGGTATTCAAGGCTAGTCACCTTTAAACCAATTTAGTCACTAATAAAAATCCCGCGCCCCCTGCGGGATTTTTTGTATCTGTCGTTTGTATCTACGAAAGATATTTTTATAAAACCTGCCAGGTGGAGCCTTCATCATAGCTCGCGCTTAACTCTGCCGAATATCTTTTTTGCTAGCTACTCCTCAAGTGCTTTACTGAATGTTTTTAGCATTCACATTATGGTCATTGCGATAAAACAAGGACAAAGTGCTAGTACATTGTTTGTATTACAACGACCAGATCCGAACTTTGGCCATCGGAGATTCGCTTTGGCCCAGTTGTTAAAGTAGGATCCAACAGAGGGAGAACCGCGAAGAAGTTGGGTTAAATAAGGAAGGCCTTGTTACTTTATCAAGAATCCGAAACGAAAAAAGCCAGCTCAATGAGCTGGCTTTTTCAATATGGTGGAGGGGGACGGATTCGAACCATCGAAGGCAGTGCCGGCAGATTTACAGTCTGCTCCCTTTGGCCACTCGGGAACCCCTCCAGGGTGTTTTATACTTAAAAGATAGTTTCCCAA
>NZ_JAMZAS010000002.1:50240-545008 GCF_024181935.1 Vibrio sp. Y51_MX_L26
GTTCTTATGTTTAAAGGAAAAACACAAGAAAGAATATGGTGGAGGGGGACGGATTCGAACCATCGAAGGCAGTGCCGGCAGATTTACAGTCTGCTCCCTTTGGCCACTCGGGAACCCCTCCAGGGTGTTTTATACTTAAAAGATAGTTTCCCAACCTAGCTTCCAAGTTATTCTCATGTTTAAAGGAAAAACACAAGAAAGAATATGGTGGAGGGGGACGGATTCGAACCATCGAAGGCAGTGCCGGCAGATTTACAGTCTGCTCCCTTTGGCCACTCGGGAACCCCTCCAGAGGATTTTTATACTTAGCAAGATGTTTTCCCAACTCATCTCCCAAGTGCGGAGCGAATCATAGCAAACTCGCTCAGGCTGTAAAGCGTTTTTCTTGCGTTTTTACGTTGAATGCTGTCTTTTTGGGCAAAGATGGTAGAAAGTCAGCGTTTTGTGTGTCCTTTGAACAGAAGAGAAACGCTCTTTTTACTTGAATTTACACTACTTGACGTTAAACCACGTATCTACTGATAAAATGTAAGCAGTTTAATGACATAAGTTTATTCGTTTAGAAGTCAATATCATGAGCATGAAAGCCACGTTATCGTTATCTGTTTTAACGCTTTCTATATTAATGAGTTCTCCATCAGCTTTCGCAGCTATGCGAGGCTCAGCAGTTACCGTCGTAACTGAACAAGTAGAAACGCACGAGATCAATCAATCCTTATCGCTTATCGGTAAACTAGAAGCGGCGGAGTCTGTGGTTGTTGCATCGGAAGTCGCCGGCAAAGTGAATCAAATCGCTGTTAAAGCGAATCAAAATGTCCAACAAGGTCAGCTGTTAATCAAGTTGGATGATGATAAGGCTCAAGCCGCTTTGATTGAGGCAAAGGCGTACCTTAAAGATGAACAACGTAAGCTAAAAGAGTTTCAACGTTTGGTTAAGCGAAATGCTATCACCCAAACTGAGATCGACGCACAAAAAGCAAGCGTTGAAATCGCACAAGCAAGGCTGGACGCCGCTCAAGCAAATTTGGCCGATCTTCATATTACGGCTCCATTCTCTGGCACTGTTGGTTTCATTGACTTTAGTCGCGGTAAAATGGTTAGCGCGGGTACAGAGCTGTTGACCTTGGATGACCTTTCCGTCATGGAGCTGGATTTACAAGTACCGGAGCGCTATTTATCGATGCTTTCTATTGGTATGGAAGTCATTGCCAAAACCAGTGCATGGGGTGAACAGACGTTTACTGGTCAAGTCACAGGCATTGATACGCGGATTAGCTCAGAAACGCTGAACCTGCGTGTACGTATTGAGTTTGAGAACCCTGAAAACCGCTTAAAGCCGGGCATGTTAATGAATGCATCATTGGCCTTCCCTGCGATTGAAGCGCCAATTATCCCGGTTCAAGCACTAGAATACTCTGGCACCAAGCGTTACGTATACGTCATCGATGGCAACAATAAAGCGACTCGACAAGAAGTCATTCTCGGTGCTCGTGTCGATAACGAAGTCGTTATTGAATCAGGCGTTGAAGTTGGCGACAAAATTGTTGTACAGGGCATCGTTAATATGCGAGATGGTGTTGAAGTTAAGGAAATTGTCGCACCAGGAAAGTCAGAAACAGCTAACGCAACTGGTAATCAAGGTGTTCAAAGTACGCAAGACGAAGCGGCTAAGGAAGCAAACTAATGTTACTTTCTGACGTTTCTGTAAAACGCCCAGTCGCAGCGTTGGTATTGAGTATGCTGCTGTGTGTATTTGGCTTTGTATCCTTTACGAAACTAGCGGTGCGAGAAATGCCGGACATTGAAAGTCCGGTCGTTTCCATTAGTACGCGTTACGAGGGCGCTTCCGCGACGATCATCGAGAGTCAAATTACGTCTGTATTAGAAGATCAGCTTTCAGGCATCAGCGGAATCGATGAGATCAGTTCGACGACGCGAAACAGCAGTTCGCGTATTACGATCACTTTTGAGCTAGGTTACGATCTCAATACGGGTGTTAGTGATGTTCGCGACGCGGTGGCTCGCGCTCAACGTGCGCTACCTGATGAAGCGGACGATCCAATTGTCTACAAGAATAACGGTTCAGGTCAGGCCTCCCTCTATATTAACCTCAGCTCTGCAGAGATGGACCGCACTCAATTGACGGATTATGCCGAACGTGTATTGATGGATCGCTTTAGCTTGATCTCTGGGGTGAGCTCCATTGATCTCTCTGGTGGTTTGTACAAGGTGATGTACGTGAAGCTTAAGCCAGAGCTGATGGCGGGGCGCTCAGTCACGGCTTCGGACATTACATCGGCACTGCGAAGTGAAAACTTAGAAAGTCCGGGTGGTGAAGTTCGTAATGATTCGACAGTCATGTCGGTACGGACAGCGCGTAGCTATAACACGCCGGAAGATTTTCAGTACCTCGTGATTAAAAGAGCAAGCGACAACACGCCTATCTATTTGAAAGATGTCGCTGATGTTTTTATCGGTGCAGAAAACGAAAACTCGACCTTTAAAAGCGATGGCGTTGTCAATGTTAGTTTGGGGGTTGTTCCTCAGTCTGATGCGAACCCGTTAGAAGTAGCAAAATTAGTTCGAGCTGAAGTTGATAACATCCAGAAGTTCTTGCCGGAAGGAACGCGGCTTGCTATCGACTACGATGCGACGGTGTTTATCGAGCGTTCGATAGAAGAGGTATATAGCACGCTATTTATTACGGGCGGTTTGGTTATTTTGGTGTTGTACATCTTCATTGGTCAAGCTCGTGCAACCTTGATCCCAGCTGTTACGGTTCCGGTATCGCTGATTTCCTCATTCATTGCCGCTTATTACTTTGGCTTTTCTATCAATTTAATCACCTTGATGGCGTTGATCCTGTCTATCGGATTGGTAGTGGATGACGCGATTGTGGTTGTTGAAAACATCTTCCACCATATCGAACGTGGTGAATCGCCTTTGCTTGCGGCCTATAAAGGCACGCGGGAAGTAGGCTTTGCCGTTATCGCGACAACGCTAGTGCTGGTGATGGTATTCCTGCCGATTTCCTTTATGGATGGCATGGTAGGTCTGCTATTTACTGAGTTTTCTGTCTTGTTGGCGATGTCTGTGATTTTCTCGTCTTTGATCGCTCTAACATTAACTCCTGTATTGGGTAGTCAGATTTTGAAGGCGAATGTAAAACCAAATCGATTTAATCAAGTGGTCGATCGCCTATTTAGTAAACTGGAGAGTGGTTACCGCTCATTATTGAAAGGCGCTTTGAAAATGCGTTGGGCTGCACCGCTGGTGATTCTGGCGTGTTTGGGCGGCAGTTACTTCTTGATGAACCAAGTGCCAGCCCAGTTGACCCCTCAAGAAGATCGTGGCGTGATGTTTGCGTTTGTACGCGGGGCTGATGCCACGTCATACAATCGTATGTCAGCCAATATGGACATTGTTGAAGACCGATTGATGCCATTACTCGGGCAAGGGTATCTGAAGTCGTTTAGTATCCAAACGCCTGCATTTGGTGGACAGGCAGGCGACCAAACCGGCTTTGTTATCATGATTCTAGAAGACTGGAATGAGCGAGATGTAACAGCTCAGGAAGCGCTTAACAAAGTGCGTGGCGCACTGGCTGGCATACCTGATGTTCGAGTGTTCCCATTCATGCCTGGTTTCCAAGGTGGTTCGAGTGAGCCTGTTCAGTTTGTATTAGGTGGCTCTGATTACGATGAACTTCTCGTCTGGGCTGAAATGTTGAAAAACAAAGCAGAAGAATCGCCAATGATGGAAGGCGCAGAGATCGATTACTCAGAGAAAACGCCAGAGCTATTGGTTACGGTCGACAGACAGCGCGCCGCAGAACTAGGGGTCAGTGTCAAAGACATTTCTGATACGCTAGAAATCATGCTTGGTGGTAAAAGTGAGACGACTTATGTTGAGCGTGGCGAAGAGTATGATGTGTATCTTCGTGGTGATGAAAACAGCTTTAATAATGCTGCGGATTTAAGCCAGATTTATCTGCGAACCAATAGTGGGCAGTTAGTGACGTTAGACGCGGTCACTAAAATTGAAGAAGTGGCAGCTTCTATTCGTCTATCTCACTACAACAAACAGAAATCCATCACTATTACGGCTAATCTGTCAGAAGGCTACACATTAGGAGACGCGCTGAATTACCTTGATCAACAAGCGATAGACAACTTACCAGGTGACATCTCGGTGAGTTATTCTGGCGAGTCAAAAGACTTTAAAGAGAACCAAGCGAGTGTTGCTGTCGTGTTTGCGTTGGCATTGCTTGTGGCGTATCTCGTGTTGGCGGCTCAGTTTGAAAGCTTCGTGAACCCGTTAGTGGTGATGTTTACGGTGCCGATGGGCGTATTTGGTGGCTTCCTTGGCTTGGTTGTGATGGGGCAAGGCATGAACATTTACAGCCAGATTGGCATGATCATGTTGATCGGCATGGTGACGAAAAACGGCATTTTGATTGTCGAATTTGCCAACCAGTTGCGAGACCGTGGTGTTGAATTCGAAAAAGCGGTTATTGATGCAGCTGCGCGACGTCTACGCCCGATCTTGATGACAGCATTTACCACGCTTGCTGGTGCCATCCCACTGATCGTTTCGACAGGGGCAGGTTATGAGAGTCGTATTGCTGTGGGTACCGTGATCTTTTTCGGGATGGGATTTGCGACATTGGTGACCTTGTTTGTCATCCCGGCTATGTACCGATTGATTTCGGCGAAAACACAGGCGCCAGGTCATGTAGAAGCAGAATTGAACAAAGCACTCAGCCACGATACAAAAGGCCGTATTGCTCATCCTTAGCCGCTGTACGTAAAGCTTTGATTGAAAACACCGAACAAAAGTTGTTCGGTGTTTTTTTATATTGAGAGTGATTACTTATAGATCTAATGATTATTTTTGTTTATTATTTCGCCACTTCTTCGAGGGGCACAGGACTCGCTCATCGTATTGACTGAATGTCGGGTCTTGTTAGGTGTCATGCCGGGAAAGCAGCATATACCTATTATTATTTGAGGTGTTCTCTTGAAAAAAGTACGTGGTAGTTACATGGTAGAAATGGTTTTAGTTGCGGGTGTTATGGCGTTGTTAGCGACCACTGCACTTCCGACGTTAACGAATGCACTAAAGGATCGTCAAGATGGCATTTTACACTCTCTCGATGCCGGGCAACCAAGTAGCCATGTGAATCAAGAGACAACAGAAAAGTTCTCCGCTCAGTAACTGATGACACACCGTAGATTGTAAAACAAGCCGAGGTAAAAACCTCGGCTTGTTTGTATTTCAATTCTGGTAACTTGGTGCTACCTAATGTTAGAAGCGTTTCCCTAAGCTAACTTGCACACCTTCGTAGCTGTCGTAAAAATCTTCAAAGCCCATATCTGCGACATTATAGATGTACTCTGCGCGCAACCAGATGTCTTTGCTCATATCCCAATGGACACCAGCACCGATATTGAATAGTGCTCCTGAATCATCTGTGACTTTTTGTTGGTTTGGAACGTACATTTCTGCCTGAGTCCCTAACGCGGTCACGCGGCCGAACAAAGAAAGTGGCGTATCGCCAAGGTTATCACTGGTCAATACAGCTGACATACCCGCTTGGTAATAGTGCAAATCCAAATCTGTTTTCAGTTTGTCGTTCTTAAGTTCGTTTTGGGAATAGCGAAGCACACCTTCAAACGCAAGGTATTGATTGACATGATAGCCCCAACCAACAGTGATATGTGGTGTGGACCACTCATTGTCTCTGTCTGAGCCAAAATAGGGCGTATCAAAACCGACGTTACCAGTACCCAGATAAAAATAAGATTGATGAGTTTGTTCTTGAGCAGCAAAAGTCGGCACACTGATGGTCAAGGCAGACAATAATAGAATGGCGTTTTTCATAACTTGACGATAACCTTTGTAAAAGACCGTTGTAATGAGTTGTGTTAATATTAATTTAATCAATAAGATAGATGGCGTTTATCATATCAGCTTTTACGCAAAGGTAGTCATTTAGACTGGGAATTGTTGCGCTAAAGCAGACTTCCTAGGCTGGAGAACTTACTATTCGGTATGGTGACTAACGTCAATCAAATAAGAGAGAAGGAAAGTGGCTGAATTCAAATATAAAAATCTGACTCAAGAAGAACAAGATAAGTTAGACGCGGCGACATTTCGTCGTTTATTGGCGCATTTAGACGCGAATAAAGACGTGCAGAACATCGACCTCATGATCCTTGCGGGCTTCTGTCGCAACTGCTTTAGCAAATGGTACAAAGCTGAAGCGGAAAATCTCGGTGTGGATTTAGATATTGATGACGCTCGCGAACGTGTTTACGGCATGACTTACGATGAATGGAAACAAAATCATCAGCCAGCGGCAACGCCAGAACAATTGGCGGCGTTTGAAGCGCGTCAGAAAAAGTAATACTCATTTCCAAAAAAACAGCCCGCACATCAGCGGGCTGTTTTTTTACATTCGAATTTACATATTAAGCGGTAATTGGACCGCAACATGCAGGTTCGACACAGCCTTTCGCTTGAATGACTTCAAGTTGCGCGAGGTAAGGTTGAATATCGCCGATGTTCTCTTTTACCCATGTTAAGTCATAATACGTATCTAGGTAACGCTCTCCAGAATCACATAGAAGCGTCACGATAGAACCCTTCTCACCGCGTTGTTTCATCTCACAAGCCAATTGCAGCACACCGTAAAGGTTCGTGCCTGTCGATGCGCCGACTTTACGCCCAATCAGCTGAGATACCCAATGGGCGGTTGCCACACTGGCTGCGTCTGGAATTTTGCGCATTTCATCAATGACACCTGCAATAAAGCTTGGCTCGACACGTGGTCGACCAATGCCTTCAATTTTGCTGCCGGTCTCACCTTTTAATGAGTGATTACCTGACTGGAAAGCGTCGTAAAACACCGAGTTTTCAGGGTCTACGACACAAAGTTTGGTGTCGTATTTTTGGTAACGAATAAAACGGCCAATGGTTGCAGACGTGCCACCAGTGCCTGGGCTCATTACTACCCAATTAGGAATTGGGTGATCTTCTAGTTCCATTTGGCTAAAGATAGAGTTCGCAATGTTGTTGTTGCCGCGCCAGTCAGTCGCACGTTCAGCATAAGTAAACTGATCCATGTAGTGGCCATTTAACTCTTGAGCCAAACGTCGAGACTCGTCATAAATCTGATCTGAGCGCTCTACAAGATGCGCTTTACCACCGTAAAACTCAATTTGTTCAATCTTTTTACGTGCGGTGGTTTTCGGCATAACAGCAATGAACGGTAAGCCAAGCAAGCGAGCAAAATACGCTTCTGAAACGGCAGTGCTGCCTGAGGACGCTTCAATCACTGTGGTTTCAGGACCAATCCATCCGTTACAAATCGCATAAAGAAACAACGAGCGTGCCAATCGGTGTTTCAGAGAGCCTGTTGGGTGCGTGCTCTCATCTTTTAGGTAGATATCGATACCATCAAGAGAAGGCAGTTCGAGTTTAAATAAATGAGTATCAGCAGAACGTTGAAAGTCTGCTTCAATTTTACGCACTGCATTGTTGATCCAGTTGTGGTCAGTACACATGGCGTCTCTCCTTGGAAATCGATAGATAAGCATTAGATGGGAATAATTTACCTATAATATGAGAGAAAAACTTTGCTATAGTTGCTGGTAATGACTATTTTGATAGAAAAGTTTTCTACATTTTGTGGGTTTTATAGTATGAGTTTGGATCGAGTCGATAAGCAGCTGCTTGCGTTGTTACAAACCGACAGCACCTTGTCATTAAATGAGTTAGCAGAGCAGGTTAATCTGACAACAACGCCATGTTGGAAGCGTTTGAAAAGGTTGGAAGAAGAAGGCTACATCGAAAAGCGCGTGGCGTTACTGAGTGCAGAAAAACTCGACCTGTCTTTTATCGCTTTTGTTCAGCTAAAAACCATCGATCACTCTGAAGATTGGTATCACCACTTTGTCACAACAGTGAGTGATTTCCCTGAGGTGATGGAGTTTTATCGTATGGCCGGCGAGTATGACTACATGATGAAAGTGCTAGTCAAAGATATGAAGTGTTTTGACGAGTTTTATAAGCGCTTAGTTAATAGTGTAAAGGGACTGTCTAATGTGACTTCAACATTTGCTATGGAATCCATTAAATATACGACTGAGTTACCACTTCTCAACTAAATAGCTTTATACGAATTTTATTTAATGGTTACTCTATCTGTTAGCATTTTAAATGTTAACAGGTAGCAGGGTTATTCTAACTAAGTTACTTTTTACTGGGTTGGAATAAATATAAACGATATTTATTCTCTCTTCTATTTCCGCATTAACTGTTTGTTTTTTATCCTCCACCAAGCGCTAATACAGCAAAATGCATGAAAAAATAACGCAATTTTTTCTCTTTATTTTTCGTGTTTTATTTTTGTTGAATATTCATTCTTACTAAATTAATTAATTGGTTTAATTTAAACGTTTGTTTTGTGTTGTTTTGTGTATTTTAGTCACCACTTCTGAACATTTATTTTTATGCGTAATACAGTAGCAAATACTTAAGTAACAAAGTACTCAAAAATGGATATAGTGATTAATAAAACATCGTATTATTATCGCTAGCACTTATTTGTGACAAAGTGTTTCTAAAAATGAACAGAAAATATTATTTGCTTTTTCTTGCGGCTTTACTCGCTGGTTGTGGTGGTGGAGGTGACTCTAAAACGAACAATACAAAGACACCAACTACGATAACAAAGCAGAGTCGTCCACAGTTAAAAGCTGAAGACACGTTATTGAAGTTTGAGGGCGTGGGAACCGTTACAGAGGCAAAATTGAGCAATGTACATGGCTCGGTGTCTTATCAAGTCATTGACTCTAATCCGCTAAATGTTGTGAAAATTAATGACTCTGGAATGCTACAAATTTTGCGTCCAGGAACGGCAACAATTCTGGCTACGGATAGCAGTTCTGCTTATGAATCCTCTGAAGCACGATTTTCTATCACTGTGGAACGAGGTATTAACACAGACCTTTCGGTTAGTGATCTAAACTTCAATGCAATCGAATCTGAAGGGAAAGCGCTGACCGTTCGTGGCCAAAAAGGTGAATTGAGTTATGAAGTAGAAAGTGGTCATAACTTGATTCGGGTTGATCAGAACGGTTCGGTATATTCATTAGGCTCAATTGGTCAGGCGTCGGTACTGATTACTGACTCAGGTAACGAGCTTTATCTGCCGAAGCAAGTTCGCGCGACGGTGAAGCTTCATGGAGTAGCATCCGGGCAACTTCAATTCGCCTTGCTGGAAGACGAATATAGAAAAGGGCTAACGTTAGAACCTGCACGTTTAGATAAAGCTCAAACGCAAAGCATCACATACAAAATCATTCGCAGCGAACCAGACAACAAAGTTGCCGAGTTACTCAACCCTGAGTCAGGTGTGCTCCTTGTTCATAATGTTGGGCAGTTAACCGTTGAAGCGACAGCAACTTACAGCGATGCCTTTTTAGATAAGCAGCAAACGGCGCAATTTGTTGTGGATGTAAAACAAGGTCAACGCGAAGCAATCAGCGTAGCGGATGTTGTGAAAACTTATGAGGAAGGTGGCCGAATTTTCCCTAAGGTGACGAACGCTCGCGGCGACTATTCACTGCGAATTATTAGCGGCACAGATGTTATCGCTAAATCTATGAGCAGTGAAGCACTGCTGATCAAAGGTGTAGGTACGGCTGAAGTTGAAATCTACGAGCATGAAATGCGTAATTATCCTGCAAGCAAAGCTCGCTTCAATGTTGAAGTTAATCGCGCGCCTCATCCAGTGATGAACGACATTGAAATGTCGCTTATTTATCAGCCTAGCCTCTCAATTCCTTTGGCATTTTCAGGACAAAAAGGCAACGTAAGCCTAGTCGGTAGTTTACCGGACGGTTTAAGAATGACCGATGGCAAATTAGAAGTAGAGACGGCTGGTGAATATAGTCTTAAGTTTGAAGATGATGGTGGGGATTTATATCAACCAATTCAGTTTAATGTAGTCATCAAAGTAGCGAAAGCTGCGGGACAAGCCATGGTGACACAAGATTATGAAATGGTGTATAGCAAAGACTATAGCTTTGATCTTCGTCGTGACTTTGGTTTAAGTACAAGTAACGATCATGTAGAACTCGTTGATAACACTGCTACAGATGTTATAGAGGTTACTGCGGATGGACGTGCCTATGTTTACAAAGCGGGTAAAGCGACGTTAACAGTTCGCAGACAGGAGAGCGCGAATTATACTGCGGGTCCAGATCAGAAAGTGTACGTTAATATTCTGAGTGCGCCGAGTCGGATTGATGTGCAATCCGAAGTGGAAGAGACTTGGAAAACCAGCCAGCCTTATGTTCAAAAACCGACCATCTCTGGTACGGTTGGCGAAGTTTCGTATCGATTTGCAGAAAATGCAGCAACGGATGTGGTTTCCCTAGACAGCAAAACGGGCGAGATGCGCATCCTCAATGCTGGCAGCACAAGAGTTGTTGTATCGGATGCAGGGGACGATAAATTTACTCCGGGTGAAAGCAGTTTCTCTGTCACGATCAAACAGGGCACAAACCCTGTATCGATTGCTTATCCAACGGTAGACTTTTCAGCGGGTACTATTATCTCACCAGTGATGAGTGGAGGAGAGGCGAAAGCCAGCTATCGTCTTATTAACCAAAAAGATCCTGTGGTTGAGTTAGTCTCTTCTGAAACGGGGCGTTTGAAGATTTTGCACGCAGGCGAGTACCAATTAGAAGTGACGCTAACTGCACGTAACTATACAACTAAAACCGTATTGGTTAACGGCACCATTAATAAAGCGAAGCACCCTGGTTTAAGTACTTCTACAATGAAGGTGGAATTTGAACCATTTAAAAAGGTTAAGCTAGACTTTGGTACACCATTAGGAAAACGCAGCTATCAAATATCCGGCTCAACAACTAACGGTGTCGCTTCATTAGATGTTGATAAGGAAGAGCTGACATTACTTGACCTCCCACCGGTAAAAAGACGTTGGATTTCTCTTGACGTTTCGGAAGGGGAATCTCGAGATTACGAAGCGTTGGAAAGTCAGAAAGTCGAGGTATATCTAAGCTTTGCAGATGAAGGTGTGGCGGATCAATATAAATTGCTTGAGACTGAACAAACGGTGTTGATTAGTACTCTGAATAAGCTTGAATTTTCCAACTTAGAAGAAACTGAGTTTGGTTTGATGAACGTTCGTTCGGTGCGTGAGCCAACGGACGAAGAACTGAGATTATACGGCAAAGGTAAGGTTGCGAATCTTATATTTAAGCCGGTGGGTAATGATGACCAAACTCTAATAAAAGCTGCATGGGTACATTTGGCTCGATTTGATGGATGTACATCAGAACTGTTCGAAGATGATCTCAAGCCTTTTGAAGCAATTGACTATGATGACCCAGGGTACTGCACCAGCGGCAGCACGATTCGTATGACTCGGTTCTTAATAATTGATGACTCGAGGATGGAAAACGTAGAGTATGAGTTAGTAGCGCCAGTGATTATTTATCGCCGCGGCCAACGCGAATTTTTGCCAAGTGATAAAGGATCGTTTTTAGAGAGTAAGCCTGGTGGCTTTTATTTGGAACCTGGTATGATTCATAACGGAAACGAATTTGGACAGCCGAGAACATTGTATGAATGGTCGGTTGTTAACATGAAGTATCAACCAAATTAATTATCGTTTGATACCCACAAAAAAGGAGTGCTGAGCACTCCTTTTGTCGTTTAGGGTTTAGCGGTTACTTGGTATAGCGCATTACACCTTCTTGCACTGCGGTTGCCACTAAATGACCTTGCTGGTTATAGATTTCGCCACGCACTAACCCGCGAGTATTACTCGCCGTTGGGCTTTCTATCGCGTACAACAACCATTCATCCATTTTGAACGGACGGTGGAACCAGATTGAATGGTCAATGGTGGCAACTTGGAAGTTTGGCGTCATTAATGACACTTCATGTGGGTGCATTGCTGTCACGAGGAATCCCCAATCTGATGCGTAGGCCAACAGGTACTGATGTATAAGCAGGTTCTCTGGCATTTCACCATTGGCACGAATCCAAAGATACTGTTTAGGCTCTGCTTTTTTGGGCTTTAGGGGGTTGATGACCGTAACAGGACGGGTTTCAATTGGCTTTTCACCACAAAATGTTTTGCGTAGTCGCTCTGGCAGGAATTCGGCTATATGGCTAGCAAGCTCACTCTCAGAGGCGAAGTTTTCTGGGCCAGGAATGTCTGGCATCTCCTTTTGATGATCAAACCCAGGTTGATCGCCATGGTAAGACGCCGTTAAGTAGAAAATAGGGCGTCCATTTTGAATCGCCTTAACGCGTCTGGTGCTGAAGCTGCGGCCATCCCTTAGGTTTTCTACATCATAAATAATGGGCTTTTCTGGATCACCAGGGTACAAAAAATAACTATGGAAGGAGTGCACCGCGCGTGTTTCTTCAACGGTGTAGCGCGCAGCAGAAAGCGCTTGCCCAATCACTTGGCCACCATACACTTGAGGCAAACCTAGGTTTTCACTTTGGCCACGAAACAAGCCTTCTTCTAATTTTTCGAGTTGTAGTAGGCTGAGCAATTCTCGTAATGGTTTACTCATTGTGTCTCCTCACCGTTGTCTTTCACTCCAACTTACCTCAACAGTCTCACTCTTGTGAAGTGCCATAGTTAAGAACTATTGAGTAACTTAGAAATAGTATTGTTCCGATTATGAAACAAAATCAATTGTTTGATAAATTCTAACTCAGTCAAACTATTGTCAAATAAACTGACAGGAAGCAGACAGTTTTATATTCCACACCTATAATTGCTCCGGTTTAATACTCTTTTCGAGGAAGATATGAAAAAAACACTACTGCTTGTTACTTCTTTACTCTTTGGGGCTGCGTTAGTGGGTTGCCAAACTTCTCAAAATACAGAAATGGAATCTGCAGAGGCGTCAATGAAGACGATTACAGGTACAGTGGCTTACCGAGAGCGTATTGCTCTGCCGCCAAACGCAGTGGTTACCGTCGCGTTAGAAGATGTGTCTTTGGCTGACGCGCCAGCAAAAGTACTAGCAAAACAGACATTCGAAACGGAAGGTAAACAAGTTCCTCTTTCTTTTGAGCTGAACTACGATAACAATGAAATCAAACCAAACCATCGTTACAGCGTTCGTGCGCGTATTGAAGTGGATGGTAAATTGCGTTTTATCAGCGATACACATAACGGTGTAATCACAGATGAAGCACAAACTCACCAGTTGGATATTCGTCTAGTTGGTACGCGTTAATATCAAACTCAGCGAACAAAAAATGGCAGCCTAAGGCTGCCATTTGTATTTTCTTAGCGAAATTTTTCCAATCTCAGATACTTCAATTCCTTCGGCTTCTAATTTCTTTGTTTGTCGTTCTAAATTACTGCCTTTTAAGGATATTTTTCCTTGACTATTTATCACTCTAAACCACGGGAGTTTGCTGTCCTCTGGCAAATTACCAAGCGCCTTACCAACATGTCTTGCGTAGCCCGGGTAACCTGCCATTTTTGCGATTTCCCCGTAGGTGGAGACTTTTCCTTTTGGAATTTGGTGAATTACAGCAAAGATTTGCGCTAAAAATTGGTCCATACTCAAAAGTGTCTATTGTGGATTACTAAGGAATGGTAAACCATCGGACTTGTATATTGCTAACTGTTCTTAACGTTTATATTACCCGCGATTGACTTTTGTTGATCACATTTTCTCTTCAGTCGTGCCGTATGTTAATGAGCGTTAAAAAGCATAAAACAAACACAAGCTAAGCTTGAATCTAGACCCTCTCAACGACTTTTAATCCCAGTTTTTGCCGTTGAGTTACCAAGTAGGTGGGGAAGCCAGGAGGCGCTATGATTTTATCGACACTTCAATTTTTCATTACGACTTTACTCGCAGTGGTGTGCGTTCGAGCGATGAGTTTGAGCGAGGGAGATATTCCCGTTCTTGCACTCATGATCCCGGCGTTGTGGATCTTGCCACAAGGCGGGTTTGCAGGCTTGGTGTTGCTGGGCGCAATGATGGCTTTTGGCGCTACGCTCTCAATGCAGCCAATCGCGCTATCGATTGGTATTTTGATCCTTTTCCCACTTTTAATGGTAGTGTTCTCTCGTAGAAGTTCGTTGGGCGTCCTGCTCACCGCAGGCCTAATCGTACTTACTCTACAAGTCGGTATTATGGTCACGCAACAAGGTGGGAAGCTGGATGGATCCGCTTGGGTTACAGTGGTTCAAACTGTCGCTGTCATGGCGATGTGGTGGTCTGCTGTACATTGGACCCCATCCAATAAGCACAGCTGGTGGCCGATGCTGTTGTTGTTCCCATTATGGATTGCTGGCTTGCCATATGCCGTTCTTGTGGCATTGAGCGTGACAGGAATGCTGGCTTCAATGGAAACCCTCGCGAAGCTTAAACACTCCATTCGTTGGAGTAAACTATTGTGCTGGACATTACCGACCGTTGGCTTTGCTGCCTTAGTGGTAAGTCCGACTACAGATGTACCAAACCCTGTTTTTGTTGTTTGGATCTGTTTGTTAGGAACGGCTTGGATGACGGACTATATCTTACGTAGCAGCGATGAACAGGCAGAATTATGAGTATTTCGTCAGGTAAAAAGTGACACGTGCGGCAGACTATCGAATTGGTTGTGGAACAAAATGAAGATTAGTATATGGTCTTCATTTCATATTTACTAAACTTCCAATAATAATAACCACATTATAAGTGGTTGATTTAAGATAAGTTTGTCATGACTACCTTTGCTCGAACACTGTTGCTTTTTACTTGTTGCCTACTGAGTTTGAATGTAAAAGCTGAATCACCTTTAATTGCTCATTATAAAGTTGCGACAGAAGCGGATGATGTCGTCACCCGTGTTCTTTTTAATGCTGCATCGAAAGAGTTCGGCTTTACCGTTCAATATGTGAACTATTCCAGCTTTGATGCCATTCTAAATTCCGTCGCGAATGGGGAAGCGGACTTTGCTGCGAATATCACTTACACAGAAGAGCGTGCTCAACGCTTTAGTTACTCCCGTCCAACTAATATCGAATATACCTACCTTTTTGGTTTAAAAGACTCGACGTTGAGTGACATTTCACGAGTTGGCGTCCCTAAAGATACGGTTTACGCTGAATTACTTAAACAATACTACCCGGAGCTAAAACAGGTCTCTTATCAAGGTCATGACCAAGCGGTAACGTTACTGAGATCAGGCGTTGTTGAAGGCGTAGTCGATGCCATCAATCAGCTTAAGCCGATGCTGCTGGAGGGCTTTGACGCTAAGATGTTGAATGATCAGATTTCGATAAAGCCAGTATCGATCATCAGTAAAAAAGATCATCATCTCGAAGAGTTGGATACGTTCGCTACGTTTATTCATGGGGAAGGAGTGCAAAAGCAACTTCGTGAAGAGATCTCCCAGTATCAATTTGAACTAAGGCGAGCGGCATTGCGAGAATCTATTCGCTTATTACCTCTCGATTTTAGTGAGCCTATACGGATTAAGCTCGAATCTATCTTTCCATATGTTGTTTACAACGAAGACGGCAGTATCGAAGGGATGACGGCAGATGTCGTCCTGAGAAGCTGTGAAATCTTGGCATTAAACTGCGTGATCATTAGTGAGCCAAATGAAAGTTGGGGTTCCATGTATCATGAGTTTATGCAGGGGAATTTCGAAATTTTAGCGCCGTTAACGGTCAGTCGCGAGCGGCATGAATTTAGTTACTTTCCCAAGCCCCATTACTCACCAGCATCCGTTATGGTCAAGCGTTTAGGTTACAAGCCGAACACTTACTCTCATGTGTCACAGTTGATCTCTGAGCGGATTGGTGTGGTTGAGGACGACTTTTTCGACCAAATGATGACGCAACTTTTACCGCTAAAAGAGCTGAAACGTTATCGTACCCAACAAGAACTCATTCAGGGTTTATTGAATGAAGAGGTCGATTATATTCCGATGGATACCGCGATGCTCAACCACTTTTTACGTCTGAGCGAGTTGGTTCCGATAGAGCAGGACACGGCGATTGGTGAGTTTTACCAGTCACAACTTTCTGTTGGATTGGTGGCGAACGAGAAAGGTGCCATGCTTGCTCCTTTTTTCAGTCGAGCGATAGCAATATTGGAAGTTGATAAGATCATTGCCCAGTACGATCTGCGCCCAGATTGGCGTACCGCGCTTGAATATGAGGTTCGGCTGGCAACGCAAACGCAGGCTGTGTTTTTCTTTGTATTGTTGTTTGCGATTTGCGTTTCGCTTTATCTTTACCGTCAATCGAATACCGACAATTTAACGGGGTTGAGAAATCGCCGCGCGTTGCAGGTAAAACATCGAAAAGGCGTAAACAAAGAGCTATCCATACTTTACTTGGATATTAACCACTTCAAACGAATCAATGATACGTACGGTCATCGTGCTGGTGATGAGGTGTTGCAATTATTGGCGCTAAAAATTCATTATGTATGGTCAGGGAAAAGTTACCGGATAGGGGGAGATGAGTTCATCTTGTTGGGCTACCCGACTCAAGCAGAATTAAATAGGGCAATGAAAGAGCTCAGCAGAATTGATGTAAAAGGCAAACTGTGTAGTGAGTTAGAGTCTGTGGGTATCTCTATCGGTGTCTCTGCAAAAAGAGAACAGCACATGAGCTTAGAGCAAGCCATGCATTTAGCTGATGAAGATATGTATTCAAGTAAGCAGTCAACACGCCGTTATCCTTCTTCGCATCGTTACGTGGCTCAATCATAGAGGAATGAATTGATCGAGTTTTGTCCAAACGGTAATGAAATGACGAAATTCAAGGCTTTTGCTCTTGCATTATGAGGGCTGATACTGAATAATCGCCCCATCGATTGAGGCAAGTCCTCTCGAAAAGAATTATGGGGCTCTGGTCCTCTCGCAACAATAGCTCGTGAACTCGGTCAGGTCCGGAAGGAAGCAGCCGCAGCGGGTGACTTGTGTGCCGGGATGTGGCTGGGGTCCCACCCTTTAAAAGCCCTGCGTATATCGCAGGGCTTTTTTCGTTTTTGAACCCTCTTTTACTGCGTTTGCTCTTCAAAGTCTTCTGATGAATCAAGTTTCTTGAGGTTATTTAGGTATAATTTATAATCTCACGCGCTTGATACCGAACTGTCGTGAAGATTGTTTCGAGTACATTCGCCGAATAACCATTTTCACCTGGGATACTTTAATGATTTCAAAAAACCAATTAAAACTGCTTCGTGCTTTAGGTCAAAAGAAACAGCGTAAAGCGCATGGCTTATTCCTAGTTCAGGGTGAAAAGAACGTTTTAGAGCTGGCAAGCAGTTCATTAAAGGTGAAGCATGTCTTCGCAACCGAGGCATTTCTCGAACAAAACGCTAGTGCGCTAAGTGGTTTTGATTGCATTGAAGCATCGCTTGACGACCTGACCAAAGCGAGCACTCTCGTGAGCAATAACGCGGCCATTGCCGTGGTTGAAATCCCGAGTGTAAAAGTGCCTCAAGCAAAAGGCTTGATGATTGCGCTAGATGGTGTATCTGACCCAGGTAATCTAGGAACGATTATTCGTGTCGCAGACTGGTATGGCATCAAGCACATTATTGCGAGTACAGATTGTGCTGATCCGTATAACCCTAAGACGATCAGCGCGACCATGGGCAGTTTTGGCCGCGTACAAGTGAGTCTGGTGGATTTGCCAAGTTACTTAGAAGAAGCCAATTTGCCAGTTTATGGCGCGTTTCTGGAAGGGGAGAGCGTTCATAAAACGGAATTCGCTGCTGAAGGTATTTTGTTGATGGGCAGCGAGTCCCACGGCGTACGTGAAGACGCTGCTAAGCTCGTGACAAATAAGATCACGATTCCGGCATTTGGTGGTGCTGAGTCGCTGAATGTCGCAATGGCAACCGGTATTATTTTAGACAATATGCGTCGACATCATTGTTAATGTAACTATGCGCCAATAATGAAGCCAGTCAATTTGACTGGCTTTGTTGTATTTACCACCTGTTAAAAATGAGCCCATTTGCAAGTTGTACTCAATTAAACAACAGTGAATGCCGATGATGACTTAATTTTGATTCAGATCAATAGGCTGCACCTATAAATAAAATTACTCATTTCCATTTAGTAAATTCAGGAAATTAGGCGACACTTATCTAAAGGCCGCAATAAAATGCCCTTAAGGAGATAAGAATGCATTCATTAAAAGTAAAAGATTACATGACGTTGCAAGCGGTGACCTTCACTAAAGATATGTCACTTTCGGCTGCTTTGAATAAAGTCATGCAAAGCGTCACATTAGGTGGCCCCGTCATTGATGAGAATGAAAAGGTAGTTGGATTCTTATCAGAACAAGACTTGTTAGATAAATTGGTGAAAGCGAGTTATCACTGCCAAGACACGCATACCGTTCAAGAGTGTATGCATGACGATGTTTTATCTGTGTCTCCAGACATGTCAGTGATTGAGTTGGCTGACATGATGAAGATTGGTAAGCCAAAAATGTATCCAGTGGTTGACGGTAAAGGTAAATTGGTTGGCGTTATCACTAGGCGAGATGTGCTGCGCGCCATCGGGATGACTTTAAATGAGTGTTTTAAGCATCCAGTTTAACCTTTTTGATCAAATATCATAGGTGCTTGATTTTAAATAAGTCATTTGGAAAGACGCTTCGGCGTCTTTTTTATTTTCAATCGACGAGTTTTTAAAAAATCACCTTGACCTTGGAGCTAGCTCTAAGGTTTATCCTTAGTCATAGGCAAAGAGCCTACACCAATAAGGAAAATAAATTATGTGTACGAAACATCAAGGTTGCCAATCTAGCAAAATCAAAACTGCGGTGCCGCTTGGCGCGAGCGAGTCGTGCTGCGCACCAGTAAAATCTTCACTCAACATTTCTCAAGCTGGCGTAGAAGTGTCTGAAAGTTCATGTTGCAGCGGAGGGAGTTGTAGCGCCGACCCAGGTGAGGAAGAAGAGCCCTCAAGGGAGAATGATTCCTCAATTCGAAACTCGTGGCTTGTGTCAGGTATGGATTGCCCTTCATGTGCACAAAAGCTTGAGAAGGCTATTACGTCTTTGGAAGGTGTTAGCCAAGCAAAAGTCTTGTTTGCAACAGAAAAACTGGTTGTCGATTTTGACGATCGCGAGCTGACCTCTACGATAGAGCATACAGCCCAACAAACAGGTTTTCCGCTTTCTTCACTCGATGCTCCAAAACCAAATACCGCAACGAAGGGCTGGCGTGGGGTAGTAAAAGACAACATTCAAATTATCTCTATTGCTAGTGCGATGGTTGTCGCGGCAATAATTTCTAAGATCGACCCTCAAATAAGCACTTGGTTATTCACGTTGACCTGTTTACTGGGTTTATACCCAATTGCGCTCAAAGCGTTCAAGTTGGCGCGTAGCGGTACGCCTTTTGCGATTGAAACGTTAATGAGTGTGGCAGCGCTCGGCGCTTTATATTTAGGTGAAACCGCTGAAGCGGCAATGGTGTTATTGCTTTTCCTTATTGGTGAAAAGTTAGAAGCATATGCATCATCCCGAGCTCGAAGTGGTGTCCAAGCGCTAATGGACTTAGTCCCAGAAAATTCAATTTTAATTATTGATGGTGATCGTAAAGAGGTGCCTGCAGCTCAGCTTAAGCCGGGGGATATTATAGAAGTTGCACCCGGTGGTCGTTTGCCAGCGGATGGTGTGTTGCAAGATGCGCTTGCAAGTTTTGACGAAAGCGCGTTAACGGGAGAACCCGTTCCCGTTGAGCACCAAACGGGTGGCAAAGTGATGGCCGGGGCTGTAGTTGTCGATAAAGTCGTTCGTTTACAGGTGACTTCTCGCCAAGGCGAGAATGCGATTGACCGAATTCTCCATTTGATTGAAGAAGCAGAATCTCGTAAGGCACCATTAGAACGTTTTCTGGATAAGTTCAGCCGTTGGTATACGCCGCTGATGATGTTGGTGTCCCTGATGGTTATCGTCACGCCACCACTGTTGTTTGCTCAACCGTGGGAAACGTGGATTTATCGAGGACTTGCCCTGTTACTGATCGCCTGTCCTTGTGCGTTGGTTATTTCAACGCCTGCAGCGATTACTTCTGGCTTGGCGGCTGCGGCGAAGCGGGGGGCATTAATCAAAGGTGGTGCGGCGCTTGAGTTGCTTGGTAAGGTTGAGTCCGTCGCATTTGATAAAACAGGTACATTGACGCAAGGTAAACCACAGGTGACCGACGTCTTTGCTTTTGATCTAGATGAAGACAAGTTACTTAGCCTGACAGCCTCAATCGAAGTTGGCTCAAGCCATCCTCTCGCGGTTTCTTTAGTTAATAAAGTGCAACAGCAGGGGCTTCCTATTCCTGAAGCGCTAGATAAAACCGCGCAAGTGGGCTCTGGTGTCACAGGTTACGTCGATGGGAAAATAGTCCAAGTAGTCACGCCTTCTAAGGCCGATTTCCCACTTTCTCAAGAAACCGAAGAGCGAGTGGTGACGTTGGAACAACAAGGTAAAACGGTTGTTATTGTGCGTTACGATTACGAGGTCATTGGCGTGATCGCATGGCAAGATACATTGCGCCCAGATGCCCAAGAAGCTATCGCTACGTTGAAGGAGCTTGGGATAACGTCGGTGATGCTAACCGGTGACAACCCGAGAAGTGCTGAAGCAATGGCGACCAGAATAGGCTTGGATTATAAAGCAAGCTTATTACCAGCAGATAAAGTGCATTACGTCGAGAAACTATCACAGCAACACACCGTTGCAATGGTGGGAGATGGTATTAATGATGCGCCAGCGATGAAAGCTTCGAGTATCGGTATTGCGATGGGAGGCGGTACGGATGTTGCGCTGGAAACGGCCGACGCGGCATTAACGCACAATCGTCTGATTGAGTTACCTGCCATGATAGAACTATCGCGTGCGACGTTAAGTAATATTCGTCAGAATGTTGCGTTAGCGCTTGGTTTGAAAGGTGTTTTCTTGGTGACAAGTTTATTGGGCATTACGGGTCTATGGGTGGCAGTATTAGCCGACAGCGGCGCAACTGCACTGGTTACGTTAAATGCGTTGAGATTGCTCCGTTTTGAGTCCAAGCAGGCCAAGTGACCTACCTAACTAGCTAATAAAAAGCCCGAGGCATTCGTGTCTCGGGCTTTTTTAACCGTATCGACGAAATCTAATAATATGTTTTAGTTTGTTTTTGAAATCACGCATCGCTATGCAACAAAATGAGCCAAACTCCCCAAAAGTGTGATCATTGCTTGTTTTGGGTGAAATTATAGTTTCATTACATTCTCTCATTGTGATTGTGATCACTCTATGTTGGTGAAAGGTTCGCTACAGTGCATTTGTACCCAATAACTGATTAATGAGCTTATTGTTCATAAAATAAGCCACAATAAGGAGCGACTTATGTCTCAAGCTGTATTTCATTTAGGTGTTACTGAAGCTGATCTTAATGGTGCGACTCTAGCCATCATTCCTGGTGATCCAGCGCGCGTTCAAAAAATCGCAGAACAAATGGAAAACCCAGTATTTCTAGCAAGTCACCGTGAATACACGCTATACCGTGCCGAATTAGACGGTAAACCTGTTGTGGTTTGTTCTACAGGTATTGGTGGCCCTTCTACCTCTATCGCAGTTGAGGAACTCGCGCAGCTTGGTGTTCGTACTTTCCTACGTGTTGGTACAACTGGCGCAATTCAACCGCATGTAAACGTAGGTGACATGATCGTAACGACGGGGTCAGTTCGCCTTGACGGTGCGAGCCTGCACTTTGCGCCAATGGAATTTCCAGCAGTTGCTGACTTTGAAGTAGCAACTGCAATGAAAGCGGCAGTAGAAGAGTCTGGCGCTGCGGTTCACATGGGTGTGACAGCTTCAAGTGATACGTTCTACCCAGGTCAAGAGCGCTACGACACGTTCTCTGGTCGCGTTGTTAAGCGTTTCCAAGGTTCTATGCAAGAATGGCAAGACATGGGCGTACTTAACTTTGAGATGGAGTCTGCAACATTGCTAACAATGTGTGCGAGCTCTGGTCTAAAAGCAGGTTGTGTAGCGGGTGTAATCATCAACCGTACACAAAAAGAGATTCCAGATCATTCAACTCTGAAAGAGACGGAAGCTCGTTCAATTAAGGTGGTAGTAGAAGCAGCGCGTAAAATGCTGTAAGCCGCGATAATTGGCATTTTAAACAAACGTAAAAACCAGAGGCACGCCTCTGGTTTTTTTCTACCTACTAAACCCACACTTAAAAATTAGGTATGAAAAAAGCAGCCTGTAACGCTGCTTTTGATCATTTTGAATTCTAGCTTTTATCGCTGATACTAGATCTCGTCCGAGCCACCTGCGTCTTTAAACCAAGCCGTTAGGTGCGTTCTTAAGTCTTTAAGCTCATCAGGGCCAATCAGAGCTAGCCCCAAATCTTCTGCACGAGTAATGTCATTGTGACGAAGCGGTCGGAAGCTCACCAGCATTGCACGTGCTTGTAAACCACCTAGCAGATCTCTGAGGGACTCTAGCTTGTACAAGGTGTCATCGCCGTCATCTCGCATGCCTTTGGTTTTACACTCAATGATGTGGAGCTTGTTGTTTACCACTGTTGCAACATCCAACTCATTGCGTACTTCACTTTCACCAAGTTTGCGATAAACCTGAACATTCAAAGAGCGATCTTGAATCGTCGGCATCGTATCTTGAATTTGCTTGACCGTACTGTGTACCAGAGTCTCTAACCATTCACCGTTTGAAAAGCGGCGTGCATCTTCATCTGCAAACGTTAGAACGCCATTCTCATAAGTGGCGATTTGCGCTTCCACTAAGTCCGAAAGCAGCATGTTGAGCTCACGGTAGCCTTGTTGCTTTTCAGAAAGCTCCACATCAAGTTTTTGCTCTTTGCGGCATGTGGTTGCAAGGTAGTTAAGAGTCGCTAAGCCTGGACCAAGCTCAAGCGCATTTGAGGCCCAGCGTTCACCAAGTTCATACAGTTTTTTATCAAGAAGAGGAGGTAAATCAACGTGGTGGAACTCGCCGCGTGCGCCGAAGATGGTGAGGTAGTCAGCAATCGTAATGTGGTCTTCGACTTGAGTATCTTCTTTGCCATCTGGGTATAACCAGCAAAGCTTATCGCTACTTGGCTCAACCACAAAAATTGGCCAGCGATAGGTACGGAAAACCTCGTACACAGACAATAAGCGATGACGAAGACCGCAACTGGCGTTCAATTTCACATCTTCGCCGCGTTCATGGAGATCTTTTGCCAGTTTTTGAATAGCTTGTTTGATCAGCGAAGTATTGACGGCGGATGGGATTTCAAAAAATTCGGAAGTAATGTCTCGTTGCTCTAAAACGGCACTCAGTCGGTCAAATATATCTAACTGGCTCTTGTCTCCGATGAAGACGATATGTGTGCTTAGCGTACGATTATCTAATAGAGGAGTGACCAATCTCACTGGGTCTTGGTCGATAATACCAACATGAACAGCCATAGATTTTCCTTTTTATGAGGCCGCTCGAAAAGAGATGTGCAAGGGGATGAGCTGGCCATATTAATCATATGTAGACATGGCTGATAAAAAACAAGGGCGACTTAACAAAAAGTCGCCCTTATACAGTTGATTGCACTGATTAATGCTCAAATTTATAAATTATTTATAACTTAAAGCGGTGAACCAATTCATTCTGTTGATGAGCCAAGTGAGTCAGGGATTCACTGGTCTGTGCGATGCTCGACATAGCTTGGAAGCTTTCATCGGCGATACTATTGATATCTTCAATACTGCGTGCAATGTCTGCTGAGGTTTCACTTTGCTCTGCTGCCGCTTGCGAAATATGCGTACTCATTTGGCTGATTTCGATGATTAGCGCTTGAATCTCTTCCATTGAGCTGTTCGCTTTTGATGCTTGCTCAACAGACATCTCCATATCGCTCATACAGCTTTGTATTACTTGATTTGCTGACTGAGAGCTGGATTGCAGATTACTGATCATCGATTCAATTTCAGTGGTGGACTGAGTGGTTCTGGATGCAAGCACACGCACCTCATCGGCCACTACCGCAAAGCCGCGACCTTGCTCGCCAGCGCGAGCCGCTTCAATTGCTGCATTCAATGCCAATAGGTTAGTTTGTTCAGCAATGTTGCGAATCACATCGAGGATAGAACCAATTTGACCACTCATTTTTTGCAATTCAGAGACAGCGGAAACGGATTCGTTCAAACGCGTTTCCAGTTGATTTATGGTCGAGATATTGCTGCTCATGACATTTCTGCCTTCTTCAGAGGCAGATTCGACACGCTGCACCATTTCTAGTGAGCCTTGTGCACTTTGAGCGACTTCTTGCACTGAGTGAGACATTTCCGTCATTGCGGTCGCAACGTTTGCTGTTTGCTCGCGTTGTGAACTTAATTTGCTTTGCGCTTGCGAAGACGTGCTTTCGTTTGTTGCTGCGGTCGAAGATAGGTTCTCTGACGCTTCGTTGAGTTTCACTAAGATCTCGTGAAGACTGTCGGCGAGTGAGTTAATGTGTCCACTTACTCGGCTGAACTCGTTGTTATAGCGAATATCGATACGTTGTGTCATGTCACCTTCAGTCAGGCTTTCAAGCACTTTTAGAATACGAGTCAATGGCTCGCGAACGCTGTGCGCGATGTGGTAGCCAATCGCTGTGGCAAGTAGCACGACAACAACGCCAATGATGATGGCTTTCGTCACACCCGCAGAATAAATGTCACCAGCGTCTGCTAACGACTCATTAAGTTTATCCGTTGCGGTTGTCGTAAATTGCTCAAGAATCGCCATGGTTGAATCAACTTTATTCGCTAGGTTGGCGATGTTGTTGTATAGCGCTGCACGAGCATTTAGGTAATTATTGTGCTGGTCTAACACCCCTCCACGCATTCCCACGTCGCGTGTGAATTGTTCTACCGACTCACCAAACGCTGTTTTTAGTTCAGGCAATTGAGTAACTAAACCACGGAAAGCATAGTTCAAATGAGTCACTGCTTTGCGGTTTTTGGTCACGGCTTGCGTAACAAACTCAGGATCAGAGCTGGCGAGGGCATCAGAGGTTATAACTTCGGCATCTTTTAGCTTAATGAAGTAACTCTTCGCCATGACTTTGACAGAAATGCTGGTTTGATCTGCCACATATTCTTTAAGGCCGACCGACAACTCGGTATTCAGCTTTTGGAAGCGACGTGACGATTTTTGCACTTTTTCTTGCGCAGCGAACATCGCTTCGTAGTTGTCCATGGCTTCAAGAGCTTCAGTAAAATAGCTCTGCTCTAACGTTTTTAATTGTGAAAACGGTTCGGCAAGAGAGGGGTAGATTTGGCTTGCAGTTTCCAGTTGAGCCAAAGTGGATTCGAAACGTTGTTGAGATCTAGCAAATTCCTGACGCATTTCATCCATGCGTTGTTTATTCTCTGTCGTCAGAAAATCTTTAAACGATTTGTCGGCAGAAAGCAGTTCAACACTGGTTTGGTTAGATAACGATACCAGTGGTAGGGATGATTTAGACACGGTGCCAAACTTCCCGTGAATATCACTCATTCCTCCCATCATAATGGCAATTGTGACGGCAAATAGGATGATGATCAGAGCAAAGCCCGCATACATCCTTTTAATAACTGAACCTCGCATAAGTGAGCTTCCTCTCCCAAAATAGACAAGCTACCCAAGAGTTTTGAGCTTACTTGGGTATAAAAATAATAATTGTCTTAAAAAAGTAACAAAATTCATTGGATTGTATTGAGTTTGTGACGCGCATTTTATGACGCACACGACAAAAAAAGCTTCGTTAATTAGCGTTTGATTAATAATGTTAAGTGAACACTGTTTTTATTGAGCTCCGCTTTTGGTTGGCGCATACTAATCGGGGTCTAATTACCTTTATAAAATGGAGTCCTCATGGCGGAAGAAACGATCTTTAGTAAAATTATTCGTAAGGAAATCCCTGCCGATATTCTTTATCAAGATGAGTTGGTGACTGCGTTTCGCGATATTAACCCGCGCACACCGAGCCATATTCTCATTATTCCGAATAAATTGATCCCAACAACGAATGATGTTGAAGCTGAAGATGAAGCAATGATGGGGCGTTTGTTCACTGTTGCTAAAAAACTGGCGAAAGAGGAAGGCATTGCGGAAGACGGCTATCGCCTGATCGTTAATTGTAACCCGCACGGTGGCCAAGAGGTTTACCATATTCACATGCACCTATTAGGCGGTCGTCCTCTAGGTCCAATGGTATTGAGCTAAGCTTTAAAAAGTGGGTGGCGCAGTTCACCCACTTCTTTTTCCTGTCGAATGACACATTTGTGGAGATAAATGTGAAACTAGGTGTAAAGCTGTTAGGGCTGATGAGCTGGGCTTTAATGGCCTCTGGCTGCGCGAATTTGTCTGCGGGCAACCTGTTTAGTCACTACAGCAACCAGAATCAAGAAGTTTATCAAGCCGTTGTTGCAGGGGAATATGCGAAAGCGAAACAACTTCAATCGAGCGAAGTGGGTGGCGAGATACTTGGCAACTTTGAAAAGGGCCGTATTTCTTTTCTTGCTGAAGATTACCCGACAAGTTTGAAAGCGCTGGAAAATGGTGATCGTGCCGTTCGTGTTCAGCAAGATCGCGCGACTATTTCTGTGTCAGAAACGGCAACGAGCGTCGGCTCTCTCGCAGTGAACGACAATCTCCAAGATTATCATCCCGCCGATTATGAACTTGGCTTTCTGCACCTTTATCTCGGGCTAAACTATTTACAGAAAAATGATTTGGAAGGGGCGCTTGTTGAAGTGCGTCGAGCCAATCAAGTTCAGGAAGCGGCCAGAAAGGCGCGTGAAAAAGAACTAAAAGCAGCAGAAAAAGACCTGAAAAAGCAAGGCATGTCTGCCAATTTAGGCAGTGTGTTGGCGAGCTACCCTGATGCTGGTAAAAAACTAAGCGCAGTACAAAACGGCTATTTGTTCTATCTTTCTGGCTTGTTATATGAAGCGTCACGAGATTTAAACAGTGCTTATGTTGATTACCGACGAGCACTCGCTGTGATGCCAGACAACAAACAAGTTGTTGAAAGCACGTTGTACGCCGCTAAGAAACTAGGCATGCGTGAAGACTTACGCATGCTAGAGAAACGGTATGGTAAAGCACCTTCTGGGTTAACTCAGTCTCAAGGTCGAGTCATCGTTATTGATGAACAAGGCGTTGTGGAGGCTTTGAAAGGTTGGCGTATTGATCTACCGATTTACGACAGTCGCGATAATGGGGCCATTTATTCGTTGGCGCTTCCTTATTATCCGAATCGGGGTGCTCAACGTTTTAGCGATGTGGTTTTAAATGGTCAGGTATTGCCTTCTAGCACGCTGACTGATGTTAATGCGATGGCACAAAACGATCTTAATGAACGTCTGACTACAATGGTGATCCGTCAAGCTCTTCGCGTTTGGGCAAAAGATCGAATCCGAAAAGAGGCGGCGAAAAAAGGCGATGATGTGGGTAACATACTTTTCAATGTATGGAACACATTGACCGAGCAGCCGGATACGAGAAGTTGGCAAACATTACCAGCGCAAGTGAAAACGGCATCAAAAGTCGTGAAACCGGGAACACAAAGTTTAAACTTGGGTGATCAAACCTATCAGTTTGAAGTGCCTGCACAGCAGACTACATTGGTATGGGTATCTCGTCAGGGAACACACTCAACCGTGTGGCATAAACAGCTAGGGAGACTGTAATGAAAGCATGGCTTATTTGTTTAGCAATGGCTATTGGTTTAGTTGGATGCGCCGAAAACACGGCTGGTATTCGAATTGATGGTCAAACGCAAAAAGTATTTTTTAATGATAACGTTTTGGGTAGTCGCTTATTAGTTGACAACATCACCACCACTTACGTTGATGATCGTCCACGTGGAGTGGTGCAACTAAGCAGTAACTATAAAGGTGACCAGCACATTCTTTACCGCTTCTATTGGTATGACAATAATGGTTTAGAAGTGAATACCAAGCCTGGTCCATGGCGCAAAATGATTGTGCGAGGGTTTGAGCAAGTCACGTTATCTGAAGTTACTGTGAATCCAAATGGCACCAAATTCCGTGTTCAAATTAGAGAAGCACAAGACAATTAATCTTAACGGCTTTGCCGAAGCTGCCGCGCTAACGATGCGCTGGTATTGAAAAACTAAGGAACTCTCATGAAAAAAAGTATTATTGCTCTTTTAGGTCTTGCCGTCATTTTGGGTGGCTGTTCTAACAAAGTCTCTTACGGCGATGCGCAAGCAACAGAAACCACAACTATCGATTTTGGCTCAACAGATTTACAAAAAATCGCGGCTGAAATGGTGGATAGCATGATGATGTCGGGTTCTGTAGCAGCAATTACTCGTGATCAACGTCCTATCGTTTTTGTTGAGCGAATTAAGAACAAGACCAGTGAACACATTGACACTGAATCCATTACCGACACTATTTCTACTAAGATGCTGAACTCTGGTAAGTTCCGCTTTGTTGATATGGACCGTGTTGAGTCTGTGCGTGAACAGCTTAACTTCCAAAACACGGATGAGCTGGTTAACCAAAGCACAGCGATCCAATTTGGTAAAATGGTGGGTGCGCAATACATGCTTTACGGTAACCTATCTAGCATCGTCAAAAATGCAGGTAGCGATAAAGATGTATACTACAAGATGACCATGCGCCTAATGGACCTAGAAACAGGTTTGATTGAGTGGGCGGATGAAACGGAAATTCGTAAAGCGCAATCGAAGAGCTTATTCGGTCTTTAATCGATACTGATGGAGAAGTCATCAATGGCATGGTTTTCTTGGCAACAAGCAAAACAGTTAGATCCGAGTCTTAATGCTCTCGATGGCTTCTTTACTGAGCCTCCGGTAAAAGTTCAAACCGTTACCGGGGGGCTAACCAACCGTTGTTGGTGGTTGGAATCCTCTCAAGACCTTGTATACATCTGGCGACCGACCAGTAATGTTTGCAAGGCTTTTTCAATTTCTCGCCACAATGAATATCAAGTTCTGAATGCTATCTCTTCATTAGAAATTGGTCCTAAGCCAGTGTTTATCCACGAGCAAGGTTTACTGGTGGAATGGATCGAAGGGCAAGCACTTTCGGATGTAGGGCTACCAGTAAGAGATTTATTATCCATTGCGGCGACCATTCATCAGCACCCGATCAGCGCGCTCCCTTTGGTTCCATTTTCTTATATTTCTCGCATCGATCATTATTGGCTTGAGCTTGATGGTCAGTATGCGGATACGGAATTTGAGGCTCTATACATGAAGTGGCGCACGGAACCGAGTGTAGCGCCGGTTCCACTAGCTCTTTGTCACTTTGACCTGGGGTGTTACAACCTCGTTCGGGGAGAGAGTGGGGTGAAAGTCATTGATTGGGAGTATGCTGGTATTGCTGACCCTAGGCTTGATTTGACCTTGACTATTCAAGTCGCGGATGCGCCTGTGGAAGAGGCAGTGAAACAGTATTGCCAAATTCGAGGTATCGACGATACGTCTCTTTGGTTAAGTGGTGTACAGGAGTGGCAGCCAAGAACCCTAGTGATGGCGATGCTTTGGTATCTACTGGCCTATAAATTGTGGGGAGATGAACAATACTTAAACAGTGCGCATGAGTTGAAAGGCTCATTGTGTATGGAAGATCACTGTTTTGAGAACTCGTGATATTTTCCCCTTTAACAGTAAGGAAATAGTGGTAGTTTTAATAAAAGTACCAGATACACACAGGGAGAGGTACACATGATTATTTACTTACACGGCTTTGACAGTACAAGCCCGGGTAACCACGAAAAAGTTCTTCAACTGCAATTCATCGACGACGACGTTCGTTTTATCAATTACAGCACCCTTCACCCAAAGCACGACATGCAACACTTGTTAAAAGAGGTGTCTAAAGTTATCGATCAATCTGATGATCCAAACCCGTTAATCTGTGGGGTTGGTTTAGGTGGTTATTGGTCTGAACGAATTGGTTTTCTATGCGGTATCAAACAAGTGATGTTTAACCCGAACTTGCACCCAGAAAAAACGATGGCTGGTCGAATCGATCGCCCAGAAGAGTACGAAGATATCGCAACAAAATGTGTTGATCAGTTCCGAGCGAAAAATCAGGCGCACTGCTTGGTGATTTTATCCAAAGATGATGAAGTGCATGACAATGCGAAAACTGCAGCTGAGTTAGAAAAATACTATCAAATCATTTGGGACGAAACGCAGTCCCACAAGTTCAAAAAGATCTCTCACCATTTACAAGCGATGAAGGCATTTAAAAATACTTAAGAGTGTCTGAGTGTGAACAGTAAAGCGGCATTTTTTATCGGCTGCTTTGCTGCGCCCCCTCTTGTGAGTATGCCGAGTCACTTTCTCTTTAAAGGCCTCATTTTCTTGGTTTAGCGCTTAGAATATTGTGTTCTCCTTACCGTTTTCTTACTTCCATCCTATGTGGCACGAATACCTTGTTGTAGAGTAGTCGAAAAGTAGTCAATCCGTACTCGTCACACGGATTTTGGTTGCCTTCAAAGTACGTCTCTATATAATGAACCAGACTAAAATAATTTGATAAATATCAAAAAAAATTGAGAGCGAGTAATAAACTTGCCCAAAAATCTCTGGCGTCGTATGCGTACCAGACAAATATGCTGATTCCTAACAAGTTATTGATAGATAAAGAATAAAATTAGGCAGCAGTTTTTAATCCAAATAAATTGAGACACCTCTAAGAACCAAGAATTCATCGGTTGGATGTACGGCACAGCATGTCTGTGAGCCATATGTCGAGCTGAACCCCATATATTCATTTTTGTAGAGGAAAATCATTGTGACACGCATTATCGTTGTAGGCGGCGGTGCTGGTGGTCTTGAGTTGGCAACTAAGCTTGGCCGAACTCTAGGTCGCAAGAACCGTGCGCAAATTACGCTAGTAGATCGTAAAGCGAGCCACTTATGGAAGCCATTATTGCATGAAGTTGCAACTGGCTCTTTGGACGAAGGGGTGGATGCTCTGAGTTATCGAGCTCATGCAAAAAACCACAGCTTCGATTTCCAAATGGGTAGCCTTCAAGACATCGACCGCGAACGTAAAGTGATCATCTTAAGTGAGCTTAAAGATGAGCATGGTGAGCTTCTGATGCCAAGCCGCGAGCTAGAATACGACATTCTGGTCATGGCGATTGGTTCAACATCAAACGACTTCAACACTCCTGGCGTTCGTGAGAACTGTATTTTCCTAGACAGTCCAGAACAAGCGCACCGTTTCCGCACAGAAATGAACAATGAGTTCCTAAAACTGCACGCGAAAAACGGTAACGGTACGGTGGATATCGCGATTGTTGGTGCTGGTGCAACTGGCGTTGAGCTATCTGCAGAACTACACAATGCCGTTAAAGAGCTGCGTACTTACGGCTTTGGCGATCTTGACTCTAGCAAGCTGAACGTCAACCTGATTGAAGCGGGTGAGCGTATTCTACCTGCGCTTCCTCCACGTATTTCGGCTGCTGCTCATCAGGAGCTGGTGAAGTTGGGCGTAAACGTACGCACGGCAACCATGGTGACTAAAGCTGAAAAAGATGGCCTCACCACGAAAGATGGTGAGAAGATCCCGGCACAAATCATGGTTTGGGCTGCGGGTATTAAAGCACCAGATTTTATTAAAGATATCGCCGGTTTAGAAACGAACCGTATCAACCAGCTGGTAGTGAAAAATACACTACAAACGACGCGTGATGATGACATTTTCGTTATTGGTGACTTAGCACAGTGTACTCAGGCTGATGGTTCGTTTGTTCCACCACGTGCTCAAGCTGCGCACCAAATGGCAAGTCAAGCATTCAGCAACATCGTTGCGAAAATCAATGGACGAGAGCTGAAAGACTATGTGTATAAAGATCACGGCTCATTGGTGTCTCTAAGCCGTTTCTCTACCGTTGGTAGCTTGATGGGCAACCTAACCAAAGGGTCGATGATGGTAGAAGGCCGTATTGCACGTGTCGTTTATATCTCGTTATATCGAATGCACCTGATGGCGTTGCACGGCGTATTTAAAACCGGACTGATGATGCTCGTGGGCCGTATCAACCGAGTACTGCGTCCAAACCTTAAGCTTCACTAAGACGCCAAATTCACATCTACGCGGATTGCGCGGATGCTGTATCTTCGAAATATAAAAAGCCACCGCAAGTCGGTGGCTTTTTATTTATGTTAGATCTGCCGGTAAAAGTGAGTACACAACGCCATCCTTAGGCTTACCATGAAAAATAAACCGATTTCTGGCGATGGTTTCTTTTTGTGCACCGACTGACTCAATTAAGGTTTGGCTTGCTTCGTTGTCGGGGTCACAGACAATTTCCAGTCGAGTTAAACTCAGTTTTGCAAAGCAGAATTCAGCCAAGGCTCTAACGGCTTCTTGAGCATAGCCCTGTCGTTGATAGCGGTCAGCAACCCAGTAGCCAATACTTGCCATATTAAACGTGTGATATAACTCGTTTACGGCGGCCATTCCTACTAGAGTGTTACTTTGTCGTTCATAGATACCGAAACCGAAAGCTTCTGTTTTTACCCAGTTAAGTCGGGTTGCCAACAGGAAGTCCTGTGCATCTTTCAACGTAACGTTTTGATTACACCAATCTAGCCACTGGTGTAGGGAAGGGGATTCTGCAAGCAAACGTTGTAGTGAGTGAGCTTCTTCAGAAGGGATGAGCTTGAGCGCTAAGCGGGGCGCAATGATTTCAAAATCTGGACTCATGAACTGATACGACTTCCATGTTGAGTTTAAGTAATTTGAAAACTGTCTACTTCATACTGTAACGCAGTTATTTTCCTTGCTCTGCGTTGGTTAGGAATAACTGAGGACATAACAGATAAAAACAAAGCGCAGCAAATGCTGCGCTTTGTTGAATCACTCGTGCTTATCGAACGCGACGAACTTGAATGATCATGCCCATCAATGGGTTGTCTAGGTAATGAGTCTCACTACTACGCATACGGCGTTTTTGATCCATTCGATAGCTCTTGAGGAACTTTTCTTCTGTTATTGTAGGAGAGATTTCCGCCAAGTTACCCACTTGAACATTACCATCGACCTCACCTAAATCATCCGCCAATTGCTCGGTTGAAGTTGGTTCAAAACGCACTTCTCTAACACTTGGCTCGCGCAGGTCTAGTGTCGTTTCAGCGAATAGATAATGCTGCACGTAAATTTGGAATCGGCCATCTAGTTCATACAAAGGACCGTTGACTGTCTCCTCACTGTAACCGTCAGTGGAAAATGTCTGAGTACTGCCATTGATTGGACTACCATCTGCGTGATAAGAATCAGAGAAATCTCGTCCACCAACAATACGGAAAATTGGGGCGCTAGATTTGCCTCGGTCACCTTGACGCCATGCTACGTGTTTAAGCACTTTAAACCCAGCGTGGTTGTTTAATGCTGCTTCTTGCGCATTCAGGCGGAAAGATGAGCGTGGCAGTAGTGTTACACCTTTAGAGCGACGGTATGATTCACTCTCTAAGCTGCCGACATTTTCCATATCGATTTTTGGCAGTTGATTCGGCCAAGATTCAGTGGTGCTTTCAGCGTCGACTGCTCGCTTGAAAATGATCACTTCAATATCAAATTGACGCTGTGCCCAAGAAGGCATTGAGACACATAGAAGCAATAACGGGATCAGTATTCTCATTCGACTATTAGCTCGTTGGTAATAAATTCTGTTTAAAATCATTCAATAAGTCTTGAACAAACTGAATGCGTTTACGTCGGTCCGCCAATGGTACGCTAAACTTGAACTTAGTTGGACCTTCCATTGCAAATTTTTGCGGCTGTGATTGCAGCAGTTTAACCAAATACGCTGGATTTATGTCAGCATCAGGGTAAAACTCGATAAATCCGCCTTTATCATGGGCTTCTATCTTTTTCGCTTTTAGGCTACCAGCCGAAATTTTCAATTCTGAGACAGCAAGTAAGTTCTTCGTCGCGTCTGGAAGCAGTCCAAATCGATCGATAAGTTCCACTTTGAGCTCTGAGAGTTCTTCACCACTCGTAACGCTCGCAATACGTTTGTACATCGACAGTCGTGTATTCACATCCGGGATGTAATCGTCTGGCAAGAGCGCTGGGATTCGCATTTCAACTTCAGTTTGTTCACGAAGCAGCTCGTCCAAAGAAGGTTCTTTACCTTCTTTCAATGCTTGGACTGCTTGTTCCAGCATTTCCATGTACAGTGTAAAACCAACCGATTGAATTTGCCCACTTTGCTCGTCACCAAGCAGTTCACCAGCCCCACGGATTTCCAAGTCGTGAGTTGCTAGAGTAAAGCCTGCGCCTAAGTCTTCCAGTGAAGCAATCGCATCAAGACGCTTGATAGCATCTTTGGTCATGGCTTTTGGATGTGGCGTTAATAAGTAAGCATAGGCTTGATGATGAGAGCGTCCAACACGGCCACGCAATTGGTGCAGTTGCGCTAAACCAAGGTTGTCTGCACGATCCATAATAATGGTATTCGCCGTTGGTACGTCGATACCGGTCTCGATAATAGTTGTACACACCAACACATTAAAGCGCTGGTGGTAGAAATCATTCATGATGCGCTCCAGTTCGCGCTCACGCATTTGACCATGTGCCACGGTAATTCGTGCTTCAGGAATCAGTTTTTGCAAGTCTTCCGCGGTTTTCTCGATAGTCTCTACCTGATTGTGCAGGAAGTAAACCTGACCACCACGCATGATTTCACGCAGTACCGCCTCACGGACTACAGATTCTTCTCTTTGACGAACAAAGGTTTTGATGGCTAAACGACGCGCTGGAGGTGTCGCGATGATAGACAGATCGCGCATGCCACTCATTGCCATATTCAGTGTACGTGGAATTGGTGTTGCGGTGAGGGTAAGAATATCCACATCCGCACGCATTGCTTTGACTTTTTCTTTTTGACGAACTCCGAAGCGGTGTTCCTCATCAACGATCAACAAACCTAAATCTTTGAATTTAATGTCGCTCGAAAGCAGCTTATGCGTACCAACGACAATATCGACTTTACCATCTGCAACGTCTTGCAAAATGACTTTTTGTTCTTTGGCCGATTTAAAACGAGACAGTACTTCAACTCGGATTGGTAAGTTGGCAAAACGGTCACGGAAGTTTTCGAAATGCTGCTGAGCAAGCAGGGTTGTCGGTACGAGTACGGCGACCTGTTTACTGTTATCCGTTGCGACAAATGCTGCGCGCATAGCGACTTCCGTTTTACCAAAGCCCACGTCACCACACACTAGACGATCCATCGCTTTTGCTTGGCACATGTCAGACAAGACGGCATTGATGGCCATCGCTTGGTCATCCGTCTCTTCAAATGGGAACGTTGCTTTAAACGTTGCGTATTGCCCACGATCTAGCTCAAATTTGAAGCCCGGTTTTAATTCTCGTTTAGCGTAAACATCCAGCAACTCAGCCGCGACATCACGCACTTTTTCTGCCGCTTTACGACGTGCTTTTGCCCAAGCCTCGCCACCCAATTTATGCAGTGGTGCACTTTCTTCAGCACCGCCTGAATAGCGGCTAATAAGGTTTAGTGATGAAACTGGTACGTAGAGCTTGGCATCGTTTTGATACTCAAGGGTGACGTATTCCGTTTTCATGCCACCAGCTTCAAGTGTTTGCAAACCGATGTAGCGGCCAATGCCGTGATCAATATGAACCACGGGTTGACCGGGTTTCAATTCCGCAAGGTGGCGAATAACGGTGTCACTGTTGACTGCTTTTTTATCTTTGCGGCGTCGCTGTATAACGCGGTCACCGAGAAGATCACTTTCACAGATCAGAGCGAAGTTCAGCTCTTCGTGAATGAAACCATGCTCTGCAGCGCCTAAGATCAAACTGAAGCGATCACCCGAATCTAGTGCTTGGTAAAGTGAGCCATGTACGACTGGGCGAACTTTGATGCCTTGCAACAGTTCCGTTAGTGCTTCACGACGACCCTCTGACTCTACCGAGAAAACAATTTTTCCGCTGAATTGCTCACTGAATTGACGAAGACGCGAAAGCGGTTCTTTATTTTGTTGTTGAACGCCAAGCTCGGCTAACGATTGTACTGGTAGGTTTTGACGACCAGCACGCTTAACCACTTTCTCTAGGCTCAATTGAGCCATAGGGAGCTGTTTTAGTTGGCTGAAGAGTTCGTCTTTTTTCAGCCAAAGTTGTTCAGGAGTCAAAAGAGGACGTAGTGGATCAACTTTTTTCTGGTCGTACCGATATTCGACATCGGTTAAGAAAGTATCGACCGCAGATTCAATATCACCATATGTGATGACTTGAGAGTCTTCTGGCAAATATTCAAATAAAGTCTCGGTATGGTCAAAAAACAGCGGTTGCCAATACTCAATACCAGCGGGCCAAGTGCCTTTGGTCACTTGCATGTAGATCGATTCTGGCTCTCGGCGTGCTTCAAATTGGGTGCGCCAACGTGTACGAAAATCCTCAATCGCTTCTTTAGTGGTTGGGAATTCATGTGCAGGCAGCAATTGGATTTGCTTAATATCGTCGATAGAGCGTTGGTTCTCTGGAGCAAACGTGCGAATGGTATCTATCTCATCATCAAAGAAGTCGATGCGATACGGGTCATCGCTGCCCATAGGAAAGAGATCCAGAATCGACCCACGGCTCGCGTATTCACCTGGCCCAAATACTTGGTCTACGTGGCGGTAGCCCGAATTTTCAAGTTGTACACGTAGTTTCTCAAGCGAGAGTCGATCACCAGTTTTCACCATTAAAGTGTGTTGCAACAGAAAATCACGTGGCGACTGTCGCTGCAGCACCGTACTGACCGGCACGATGGTAATACCATTGCGTTGGCTTGGCAGTTGGTATAGGCGCGCGATACGTTCAGAGATAATTTCTTGATGCGGAGAAAAGTTATCGTAAGGCAGCGTTTCCCAATCAGGGAACAGGCTTACTGTTTGGTCGGTGAATTGTTCAATCTCCGCTTGAAGCTTTAAAGCGATTTGCGGGTCAGGCACGATGAGTAGCGAGTGACTCGAATGCTGCTTGGCTAGCTCAGCAATAGCTAGAGGTAGAGCCGCGCCCGGTAAATTACCTAGCTGTTTTTTGTCGCCACGCTCAGAAGGATTGGTGACGGAAAGAATCGTTGCTTTTGTCATAGGAGTTATTTTTTATCTCGCTCCATCGAGCGCTGACGTAAAAGTTTTTGTTGTTGATATAGTGCCGCTTTTATCAGCAAATCTTGGTCAGATTCACGTAGCATCTTATATCTAAGAGTGATAATGAAATCTTGCTCTGAAGCCTCACATTCTTTTACTTGAGCGTAACCGTAAATCGCTGCAGCAGGATGATCGAGAAACAGTTTAACACGAACGAGTTGTTGGGCAGATAGCGCTGTATCTGAACGGTAACTGAGTTGGCTGGCGCCAAACTTTGTGGTTTGGTATCGAATGGAGGCGTCATCTTGTTGTGAAAGCATAAAGCTCAACAAGAGGTTAAGTTTCGCGTTTTGCGTATCAAGCAAGTTGATCACATGCTTTAACTCTTTGTTTTTCAGCTCTAGACGCGCGTTGTCTGCCAACATATCTAGATGGCTAAATTCGCTGGCAACAATAAACGGTGCTGGAATTTCGGAGACAAAGGTTTCTTCATCTGGCAAAGCAAAATCCGCACTCAACGTTTCGACGTTGATAGTGAGATTATGATGGACGGTAAAGTATTCTTGCTCTGTCATATAGTCGGTCCTTTTGCCAGCGAGCGCTCCCTGTTTACTCAACAAACAAAGAGAAGTAGGGCACTGATTATCGCTAACTGAATGAAGTTATCAAGTTTACCTGATTTGTCCTTGAACTTTTTGCCCTAAATACAGACTTATTGCATGTCGTTGACAAATTTAGCGATTCTCTTGTCTTCTTAATGAGAATAGTAAGGTAAGATAATCTGCTAAAGCTTTATATCAAAACAACCAGTTGGTTTGTCTTATATGTATCATCCTATCTCATTATTTATTGGTTTGAGATATCTTCGGGGACGCTCTGGGGATAGGTTCAGCCGATTTGTTTCTTATATGTCGACGGCGGGTATTACTATCGGTGTAATGGCGTTGGTGACGGTTCTTTCTGTGATGAATGGGTTCGAATCGCAGTTAAAAGAGCGCATTTTAGGTGTGCTGCCTCATGCCGTTGTTTCGCAACACGATGGAAAAACGCCGTTGACCAAGTCTGCCCCTCCATTTGTTCAAGCGATGTCGAGTGAATCTGAACCGGAGCCTATCGTTCGTGGAGAGGCTGTAATTCAGAGTTCTGCGCAACTGACGGCAGGTTACCTCATTGGCATTGAACCAAAGAAAGGCGACCCGATTAGCAACCATTTGATTGCTGGGCGATTATCGTCACTTCAAGCGGGCGATTACAATGTCTTTTTAGGTCATAGTTTGGCGCGCTCTCTAAAGGTATCAATGGGGGATAAAGTGCGCTTAATGGTGACCAACGCGACGCAGTTTACCCCACTTGGCCGTATTCCTAGCCAGCGCAATTTTACTGTCGCTGGTATTTTCAACACGGGATCGGACGTTGATGGTCAATTAATGATTGTTAACATGACGGATGCATCTAAGCTGATGCGCTTTCCGAAAGACACGGTTTCTGGTTGGCGTGTCTTTTTCTCTGATCCATTTATGGTGACGGATTTTGCTGATCAACCCATGCCTGACGGGTGGCAATGGAGTGATTGGCGCGAACAGCGTGGTGAGCTTTTCCAAGCGGTGAAAATGGAAAAGAACATGATGGGACTTATGCTAGGTCTAATTGTGGGCGTTGCTGCATTCAATATTATCTCCGCCTTAATCATGGTGGTGATGGAGAAACAATCAGAAGTCGCAATATTGAAAACTCAAGGCATGACTCAATCTCAAGTGATGACCATTTTCATGGTACAAGGGGCAAGCAGTGGTGTAATTGGCGCGATTGTCGGTGGCGCTGCGGGCGTGATCTTGTCACTTAACCTGAATGCGATTCTTGAATCTGCCGGTGTGGCGCTATTCAGTTTCGGTGGTCATCTACCTATTTTGATTGATTCACTGCAAATTCTTTTAGTGGTGGTGTTGGCGATTGCTCTTAGCCTTGCTGCTACGCTTTATCCTTCTTATCGAGCATCTTCTGTTAAACCTGCTGAGGCACTTCGCTATGAATAAGCTATTAGAATGTCGTGATATTCGTAAAGTCTACCGAGAGGGTTCGTTAGATACGGAAGTGTTGAAAGGCGTAAGTTTCGATATCGATAAAGGGGAGCTGGTTTCTATTGTTGGCTCTTCTGGTTCTGGGAAAAGTACCTTATTGCATATTTTAGGGGCGTTAGATGACGCAACTCATGGTGAAGTTGATTTTCTAGGGCAAAACCTATCGGCTTTAAGTTCGAATAAACAGGCGGCTTTACGCAACAAGCACCTTGGTTTTGTATACCAGTTCCATCACTTGTTAGCTGACTTTACTGCGCTTGAAAACGTGGCGATGCCACTGATGATTGGCGGCGCTAAAGTAGCGGATGCAAAACAGGCGGCTAAAGCGCTGTTAGATAAAGTGGGTTTGAGTCATCGGATGCAACATAGACCTTCCGAGTTATCGGGCGGTGAGCGTCAGCGTGTTGCGATTGCGCGTGCATTGGTGAATAAACCTGATCTGGTCTTGGCCGATGAACCTACGGGGAACTTAGATCACAATACGGCACTGTCTATCTATGATTTGATGCGCGAGCTCAATAAAGAGTCAAACATTGCATTTTTGGTTGTCACGCATGACAAAGATCTGGCGGCGAAAATGGATCGTCAAATGCACATGCAAGATGGTTTGCTCGTAGATCGTTTTGTGACTGATACAGCATCTGCGGAGGGCTAATTTTGTTTTCATCTTTAGCATTGATGATTGGTGGTCGCTTCAGTCGAGCGAAAAAGCGCAACAAGATGGTGTCTTTCATTTCGCTTTCTTCAACGATTGGCATTGCGGTTGGTGTAGCCGTGATCATTATCGGTCTTTCTGCAATGAATGGCTTTGAGCGCGAGCTGCAATCGCGTGTGTTGTCAGTTATTCCACACGGCGAGTTGGAAGGTGTTAATGGACCGCTTCATAACTACACCAAAACGATGAATCAAGCCCTAAACCATGAACATGTTGTTGCGGCAGCACCGTACGTTCGTTTTACGGGCTTAGCAGAAAAAGGCAATAAGCTAAAAGCGATAGAAGTTCGTGGCGTAGAGCCTACTTTCGAGCAAGCGGTGTCGAGCTTATCGAATTTTATTGACCAAGAAGCTTGGCAAAACTTTTATGCTGGTCAGCAGCAAGTGATCTTAGGCCGAGGTGTAGCAAACGAGCTAAATGTCGCCGTGGGGGATTACATTACGTTGATGATTCCGCAAACCGGCGGCGCAAACAAAGTGCAGGCTCCTAAGCGTGTGCGGGTGAAGGTGTCTGGGTTCTTAACGTTGAATGGCCAAATAGACCATTCTTTAGCGTTAGTGCCATTAGCGGATGCTCAGCAATACGCAAGGTTAGGGGAAGGGGTTACTGGCATTTCACTAAAAACTGACGATGTTCTCAATGCGCCTTCTATTGTTCGTGAGGTAGGTAGCATGGTGGATGTTTACGTGTATTTGAAAAGCTGGCAGCAAAAGTTTGGTTTTTTGTATCGCGATATTCAGCTCGTACGCACCATTATGTACTTGGTGATGGTACTGGTGATTGGTGTGGCGTGTTTTAACATTGTGTCTACGCTGATGATGGCAGTGAAAGATCGAGCCGCAGAAATTGCAATTTTGCGAACAATGGGAGCAAAAGATAGCCTAATCAAACGTATCTTTGTTTGGCAAGGCGTGTTCTCTGGTGTATTTGGCAGCCTCGTCGGCAGTGTTATTGGTGTCTTAGTGGCGTTAAACCTGACTCCGTTAATTAAAGGGTTAGAGAGCTTAATCGGTCATCAGTTTTTATCGGGTGATATTTACTTCGTCGACTTCTTACCATCACAGTTACACTGGCCAGACGTAGCATTGGTGTCGGTGACGGCGATCGTTTTGAGTTTGCTTGCAACGTGGTATCCCGCTTCTCGCGCCGCGAAGTTAAATCCGGCAGCGGTGCTGAGTTCTAAATAACCAACCGTTTTACAATACGAGAAAAGCAAAAAGGACCGAATTCGGTCCTTTTTTGTATTTATCCAACTTGAGCGACATCGTGTTTCATTCTAACTGTTAGGTGCCCCTCAACTGATAGCGCAAATGCTGATTTTTATGCAGTAACGTCTTATCTTATTTTGCGTTTTTGCCAGCTCCGAACCACTGAGTAGCGCCAAAGTCCTCTAATGCCGAAGTAGCCAATAATCGCGGATACGACACCACAGATAGCACAGCCTAATAAGAATGGAGGGCCAATAGTGCTCATCTGTTGCATGATGAATTCCCACGAAAGTTCAAAGTGGAAAGGTTGCGGAGGAACATGCATCACTAAAGCGCCAAGCTTATACGCAAAATAAAATAACACAGGCATGGTGATGGGGTTGCTTATCCATACCAAAGCGACGGAGAGAGGTAAATTGACGCCAAGCATGATTGCCAAACCTGCAGCCATGATCATTTGGCTTGGTAGCGGAACAAATGCCATAAATAACCCGACAGCAAAAGCCCCAGACGCCGAGCGACGATTTAAACACCACAAGTTCGGGTTGTACAACACATTGCCGAAGACCTTCAATGCTTTTTGGCGTTTGATCAATTCATGATCTGGCATGAAGCGTTTTATCAGCTTTCTAGGCATAGGACAGCATGACTCTCTCAGAAAAAAGTTGGACCTTGGCGTTATTTGTAGCGAGCGTAATTTCGTCAGCTTGGTGGCCGACAATACCAGATTGGCGTTGGCTGCTGCTGGGAATAATAACCACTGGCTCAATAATCAAATTACGTCGTGGCTTAATTAGCATAGGCGCAATTGCGGGCTTTATGGTTGTCATCGTCCACGGCAATGTATTGGAGTCTCAGAGACAAGCCCTTTTTCAAGCAGGGGAGAATATTACCATAATTGGTAAAGTTGACAGCCCTTTTACGCAAATAAGTCACGGATATGAAGGCATTGTGGCTCTAAAAAAGGTAAATTCTCAAACTCTGTTACCTTTTCTTAAACCTAAAATCCGTCTTATTACGCCTTTTCCACTCGATGTTAACAGTGAGTTTACGACATCCGTCTCGTTAAAGCCGATTACAGGCCTACGCAACGAAGCTGGTTTTGATGCCGAAAAGCACGCAATGGGTAAAAGCATTATCGCACGCGGTGTTGTTAACAAGGATGTTACCTGGATTATTCGCTCTACTACATCTTTGCGCCAAGCCATTATCGCTGATGTTTCGGAGGATGTGTCCTCCCTTCATCATTTCTCGTTAATAAATGCGTTAGTTTTTGCCGATCGCTCTTGGTTATCTAAGGAGGATTGGCAAGCACTCAGAGACAGTGGTTTACTGCACTTGGTCTCGATTTCGGGCTTACATATTGGTATGGCGTTTACTTTTGGGCTAATGGTGGGCGGTGCCATTCGTTATGCGTTACCTCAATACCAGCTATTGCCTAGCTTATGTGGGCTGATGTTTGCCGTTGCCTATGCTTGGTTAGCGGACTTCTCATTACCTACTACCCGCGCGGTGTCGGTATGTGTTATTTACGTCGTTCTCAAATATACCTTAGTGCACTGGGCTTCCTGGCGGGTACTTTTGCTCGCGGTAGCGCTACAACTGCTTGTTCAACCTTTTGCATCGTATAGCATGAGTTTTTGGTTATCGTATTTGTCAGTTTGCGCAGTGTTGTTCGCAATCAATTTGATTCGGCATCAAAACGGGGGCTGGAAGGCGAAGTTAAAAGTGCTATTGATTACTCAATTGATGTTGAGTGTGTTAATCGTGCCTATTAGTGGCTATTACTTTTCTGGTTTCAGTTTGTCATCAATTGCATACAACTTGGCGTTTATTCCTTGGTTCGGGTTTATCGTTGTGCCTTTGATGTTTCTGGCCCTGTTCTCATCTTTATTTCTTGAAATGATAGCAAAGTCTCTGTGGCAGTTGGTGGACTGGTCATTGCAGCCATTGAGCACGTCAATTCAGTACGCGATAGGCTCCTGGCAACCCATTAGTATAGAAATGACAGGGTTGATTCTGGCGGGAATTGTTTGCTTGGTGTTTCAACGATTCATGTTTCAGTACGCGTGGTGTTTGTTACTTGGCATTGTAATTAGTATTAAGCTCACATCGGAATATGATCAGCAACATTGGCGCATTGATGTACTAGATGTGGGCCATGGCCTTGCGGTGATTGTAGAAAAAGACGATAAAGTGTTGCTCTATGATACAGGTAAAGCATGGCAAAATGGCAGTATTGCGGAGCAGGTCGTCACTCCGGTCTTGCATCAACGAGGTTATGAAAGCATCGATACGATGATCCTCAGCCATTCCGACAATGACCATGCAGGAGGACGCTTGTTCATTGAAGATGCCTTTTCGCCACAGCGCAAACTCAGTAGCCAAAATTTTATCGGATATGAGTCTTGTACTCGCGGCGATCATTGGAAATGGCAAGGGTTAAATATAGAAGTACTTTGGCCTCCTGCTCTTGTTCAACGCGCATATAATCCGCACTCTTGTGTGCTACGTCTTACCGACCCTATTTCTACGTTCAGTATGCTTTTTACTGGTGATATTGAGACCATTAGTGAGTGGATCTTGCTCAGGGAGCCTGAAAAGTTAAAAAGTGATGTGATGTTGGTCCCTCATCATGGTAGTAAAAGTTCGTCGAATCCTCGCTTTATTGAAGCGGTAAATCCGAGTGTGGCCGTTGCTTCTTTGGCAAAAAATAATCAATGGGGAATGCCGGCAGAACATGTTGTTGCAGCATATCGCAAGCTTGACATTACTTGGCTTGATACTGGGGAATATGGTCAGGTAAGCTTCTCTATTCACCGTGATAATTGGCGCTCAGAAACCAAACGTAGCGATACATTTGAGCCTTGGTATAGGCAGATGCTGCGTAAGGGAGTAGAATGAGAGTCTTAATGTAAGAAAATAAAGCACTTCTATGTCGATAAATACTGATGAAACGACTTGGCAGACGTTTAAGCGTCTATGGCAATTTATTCGCCTTTACAAGTCAGGTCTTGTCGTTGCAGTCATTGCATTAGTTATTAATGCTATATCAGATACCTATATGATTTCCCTATTAAAACCATTACTAGATGAAGGTTTTGGGAACGCTGAATCTGATTTTCTACGCACGCTTCCATTGATTATTTTTGCCATGATGTTTGTCCGTGGCATAAGTGGATTTGTCTCCACATACTGTTTGAGCTGGGTATCCGGCAATGTGGTTATGCAAGTCCGCCGCATGGTATTCAATCACTTTATGCATATGCCAGTGTCTTACTTCGATAAGGAAAAAACGGGCAATTTATTGTCACGTATTACCTACGATTCAGAGCAAGTATCTGCGGCAACCAGCCAGGCGTTAGTGAGCATCGTTCGCGAAGGTGCAAGTATCATTGGCCTGTTAGTCCTGATGTTTTACAACAGCTGGCAGTTGTCGTTAGTGCTGTTTGCTGTTGCTCCCGTTGTCGCGTGGGGTATTGGTGTCGTTTCTAAACGTTTTAGAAAAATATCCAAAAATATGCAGACAATGATGGGCAACGTGACTGCGTCAGCAGAGCAGATGCTGAAAGGCCATAAAGTCGTGTTGAGCTACGGCGGCCAAGATATCGAACGTAAACGATTTGAGAAGGTCAGCAACCAAATGCGTCAACAAAGCATGAAGTTGGTGACGGCTCAAGCGGCGGCTAACCCTATCATCCAAATGATTGCGTCACTTGCTATTGTTGCCGTTCTTTACTTAGCAAGTATTGACTCGATTAAAGAGCAACTGACTCCAGGTACATTTACCGTTGTCTTCTCTGCGATGTTTGGTTTGATGCGTCCGCTTAAAGCGCTTACTAACGTTACCTCTCAGTTCCAACGTGGTATGGCCGCGAGCCAAACGCTCTTTGCGTTGATTGACCTTGAGCCTGAGAAAAACGAAGGTAAGTTGACAGTTGAACGCGCAAATGGCGATGTTTCAGTTAAAAACGTAAGCTTTACTTATACTGGCGCAGAAAAGCCAGCATTGGAAAATGTCAGCTTCGATATTCCAAGAGGGAAGACCGTTGCGCTGGTTGGTCGTTCCGGTTCCGGTAAAAGTACCATCGCGAACTTGTTCAATCGTTTCTATGATGTTGATAGTGGCTCCATCACATTAGACGGACATGATATTCGTGAATACGAGTTAAAGAACTTGCGTCAGCAGTTTGCGCTAGTATCACAAAATGTTCATTTATTTGATGACACGATTGCAAACAATATTGCTTACGCAACGGATGGAAAATACGAGCGCAGTGATATCGAGAAAGCGGCAATACTCGCGCATGCTATGGAATTCATCAGCAAAATGGATGATGGACTTGATACCATGATTGGTGAAAATGGCGCGAGTCTATCTGGCGGTCAACGTCAACGTGTCGCTATTGCACGTGCTCTATTGCGTGATGCACCGGTATTGATTCTTGATGAGGCAACCTCTGCTTTGGATACAGAATCAGAACGCGCTATCCAAGCTGCATTAGATGAGCTGCAGAAAGACAAAACGGTACTCGTGATTGCGCACCGCTTGTCAACTATCGAGAAAGCCGATGAGATTCTTGTGGTTGATGATGGCGCCATCATTGAGCGTGGCAACCATGCCGATCTTATTGCAAAAAATGGTGCGTATGCACAATTGCACCGTATTCAGTTTGGTGAATAGACGCGGTGGTTGAAAAAATCTGGTTTGAAAACCATCCAATAAAATACCTCTTGTGGCCGCTTTTGTGGCCACTGAGTGTATTATTTGGAGCAATAAGTAAGTCTAAGCGAAAGCAATATCAAACAGGCCGTAAGCAAGCCTACAACGCGCCTATCCCTGTTATTGTTGTCGGCAATATCACGGCTGGTGGTAATGGCAAAACACCAGTTGTGGTTTGGCTTGTTGAGCAACTGCAACAGCTTGGACTTAAGCCAGGGGTCGTTTCTCGTGGCTATGGAGCAAAAGCTCCTGCCTATCCGTTAGTGCTAAAAGAAGGTACGCCTGCGAAACATTGTGGTGATGAACCTAAGTTGATTCATCGACGCACAGGAGCGCCTGTTGCGGTAGACCCGGTGCGTTCAAATGCAGTGAAAGCACTGCTTGAGTCAGGTGTGGATATCATTATTACGGACGATGGGTTACAACATTATGCGTTAGGCCGTGATATTGAGTTAGTGATTGTGGATGGGAATCGCCGATTTGGGAATGAAAGCCTCATTCCGCTTGGCCCACTGCGTGAAGGGGTCGAGCGTCTTGCTGAAGTCGACTTTATCATCACCAATGGCGGTCAAGCACATACGGGCGAAATCGCAATGACTTTAGCGCCATCTAAAGCCATTAACCTCAAGACTAAGCAACTTGTGGACGTTTCTGAGTTAAAAGAGCTAGTGGCATTTGCAGGGATTGGGCATCCACTACGATTTTTTCATACACTAAACTCGATGAACGCAGATGTTAAAGTCACAAAAGGTTTTGCTGACCATCAAGACTTTGACCAACAAGAATTAGAAGCATTGGCTCAACAAGGGGCCAATGTGATTATGACCGAGAAAGATGCTGTCAAATGCAGCCATTATGCGCAAGATAATTGGTGGTATCTGCCTGTATCTGCCCAGTTTGAACCAAACGATGCAGAGCAAATTTTAAAGAGAATAAAAGAGGTTAAAGCGGCTTATGGATCACCGTCTGCTTGAGATTGTAGCTTGCCCTGTTTGCAAAGGTAAGCTGACGTACGATAAAGAGAATCAAGAGTTGATCTGCAAATTGGATCGCTTCGCTTACCCGATCAAAGAGGGTATTCCCGTTCTGCTCGAGCCTGAAGCTCGTACTATGAGTATGGATGAGGGACGCTAATGTCTTTTACGGTTGTCATTCCTTCGCGTTACGCATCGAACCGTTTGCCTGGTAAACCGTTGGCGGATATTGGCGGTAAGCCAATGGTTCAGTGGGTTTACGAGCAAGCGCTACAAGCGGGTGCGGAAGATGTTATCGTGGCAACTGATGACGAGCGTGTTGCAGATGCTGTTTCGTCGTTTGGTGGTAAAGTCTGTATGACCTCTCCTAACCACGAATCAGGTACTGAACGCCTTGCTGAAGTTGTTGAAAAGATGGCTATTCCTGCAGACCACATTATTGTTAATGTGCAAGGGGACGAGCCTTTGATTCCACCGTCTATCATTCGTCAGGTTGCTGATAACTTATCGGGGTGTGACGCTCCGATGGCGACATTAGCCATAGAAATAGACTCGGAAGAAGAAGTGTTTAATCCGAATGCAGTTAAAGTTGTGGCTAATGAGCAAGGCTATGCGATGTACTTTAGCCGAGCAACTATCCCTTGGGATCGCGATAACTTTGCCAAACAAGACAAAATCATTGCCAACCCATTAATGCGTCATATTGGTATTTATGCTTATCGAGCTGGTTTCATTAATACGTATGTAAATTGGGCTCCGAGCGCATTGGAGCAGATCGAGTGCCTTGAGCAACTAAGAGTGCTTTGGTACGGTGAAAAAATTCATGTAGCGGTAGCGAAAGAGGCGCCAGCAGCCGGCGTTGATACGCCAGAAGATCTAGAGGCGGTGCGCGCTATTGTGGCGAAGCAAGCATAACTAAAGGTCACATTGAATTAAGAACGAGAAAGGCTCCTGAATTAGGAGCCTTTTTGTTGCTTATGCACAAGTATTAGTTAGATGTTTGTGTCATATTGATTCCGTTTAGGGCAGGTCGCTAAGACTTCTCGGTGACCTGTGTCTTTTACTTCTTGCAGAATGACATCAAATCCCCACAATCGGTACACGTGTTTCAGAACTTCTTCATAACTGTCATCAAGTGGGATTCGGTTATGAGGTACGTATTGCAACGTGAGTGAGCGATCACCACGAACATCGACATTAAATACCTGAATGTTTGGCTCAAGATTAGATAAGTTGTACTGAGCGGCTAAGGTTTCTCTAATGCGTTTATAACCCATCTCATCGTGTATCGCGGCGACTTCAATAAAGTTTTTATGGTCATCATCGTTGATCGCAAACAGCTTGAAATCACGCATTAATTTCGGAGAAAGGTATTGGCTAATGAAGCTTTCATCTTTGAAATTATGCATCGCGAAATGTACCGCATCTAACCAATCCGTTCCTGCCAAGCCCGGAAACCACTCCTTGTCCTCATCAGTTGGTTCTTCACAGATACGTTTAATATCCCGGAACATTGCAAAGCCCAAGGCGTATGGATTAATACCATTAAAGTAAGGGCTATTATAAGGCGGTTGAGCTACCACACTGGTATGGCTATGTAAGAACTCTAGTATGAACTTTTCGGATACCAAACCCTCATCGTAAAGATGGTTGAGAATGGTGTAATGCCAGAATGTTGCCCAGCCTTCGTTCATGACCTGCGTTTGTTTTTGCGGATAAAAATACTGACTGATTTTGCGTACAATCCGCACGACTTCACGTTGCCACGGCTCTAGTAGCGGGGCATGCTTTTCGAAAAAGTAGAGCAAGTTTTCCTGAGGCTCGCTTGGGAAACGCTCTTTAAGATCTTCCTCTTTGGTTTTGGCTCTTGGTACTGTGCGCCACAATTCATTCACTTGAGACTGTAAGTATGCCTCGCGTTCTTCTTGTCGCGCTTTCTCTTCGGTAATGGAGATTTTTTCTGGTCGCTTGTAACGATCCACACCAAAGTTCATTAAGGCGTGGCAGGAGTCGAGCAGTTTTTCCACTTCCTGTACTCCATATCGCTCCTCACATTCAGCCAAATACTTTTTGGCAAACAGCAAATAATCGATGATGGAGCTAGCGTCCGTCCAGGTTTGGAACAGATAATTACCTTTGAAGAAAGAGTTGTGCCCGTAACAAGCGTGAGCAATCACTAGCGCTTGCATTGTCACGGTGTTTTCTTCCATCAAATAGGCGATACACGGATTGGAGTTAATGACAATCTCGTAGGCTAACCCCATTTGACCATGCTTATAGTTCTGTTCCGTTTGGATGAACTTTTTACCAAACGACCAGTGGTTGTAATTGATGGGCATACCAATACTTGAGTAGGCATCCATCATTTGTTCGGAAGTAATCACTTCTATCTGGTTAGGGTAAGTGTCTAGGCGATAGTGTTGTGCGACACGCTTAATCTCTTTGTGGTAGCGTTCCAACAGCTCAAATGTCCAATCCGGTCCATCTGGCAGCATTTTACTATTACGCTTCTTAGGCGCCTCTCCTGAGAGGTTTTTCGTTGCGGTACTCATCGCTAGCCTCCTTACGCCGTTTCTTTTTGGAATAGTTCACGGAAGACTGGGAAAATATCCTCCACAGAGCGAATGTTTTTCATTGCGAAGTTCGGAAATTCATCGGTGAGTTTTTCGTACTCATGCCATAGAGTTTGGTGCGAGCGTCGCGTAATTTCTATGTAGGAGTAGTACTGACAGTTTGGCAGTAGTTTGTTCACTAATAGATCGCGGCATCTTGGCGAGTCATCTGCCCAGTTATCGCCATCAGATGCTTGCGCAGCATAAATGTTCCATTGTCCAATTGGATAGCGCTCTTTTACGATTTCGTCCATCAGTTTCAATGCGCTGGATACAATAGTGCCCCCGGTCTCTTGCGAGTAGAAGAACTCGTGTTCGTCCACTTCTTTCGCTTGGGTGTGGTGGCGAATAAAGACGACGTCTACATTCTCGTAAGTACGAGTTAAAAACAGGTATAACAGAACGTAAAAACGTTTTGCGATGTCTTTCGTTGCTTGATCCATCGAGCCCGATACGTCCATCAAACAAAACATCACAGCTTGACTAGATGGTACAGGGCGTTTTTCATAGTTTTTAAAGCGTAAGTCGAAGGTGTCAATAAATGGAACCCCCTCAATTTTCTTACGCAGCTCTTCAATTTCAGCCTTCAAGCGGTTCTCTTCAAACTGCTGAGCGGGTTCAATGTTTTTGATACGAGCAAGTTCATCTTCTAGCTCTTTGAGAAGACGTTTCTTACCTGCGGTCATTGCCGTACGTCGAGCAAGAGATTGTTGTAGCGAACGTACTACCGCAATGTTTGAAGGGATACCAGCAGTTTGAAAGCCTGCGCGGTGCGTTTTCCATTCAGTAATTTTGGCAATTTGGTTTTTTTCTAGATTAGGCAGCTCGAGATCTTCGAACAAAATATCGAGGTACTCATCTTTTGATATTTGGAATACAAATTCGTCTTGGCCTTCTCCATCTGGACTGGCATTGCCTTCTCCCGAGCCACTACCTTGACCGCCACCTTTAGGACGCTCAATTTTATCACCAGTAATGAACTGGTCATTGCCGGGATGAACTCGTTCGCGAACACCACCTTTGCCTTGATGAAAGATCGGCTCATTGATGTCTTTGTGAGGGATAGAGACGTCTTCGCCCGTTTCCGTATTCGTAATCGAGCGTCGATTCACTGCGTCTGCTACCGACTCTTTTATTTGCTCTTTGTGGCGCTTCAAGAAGCGCTGTCGATTAACAGCGCTCTTGTTCTTGCCATTGAGCCTTCGGTCTATAAATTGCGCCATGAAATAGCCCTCTTCATGTTTCACAAGCGACCTAACTCAATACTGGGTTAGGATGACTTACGTACTCGTAGGTACCACTCAGAAAGTAGGCGAACCTGTTTCTCGGTATAGCCTTTTTCCATCATGCGAGCGACAAAGTCGTCATGCTTCTTCTGATCTTCAGAAGAGGTTTTCGCATTAAATGAGATAACCGGAAGTAGCTCTTCGGTGTTGGAGAACATTTTCTTCTCGATTACTGTGCGCAGTTTTTCGTAGCTGGTCCAAACCGGGTTTTGACCATTGTTATTCGCTTTCGCACGAAGCACAAAGTTAACGATTTCGTTTCGGAAATCTTTCGGGTTAGAAATGCCAGCTGTTTTTTCGATCTTCTCTAGTTCAGCATTCAGTGAAGAGCGATCAAATAGCTGACCAGTTTCTGGATCTCGGTACTCTTGGTCTTGAATCCAGAAGTCTGCATAGGTGACATAGCGGTCGAAGATATTCTGACCGTATTCAGAGTAAGACTCGAGATAAGCGGTCTGAATCTCTTTACCGATAAATTCAACGTAGCGAGGCACTAGATAGCCTTTCAAGAACTCGAGATATTTCTCTGCCGTTTCAGCAGGGAACTGTTCACGTTCAACCTGTTGTTCAATCACATAGAACAGGTGTACAGGGTTGGCTGCCACCTCTGTTTGATCAAAGTTAAATACGCGCGACAAAATCTTAAAGGCGAAACGTGTAGAGAGACCATTCATGCCTTCATCGACACCCGCATAATCACGATACTCTTGATAGCTTTTTGCCTTTGGATCGGTGTCTTTGAGTGTTTCACCATCGTAGACGCGCATTTTTGAGAAAATGGATGAGTTTTCAGGCTCTTTCAGGCGTGAAAGAATACTGAATTGCGCTAGAGTTTCGAGCGTGCTTGGAGAGCAAGGAGCTTGAGACAGCTCACTGTTTTCAAGCAGTTTTTGGTAAATTTTCACTTCTTCGGATACGCGGAGACAGTAAGGTACTTTTACAATGTACACACGGTCGAGGAAGGCTTCGTTATTTTTGTTGTTACGGAAAGTCTGCCACTCAGATTCGTTCGAGTGAGCCAGAATCATACCGTCGAATGGAATCGCAGATAGACCTTCAGTACCGTTGAAGTTACCTTCTTGCGTTGCCGTCAAAAGTGGGTGAAGTACTTTGATTGGCGCTTTGAACATCTCAACGAATTCCATTAAACCTTGGTTTGCTTTACACAGCGCACCGGAGTAGCTGTAGGCATCTGGGTCGTCTTGCGAATAATGTTCGAGTTTACGGATATCGACTTTACCAACCAGTGATGAAATATCTTGGTTGTTTTCATCCCCAGGTTCTGTTTTAGCAATACCGATCTGATCGAGAATTGAAGGGCGAACTTTCACTACCTTAAATTTAGTGATATCGCCGCCAAATTCATGAAGGCGCTTAGCGGCCCATGGCGACATAATCGAGCGAAGATAACGTTGCTCGATGCCATATTCTTTTTTCAAAATATCGCCGTCTTCCGTGGCTTTGAATAGACAGAATGGATGGTCATTCACTGGGCTACGTTCGCCATTGGCAGTAAGAACATAGATAGGCATCTGTTCCATCAGAGCCTTAAGTTTTTCAGCAAGTGAGGACTTACCACCGCCGACAGGACCGAGTAGGTAAAGGATCTGCTTACGTTCCTCTAAACCTTGCGCCGCGTGTTTTAGGTAAGACACAATTTGCTCTATGGCATCTTCCATACCATAAAAATCTTTAAAGGTTTCATAACGAGAGATAACACGATTCGAGAAGATGCGGCTCAATCTCGGGTCTTTTGCCGTATCGATTATCTCTGGTTCACCGATCGCCATCAGTAGGCGTTCTGCTGCATTAGCATAAGCGCTTTTGTCATCCTTACACAGGGCTAGAAACTCCTGTAACGACATCTCTTCATCTTTTGCAGCTTCATATCTTGATTGATAGTGGTCGAAAATACTCATGTCGCTTTCCCCTTTAATAGTCAGTCTACCGACGAACGTTGATTCAGGCTTTCCCACCTATTGTTATGCTCCTTGTTGTTTGAATATACGTCCTGTTATCGCATTTGGTTCGTACAGAATGTAAGATTGGCGACACCAAAGACTTTGCTTTATGGACAGTTTTTTCATTACAACGGTGAGCGGTGGATATGAATCTTTCAATCACAGCCTTTCTCTACTTAAGCCTAGTCGGGGATTTGCAATTTTGCTTAACAATTATGAATTTATTGCAAAAGTGACATTTGAATCACTCTTTCACTGAAGATGAATTTATGTCGTGAATAGGTGCAATACAAATCAAATATTTGGCAAAGACAGAAGAGTCTCAGTGATTCATTGCTCTACATCGCATAAGGTAAGCGTAAGAAGACGGAAAAGCAGCGGTAAGGTTGTGACAGGGCAAATAAAAAAGGAAAGCGAGTGCTTTCCTTTTCGTAGACGAATATTTTATGCGCTGAAGATTTGTGCAAGCTCGTTTTCGCATAAATGGTACTGACGAGGGCAGTTGCGCCAAGTTTGTAGCATACGACGGTATTTATCCAGCATTGGCATTTGGCTGTTAAAGTGATGGTCTGCTTTATCAAATTGAGGGTACAGACCTTCAGAATCAATAAGGAAGCGTACGTAATGGACTTGTTGGGCCTCCGAAGCAATATCAAACCCAAGGAACTGCAAGCGGCGCTGATCCACTTTGTTACGATCTTCGGTATCGAGCATGTTGTAAGATTCTTGCATCGCGTGATACATCTCCATAACGTCGATGATCTCACGACACTCCGCTTCTGACAGACAGCCGAAATCTTTATTCAACTCACGCATTTGTAGCTCATAGCCACGTTCAACGATCGTTTGTAAGCGTTTGTATTTGGCCGCATTACTTGGATCAAGTTGAGACATAAGGTTGTATTGGTTTGATAGAATCAAACGTTGAGCGTTTGACATTTCCATGATGACCTCACTAGATATCTAATACATTTTTAATGTGCTTAGGTTAACGCTTAAGACATGAGTGAAACATGATCTCAACACATATTTAATACTAAAAAATGGCAAGAACTGTCACTTTTGACCAGTTTAAAAACACTTATTTATGGTAATGATTGTATATGTAGTCTCGGTCTGAAAATACTCTTAGCCACTCTGGCTTGAATACGGTTAAAACCGCCAGTGACATACCATTTAATAGGCCCTCAGGGAAGGCAAGCAACGGTACAAAAATAAAGTAGTTATGTTGAATGGTTTCCCAATCGTAATGACCAACCGATAAATGGTAAAAGGAGTTAATCAGCAGATGCAGGCTTCCTGTTATCGCGCCGTTGAAAAAACCTGCAACGAAGATGAATACAAAAATGTTTCTTGGCAAGTAGTGATAACTCAAAAGAAAGACGAGGTAACTAATGAAGATAGGAAGCAGGGCAGACAATACTAAAGATGTGGGTAACTGCAACAACGACACATCATGTAGCAGGTGGTTGACCAGCATTGCGGGGATACTGATTAGAAAGGCCATACGCCAACCATACATCATCGTCAGCGTTGTTAGCGCGAGAAAATGAATCTGTAGTCCTTCTTTTACGCCAGCTTGAGTTGCCCATAAGATGCTGAAAAAAAAGAGTGTTGCGAAAACGAGGTGCTGAAATGCTTTTTCCTTTTCAAGCTTGGGCCAAACGACTTTTTTCCAATCTGGTAGACAGTAGGCGAGCACTATCCAAAGTATGACAACCAGAGAGCCCAAGTTAAACCAATCCATGTTACTTCCTTCCTATGCGATCATGACGCAATCATTTCTATTGTTCTTTTTATACCTAAATCACCTCATAGAGATTCATTGAAGGTACTTAGGTATAGTTAAAAAAATACCAGCATATTGCTGGTATTTTAAAGAGGTTAGTCTTGCTGTTCACTTAGTATTTTACGTTATCGTTGTACTGCGCAAGAATGGATTGAACCTCGTCCATCGTTTCTTTCGGTGGAGGGTTTACCCCTTCGAGTGGGTATTCTAAGCCCAATGCCTCCCATTTATGGGCACCCAATTTGTGATAAGGAAGTAACTCGACCTTTTCGATGTTATCCATATCTTTAATAAACTCACCAAGCATGTGTGCTGCTTCTGGGTCATCTGTGTAACCAGGCACGACTACATAGCGAATCCACGTTTTCTTTCCGATTTTTTGCAAGTAACGAGCAAAGTCCAATGTACGTCGGTTCGATACGCCGATGAGATCTTGGTGCACTTCATCTTTCATGTGCTTGATATCAAGCATTACTAAGTCTGTTACATCCAGTACTTCATCGATAACATCAGTGTGTTTACGAACATAACCGTTCGTATCTAGACACGTATGAATACCTTCTGCTTTAGCTGCGCGGAAAAAGTCCCGTACAAATTCAGGCTGAAGCATCGCTTCGCCGCCAGAACAAGTAACGCCACCACCTGATGCATTCATGAAGTGGCGGTAACTTTTCGCTTCGGAAATGATCTCTTCAACCGTAACTTCTTTGCCATCATGCGTATCCCATGTATCGCGATTGTGGCAATACTTACAGCGCATCAAACAACCTTGCAAGAAGACGATAAAACGAATACCAGGTCCGTCTACGGTACCACATGACTCAAATGAGTGAATACGACCAGTTGTTGACATCTTTTGCTCTCATTACTAGTAAATTCTAGCTGTTATTTTATTACAAAAAGCAGGGTTAAAACAGCTTTGTCGGTACTAAAGGCAAGGTTATGTGAAGAAAGAAAATAGATAGACCAATCTAAATAAATGCTTGATCACAGGGTTGGTTAATACCAAACAAGAGAACTTGCCTTGTATTTAGATTGGTGTGGATACAGGGATAAGTCAGCTTTTAGAAAAAGGCGAACACAGAGAAGGAGCCTGTCCCATAAACATCAGTTTGGGATTCTTCATAATCTGGCGTTTTTATCGTAAAGGTTAGGCTTGCACCGTAATTTTGGTTATACCAAGTTGCACCTGCTACGGCGCTTGCTTGCCAATTTTGCAGTGTGACGTCGTATGGCGCTGATGGCTCAGGAATACCAGGGCGATCGCCTTCGATGGTCATGTCATTGAAACGGTAACGACCTTCAAACCCCGTAAATAAGAACCAGCTTGAAGTATCCTGTGCGAGCATACTCGCTGAGAACGGGCTCTCAACACTAATATTGGCGGCTCCGATGCTGCTTGCTAGGTTTGTACCCCAACGAAACATGACGCCTTGAGAGACATCACTACGGAAGTTACCCGCATTGATGTCGTTAATGTTGGTGATTTCCCATTGCGTTTTTTGTTCTTCGCTGCGCATCAATTTATTAAATACGCGGTAGCCAAGGCTAAACGCTACTTTATCGTCGATCTGGTAATCCCAACCTTGTGGGTCAGTCGAGCCTGTTATGCCGTGAACGATTTCTTGCGCTTTTTCTGAAAGCGAACTTTCACCTGTTGCACCGATGGTGAAGTTGTAGCGGACGGCCTTATCATCAGTCAAAGAAAGATAGTTGATCTCAGTATGTAGATAACCCGCATATGGGCGATCATTGACCAGTGGATAATCCGCTTCAATGTCGCTCGGAGTCCACATTTTGTGGCCAAGAACCAACTCTATTTTATCGATATTGGCGTGTTCTGAGTCAGCCAGACTCAGCCATTTCCATTGGCTTTCTTGTTTCAGTTGGCCTGTTGCGTAGGAAAGAAAAATACCATTTGTGTAGTCTTGGTCGACGCCGAAAATACCATCATTGTCGAGTGTAAAAGAGACCGTAGACTTAGTGGATGCCATCGCAACTGGAGAAAGAAGAGTAAGAACAATTAATTTACTGAGTTTCATATACTTTATTTACTAACTTTTTTCGCATCATACGTAAGAATGTGGGCAAAATCTTTCGTAATATCACAACTTTCATTCAAGAAATAAAAAAAGGCTGATGCTTAGAAGCATCAGCCTTTGTTGTATCACTAAAACGTTATTTCATTAAAGTCTTATAGAGACTCTGTGAATGTACGTGCGATTACGTCAGCTTGTTGCTCTGCAGTTAGAGAGTTAAAGCGAACAGCGTAACCAGATACACGGATTGTTAGCTGAGGGTATTTCTCTGGGTGCTTAACGGCGTCTTCTAGAGTTTCGCGGTTAAGAACGTTCACGTTTAGGTGTTGACCACCTTCGATACCCGCTTCGTGGTGGAAGTAACCATCCATCAGACCAGCAAGGTTAGCGCGTTGTGAACCCTCATCTTTACCTAGTGCATTAGGTACGATAGAGAATGTGTAAGAGATACCATCTTGTGCGTCAGCAAACGGCAGTTTTGCAACTGAAGTTAGTGATGCTACGGCACCTTTCTCATCGCGACCGTGCATTGGGTTAGCACCTGGAGCAAATGGAGCACCAGCACGACGACCGTCAGGTGTGTTACCAGTTTTCTTACCGTAAACCACGTTTGAAGTGATAGTAAGAATTGACTGAGTAGGGATTGCATCACGGTAAGTCTTAAGCTTACGGATTTTGCCCATAAATACAGAAACAAGTTCACATGCGATATCATCAACGCGTGGGTCGTTGTTACCAAATTTAGGGTAATCACCTTCGATTTCGAAGTCGATTGCTAGACCGTCTTCGTCACGGATTGGCTTAACTTTTGCGTATTTGATTGCAGACAGAGAGTCAGCCGCAACAGATAGACCAGCAATACCACAAGCCATAGTACGTTTAACGTCACGGTCATGTAGAGCCATTAGTGCCGCTTCGTAGCTGTACTTGTCGTGCATGAAGTGGATAGCGTTTAGTGCAGTCACGTACTGCTTCGCTAGCCAATCCATGAAGTGGTCCATTTTCTCCCACAACTCATCGTAGTTCAGTACATCGCCTTCGATCTTCGGCATTTGTGGACCAACTTGGATTTTTAGCTTCTCATCCACACCACCGTTGATGGTGTAAAGCATAGTTTTCGCAAGGTTAGCACGAGCACCAAAGAACTGCATTTGCTTACCAACAACCATTGGAGATACACAACATGCGATTGCGTAGTCGTCAGAGTTCATGTCTGGACGCATTAGGTCGTCGTTTTCGTACTGGATTGAAGAAGTATCGATAGACACTTTCGCACAGAACTTCTTGAAGCCTTCAGGTAGTTGCTCAGACCAAAGAACAGTGATGTTTGGCTCTGGAGAAGGACCCATTGTGTATAGTGAGTTTAGGAAACGGAAGTTTGTACGTGTAACTAGCGTACGACCGTCAAGACCCATACCACCCATAGACTCAGTTGCCCAGATAGGGTCGCCAGAGAATAGATCATCGTACTCAGGAGTACGTAGGAAACGAACCATACGTAGTTTCATTACGAAGTGGTCGATCATTTCCTGAGCTTGTTCTTCTGTGATGCGGCCAGCAGCGATATCGCGCTCGATGAAGATGTCTAGGAACGTAGAAGTACGGCCTAGAGACATTGCCGCGCCGTTTTGAGATTTAACAGCAGCTAGGTAACCGAAGTAAGTCCACTGGATAGCTTCTTGTGCAGTTTCAGCAGGACGAGAAATGTCACAACCGTATTTTGCAGCCATTTCTTTGATTTGACCTAGAGCACGGTGTTGCTCTGCGATCTCTTCACGAAGCTGCATTGTCATTTGTAGGTCTTCGCCGTTCTCGAAACGCTCTTGTAGAGAAGAGAACTGTGCGAATTTATCCTTCATTAGGAAATCAATACCGTATAGAGCAACACGACGGTAGTCACCGATGATACGACCACGACCGTATGCATCAGGAAGACCAGTCAATACGCCAGACTTACGACACGCCATGATTTGTGGAGTGTAGATGTCGAAAACGCCTTGGTTGTGAGTTTTACGGTATTCTGTGTAGATTTTCTTAACTTGTGGGTCAAGCTCGCGGTTGTAGGCTTTGCATGAGCCTTCAACCATACGGATACCACCGTTAGGGATGATCGCACGTTTTAGAGGAGCGTCAGTTTGAAGACCTACGATAGTTTCTAGGTCTTTTTCGATGTAGCCTGCATCGTGAGCAGTGATGGTAGAGATAACTGAAGTATCAAAATCAACAGGAGCGTGAGTCGCGTTCTCTTGTTTGATGCCTTCCATTACCTTAGCCCAAAGCTTGTTAGTCGCTTCAGTACCTTCAGAAACTAGGAAAGATTCGTCGCCTTCGTACGGAGTGTAGTTCTTCTGAATGAAATCACGAACGTTTACTTCGTTTTGCCAGTCGCCTGCAGCAAAACCTTCCCAAGCTTTAGCAAATTGCTCTGCCATGACATACCTACCTTTTTAGTAGAAAAAAATACGTACTGCTTCGCCGTTGAGCCAGCTATCCCCAAGTTAAAGAGGGGAACAGTACACTCTTATGAATAACAATATTTATAGTCTTAAATTTAAATGTTCGAGTTACAAAACTATAAATATTGTCACTAGTTTTAACGTTTCTCTTTTTAAGCAACAGTTAGAGGTTAAACTAAAATTTTTTTGCAAACCTTAAACTAAATCAATAAATCCTCAAAAATCTCGATAAAAATGGGGTAGCGACTAGCGCTACCCACACATTTTCTGAACTGTCAGCTTTACAGCCAAGCTTGGATGCCATATTGGCCTTCAAGCATACCAACTGCAAGCATAGCAACTAAACAGATAATAAGTACGCTTACTGGGATCACAATCTTGTCTACAAACGACAAGCGAGACGCGCGCTCTTTATCACCAATTAAGCCGTTGTTATCTAAAAGCATAGTTAGTGCCCAAGCTAGAACAGGGTTAACGACTGCTGAACCAAAGATACAGATGCCTGCTGCTTGTGAATCTTTTGAGTCTTTCACCATCTGCATGCCTGCTTCAAGTAGTGGTAGAGAGACACCAACGAGAAGAGCAACGCGCATAACTGGTGGCCATACTGCAACATCCATAGGGAAACCAAGGATTGCAACAATAATACATAGAGAACCTAGTAAGATTGCACCGCCAGGAATAGGGCGCTTCGCGATTGCTGCAGGGATCATGTAAGTCCCCCAAGATGATGTGATGTTACCACCACCGACAGCGGTACCGACCATTTGGCGCACAGAACACATTGTCATTGTGTCATCAACGTCCATCAGTACTTTTTCACTCTTACGTGGGTAGTTCATTTCTTGGAAGATGCGGTGACCCAAGAAGTCAGGAGACCACATTGCTACAGCAAGAATTGCGAATGGTAGAGAAGCGATGAAGTGTTCCATATTAGGAAGACCAAGCATCCAACCTTCTTCTGTTGAACCCCACCAGTAGATTGGGTTTAGGTTTGGAAGACCCGTCTCGGTTACGAATTTAATATCGAAGCCTGCGCCAAGAATAAGTGCGATCGCAAGGCCAGTGAAGGCACAAACAGGGATTGCTAGCCAGCGTTTGTTCACTTTAGCAAGAAACGCGTACAGGCCAATGGTAACCGCAAGAACGATTAGACCAATGTAACCCATGCTACCTGCGGCAACTGTGTCGGATTGCAAACCAACAGCCCAAGCTTGAATGGAATTAATTTGGCTCATCGTTCCGGTTAAACCCAAGAAGATGAGAAGGCCACCAGCCGTACCTTCAGAGGTGAGGTTAACCAGTTTTGAACCACCTTTTAACAGGCTCAGAATTAAACCAAACACACCAATAAGAATTGCCAATGCAAGAGGGTGAGCACCAGCAAGCGCGATGGTACCAATAAGAGGGATCATTGGGCCGTGGTTACCTGCTAGGTTGGCTTTAGGGTTAATAAAGCCAGAAGCAAGTACACAGAAAAGAAGTGCAGGGATGAGCATCTCTACACGGGCAACTTCGATAGCGAAATCTTTGCCCAGGTTAACATGGTCCCATGCGGCAGTTAGGCCTTCAGCCCAAGACATCATTACCGCTGAGTACATCGCGATAATACCAATCGTACCGGCAAGTGCTGGAACAAGATCTTCAAGTTCAAAACGGAAGTCACGACCTGGCAAGTTTAAGCCGAAACGACGCGGCTTCATAATTTGTAGTTCGTGGTCTAGGTAGTCTGAACGGCTTGCGAACTCAGATGCTGGACGATGAAGCTCACGGTAGCTCTTGGTCTCGATATCTGAATCAGAGTGCGTTTTGTTAACTGCGTCTGACATAGATTCCTCATATATTTAAAAGTTATGAATTCTTCATTCAATTGTGTTAATCCGCATCCTGCGGCACGCTTATGCTAGCTATTATTAGATTTGTTACACGTCGACATTGTGCCTAAGCATAGCTAATAACTTATTGTGTTGAGGCACAAAAAAATCCTCATCTTTTGGCAGGAGTCTAGCAAGATAGCCATTTAGGGTGATTGATTTAGATCACTTTAAGAATGGTTGTGAAATAAAACTACAGAAAGTTTCTGGCATGCGAATGAGATGGTGAAATCTTGTGTAATTTCATTACACAAGTTGCATAAAATTAGAATTTGTTGCTCTTATCGTTCTGGGATGCAGGGTAAATATCAATATTCATGATGATTATATAAAGCTGGCTTTATTCTTGCTTTCTACAGGACAAAGACGATTTTTTGGCTAATCATTGCCGCTCAGTTTAGGAAAAAGACATGAAACAGCTTAAAGTACTGCCACTAGTGGCAATCATCTCAGGGTTAATGGTCGGTTGTGGTGGCGGTGGCGGTGGCGGTGGTAGTTCCACACCAAGAACTACATTCACTTTTACTTTTGCAGCTCCAAATGTCATTAGTGAAACAAATGCACAAAAAGACAGCTGTACTATTTACGACCGTAGAGTAGATGGCAATGGCATCGAGCAGGTATTGACCTATCAACCAGCCGTAAGTGCACAGCTAACAGGAGGTAAGGTTGTCGGTTTCTATTCAGACAAGAATGGTGTCCGTCAAGGCGACTTTATCTACCCATCAGGCACTACTTTGAAATTTGTTCTAGAAGACATTCCTGAGGACGGCTATTTTACTTATCAGTTGCTTGATGCTTCTGGAACCGTATTTACGGCAAACAGCTTCAGTCGAGACTTTTTAAAGGACAATAACCTTAGAAACTCAACGTTCTCAATGAATCGAGAGGCGGTGTCTGCTTGTAATAAAAATGGCAACTTCCGTAAGGCTACCCGAACTGACCTTAAATATGAAGCAACGGAGGCTGGTGGCTTAGAGTACAACTTCATATCTCAAATTGCGAAAGAGTCTAAGCCTACCTATTCTATTGATTCTTTAGATGTAAGAGCAATTGGTTCGAAGATGGAGTCGACAGTCGTGCTGCAATATGCAGACGCAGCGAAAACAGAACTGCACCAGTATGGTATTCGCGATTGGTCGAGTGAATCACCATTGCCATTGGTTGGCATGAATGGTTCTTCTCCAATCTTGAACCCAACATCTTTCAAATATGACACTTTAGACATCAGTGTACTTGTTGGTGATTACAACTACGAAGTTGCAGAGCTACCTATGTCAACGACGAAGTTCTACCACCCGCTTGAGCCAAAAACGGAAACTTGGACTTACAGTGTTGCAGCTGAAAAACCTATCAATGGTTGGACGGTAGCGCTGAACCAAAAGATGTATCAGGACGCAAATTGGGATATCTCAATTGATCCAAGCGCTTACTACAACCTAAATGCTCTGCCTGCGTCGCATGTGGTGAGAGGTTCAACTATTGATACTGGTTTTGCTTTCACTGACCAAGATAAAGGCTTTAGCCGCCTTGCATATCGTGCAGAGTCTAACTCTGGAACACTACACCGAGTAACACACAAGGTATTTACAACTTTAGAGAGTGATGTCGTTGTTCCGGAGTTGTTCTACTACACATTCGATGACAGTGTGAAACAAGATTTGAAAGTTTCTTCTACAAGTGATTACTCACAATCTATTGTCGTGGAGTCTGCTGAAGCAAACCTAAATAGCTATGACTTTGTTTCTCTTTTCTCTCATGGTGATGTGACCGATCTTAAAGTGGATCACGATGGTCTTGTGATCAGTGAAGTTGATTCTGAGAAGGTCAATACGAATGCTCAGAAATCTGATTTTATGGTATTGGTTAAGTAGCGTCTTAACACTTTTGTAAATTTATTAAGCCCCTTCTAAAGGGGCTTTTTTATATTTAATATTCAGCTTTTGAAGAATAAGTTGCTATATATTGCATATTAATTTGGTTATCGTATCTTTCTATTCGAATTATTTAGGTTAATAATTTGTTGCAAGTTTCAGGGTGTGGTGCTAATTTGTTCCGAATTAGAGAGGGCGGAGTCCCTTAATTGCAGTGACAAAAACACAGGGAGTAGAGCGCATGAATGATGTACCAGCGCTAGATATAAAAGACCTGCACAAAACATTTGGACAAAATGAAGTTCTCAAGGGAATTTCTCTTGCCGCGCACAAAGGAGATGTCATCTCCATCATTGGCTCTTCCGGTTCTGGTAAGAGTACCTTTCTTAGATGTATCAACTTGCTAGAAACGCCTACCGCAGGCGAAATTTGGGTGAATGGTGAATTAATCCAAATGAAGAACAACCGAGCAGGGGAATCTGTTCCTGCTAATGAAAAGCAAGTGCAACGTATTCGCTCACGTCTAGCGATGGTGTTCCAAGGTTTCAACTTATGGTCACACCTGACAGTACTAGAAAACGTGATTGAAGCCCCTGTTCATGTTCTAGGCGTACCAAAAGCCCAAGCGATTGAAAACGCAGAAGTCTTGCTTAAGAAAGTAGGCCTATATGAGCGTAAAGACTATTATCCTGGACACTTATCTGGCGGTCAGCAGCAACGTGCCGCTATTGCCCGTGCGCTAGCAGTTGACCCTGAAGTGATGTTGTTTGACGAGCCAACCTCTGCGCTTGACCCAGAACTCGTTGGGGAAGTGTTAGGGGTAATGAGAGATTTGGCAGATGAAGGACGAACCATGCTGGTGGTCACGCACGAAATGGCGTTTGCGCGAGACGTATCAAACCATGTGATGTTCTTGCATCAAGGCTTAGTGGAAGAACAGGGAAATCCAGCTAAGCTATTTACAAACCCGGATTCAGAACGATTACAGCAGTTTATCTCATCCATTTACTAATATTTTTAGGCGGCAGACTATTGCCTCCTAAGCCAGCACAACAAACAAAACGAAATAAAATAGCAATCACAGGAGTATGGAAATGAAAAAGTGGTTATTAGCAGCAACGATCGCTGCAACGGCAGTATCTGGTGTCGCTCAAGCGAAAGAATGGAAAACAGTTCGCTTCGGCATTGAGGGTGCTTACCCTCCGTTTAGCTGGACAGAAACGGATGGTTCTCTTAAAGGCTTCGACGTAGACATGGCCAACGCGCTTTGTGAGGAAATGCAAGTGAAATGTAAGATTGTCGCGCAAGATTGGGATGGCATCATTCCTTCTCTATTAGCGCGTAAGTACGACGCAATCATCGCTGCGATGTCTATTACTGAAGAGCGTAAGAAGAAAGTCGATTTCACTGGCAAATACGCACTGATTCCAAACAAATTTATTGCCAAGAAGGGTGCGAATCTGGATTTTGACAACCTAGATGGCAAGAAAATCGCTGTTCAACGTGCAACAACACACGACAAATATCTGACAGATAACTATGGCGATAAAGTAGAAATTGTTCGTTACGGTTCTTTTGATGAGGCTTACCTAGATTTAGCCAATGGTCGTGTTGCCGCTGTATTGGGCGACGCCTCTGCTCTAGAAGAAGGTGTGCTTAATAAAGCGGGCGGCGACGCGTACGAGTTTGTTGGTCCGTCATTGACCGATCCTAAGTGGTTCGGTGAAGGTTTTGGTATTGCCGTGCGTAAACAAGATAAAGATCTAACGAAGAAATTGGACGCGGCGATAATTTCACTACGTGAGAAAGGTGTTTATCAAGAAATTGCTGGTAAATACTTTAACTACGATGTGTACGGTGAATAAACCGTAATTAAGCGACCGTTGGCTTGTTCCTAGAAGTAGTCAACGGTCGATTTTTTGAGTTTAGGGATTAGGAACTCACCTATGCTAGATTTACAAGGATACGAAGCTTCGATTTTAAAAGGGGCTTTAGTAACGATAGAAGTTGCAGTGCTTTCACTCCTTCTTGCCGTGATCTTAGGTATGCTTGGCGCATTAGCTAAGTTAGCGCCTTACAAATGGGCAAGGGCGATTGCCACTCTTTACACCACCGTCATTCGCGGCATTCCTGATTTGGTTCTGATGATGCTGATTTTCTTTGGTGGACAAATACTTTTAAACAATAGCCTGTACTCCATTAACGAAACGCTCAATGAGTGGTTTGCTTCGAGTGATCCAAACCATGAATGGACGTCTTACTTACCCGACTATATTGATGTCAGCCCATTTATTGCAGGTGTACTCACGATTGGTTTTATCTTTGGTGCCTACATGGCGGAGACTTTTCGCGGAGCGATCATGGCGGTGGACAAAGGTGAACTAGAAGCGGCGAAAGCTTATGGTATGAGCTCAGCCTTATCGTTTAGAAGAATCTTACTGCCTCAGATGATTCGTCATGCATTACCTGGATTTGGTAATAACTGGTTAGTGTTACTCAAGACCACTGCGTTAGTTTCCATCATCGGCCTGGATGACATGGTGAGAATGAGCTCGTTGGCGGCGGGTACGACGAAAATGCCGTTTACCTTTTACATGGCTGTCGCGCTCATCTTTCTGTTTTTTACCAGCGTTTCGACCGGGCTACTCAAGCTTGTTGAGCGTAAGTTCAGTATTCATGCGAGGTAAGTTATGGATTTTTCTTTGATTATTGAAAGTTTCCCAACTTATCTTCAGGGACTTTGGACGACAGTTTGGCTGGTAGGATTAGCGTTGGTTATCGGTTTGTGTGTCTCGATTCCATTAGCCGTGGCACGTAATAGTACGAATTATGCCTTTAGCTTACCTTCTTGGGGATTCATTTACTTTTTCCGTGGAACACCGTTGTTGGTCCAGTTGTATTTGATTTATTACGGTATGGATCAGTTCTTTCCTGTGAAAGATACCTTGTGGGAAAACGCTTGGTTCTGTGCTTTAGTCGCTTTTATTCTTAATACGTCGGCTTATACTGCAGAAATTATTCGTGGTGCGATTAATGGCTTGCCCAAAGGTGAAGTAGAAGCTGCCAAAGCGTATGGGATGAGTAAGTTTATGACATACAGACGTATTATCTTGCCTAGTGCACTGCGTCGAGCATTACCAGCTTATTCAAACGAAGTGATTTTCATGCTGCACGGTAGTGCGGTCGCGGGTATCGTTACCATTATGGATCTAACTGGCGCTGCGCGCTTAGTTAACTCACGTTACTATGCGCCATTTGAATCTTTCCTTACGGCGGGGCTGTTCTACATGGCACTGACATTTATGATCTTGTGGTGCTTTAAAGTGGCAGAGAAGCGCTTCTTGGCATACCTACGTCCTTTAAGTTAATAATTAATGTCAGCAATGGTATCGGAATGGGTACCATTGCTTTTTGATGATTTTGTTATCTTCATTCCTATTTTTCCTATCGATACAAAAGACTATTTCTTTTTATTCATGTACTTACATTAATATTTGATAAACCCATTGTTTAGTAAGTAAAAATGAAAAAAACAATTCTATCGTTGGGCCTTGCCGCCGTTGCCACTGGATGTGGTGGGGGAGAGGGAGAGTCACAATCTAATGCTCAAGTAAAACCAACGCCAGCTCCAGTTCAACAAGCTCTGGAAACTGGTAATGCACTGCTCGTTTCTGACCCGAACGATTTCATCCGAGAAAGCCGGCAAGTTGTGGAAGGGCACAAGAAACAGTCGAATACGATCAAATCTGCAATTGCGAAAAACCTTTCTGGCCTTTATTGGGATCCAACCCATGATGCAGCGATATTGGCACCTCAGTATGGGTTCAACGACACCATCTTGATGACCAACAAGGCCATGGCTAGCGGTTATAAAGATCAGGCGTTGTCAATTGGCGTTGCTGGAGAAAAAGCTAATGGTCAACGTTATGCGCTATTAGGTAGTAACCCATTTAGAACGGCACAACGCTTTCCCGAGTCTTCGAATGCAGCGATGACTCAATGGCTAAGCAACCTGGTCACTTGGTTGTCAGGCGGAGCTACTTCAAACGTTGTCATCGCGCAAATGGATCAGTCTTATTACTTCCCTGATGAGCAAGCGACTCGGAATTGGTTGAAAGACAATGTTTCACAAGAGTTGGCGTTTAACGAGGCCAACCTATGCGATGGTTCGAAGCTACTTAGCTGCGTGCAAACCAATACTCCAAACTTATTGATCTTGTCACAGCATCTGCAATCTGGCGACACCAACCAACAAGTACTCGATGCTCTGGCATACGCTGAGCAAGCCCAAATTCCTGTTCTATACCTGCATTGGGATGGAGGACTAACTGAACTTGGCCGAGACATTTTGGAAAAATTCCATGTTGATTATGTGGGAGATAACTATTGGCGTAAGTTAGGCTTGGTTGATTGGGCGCCTTCATCACTCATGAACTTCGTGCCAGACTCTGTTGCTACGCAACAAGCGCTGTTGTCTCGTTTTGAATCTCAAAACTTCAATGTTGACTTGTCACAGTGTGATGACAAATCTTGTCCTGACACTGCGAATATGGAAAGTCAATTTTATGCAGGGGCAAACAGTATTCGCCATCGGTTGCAAAAGCTTGATGAACAAAAAGTAGATTTGTTTAATCAAGACGGCTACCAATACGAAAAACTCATGGTATTGCTGGCTGATCATTATCGTCAAACGGTTGTCTTCCCAATGGACAAACAGTCAACCCAAACGACCGAATTCCTAAAGTCGTACTTTGCCGATTACGTGCAATACAACAGCCGAAGCGTAAACCCAAAACAACCAAATATGGGGAACTTCAGCCGTAGTGAGTTTAGCCCTGAAGTAAAGAGAATCAGCGCAACGATTAATATGGAATCAAAGCGTAACTTCCGCTCTGCTGGTGTGTATGCGCTTCCTGGGGAGACCTTTACGGTCACGCGCAATGACAGTAATGAAGTGACGACTAAAATTGTCATCAACAGTTTAAGGAGTGGCGCAACTCATGAATTCAGCAAAGATGGATACACGCGACCAAAAATGCTGACTTCTTTCGCCTATGAGGTGAAGCCGGGTGAAACCATCACGCTGACTTCACCTTATGGCGGGCCTATCCAGGTTCACTTTAACAATAATGATGTACCAGTAGCTCTAACATTTAGCCATGTAGCGCAACACCCTGTATGGAGAAGTGAAAAGGATAACGATGCGTTTATTCAGGAGCTTGAAGCGAATTTGTTCGATTGGGCTGAACTGATCACGCCTGGATTTGAGGTACATTCTAAACGTGACAAAATGCTTGAATCTGTCAACGATGAGATGTGGTCGACACCAGCTGAAATGGCGCTGGCGACAGAAGAGTATGTTCATAACTACCCACATGTCTTGGCTGGTTTCCAAGGGCCGGGGATCGATGAGGTTCCGGAAATTATCCAGTATGCCAAAAATCAAGGTTGGGAAATCGCCAATATTGATATGGTGAAGCATATGAACGCTGACCAAGCGACGTGTGGTTACGGCTGTTCTGGTAACCCATACGATGCTTACTGGTCATTCAGCCCACTCGGTCACGGTGATTTACATGAGCTTGGTCATGGCTTGGAAAAAGGTCGATTCCGATTTGCTGGTTGGGAAGGGCATTCAACGACCAATTACTACTCGTATTACAGTAAGTCTCGTTTCTTCCAGAATACGGGGAAAGTTTCAACTTGCCAAAGCTTAGATTTCAAAGGCCAGTTTGAATTATTGCAAGCAAGCCGAACTCAAGCGGATCCAAACGCTTACATGGCAGCGCAAAATCAAACTGGTTGGAGTTGGGGAGCTCGCGTTTACATTCAAATGATGATGGCGACGCAGCATGAAGGTGTACTGCAAAATGGTTGGCATTTATTGGCGCGATTGCACCTGATTGAACGTGAGTTTAACCGCTTGAAATCGGATGATGCGCTTTGGAATGAGAGACGATTGAGTATTGGTTTCACCAACTACTCTCGTGAAGAGGCAAATAGCATCTCAAACAACGACTGGTTGCTTATTGCTCTGAGCTACATCTCTCAGCGAGACATGACGAGCTATTTAGATATGTGGGGCTTCTCGTTCACAGAAAAAGCGAAACAGCAGGTTGTGGCGCTGAATCTACCGCCGATGCCTCTCACTTACTTTGCAAGCAGCAATACCGGCTACTGTCTGAACGAATTTGCTCAAACGCCAGTCAGTGTTGATGGTCAAACGGTTTGGCCGCTGAACTAGCTGAGTAGAAAGTAACTTGCATGAAAAAGGGAGACAGAGTCTCCCTTTTTCATGGGGTAAGCTTAGCGTTGAGTCCCGCTTATTGCTCAGTTATGTATTACTTGAACGTCGACCAAATTGGAGCGTGGTCTGAAGGTTTTTCAATACCGCGTAATTCATAATCGATCCCCGAGTCAATACATTTTTTCGCGAGAGAAGGGGTCGCCAAAATGACATCAATTCGTAGACCTCGGTTATCATCAAACCCGCGAGAGCGATAATCAAACCACGAGAATTTATCGTTCACTTCTGGATATAGCTTGCGGAAGGTGTCCTCAAAGCCCCAATCTAGCAAGGTTTTCAGCCATTCGCGCTCTTCCGGTTGGAATGAACATTTACCTGTTTTTAGCCAACGCTTACGGTTTGGTTCGCCGATACCGATATCTGCATCAATAGGGCTAATGTTGATGTCACCCATAACAATCAATTGCTCGTCGCTATTGTGATGATCGTTTAGGTAAGTCATCAGATCTTTATAGAACTGACGTTTGTATGGGAATTTTGTTTCGTGGCTGATGTTATCCCCTTGAGGGAAGTAGCCATTTAGCACCGTGATTTTTTCGCCGTTTTCATTTAAAAACGTTGCCATGATCATGCGCTTTTGGTGCTCTTCGTTATCCGTCGGGAACCCTTTTTGTACGAGAAGAGGCTCTTGCTTACAAAGCATTGCGACGCCGTAGTGCGCTTTTTGACCATGGAAATACACTTTGTAGCCCATGGCTTCGACAGCTTCAATCGGGAATGCTTCATCGTGAACTTTAATTTCCTGAAGGCCAATCACATCTGGTTGGTGTTTGTCGATTAGCGCTTGGAGTTGGTGCAGTCGCGCACGTAGTCCATTGATGTTAAAGCTGATTACTTTCATTGTTTATCCTTTTTGAGGGCGTACTTTTTTATGAATAGTATCATTGTGCAAGAGCACTGAAAACGAGTCTCGGTGAAAGGAGCGAAACGTTGGGCTACTTTGCTTTTAATTTGTTTTCTAAGTCGTTTTGCACGATCTTCAAAGCGTTAAGCGCAACTTCTGGATCTATCTCATTGCTCTCAAGTAAATAGATCAAATCGACAGCCAATTTGATCTCTTCAGGTGCGTCATCTAAAGGCGAGGTTGGTTGATCGGCCATTATTGGTGTTTTTCCCTATGTGTAATTTGGTTCTCTAGTTTCAGAAGCGCTGCCTCACAACGAGCCAAACGTTGCTCGGTCGCTAGTAACACTTTCTGAGCCTCGGCACGCATAAAACTAGGAGCGGTTTCGACAGCACGTTCTTTTTCTAACACCATTTCGCGCAAGCGTCTTGCCCACTCTTGGTGTTGAGCGAGTTCCTGATAAAGCACGTTAATAGGCTTGCGGAAATGGCTGCTATGTTTGATTTCATTCTTACGAATTTTAGTGGTAGAAATCTCGCGTTGAATCGCACCGACTTGCGCTACTAACCGTTCAGTGAGGTACTCAGCACGCAAAGCGGTGAGCTTACCTTCATTTTGCTCACGCACAATCGCATCCAGCGTAGCTTTTGCTTCTTTTACGCAAGGAGTAAGTAAGCGAGAGCGACAACCAAATAAGCGCTCATCAAAAAGCGGAACATGGTGTTCGCCTCTTTGACGGTCAAGAACAGCGGCTTGCTTCGCCATTTGTTCTAGGTTTTCCTGGAGTTGAGAAATGTTCATGACAAACCTACAAACCATGCGTCATAAGCCAATTTTATGGCCAGTATACTGACGACAGTAACAAATACAGGGCGAATGAATTTAGAACCAAACCGAATGGCGGAGTGCGCGCCAACAAAAGCGCCAGCCATTAAACATACCCCCATTGTTAAGCCTAGCACCCAGTTGATATGACCGAGGACTGCAAACGTAATCAAAGAGGTAAAGTTGCTGGTAAAGTTCATTGCTTTTGCTAAGCCAGAGGCGAGCAAGATATTCAGCCGATACAGGGCCATTGAACTGACCGTCCAAAAAGCCCCAGTTCCAGGCCCTGCGAGCCCGTCATAGAACCCTATGGATAATCCTTGCATGTACTGTTTTCTATGAAGTTTTGGGCAAGGCTCGGGAATTGGACTTTGATGAGGAGAGTGCGGTGTTTTATGGAAGACGGTATATAACGCCGCCGCTAAAATAACAAGGGGTAACCCTTTTTCTAGCCAATCCGTGCTAATCGCGTCCACAAGTAGGGTACCTAATGTTGCTCCGACAAGCGTCGCTACAAAGGCTCTTCCCCAGCATTGAGGCTTGAATAAACGTTTCTTGTAGTACGTAAATGCCGCAGTAGAAGAGGCAAAGGTAGCCGCAAGTTTATTGGTGCCTAGTGCAATATGAGGCGGCAAGCCCAACGATAGTAGAGCAGGTACGGTTAGCATGCCACCACCACCGGCAACTGCATCAATAAATCCAGCGACAAAAGCGACAAGCGCCAACACCAACAGCATAGTTGGCTCAATCATTTCCATAAATGGTGATTCTTCTAATATTCTATTTTACGTTTAAATGGAGGTAGTGAGTCGATTAAGGCTTGTCCGTATCGCTTAGTGACTAGGCGTCGATCAAGAATCGTTACTCTACCAGAATCTCTCTCTTTACGCAGTAAGCGACCTACGCTCTGGATCAGCTTTTTGCTTGCGTCAGGTACAGTTATTTGCATAAACGGGTTCCCTCCTTTTTTCTCGATATATTCGGAGTGAGCCTGTTCGACAGGGGAGGTTGGAACACCAAATGGAATTTTTGTAATCACCAAGTTTTCAAGTAATTCGCCAGGTAAATCTAGCCCCTCAGAGAAACTGCCAGTACCAAATAAGATGCTGGTTTTATTTGATTCTATTAGATTTTTATGTTTTTTTAGAATTTCTTGACGTGAGCTTTCACCTTGAACTTGCAATGCCCAGCCTTTTTTTATGAACTCCGAAGACAGCGCCTTCGCAACTTGGTTCATCTGCCAATAGGATGAGAATAATACTAAGTTGGCTTTCTTGTCTTCCAAGTACTTAGGCAATATCTCAATAAGATATTCAGTAAATTGAGGCGCTGGTGGTTCATATTTCATCGCAGGGATGAGCAATTCTGCCTGGTTTTGGTAATCGAATGGTGACGCAAGCGCTAAAAACTGTGTGCCTGATTCTGGTTTTCCATCAATACCAACCTGATGGCAAAAGTAATGGAAGGAGTTTAATGCACGCATCGTTGCGGAAACTAAAATGGCGCCAATGCACCTGCTCCAAATTTGTTGGTCGAGTTGCCATCCAATTTCAAGCGGAGAAACACTCACAATTAAATCACCCTCGCGATCGGGGTGGGTTTCTAACCAGCGAGCTAAAGGCGCACCTTTTTCACGAGTTGGCTCAGCCATCAAGTGCCAGACTTGCGCTAGGTTTTCTAACCTTTGAATGTAGAAGCCGAGTTCTGCAAGCGCTGGTTCAGCCAATCTTGTCGCAAGCTCCCCATCTTTTACTCGTTCCGCAATAAGGTCGGCAATTTTTGCCACACTTTGATTTGCTTTTTTACTGAACTGCTTTAACTCTTTGGATTGGTTCTCTAGCCATTCTGGTAGTTCACCGTGCTCAAAGCGGTAGATGCCTTCTTCAAATTGAGCTGGATCGAACTGTTTAGGCAGTTGAGTCAGTGCTGGTATCAAGTTCTGAACCGCGTCTTGAAGGTCGTTGCGAAATCGAGCTACGCGTTTCTCGTCTGCGAGCGATGAAAACTTGCTAATCGACTGATTTAACTTCTCAAGCCACGCTGCCGCACCTTTTAAGCTAGCAGATGCTGAAGCATGATCGCGGGCGACATGAGGTAAGTGATGTGCCTCGTCAAAGACGTATATCGTGTTTTCTGGCTCAGGTAAGATTACTCCGCCCCCCAAGTCTGCGTCTGCCATGACGAGAGAGTGGTTCGCAATGATGACATCATTCTTATCCAACTCTGAGCGCGCTTTTTGAAATGGACAGCCGCGATGGCCGGGTAGACTGTTATTGCAACTGTGTTTATCACTGACAATCAGTTGCCAAAGCTTATCATCAATGGTTTTAGGCCAAGAATCACGGTCACCGTCCCATTTACCTTGCGCAAGAGAGCGATGCATTGTTTCCAACAGCTCTATATCTCTTTGCTTAGGCTTGGTTTCGAACATGGCTAACTGACCACCATCAGCACCACAAGCTGAAGCAAGTTTTTCTGCACAACAATAGCGTTGACGGCCTTTTGCCAAAATAAAAGAAAACTCTCGGTCGGTAATCCGACGAAAAAGAGGGAGGTCTTTATTTATGAGCTGCTCTTGCAGAGCTACGGTCGCCGTTGAGATAACCACTTTTCTATTGTTATGTACGGCCACGGGGATGGCGGCCATTAGATAGGAGAGCGACTTACCAATTCCAGTCCCGGCTTCTGCAACCAGTATTCGGTTAGATTTGTGGTACTGACCGCACAGCGTTTTTGCAATCTCTGCAACAAGGTAGTTTTGTGCTCTTCTAGGTACAAAGTTATCAAGTTGATCTTGCAGGTTTTGATAGCTATTACGAATCGATTTTTGAATGTTACTGGTCAGCATACGGGCCTCAAATGCGTTGGAGGCGAATAGTAGCACACATCACTAGTTGTACAGTAGTTCACAAAACGGAATGCTTTTATGAGGAATGTAGATCTTCTTCACAAAAAATATTGAACCTTATCTAAATGAAATTAATTTCATTATATGGAAAATATAAAACTCCAAATATGATATTTTTATGGTTTTTTGTTCTGTATATTGTGTTTTTTAGTGTATATTTTTGGTTTAAAATCTTATTATTAATGGTTTTATAAATTATGAAAAATCAAGAAGATTGATTAGATGTTCGTCGAGTAAATAAAGATAAGTGTTACAAGTTATTGTTTTTTAATATTATTTTTGTTTTTTACATTGGCATTTAGAAAATTTGACAGTCAGAACAATCTTTTGCACTCTTAGCTCCAGATTTTGAGAAGGCGCTGTATAACGTTTTGTTAACGCTCCATCTCAAACATATAAAAAAAGGGAATCGGACAAGGATATCCCGAACTAAGAAAAGGCAGTGGATTAATTATGAAAAAGACTCTAGTAGCTCTTGCAGTAGCAGGCATCTCTACGTCTGCACTAGCAGCAGGCAACATCTACGACAACGGTACAACTTCTTTCAACCTTAAGGGTGAGATCGATACTTACCTAAGTACAAGAGAAGCTAAGCTAGCAGGCAAGCAAATCAAGAAAAACGACCTTGACATTGACCTATGGGCAAAAGTTCAAGTTGATGCTACTCATAAAATCAACGATGACGTTAAAGTGTTTGGCTCATTTGAGCTAGAAAACGGTAACGGTTTCGGTTACGACGCAGACAACAACAAGGTTAGCACAGACGACCTTTACTTTGGTGCTTACTTCGGTGATAACTGGGGTGTGGCTCTAGGTGAAATTGGTGACTTCGGTGACTCTCTAGACGCGATCACAATCGACAACACTAACGAAGGTTACGGTTACGCTGATGACTTCCTAGGTTCTCTTGAAAGTGCTGGTCACGCAGTATCTGTTAAGGGCAGCTTTGACCAGCTTACTGTTATTGCAGATGCATACTTAAATCAAGACGAAAATGTTGATACTGCATTCGGTCTATCTGCACAATACGTAATCAACGACATGTTCACCGTAGGTGCTTCTTACCAAGATCAAGGTAAAGCAGAAGTTAAATTCGCTGATGTTAAAACGACTGTAGACCACAAAATTTTGGGTATCGCAGCTCGCTTCAACATGGATAACTTCTCTACAGCGGTTAACTACATTGCTGAAGAGTGGGACAACGTTGACGTAAACACTTGGTCTGCTGTTGCTGCATACCAAATGAATGAAGCTCGAGTTTACACTTCATTCGGTTTCACTGATATCGATGACTCAGACGCAGATGCTAACTACTACACGTTTGGTGCTGATTACGCAGTGACTAGCAACGTTCTTTCATTCCTAGAATACTCAGTAGCAGAAGCTGACAACGGCACCGCGAAACTTGAAGATACTCTAGTTGTTGCTGGTGTTTACTACACGTTCTAATTACTGAACTTAAGTAGATATAGTAAAAGGTCGCAGCTATTGCGACCTTTTTTCTATAGAGTATATAAGTAAATCCTTCTTGAACTCTGGTCAATGTGAAAGAGTGTGAAACGTCAAGGATTGAGTGCGTTTACCAATTATCTACAGTGAGTTATGTAGAAATCATTGGCTTTTCTTCAATGATTTCCTCAAACTGTGATGAACGGTAAACGAGATTTAACACTGTTGATGTAATTAATTGAATTTTAAGGTTATTAGGATATGAGACTAAAAGCTTGGACTGTAGCATTTGTTCTTGGGCTATTTGGGACAACAGCGAGCGCAGAGACAACAAATAGAGCTGATACTTCAGCAACCCTAACTACCGCTCAAGGCGTGCAAGTGCTGTTTGTCAATGGTGTTAGCGCGGATGATTTGAGTGAACCGTTTGGTCTTGTTGATGGCTCTAACCAAGTAGTTGTAAAAGTAAACAAAGCGATTGGGCGTGGCGATAAACGTACTCAAGTTTACTCTGCACCATACATTCTTGGTTTCAGTTCTGGCGCGGGTGAGCTTTATATTGATGCGCCATCTTTCAGAGAAAAACGTCAGGCAGACAAGCTGTTTGAGCAAGATAAAATGGACTGGAAAGTAAGTTTCAACGATAAGTCTATTGATTACTCGCAATATAAAATGCCAGGTGAGAAAGGCGCGTTCCCTTATTCAAACCTTGATGAGCAACTAGCGGTGTACAATGAAGCTAATGGCGTTTTCTTTGCAAACGGTAAGAGAGTCGAATTGTCTGAGCTACAAGCAGCGACGGCTGTAACAGCAACCAGCAAAAGCGCGCAAAGAGTAAAATCACCCGTAACAAAAGCGAAGATTGCCTACCTAGAAATGACAGACGAAGAACGTCAGGCATTCAAGAAGTGGGTTGCTCAACAATAATCGTTATTGGTAACGACAAAAACTAAAAAAGCAGGTGATAGCCTGCTTTTATGTTTTTTGAGGTTTAAGCCTAGAGCTTTATTTCTCGCCACTCCCCTGGCTTTAAATCGTCAAGAACAATGCCGCCCATCGAGTAACGAACTAAACGCAGCGTTGGGAAGCCAATGTGTGCAGTCATGCGACGCACCTGACGATTTCTTCCTTCAATAATGGTAATGGCTAACCAAGTGGTAGGGATATTTGCGCGAAAACGAACAGGAGGGGTTCTATCCCAGACTTGTGGTTCTGGAATCACTTCAACTTCGGCTGGTAGGGTCATACCATCTTTTAGCTCTACTCCCTTTCTCAATTTTTCAAGGTCTTGCTCTAGAGGAGCGCCATCGACTTGAACCCAATAAGTCTTCGGGGATTTTGACTTTGGCTGCGTGAGCTTCGCCTGCAAGATGCCATCGTTAGTGAGCACCATCAAACCTTCGCTGTCTCGGTCCAATCGGCCAGCCGCATAGACATCTTTGATTGGGATATAGTCCGCTAACGTTTTGCGACCATCGCCATCGGTAAATTGACTGAGCGTATCGTAAGGCTTATTGAAAATAATGACTTTACGATCTTTGGGGGCCACTTTTGGCTTTTGGCTTTTTGTTGGGCGATTAGGGCGACGGTCTTGCTGAGTACGAGTCTTCGAGCCATTGCGAGCTCCTGAGTGTTTAAAATGGCCCGTTTTAGACTGGTTACGACTGCGACCTTTTTCCTGACCTGTACGAGATGACATGTTAACTACCCTGCAAAAATGTAAATGAACTGTGTTTGAAAGTTTTAAGTTTTCTCATGATCGGATATGATTTGCGCGCCTAAAACTAACAAACGCGCACAGAATGATAGACTAATTCGTGTTATTTGTTTAATTATATCAGTGCACTCATGGATTCAGAGCTTAGAGCTTCAAACTACAACAAAGAGTGCGAACCGCATGTGGCGTTAGTGAGGAGACATGTACTGCTAACGTGCAGCAATGCGTCAATTAAACCAACTCAGACGCTGAGTTGATCAGCCAACAAGTTGATTAAAAAATAGGGAAATTTCATGCCTACAGAAAAACCTACAATTATCTACACCATCACTGATGAAGCGCCGGCGCTAGCAACTTATTCATTACTACCAATCATTCAATCATTCACAGCATCGTCTGGCATCAATGTAGATACTCGTGATATTTCACTAGCAGGTCGAATTATCGCTAACTTCCCAGAGCATCTAAAAGAAGAACAACGCATTGGCGATGCGTTGACTGAGCTTGGTGAACTGGCTCAAACTCCAGAAGCAAATATCATCAAGCTGCCTAACATTTCAGCTTCAGTTCCTCAGCTTAAAGCGGCGATTAAAGAGCTTCAGGCGAAAGGTTACGATTTACCAAACTACCCAGAAGAACCGAGCACGTACGAAGAGAAAGCGATTAAAGCGGCTTACGACAAAATCAAAGGTAGTGCGGTTAACCCAGTACTTCGTGAAGGTAACTCAGACCGTCGTGCTCCAACTTCGGTTAAGAACTACGCGAAGAAAAATCCACATTCAATGGGTGCGTGGTCATCAGAGTCTAAGTCTCATGTTGCGAGCATGTCAGACAATGACTTCTTTGGTAGCGAAAAGTCCACGACTATCTCTGGTGCAACAGAGGTAAAAATCGAGTTTGTTGGTAATGACGGTACAGTTAAAGAGCTCAAGTCTGCGTTCCCATTACTAGATAAAGAAGTCATTGACACTTCAGTGATGAAGAAGAAGGCGCTGGTTGAATTTTTCGAGAAAGAGATTGCTGAAGCGAAAGCACAAGACGTGCTGCTGTCTCTTCATATGAAAGCGACAATGATGAAAGTTTCTGACCCTGTCATTTTCGGCCATGCAGTAAAAGTTTACTACAAAGACGTTTTCGATAAGTACGGCAAGCTGTTTGAAGAACTGGGCGTTGATGTAAACAATGGCATTGGCGATGTTTACTCGAAAATTGAGTCTCTACCTGAAGCACAAAAAGCAGAAATTGAAGCGGCAATTCAAGCGGTTTACCAAACTCAACCAGAGCTTGCGATGGTTGACTCTGATCGTGGTATCACAAACTTACATGTACCAAGCGACATCATTGTAGATGCTTCTATGCCAGCAATGCTTCGCTCTTCTGGTCAAATGTGGGGACCAGATGGTAAACAAAAAGACACCAAAGCGATGATACCAGATCGTAGCTACGCAGGTATTTACCAAGCGGTGATTGATTTCTGTAAAGAGCACGGCGCATTTGACCCGACCACTATGGGTAGCGTGCCTAACGTTGGCTTAATGGCTCAAAAGGCAGAAGAATATGGTTCTCACGACAAGACGTTCATTCTAGATGCAGCGGGTACCGTTCGCGTTGTTGATACTGCGGGTAACGTATTGTTAGAGCAAGCGGTTGAAGAAGGCGATATCTTCCGTATGTGTCAGGTGAAGGACGCACCAATCCAAGATTGGGTTAAACTAGCAGTGACTCGCGCACGTGCAACAGGTGTTCCAGCCGTATTCTGGCTAGACGAAAACCGTGCGCACGATGCTGAACTCATTAAGAAAGTAAATACCTACTTACCAGAGCACGATACTGACGGTCTAGAGATTAAGATCCTATCTCCTGTTGATGCTTGTAAGTACTCGCTAGAGCGTATGAAAGCGGGTCTAGATACTATTTCTGTAACGGGTAACGTTCTTCGTGACTACCTAACAGACTTGTTCCCAATTTTAGAGTTAGGCACGTCAGCTAAGATGCTATCTATCGTTCCACTGATGAATGGCGGTGGTCTATTTGAAACAGGTGCTGGTGGTTCTGCTCCTAAGCATGTTCAACAAGTAGAAAAAGAGAATCACCTTCGTTGGGATTCTTTAGGTGAGTTCTTAGCACTAGCTGCATCCCTAGAACACCTAAGTGTGGTGGCAGACAACCCGAAAGCGCAAGTTTTGGCGGATACGCTAGACAAAGCGACTGGTGAGTTTTTAGATACCAACAAGTCTCCGTCACGTAAAGTGGGCGAATTAGATAACCGCGGTAGTCATTTCTACCTCGCACTTTACTGGGCGAAAGCACTTGCCGAGCAAACAGACGATGCTGATCTCGCTGCTGAGTTTGCACCGATTGCGAAAGCGTTGTCAGAGCATGAAGAAAAAATCGTCGCTGAGCTAAACAACGCACAGGGTGTGAAAGGAGAGCTGGGCGGTTACTACCTGCTAGACGATGCATTGGTTTCTAAGTTGATGCGCCCAAGCGAAACCTTTAACGCGATCATTAACAAGTAAAATAGATGAAAAGAGCACGTCGCTTTCGACGTGTTTCTTATTTTATCAATACGTTGTATATGGTCTATCTGCATTTCATAAGCTACAAATATTAAGAAACCCGCTATCTTGGCGGGTTTATTTTTCTCTTCAGAACATCAAAATGATGTTTCGAGAGCAATATTTTTATTTTTCGACAGCGCTCTAATTATTTGGCTTGACCTTCAAGAGGCACGACGCTACTCGCGTGACAGCCTTTGGGACCTTTTTCAATCTCGTATGAGACTTGTTGGCCTGCTTTCAGTGTACGATAACCGTCCATCTGGATAGTTGAGTAGTGGGCAAAGATATCTCCCTCTTCTTCATCTGAACAAATAAACCCAAATCCTTTGGCATTGTTAAACCACTTTACTGTACCTGTAGCCATGCTTTTACATCCCTCATGCATTTTTTACTGAGTTGTTACAACAACCAAGTTATACCTTTAACCTGGTACTACTATTGTCAGCGAACGCTAACAAACATCTAGTCAATGAGAAATCACATTCACCAAGCTGCTTAAAAACAAATGGATTCAAAATGACGATTTATGCATCAACACTTTCCACTGTAGTCAATGAATCCCGACAGTCAATAGCATTAAGCAACAAACAGAAACATAATTGAAAACAAATCACTTTTGAGATTAACAAATTTGCAAACAGTTTTTCGTATATACGCGGAAGTTTGGTCAATTAGCCTGCAAAGTAGTATTCACTGGAAAAACCATACTGTTCGTGTTGCTTATGATAGATGAATCCTCTAACTGAATAAAAAATGAAGTTTTCGTGATAATTACCCCATTCTCAGTTAGGAAGTGTGATCTCGGTAGAAGACTGAGAGATGTTTCGCAATAGCTCGGAGGGGGTAAAAAGAAAGTTATTTTATAAGTAAAAATGTGTAACTTATCGACAAGCATCTTTTATTTGCGCCCCCTCAAGACCTGCATTAGTCTCTATATTAGGTAGCAACTTTTATCGATCAAAGATCGAATTCGGTGCCATATCTCACTACACCGCGCTGCACGCTTGTGGTAGATTGTTTTTATAGGTCGAAAACATCAACCCTTTGATACGATATCTTTGAATTGCCATGAGTAAAAATTTTGAATGGGTCACTCCGGACTCTGATCTTCTGGAGCGAGAAAGTACGAAAGTTCAGCCACCTAAGCTGTACAATGTTGTACTAAATAATGATGACTATACACCTATGGATTTCGTCATAGAGGTACTTGAGCGATTCTTTTCACATGATATTGATAAAGCGACTCAGATCATGCTCAAGATTCACTATGAAGGAAAGGCAATCTGTGGCACATACAGTGCAGAAATTGCCGAAACAAAAGTAGCGCAAGTTACGATGTACGCAAGGGAAAATGAACATCCGCTACTTTGCACTATGGAGCAAGCGTAAACAAAGAAGACTTGCTCGAACAACCCAAGTTGTTTTTTCGGGAGGTACTTATGCTAAATAAAGAACTAGAGTCAAGCCTTAACGGTGCATTTGCTCGGGCGAGAGATAAACGCCACGAGTTTATGACTGTCGAACACCTCCTACTTGCATTATTGGAAAATGATGCAGCTAAGGAAGCCCTTTTAGCTTGTAAAGCGGATCTTGACGCTTTACGTAACGAGCTCGATATATTCATCGATCAAACTACGCCTCTTATCCCAGACAGTGATGAGACGCGTGAAACCCAGCCGACTTTGAGTTTTCAACGTGTGCTACAACGCGCCGTCTTTCATGTACAGTCGTCTGGCCGCAACGAAGTAACAGGTGCAAACGTGCTTGTGGCGATCTTCAGTGAGCAAGAGTCGCATGCCGCCTATCTATTGAAGAAAAACGACATCTCCCGATTAGATATTGTTAACTTTATCTCCCATGGTATTACTAAAGCGTCAGGTGCAAGCGAAGACCCATCATCAGATTCGTTCAGTTCAGAGAGTGTCGAAGAGCCGAATTCTGAAGAACGTTTGGAAAGCTTTGCGACTAACCTTAATCAGGTCGCTAAAGATGGCAATATCGATCCACTGATTGGTCGCGATAAAGAGCTAGAGCGCACTATTCAAGTACTTTGCCGCCGCCGCAAGAATAACCCATTACTAGTGGGTGAAGCCGGGGTAGGTAAAACAGCCATCGCAGAAGGTCTTGCTTGGCGAATTGTAGAAGGGCAGGTCCCGGAAGTTATTCAAAACAGCGTGATTTACTCATTGGATATTGGTTCTTTATTGGCTGGTACTAAGTACCGTGGTGATTTTGAAAAACGCTTCAAGGCGATTTTGAAACAGCTTGAAAAAGAAGAAGATGCAATTTTGTTCATCGATGAGATACACACAATCATCGGTGCGGGTGCGGCTTCTGGTGGTCAAGTTGATGCCGCAAACCTTATCAAACCTCTACTAAGTAGCGGTAAGTTGCGTTGTATCGGCTCGACTACATACCAAGAATACAGCAACATTTTCGAGAAAGAGCGTGCGTTGTCCCGTCGCTTCCAAAAGATTGACGTTGTAGAGCCTTCTCTGGATGACACAACTAAAATCTTGATGGGCTTGAAGCCGAAGTACGAAGCACACCATGAAGTACGTTACACCAATAAAGCACTGCGTGCCGCGGTAGAACTTTCGGCGAAATACATCAATGAACGTCATTTACCAGATAAAGCCATTGATGTCATTGATGAAGCTGGCGCTCGCAGTCGTCTTGCTCCTGCAAGCCGCCGTAAGAAAACGGTTGGTGTTGCCGATATCGAAGCGATGGTTGCCAAAATGGCACGAATCCCAGAGAAGTCGGTTTCTTCTTCAGATAAAGACATCTTGAAGAACCTAGATAGCAAGATGAAGATGTTGGTATTTGGTCAAGATAATGCGATTGATGCATTATCCGAAGCGATCAAGCTTACACGTGCAGGTTTGGGCGTGGATAACAAACCAGTTGGTTCATTCTTGTTTGCTGGCCCTACTGGGGTGGGTAAAACAGAGGTGACGGTGCAGCTATCTAAGCTTCTAGGGATCGAGCTACTTCGTTTTGATATGTCGGAATATGGTGAGCGTCACTCCGTGAGTCGCTTAATTGGTGCGCCTCCTGGTTATGTCGGTTACGACCAAGGTGGTTTGCTGACAGACGCTGTTATCAAGCACCCACATTCAGTAGTATTGCTTGATGAGATTGAGAAAGCGCATCCAGATATCTTTAATTTGCTATTGCAAGTGATGGATAATGGTACGCTAACGGACAACAACGGTCGTAAAGCAGACTTCCGTAATGTCATCCTCGTTATGACAACCAACGCGGGTGTGGCTGAAACTGAGAAGAAATCAATTGGTTTGATTCAGCAAGACAACAGTCACGATGCGATGGCGGAAATTAAGAAGGTGTTCACTCCTGAGTTCCGTAACCGTCTTGATAACATCATCTGGTTTAACAGCCTTGATGAAAGCGTTATCCATCAAGTTGTTGATAAGTTTATTGTTGAACTGCAGGTGCAACTTGATGCCCGTGGTGTATCAATGGAGGTATCGCAAGATGCACGCCATTGGTTAGCGAATAAAGGTTATGATAAGGCGATGGGTGCTCGTCCAATGGGACGCGTTATCCAAGAGCAACTTAAGAAACCTTTGGCTAATGAATTGTTGTTTGGCTCTCTAGTCGACGGCGGCACTGTGAAAGTAACGCTAGTGAATGACACACTTAAATTTGAATATTTGAGTGAGAAAGAGGCAGCGATGCATTAATTGCTCCGTAGGGAAGTAAAAGCGCACGATTTTATCGTGCGCTTTTTGTTTGTCTGAACCTACTCGGAAATAAAAATCATGCAATAAAAAACGGAGCAAACTGCTCCGTTTTTTATTGCATCCGAAAATCAGAGATTAACGAGCGCGGAAGACGATGCGGCCTTTTGACAGGTCGTATGGAGTCATCTCTACAGTTACTTTGTCACCCGTTAGGATACGGATGTAGTTCTTACGCATCTTGCCAGAGATGTGAGCAGTCACAACGTGACCGTTTTCAAGTTCAACACGGAACATAGTGTTTGGTAGAGTGTCAAGGACTGTGCCTTGCATCTCGATTACGTCTTCTTTAGCCATTTAATCCTCTTTAGAAATTAGGCAATATTAGCGGGCTATATTCTGCCGCTAAATAGTAATTATGTAAAGTTGAGGCGTATTCTACCCTCGCCAACGCTGATTTACTAGCCTTTGGTGGCGTTGAAAGCGTGTTTTGTAGCTCATTGCTGGGCACTCATCAATCTGATAACCCAAATAAAGCCACTGTTGTTTGTTTTCTTGGCAGTATTTTATTTGATAGAGCACTGCCAAAGTGCCAAGAGATAACGGGTAGTCAGGGTCAAAAAAAGTATAAAATGCACTCGAACATTGAGTCATTACATCCGTTACCGCAATGGCGAGTAATTGATTTGACTCATCGTAAATATGCAAAAATGAAGTGTTCAGCCAGCTAGTTTGAGCAAATCGAGCAAACTCATCACGCTTTGGTGGGTACATAGTGCCGTTTTTATGCCGTTTGCAGATGTACCGACTGTAAAGCTCAAACCATTCCTCATCCATTTCGGGTTTCATTTCCCAGCGTAAAAACTGTGCTTTACTGAGCAGCCTCTTCTGGCTTTTTGATAGCGTCACATCCGGAATCGAGACTCGAATTGGCTGGCAAGCATTACAATGCTCACAGTGCGGTTTATATATGGTATCTCCGCTACGACGAAAGCCGTTGGCCATCAGCAGTTGATAGTTTTCTTCAGTATGCAGTCCTGCATCAAGTGCCACCGCCACACGCTCTTGCCGTTCAGGCAAGTAACTGCAAGGGTGATTATTCGTTAATCCAATTCGAATATGTTGTATATCCGTACTCATACTGAATCCTGCAAAACTTGGGGCTTATAGGTATCAAATAGTGTTTGTTTTTCTCTTAAAGATAGTAGTTTTTGCATAAACTCGTTACGCTCTAGTTCAAATGCGCCAAGTGATGCCAAGTGCGAGTTCATAACCTGACAATCGATTAATTGACCTTGCTTTGACGCCAAATGGTTGCATAAGTACCACAATGCAATTTTAGATGCGTTATCTTTTAGGCTAAACATCGACTCTCCGCAAAAAAGTTGACCAACGCAGATGCCATATAGTCCCCCAATGAGCTCGTTGTCATGCCATACTTCTACTGAGTGACAGTGACCAAGTTTAGCTAACTCAATATAAGACGCTTGCATTTCCTCGTTGAGCCAAGTTTCCTCTGCAGGACGTGTTGATGAACATAGTCTAATCACTTCTTCTGTCGCGAAATTGAGCGTTACTTTATAGTTATGTTTACGCTGAAATTTTTTGAGACTTTTAGACGGTTTAAACGCTAAGGGATCAAAAACAGCGCGTGGGGAAGGGCTCCACCATAGAATAGGTTCTCCAGGACCATACCAAGGGAAAATGCCTTGATAGTAACCATTGAGGATTCTCATGGGATCTAAGTCACCGCCAAAAGCAAGCAAACCATTGGGATCGCTGAGTGCTTTATACGGTGAGGGAAAGTTGAACGTATCATCGAGTTCAGTTAAATAAATAGCCATAAGAAGTCGTTACCAACATTAGAGTCAGAGGAGTTTATGATGACCTGGTCAAGAAATATTGTGAAAGTATGGCTTTGGATCATACTGTTTTTCCCACTTGCCGCCAACGCAGCATATGAAAGAAATGTTGCCAAGCCGGTAAATGAAGTGGTGTATGGGAAGATTGACTCTGTCCGTTATATTACTCAGCAAGAGGTCGTTCAATCGAAAAATAATGGTTGGAAAACGCTACTTGGTGCCACAATAGGCGGTTTAGTCGGCAATCAATTTGGTGGTGGTACTGGACGAGAAGTTGCGACGGCAGTGGGTGCACTTGCAGGTGCAGCGGTTGCACAAAATCAAAGTAATTACCAATACACGGTTGAATATAAGTTAGTTGAGCTACTCATTAAAGTGAAGGGAGACAAGCTGATTAATGTTATCCAAGATGTTGATAAAAATATGCTATTTAGTCGAGGGGATGAAGTTCGTATCTTATATTTTGATGATGGAGTCAGGGTTGATATCGCTTATTAATCCTACGTTATTTTAACCTAAGGTAGCCTAACCAGGCATGCACAGTAGGGCTGGCTTATCGTCAAATAAAGTCGAAATAGCTTGCTGTTTCGTCGCGCCTCTTTCGCTCTTATTTACATCGCTGGCAATACCTTTAATTCAGTATCTTTAGGCTGCTTGAGGATATTCATTAATTAGCGCCGATTTACTCTGGTTTTGTCGTGTTTTTTTGGGTAGTCTGAATTCACGAAGAATTGTTTAGCCCTCATAAAAAATCGTATGTTGAGGGCACAAAGGATTATCAACTTTTAATGGAAAGCCTAACGTTACAACCTATCAATAGAATTCAAGGGGAAGTGAACCTTCCTGGCTCTAAAAGCGTTTCTAATCGAGCTCTTTTACTTGCTGCTCTTGCTAAAGGCAAAACTCGCCTTACTAATCTCCTCGACAGTGATGATATCCGTCATATGCTGAATGCGCTGACTAAACTCGGCGTTCAATACCAACTTTCCGAAGATAAAACAGAATGTCTCGTTGAAGGCCTTGGGCGTCCGTTTTCTGTCTCAGAACCGGTAGAGTTATTTCTCGGTAATGCTGGCACTGCGATGCGACCGTTAGCTGCGGCTCTTTGTCTTGGAGAAGGGGAGTATGTACTGACGGGCGAACCTCGTATGAAAGAGCGTCCAATTGGTCACCTTGTCACGGCACTGAAAGATGCTGGTGCGAAGGTTGAGTACATGGAGAACGAGAACTTTCCGCCTCTCAAAATAGTCGGTACTGGCCTAAAAGCAGGTACAGTTTCTATCGATGGATCCATTTCAAGTCAGTTCTTGACCGCTTTCTTAATGTCTGCGCCATTGGCTGAAGGTGAAATTCGCATCAACATCGAAGGCGAGTTGGTTTCTAAGCCTTATATCGATATCACCCTGCATATCATGAAGCAGTTTGGGGTCGATGTGATCAACAACGACTATCAAGAGTTTGTGATTCCTGCCGGTCAGCAATACATCGCTCCAGGTGATTTCTTGGTTGAAGGTGACGCGTCTTCTGCTTCTTACTTCTTAGCGGCGGCAGCCATCAAAGGCGGAGAAGTTAAAGTCACGGGTATAGGTAAAAACAGCATTCAAGGTGATATTCAATTTGCTGATGCGCTTGAAAAAATGGGTGCAGAAATTGAATGGGGTGATGACTACGTAATTTCACGTGTTGGTCAATTGAAAGGCATCGATATGGATTACAACCATATCCCTGATGCTGCAATGACCATCGCGACAACAGCGCTATTTGCCGAAGGCACTACTGCTATTCGTAACGTCTATAACTGGCGTGTAAAAGAAACAGACCGTTTGTCAGCTATGGCGACGGAATTACGTAAAGTGGGTGCGGAAGTGGAAGAAGGGGAAGACTACATCATTGTCAAACCTGTCTCTCAGTTAAAGCATGCTGCGATTGATACTTACGATGATCATCGAATGGCGATGTGTTTTTCGCTGGTGGCACTTAGTGATACGCCTGTGACGATTAACGATCCAAAGTGTACGTCGAAAACGTTCCCTGACTACTTCGACAAACTTAAGGCTTTAAGCTGCTAAATATTCTGACCTGAAACAGGAAAGCCAGAGTGAATAGCACTCTGGCTTTTTTGTTTTCCGCTACTATTTAACCAGCGTAAATTCCTTGGAAAGGTGATGCGCTAAGTATTTGAACATATTGAATACTGCAGTCGTATTTGAAGTTGGTAAACCTTTGTCATCAAGGAAGTATTCACCTTTAAAAACTAAAACACCTTCTTTTTCTTCTACGCTTGTTGCTCGCATCCCTTCGATGTAATCATCGTGTTCTTGGATGATTTGGTTAGCGATCAAAAGAAGGTCGAACTCTTCGATAAACGTTCTATCAGACATACTTTTTCTACCATTCATTTCAGTTGAGAACGCTGAGTATACCTACAACTAAAATGGGTTTGCATGATTAATTCAGTCAATCGTTCACTTAGCCTAAACAGATCAATTTTTAGAGTGTAAGTATGATTAGTTGGAGGATATGGAAGAGCCACTGAACGAAACTATTTTGTGATGGGTAACAAAATTTATTGCATTGGATTAGCGGATGCTAAGTTTGCCTGTTTAGATATGCCGCTCAATACCTTTCAGAACCCTGTCTCTTTGAAGTATAAAGACGATGAATTGTCAACCAATCGGATCTGAATTTCAAAAAAGCAGTTGATCTTCTTTTCATCTCGCACAATAGTAAAAAAAGAAGCAATGAAATAGAACATTATGCGGGTGGCCTTTAAACAAGGTTTCTACCCGCATTATTATGAAGGACGTTAGAGTCAGTTATGGGTAAATCACTCGTTATAGTGGAGTCACCAGCCAAGGCAAAGACGATAAATAAGTACCTTGGTAAAGACTTTATTGTTAAGTCTAGTGTTGGTCATGTGCGTGATCTGCCTACGGCCGGTCAAAGCACTGGTGAGAAAAAAGCCGCAGCCATCTCAACAAAAGGGATGAGTCCGGAAGAGAAAGCGCGCGTTAAAAAAGAGAAAGACCGCAAAGCGTTGATCAAAAAAATGGGGATTAACCCATATCATGACTGGGAAGCGAATTACCAAATCCTTCCAGGCAAAGAAAAAGTTGTCAACGAACTACAAAAACTCGCCAAAGACGCAGATTGCGTTTATCTCGCAACCGACTTGGACCGCGAAGGGGAAGCAATCGCATGGCACCTTCGTGAGATCATCGGTGGCGATGAAGAGCGATACAAACGTGTAGTTTTTAACGAAATTACGAAAAACGCGATCCAACAAGCTTTCCAGACACCTGGTGAGCTGAACATGGATGGTGTTAATGCCCAACAAGCGCGTCGCTTCATGGACCGTGTCGTTGGTTTTATGGTTTCACCTTTACTTTGGAAGAAAGTGGCTCGTGGTTTATCTGCTGGTCGCGTGCAGTCTGTTGCGGTGAAACTATTAGTTGAGCGTGAGCGTGAGATTAACGCGTTTGTACCAGAAGAATTCTGGGATATTCATGCGAATACGAAAACGAAAGACAAAGCGGACTTTAAACTACTTGTTGCTCAGAAAGATGGTTCTGCGTTTAAGCCAGTTAATGAGGCAGAAACCAAAGCAGCGATGTCTGTGCTTGAGAATGCAAGTTACGAAGTATGTAAGCGTGAAGATCGCCCGACGAAGAGCAAGCCTTCAGCACCTTACATCACCTCTACGCTTCAACAGGCAGCGAGTACACGTCTGGGCTACGGCGTGAAAAAGACCATGATGCTAGCTCAGCGCCTCTATGAGGCCGGTTACATCACTTATATGCGTACGGACTCGACTAACCTAAGTGCCGAGGCTGTGGACGCTGTACGTGACTTTATTGGTTCTGAGTTTGGTGATAAGTATTTACCAGCGAAACCGCTGACGTATGGCAGTAAAGAAGGGGCACAGGAAGCGCACGAAGCGATCCGTCCTTCAAATGTGGGTGTTAAAGCGGAAGACCTGCAAGGTGTCGATGCTGATGCGCACAAACTTTACGCTTTGATTTGGAATCAGTTTGTCGCGTGTCAAATGACACCAGCAGAATACGATTCAACAACCATCAGCGTAAAAGCAGCAGAATACACGCTTAAAGCGAAAGGCCGTATCCTTAAATTTGACGGCTGGACTCGTGTACAACGTCCAATGGGCAAAAACGAGGATACAATCCTTCCTGCGGTACAACTTGGCGATAAGCTAAGCTTAGAGTCACTTGACCCTAAACAGCACTTTACAAAGCCACCTGCGCGCTACACTGAAGCAGCACTGGTTAAAGAGCTGGAAAAACGAGGTATTGGTCGTCCTTCGACTTATGCATCGATCATTTCTACGATTCAAGATCGTGGTTACGTAAAAGTTGATCAGCGTCGTTTCTACGCCGAAAAAATGGGCGAAATTGTTACCGACCGCCTTGATGACAGCTTTAACGATTTAATGAACTACGACTTCACCGCCCGCATGGAACAGAAACTGGACCAAATCGCTGAAGGTGAAGTGAACTGGAAAGCAGTGCTAGATAACTTCTTTGCTGATTTCACTGGCGATCTTGAAAAAGCGGAATTGGATGAGTCAGAAGGCGGTATGAAGCTAAACCATATCGTCATGACGGATATCGAATGTCCGACGTGTAGCCGTCCAATGGGTATCCGTACTGCTTCGACAGGTGTGTTCTTAGGCTGTTCTGGTTACGCGTTACCACCAAAAGAGCGTTGTAAGACAACCATCAACTTGGGTGACGAAGAAGGTATTATTAACGTTTTAGAAGAAGACGTTGAAACGGCCGCGCTTCGTGCTAAAAAGCGTTGTCCGATCTGTGAAACGGCGATGGATGCGTACCTGATTGATGACAAGCGTAAGATGCATGTTTGTGGTAATAACCCGAACTGTGAAGGCTACCTTGTTGAATACGGTGAGTTCAAAGTCAAAGGCTATGATGGTCCAGTTGTTGAATGTGACAAATGTGGCTCTGATATGGTGCTTAAGAACGGTCGCTTTGGTAAATACATGGACTGTACGAGTGAAACGTGTAAGAACACTCGTAAGATTCTGAAGAATGGCGAAGTAGCGCCACCGAAAGAAGATCCTGTTCATTTCCCCGAGTTGCCTTGTGAAAACTCAGATGCGTATTTCGTACTTCGTGATGGTGCTTCAGGTCTATTTATGGCGGCAAGCAACTTCCCGAAATCGCGCGAGACACGTGCTCCTTTGGTTGCTGAACTGGCACGTTTTGAAGAGCGTTTACCTGAGAAGTTCAAATACCTAGCGACCGCACCGCAAGAAGATCCTGATGGTCGTCCTGCAGTTGTACGCTTTAGTCGCAAAACAAAAGAGAACTACGTTCGTTCGGAAGAGAACGGCAAACCATCTGGTTGGACAGCGCTCTTTGTTGAAGGTAAGTGGGAAGTCACAGATAAGCGTAAAAAAGCGAAAGCATAAAAATGCACCATTAAAGTAATGTAAAAAGGCAGCGATATCGCTGCCTTTTTTGCGTAGGGGCCGACAGTTTTCTTCTGCGCATTCTTCCTCTAATCGACCTTTCCTCACTTTAACAAGCACCATTGTCGCTAGAAAACACCAGAGTCACGATTTATTAGTAGTGAACGTATTTTTTATGTAAAAAACATTCGTCGTAACTTTCATTTTGCGTTCATATATTTGTTATATATTAAGCTCAAAAAGTCGGTGGTGTAGTGAATCCGTTCGTAAATTGTTTTCATAATGTAATCGTTTGCTTTTGCATGTGTGATCTAGATATCGTCTTGAGTAAGCAAGAACTGTATGGAACACAGAATGGCGTATTAAAAATTGTAATTTAGAACCTGCTTAGATAATTTATTACAAAAATTAGTGCAACTGTGTGCATTTTGCGTCGAAAAATAAGAAAAGAGTGGACGTTGCATACTGGAAGTGCCGTAGCTTTTTTATCGTGTTGTAAGAGTTCAAAGAAACTCCTGATACGGTTACTAAATGTATTCGCTTGACTCCCCGAGTATGACTCATTCAAGCGAGTACCAAATCCAAGCTATAACGATATGGAGAACAACAAATGGCTGGTGTTTTGGGAATGATTCTTGCTGGCGGTGAAGGCTCTCGTTTGAGACCTTTAACAGAATCTCGTAGTAAACCTTCGGTACCGTTTGGTGGTAGCTATCGATTGATCGATTTTGCTCTAAACAATTTTGTAAATGCGGATTTAATGCGCATTTACGTCCTCACCCAATTTAAATCTCAATCTTTGTTCCATCATTTAAAAAAGGGCTGGAACATTAATGGCATCACTGACCGCTTTATCGATCCTATTCCTGCTCAAATGCGCACTGGTAAGCGTTGGTACGAAGGAACGGCAGACGCGATCTATCAAAACCTCCGTTTTATGGAACTAGAGGAACCGGATCAAGTTTGTATTTTTGGTTCTGACCATATCTATAAGATGGATATTAAACAAATGCTGAACTTCCACTCAGAGAAACAGGCTTCTCTCACGGTATCTGCATTGCGTATGCCACTAAAAGAGGCGTCGCAATTTGGTGTTATCGAAGTGGACAGTGAAGGTCGCATGATAGGTTTTGAAGAGAAACCAGCAAACCCGAAGTCGATTCCTGGCGATCCTGATTACGCTTTAGTTTCAATGGGTAACTACGTTTTTGAAGCTCAGGTGTTATTCTCTGAGTTGGTTGAAGATGCGGATAATGAAGCTTCATCACATGATTTTGGGAAGGACATTATTCCTAAGATGTTCCCTCGAGGTGACGTGTTCGTGTATGACTTCAGTACTAACAAAATCAGCGGTGAAAGAGAAGAGGTGTACTGGCGTGACGTGGGAACCATTGATGCGTACTGGGAAGCGCACATGGATCTGCTAGAAAAAGACGCACCGTTTTCACTATATAACCGTAAATGGCCGCTGCATACTTATTATCCTCCACTGCCGCCAGCGACATTTACAGACTCTGATAATGGCCGTGTTCAGATCATCGACAGTTTGGTATGTAATGGCAGTTACGTCAGAGGCTCAAGAATAGAAAAGTCGGTGCTTGGGTTCCGCAGTAATATTGCATCTGCTTGCGATATCAGCGAATGTATCCTTCTTGGTGACGTGAAAATTGGCGAAGGCTGTGTTTTACGTCGTGTGATTGTCGATAAGGATGCCGATATTGCCCCTGGTACTCAGATTGGTGTGAATCTTCAAGAAGATAAAAAACACTTCCATGTGTCTGAGGAGGGCATTGTTGTTATTCCGAAAGGAGCTCGAGTTGGCTACTAACAACTTATCTATTCTGTTTGTAGCTTCTGAGGTTGAAGGTCTCATTAAAAGTGGTGGCTTGGCAGACGTTGCCAAGGCACTACCGGAAGCCCTTCAAAACCTACAGCAAGACGTAAGAATTACCATCCCTGCGTACAGCAGTATTGATAAACTCGCTGACGCAGAAGTTGTATTAGAAACAGAACTAACATCATGGCCGCATACGGAGTATCGAGTTCTGCGGCTCATGCTAGGTCAAAATCCTGTTTATCTGATTGATTGTCAGCCGTATTTCAATCGACCATCGATGTATGCGGAGAACAACCAAGCGTATACCGATAACGGTGAGCGCTTTGCGTTTTTTAGTGCGGCATGTTTAGACATGTTGCCGAAGCTTGCTTTTCAACCGGATATCATACACGCGAACGATTGGCACACTGGTCTTGTTCCATTTTTGCTCAAGCACAGGTATAGCAATGATCCGTTTTTTGCTCATACTAAAAGCGTCATTTCAATTCACAATGCGGTCTTTAAAGGCGTATTTAGTTATGAAGACGTGCAGTGCTTGCCAGAGTTTCATTGTCGAAACGTTCCCGATGCTGCGGTGAGTGCAACGCATATTACTATGCTCAAAGCTGGTGTAATGAATGCCGATAAGATAAACGCGGTCAGCCCTACGTACGCAGAGGAACTCAAAACAGAGCTTGGCAGTCATGGAATGGCTTGGGAGTTTCAGCAACGCGCGCAGGACTTAGTTGGTATTTTGAACGGTTGTGATTACAGTGCTTGGAACCCGGAAACGGATACTTACTTGCCAGTTAATTACTGCGCTGACCAACAAAGTATGACGCAAGGCAAGAAAGCGTGTAAACAAGCATTACAACTGCGGCTAAATTTGCCTGAAAAAGATGTAGCCATGTTCGGTATGGTTTGTCGGTTGACCCAGCAAAAAGGTGTGCATTACTTGTTGCCTGCTTTGGCCGATTTTTTGAAGCACGATGTTCAACTAGTTGTCGTTGGGACCGGAGACCCTGTACTAGCCGCTCAGCTAGAAGAGGTTGCTGCACAGTTTTCTAGTAAATTTGTCTTCGTAGAAGCTTATGATAATGAACTTGCGCATATCGTTGAAGCGGGTTCTGATTTCTTTCTGATGCCTTCTGAGTTTGAGCCGTGTGGTTTGAATCAAATCTATAGTATGGCTTACGGTACATTGCCGATAGTACGTGGTGTCGGTGGTCTAAAAGACAGCGTCAACGATTATGATGTGAACCCTTCTGAAGCGACGGGGTTTGTTTTTTTCGAACCGACACCGCAGGCATTGTTGTTAACGATGCTAAGGGCACTGTTGCTCTATGCTCAAAACGAACCTGAAGTGAATAAAGTACAGTTGCACGCGATGCAACAAGATTTTTGTTGGCAAAAGGCCGCAGAAGCTTATTTGCAACTTTACAATTCGGCGTTAAATTGACTTAAAATTGTAACGAAAGGCACCGAATGAGGTGCCTTTATTATCTTGAGTAAGGGGAGTGTGGTAGGATGGCTTTTTACTCAATAGCACGACCTTTTTGATACTTGAATATGACCCAGCCGCTACTTTTTCATAAAACCTATTTGCACCCTACTAGTCATGAGTGGGTTGTATTTGTGCATGGTGCTGGCGGTAGCTCTTCTATCTGGTTCAAGCAAATCAAAGCTTACAAGCAACATTTTAACTTATTGCTGATCGATTTAAGAGGTCATGGAAAGTCAAATCAGTTACTTAAAGAGCTCATTGCCAGCCGTTATACCTTTACGGAAGTTACCCAAGATATTTTGAAAGTATTGGACCATTTAAAGATCCAATCCGCTCATTTTGTCGGTATGTCACTTGGTACCATTATTGTTCGAAACCTTGCTGAATTATCAGCAGAGCGCGTGCGTTCAATGGTACTCGGTGGTGCTGTCACAAGGCTCAATACTCGTTCTCAAATATTGGTTAAATTAGGTAATTTTTGTAAGCACATTCTGCCGTACATGTGGCTCTACAAACTTTTTGCGTATATTGTTATGCCACAGAGAAGCCAGCGAGAGTCTCGCCATCTTTTTATTCGTGAGGCCAAGAAGCTTTGCCAAAAAGAATTTAAACGTTGGTTTATTCTTGCTGCTGATGTAAATCCTTTAATGAAGTATTTTAAAGATCGAGAGTTACCCATTCCCACACTCTATTTAATGGGCGACAGAGATTACATGTTTATTAAGCCTGTTAAAGAAATGGTTGCGGCGCATAAGCTTAGTGTTTTACGAGAGATCCCCAACTGTGGTCATGTCTGTAATGTTGAGCGGCCTGAAGATTTCAACCAACATTCCATCGAATTTATTAAGCAGCAAACGGTTTCTGCTTAGCGCTGAATAAATCGATTGAGTAGGAGTAGGGGAGTTATTAAGGCTCCCCTATTTGATGTCCACATTGCCAACAAGCACCAAACTGCCCCTCGTTTACCTCATGGCACTTCGGGCACTGCCAATCTTGATACTTATTTCCATCGGATTGTTTGCGGTAGGCTTGTACTATTCCTTCTGCTTTTACTCGTTGTTTGGCGTCAAAAAGCCAGACATAAGGATCGGTATCATCACTAAACGGCAGCTCTCCTTTTAAACCGAAAATACCTTCTCCGCGGACTTCACAATAGACTTGCTCGGTTTTCAATAATTCGCACACGATATGCGCTTCTGCTGGGTTTTTAGCGATAAATATTTTCATCAAACACGTCCACTTACTAATTATGAGTTTTGCTGACTCGGTGTCGGCCTTACTTTATTCATAACCCATTTAGTGATGATTGGAAACAGCCCCAGTAATGCAAAAGAGGCCAATACCGCCGGTGAAATAATGCCTGACAGGCTTTCAATTGTTGCTAACTGAGTACCGGCGTTTAAGTAAACTGCAGTGCCTGGCAACATACCTACTTGGCTAGTAAGGTAAAATCGACCTACAGACATTGGCGTTAAGCCCATCAACAAGTTGATAAGAAAGAAAGGGAATACCGGAATGAGACGCAAGGAAAATAGATAAAATGCACCGTCTTTTTCGACACCTTGGTTAATTGCGATTAACTTATTGCCAAACTTGTTTTGTGCCCAGTCACGCAGCAAATATCGGCTGCTTAAAAATGCTAGCGTTGCACCCATAGTACTGGCGAAAGAAACCAGTAATAAGCTCGTCCAAAAACCAAATAGAGCCGCACCAAGTAATGTAACCACAGCTGCCCCAGGAATAGAAAAAGCGGTAATTGCAATGTAGGCAAAAAAGTAAATAGCTGCCGAAAAAACAAAGTTCTGATCGATGTATGTGGTCAGCGCTTCTTGTTGTGCTTTTGCATTTTCCAACGTTAAATACTGACTAAAGTTAACGCCTAAAAAGATAATGATCGCGACCAGGATTAGGCCTAATATCAGTTTCTTATTCATATTTATGATTCCAATTTGGGATATATATAATAAGACAGAAGGAAAGTCGAAAAAATTTCACAAAAAAACCGCAGATTAGACTGCGGTTTTACAAGATAGTTTTTAAGGCCGACTTTTATTGGAGGCCGTTCATCAACTCATCTCGGCGAGCTTGAGGTACAACGCTCCAATGAGTACCGTTAATAGCCCCTTCTAGTGCCCATAACAGCTCAATGTTGACGGTTGCAGAGTGCGTATCTCTTATCGCTTTATAAGCGTTAAGTGCACCTTCCTCTTCCAGTTTTTCTACTGACTCAATGCCTGCTTTTTTCAGCATGCGTTCAGTCGCCAGTCGTAAGTTAGGCAAATCTTTTAAGCGATTAGGCTTTGTAGTTGCTTGCTGTTCTTTTTCAAGCTTTGCCTTTTTCAACGATTGGTTAGCTACTTCGATTAAGCGTTCGCTAGACTCCCATAAATCGTTGGAAATTGCGTAGTACTTAGTAACGACTGGGAAGCCACGTTTCTTATAAACGTAAGGCTTTAGCCCTTGTTTCTCGAAGTCAGATGAAGTTTGTTGGTCTGCTCTTATATGAAGCTGATTATTTACAACTAGTGCAAACATTGTTTCATCAGCGAATAGTCCGAAGCCACCAAACATTGAGCGCGACTTGATATTACCAAGTGCCTCAAATAGCTTCATAGAGTCTTTGAGTATCGGTTTATCCATGTTTTGTTATCTCGGTGTAATTAATATTACGCCACCAAAAGTCAGGTCCGAGAGAGTAGCAAACATGCGCAAAAGCAATGTCATTACAGGGTAAAGTCATCGCTTGCACACTTGCCATCGGTAACCCCGCTACCTTCCATATAGTACTATGGTTCAGGCCGGAGGCTTTGCGTCCCACCCTTTCGAATGGTTTGCCCTGTGCGTGACAGAATGAGCATACTTCGTATATTGAATTAACATCACGTTTTACCCGTAAAAGTGTGATTTTGGTTCAATAAAAAGTGTCGACAAGCGCATATTTGTGCATATTTGAGAATAAGGCGGGATGATCTCGAGGTTGTGAGGGAGTGTGATTTACCTACATATAAAACAGAGACTTAGAGATTCGAGATTTTTTGTCTAACAAACCTAAGTCAGGAAAAAGTTATTTAGAGATAAAAAATAAGCGCCCTTTTAGAGCGCTTATTTGACATCGTTATATTTGGCGAATTTTAGTTCATTTTCTTCACGGTGTTTCGAATTACAAGCTCAGGTTGCATTTCGAAAATTCGCTTTTCGTGTTCTTTATCTTTGATTCGCTCAAGTAGGATCTCGAACGCATTTTTACCCACACGACGTTTAGGTTGGTGGATAGTTGTTAACGGTGGAGAGAAGTATTCCGCAAGCTCGATGTTGTCGTAGCCGATCACTGAAATATCATCAGGAACTTTGATACCGTTTTGTTGTAGGCGGCTCATTAGGCCCAGAGCCATTGTGTCGTTAAAACAGAATACCGCTGTCGGACGTTTGTCCATTGCTGTAATTTTATCTGCGACTAATACGGCCGTATCACATTCAAAGTTACCTTCAAGGATCCAGTCCTCATTTACAGTTAGGTTCGCTTCGCTCATCGCGCGACGGAAACCTGCAATGCGCTCTTGGCAAGCAAGTTTTTCAAAATGACCGCTTAGACAAGCAATATCAGTATGGCCATTGTCGATCAGATGTTTGGTTGCGATGTAGCCACCTTCTTCTGAGTTATCCATGATCTTGTCCGCTTGTGAGCTTTCTGGACCCCAATCCATGACCACTTTAGGAATGTCGGCATGACGGTCAAGCATCTCTTTAAGCTCTTCGGTTAAGTCAGAACACATCACTAGGATGCCATCAACACGTTTTTCAGCCAGCATACGGATGTAATCGCGTTGTTTTTCGTAAATCCCACCCGTATTACACAGAATCAGAGTGTAGCCTTGGCGGTAACAGTAGCTCTCAACCCCGTCAATCACTTCTGAGAAGAATAGGTTGGTTGACTGCGTTACTAACATGCCAATCGTACGAGTTGAGTTGCACTTTAGGCTGCGTGCAACAGCACTTGGCGCGTAATTCAACTCGTCCACGGCTTTCATTACTTTTTCTTGCGTTGCTTCTGCAACGAAACGCGTTTTATTGATAACGTGCGAAACTGTCGTAGTGGAAACGCCGGCTAAGCGAGCAACGTCTTTTATAGTGGCCATAAATGGTGTCCTGTATCGAGCTACTGAAATATGTCGTGTGGATGTACCTGATGCTCTAATGGTTTACACCCAGCAATCTAAGGTTGGCGCTAAGTGTTTCGGCAGCGGTTGGTCCAAGTACGACAAAAGGGTACGTAGCAGCATCGGTCGATGAATTTTATCTTTTTTCTATCTGATGATAAATTGCCATCAACCTGTTAAAAAACACAAAAACCGCTATATTTCAGCGGTTTACATATAAATCATATTTAATCGTTTGCGCTCACATTTTAGCCCTATGTGGACTGACTAGCAATGTTTTCAGCAAGAGATTTGTGTATTTGAAGTCACATTTTGACTGCTAAATAACCAAGCGTCTTTGAGCTAAGTTAAGGCAAACGAATAATATACCCAACTTACTTACATTCAGTTATTTGAGGTATACAGGAAGCCCGATAGGCGGGCTCCTTAAAAATAGGCGGCAATTATTCACCAAGAAGGTAAGCGCTGTCTAGTTTACAAAATGCAACTAATAGTTTCGCGACGCTCGAGTAGAACCCAAATTCGTCGAATTGTTTACATTTGTCTGCAAACTGAGGTAACCAAGACATTAACTGTTTCTGGATAAAGTCGTTTTGTTTAACGAAGGCTTCTTCCATGTGTTTTTCTTGCTCAAGTTCGTTTGAGCGGATAATCATGTTGCCGAGAAAGTCGAGTTCAACGGCTAAGTGGTCCGCAGGCTCTTTTAGATTTTCATCTACTTGAACGCCAAATTCTGCCATCAACTTTTCCATTTCCTCGGCTGGCTTGTCATTCAGCAAACCTGATTCACCGATGTACATCGATGCGTAAGGAAGAGCGCCGTATTTTTCTGTCTTCAAAAACAGTTCACAAAAGTCAGCAGCAAGCTCCAATTGAGCGTCTTCACGATCTTGCAATCGGTTTAGCGCATCAACGAGGCTATCAACGGCTGGTTTCAGCGACTCATTTTCACCTAAACCTGCTAGAAAACTACGAATTTCAACACTGTGGTAGGCTTCCAGCTCTTTCTCTGTTAGCTCTTTTGCGAACAAGCTCGAAAACCACCAGTAAATTTCAGCGCGTTTTTCATTAAAAGCTTTCACTTCTTGCATTTTGGGCTCCTGAATGATGCTTCAAGTTGTGCATCACAAAGTCAATTAGGGATATCCCCTAAGTGTAATCAATTAAAATGAATAGCAGTAACTATAATTATTATGTTTTATGGTCAAAAATTAACGTTTATTAATAGCGATGGGTAAGCTTGTTTTGAATCAATAAAAACGCTAAATCTTGCTTTTTAATGTATCTATGACTAGAAATGTTACTAGTTATGAATAGAATACGTCTTGGATAATAAGAAGACAGAAAAGTGGTGTAAATGAGCTATCACGTATTAGTCGTAGAAGATGATGTTGTAACTCGTAGTAAGCTTGCGGGATATTTCCAAAATGAGGGTTACCAAGTCAGCGAAGCAGAGAGTGGCGCAGAAATGCGTGAGGTCCTGCAAGCGGGCGATGTAGACCTGATCATGCTGGATATCAACCTGCCGGGTGAAGACGGCCTGATGCTTACTCGTGAATTACGTAGCCAATCGGATATTGGTATCATATTAGTAACAGGACGCACGGATAGCATTGATAAAATCGTAGGCCTAGAAATGGGCGCTGACGATTATGTGACAAAACCTTTTGAACTGAGGGAATTGTTGGTTCGCGTTAAAAACTTGCTGTGGCGTATTTCAGCAGCGCGTAGCGGTAGCGCGAAAGCGAACGAAACCAGTGAAGAACATATTGTACGTTTTGGAGAGTGGACATTCGACATTCAACGTCGTGCGCTGAGCCGTAACGGCGAACCCGTAAAATTGACCAAAGCAGAATACGAACTTTTGGTGGCGTTATCGTCTTACCCTAACCAGGTGTTAAGTCGCGAGCGTATTTTGAATATGATCAGCCACCGAGTTGATGCTCCCAATGATCGTACTATTGATGTTCTTATTCGACGTATGCGCGCAAAAATGGAGTTTGATCCAAAGAACCCGCAAATTTTTGTGACGGTGCACGGCGAAGGCTATATGTTTGCTGGTGATTAAACTGAACAAACCTAAGTCTTAAAAAGAAAAAGGAGAGCTTCGGCTCTCCTTTTTTGTGGTTTCAAGATAGTACTACTTTGCTTCAACCATTGGTGTTTGGCCGACAGTATCACGCAATCTTTGCCAAATGCTGCCCAAGTACTCATGCCAATAAAGCTCCGTTTGTTCTAAGTAACGCGCTTTAGGTGAGTATTTATCCCAAGGTTGACTGATTTCGCTAATAGCTAAGAAGTTGGTCGGGGCTGGGATTGGTTTAATGCCTGCTGCGTTGAACTCATACAATGCACGGCTCATGTGGCTCGCAGAAGTGACTAACACAATCTCCTTTTGTTGAACGAATGCAGCCGCTTGACGCGCCTCTTCCCACGTATCTTTCGCATCTTCTAATAAAATGATATCGGATTTCGCGACTCCCAACGCAAGGGCAACGTTCGCCATCATTCTCGCATGGCTAATTTCAGAACCGCCAGCATAGCCAGACAAAATTAATTTAGCACCTGGATACATTCTTAAAATACGAATGCCTTCAGTTAAGCGCATTAATGCTGCACGGCTTAACTGCGAGGTGGGTGGAATTTCGTCATCGATAACATGACCATTCCCTAAAACCATCACGTAGTCGATGGTGCCAGAAACTGGCAAAAAGGCTTTATGCTCTCGCTCTAATGGCATAAGAAGCTTGGTTGAAACAGGTTGGAAGGCAACAAGAAAAATGCCAACAAAAGAGAATAGAACAACGAAGCAGCCAGTTTTACGTTTTGTGGTAAAACTAATGAGAGCAAGACCCAACAAGCCTATCAGCAGCAATGCCGGAAGTGGCATAAGCAAGGCTGACACTACTTTTTTCAGCTCAAACATACATAAATAGTCCGAAAAAACATCAATTGATAATAAAAATGAGGGTACCCCTCTTTATTCCTGCTTTCCTTGTGCCAGAATAGCGGCACAATCCGTTATGATAACTCAGCAGAAGTGACAGAAGACCGCAATTTCGACGATATCGCCCACAAATTTGCAAAAAATATTTACGGCTCCGACAAAGGGGAGATCCGCCAAATCATTGTGTGGGAAGATTTTCTACAGATTCTAAGTGAATTAGATGCTGACCAGCAACCCCTAGAGGTGTTGGATGCTGGTGGTGGTTTGGCACAAATGTCGCAAAAGCTTGCTAAGCTCGGACATCGAATCGCTTTATGTGATCTATCTTCGGAAATGCTGCAGTTGGCTAAGCAGGATATTGAAAAAAACGGTTTGCTTGAGCAGTATCGCCTGATTCATTCGCCTGTCCAATCCATTGGTGAGCATATGGATGAACAGGTGGATCTTGTTATGTTTCACGCCGTCATGGAGTGGTTGGTCGATCCTAAGGACGCACTTGAAACGGTACTAGAACAAGTAAAACCGGGAGGCATCGCATCAGTGATGTTCTATAACCACCATGGTTTAGTCTATAAAAACGTGGTTTGTGGCAACATTCCTCATATATTAGACGGCATGCCTCACCGAAAAAGATTTAAACTACAGCCGCAAAAAGGCTTAAAACCTGAAGAAGTCTACCAATGGATAGAAGATTCAGGCTTTAGTATTTGTGGTAAATCTGGTATCCGCTCATTTAGTGATTACATAGGCAATATGCAATACATGGGCGATTACGAGTTTGAAGATGTGTTGGCGCTAGAAAAACAACTTTGTCGACAAGAGCCATACCTCTCATTAGGCCGCTACATTCATGTGTGGGCTAAAAAGAACGATAAACAGGAATAACAATGAGTGAGATGACTCTCAATGCTGCAGAGCAACCAATCGATGAGTTGGTTGGCTGGGTTAAGCAGCACGATTTCTCGTTGAACCTGACCACAGAGCGATTGGCATTCTTAATAGCCATTGCCGTACTGAGTAATGAAAGGTTCGATGAAGAATTGGGTGAAGGTGAATTGCATGATGCGTTTGCCATCGTCACTCGATTATTTGATGAGACTGGCGAAGCATCCGCTTTTCGTGCTAACAACGCCATCAACGAGATGGTAAAGCAGCGCCTTATTAGCCGTTTTGTCAGTGAGATTACTGATGGAGCGAGCATTTACCGCTTGTCGCCTTTAGCGATAGGAATTACCGATTACTACGTGCGTCATCGTGAGTTCTCGAAACTGCGCCTTTCTATTCAACTGTCTATGGTGGCAGATGAAATGGCGAAAGCGATTGAGGCAGCACAAAAAGGTGGCACACCGGGCCACTGGAAGAAAAACGTATACGGAGTTTTAAAATATTCTGTAGGCGAAATCTTCGATCAAATCGACCTCAACCAACGTGTCATGGATGAGCAGCAGCAATCTGTGAAACAACAAATTGCCGACCTGCTAAACAAAGACTGGCGTGAAGCAATCAACAACTGTGAAGCGTTATTGTCCGAAACCTCCAGCACGCTGCGTGAACTTCAAGATACGCTGCAAGCCGCGAGTGATGAACTGCAAACTCAAATCCTAGACATCCAAGAGATTGTTTATGGTGACTCTGAGCTTGAGTTTATTGAAGAAGCCTTGTTTGGTCTGCAAATGAAGCTAGACCGAATCACAAGCTGGGGCCAGCAAGCGATTGACCTCTGGATTGGCTACGACCGACACGTGCACAAGTTCATCCGTACCGCTATCGATATGGATAAGAACCGTGCATTTAGCTCGCGTCTGCGTCAATCGATAAAAGACTATTTTGATACGCCTTGGTATCTGACTTATGCAGATGCGGAAAGGCTTTCTGACCTTCGTGATGAGGCGTTGGTGCTACGTGATGACGAAGTGACCGGCCAAGTTCCGATGGAAGTAGAGTATGAAGAATTTCAACAAGTCAATGATGAGTTGTCTGAACGAATTGGTGACATGCTAAAAGCGCATAAAGATCAAGGCACGCCAATCGACTTGAGTGTGGTATTGCGAGATTACCTTGCACAGCATCCTTACACTCATCATTTTGATTTAGCTCGCATTATTGTCGATCAAGCTGTGCGTCTAGGGTATTCAGAATCGGATTACCAAGCGATTCAACCAGACTGGAAAGCGATCAACGAATTTGGGGCAAAGGTACAAGCGAATGTCATCGACCGATACTAATGAATACATGTCAGATAAACTGGCAAAAGCAATTTCTAACCCTCTGTTCCCAGCGCTAGACAGCATGCTACGAGCAGGGCGTCATATCTCAAGTGAAGATCTGGATAACCACGCGTTGTTATCGGACTTCGAACTTGAGCTTTCTTCTTTCTACCAGCGCTACAATACCGAATTGGTGAAAGCGCCAGAAGGTTTCTTCTACCTTCGTCCTCGTTCAACTTCTTTGATTGGCCGCAGTGTGCTTTCTGAGCTGGATATGCTGGTGGGTAAGGTACTGTGTTTCCTTTACCTAAGCCCAGAGCGTCTTGCGCACGAAGGCATCTTCACTAACCAAGAGTTGTACGACGAGCTACTTGCTCTGGCTGATGAAAACAAGCTGATGAAGCTAGTGACGAACCGTGCTACCGGTTCTGACCTTGATAAAGAAAAGCTGTTTGAAAAAGTACGTACGTCACTTCGTCGTCTGCGTCGTCTAGGCATGATCATCAACATTGGTGAGACCGGTAAATTCAGCATCAGTGAAGCGGTATTCCGCTTTGGTGCCGATGTACGTATTGGCGATGATATGCGTGAAGCGCAGCTACGTCTGATCCGTGATGGTGAAGCGGTAGTGCACACCAAGGAGCCAAGCCAAGGCAGCCTATTGTCTGAAGAAGATCAAGACGACCAAGCCCAAGAAGAAACAACAGAAGAGGGTGAAGCATGAGCATGATTGAACGCGGTAAATACCAATCGCTGACCATGGTCAACTGGAACGGCTTCTTTGCCCGTACGTTTGACATCGATGGTCTGGTCACCACACTATCAGGTGGTAACGGTGCAGGTAAATCAACCACAATGGCGGCGTTCATCACCGCATTGATTCCTGACCAAACGCTACTGCACTTCCGTAACACGACAGAAGCGGGCAGCAGCCAATCGTCTCGCGATAAAGGTTTATACGGTAAGCTGCAGCCGGGCGCATGTTATGCGGCGCTAGATGTGGTGAACTCACGTAACCAACGCCTACTGTTTGCAGTAAAACTGCAGCAAGTTGCGGGTCGTGATAAGAAAGTAGACATCAAACCGTTTGTTATTCAAGGCCTTCCAAGCCATGTAAAACCAACAGATATTTTGGTTGAAAGCGTATCTGCGACTCAAGCTCGTGTACGTCAAATCAACGAAGTAAAAGAATCGATCGCGGAATTTGAAGGTGTTCAATTCAAAGCCTTCTCTTCTATTGTTGATTACCATGCGCAGATGTTTGAATTCGGTGTTATTCCGAAGAAACTGCGCAACTCTGGTGACCGCTCTAAATTCTACCGTCTGATCGAAGCATCGCTTTACGGTGGTATTTCAAGTGCGATTACGCGCTCTCTACGTGACTACCTTCTGCCACAAAACGGCGGCGTGAAGAAAGCGTTCCAAGATATGGAATCGGCGCTGCGTGAAAACCGCATGACGCTAGAAGCGATCAAAACTACGCAAGCAGACCGTGACTTGTTCAAGCACTTGATTACAGAGTCGACAAACTACGTGGCTGCTGACTACATGCGCCATGCTAACGATCGTCGCAACAAGCTTGAACAAACTCTATCTTTGCGCTCTGAGCTCTTTGGCTCACGCGAGACGTTGATTGAGCAAAACAATCTGCTTAATCACGTTCAAGAAGAGCTGGAACTGCTGATCGAATCAGAATCTTCTTTAGAGCAAGACTACCAAGCGGCTTCGGATCACTTGCAACTGGTGCAAAACGCGCTGCGTCAGCAAGAGAAGATCGAACGTTACCAAGAAGATCTTGAAGAGCTGAGCGAGCGTCTTGAAGAACAAATGATGGTAGTGGAAGAAGCGCAAGAACGCGTGATGATGGCTGAAGAGCAAGCGACCGTTGCAGAAGAAGAGGTGGACAGCCTTAAGACGCAACTTGCTGATTACCAGCAAGCTCTTGACGTTCAGCAAACTCGCGCCCTTCAATATCAACAAGCAGTTCAAGCGCTGGAGAAAGCGAAGCAGCTACTTGGCGATGACAGCCTAACGGCAGAATCCGCACAAGCGTTAGTGGCGGAGCTGAAAAACAAAGAGTCAGAAAATACCAATACGTTGTTGTCTGTGAAACATAAGCTCGATATGTCATCAGCTGCGGCAGAGCAGTTTGATACTGCATTGAAGCTTGTACAGAGCATCGTTGGCCCTGTTGAGCGCAAAGAAGCCTCTGAGCACGCAAAATTGGCAATCGTTAAAGCTCGAGAATCACAGCAAATTGCACAAAACGAACAGCAATGGCGAGCGCAACATCGCGATCTTGAGCGTAGCCTCAATCAGCAACGTCAAGCACGTGAACTGGTTGCTGAATACAAAAAGCAATATCACGTTGAACTAACCGATGAGGTTACGTTTGAACAAGAGCGTGAACGTCATGCGATGCAAATCGAATCACTAGAGATAGCTCAAGAAGAAGTTCGTGATCAGCGTGGTGAACAGCGCCGTCTAGAGCAAAACGCGGCGGCAGAAATCAATAAGCTTGAAGCGATAGCGCCAGCTTGGATTGCGGCGAACGATGCGCTAGAGAAACTGAGAGAGCAGAGTGGGGCAGAGCTTGAGGATCGCCATGCGGTAATGAACCACATGCAGGTTGTTCTTGAGCAAGAAAGGGCGCTGTCCTTAGCTAAAGATAAACTTGCTGAGCGTCGCAGTCAGCTTGACACTGAGATTGAACGTCTTGCTTCTCCTGGTGGTTCAAACGACCCTCGCCTGAAAGGTTTGGCTGATACTTTAGGCGGTGTATTACTGTCTGAGATCTACGATGACATCACGATTGATGACGCGCCTTACTTCAGTGCGATGTACGGTCCGGCTCGTCACGCTATCGTTGTTTCTGACCTGTCAGGTATCGAAGAGAAACTGGTAGAGCTAGACGACTGTCCAGAAGACTTGTACATCATTGAAGGTGACATCGATGCCTTTGATGACAGCTCGTTCGATGCAGAAGAGTTAGAGGGCGCGGTTTGTGTTCGCATGAACGATCGCCAAATGCGTTACTCTCGCTTGCCTGAGATCCCATTGTTTGGTCGTGCAGCACGTGAGCAGCGTCTTGAGTTGCTGCGTAACGAACGAGAAGAAGTGGTAGAGAAACACGCAAAAGCGGCGTTTGACTCTCAGAAAATGCAGCGTTTGTACCAAGCATTTAACCAATTTGTGTCTAACCATATTCAAGTTGCTTTTGACGCCGATCCAGAACAAGCGCTCGCAACCATTCGTGATAAGCGTAACCAAATCGCTCGCGTGCTGGCGGATCTGGATGCAAAAGAGCAGCAGCAACGCTCTCAGCTTCAAACTAGTAAGCAAGCACTGTCTTCTCTGGACAAGCTAGCATCACACATGGTGCTTGTTGAAGATGAATCATTGCAAGCGCGTTTTGATGAGCTAGAAGAGAAAATCGCTCAGCTTGCAGAGGCGAAAAACTTCTTAAACAATCATGCAAAAGCCGTCGCGCAACTAGAGAATATTGCGTCTGAGCTTGATGCTGACCCAGAGCAATTCGATGCACTAGAAGCAGAATACAAAGCGGCAGATGAACAGTTACAAGATCTTAAGAAGCAAATCTTTGCACTCTCGGATCTGGTTGAACGTCGTCACTACTTCGCTTACTCAGACTCGGTTGATCTTCTGAACAAAAGTAGCGAACTGAGTGAGCAGCTAAAAGCGAAGTTGATTCAAGCTGAACAGACTCGTACTCGTTCTCGTGAAGAGTTGAAGCAAGCACAAGGACAAATGAACCAATACAACCAAGTATTGGCGTCTTTGAAGAGTTCGCATCAAGCTAAGCAAGAAACCGTACAAGAGTTCAAACAAGAGCTGCAAGAGTATGGTGTAAATGCCGACGAAGGTGCGGAAGAGCGTGCAATGCGCCGTCGTGACGAACTGCACGAACGCTTACATACTTCACGTAGTCGTAAGAGTGAATACGAGCGCACGATAACGTCGACCGAGCTTGAGATGAAAGGCTTAGCGAAACGTCTGAAGAAAGTTCAGAAAGAATACGCAGAGCTGCGCAAATTTGTCGTTGCAGCGAAAGCGGGTTGGTGTTCAGTACTTCGCTTAGCGCGTGAAAACGATGTTGAGCGTCGTTTACACAAGCGTGAACTGGCGTATATGTCGGCAGATGAATTGCGTTCCATGTCGGATAAATCGTTGGGTGCGCTGCGTCTTGCTGTTGCAAACAATGATGACTTGCGTGATGCACTCCGTTTGTCTGAAGACAACGCTCGCCCAGAGCGTAAAGTTCTGTTCTACATTGCTGTTTACCAACACCTTCGTGAGCGTATTCGTCAGGACATCATCCGCACCGATGACCCAGTAGAAGCGATCGAAGAGATGGAAGTGGAACTGGCGCGTCTAACGGAAGAGCTAACGCAACGTGAAAACCGCTTAGCGATCAGCTCTGAGTCGGTAGCGAGCATCATCAAGAAGACGATCCAGCGTGAGCAAAACCGTATTCGTATGCTGAACCAAGGCTTGTCGAACATCTCGTTCGGTCAGGTGAAGGGCGTACGTCTAAACGTGAAAATTCGCGAAAGTCACGAAGTGCTACTGAACGGTCTAGCGACACAACAAGAGCAGCATAAAGATCTGTTCGAATCGACTCGCTTTACCTTCTCTGAAGCAATGGCGAAACTGTTCCAACGTGTGAACCCACATATCGATATGGGTCAACGTTCTCCTCAGGTTCTGGGTGAAGAGCTACTGGATTACCGTAACTACCTAGAGCTAAGTGTAGAAGTGAACCGTGGTACAGATGGTTGGCTACAGGCTGAGTCTGGCGCGCTATCAACAGGTGAAGCGATCGGTACTGGTCAGTCAATCCTCCTGATGGTTGTTCAAAGCTGGGAAGAAGAATCTCGTCGTCTTCGCAGCAAAGACATTGTGCCTTGTCGTCTGCTCTTCTTGGATGAAGCAGCGCGTCTGGATGCGAAATCGATCGCGACATTGTTCGAATTGTGTGACCGTCTGGATATGCAGCTTCTTATTGCGGCACCAGAAAACATCAGCCCAGAGAAAGGTACTACCTACAAGTTGGTGCGTAAGGTGTTTAAAGACCATGAGCACGTACACGTAGTTGGTCTACGTGGTTTTGGTCAAACGGATAAGCCTAAGACCGAAGCGCAAGAGATGATCGAAGAGTTTGAATCGTAAACTCCGAATCTAGCAAAACGCCCGCAATGAACGCGGGCGTTTTTGTATTTGTTAGCGGGAGGCTTCAAAGCGTATAAAATAAGCCGAGACTGTAGGACGACAGTCTCGGCTTATTAATAGAACTTAGCGGGGAGGCTAAGTTTTATTCCTCTGAAATATCGTCTCTGATATCGATCATTTCAGCAAGCTCTTCAAGTGCTTGGACAGAAAGCTCAGACAAGCGTTGTAAATGCTGGTCTAAGCTCTCTTGTTCTTCAAGCTCTGGTTCATCGTTATCTGTTTCTTTTGTTAGCATTTCTCAACCTCTCAAGTTGAGTAAGGGGAGACCTCATCATACTCAAAAGTTAAAGGAGAAAAGAAACGATCTATGTTGATTCTGTTAGCTCGATCATTGATTCAAGTTATAGGTGAGATAGGTTTGTTTAATAAGATGAGTAGGTAGACGGTTTTGGAAACGGAAACAAAAAACGCCAGCAATCCGAACAATTACTGGCGAATGATATTGTGATTGGCGATTAGAACTGCGGTTTTACCCCAAACTGCTCTGCTGCGTAGGCGACACGTTCAATCGGCTTTGGATACTCGGCAGGTGTGCCGAGGCTCTCTATGTGTTTCAAACGAGGAAGCAAGCCTGCACCATTGGCGATTTGGATTGCCAAGCCAGGACGAGCGTTGAGCTCTAAAACCATAGGTCCTTCTTCTTTATCTAACACCATATCCGTGCCCATGTACCCCAACCCTGTCATCTCCCACGCACTAGACGCAAGCTCAAGCAAGCGCTCCCAGTGCGGGACTTGGAGGGTAGAAAGGTCTTTGCCTGTATCCGGATGGTGGGTGACTGGATGGTCGAATTGCACCGCTCGGATTGCTTTACCTGTGGCGATATCAATGCCCACGCCCACAGCGCCTTGGTGAAGGTTTGCTTTACCGTCCGACGCCGCCGTAGAACAGCGCATCATTGCCATAACAGGGTAGCCTTTAAATACGATGATCCGAACATCTGGTACGCCTTCATAACTGAAGCCATCAAAACAGTCATCAAACTTGATTAAGTTTTCAACCACAGCAACGTCATTTTTACCACCAAGAGAGAAAAGGCCAGCAAGCGCATTACTAATGTGACGCTCGACCTCATCCCGACCTATTGTAGAGCCGGAGGGTTTGGTATATACCCCGTTTTTGTGAGAGGTAACAACCAGAATGCCTTTACCGCCACTACCTTGTGCAGGTTTGATTACAAAACCAGGCCAGTTCTCAACCATTTTGTGGATAGTCTTTACTTCTGCTTGGTTATGAATAACGCCGATCAGGGCAGGGACTGTCGCCCCTGCTGCCTGCGCAATAATTTTAGTCTTGAGCTTGTCATCAACTAATGGGTATTTAGAACGATCATTGTAACGGCCGATATAACTGTGGTTACGTTTGTTCATTCCCATAATGCCTTTATGGCGAAGCTTAGCTGGCGAAGTAAAACTTTCGAACATCGTTTAGTCCTCCGCTAGTGGTTTGAAACGACGTAACTCAGTTAGACGGTAACCTGTGTAAGTACCTAGTAATAGAATACCGGCCAGAACAATCAACTGTAGACCAATGAAGTTAAAGGTTAGGTGCTGAATGTATGAGTTCGTCATCGCTAAGTAAACCAATACTGCGGTGAGCAGTGAGCCCCCACCTTGCAGAGCGACTTCTTTCGCACCTTCTTCTTCCCATAGGATAGACATACGTTCAATTGTCCATGACAAGATGATCATCGGGAAGAACGTAATTGTTAAGCCTTCCGTTAAGCCCATCTTAAATGCGACTACTGTGAACACCGAAATGATCATAATAACGGTAATAATGACCGCTGATATCCGTGCTACAAGCAGTAAGTTCAACCTCGATAAGTAACTTCGAATAATCAAGCCTGTGCCAACGATCAGTAAGAAACCGACAATACCCGTTAATAGCTGGGTTTGAACAAACGCAACAGCAATCAGTACTGGCATGAAAGTACCGGATGTTTTTAGACCGATAATCACGCGCAAGAACACCACGATAAGGGCACCGATAGGGATTAGCATGATGGTCTTAAACATTGCTTGTTCTTCAAGAGGCAAGCTATGAATTGAAATATTCAGCAGCCCATCAGCTTCTATCTTGTTGTTTGTTGCTTGCTGTGGAGTCATTTCTTGCTTGATCATTGAGAAATGAACTTGGCTATTTTTACCACCAACAAGATCAAGCAGGGATACATTCGACTCATCCCAAACTAATAAGTTTGGTTTCACGGCTTTCTGTTCGGAATTTGGTGAGAACAGCACCCAATCTTTACCCGACCAAACCTGAACCATTGGTTGAATGGTTTGGCGTCGACGTCCATCTTCTAGTTCGATAACACCGACTGTTTTGCTCTGTATACCTGCGGTAAGCAAAATATTATGTAGTGCATCAGTACGGCTGAAGTCATTCAGTAGTAGCGATGAATTTTGACTGTCTGGGTCATTAAGCGCTTTGATGAGCTCACGAGTAAAGGTCACATTGTCGGCAGAGCGACTCATCGCACGCTCTACAAGGGCATTTGCCGCCGCGGCTTGTGGCGCTGATAGAGTTGGTGGCGTAATGTCTTCAGTTGGTGGTAGAGGCGTAACTTTAGCCTGAGGGTCCACTAAGAACTGCGCTTTGTAGTAAATGGTTTGAGGACCTTTGGCCTGACGAATTGACCACTCGGCACGACGTCCAGAATCAGAATTAATGTAGGAAACGCCATAACCAGAAGAGGAAGCGGATTCACCGATAAGCGTATAACCACTTTGTGTATGAGGTGCTGCGAGTGAAGCTTTGACTTCATTGCCGTTAGCATTGAACTCAATACGTGCCTCTACATCCCATACCTGACGAGTTTCGCCTGGTGTCCAAGGCACGCCGTAGTTTTCATGTCTGAAAACACTCAAAGCAATGCCCGCAATCACCAATAAGATGATTGAAAGGTAAAACGGTATTTTTGACGTCATAATCTACCTTATTATTTTTTATCTTCGTCCGTTTGGATATAGGTACGACTTACATCGACAAGTGCGATGTCGCGCATAAATTCTCTACCCAGTAAAATAGGATGGTTCATATGCGAGCGATCTGCCAACGTAAATTGCGCTTTTTCATGAATTTTTCCAACGCGCACCCAAAGTTCTACTACAGCGCGACGTTCTAGTTCTTCACTGGTAACTTGGCGAATTTTTACGTAACGAATGACAGGCGCTTCAATCCAAGTATTTTTTTCTTCTTCGGATTTACTGGTATCTGCCAGGTGGAATCGAACCCAGTTTTTGCCGTTTCTTTCGAACTCTTCAATATCAACTGCATTTAAAGATGAGGTTGCGGCACCGGTGTCGACACGTGCATCAAAAGTCTGCTTAATGGAGTCAATAGTGACCTTTTCAATTGAGCCAAGGACAATATCATGAGTTGGTGTTGGTTCCACAGGAGCAGGAGATTGGACAATAATCGGCTCTTTTGGCTTTTTTACTTCTGCCATTGCTTCATCACGAAATGTCAGAAGTTCAACCTGTAGTTTATCGACTTGTTCTTCAAGGCTGTCGATATAGTCCGATTGGTTGCTGAGCTGAAGCTCTAAGTTAGTAATGCGATTATTGACATTCGCTTCTGAAGTTTGAATAGCCGCTAACGTTTCTTGGTGGTACTGTTCGCCTTTGGTTAGTGAGCATCCAGATAGTAAGGCGATGGCAACAATCGGGGTCAATCGTAATAACATTGAAAACCTTGGGATTGGATTAAGTTGTTTATTTTTTAGGAGTTTAGCTCATATCAATAAAGCCTCACAAGTAAGAATGTTTCTCTATTACTTATTGTTTGAGGAATAGTGATGAAAAGCTAAAAATCAAGGACATAAAAGCGCATCCTTATTTAGAGCGTGCTTATGTTTTGATGTAACAAATGGACTCGAAAAACAAACACGCTCAGTACGAGGAAAGAGGGTAATGTCTTAACTCGTAAAATGAGTTAAGACAATGTCAGGAATCTCAGCGAATTATGGTTTGCGAGCGACAAGAACCGCGCGGCGAGGGGCAGGGTAACCTTCTACAGTCTTGCTTGGGTCGTTCGGATCTAGATAGTCTGGTAGAGAGTTATGCGTCATCCAATCTGTGGTACGTTGTTCATCAACTGAAGTGACGTTTTCATCAACGATGCGCACATCTTCAAATCCTACCAACTCTAACCACACTTTCAGCGCTTTTGCTGAAGGGAAGAAATAGACATTACGCATTTGTGCGTAACGAGAAGTTGGAACCAACACTGCATTCTCATCACCTTCAATCACGAGTGTTTCCAATACTAGTTCACCACCAGACACTAATTGATCTTTTAGCTGCACCAAGTGATCCAGTGGAGAGCGACGGTGGTAAAGTACGCCCATGCTGAATACCGTGTCGAACGCTTCTAACTTAGGTAGTTGTTCAATACCCAGAGGTAACAGGTGTGCGCGTTGGTCGCCGCCCATGAGTTTACGAATCGCTTCAAACTGAATCAGGAACAGATGAGACGGGTCGATTCCTACACAAAGACGTGCGCCTTCACCGAGCATACGCCACATGTGGTAACCGTTGCCACAACCCACATCCAGAACACTGCGGTTTTTCAGCGGAGAAATATGCGGAAGCACGCGATCCCATTTCCAGTCACTGCGCCACTCGGTATCGATATGAATACCGTGCACCGTGTATGGGCCTTTGCGCCAAGGGTGGAATGTGCGTAGCAAGTTTTCTAACTTTTTCAGCTCACCTTCGTGGAAAGGCGTGTCGTTGCTGATGGTTACCGAGTTCTTGATGTCAATTTGATCTGGTGAGCCTTCTGGAATCTTGTTCAGTGCTTTCAACCAGCGACCAAAGTCACCGTGCTCTGCATTTTGCCAGTCCGTTAACTGTTGTGGTAACACATTCAGCCAAGGTTGAAGACGTGTGTCTTGGGCAATCAATTGGTAGAAGTTTGCAAAGTTAAACATAGTTAGTTAATCGCTGAGTTGATGGTATTAAAATTATTAAATAACAGCCTAAAGTGGCGTGATTCAGGGCCTTTGTATGCAAGGTTTATTTAATTGCGAACATAGAGCCAAAGTTAAAGCATTGGAACCAAACATCGTAGCTAGAAAAGCCAATTTTAGCGAAACGCTCTTTATGCTCTTTCTTTGAATCTGGGCGCATTACGTTTTCTATCGCGCTGCGCTTTTGGCTGATTTCTAGTTCGCTATAACCATTTGCACGTTTAAAGTCGTGGTGAAGGTCAATTAACAGCTCGTTTGACACTTCATCTTCGAAGACGAATTTCTCCGACAAAATCAAAATTCCGCCTGGACGTAGACCCGCGTAGATTCGTTCAAGCAGGGCGTAACGATCGTCTGGAGAAAGAAATTGCAGAGTAAAGTTCAGTACGACAACTGATGCGTTTTCAATATCGATATTACGAATATCCGCTTCAACCACATCTACAGGAGTATCGCTTCGGTACGCGTTTACATGTAATTTGCAACGCTCAACCATTGCAGGTGAATTGTCGACCGCAATGATCTTACAGCCTTCTTGTTTGATATGACGACGCATAGACAGCGTAGCAGCACCCAAAGAGCAACCTAGGTCGTAGATGTTTGAGTGAGGTTTTACAAAACGCTCTGCCAGCATACCAATTGCAGAAATAATGTTGCTGTAACCCGGCACCGATCGCTGAATCATGTCAGGAAAAACTTCCGCTACGCGTTCATCGAACGTGAAATCCCCAATTTTATCGATTGGAGCCGAAAAAATAGTATCTGGATTGCTCTTAGGGTTCATAACCAAATCTCTGCATACAAGCCGCCTGAAAACGTCAGGCACCAAAAAAGGCGCGTATTTTATGGGAATTTCGCGCCTCTGTCATGTGTTGCGTTAGAACATCTGCAACTGCGAGTTGCCATCGTCAGCTGGGAACGGCGCTAACTCAGGGAGCGTGATACGCTTTTGTATGTCTTTATACAGATTGGCTGCCAACTCCGGCGCAATTATATTGTCCGCAGTATGGATCATGACATACGGCTGTTTACCTTCTGCAATCCATTGCGGCAACTTGCTGAGCCATGGTGTAAAAAACTCGTAATTTTGCTGTTCTTCTGGATGACCAATAAAGCGAATCAAAGGGTGTGAAGCGGTAGCAATGGCGTGGACTGGTACTCTTGGTTTTTTCATTTGCGCATCAATGATCGCTTCATTGTCTGGCTTAGCGGCAAAGACAGGGCGGCTATCCATAATAATGCGGTCAATGTTATTTTCTACTAACCATTGGTTAAGTGCTCGCTCTTCTTCACCTTTGGAGAAAAATGCCATATGACGAACCTCAACACCAAGAGGGAAGTTAGGTGGAAAGCTCGCACAGAACTTTTTCAGTCGATCAAGGTGCTCAGGACCAAATGCCGCTGGCAATTGAATTGTCCATTGCCCCACACGGTCATGCAACGGCTCCATGACTTTCATGAAGTCTCTCAGCTGTTCGCTGCAACCTCTTAGCATTTGCTCATGAGTGATGGCTTTAGGAAGTTTGAAAGTAAAGCGAAAATCATCTTGGGTTGCTGCTCTCCAGTTTTGCACCGTGTTGAGCGTCGGCGTGGCATAAAATGTCGTGTTGCCTTCCACGGTATGGAACACCTGTGCATACTTTTCTAAACGTTCAGCGGGCTTTGTCCCGCTGCCGTAAAAGCTTTGTTGCCATTGATTGTGCGACCACATCGTCAATCCAAGTCGAAGAGGTAAGTTATCCATTATTCTTTACTGCTTGCTACTCGTGTGAATACTTTACGAGAGTTTTGCTGAAATAGGTAATTTCACGCTATAATCCCCACCAATTTTTTCGCTTTGGTGCGCTTTTGAACATTTGTTGTACTAAAAAGCACCAGTGAATGATAAAACACACGTAATTGTATGTTGAGTAGTCGATTTTCGTGGACATTCAGCGTATAACTGAATCTTTACTCTGCTTGGCAATGAGGCTGACAGAGCGTAGTTAACAACATTTGAGAGATTGGGAATTTCATTATGCGTACCCATTACTGTGGTCATCTGAACAAGTCCCTTGCAGGACAAACTGTAGAACTTTGCGGCTGGGTTAACCGTCGTCGTGATTTAGGCGGTCTTATTTTTATTGATATGCGAGATCGCGAAGGTATCGTTCAGGTAGTTGTTGATCCAGATATGGCGGATGCGTATGAAGTGGCTAACACACTTCGTAATGAATTCTGTATCAAACTAACGGGTGAAGTACGCGTTCGTCCAGAAAGCCAAGCAAACAAAGACATGACAACAGGTGAAGTTGAGATCCTTGCGACAGGTCTTGAAATCATCAACCGCAGTGACGTTTTGCCTCTAGACTTCAACCAAAAGAACTCTGAAGAGCAACGTCTGAAGTACCGTTACTTAGACCTTCGTCGTCCAGAAATGAGTGACCGCATCAAGCTACGTGCTAAAGCATCTAGCTTTGTTCGTCGTTTCCTAGATGACAACGGCTTCCTAGATATCGAAACACCAGTACTAACGAAAGCGACACCAGAAGGCGCGCGTGACTACCTAGTACCTAGCCGTGTTCACAAAGGCAGCTTCTACGCGCTTCCTCAGTCTCCACAGCTATTCAAACAGCTTCTAATGATGTCTGGTTTTGACCGTTACTACCAAATCGTTAAGTGTTTCCGTGATGAAGACTTACGTGCTGACCGTCAACCAGAATTCACTCAGATCGATATCGAAACGTCATTCATGACGGCTGAGCAAGTACGTGAAGTGACGGAAAACATGGTTCGCGATATGTGGCAAGAGCTACTAAACGTAGACCTAGGTCAGTTCCCAGTAATGCCATTCAGCGAAGCGATTCGCCGTTTCGGTTCTGACAAGCCAGACCTACGTAACCCACTAGAGCTAGTAGACGTTGCTGACCTAGTGAAAGACGTTGAGTTCAAAGTATTCTCTGGCCCAGCAAACGACGAGAAAGGCCGCGTTGCCGTTATTCGCGTTCCAGGTGGTGCATCTTTGACTCGTAAGCAAATTGATGGCTACGGTGAATTCGTTGGTATCTACGGTGCGAAAGGTCTAGCTTGGATGAAGGTTAACGACCGTGCTGCAGGCATGGAAGGTATCCAATCTCCAGTAGCTAAATTCCTAAACGAAGACGTGATCAACGGCATCCTAGATCGCACTCAAGCGGAATCTGGCGATATCATCCTATTTGGCGCTGATAAAGCGGGCATCGTTGCAGAAGCTATGGGCGCACTGCGTCTGAAGCTAGGTAAAGATCTAGAGCTAACTGACGAATCAGCATGGGCTCCACTATGGGTTGTTGACTTCCCAATGTTCGAAGAAGATGACGAAGGCAACCTACACGCGATGCACCACCCATTCACGTCACCTCTAGGTGTGACTGCGGAAGAGTTAAAAGCGAACCCAGCTGCGGCAAACTCTAACGCTTATGATATGGTTCTAAATGGTTACGAAGTTGGCGGCGGTTCTGTTCGTATCCACAACGCAGATATGCAAGAAGCCGTATTTGATATTCTAGGCATCACACCTGAAGAGCAACAGCTTAAGTTCGGCTTCCTGCTTGATGCACTGAAATTCGGTACGCCTCCACACGCTGGTCTTGCATTCGGTCTTGACCGTCTAGTGATGCTGCTATGTGGTACCGAGAACATCCGTGATGTTATCGCGTTCCCTAAAACAACAGCAGCGGCGTGTCTACTAACAGACGCACCAAGCATTGCGAACCCAGCAGCGCTAGAAGAGCTAGCAATCGCAGTGACTGCAGCGAAAGAAAAAGACGCAGAATAAGCGCACAACATTTGAAGAAAACTCCCGCAACTGCGGGAGTTTTTGTTTAAATAAACCCAAGAAACTTCCAAAGCAATTTCCCAAGCAACGCTTTTTAGCTCATGTTTGCTATTAAGCGTCAAAATACATTAAAAGGTGAATTATGGCAGGTCATAGTAAATGGGCGAATATTCGTCACCGTAAAGCAGCGCAAGATGCGAAGCGCGGCAAAATCTTTACCAAATTAATCCGTGAAATCGTTGTTGCGGCAAAAGAGGGAGGCGGTGAGCCAGAAAATAACCCACGTTTGCGAGCTGCAATTGATAAAGCGTTGTCTAACAACATGACGCGTGACACTGTCAACCGCGCTGTCAGCCGAGGTGCCGGTGGTGAAGGCGATGACAATATGGAAACCGTAATCTATGAAGGTTATGGTCCGGGTGGCACTGCGGTCATGGTCGAATGTATGACGGATAACCGAAATCGCACAGTATCTGGCGTACGCCATGCGTTCTCGAAGTCAGGAGGCAATCTGGGTACGGATGGTAGTGTAAACTATCTTTTCGACAAGAAAGGCGTGATCTCATACGCCCCAGGTTTAGATGAAGATGTGGTGATGGAAGTGGCGTTAGAAAGTGGCGCTGATGACATCGAAACATCAGAAGATGGCTCAATTGATGTTTACACCGCGCCAAGCGATTTTGGACTCGTAAAAGATGCCCTTGATGCCGCAGGTTTTGAGGCGGAGAACGCCGAAGTGTCGCTTATCCCTTCAACGAAAGCAGAACTGGATGTGGACACTGCGCCAAAACTGCTCCGTTTGATTGACGCTTTAGAAGATCTGGACGATGTTCAGGAGGTTTATCACAACGGTGACATCTCTGATGACGTTGCGGCCTCTCTAGAGTAAACTCAATGTGCAGTGAGCGGTATTCGCTCCGAAATTAGAAAGTAATAATAAGAAATTGAGGCCGCATTCGGCCTCATTTTTAGGAACATTCATGTCAATTATTTTGGGCATTGACCCAGGTTCACGCATTACCGGTTATGGGGTCATTCGTCAAAATGGACGCCATTTGCAATACCTTGGTAGTGGTTGTATTCGTACTTCAGAAAAAGAACTTCCGGGCCGTCTTAAGCAGATTTACGCTGGCGTCACGGAAATCATTACTCAGTTTCAACCGGACGTATTTGCGATTGAACAAGTGTTTATGGCTAAAAATGCGGATTCAGCATTAAAGCTTGGCCAGGCTCGTGGCAGCGCAATTGTTGCTGCGGTGAATGCAGAGTTGCCGGTATACGAATACGCCGCGCGTCTTATTAAGCAAGCTGTAGTCGGTACTGGTGGTGCGGACAAAGCGCAAGTTCAACATATGGTTCAGCAGATGCTTAAACTGCCCGCCAAGCCTCAAGCGGATGCAGCCGATGCTTTAGGTGTGGCGATTTGTCATGCCAATACGAACAAAACCCTCGTTGCCTTAGCGGGCAAAGCAACCAGTGCCAGAAAAGGGCGCTACCGATAAAATTAACTGGATGTCTATCCAGTTCTTTATTATCCTGTCGCAAATTCATTTCCAAAGAGTATTTATAGTGATTGGACGTCTTCGTGGCACACTGATTGAAAAACAACCACCTGAAGTGTTAATTGAAGTTAATGGCATTGGTTATGAAGTCCAGATGCCAATGAGCTGTTTTTACGAGCTGCCAAATGTTGGCGAAGAAGCCATTATTTATACTCACTTTGTCGTCCGTGAAGATGCACAATTGCTATACGGTTTCAACACAGTAAAAGAACGAGCACTTTTCCGTGAAGTGATCAAAGCCAATGGCGTTGGTCCTAAACTCGGTCTTGGTATTCTCTCTGGTATGACAGCAACGCAATTTGTTACTTGTGTGGAACATGAAGACGTTTCTACGCTGGTTAAGCTTCCAGGCGTTGGCAAGAAAACCGCAGAGCGATTGGTTGTTGAAATGAAAGACCGCTTGAAAGGGTGGGGCGCTGGCGATCTATTTACACCATTTACGGATGCTGCTCCTGCGGATTCTGGTTCGACATCCAACAACGCGGAAGAAGAGGCAATTAGCGCGCTTCTAGCTTTGGGTTACAAGCCGACTCAAGCGTCGAAAGTGGTGTCTCAAATTGCTAAACCGGACATGAGCAGTGAGCAAATGATCCGTGAAGCTCTAAAATCAATGGTGTAACGCTGGTTTCACAGTGAGCATTTGTTCAAGATAACTCACTCTCTAAGGTTAATGCCAGTCGCTTAACGATGTTTTTGTGTCATTCCAGCGAGCCTTGGTGAGACCAGGAATCTAATTGCAGCGCGCTGAGCGGTTAATGAAACAATTTTGACCATAAAGTGCTCGGATAGAAGATCCTGTATCACGCTCCTTCGTCGCTGTACAGGATGACGAGATACAGAAATATGCCACTTGCTGTTAAACGAGCGGCATTATTCTCTCAGGTAACCATTTTTCAAGGTAAAAAGATGATTGAAGCCGATCGTTTAATCGCTCCAGAAAACCCTGCCTTTCGTGATGAAGATGTCATTGATCGTGCTATTCGACCAAAGAAGTTGGCGGATTACCAAGGTCAGGACCACGTTCGTGACCAAATGGAGATCTTCATCAAAGCTGCTCAGTTACGTAGTGAAGCTCTTGATCACCTGTTAATTTTTGGCCCTCCGGGTTTGGGTAAAACCACGCTAGCAAATATTGTCGCCAACGAGATGGAAGTAAACATCCGTACTACTTCAGGGCCAGTTCTTGAAAAAGCAGGCGATTTAGCCGCGTTACTAACCAACCTAGAAGAAAATGACGTTCTATTTATTGATGAAATTCACCGCTTAAGCCCGATGGTTGAAGAGGTTCTGTATCCGGCGATGGAAGATTATCAACTGGATATTATGATCGGTGAAGGTCCGGCCGCTCGTTCTATTAAGATCGATTTGCCGCCGTTTACTTTGATTGGTGCAACGACCCGAGCGGGCTCTTTAACGTCACCATTACGAGACCGTTTTGGTATTACTCAGCGTCTTGAGTTTTATAAGATAAAAGACCTACAAGATATTGTGCAGCGCAGCGCGGATTGTTTAGGTTTGTCAATGGAACCTGAAGGCGCCTTGGAAGTGGCAAGACGTGCACGTGGCACACCACGTATTGCTAACCGCCTACTACGTCGTGTTCGCGATTATGCGGAAGTGAAAGGAAATGGTCACATTTGTGCAAAGGTTGCCGACAAAGCGCTGAATATGCTTGATGTGGACGCCGAAGGTTTCGATTATATGGACCGCAAACTGCTACTCGCAATTATGGAGAAATTTGGTGGTGGTCCGGTCGGACTCGATAACATGGCGGCAGCGATAGGTGAAGAAAAGGATACTATCGAAGACGTTCTTGAGCCTTATCTTATTCAGCAAGGTTATTTACAACGCACTCCACGTGGAAGAATCGCGACAGATCGTGCGTATTTGCATTTCGGAATTGAAAAATAAGATTCCCGCGCTGGGCCTTTGCGGCCCAGCGCTTCATTAAAGTTGACCAAACTCACATTTTTTGAATTTCTTCTCATACCAGTTTAGTAAGTAAAAAGCATTGATTGTTAACTCTATGTTTGCTCGCAACTGGTTAATTTCTCTCCTGATTACTCTCTCTTAACATCCGTATCTAATACTGGTTGATCTGGATCAATGTGATGGATTTTTGTTCAAATTCCGCGCATAAACATTGACGTATATCAAAGCGCATTCCGGCTATAAACCTTTTGAAACAATCTGTTTTTACAAGTAATATTAGCCCTAGCTATATTAGCTGATGCTTAACAATTAACTAACCAATGAAGCACATTTTTGCAACAATGAGTTGTGATAATTCAACATTTTTCAAGTGTAAATAACACTTGAATATGGATTGCAATATGTAGAGAGTGTCATTCAGCCGACACATAGGAGTTACCATGATTGACGTAGTTGATCTATCGCGGTTGCAGTTTGCACTGACAGCGATGTATCACTTCCTATTCGTACCATTGACCCTTGGTATGGCCTTCCTTCTGGCCATTATGGAATCGATGTACGTAATGACGAACAAGCAAATCTACAAGGACATGACCAAGTTCTGGGGTAAGCTATTCGGTATTAACTTTGCACTTGGTGTGGCGACAGGCCTTACCATGGAATTCCAGTTTGGTACGAACTGGTCTTACTACTCCCACTATGTAGGTGACATCTTCGGTGCGCCGCTAGCGATCGAAGCCCTTGTCGCATTCTTCCTGGAGTCAACTTTTGTTGGTCTATTCTTCTTCGGGTGGGATCGTCTATCTAAACGTCAACACTTAGCGGTTACCTGGCTTGTGGCGCTGGGCTCTAACTTCTCTGCACTTTGGATTCTTATCGCAAACGGCTGGATGCAAAACCCAGTAGGCGCGGACTTCAACTTCGAAACCATGCGAATGGAAATGGTGAGCTTCTCTGAGGTTGTACTAAACCCAGTAGCTCAGGTTAAGTTCGTGCATACGGTTGCTTCTGGTTACACTTGTGGCGCAATGTTTATTCTAGGCATCAGTTCATACTACCTATTAAAAGGTCGTGACATTGCGTTTGCTCGTCGTTCATTTGCCATCGCTGCTTCTTTCGGTATTGCGGCTATCTTATCTACCATCGTTCTTGGCGATGAATCTGGCTACGAGCTTGGTGAAGTTCAAAAAGTGAAGCTTGCTGCAATTGAAGCAGAGTGGCACACAGAACCAGCTCCAGCAGCGTTTACGTTGTTTGGTGTTCCTAACCAAGAAACCATGCACACAGATTACGCAATCAAGATCCCTTACGTAATGGGTATCATCGCGACACGTTCTTTTGATGAGCAAGTAACAGGTCTTCGTGACCTACGTGATGAGCACGTCGATCGTATTCGTGACGGTATGTACGCTTATGAACTTCTAGAGAAGCTTCGCGCAGGTGACAAGTCAGAAGAAAACATGACTGCGTTTGATGAAGTGAAGGGTGACCTAGGTTACGGTCTACTTCTAAAACGCTACACAGACAATGTTGTTGATGCGACAGAAGAGCAAATCCAAGCTGCTGCGGATGACTCAATCCCAACAGTATGGCCGCTATTCTGGTCATTCCGTATCATGGTTGCTTGTGGTTTCATCATGCTATTCGTTTTCGGTGCGGCATTTATTCAAACGTGTCGTCAGAAGATCGAACAGAAACAATGGATTCTTAAAGCTGCACTATTCAGCATCCCACTACCGTGGATTGCGATTGAAGCGGGTTGGTTCGTCGCTGAGTACGGTCGTCAGCCATGGGCTGTTGGTGAAATTTTACCAGTGCACGTTGCAGCTTCTGCACTAACTGCTGGCGAAATCTGGACTTCACTCTTCGCAATTCTGGCGCTATACACGGTATTCCTGGTTGCAGAAGTTTACCTAATGTTGAAATTCGCTCGTAAAGGCCCAAGCAGCCTGAAAACGGGTCGCTACCACTTCGAGCAAAATGCTGACTCTGTTGAAGACAAAGTTAGTCGCCAAGTAGAAGCGTAAGGTAAGGAGATAACAAGATGTTTGATTACGAAATCTTGCGACTCATCTGGTGGGTACTAATCGGTGTTCTACTAGTTGGTTTTGCAGTAACAGACGGTTTCGATATGGGTGTAGGCGCGCTTGTACCTATTATCGGTAAAAACGACACGCAACGTCGCGTCATGATTAACTCAATTGCCCCTCACTGGGATGGTAACCAAGTTTGGCTTATCACTGCTGGTGGTGCATTGTTTGCAGCTTGGCCTTTGGTTTACGCAACGTCATTTTCAGGCTTCTACTTAGCGATGATTTTGACACTAGCAGCGCTATGGCTTCGTCCTCTGGGCCTAGACTACCGCTCTAAAATTGAAGATCCAAAATGGCGCAATACCTGGGATATCTGTATCTCAATCAGTGGTTTTGTTCCACCAATCATCTTTGGTGTAGCGTTTGGCAACCTACTACAGGGTGTACCATTCCAATTGAGTGAGTTCTTGATGCCAACATACCATGGCTCATTCTTTGGTCTTCTAAACCCATTTGCACTGCTGTGTGGCTTAGTTAGTTTGTTCATGATTTTGATGCAAGGTTCGACTTGGCTACAAATGAAAACAACGGGCGAAGTGCATGTGCGTGCTCGCAACGTTGCTCAGTTGGCTGGTTTACTGACGGTTGCAGCGTTTGTAGCGGCTGGTTTCTGGATCCAAAATATTGATGGTTACGTCATTGTTGGCGGTATCGACAGTAATGCAGCTTCTAACCCTCTAAACAAAGAGGTAATCCGTGAAGCTGGTGCGTGGATGAAGAATTTTGAAAACTACCCACTACTATGGGCTGCTCCTGTACTAGGTGTCGCAATGCCGCTTCTTGCCGTATTGGCATCTCGTCTTGAAAAATGTGCGATTTCGTTCATTACTTCAAGTCTGGGTGTTGCTGGCGTTATCTTTACTGCAGGTTTTGCGATGTTCCCATTCATCATGCCTTCAGACTTAATGCCAAGCCACAGCTTAACAATGTGGGATGCAACGTCATCTGAACTGACTCTGAACCTAATGACAGGCGTTGCGTTTGTTATGGTGCCAATCATCCTTGGTTACACGTCTTGGACTTACTACAAGATGTTTGGTCGCCTTGATGATCAGTACATTGAAGACAACAAAAACTCACTTTACTAAGGAGCATTTACTATGTGGTATTTCGCATGGATTCTAGGTGTACTACTTGCTTGTGCATTCGGTATCATCAACGCTCTTTGGTTAGAGCACTCAGAAATGATGGACAAAGACAGTGAGTAATCTCGCTGATAAGGTAGCGCAACTTCACGCTCCGATGGATAAGACTCTGTTAAGAGTCTTATCTCTCATCCTTGGCTTTATGCATGTAGGATTGGTGATGTGGGATCCTGAAGCTTACCATCAAGCAATTGGTGGTTTTAACTCAATCATCGCACCAGCACTGATTTGGTCTGTATGCTCAAGCATGGTTTACGGTGTGGGCTTCAAACCGAGAAACTGGTACTGGCAAGCTTTGTTTAGTCCCTACTTTTCGTTAGCTATCTTAATTTATTTAACGGCACTTTATTTCTTTTAGGCTGAAATACGCTGTAATAAAGTCGGTTACTAAATCATCGAATAAAAGCTAGGTATTTCGCCTAGCTTTTATTTTTTCTACAAATTTCAAAAATATTCCCTTAGCTCGGTACCAATTGCTGTCGCTTCAGTTATAGTAATTACTTTAAAGAATTGAATATATTGGGACTCCCTTGCTAGGCACATCAAATCTCTTTCGCTGGCCGATCACCGTGTACTATGAAGACACCGATGCGGGCGGCGTTGTATATCATTCTAATTATCTAAAATTCTTTGAGCGCGCGCGGACAGAAATGTTACGTGCCAAAGGCATTTCTCAACATGTGTTACTGGAACAAAATATCGGCTTTGTTGTCCGACACATGGATATTGATTTCAACCAAGGGGCAAGGCTGGACGAGCATTTGACAGTATTAACCCGAGTGTCAGAAATAAAACGTGCTTCCCTGCAATTCTGTCAAGAGTTGGTCAATGATCAAGGCAAGATATTGTGCAAGGCCTCTGTTAAGGTAGCATGTATCGATAATAAGAAAATGAAACCAATAGCTATTCCAACCTTTATAAATTCGGAGCTAACAAATAGTGACTGCTGATATTTCCATTTTAGATCTCTTTCTTCAGGCTAGTCTGTTGGTAAAGCTTGTGATGCTGACGTTGCTTGGTATGTCAATTGTGTCATGGGCAATGATCATCAAGCGCAGCAAAGTGCTTTCTCAAGCCTCAAAGAATGCAGAGCAGTTTGAAGACAAATTCTGGTCGGGTACTGATCTTTCTCAGCTTTACCAAAAAGTAAAAGCGCGTAAAGACGAAATTGAAGGCACAGAAGAAATTTTTTACGCAGGTTTCACGGAGTTTGCTCGTCTACGTAAGAGCAACGCAAACTCACCAGCGTACATCATGGAAGGCACTGGCCGCGCAATGCGCGTTGCTGTCTCTCGTGAAGTTGATGAACTAGAAACAAGCTTACCGTTCTTAGCGACAGTCGGTTCTATCAGTCCTTACATCGGCCTATTTGGTACCGTTTGGGGCATCATGCACGCTTTTATTGCGTTGGGTGAAGTAAAACAAGCTACGTTGTCTATGGTTGCACCGGGTATCGCCGAGGCATTGATCGCGACAGCGATGGGTCTATTTGCGGCTATCCCGGCTGTAATGGCCTACAACCGCCTAAGCAATAAAGTGAGCAAACTAGAGCACACTTACGCAACATTTTCTGAAGAATTCCACAGCATCCTTCATCGTCAAGCGATGGCTGGCCGAGACAGCGCGGATAAGGAATAAAGCATGGCGGGTTATCAACCTAAAAAGCGAAAAATGACAGCGGAGATCAACGTTGTTCCGTACATTGACGTAATGCTCGTACTGTTGATCATTTTTATGGCTACCGCTCCATTTGTGACTCAAGGCGTCGATGTTGATCTTCCGAAAACATCGACCGCTGAATCTATGCAAGACCTTGCTGGCGAAACTGACAGTAGTTTTATCATCATCGAAATTGATAGCGAGGGTAATTTAGGCCTAAGCGTAAACGATGAAGAAGTTCAACGAGGTTTGTCGTTGCAAGATGTTATTGTGCGAGTGAAAGCGGAGCGAGAGGTTAAGCCAGATTCACCAGTTGCGGTAGGTGGCGACGCGGCAACACCATATGCCGATGTTGTGCTATTGCTGGATGAACTAAGTCGAGCTGGTATCCCTAAGGTAGGTCTAATGACCGATATCAGCGAATAGACATCAATTATCTATGAAAGATCACAAGAAGAAACCCAACCAATACGCCAAACCGATAGCGATATCGGTTGGTTTGCATGCAATTCTCGTTGCAGCCCTGCTTTGGGGGACGGACTTCAACATGTCTAAACCAGAGCCTACAGGGCAAATGGTTCAAGCTGTTGTCATCGATCCAAAACTTGTGCAGCAACAAGCGAAAGAAATTCGCCAGCAACGCGAAAAGGCAGCAAAAAAAGAACAAGAGCGTCTTGATAAATTGAGACGCGAAGCAGAGCAGCTAGAAAAAAACCGTAAAGCTGAAGAAGAGCAAATTCGCAAGTTGAAAGAACAGCAAGCGAAAGATGCTCAAGCGGCACGAGAAGCAGAAGCTGCACGTAAGAAAAAAGAGCAAGAGCGCAAGCAGGAAGAAGAACGCGTTCGCAAAGAAAAAGAGCGAGCTGCTAAGCTAGAGAAAGAGCGTAAGGCAAAAGAAGAAGCTGTGCGTAAAGCTGAGCAGGAGCGTTTAGCAAAAGAAGCGGCTATAGCAAAAGCTGAGCAAGAACGTCTAGCTCGTGAAAAGGCAGCAAAAGAAGCGGAAGAAAAAGCACGTCGTGAGCGTGAAGCCGCTGAAAAAGCTGAAAAAGCGCGCATTGCAAAAGAGAAAGCGGCAAAAGAAGCGGCAGAGCGAGAGCGCAAAGCGAGAGAAGCTGCAGAACGTGCGGAGCGCGAGCGTAAAGCGCAAGAAGCCGCGCTAGATGATATTTTTGCGGGCCTTGAGGATGAGGTTAGTAAAAATAGTGCTGCTCGAAATCAATTTATTGACGACGAACTTTCTCGAATGTCATCCATCTATACTCAAAATATTCAGCAAAAGTTGATTAAGGATGACTACTTGCTGGGAAAGGAGTGTAGGGTAAACATCAAATTGATTCCGACAGGAACTGATATGATGGTCTCTGGTGTTACCGTTTTGAGTGGCGATACTCGAGTATGTGCAGCGGCGAAGCGAGCGATAGCTCAGGTAGGGACGTTCCCTAAATCTTCAGAAGCTGCGGTAAACGAAAGACTAAAAGACATCAATATAACTGTTGCTTTGGACTAAAAGGAATAAGACGTGATTAGACGCCTTTTACTAGGAATGTTTGTACTGTTTAGCAGTATGACAAATGTGGCGAATGCCGCATTAGAGTTGGTCATTACCGATGGTATTGATTCAGCACGACCAATTGCTGTTGTTCCGTTTAAGTGGGAGGGCACTCAAGCGCTTCCAACGGATATTTCTGCTGTTATTGCCTCGGATTTGCAACGCAGTGGTAAGTTCAGCCCCGTTCCAACGAGCAAGATGCCACAAACTCCGTTCAGTGAATCAGAAGTCAATTTTGATGCCTGGACTAATTTAGGTGTAGATGCTCTGCTGACTGGCTCAATCAAACAAAATGCTCAAGGTGATTACGTTATCAACTACCAACTTGTTGATATTGTGCGTGGCCAGCTAACGGGCGGGAAAAGTAAAGCGCTTGGTAGCGATGGCGAATTAGTACTGTCAAAAGATCATGTGCTGTTCAATAAGGTCGCGACCGTTCAAGGCCCTCGCATGCGTGAGTACGCTCACCGCATCTCTGATTTGGTGTATGAGCAGTTAACGGGTGACCGTGGTGCCTTCATGACCCGTATTGCATACGTGGTGGTGAATGATAAAGACCGTTTCCCTTACCAACTTCGTGTGGCTGATTACGATGGCTACAACGAGCGCTTGGTTTTACGTTCTAAGCAACCATTAATGTCACCAGCATGGTCGCCAGATGGTAAAAAGCTTGCGTATGTTAGCTTCCAAAATGGTCAAGCAGAAATCTTTATCATGAACATCTACACCGGTGAGCGTGAGAAGATTACTTCATACCCACGTCATAATGGTGCGCCAAGATTTTCGCCTGATGGCAACAAGTTAGCGATTGTTCTCTCTAAGACAGGCTCGCTTCATGTTTATACATTTGACCTTAACACTCGTAAGCTGACGCAAATTACGCGTGGCAGATCAAATAATACGGAACCGTTCTGGCATCCGGATGGAAAATCGTTGATTTTCACATCGGATAGGGGTGGTAAACCACAGATTTATCAAGTAAATTTGGGCAGCGGTTCTATTGACCGTTTGACTTGGCAAGGCAGCCAAAATTTGGGTGGCCAGATTACTCCTGATGGGCGATTCCTAGTAATGGTGAACCGCAGCAACGCAGGATTTAACTTGGCGAAACAAGATTTGGAAACTGGTGCTCTTCAAGTCTTAACTAAGACCTTGCTTGATGAGTCTCCTAGTATTGCCCCAAACGGTGGCATGGTTGTGTATAGCTCGATTTACAACAAGAAAAACGTACTATCGATGGTGTCAATTGATGGTCGATTCAAAGCTAGATTACCGGCAACAAATGGGCGTGTTAGAGCGCCTGCATGGTCACCGTTTTTGTAGTAATAAGTTTGATTAATAAAGGAAAATAAGATGCAACTGAACAAGGTTCTAAAAGGGCTACTAATCGCGCTTCCTGTAATGGCTGTTACAGCGTGTAGTTCAAGCGACGACGCTGCTTCTAACACTGGTGCAGCAACAAACAACAATGGCGCAGTTGAAACAACAGTAGCTACGCCAATTGATCAAAGCGGTCAGCTAACAGAGCAAGAGCTAAAAGAGCAAGCGCTACGCGAAACTCAAACAATCTACTTTGCTTTTGATAACTCAACAATTGCAGCAGATTACGAAGAGATGCTTGCAGCTCACGCTTCTTACCTAAGCAAGAACCCAGCACTTAACGTAACTATCGAAGGTCACGCTGATGAGCGTGGTACTCCTGAGTACAACATCGCTCTAGGTGAGCGTCGTGCACAAGCAGTAGCGAACTACCTACAAGCACTAGGTGTTCAAGCTGACCAAATCTCAATCGTTAGCTACGGTGAAGAGAAGCCACTTCTTCTAGGTCAATCAGATGAAGTTTACGCTAAGAACCGTCGCGCGGTTCTAGTATACTAATTCGAGGTAATCCTCATGTTCAGTAACACTAAGCGCGCTGTTGCGCTTACGTTACTGGCAAGTGCAGCGAACTTTGCGTTCGCTGCACCAGCTCCAGTATCCGATCTCAACAGCACATCATCCGTCTCTAAGAGCCGTTCATCTGAAACGGAAGTAGAGCGTCTAGAGCGCTTGCTACAAAACCGCAATCGCGTTCAGCTCCAAATGCAACAGCAAATTGACCAAATGTCACAAGAGATCAGTGAATTACGTGGTCAATTAGAGCGAAATAGCTACGAAATGAAGCAAATGTTGCAACGTCAACGAGAGTTGTTTGTCGAGCTAGATCGTGTGCGTGGAGAAATCAAATCCGCGCCTGCGCAAGATGCGAAACCGGCTAAAACAGGTGGTCAGTACACACCAAATGTTGATGAGCAAACGGCATACCAAAATGCAGTCGACCTCATTCTCAAGAAACGTGACTACACTGGCGCAATTGCAGCGTTCCAGCAGTTCCAGAAAGATTATCCTGACTCCACATACTCAGCGAATTCTCACTATTGGCTAGGCCAATTGTACTTCGCTAAGAAGCAGGACAAAGATGCTGTAAAGAGCTTTGCTGCGGTGGTGTCTTATAAAGACTCCAATAAGCGAGCCGATGCTTTGCTCAAGTTAGGTGAAATCGCTGAGCGTAATAACAATGCAGCTCAAGCGAAAAAGTACTACCAACAAGTGGTTGATGAATACCCAGGTAGTGCATCTGCAAAACTTGCCAGCTCTAAGCTGTAAGACGTTATGTTTTAAAAAGGAAGCTTCGGCTTCCTTTTTCTTTTCCGTTTCTTTATCGGTGGTGATCGAATAAATCGAGAGGAATGGCATCGAGCCTTTTACCCCCATCTTGCAACGGATTCTTTCAATCAGAAATGCTACCTGTAACAAAGATATACGGCTAGATAGCTAGAAATCCCCGCGACAAGTTGGTTTTTGAAAATTAACGAGGTTACAATACTCGGATTAAAGGAAGTTGCGTAGAGCAAGAGCAATGAGCCATATATTAGATAAAATCGACACTGTTTACCCATTCCCACCGAAGCCAGTTCCATTAAGCGAAGAAGAAAAAGCGTCTTACATTGAGCGCATTAAAAAGCTGCTAAAAGAAAAGGATGCGGTACTTATCGCACACTATTATACCGATCCTGAGATTCAAGCCCTAGCGGAAGAAACGGGTGGTTTTGTTGGTGACTCGTTGGAAATGGCGAAGTTTGGTAATCGTCATCCTGCAAGCACACTGATCATTGGCGGTGTTCGCTTTATGGGCGAGTCGGCCAAAATCCTAACACCAGAAAAGCGAATTCTAATGCCAACGTTGGAAGCGGAATGTTCGCTCGATCTTGGCTGTCCAGCGGATAAGTTCAGTGAGTTCTGTGATGCTCACCCTGATCACACGGTTGTGGTTTATGCAAATACGTCTGCTGCTGTTAAAGCTCGTGCCGATTGGGTCGTTACATCAAGCATTGCGCTTGAAATCGTGGAACACTTAGACGCTGAAGATAAGCCAATTATTTGGGGACCGGACCGTCACTTAGGATCGTACATCGCTAATAAAACTGGCGCAGACATGCTGCTATGGCAAGGTGAGTGTGTGGTTCATGATGAGTTTTCAGCTGATGCGCTACGCAAAATGAAGAGCGTGTATCCAGATGCGGCTATTTTGGTTCACCCTGAATCACCAGCAAGTGTCGTAGAACTTGCCGATGCCGTTGGCTCGACGAGTCAGTTGATCAAAGCAGCGAAAGCGCTTCCTCATAAACAAATGATCGTTGCGACAGATAAAGGCATTTTCTTTAAAATGCAGCAACTTGTGCCAGAGAAAGAACTTATCGAAGCGCCAACCGCAGGTGCTGGCGCAACATGTCGCAGCTGCGCACACTGTCCTTGGATGGCAATGAACGGTTTGAAAGCGATAGAGAAAGCGCTTAGCGAAGGCGGTGAAGAACACGAGATCTTTGTTGATGAAGAATTGCGTGTTAAATCGCTCATTCCGTTAAATCGTATGTTGGACTTTGCTGAGCAGCTAAATATGCAAGTGAAAGGTAATGCTTAAAAAGTAGGCGTAACTGAAAGTAAATCTCAAAAACCAGCCGAATATGGCTGGTTTTTTTGTGTCTTACTATCAATGAGTTACTATTGATGCAATCAATGAATATCGAGGTTATAAATTTATGGCGGTGTGGTTAGTAGTTAAAAAGTGGCTTAGTTCACACCTTTTTAAATTGAGCAACCGAAGTCTTCTCATCTTTAGTGGCTTATATGTGAGCCTTTCATGGGGACTGCTCGTTCTCGCTGGTGAAACCGCATTAACAGACAACTTCTCTAACTTTATCTATTACCTTATGGTTACGGCGAGTACGGTGGGTTATGGCGATCATTCTCCAGTGACAGATTTGGGTAAATGGGTTGTTGTTCTGTTTGTGATCCCAGGCGGTTTGAGCCTATTCGCTGCATTATTGGGACGTGTCGCTGGAGCAGCGATGGATTACTGGAGAGCGGGTATTTTAGGAAAACGGAGAGTAAGAGTGGAAAACCATATTGTATTGTTGGGTTGGAATGGATCGAGAACGATGCACCTTATTCGCATGTTACAACATGAAGAAGAGGGGAAGCGTCCGATTGTTTTGTGCAGCCGTTCAGAAATAGAAAACCCGTTGCCAGGCGAGATCAGTTTTATCAAAGTGACCAGTTACACGGATTCACAAGAGATGAAAAACGCCAATATTGCTGAAGCAGCTTGCGTTATTGTTGATAACCTATCGGACGATATCACGCTGTCAGCCGCGCTGTACTGTGCTTCTGTGAATCCTTCCGCACATTTGGTCGCTTACTTTAAAGATGAGGCGTTAGGCCGTCTTTTAAGTCAACATTGTCCGAAAGCGGAATGCATACCTGCAGTTGGCGCGGAAATGCTGGCAAAAGCGGCGGTAGATCCGGGCTCAAGTGCACTTCACCAAGAGCTATTAGCTTCAACACGAGGTATGACTCAATACTCGGTCATTTATCCTGAAAGGCTGCCAGTAACTACTGTTGAGAGTCTCTTCGTTTTTCTCAAAAGGCGTCATCATGCCACGCTAATTGCTTTTGACATTGGCCATGGTATCCAACTCAACCCAGATTTAGGTGCAGAAGTACCACCGAGTACCAAGCTGTTTTACATTGCAGATGAACGTATTGAAGATTTTGCATGGAAAGAAATGAACAAGGAACAATAATGCACATGATTGCTGACCTGTTAGCAGGTTTTCCCAATTTTTTACTCTATTTTTCTGTTTCTATTATTTTCGTTTTGGCGTTTAAGTTCATCTACGTCAAGCTTACGCCTTACGATGAATGGCACCTGATCAAAGAAAAGCAAAATACAGCGGCAGCGATTGCACTAAGTGGCGCATTTCTTGGTTATTGTATTGCGATTTCGGGGGCTGCAAAAAACTCAGTCAACATTGTCGATTTTATGGTGTGGGGCGTTGTTGCAATGCTGGCGCAGATCATTGCATTTGCGATTGTACGTTTTGTTTTACTTCCAAAAGTGACTGAGCGTATCGAAAAAGATGAGCTGCCTGCCGGTATTGTATTAGCGGCTGTTTCTATATCGGTCGGTGTATTAAATGCCGCTTGTATGACGTACTAGGAGGGACGATGAAGCGGAGTTCTAACGTTAAACGTTCTTCCATGGACAAAAGTTTAAAGCTTGGGAAAATTATTCCCTTTGCTGCTTTTGGCGGTATTTTCTTCTTTGCGACACAAGAATCGAAAACCGAAGGCTACATTTTTTCTGACGCTGATGAATGCAAATCAAACTCGCCAGAGTTCAGTGAGCAGTGTGACATTGCTTATCAAGAAGCTTTGGCTCGCGCCGAACGAAATGCCCCTCGCTACAACAATGAGTTCGAATGTGAAAATGATTTTTACGAAGACGATTGTTACTACAGTTCCAGTTCCCGAGCTTATGTGCCTCACTTTGGGGGCTTCTTTTACAGTCGAGCACTGAGCGGTTTGAAAGGTTACAACAAGAGCTATTACTCTGAACCAATGTATCGCTATAAATCCAAATTCTATAATGGTGCCGGACAATTTTTTGGTTCCTATCGTAATCAGCCGACGAAGGTTGCGACCAGTAACCTAAATAAACGTGGTGGCGGAACTATTGGTAGAGCAATGTCTCGAGGCGGGTTTGGTAAAGCGGTATCGGTCAGCCGAGGCGGTTAATAAGCACTATGTTTCGACGAGAAATACAAGAACGAGAAAACTGGCGTGAGTTAGCACGCCAGTTTGGTTTTGGCTTCCATTCCATGTATGACCAACCGTATTGGGATGAGAGTGCTTACTATCAATTCACGCTTGAGCAAATAGAGAACGATATTGAAGCACCCACTGAAGAGCTGCATCAGATGTGTCTGGCTATTGTGGACGAGGTGGTTCGTAGTGAGCGGTTGCTGACGCAATGTGCGATCCCTGAATTTATGTGGGAGCAGGTCGCTTCTTCGTGGCACCGAAATGAACCCTCGCTCTATTCGCGTCTGGATTTTGCATACAACGGAACTCCGCCAGCTAAGTTACTGGAAAACAATGCGGATACGCCGACCAGCCTGTTTGAAACGGGTTTTTGGCAGTGGGTGTGGTTAGAGGATGTTGTAAATAAAGGTCTAATTCACCAGAGCGCGGATCAATTCAACATTCTTCAAGATTTTTTGATTGAGCGTTTTTCCGAGATAGCCAAATATCAACCCGGGCAAACCCTTCACTTTAGCTGCTGCAAATACACTGAAGAAGATAAAGGGACTGTCCAGTATTTAGAAGATTGCGCGCGCGAAGCTGGGTTAGCGACGGCGTTTGTTTATGTCGAAGATATTGGTGCGACGGAAGATGGTCAGTTCGTGGATGCAGATGACAGAGCGATTCGTTGGATGTTCAAGCTTTATCCGTGGGAGTTTATGTTTGAAGAGGAATATGCGAAATACTTAGCGACCGCGAAAGTGAATTGGTTAGAACCCATGTGGAAGTCGATTCTATCCAACAAAGCACTTTTACCGTTATTGTGGGAGCGCTTTCCGAATCATCCTAATCTTTTACCTGCCTATTTTGCTAACGATTCAAAAGCGAACGGTTTGAAAGACTATGTAATCAAACCACTATTCTCTCGAGAAGGCGCAAATATTGAGATCGTCAAAGGTGGGAAACGCATACTCAAAACGGCAGGGCCTTATGAATCTAAATTCAATATCGTCCAGCAGTATCGTCCGTTACCCAAGTTTGGGCAAAGCCATACGTTAATTGGCAGCTGGCTAGTCAACGATAGAGCCGCTGGGATTTCGATTCGGGAAGACACTAGCTTAGTCACGCAAGATATGGCGCGATATATTCCACATGTGATTTTAACATGATCAAAAAAGCTCTCCATCCAGAGAGCTTTTGTCTATTCAGCGGTTCAATCTTGATGGTCGACAGCGTTGTGTCTTATTGTTCTTCAGCTAATGCAACACCGCGCTGAGTAAGACCACATAGCATCACTGGCATGGCATTGAAGATCTCTTCAAACTGTTCTAAGCCTTCCATGCCTTGTTCTGCCAACGTTTCAATGGTCGTTTCTGGATCGTAAAGCATCGTAAGAGAAAGCAAAACACCGCCGAGCAGAGCATTATCTTCGCTGTCCTCTGGCATTAGCGTTTCCCAGTCATCACGAGCAAGTTGCCAACCTTGTAATACACCTTCACAGAAATCACGGGTCTGGCTTGTTACAATATCTTGTTCATCTAACGCGCATCCTTCAGGCCACTGCCAAGATCCTTCTAGAAGAGCAGGACGAGTTTGGTTCCACATTTGTACAATCTCATCAATGTATTGCTCTAATTGCTCACCGTCAGTAAATGGCGCTGTTTCTTCACCACCCCATAAGAATGGCAACCACTCTTGAGGCATTAATACGTTTGGCGCTGCAGCCATCGCTGTTACAAAGCCTTGAGTTTTTGCTAGGTTTAGTAGTTTACCGTCAAGTTCTGGGAGAGAAAGGATGTCTTGTAGTTTCAAAATAGAATACCATTTGTTAATGGGCTGGTTGATTGCGCTCATCTTACCAATCAATTTGTGATAAATCGATATTAGGGAATGATTCACAGACATCTATGGAAATTCGCTCATCACTTAGAAAAAAAAGCATTCTCGCCCTGACACTGTACCTGTGTTTCTTTATCGCAACGATTGGTTCTGTTGCCTATTTGGTTGTCGAGCCTCCGGTTAGGCAAAAGCTGGAGCAAAACCTAGAGTTACGCACCCAACTGCTTGCACTAGAGATTAAAGAGCCTCTCCTTAGCTCTACTGGTGTATTGAGCAGCCTAGCAGGACTCGCCCAGGGGACTGAAAAAATTCAATCTCTCAACACGACAATTCCGCATATTCTCCAATTGAGTGATGAGATGCTCGTCAGTGGTGGCGTATGGCCTAAACCAGAACTCAAAGCTGAACAATGGCGATATAAAAGCCTATTCTTCAACAAAAACAGTGATGGCGGTATTGACCAAATTCACTCCTACAATAATCCTGAATCTGGCGGCTATGATAATGAACCATGGTATAAGGCAGCTGCTGACGCGCCAGTTGGTTCTGTGAGTTGGTCTACGGTTTATATCGACACTTTTACTCAGGTTCAGATGATTACTGCGTCTTCCCCATATTATCAAAACGGTCAATTCGCTGGCGTTGTAACGGTAGACTTATCGCTTGATGCACTTTTTCAGTTTATTCGAGAGCACACGAACCTGCACTCTTTAGGTGTGGTGGTTCGCGATGCTGACTCGAACGTGATTATTGAGCACAACTTCCAACTAACAGACGAAATTTATGTCAGTGAGCTTGATTTTGGAGAGTTCGATTGGCGCATGGAAGTTGTCAACGCGAAAGCTAAAGTAGCCGATCAAGTGTTTGAACAAGTCATGAGTGTTGAGGGGAGGATCATTCCCTTCTTACTCTTGTGTGTACTGGTCGGGTATTACTTGCTGAATCGTTACATTGTCGAACCGATTGTCCGTATTGCGGCTAAGATTGATGACTCGAAAACTGGCGGGATCATAGACATTGATTACGATAGCGAAGATGAAATTGGACAGCTCATCGAGAAGTTCAATGAAAAAACCATCTATCTAGAGCAAGAGAGAATAAAAGCCCAGGCTTCGACAAACGCTAAAACGGCATTTTTAGCCACATTATCCCATGAGATTCGTACGCCAATGAACGGTGTATTAGGAACCGCTCAGATATTGTTAAAAACGCCACTCACCGATGATCAACGTAAGCACCTGAGAACACTTTATGACTCAGGTGATCATATGATGACGTTACTTAATGAGATTTTAGATTACTCAAAAATTGAGCAAGGACATGTTGAATTCGAAAATACGCCTTTCCCCATTGAGTCGATCATCGGCAGCATAAAAAGTGTTTATCAAACACTATGTGCAGAAAAAGGCCTTCGTTTTAGAGTCGTGTCTCATTTACCAACAGGGCGCTGGTACAACAATGACAAAGCCCGTCTGCGCCAAGTATTGTTTAACCTACTAAACAACGCTGTCAAGTTCACCGACCGGGGCATCGTAGAGGTAGAGCTGACCGAGAAATCGAGCAAGGCAGGTACCAAGCTTATTCTCGCGGTGAAAGATACGGGTATCGGTATTTCTCAAGAAGCGCAAAAACGCATTTTCCGTCCTTTTGAACAAGCGGAGTCCTCGACGACTAGGCGGTTTGGTGGTACAGGGCTTGGTTTGGCGATAGTAAAAGAAATTGCCGAGCATATGGGAGGGCATGTGATTGTGCAGAGTCAAGAGAATGTCGGGACAACCTTTACCGTCGAGATCGCGCTTACGCCTTGTGAGCCAGGGAAAGTGGAAGCAGTCAATGCACATAAGCTGAATTGCAAAGGTTTGAAAGCGCTCATTGTCGAAGACAACCGAACAAATGCGATCATTATGGAAACTTTCCTAAGAGCCAAAGGCTTTGAGTGCACAAGTGTTGAAAATGGTCAGCTTGCCGTCGATGAGGTGGCCGTTCAGTCATTTGATTTGATATTAATGGACAATCATATGCCTGTTCTTGATGGTGTTGGGGCGATATCAGCCATTCGAGCGATGAGTTCGCCTGTAAAGTCGGTACTGATCTTTGGCTGCACAGCGGATGTATTCAAAGAAACACAAGAGCGCATGATAAATGTAGGAGCCGACCACATAATTGCGAAACCAATTGTGGAGTCTGAATTAAATGATGCGTTATATCTCCATGCAGCACGGTTATACCAATACCAGTCGGACTTTGGTGATAATACAACGGATATCCTTGATGCGGAAAAGTGGCTACTAAACTTCTATGTTGCTCTAGATAATGGTCATCTCAACGAAGCGCTAGAGGCTATTTCAGCGATTATTGCTCAAGTCACCCCAGATGCTAATAAAGACGTTTCTTTAGTTGCCGAGCGAATAAGGCGTAACTTAAAGCGTCAGCAGTCTCCAAACCAAGATGATATCGACACATTAACGCTCTTGCTCGCATCATCATAGCTTAATCCATATAGCGCGATTCAACGCAATCATGAATTGTCTTTACTCTTCATACCTAACCTTAGCTGAATCGTCTGTTTTTTCCTTACTTTCAATGAGCTTAGCGCTGCTGTTGGATTCTGTCATAAGAGAAACGGTGCGGCTCTAAGTTGCGCTCACATCGGGAATACTCTGAATTTTTACAACTCAGTAGCATAAGTTATTAGAATGATCGTTTATTCCCCGAACTTTATCCTAACCTTCCATCCAAACAATCACTTATCCCACTTTTTGTGTAAGTTAAATCCGTATTTTTCTACCATTTTTACGCCATTTTAAGCGTGTTTAGTTGTTATTGGTGAAAAAAACTACTTTCATTTTAAAAAATGGTTATAAATTTACAACTTGATTTCAAATACAGTGCCATACGCTGCTTTTTATGTGATTTAATTGTCTTATTAACTGGTCATGTATTTGTTTGATGGTTGATAGTTTTATTTTGTTTATTGTTGGTAGTATTTAATTTTAGAGGTTAGTTAATGAAGTCTCGTGGACCATTTTGTATTCGTCACGCCGCAGCGGATACCTTTGCTATGGTTGTTTTTTGCTTTATCACAGGGATGATTGTCGAGATTTTGATTTCAGGGATGACGTTTGAGCAATCTTTAGCATCACGTACACTATCTATTCCAGTGAATATTGCTATTGCTTGGCCGTATGGCGTTTTTCGTGATTGGGTACTACGTCAGGGTAACAAGGTATCGCCGTCTTCATTTATGAAAAACGTATCTGATCTGGTCGCTTATGTGCTTTTTCAGTCTCCAGTTTATGCGGGAATTTTATTCGCAGTTGGTGCGTCTACAGACCAAATAGTGACCGCGGTGACAAGTAACGCCATTATTTCTTGCGGTATGGGTGTGTTGTATGGGTACTTCTTGGACATGTGCCGCCGTTGGTTCCGTGTTCCCGGTTATTCTCAAGGCATCTAAATGCCCCAGTTTTGCTCAATTTAGTTACTTAGTGAGCAATCGAGTGGAAAAGGGCGCTTTTTTTTATGTTTAGCCTTGACCATCAGGCACATAATCATTAAATTAGCGCCTCGTTAGCCAATGATGCTAACCAAAAATTGATTCGGTGAGTTGTCCGAGTGGCTGAAGGAGCACGCCTGGAAAGTGTGTATACGGCAACGTATCGAGAGTTCGAATCTCTCACTCACCGCCACATTCTATAAGCCTTTGTAGTGTAAGAACTTCTTATAATACAGGGGTTTGGTGTTTTAATGTAAGCTGCCTACTGGTACAAAGAGTAGGTACAATGTCGAACATCATGGCAAGTCCTTATAAGCATCCTCAAACTGGTGTTTACTACTTTAGAATGGCTGTCCCAAAAAAGCTGGTTCCTATAATCGGTAAGACAGTCTTCAAGAAATCTCTTCAAACGAAAAACCTTTCTGAAGCAAAGCAGCGATTTCCTCAGCATCTTGATGATGCGCTCAAGCAAATCGAGTTCGCTAATTTAAAGCTATCTAATTCATCTGATATTGAGCTTAATGTCCGTGATTGCGCGATCATTGCCGAGCGTTGGTATCTGCGAGTCAAAGATGAGGTTGATGGTAATGGTAACTATGATTGCTATCTTCGATATGAATGGTATGGCGTTGAGGGCGATAAGCGTCTCCACGTATTCGGCTTGTCTGACACATTTGAGTTTAGTGGTCTAGATGCGTCAAAAGCTACTGAAGAGGAATACCAAGAGCTTTTGGAAGGTTTTAAAGACTTCATTGAGGAGCAGCTAAAAATAGAAGGTTTAGTTGTATGTGAGACAAGCGCTTCATATAGACGTTTGGTCTGTGCCTTTTACGATTACGCCCGTCGAGTTGAGTCTCTCTGCTTGGCTCGTCACAAGCGAGACTTTGGGTATGAGCCAGTAACCAGTTCAATCGCTAGTGAGCCCATTTCAGTACCTAGGCCTGATAAGATACCGTCTAGGGCTTTGAAACCATCTCAGAACTCCATTTCGAGTCTATTGAAGCGTTACCTTGAGTCTGCATCTATTAATGGCAAAGCTTCTCAATCCTTGGCAGAGGTTGAGTCACAGATAGAGCGTCTTATTGAGATAATAGGGGATCTAGACGTTGCTGATGTAACCAGAGGTCATATCTCAAAGTACAAAGATACCTTATTACAATTGCCTAAATCTAAATCCAAAGAGATTAGAAATAAATCAGTGACTGAGCAGCTTGAGCTTGTTAAAACAAAAGGGCTTGAAACAATCGCTCCTTCAACCGTTAAGACTATTCTCAGAAAGACTTCTCCTGTATTTGGCTATGCTGTTGAGCTTGGTTTGATAGACGTCAACCCATACAGAGGCGTAACACTTCCTAAAGTACAGAATAAGTCTGCGGTAGCGGAAGCTAAAGGGTTTACTCCTAGCGAGATCAATCAGTTATTTAAGCTAGATATATTCACTGATGTTACTGCTAGTAAGCCTTATGGCATGGCTTGTTATTGGGTGCCTCTTCTATGCAGATATACGGGTTCTCGGATTGAAGAAATGGTTCAACTTAGAAGTTCAGATATACAACGATCAGACGAAGGTATTCACTTTATTTATGTTCGTGAGGGTGAAGAGCAGAACGTAAAAAACGTTAAGTCAGTTCGACAAGTGCCGATTCATGATCATCTCATTGATTTGGGTTTTTTGGATTATGTGGCGTCCTGTGGAGAGTTTCTATTCCCTGAGCACAAGCCAAACAAACACGGTAAAAGGTCTGGTGCTATTGGTAAGTGGTGGAGTAAACAGGTCAAGAGGTTAGGCATAACCAAGCAGCCATCACACTCGTTTAGGCACTCTTTGAGAACAGCTTTGCGTGGTCTAGGAGTAGTTGATTCTGTTAGTGATGCTATCACTGGTCACGCTCCGGCTAATATCGGAGCAACATACGGTACGGTTGATATGAAGGCTAAGAAGAAAGCAATAGACTGTTTGCCTAGGTTGGCTGTCCCACGTCTTTGGTAGTTTTTCGTTAATGTCTTTACACTGTTGTGTACACCTAAAGTCTCCCCACTGTACACACGTGTACACCTTGGCTTGAATTAGCCCGTAGGCCTTGTGGTATAAGGCTTACGAGCTCACAATGTCATTTCTATAACTCGTAGTTTTCTGTTACGTTAGGGGCTTTATTTCCACTATTTTTATCTTGAATACTTCCTTCGATAGTCCCAGCTTTTTCCAACCACTTACTCCGTTGAGATATCGAGATACCTAGTTGAGAGCCCCTAGCGAACTTCCTTAAGCCTTCCCTGAAGATATCCTCTCCAAAGAACTCAACGAGGCGGCTGATGCTCTTTGAGACGTCTTTAATTTGCTTTTGCTCCCACTGCTCATCATCTTTGTCAGGCACATACTCCTTACCCTTAAAAGCATCTGAGAGTCGTCTAATCTTCGGGAAACCCTTAGAGTCCCAACAGCTTTGGGGTAGGTAATAACGTGACTCCAAGCCAAACTTGAGGCTTTCAACAAAGCTCTCTAAGTCGTTCATCTCGATGTCATTCCCTAATGCTTCTTTGCAAGCTTTTAAGCCGTTAGCGATGTGTCCAGCCTGACCACGGCTACACCCAACAAGCTCCTCTATTTGAGAGACGCTTAGGTCAAACTCTCGGTTAACAATTAGCTTGCGAAACTTAGCTTGCGTTGCTTCATCTTTAGTAACTCCAACCCCATGTGCTTGGTTGACATCTTGGGCTGCTGAGAATGCCTCAGCGTAGGTACGGTTTTCTATGATCAACGAGTTAATCATCAATTCAGCATCGGGGTTTTCTTCAAGGTACTTCAAACAAGCTCCAGTGCGGTGGAAACCATCCACTACGTAATACTTGTCATCAATCACAAAAACAGTGATAGGTTGCCTTATCGGCTGTCCATTACGAAGGTCTTCAAGAATCTCCTTGCTTTGGCTCTCTTGCTTAATCTCTTGCGCTGAACGTTCTCGTTTGTCTTTTATGAGTTCAACGTCACGGGCTTGCATCGCGGGATCGAGTATGAGAGTTCGAGGGTCTAAATACGCAAATCTGCTATCTGCCATGAATTGATTCATAGTGTGTTATGTACCTGTAGGTCTATGATTAATTATTAATGTTTCTCTTTTTGGTTTGACTGGAACCCTAGGAGGGGGGAGGGTTCGGGGTAATACATATCGAATACGATTGCGGCGTACCGTTACGCACACACAAAACGGGATTTATAAAACTTCATTTTTTTGGTAATTACGGTGTACTAAGTCTTTGCTAAGGCTCTTTGGACTGTGGATAAGGAGACTCCTATTTCGGAGGCAATCTTTCTCAAGGAAAAACCTTGTGAACGTAGCTCAGCGATACGCTGGTGGTTAGTTGTGTTAGTTGGTCTACCTTTATATTTCCCTGCTGCTTTAGCTTTCTCAATGCCTTCCTGACGTCTTTCCTGAATCATTGCTAACTCGAATTGAGCTACAGCTCCTAGCATGTTCAGCATAAGCTCAGACATATGATCACTTCCACCAGCATTAAAGCTTAGGTTTTCCTTGTGGAATCTCACGCTAACACCTTGGCTAGTCCAGTCGTTTATTAGTTGCTTCAAATCAACCAAATTACGAGCTAGGCGGTCGATGCTATGAACGTGGATTGTATCCCCTTCTCGAACGTAGTCTTTAAGAGCTTCTAATGCTGGTCGTTTAGTTGAGCCACCACTGCATTTATCTGTAAAGCTCTTATCAAAGGTGATAGCAGAATCTGTAAGTTGACGGTCTGTATTTTGGTCTGTGGTCGAAACACGTAGGTAAGCTATGTGTGCCATTAGGTGTACCCGTTTAACTCTAAGATGTTAGAGATTTTATTGTGGTCACAATTCAAATTCAACCCTATTGGGTACTGTTTGATCAAGGTTTGACCGTAGTCGTTTGGGTATACCTAATCAGTACGCTTTACAATTAGAGAGAGGTTTAGAGTTAATGGTTATTAGTATGTTACTTTAAGCATATAATCCCCTTTGGTTTGAGTCTAATAATTAAGTTTAGGGAGCAACGAAGTGAGTCGAAATCTTATACTAATTACGGTAACACTAATCCTATTCCTACCTATCGCAGCATACATGTATCAATTCGGGATTGGCTTTTGGATTCAGTCATCGGAATGGGCAGAGCTAGGTAGCTATATTGGTGGAGTCTATACCCCCATACTCGCACTTTTAACACTTATCGTACTGTGTACACAAATATACTTACAGGTGATTCAGCATCGTCAGAACTTAGTCAGCTTACAAGAAGCGCAGTTAACCGAATACCTTAACGAACTCAATTTTGAACTTGATAAGAGCTTCACTGAAGATATTACCGTGCGCTCTGCGCTACTTGGTTTATTTAATGATAAGAGCATCATAGCTATAAGCGAAATGGACCTTTCATTAGCATACGAGCTTAATCAGCAACACCATAAGCTCTATTCGATGTGGAGCGGTTGTATGGCGTGTCTGGAATACATAAAAACATGCTCTAATCTAACTGGGCTTCAGTCTGCTCACTATGGTATTCAGAAAAACAAAGTCATAGCCTATATGGGACCACAAGTCTGTAGCTCACTGGACAAGCTAAATTATGCCATGCTTTCGATACTAGATGAACTACAGGAAACTGAGCAAGCTTCCACCCGTGAGTACGAGTTCTGGGTAGACAAGCATCAGGCATGAGTAATTCAAAGCGCTGTATTAAGTACGCAGGCGTAGAGGAATCAGACTTACCAGACGTGCTCCATATTTAGTAGACAACTTACTAAATATTTTCCGGTCTCTACTTGGGTTGTACAAAAAGGTGGTACAAAACTTGAAATTGGACTAACATTAAGTGTTTGTTATTAAATGATTTATACTTGGTAGCTTGCAATCGAGAGTTCGAATCTCTCACTCACCGCCACATTTGAGCCCTAGCAGAAATGCTGGGGCTTTTTCGTATTACGCGACAAGTTCAATCCCAGAGCTGTATATCGTATTGATTCTCAATTACTCATTGAGTCGGCAAGCCCTTCAAAAAGCCTCCTTTTTTATTCATCTTTTGTTACACATTTTCCGTACAGGTAGTGCGTTTTTATTCGCATGTTGTGATGAGCGTTCCTTATTAAATTTTCCATAAAATCAATTAATTGTTGAAATTAGAACGCTTGTCAAAAAGTCATCAGATATCATGTTTAATAGAGTCTTTTACCTAATGGGATACTCTATTTGTTTGATATAATTTCTGGCAGTTTGTATACCATAATTAAAGAGAGTCTATTCATGTTCCAGAACTTAACGATCAAGCAGAAGATAGTGATTCCGCTGTCACTGATTATTGGATTGTTTATTGTGAGCTCTGTATTAAACGTTATGACAAGTTGGAAACAATCTGAGTTGAGTGAAACACTTAACGAACAGATAGTGCCGAACTTATTAACGATTGAGGATGCTTACCGCGATCTTTACCAAGCTACATCTGCAATCCAAGGTGTTGCTCTTTCTGATACTCAAACCGATATTGACCACCACATCGGTGAATACAAAGACAACGCATACAAGGCGCTGCCTCGTATGGAGAAAATGCTTGAGCTATCGCAAGCTGGCGTGATGCCTTCTTCGCACGGTAATGAAGTGAGAAAGCTTGTCTCCCTAGGTGAAAAATGGTTGGCGAGTTATGAAGCGATGTTGCGTTTACCTCAATCACAATGGCTTGGTTACTACAACGAACACAAACACACCTTTGAAAATCAGTTTATCGAGGTAAGAGCGCAACTTAATGTTGTGAAAGATGCGATAGAAGAAAAACAAAGCTTATTGAAAGATGAAATCTCAGCAGCTGCATCAAGAGCAGAGTTAATTCTTGAAGCGGGCATTGTGATTGTTATTCTGGCCGCTATTGCGATGGCATTTTTGTTGTTGCAAACCGTCGTGAAGCCTATCAACGATATCAAAAATGCGATGACAGAAATTGCTTCTGGTGAAGGTGATTTAAGCCAGCGAATCGATGTGAAAACACAAGACGAAATTGGCAATTTAGCGAACGCGTTTAATCAGTTTGTGTCTAAAATCCAAGCGACAGTTTCTCAAGTAATTGAAAGTTCGAATACCTTGCGTAATGAGATGGAAAATCTTAGCTCGTTGACCACGACCATCGCGAACTCGACCGTTTCACAGCAAAAAGACAGCGAGGCGGTAGCGGCGGCAGTGCATGAAATGCAAGTCACCAGCAGAAATGTCAGCGATAGCGCTAACGAAGCTGCGGTTGCGAGCCAAACAGCGAATGATGAACTTACCAATACCAATATTATTTTGGATCAAACCGTTAGCTCAATTCGTAGCCTCGCAAGTGAAATCGAAAGTGCAAGCCACGTCATTAACACATTGGATCATGATGTGAGTAACATTGCTTCTGTATTGGATGTCATTCGTGGTATCGCAGAGCAAACGAACTTATTGGCGCTTAACGCAGCGATTGAAGCGGCTCGTGCAGGAGAGCAAGGGCGAGGCTTTGCTGTTGTCGCAGATGAGGTCCGCTCGTTAGCCAGTCGTACACAACAGAGCACGGGTGAAATCCAAACCATGATTGAAAAGCTACAATCTGGTGCGGGACAAGCCGTAGAAGTGATGCGTGGTAGCCAAAATAGCAGTGATGAAACAATTCAATCGGCAGGGAGAGCGAGTCAATCCCTTTCTGAAATCTTAAACGCGATTTCACGTATGAACGAGATGAACACACACATTGCAACGGCTGCAAGCCAGCAAAGTACGGTAAGTGACGAAGTAAATAGCAACGTACAAGGCATTGCAGATAGCAGTACATCTATTGTGGAAATCGTCAACCAAGCGCAAGCATCTTTAGCCATGTTATCAGAGCAAACCCAGCGCTTAGATCATCAGGTTAGTCAGTTCAAAGTATAAGCTTGAGAACTGCAGTCTCACTGACGAAATAACCCGCTTCTTAGCGGGTTATTTTTTAGATAAGGGTCGAACCTGACTTGTGAAGGCTCGACTATATTTACATTCCTCTTTTACTTAACTTTGTATACCAGAGGTGCAAATAATCCTAGACAGCGGTGACAAACTCTGCACAGCGTGATGATGCTTTTATCATCACTTTTGCTGCTTTTTAACCATTGCAATTGCTCACAGGAAAGTGTGATTTCCAACCCAAAATCTTCAAATTTGAGAACTTCATTACACCTTTACCATAAACGTTTTTCGTAAGCGTATAGAACTGTAAATTTTGTTGTATGTACAACACTGGGTAATTATCATCCTAATTAATTTGTTCTGGATATACATCCGTTAGTCATCATTAAGTCATTCTAGAAGTTTTTAGCAAGGAATCTTGAAGGCTTGTAGGTAAAAGAGAGAAAAATTCATGAGACGTAAAACCACGCTATCTCTGCTGATTGCGTCGAGCCTTTTTGTGGTTGGATGTCAACCTAGCGAAGAAGGATCGAGCCAAGGTAGTGGTCCTGCGCCCGCAACCGAAGTTGAAGTGTTAACGGTGGAACCAACTCGCCAAGCGTTAACTGTCGAGTTGCCAGGTCGTAGCCGTGCATTCAAAGAAGCGGAAGTTCGTCCGCAAGTTACAGGCATTATTTCAGAGCGAAATTTTGTTGAAGGCGGCCTTGTTGAACAAGGACAGTCCCTATATCAAATTGATGATTCATCATTTCAAGCGGATTTGCTGAGCGCTGAAGCGGAATTAATCCGAGCTCAAGCAACGGCAGAATCGACCCATGCCACAGTGAAGCGTTACAGAACCTTGATCACCAAAAAGTCCATCAGCCAACAAGATTTGGATGAAGCAGAAGCAGCATACAAGGAAGCGCAAGCACAGGTCCTAGTCGCAAAAGCTAAGATCAATACGGCAAAAATCAATTTAGATTACACGCAAGTGAAAGCTCCGATTAGCGGTGTGATCGGTAAATCGAGTGTGACGGCGGGTGCGTTGGTTACGGCTAACCAAGCAGCCAAATTAGCGACCATTCAGCAGCTTGATCCTATCAACGTTGATATTGTGCAATCATCCGCGCAACTGCTGCGTTTAAAAGCGGCTCTTTCCCAAGGTCATATGCAAGAAGATGACTCTGCGCAAGTTACATTGATGCTTGAAGATGGCAGCACGTACGAACATAAAGGCACGATGAAATTTACCGAGGTCAATGTGAACGAAAGTACGGGCAGCGTGACGCTTCGCGCTGAATTCCCAAACCCTGACGGTTTGTTACTACCAGGAATGTTTGTTCGTGCGACGGTCATTACTGGTGTTGACCCTGACGCGATTCTGATACCACAAAATACCGTTTCTCGCGATGCGACAGGCAAAGCGACAGTGATGATGGTGAATGGTGAGAACAAAGTGGAAGCGAGACCAGTGAAGACAGCCGAAGCGATCAATAATCAATGGCGTATTATTGATGGTTTAAACGCGGGCGATAAAGTCATTACTGCTGGGTTACAAAAGGTAGGTCCAGGCAGCCCAGTAACTATCCAAAACGGTGAACAGGAGTAATCATGGCACGATTTTTTATCGATCGTCCGGTATTTGCTTGGGTTCTCGCAATTCTAACGATGTTGGCGGGGGTAATGTCATTATTCAATTTACCCGTCTCGCAATACCCAACGATTTCACCGACAACGATCACCATCAGTGCTCGTTATCCAGGTGCATCAGCGAAAACCGTTGAAGACTCGGTAACGCAGGTTATCGAGCAAAATATGACGGGATTAGATTATCTTCGCTACCTATCATCGAGCAGTGATGCATTCGGTAATGCGACAATTACCCTGACGTTTGATAGCGAAGCTGATCCTGATATCGCGCAAGTACAGGTGCAGAACAAGCTGCAATTGGCATTGACATCATTGCCGATGGAAGTACAAAACCAAGGTATCGTCGTGAATAAATCCAACACGGCGTTTCTCATGGTGGTGGCAGTTTATTCTGAAGATCCTGACTTTACAGAAAACGATATCGGCGACTTTGTTGTAACGAATATTCAAGACCCGATAAGTCGTGTAACTGGCGTAGGACAAGTGCAGGCGTTTGGTGCGCAGTATGCGATGCGAGTCTGGCTGGACCCATTTAAGCTTACGCAGTTCAACTTGACCGCAATCGATGTAGCAAATGCTATCAGTGAACAGAACGCGCAAGTTTCTTCAGGTCAACTTGGTGCAGCACCTGCGCAGGAAGGTCAGCTGTTGAATGCAACGATTTCGTCTGCAAGTCGTTTGAGCAGTGTAGAAGAGTTCCAAGACATCATTCTTAAGTCTGACGCCAGTGGTTCGAATGTTTATTTGAAAGATGTAGCTCGCGTTGAACGTGGTGCAGAAAGTTACGATATTCGAGGCCAATATAATGGCTTCCCAGCATCGGGGTTAGGTATTTCATTAGGTACTGGCGCAAACGCGCTTGAGACCGCCAATGCAGTAAAAGAGCGCTTAGACCAACTGAGTGCAACGTTCCCAGAAGGGTTGCAGATTGCTTACCCATTTGAAACAACGCCATTCGTCAAAGCCTCGATTCAAGAAGTGGTTAAAACGCTATTAGAAGCCATTCTTCTTGTGTTCTTAATCATGTACCTGTTCTTGCAGAACTTCCGTGCGACGATCATTCCAACGATCGCAGTGCCTGTCGTACTGCTTGGCACCTTCGCTATTTTGTACGCGACTGGATTTAGCGTAAACACGTTAACCATGTTCGCGATGGTTCTGGCTATCGGTTTGCTGGTGGACGATGCCATCGTTGTGGTGGAAAACGTCGAGCGTGTGATGCATGAGGATGGGTTAGAGCCCAAAGAAGCGACCAAAAAATCGATGGGGCAGATCACTGGTGCTCTGATTGGTGTGGGGCTGACGCTTTCTGCGGTATTCGTCCCTATGGCGTTTATGTCTGGTTCTACAGGGGTTATTTACCGTCAGTTCTCGATAACGATTGTGGCGGCGATGACACTTTCAGTTTTGGTAGCGATAATTCTGACTCCAGCATTATGTGCAACATTACTGAAAAAAGGCGATGCTGAGCTTCTAGAAAAGAAAGGCTTCTTTGGCTGGTTTAACCGCAAGTTTGATGCGATGACAGCTGGCTATGAAACCGGCGTTGCTAAACTCCTAAAGCGCACAGGTCGTATGTTGGTTGTATTCTTGGCAATGAGTGCAGGTGCGGGCTGGCTGTTTATGAACCTTCCGACGTCATTCTTGCCGGATGAAGACCAAGGCACGGTATTCTCAATGGCCATTTTGCCGCCTAACTCAACGCAAGAGCAGACGGAAAAAACACTTGAGAAAATGCGCGACTTTTACCTTGTGGATGAGAAAGACAACGTGAAATCTGTCTTCTCCGTTGCGGGCTTTAGTTTTGCAGGCCAAGGCCAAAACATGGGGATGGCATTTATCGGTCTGAAAGATTGGTCAGAGCGTGAAGCGCCGGGTGCTGATGCAGCTTCCATTACGGGTCGAGCGATGGGGTACTTCTCAACCATCAAAGAAGCACTGGTCTTTGCATTTGCACCTCCTGCGATTCAAGAATTGGGTAACTCGACAGGCTTTGATTTCTATCTTCAAGATTCGTTGAACAAAGGTCACGACGCATTAGTCGCTGCGCAAGGTCAACTGCTTGGCATGGCTGCACAAAACCCGAAACTTGTCGGTGTTCGTCCGAACGGCCAAGCAGATGCGCCAATGTACAAAGTGAACATTGACCACGTTAAACTGCGTGCTCTGGATGTTAGCATTAATGACGTCAACCAAATCCTGTCAGCGGCATGGGGCGGGGCGTACATTAACGACTATATTGATCGCGGTCGAGTGAAAAAAGTCATGATGCAAAGTGATGCGGAATACCGTATGCAGCCAAAAGACTTCGATTCGTGGTACGTGCGCAACTCAAAAGGTGAGATGGTGCCTTTCTCTGCCTTTGCGAGCGGAGAGTGGACGTATGGTTCACCTCTTTTGCAGCGTTTTGATGGTTTGCCAGCGATGAATATCCAAGGCGGCGCAGCTCCTGGCGTCAGTACTGGTGAAGCTATGGCAGAAATTGAAGCAATGGTAGAAAAGCTACCAGAAGGCTTCACGGTGAACTGGAATGGTATTTCGTATGAAGAGCGCCTTTCCGGAAACCAAGCGCCAATGTTATATGCGCTGTCTATCCTCGTCGTATTCTTAGTTCTCGCCGCTTTGTATGAAAGTTGGTCAGTACCTTTCGCCGTGGTGTTAGTTGTGCCTCTTGGTGTGCTTGGTGCTGTGCTCGCGGTAATGACGCGAAGTATGGACAACGATGTATTCTTCCAGGTGAGCTTATTAACGACGGTCGGCTTGGCAACTAAAAACGCCATTCTGATTGTTGAGTTTGCGAAAGATTACTACGAGAAAGGCGCTGGCCTTATCGAAGCTACCCTGCATGCCGTTCGTGTTCGTCTGCGCCCTATTATTATGACATCGCTTGCCTTTGGTCTAGGTGTAGTACCGCTTGCTATCAGCTCTGGCGTGGGCTCAGCAGGTCAAAATGCGGTAGGTACTGGTGTACTTGGTGGCATGATCAGTGCGACGATCTTAGGTATATTCTTTGTGCCAATTTTCTTTGTGGTGGTTGAGCGATTGTTTGATCGACGTGCGAGAAAAGAATCGGAGGCAGAGCTGTCAGAGACTAATCCTAAACCGGCTCAGCAAAGCGAGTAAGACTTGGCTGCTGTAACTGAGTTATACTGGTGATAATAAACACGATAAAAGGGCGCTTCGGCGCTCTTTATTTTATGTTTTCACTTGGTGGTTACCGTCTTTGACGCAAACTTGAAGGGGGAGCGTTTTGCCTTATGCAGAATCTGCTTACTCCTTCCGACCGAATGAAAGCCTAAAGAAGAACAAACGACGATGAAAGATCAGAAAATCTCCCCAATTTCCGTTTTGGATCAAAGCCCTATGTTTGCCTGCGGTGTGATGCAGCGAATGTATCGCAACCGTGCTCAAGCTGAGCTCTCTCGGCAAAATTTAATGACACTCGAGATGGCAAGTGCACTGGCCGCTTTGGAAGAGTTTCAACCCATGAGTCAGCAAGCGCTGGCTGACGCGGTTCGAACTGAGCGAAGTGTAGCAAAGCGAATGGTGGATAATTTGGAAAAGCGAGGGTTTGTTCAAGTTTCTAAAAGTAAATCGAATCAGCGTCTCAAAATGCTAAGTATGACAAAAGAGGGGGCAAACGCTTTAAAGCAAGTGCATCAAATCATGACGAACTTACAGAAAGAATTTTTTGCTTGTTTGTCTGAATCAGAAGCGAGTGAGTTTTTTCGTTTGGTAAGAAAGCTCACTTTTGCAAATCACGACCAGTAGCTTATCTTAATGCTATCTAACGCGCCTTTACTTTATCGGTGATCAATTATATTAAGTCGTAAAACTTAAGAAATAGAATGCCCAACGTACACGTGATGGTAGAAAGTACCGTAGTGAGTGCGATGATATTTGCGGCTAATGTGGCATTGCCTCCCATCGAACGTGCCATGACATAACTGGCCGCTGCCACTGGGGAAGCGTTCATAAAGAAAAGAATACCTAACTCAATTCCTCGAAAACCTACTAAGTAAGCACCAATAGTGATCATTACGGGTGCCACGATCAGCTTGTAACTGCTTGCAAACCAAGATGGACCTTTCTCTTTTCTCATCAAGCTAAAATCGAGTGAGCCGCCCGTACACAACAGCGCTAAAGGTAATGTCATTTTGGACAAGTAGTCCCCTGCATCAATAACAACATTCGGTACTGGAATAGAGAGCAAATAGAAAGCCATCCCTAGGACGATTGAGATTATCAGTGGATTCCTCGTCAGTGTTCGGCCCATCATTTTTGCGGCTTGTGGGACAGAAGTTGCGCCTTTGGGAGATAAGCAAATTACCGCTTGGACGTTGTAAATAAACGTGGTGACCGCGACATAAAGCGCTGCTAACGCCACACCTTGAGAACCATACGCATTGGCAACGTAAGCGATGCCAATAATCCCTGTGTTTGCTCGAAACCCACCTTGGATAAGAACACCTTGGTCAGGCGATGCTTTGAACAGAAGCTTGACCGAAAGGTAGGTGAAAATGAAAAACGAAATGCTAGCGATGACGCCGAAATTGACAAAGCCACTCGCCGCGGAAAAATCGTGTTCTGAAGCCACAATACTGACAAATAACATCGCAGGTAGCGTAACTTGAAACACCAGTTTAGAGCCCACTTCGATAAAATTATCGTTGATCAGTCCAATGCGTTTGAACACCACGCCAAGTATTAACATTAAGCAGATAGGGCCGGTTATCGACAAAGAGAATTGCAACTGATGTAGAACAGCTTCCATGTAAGTACCCGCAGCAAAAGAAAAATATTCCTGCTGTCTATTAAGCCATAAACTCTGGGAGACAGGACAGAAAAGTGATGAAATTTTCCTCTTTTGTTGGTTCCAGAACCATTTGCATTCCAAGTTATGGACGAGGTCCCAGTTTAACAAAGCTGTACTGGTTCTATGCGCGATATGTTGGTTTACTACTTGCCGTGATGCATCCACATGCGTATTGAATAAAAGGGTTGGTCATTGTGGTTATGGATAGGAGTTCATCGATGAAAAGGAAACACAACAAAACCGTACTTTGTGCATTTGTCTCAGGTTCGGTGTTTGGTGCAGCTTTAGTCATTGCGATGTCTTTACCAATGTAATCGTTTCTGTAGGCTCTTTGAATCCTCACGCTAATTCAATACAAAAACAGATTGAGTTCAGCTTGATGTACTGTTAGTTTGAAAACATGAAAATACACGTTAGCCCTTCATCAACAACCTTCTTTTGGTGGCGCTCTAAATAGAGCGGCACGGAATACTCACATTCTTAAGCTGCTGGATGGTAGCTAAGAGTGTTTGATCTTTTTATCTCCAGTAGCGATCTATTAAATACTTGGAGATAAATATGAACACCATTCAAAGTACATCGCAGCGCGAAATTATCCTTACCGGCGATCGAGCGACAGGTCCATTACATCTCGGGCACTATATTGGTTCATTGCAACAACGAGTCAAATTGCAAACGGAGCACGAGCAAACGATCTTAGTCGCAGACATGCAAGGTTTGACGGATAACGCCCACAACCCATCAAAGGTATCCTCCAATATTCTCAATGTCGTTGCGGATTATCTGGCCGTTGGTATCGACCCCACACAAACCACGATCACGTTGCAATCTCAAATACCAGCGTTAGCTGAGTTAACGATGTATTACAGCAATCTTGTCTCTATTGCGCGTTTAGAGCGTAATCCCACGGTTAAAAATGAGATTCAAAGTAAAGGCTTTGAACGCTCTATTCCCGCTGGTTTTTTAACGTATCCAATTTCTCAAGCTGCCGATATTACGGGGTTCCACGCGACGTTGGTTCCGGTAGGTGATGACCAACTGCCGATGTTGGAGCAAACTAATGAAATCGTAAGAAAAATAAACCACCTGGGTGGAAAAGATATTCTTAAAGAGTGCCGTCCATTACTTAGTGATGCCCCTCGTTTGCCGAGTACTGATGGCAAAAATAAGATGTCTAAAAGTATGGGGAATGCAATCAACCTAGGGGCGTCTGAAAAGGAGATTTCTGCGGCGGTGAAATCTATGTATACCGACCCCAATCACCTGAAAATTGAGGACCCTGGCCAAGTCGAAGGGAATATTGTATTTACCTACCTCGATGCTTTTCATCCTGATAAAAACTATGTCGAACAGCTAAAAGACCATTATCGACGAGGTGGGTTAGGTGATGGTTTGACCAAGAAAGTGTTAGAAGAATGCCTACAAGAGATGCTTCGCCCTATTCGAGAAAAGCGCGCTATGTATTTGAATGATAAAGCACAACTGATTGATATTTTAAAACATGGTAGTGAGCGTTCTCGCGAGAAAACCGAAAAAGTGCTATTTGATGTGAAAGATGTATTTGGTTTGAATTTGTTCTGAATTAAAAAACAAGGTTCTGAATAAAAGGCACGGCTGTTTATTCGTAACGTGCCTTTTGGACTTTCAATTCCCATCAATGAAAGCTGACATTTAAGAAGAAAAGAACTCGCGGCGAAAATCCGCTATTTCTTGTTGGTAATAACTGTGCCATTCCGGTTCTGATAAACTAGCATGGCTGGTGGCTCTCTCTTTTCTGAGTCTGGACTCAAGTTGTTGCAATGCTTGTTGGTAATCTCTGACTTGCTCTTTTTGCTGGGCAATTTGTTGCTGACGATCGTGAATCTCTTCGCTTTCGTCCTTCGTTAAGTAAGTTTTTTGCAGCTCTGCGATGATGGTTTGGCGATCTGGAAAGCTCATGCTATTGGGTATTAGGGCGACTGCACGCTCATATTTTGCTTGGTCGTTTGTAAGCCCGATAGCCTCTGCATTTTCTTGCCAGTCTATGATGAGTTGCTCGAAAGCTTGCAAAAAGCTTTCTGGACTTTGCGTGTTGAGCTGTTGGGCCTCTAAATTGAAATCGTATAGGGCGAACTCATCCGCGAAAATAACATCAGCCAACTCGCCCCAAACGCCTCTCGCCTCGGCTTTCAGTTGTGCAATACGTGAGGCTAGTGGTTGTTGCTCATCAAACAACAAATTACCCACACTTTCTTGCCATTGACTGTTGAGTTGATGGTAGCTCGCCAAAAGTTGAAATCGTGCTGAAGATAAATAAGGCTCGAGCAAGGCTAACTGTTCCTCACAGTCGCGGTTCGACATGCACTCATGCCAAAATGACTCAAGCTCTGCGACGAGTTCTCTCCCTTTGAGCAGAGTTAGTCTCTCAGTCGTTATTTGAGTCGCAGAAGGGAGCTCTGCGGTCTGTGGTGAAGCATCTGCACTGGGAGCGATATTGCTTGTTTTTAGTGATGTACTGGGGACGTTCTTATTTTGTGTCTTTGGAGCAGAAGCGGACACGGCTGCTTCTTGCTGCCCATCTTGACTGAAAGTTAAAAACATCATGCCCGCCATAATGGCGGACATGATTATCAACGCGATTTTCTTCATGGCTTGATTGTTGCGCTAACTGGGAAATGGTCAGAAAGGTTGTAGTGTTTCCATAAACTTTCTGAAGTTGTACGCGGCACGTCCACACGGTTGTCATTGAATGATTTCACGCCGTATTCGCTACTCACCATGACATAGTCAAGGTATTCCACGTTTTCGCCGCCTGATAACGCTTCACCTGCGAAGTTATTGATACGGGGATCAAAGGTTGACTCCGTGTAACCTGAATACTGAGGTTCGATGGCGCTTAAGTTGGCGATCATTTGTTGGTAGTCACCAGGGAACTTTCTTTTGTTTACGTTAAAGTCGCCGCTGTATACCACAGTTTCGCTTGAAGGAATGTTGAGAGATTTAGCGAGTGCGCGGATTTGTTTGAACTGGCGCTGACGATACTCGCGAGCGGTGTCTGTATCGAAAGATGCGGTATGGGTAGCAAACACATGGTAAGCCTGACCACCTTTAATAATTTCCGCATAATTCACGCCTTTGTCGGCAAAGCAGTCTGTGCCAGAGCAATCGGGGAAGACATATTGCGCTTCATTCACGATAGGATAGCGACTGACAATGATCACCCCACCATCATGAATATTAACGCCTTCTTTATCTAACATCTTAGTTTGGTACGGATATTCCTTAGCTAACTCACGTAGGAATGCTTCACGACCGCTTGCAAACACTTCTTGCAGCGCTAATACATCATAACCTTTGACGTGTTGAGGAATCAGTTCGTAACGATCACCGATGTGCGATGCAATAGCCGTAAGAGCCCAGATGTTGTAAGTCATCAACTTAAGGTTTTGTTCTTCGTTATCGACAGATTCATTTACTTTGCTTGGCGTGATCGTGTAATAAAGATCGTCGTATCGAGCGGTACTGTCTGACTTAAATGCCAGTTCGGTTTCTCGGATGCCAAAAGCGTTAGTGTTGGCACGATGAATATTACGATCATCTTTAAGAGATAAATCGACATCGGCCGCTGATAAGCCATATTCAATGGTTGAATTATACCAATGACCTTCCATGACCTGATTGAGTGTTATGCTTTCACCTTTAGGGCTAGAAACCACAGTTTCAAAACGGTAAGTTTGGTTTGATTTCACGCCTTCCCAACGATTGAAGCTCAATACAGGTTTGGTTTCCCACGGACCAAGTACTTGTACATGTTGCTGCCACTCTTCTCCGTATTGAAGTAAATCACTGCCTTCGTGCTTTACTTGAATAGTTAAAGGCTGATCAGAGTTATTGGTTAGATAAACATCTGTATCTGCAATGCTTGGCAATGTCACCAAGCCACTTAATAAAAGACCCCACTGCGATAGTTTCATCTTATTTTTCCATCATTTGAACTAGAGCAATCATTCTTGTTTATAAATATTACTTGCACGTTAAATATGGATGACATCGAAGCCAGTACTGAAAATTGTTATCAGAATGTGATCTTTATTCAATGGTGAGGAGTCGGGGGTAGAGAGTTAATGGTTGCTTAAGCGGCTGTAAATAATAGCGATGGTTAACGAACCGTACTCACTGCAATCAAGTTGTCATCTTCGCTCTATAAGTTGTGCGGCGTCATTCATCCAGCCACATGGCTAGAACTTAAATTGATAGATGGAGCACCATGGCTAGAGCAGTAAATCCAATCGATGAAACCATCATTAAATTACTACAAGACCAAGGTTTGATTAGAAGCGAAGCAGAAGCTCGTTTAAAGAAAGAGGTATACCGCTTACAGCCTAATGAGATTGAAAAAGTCAAAAACTATGCCCAGCACTTTGGCATCAACGCTAAAGAAAAACTCATCGATGAGATCTTAGAGTTGCGCCGGGAAGCGCTCATAAAAAAATGTAGACACAATACGGAGCATGCGAGCATATCTCTAAAATAGCGAGTGATAAAAATATCAATTACCGGTCAAGATTTGATCTCTCAGGCCGATGTATATAAGAGCGCTCAATGATATCGAGCGCAAATAACAGTGTGTTTTAGAGGTTAAGCTTTCACTTAAGTGAGAGGTTTGGAAAGGCTGCGGGGAGAAAGTGCATGCGTATTAAAGACTTAAGTGTCGTAAAGAAAATATCGGTTAGTTATTTAGCCGTTTTTGCCGTGTTTGGTTTAGTGTCAGTAATGTTGGTACAAGGTTTGTTAACACTGAATAAAGACATCTCAGTGCTAACAGATAAAAGTTTACCTTCTGTTGCGATTTTGAAAGGTATCCAAGTTGATATTACTAAAGTGCGCAAAGATGAGTTCTCTTTATTGCCAAACGCAAATCACCCCAAAATTGGTGAGTGGTTAAAAGGCCTCGACCAATGGCGTTCTGATGTGCAGGCTGGTATTGCAGAATACGAAAAGCTCGACCTTAATCCGCGTGAAACGCAGTCTTTTAACGTTTTTAAAGAAACTTGGAATCAATACATCAAGGAAACGAAGACTTACAACGCACTGCTAAGCCAAGGTGATGCTGAAAGTGCAAATGATGTGATTTTATCGAGTTTCGATACTTACTCAAAAGCGTTGAGCAGCTTGGATGATACCCTCGCGTTGAACGATGAGTTGGTGAATTTGATTGGCGAAGAAGTACAAAATGAAGCGGCATTTACACAATACAGCGCTGCTGTTGGTGCGCTTGTCGTCGCATTGGTCATGGTAATGTCTGCCATGTTGCTTTCTCGAGTCATTTGCGGGCCTGTTGATCGAGCATTGGAATTCGCTTCTAAAATCGCCAAGGGTCAATTGAATAATCAAATCGACGAAAGTGAATTGAGCAAAGACGAGTTAGGAACGTTGCTCAAAGAGCTTGTCGGTATGCAAACAAACTTACATTCGCTGGTTTCTGAGATTAATGACTCAACGATTCAGCTAACGGCAGCAGTAGAGGAAGTGAGTGCTATTTCTTCTCAGACCGCTTCTGGTATGCAAAATCAACAAATTGAACTTAGCTCGGTGGCTTCTGCGATGACAGAAATGCAAGCTGCTGTAAGTGAAGTGGCACAAAATACCGAAGTTGGCGCGACCTCTGCTTACTCGGCAACGGAAGTGGCTAAACAAGGAACGGCGACGTTACAACAAACTATCGCAGTAATTGAGCGTGTATCACATACGATCCAAGAGTCAGATGAACTGGCACGTGAGCTTGAATCTAGCTCAAACAATATCAATGTGGTCGTAGATGTGATCCGCGGGATTGCGGAGCAAACAAACTTGTTAGCACTGAACGCCGCAATTGAAGCCGCTCGGGCCGGTGAACAAGGACGTGGGTTTGCTGTTGTGGCAGATGAGGTTCGTTCTCTGGCGCAACGCACTCAAGACTCCACTTCACAAATTGTGGAAATTGTTAATCAACTACAAGAGAGCAGCAGCAAAATAGGGCATTCAAGCCGTGATTGTCAGGAGGGGATTTCTCAGTGTGTTGAGCAAGTCAATGACGCTGATAGCCAGATAAAAGAAATTGAACATTCTGTCGATAACATAGCGCAAATGAGCACACAAATCGCAACGGCTTGTAGTGAGCAGAATTCTGTATCCGAAGAGCTGAATCGCAGTGTGGAGCATATTAATAGTGCTTCAACAGAGATGGCTGAGGGAGCTTCGCAAACGGCTGTGGCTTGCCAGCAGATCAGTAGCCTAGCGCACAACTTGAAAACTCGAATGGGTTCATTCCAGCTCTAGTTGTTGTGTTTCAGCTTTATTCCTAACCTCATTGCTACAAAAAAATAAGCCGGACGAAATGTCCGGCTTATTTATATAGACAGAGAATAAATAAGTTCAGAACATGCTCAATCTTGGGAGAATATGCTCGCTAGGCTGGAATACCACTATGGAACTTAAAATCTGTATCTGGCGTAGAAATTAAATCCGCCTCAACTCGGCCAAAATAGGCTATGCGTTCGCTGATGTCTTTCCCCGCGATTTGCTCTGCCAATACAAGATAATCTTGATAGTGGCGTGCTTCTGAGCGCAGTAAAGAAACGTAGAATTTTGCGATATCGTCATCCATATGTGGTGCTAGTTTGGCAAAACGCTCACAAGATCGGGCTTCGATGTACGCACCAATGATGAGCTTATCGATCAGCGTTTCCGGTTCATGAGTCTTCATATGCGAAATGAGCCCTTTAGCATAGCGACTTGCTGGAATATTTTTATACTCAATTCCACGGTGTTCCATGATCTCTAAAACTTGATAAAAGTGGTGCAATTCCTCTTTAATCAAAAGCACCATTTTATCGATCAAATCTTGGCTGTAAGGTGAGTTGGACTTAGCCATGATCGCTTTGGAAATATTGCTCTTACCTTTTAAAGTTTCTAGTGAGCCTACATTGCGATAAGCAAAATCTTCATAGGGTTTAAACCAGTCAAGCAGAGCATGTGAACTGGATTGGTCAACGGCATACTTACGAATTAAAAACATCGCAGATTGGCCAGCTTTTAGCTCACACAGTAGGTGGTCTAATAAAATGGTTTGAAGGTTTTCTGGTTTCTTTGCTTCCTCTACCCATTCATCAGGTGTGCTGCATTGCAGAAATTGGTTAATGGGAGCAAGAAGATCTTGATAGGCGTCTAGATTCATCATTTTAGTTTTAGTACTTCACATTCTAATTGGGCATATCCGCTATCTTACGGATAGAAAAAAGGCTGCGATCGCAGCCTTTATTGACCTTAAGTGAATGTTACCACTTTTTCTTCTCGCCGAAGAGTGCTTCCATGTCATTGTCGCGCTCTTTATCGGCGATCTGCTGCATTTCGGCATCACTTTTATCTTGGCGTTTTTTATCTAGGTCGCCCAGCATGTCTTCAAGCTTCTGTTTCGCTTGAATCGAGTAGGGGTCGCTCTTTGTACTCAATGCATCGATACCTTTGCGTAGCAGTTGAAGTGCTGTACCAGGTTGACCTCGAGCGATTGAGTCGTTTGCTCTTTTAATGACGTTTTCGATGTTGATACGAATCTGCATCGTTTCTAAACGCGCATTTTCAGCGACGTAAGTCTGGGTGTCGATACGGCCTTTATTGTGTTCGTTACGGATAGTATCGCGGAGGCGTTTCACCAACTTAAGCATGACGATGGCTTGTTTATCACTGCTCGGCATTTTGAACGTGGTACTCTCACCAGTGGGACCATTCTCTTTCAGTTGCTCAATCTGTTGCTTCATGTTTTCGATACGTTGAGCAAGTTGCTTATTCTTCGGGTCAAGCTCATGCATGCTTTCTAGCGCGTCAAGAATACGATTGTTTAGACACAGCAACAGCTCCTTACTAAAAGGGATATGGTGCGCATGACCAATCAACTCTTCAGTGCCATCAATCAAGGCAACATAGCGTGCGGACTCCTGTCTTTTCGCAGTTTCTACCTTGACCTTATACTGCAACATAATGTTATAGCCTAGGATCAACACCAGTAGGATGGCTACCAAAGCGATTATTAAACCAATATTCATATCTTTGCGTCTGCTTTACTTTTCTACGGCTAGCGTTAAAGAATACATGAATCTTATCTTACTCGGCACCCTATTTGTTTGATTATTTTGTCTCTCCCACGTTTTAGCTACTGATAGAAGTCACATCATAGAACTTCAGTCATTTATTGGCTCAACTTTGTGCATATTGTTTCTATGTTGAGGATTATCAGTATGTGATTGAGGTATAAGTTAGAAATTACTGTTCATTTCGATTTGAACGCGTTATAACTAATTATTATATCGCTCGTCCGAGTGGCCAATAAATTATCTCATGAACAAGTAAGGGATTACGATGAAACTGCAGCAGCTGAAGTATATTGTTGAGGTTGTAAACCATAATCTGAATGTATCCGCAACGGCAGAAAGCTTGTATACCTCTCAGCCAGGTATCAGTAAGCAGGTTCGGTTGCTGGAAGATGAGTTAGGCATTCAGATTTTTGAACGTAGCGGTAAGCACTTAACACAGGTGACACCTGCTGGTGAAGAAATTGTACGTATCTCTCAAGAAATTCTCGCTCGTGTAGAAAGTATCAAAGCTGTAGCAGGGGAGCACACCCACCCAGAAATGGGGACGCTGAATATCACCACGACACACACGCAAGCGCGTTATGCTTTGCCGGATGTCATCAAAGGTTTTACTTCTCGCTACCCAAAAGTGTCATTACACATGCATCAAGGTACGCCGTCACAAATGTCTGAGGCGATTGCCAAAGGTACGGCGAACTTTGCGATTGCGACAGAAGCACTTCATTTATATCAAGATGCCATCATGCTGCCTTGTTATCACTGGAACCGTTCAATTGTCGTGCCTAAAGATCATCCATTAGCGAAGAAAGATAAGGTAACGATCAGCGATCTTGCCGCTTATCCATTGGTCACTTATGTGTTTGGTTTTACGGGCCGTTCAGAGTTAGATACCGCATTTAATCGTGAGGGTTTAACCCCGAGAGTGGTGTTCACTGCAACTGATGCGGACGTTATTAAAACGTATGTTCGCATGGGTATTGGTGTTGGTGTGATTGCGAGCATGGCTGTGGATGAAGAGCAGGACAGCGATTTAGTCGCAATAGATGCGAGCCATTTATTCGGGGCTAGTACGACAAGTATTGGCTTCCGTCGCGGCACATTCCTGCGCTCATACATGTTCGATTTTATGGAACGCTTTGCTCCTCATTTAACTCGCCCAGTGGTAGAGCAGGCGATTTCGTTGAAATCTAATGCAGAAATCGAAGAGATGTTTAAAGACATCGAGCTCCCGGTGAGATAACACTTCATTGATGTTTCGATTCCCTCTACAATGCGCTCGTTGTAGGGGGAGTTATGAAAACGCAATTTCAATTTATTAATGACTGCTTATTGGAAAACGAATCGCTATGGCGGTTTGAACCATTTAAAAGTAGCATCCACACCTCATTACCTTGGCAAGAGCAACACCCTCAGTTGTGCCAGTGGTTAGTGTCTCTTTCTCCCTCTCAAATCGAAGAGTATAAGGCGGAACCTGAACTCGCCTTAAAAGCGATAAGCGCGTTCGTGCCTCAACTCGAACAACTCGCTTATCACACGCGTTTAGAGTCTTTAACCTTAAATGGTTTGGCACTCGCTCGTGGTTTAGACAACGGCATTCCCGGACGTAAGCTGGAGCAAATCAGCTCGATGGGTGAAGCTGCAATTCAACAACACTGTGGCGAAGAATGGTTAGAGTGGTGTTCAGGGAAAGGTTATTTAGGACGAATCCTGGCAACACAAACCGATCAGCCTGTGACCAGTTTCGAATATCAACAAGTACTGTGTGATTCGGGGCAACAAGCTGCGAATGAACACCATTGGAAAATGACGTTTATTCAAGGTGACGCGTTCGATAGCAAAGCAAAAGCGGTATTCAAGCCAACGCAACACGCGGTGGCACTGCATGCGTGTGGTGACCTCCATGTTCGCCTAATGCAGTACGGCAGTGAGAATGGGATTGCTGCGATGACCATCTCACCTTGTTGTTATCACTTGATTAAGTCGGAACAATACCAGCCGATGTCGAAACCGGGGAGGGTTTCTTCTCTCTCATTGTCTAAGCAAGAACTGCGTATCCCGTTACAGCAAACGGTGACAGGGGGAGAGCGTGTACGTCGCCATCGTCAGCAGGAAATGGTGTTTCGTCTTGGCTTCGATTTGATTACTCGACGAGCGTTAGGCATGGCAGAGTACCAACCTGTCCCCAGTATTCGTAAGTCGCAATTAAGTGAAGGCTTTGAATCTTTGTGTCGCTGGGCGGCGGAGCAGAAAGGTATCGTTCTTTCTCAAGAAATCGATTTCGATCATTTTGAAAAGTTAAGCGAACAACGCTTCTGGCAAATGGAGAGAATGAGCTTAGTGCAACTGGTTTTTCAACGTCCATTGGAGATCTGGCTCGCATTGGACAAAGCACTTTATCTTGAAGAACGTGGTTATCGTGTTAGATTGTCAGAGTTTTGCCCTAAATCAGTTACACCTAGAAATATTTTAATTTGCGCATATAAGAATTAGTTATTTTTTATAGCTAAACGCTCTATATGAAAAAGCCCACTTATGCGTGGGCTTTTGTAAACAAAACGTGACAAATTGTGTTTTATTTTGTCATTAATTGAACATAGCGATAGCTTGAGTTGGTTCAACGTATTCCAAGTCAAAGCTTTCCGCTACTTCTTTACATGTTACTTTCCCGTGAATAACGTTTAGACCTTCAAGGAAGCCTTTGTCTTCTAGAAGTGCTTCACGGTAGCCTTTGTTTGCGAGTTTCACAATGTAAGGGAGTGTTGCATTGTTCAATGCGAAAGTTGAAGTACGTGCAACCGCACCAGGCATATTTGCTACGCAGTAGTGAACCACTTCATCCACGATGTAAGTTGGATCTGCGTGGGTTGTTGCGTGAGATGTCTCGAAACAGCCACCTTGGTCAATAGCCACGTCAACCACTGCCGCACCAGGTTTCATCTTAGCAATGTGCTCTTTTGTTACCAGCTTAGGCGCTGCTGCTCCAGGAATTAGAACGGCACCGATAACAAGGTCAGCTTCTAGAACATGCTTCTCGATAGCGTCTTCAGTAGAATAAACCACTTTAGCGCGACCTTGGAATTCTTCGTCAAGCTTACGAAGTGTATCTACGTTACGGTCTAGAATGGTTACGTCAGCGCGAAGGCCAACAGCCATACGAGCTGCGTTTGCACCAACAACACCACCACCAACGATGACGACTTTCGCTGGCTCAACACCAGGAACGCCACCTAGAAGTAAACCACGACCCCCGTGTGATTTTTCTAGAGTTTGGGCTCCAGCTTGGATAGACATACGACCTGCCACTTCTGACATTGGTGCTAACAGTGGCAAACGACCCATATTATCTGTTACAGTCTCATAGGCTATACAGACAGCTTTGCTCTTGATTAGCTCATCAGTTTGTGGAAAATCTGGTGCTAGGTGTAAATAAGTAAATAAAATTTGCCCTTCGCGGAGCATTGCTCTCTCTACTGCTTGGGGTTCTTTTACTTTTACAATCATGTCTGCTTGCGCGAATACGTCTGCAGCATGAGGGAGAATGGATGCGCCGACAGCGATGTAATCATCGTCTGAAAAACCAATGCCGGCACCTGCATTGGTCTCAACTAAAACTTGGTGACCATGTGAGATGAGTTCTCTCACGCTTGCTGGGATCATACCAACACGATATTCGTGGTTCTTGATTTCCTTAGGTACGCCAATGATCATCCTGTATCCTCTTTCTATAATGGTTGTATTAACTGTTTGTAGGGTGTTATTGTCGAATTAATAACTAGTATAGTTATAGATTTGTAAAATTTGGCACCAAATATTAAAAAGTTGTAGTATATTTTTTTGCAAGGAAGTAATAAGGTGGAATAAAAAATGGCAGACAACTATAAAAAGCCGTCCAAGGAACTAGACCGTATCGACCGCAACATTCTTAATGAACTGCAGAAAGACGGTCGTATTTCAAACGTTGAGCTTTCAAAACGTGTGGGACTTTCTCCAACGCCATGTTTGGAGCGTGTACGTCGCTTAGAGCGTCAGGGTTACATCACAGGATACACTGCATTATTGAATCCGCAGTTCCTGGATGCGTCACTATTAGTATTCGTTGAGATTACACTAAACCGTGGTGCGCCGGATGTATTTGAGCAGTTTAACTCAGCTGTTCAAAAGCTAGACGACATACAAGAGTGTCATCTTGTATCAGGTGACTTTGACTATCTTCTTAAAACCCGTGTATCAGATATGGGTGCTTACCGCCGACTATTGGGCGATACGTTACTACGCCTACCCGGCGTAAATGACACTCGCACATACGTTGTAATGGAAGAAGTGAAACAATCTAACCAGCTTGTGATCAAAACTCGTTAATTTCTTGCAAAGAAAGCGGTATATGCTTCCGCTTTCGCCAGAGAGTAATTGGGTTTTTCTCTTTGATATGGTTAAATCAATTTACCGAGCGGCTTGATGCCGCTCGGAATGTTTTGCAATTTCCTATTTCATTTCCATATTCAAGTTGATTTATGTTCAAAGAGAACGCAAAGAAAGTCGAAACCATTATCAAAACCAGTGAAGAGCCCCAGTCTTCACGCTTAAATGGCTTCCAACGCTTAAAAGAGTGCTGCTTTATCGTTGGCGTTCTTAGCTCGGTATTGCTTGCGGTTGCACTATTTACCTTCAGTCCGGCCGATCCTTCCTGGTCCCAAACCGCATGGGGAGGGGAGATCGACAATGCTGGTGGCCTTTTCGGCGCTTGGCTTGCGGACACACTATTCTTCACATTTGGCTCTCTCGCTTATCCCATCCCTTTCTTGCTAGCTGCGGCTGCATGGGTGATTTGCCGTAAACGAGGAGAAGATGAGCCAATTGATTTCATGTTATGGGGTACGAGGTTACTCGGCCTTGTCGTCCTTATAATGACTAGCTGTGGTCTAGCCGATATTAATTTTGATGATATTTGGTATTTCTCGTCCGGTGGTGTCGTCGGGGACGTGTTGTCTAGCCTAGCTTTACCTACATTGAATGTACTTGGCACGACATTGGTACTGCTGTTCTTATGGGGAGCGGGTTTTACTCTCTTTACTGGCATCTCATGGCTTAACATCGTTGAGTGGCTTGGAGATCGTGCATTAGCACTAATTGCGGCGCTTGCAAATAAGATAAGAGGCTCTGAGCAAGAAGTTTTAGAACCTCAGCTAGATGAGTTCGTGGAAGATAAAGTCTCTACGCCTAGACATAACGTAGACCATGACATTGATGATGAGCCGCTTCCTCATTTAACGGCGTTCGATGTCGATGAGCCGAAAGAATCGGCGCCTGTACATGAGTATCCTATTTATATGCCGCAAGCTAAACCTGAGAAGCCAGCGGAACAAATGATGGTGGAACCAACGCCACCACGACGCAAGGCTACGGTTAATGCTGCGCCAGTTTATGCTCAACCTGAGCACCAAACGCAACCTGTCCATGCGGTGAATACTGATAACGTTGATCCGCTTCTGGAGCGTACCAAGCAGCTGAATGTCACGATAGAAGAGCTTGAAGCTGCAGCGCAACAAGCAGATGACTGGGGAACTGAAGAACAGGTAGCCCCATCATTTGCAGACACTTACTCTTCCTATGTAGAGCAACATACAGCTACAGAAGAACCGATCAGTGTTGAACCAGATTATGCGGAGTACGAACAATTTGAAGCAGAACAAGTACAGCAGCCAAGTCTTGAGCATCCTGTGCATGAAGAGCCTGTAATTGATTCCGCTGCGCTAGATAGCATCACGGAGCAAACAGAATCGAGTCAACACATTGAACCTACGATCTCTGATTTTGACGTGTTAGACGATGAAGACGAAGTGGAGTCACAGTCTGTACAACAAGTACAGCCAGCTCCAACAACACCTCATCAGCAAGTGGCAACACCTTCAACAACATTTGAACCTGCACTTCAAAAAGCGGAGGTTGAAGAGGTTCAAGACGGCGACGAAGATGTAGCGGCATTCCAAGACATGGTTTCTAGTGCGCAAGCCAAAGTAGCAGCGACACAGAACCCCTTTTTGGTACAGAAAGAAGAAAACTTGCCTGTTCCAGAAGAACCACTTCCAACGCTCGAGTTGCTTTACCATCCAGAAAAACGCGAAAACTTTATCGACCGTGATGCTCTAGAGCAGGTCGCTCGATTGGTTGAGAGCAAGCTAGCGGACTACAAAATCAAAGCCGACGTGGTGGGGATTTATCCTGGTCCAGTGATCACTCGTTTTGAGCTTGATTTGGCGCCGGGGGTAAAAGTAAGCCGTATTTCTGGTCTTTCAACTGACTTAGCGCGTGCATTGTCTGCAATGGCTGTACGTGTTGTAGAAGTAATCCCTGGCAAGCCTTACATCGGTTTGGAACTGCCAAACATGAGTCGTCAGACGGTCTATTTATCTGATGTAATCAGTAGTCCTCAGTTTGAGCAAGCAACGTCACCAACAACGGTTGTGTTAGGTCAAGACATTGCGGGCGAAGCTGTTGTGGCCGATCTCGCGAAGATGCCTCACGTGCTAGTAGCAGGTACAACTGGTTCTGGTAAGTCGGTGGGTGTGAACGTGATGATTTTGAGCATGCTGTATAAAGCAGGTCCAGAAGATGTGCGCTTCATCATGATTGACCCGAAAATGCTAGAGCTTTCTATTTACGAAGGTATCCCTCATCTTCTTTCTGAAGTTGTGACTGATATGAAAGACGCATCAAACGCTCTACGTTGGTGTGTGGGTGAGATGGAACGTCGGTATAAATTGATGTCGGCATTGGGCGTTCGCAATGTGAAAGGCTTTAACGAGAAGTTGAAGATGGCGGCAGAAGCGGGTCACCCAATTCATGATCCATTCTGGCAAGAAGGCGACAGTATGGATACGGAACCGCCATTGTTAGAAAAACTGCCGTATATCGTTGTTGTTGTCGATGAATTTGCTGACCTGATGATGGTGGTGGGTAAGAAGGTAGAAGAACTGATTGCACGCTTGGCACAAAAGGCGCGTGCGGCAGGTATTCATTTAATTCTTGCGACTCAGCGTCCATCGGTGGATGTTATCACTGGTCTGATTAAAGCGAATATTCCAACTCGTGTTGCGTTTACGGTATCGACTAAAACAGACTCCCGTACGATTCTAGACCAAGGTGGTGCAGAATCACTGCTTGGTATGGGTGATATGTTGTACTTACCACCAGGCTCAAGCCATACGACTCGTGTTCATGGTGCGTTTGCATCAGATGACGATGTTCATGCTGTTGTAAACAACTGGAAAGCGCGTGGTAAACCGAACTACATTGAAGAGATCATCAGTGGAGACCAAAGTCCAGAAAGCTTATTGCCAGGCGAGCAAATGGAAGCGGATGAAGATGTAGACCCACTCTTCGATCAAGTCGTTGAGCACGTGGTTCAATCACGTCGAGGTTCGGTTTCCGGTGTTCAGCGCCGATTTAAGATCGGTTACAACCGTGCCGCCCGTATTGTTGAGCAACTCGAAGCACAAGGTATCGTGAGTGCACCGGGTCACAACGGTAACCGCGAAGTTTTGGCTCCTGCGCCACCAAAAGATTAATGAACTTGTGTTACTCACCTCAGTCCAACAGAGGTGAGTAACTTTAGGTCTTTGACCCTCTGATAGGTATCTGAATGAAAAAACGATTTTCAGCGAAATTTTTCTCAGCGCTAGTTTTAAGCGTTTCTTTCTTCTCAGTTGCGAATGCAGCATCTCCCAAAGATGAACTCAATAAACGTCTCGCAATGAACGAAGGTTTCAGTGCCGATTTCTCCCAGCAAGTGATCAGCCCTGAAGGTGAAACGGTAATGGAAGGTGAGGGCACGGTTGAAATCGCTCGTCCAAGTTTGTTCCGTTGGAGTACGACTTTCCCTGATGAAAACCTTTTAGTATCTGACGGTAAGACGTTGTGGTATTACAGCCCATTCATTGAACAAGTAAGCATTTACTGGCAAGAGCAAGCGACCGAGCAAACACCATTTGTGCTGTTAACTCGCAATAGAGCAAGCGATTGGGATAACTATAAGATTTCTCAGAAAGGTAATGAGTTTACGCTCATTCCAACGGCAATTGACTCTACTCAAGGCCAATTCCAAATTAATATTGATACAAAAGGTGTAGTGAAAGGCTTTAACGTCATCGAACAAGATGGTCAGAAAGGGCTGTTTACTTTTAGTAATGTTAAGCTTGGTAAACCAAAGGTAGACAGATTTACATTCACAATTCCAGATGGCGTGGAAGTGGATGACCAAAGGAATTAATTGGTAGTGAGTAATTACACGTTAGATTTCTCAGGGGACGAAGATTTTCGTCCCCTTGCTGCTCGTATGAGACCACAAACTATCGAACAGTACATTGGACAGCAGCATATTTTAGGTCCGGGTAAACCCCTACGCCGAGCGCTAGAGGCTGGACACATTCACTCGATGATTTTGTGGGGACCACCAGGCACAGGCAAAACGACATTAGCGGAAGTGGCAGCAAACTATGCCAATGCCGAAGTTGAGCGTGTATCTGCGGTGACGTCTGGCGTTAAAGAGATCCGTGCTGCGATCGACAAAGCGCGTGAGAACAAAATGGCAGGTCGCCGCACTATCTTATTCGTGGATGAGGTGCATCGCTTTAACAAATCACAACAAGATGCGTTTTTACCGCATATTGAAGACGGTACGGTTACGTTTATCGGTGCGACCACAGAGAACCCTTCGTTTGAGTTAAACAACGCATTACTCTCGCGTGCTCGCGTTTACAAGTTGACTTCTCTTGGCCAGAGCGAAATATCGCTGGCGCTTGATCAAGCGATTAACGACAAAGAGCGCGGCTTGGGTAATACACCAGCAAATTTCGCCGACAACGTTCTAGATCGCCTAGCAGAGCTAGTTAACGGTGATGCTCGCATGTCTCTCAACTACCTTGAGCTGCTATACGATATGGCAGAAGACAATGCGCAGGGTGAAAAAGAAATCACGCTTAAGTTGCTTGCGGAAGTGGCGGGAGAAAAGGTCTCTCGCTTCGATAACAAAGGTGATATCTGGTACGACTTAATCTCTGCGGTTCACAAATCCATTCGTGGTTCAAATCCAGACGCCGCTTTGTATTGGGCTGCACGTATGATCGCCGCAGGTTGTGATCCGCTCTACATCGCTCGCCGATTACTTGCGATAGCATCGGAAGATGTTGGCAATGCGGACCCTAGAGCCATGCAAGTTGCACTCTCCGCGTGGGACTGTTTTACCCGTGTTGGTCCGGCAGAAGGTGAACGTGCGATTGCACAGGCGATCGTTTACTTAGCGTGCGCGCCAAAAAGTAATGCGGTGTACGTGGCATGGAAACAAGCGCTCACAGATGCTCATAACTTACCTGAATATGAAGTGCCTCATCACCTTCGAAATGCACCTACCAGTTTGATGAAAGACATGGGTTATGGAGCAGAGTATCGTTATGCTCACGATGAGCCGGGTGCCTATGCAGCCGGTGAGCAATATTTGCCACCAGAAATGGCGGATCGTAAGTATTATCAGCCAACAAATCGCGGTCTAGAAACCAAAATCGGCGAAAAGTTAGATTACTTGGCTAAATTAGACGCAAATAGCCAACAAAAGCGCTATGAAAAGTAGGCGTTTTTGGATACATTTGTTCAGTAAATTTTTTTAACGCGTACGCTTGGAAAGTGCGCGTGATTTCACAACAAAAAGCATAGGATTAACAATGCTGGATTCTAAATTACTTCGTACAGAGCTGGATGAAACAGCTGCTAAACTGGCGCGTCGTGGCTTTAAGCTAGACGTAGAGACTATTCGTAAACTTGAAGAACAACGTAAGTCCATTCAAGTAGAAGTAGAAAATTTACAATCCACGCGTAACTCCATCTCCAAACAAATCGGCCAAAAAATGGCGGCTGGCGACAAAGAAGGCGCAGAAGAGATCAAGAAACAAATCGGTACTCTAGGTAGCGATCTTGATGCGAAGAAAGTTGAACTTGAGCAAGTAATGGCTCAACTAGACGAATTCACGCTTTCTGTACCAAACATCCCAGCAGATGAAGTGCCAGATGGCAAAGACGAGAACGACAACGTTGAAATCTCTCGTTGGGGTGAGCCTAAGACTTACGACTTCGATTTGAAAGACCATGTTGACCTAGGTGAAATGGGTGGCGGTCTAGACTTCGCAAGTGCAGTTAAGATCACTGGCGCACGTTTCATCGTGATGAAAGGCCAATTTGCTCGTCTACACCGTGCAATTGCTCAGTTCATGCTAGATCTTCACACAGAAGAACATGGCTACACTGAAATGTACGTACCTTACCTAGTAAACACTGACAGCCTATTCGGTACTGGTCAGCTTCCTAAGTTCGGTAAAGACCTTTTCCACACAGAGCCTCTAGCGGAAAAAGTAAACGACGAAGAACCACGTAAACTGTCTCTAATCCCTACGGCAGAAGTACCAGTAACGAACCTAGTTCGTGACACGATTTCTGACGAAGCGGATCTACCAATTAAGATGACAGCTCACACGCCATGTTTCCGTTCAGAAGCGGGTTCATACGGTCGTGATACTCGTGGTCTGATTCGTATGCACCAGTTCGACAAAGTTGAGCTAGTACAAATCACTAAGCCAGAAGATTCAATGAATGCGCTAGAAGAGCTAACAGGTCACGCTGAGAAAGTTCTACAACTTCTTGAGCTTCCTTACCGTAAAGTGGTTCTTTGTACAGGTGACATGGGCTTCGGCGCTCGTAAAACTTACGACCTAGAAGTTTGGGTTCCTGCTCAAGAAACTTACCGCGAAATCTCTTCATGTTCTAACATGTGGGACTTCCAAGCTCGTCGTATGCAAGCGCGTTTCCGTCGTAAAGGCGAGAAGAAACCTGAGCTTGTACACACGCTAAACGGTTCTGGTCTAGCTGTAGGTCGTACCATGGTCGCTATCCTAGAAAACAACCAAGAAGCAGACGGTCGCATTGCAATCCCTGCAGTACTTCAGAAGTACATGGGCGGCGCAACGCACATCGGTTAATGCATTAGCCACTAGAACACCAAAACCCAGCCATAGTGCTGGGTTTTTTGTTATTTGCGTCGAGTGAAAATACGTTGTTATGTAATTAGCACACGCAATAGTGAAGAGCTCGCCCAGAATCTAGCAGTACGAGACAAATGATATTTTTCTAAACGGTTTTTCACGTGACAAGCTAATGGCATCATTTGCCCTTGTTGTTAAACGTTATGCCAGTAAATCATCTTTCATTGCTTGTTATTTTTGCGCTTACTTTGCTCGTTAGTAAGAGTGTTATCGCAAGTGAACTTATTCAGCCTCAATACTTAGATAGTGAGCGAACCGATCGCTTTTTCGCGCGCGAAATAGCACAACCTTCCAAAGAAAATATGCAACTTCGTAACTCACTCGATTGGGGCTATGAACTTGAATTGAAACGTGCATCTGATGAAGAAAAACTAGTATCTAATTGCCAAGACTTAGCTACGGCATACTCTACGGGCTTTACTGCGGCAAAAGCCTATGAATACGGCGCGTTTAAAGCATATTTAACTCAGTGCCAAACATGGAGTGAGATGGCAAAGTTAGCTGCCTCTAAGCGCTCATTTATATCAGACTTTAAGTTAGACGATACCTTTCCTAATTTCGCTCCAAGTGCACTTGCTTTTGTTATTTCTGACGAAAGTGCAGAGAAAGCAAAGACACTATCAACGTGGGATGAAGCAGGCCATATCCAAAGAACTCAGGTCATCAGTGAAGTCAGAGCAGAGTATTACGATTCGACTGATGGCTTTCAGGTTATTACCGTTACCGCAAAAGGTGATTACAACGCTGACGGCATCGAGGATATTGTTATTGAGAAAGAGAATAGTGTACTCAGTGGCTCGTATTCATCTTCACACGGATATGTATTAACCCGTATGTCTGAACAAGCGCTATTTACAGTGTTGGCTGAATGGTAATGAAACGATTGGCGGTCACTTTGGGTTTAAGTGTTGCGATGATGAGCACGTTTGCTGTTGCTAACACCTCGCCCAGAAAAGTCTTTGAATGCTCAGTGAACCAAACTATGAACTTTAGTATTTTTATAGAGCAAGGCAAAGGTGGGATTATCTTTGATGAGTCCATTGAGAATCAAAGCTCTGTTTTACGGCGGATAAAACCTCAAGATTATCGTGTTGAACATTATCATCGAGCGTTGGTAGATGAGAAGTCTTTGGAATTTAGTATTGGTGAGCGCGTCATATTAGTCAGTGAGTACTTTAGTGAGGAGTTTAATGAGGCAGAGAAGATACTCAGTGTTACTTTGAGAGAGCCTGAGCAAACGCAGTATTTTGAATGTGAGGAAGGGAGTATGAGTAACCTTGCATTGCTTTTCCATGAGAGTGCCGAATAATCGATTACAGAGTGATTATTACCAAATCGTAATAGTGTTTTCGAATTTACCCTAATTATCTTGTTATTTGTAGGCGATATAGTCATCCACCTTAACACGGTAAGTAGATTTTTCTCATTCAAGTAACGAGGAGGGCTTGTGGCCGTAGGGTGGGCAAACGACGATAGCGTCAGCCAACAAATTCAACATATCATCGACGAGCGAGTAAAGACAGTCAACTTCGATAGCTTTGCTTTTCTCGTAAATAAAGAGACGGTTTGAGTCTCATACTCAAACCGTTTTCATGTTGAATTGAACTATGAAGCGAAGCAGTCTTTGCGTTGTAACGCAGCATCAATCGCATTCACTAACTTTTCAATATCTTCCGGCTTGCTGATGAACGGCGGCATCATATAAATCAGTTTGCCAAATGGACGAATCCAAACACCGTGCTCAACAAAGAGAGCCTGGATGGTTTCCATATTCACAGGTCGATGCGTCTCCACTACGCCAATAGCACCCAACCAACGGGTGTTTTTCACCAAGTCGTATTCTTCAAGTTTTGGTAGTAACTCAGAAAACAGCGTTTCAATTTGTTGGGTTTGTTGCTTCCAATCACCTTGCTCGATCAATTCCAAACTTGCAGTAGCTACAGCACAAGCGAGTGGATTCCCCATAAAGGTTGGACCGTGCATAAAACAACCAGCATCACCACCACAAACAGTGTCTGCTACGTGTTTGCTCGCGAGGGTCGCAGAGAGGGTCATGTAGCCGCCAGTGAGTGCTTTCCCGACACACAGAATGTCTGGTTGAATATCTGCATGTTCGCAGGCAAACAATTTGCCTGTGCGTCCAAAACCGGTAGCGATCTCATCTGCAATCAATAACAAACCGTATTTGTCGCAAAGTCTACGCACGCCTTTGAGAAATTCGGGATGGTAGATGCGCATGCCACCTGCGCCTTGAACGATAGGCTCAAGGATCACCGCAGCAAGTTCTTGATGGTGCGTTTCAATCTTGTGCTCGAAGTCGGTAAGGTCTTCTGGCTTCCATTTATCCCAATAACCACAAGTTGGTGACTCCGCAAAGATATGCTCAGGCAAAAAGCCTTTGTAGAGAGAGTGCATTGAGTTGTCAGGATCGGTAACCGACATCGCCGCAAACGTATCGCCGTGATAACCGTGTCGCAAAGTAAGAAACTTCGGTCGGTGTTCGCCTTTTGCATGCCAATATTGCAGTGCCATTTTTAAGCTGACTTCTACGGCAACGGAACCTGAATCGGCAAGGAATACATGTTCAAGATTACTTGGGGCTAGGGGTAGCAACTTCTTACACAAACTGATTGCTGGCTGGTGGGTAATCCCGCCAAACATCACATGAGAGACCTGATCGATTTGCTGGTGAGCGGCTTGATTTAAGTGCGGATGGTTGTAGCCGTGGATCGTCGACCACCAAGAAGACATGCCATCGACCAGCTCAGTACCGTCTTCCAATTTAATGTGAACACCATTTGCCGATGCCACTGGGTAGCAGGTCAGAGGTGTCAATGTTGAAGTGTAAGGATGCCAGATATGCTGGCGGTCGAAGGCGAGATCCATGTGCGATTCCAATAATAGCCTAGAATGAAAAGTATACAGATGTAAACTTTGTTGTTTTGTGTTGTGTTGACAGTTTATCGAGACTCAGTAGACTGTCAACACAACAACAAAAGTGACTAAAGGAATACACGTGGAAGTTCGTCATAACTGGACGCATGCTGAAGTGCGCGATCTCATGGAAAAACCATTCATGGATCTCCTATTCGAAGCGCAGCTTGTACATCGTCAATATCAACAAACCAACCATGTTCAAGTAAGCACGCTTCTGTCGATTAAGACAGGTGCTTGTCCAGAAGATTGTAAGTACTGTCCTCAGAGTGCTCGTTACACCACAGACATAGAGAAAGAGCGTTTGATGGAAGTAGAACGCGTACTCGATGCTGCGCAAAAAGCCAAAAATGCTGGTTCTACTCGATTCTGTATGGGTGCAGCATGGAAAAACCCGAAAGAGCGTGACATGCCGCATTTGACCGACATGATCAAAGGCGTGAAGGGCATGGGTTTAGAAACGTGTATGACATTAGGCATGCTGACGCCAGATCAAGCAAAGCAATTGGCAACCGCAGGTCTGGATTACTACAACCACAACCTAGATACCTCTCCTGAGTTTTACGGCAACATCATTACCACACGTACTTACCAAGACCGTTTAGATACGCTTTCTCACGTTCGTGATGCTGGTATGAAGATTTGTTCCGGTGGCATAATCGGCATGGGTGAGAGTGCCAATGACCGAGCTGGTTTGTTGGTTGAACTGGCTAACTTGCCGGTACACCCTGAAAGCGTGCCAATCAACATGCTGGTTAAGGTGAAGGGTACACCATTAGAAGAAGTGGACGACGTTGAGCCGTTCGACTTTATTCGTCTGATTGCAATAGCACGAATCATGATGCCTCAATCAGCCGTTCGTTTATCCGCTGGCCGTGAAAACATGAACGAACAAATGCAAGCGCTATGTTTTATGGCGGGTGCAAACTCCGTCTTCTATGGCTGCAAACTTCTGACGACACCAAATCCTTCTGAAGATAAGGACATGATGCTGTTTAATAAGCTTGGCATTAACAGACAAGAAGTGTCTCAAAAACCTGATGAAATCGAAGAAAACGAGTTGCTGGATCGCGTTCTAGAGCGCGTTGCTGCTCGTCCGACAAAAGACGACCTTTTCTACGATGCCAGCGTTTAAATCTCGTATCGAGTCCGCCCTTGCCGATCGTAAAGCGCAGGGGCTGAATCGTTCGATGAATGTGGTGTTTTCCGGCAACCAATCGATTTTGGAATACGAAGGCAGACGCTACATCAACTTCTCAAGTAATGATTATTTAGGCTTGGCTAATGACCAAGCGCTTGTTCGTGCTTGGCAGCAAGGTTTAAGCGTATATGGTAGTGGCAGTGGAGCATCACCGATGGTGACTGGTTTTAGTGCCGCGCACAGCAATTTAGAAGCGGCACTAACCGAATGGCTGGGTTACGAAAGGGCAGTCCTGTTTGGCTCTGGATTCAGTGCTAACCAAGCTTTGTTATTCACCTTGCTAGAAAAGTCAGACGTACTCATCCAAGACCGTTTGAACCATGCCTCGTTGATGGAAGCGGGGGCGTTGTCACCAGCTAAGATGAAGCGCTTCAAGCACAATGACATCGAACACCTGAAGTCGCTGATTAATAGCGAAGACAACCATCTAGTTGTGACTGAAGGGGTATTCAGCATGGACGGTGATTGTGCACCACTTGCTGATATCGCTGACGTCACCGGTAATCATGATGCATGGCTTGCTGTAGACGACGCTCATGGTATCGGTGTTCTAGGGGAATCTGGCGGTGGCTCATGTGAATTAGCGGCGGTTAATCCTGAGATACTGATCGTTACTTTCGGCAAAGCGTTTGGTATGTCCGGCGCGGCTATTTTATGTGACCACGCAACGGGGGACTTTTTAACTCAGTTTGCTCGTCATCATGTGTATTCCACGGCGATGCCTCCGGCACAAGCCTATGCGCTCACGCATGCTGTCTCGATGGTTCAAGAGCAGTCTTGGCGACGTGAAAAGCTCACAGAGTTAAGTGAAGTGTATCGAGATAGCCTCAGCGACGTTGAGGGCTTTGTTGATACTCAAACTTCGATTAAGCCGTTTGTGATTGGTGAATCTGATTTGGCTTTGCGAGTAGCAGGTGCTTGTCGCCAAAACGGTATTTGGGTTACTGCTATTCGTCCTCCAACAGTTCCGAAAGGGACGTCTCGTCTGCGAATCACACTCACTGCTAATCACACTAACGAACAAGTTAAAACGCTTTCAATGGCATTGAAGCAAGCATTAGGAACGCAGTAATGGATAATGCAGAGCAAATGAAGTTGGATTGCTTACTGCCTAATAAACAAGCGATCGCCGCTTCCTTTAGTAAAGCAGCTAACACGTACGACAAACATGCCGCTTTCCAGCGTGATGTCGGCCATCGCTTACTAGACAAACTTCCGAATGACTTAACTCATAGACGTGTTTTGGATTTAGGATGTGGTACGGGCTATTTTTCTCAACTTCTTCAAGAGCGTGGCGCTGAAGTGTTTTGTGTGGACATCTCTCAAGAGATGTTAAGCAAAGCTATGGTGCGCTGTGGCCATGAACGAATGAATTATGTGCTAGCCGACGCAGAAAACTTGCCTTTCGACGATACAAGCTTCGACTACGTATTCTCTAGCTTGGCTTTGCAATGGTGTGCCGATTTAAGTTACCCCCTGAGAGAAGTTCGTCGTGTACTAAAAGCTAATGGGAAGGCGGCTTTTTCTACCCTAGCTGAAGGGTCACTGTGCGAGTTGCGAGCATCATGGAAAAAAATTGATGCATATCAACACGTCAATAACTTTCTATCGCTCAATCAGGTAAAAATTGCGTTAGCGCAATCTCGATGTGACAACCATCAACTAGACTTGACCACCATCACAGTTTGGTACGACTCAGCATTTTCAGTTATGCGTGACCTCAAAGGTATAGGTGCAAATCACGTAAGCGGGCGCTCACATGGTTTAACCAGTCGAGAGACTTTGTTGCAAGTTGAGCATGAGTACCAAGCGTTTAAAAATGATCAAGGTCTTCTACCTGCAAGTTATCAGGTTTGTTTTGGAGTAATACATCTATGATTGATGCTTTTTTTATTGCTGGTACGGATACTGATGTAGGAAAAACGGTAGCGTCTAAAGCCATTTTGCAAGCGTTGGCAGCAAAAGGACTAAACACTATTGGTTATAAACCAGTGGCAGCAGGGAGTGATAAGACTGAAGCTGGATGGCGTAACTCTGACGCCTTACATTTACAAGCGGCCGCGACACTTGATGTCGCTTATGATGATGTGAATCCATACGCTTTAGAATTGCCAGCTTCTCCTCACATCGCGGCAAAACATGAACATGTCGAAATAAAATACGAACTCCTCAGTGAAAAGCTGGCTCAACACAAGCAGCAAGCTGATGTCGTTCTCGTTGAGGGCGCTGGTGGTTGGCGTGTGCCTGTGTCAGATACCGACTGTTTATCTACTTGGGTACAAGCAGAGCAGTTACCCGTGGTCTTGGTGGTTGGTATTAAATTAGGTTGTTTGAGCCATGCTTTACTCACGGCTGAGAGTATTAAAGCGGATGGCTTGAATCTTGTTGGTTGGGTGGCAAACCGAGTGAACCCTGGCACCGAGCACTATGCTGATATTATCGAGATGCTTGAAGCGCGTATCGGTGCGCCTAAGCTTGGCGAAATCCCATACATTCCAAGTGCTAAGCGCAAAGAGCTGGGCAAGTACATTAATGTCGAGCCTTTGCTAAATACTGACTGATTGTGTTTAAAATACTAAAAACCAAAGGGCTGCGTAATGCAGCCCTTTTTTATTGGTGTAATCTATAACATCAGATTACTTATCTTGGCTAAGCCCCATCAATGCTTGCTGAGTTTCTGCAACACGCTGAGACATATGATGATCGGTTGAAATACCAAGTTGTTGCTTCGCCTCATCCTCTGAGATGCCTAGATGACAACGTAGTAAATCAATAGCCATTTGATAGTCGTTAGTTTCTACCATGGTTTTTCCCTCAATACATGGAAGTTTTGAGCTCGCCTAATGTACCTTTTTAATGTACTTAGAGTGGCTCTGTTTTGTTCATCTCGTTTGAATCTAGCATGTCCATGTCACCGCACAATAAGACCAAAGTCTATAGCGGGGCTAACATACTGTTTTTGGTCTAGTAAAATATTTCTAGCTAAGTTGCCTAGAGGTGATAGATTTAACATCAAGGTCATCCATTGATAGATGAGGTGCGATTCAAAGTACTTTTCATTACGGAAAGGAATGAATATGAATGGAGGTAATGGCTCTTATCAGAACGTGCCTAGAAATCGCTTGAACATAATCTTTCAGTCTCGAAAACAAATGTTGCAATTTATTGCTTAACCTTGTTTTTATCGCGGATAGACTATATCTATAACGCACGGAGCATGAAACTTAGCGGAATTGGCTTTTACAGCGATTACCACCTGTTCCTTATAACAATCCGTTTTAAAAAAACGATAAGCTTCCTCGGAGAAAAGTAATGAAGCGAATTATGTTATTCCTAGCAACTAACCTAGCTGTCGTGCTAGTGCTTAGTGTTGTTCTGAATATTGTTTACGCTACCACTGGAATGCAACCTGGCAGTCTTTCTGGTTTGCTAGTTATGGCCGCCATATTTGGTTTTGGTGGTGCACTGATTTCGTTGATGATGTCAAAGGGCATGGCACTGCGCTCGGTTGGCGGTATGGTCATTGAAAGTCCGCGTAACGAAACTGAGCATTGGTTAGTCGAAACTGTGGGTCGTCAAGCTCAGCAAGCGGGTATTGGTATGCCAACGGTGGCTATTTATGACTCACCAGATATCAATGCATTCGCTACGGGTGCAAAGCGAGATGACTCTCTTGTCGCGGTTTCCACTGGCCTTTTACACAATATGACTCGTGATGAAGCAGAAGCGGTACTGGCCCACGAAGTGAGCCATATTGCAAATGGTGACATGGTCACGATGACATTGATGCAAGGCGTTGTGAACACGTTTGTTATCTTCCTATCCCGTTTTATCGCCAATATTGTGGCATCGAACGATGATGAAGAAGGTCAAGGTACAAACATGATGGTTTACTTCGGTGTATCTATGGTGCTTGAGCTAGTGTTTGGTTTCTTAGCAAGCTTTATTACCATGTGGTACAGCCGTCATCGCGAATTCCATGCCGACGCAGGTGCTGCTCACTTAGTTGGTAAAGAGAAAATGATCGCGGCATTGGAACGTTTGAAGATGAGTCACGAATCTCAACTTGATGGCACAATGATGGCATTCGGTATCAATGGCAAGCAGTCATTGACTGAGCTACTGATGAGCCACCCTCCGCTAGATAAACGTATTGCAGCGTTACGTAGTCAGCAATACTAGTTGTAAAAACTGACAGCGCACGCGAAAGTAATCGTTAATTTCCTGAAAAGGCTTGGTTTTGACCAAGCCTTTTTTTTGATCGATTGATCGCTTGCGAGATCCATCACGTATCTACCTACAGAAACAAAGTTATACAAAATTATTTTTGTACAACTTTTAAAGAATGAACTATCTTGTACATATAATAATTTTGTACAACTTGATGGGCATGTAGGAGTAAACACATGGACATACAGTCTGTTGGCAATATCTATCAAAAGCTGAATAAAGCGAACTTACATCTGCTTAAAGACGCATATCACCAAGATGTCGTCTTTGAAGATGCTGCTCATCGTTTAGAAGGGTGGCCTGCACTTTCAGATTACTTCACATCATTATATGCCAACGTCATAAGCTGTGACTTTGTTATCCACGAACATCAACAAGTCGGAGATACTGGCTTCCTAACGTGGACCATGGATCTTCAGCATCCCAAACTTCAAAAAGGTGCACCTATTCTCGTTAATGGTGTGTCGCATCTTAAGTTCAGTGAAGGCCAAGTTATTTATCACCGAGATTACTTTGATCTCGGAGAAGTGCTTTACGAAAACTTACCTTTACTTGGCTCAGTCGTAAAAACCATCAAGCAGAGGTTAGGACAATGAACAATACTATCTTAATCACTGGCGCTACCTCCGGAGTAGGGAAGCAATTGGCTTTAGATTACGCGAACTCTGATTGGAGCGTTATTGCTTGTGGACGAAACAAAGACGTTCTTGCTGAATTGGGGGCTGCTTCTTCTAATATCCATACATTACAGTTTGACGTGACAAACCATGAACAAACTCAGCATGCGCTGTCCAGTTTGCCTTTCACGCCGAGTACCTGGGTTTTTAATGCAGGGGATTGTGAGTATATGGATAACGGTGTGGTTGACGCGAAACTCATGGCGCGTGTGATGAATGTAAACGTCGTTGGTGTTGCTAACTGCGTAGAAGGTTGCCAACCACACTTAGATAAAGGGCATCGCATCGTTATCGTGGGTTCTATTGCTTCAGAAGTTGCGTTGCCAAGGGCTGAAGCCTACGGCGCTTCTAAGGCTGCTGTGAGCTACTTTGCTCGCACATTAGCTGTTGATTTGAAGAAGAAGGGCATTCAAGTGGTGACCGTGTTCCCAGGCTTTGTGGAAACCCCGTTAACTGACAAAAATGACTTCGAAATGCCGATGATTATTTCTACGCGGCAAGCCTCGAACTCTATCAGAAAACAGTTGGCTGCCAACAAGACTCACATCTATTTCCCCGCGAGGTTTACCAGTATTTTACGTTTTATCTCGTTACTTCCATACAGTTGGCAAGCTCGCCTAACTGCTAAACTCGTGTCATAAGAAGGAATAAAAATGAAAACAGCAGGAAGAAAGAAGATAGCGATTGTGGGGACCGGAATTTCTGGCCTTACGTGTGGTTACTATCTACATAAAGAGCACGATGTCACCGTATTTGAAGCTAACGATTACATTGGCGGGCACACCGCGACGGTGGATGTAAAACTCGATGGTAAAGAATATGCGATTGATACGGGATTTATCGTTTACAACGATCGCACTTATCCTAATTTCATCAAAATGATGAACGAGATTGGTGTCGAAGGATTGCCAACCCAGATGAGCTTCAGCGTAAGAAACGACGGCAATGGCTTGGAATATAATGGTCACACCGTGTCGACATTATTTGCTCAAAAGCGCAATTGGGTAAATCCTAAGTTCTATCGTTTTATCTTTGAGATCCTTCGTTTCAACAAACTTGCCAAAAGCGTCGCTAGCAAACAATCGAGTCATTCTCAGACGCTAGGTGAGTTTCTTGATGAGCACAACTTCAGTACTTTCTTTTCAGATAACTACATTTTGCCGATGGGCGCTGCAATTTGGTCTTCGACTTTAGCGGATATGCGCGCATTTCCGCTGATGTTTTTCCTTCGCTTTTTCTTAAATCACGGATTGCTTGATGTCACTAACAGGCCGCAATGGTATGTAATTAAAGGTGGCTCTCGTGAGTACATTCCACCTTTGACTCAAGGTTTTATCGATAAAATTCGACTCAATAGTCCGGTAGAAAAAGTGCTACGTAGTGAGAATGGTGTGGGTTTAAAAGTCAACGGTGAAATGCATTGGTTTGATGATGTCATCTTTGCTTGTCACAGTGATCAAGCGATGAACATGTTAGGTGACATTAGCCCAGTCGAGCAAGAGGTGCTGGGTAATATGGCTTATCAAGCGAATGAAGTGGTGCTTCACACTGATACGAGTTTACTTCCAAAGCGTAAAGCGGCGTGGGCTTCGTGGAACTACCTACTGGAGGGCAGTGAAGACGAACAGCAACGTCTCCCTTCGCTTACTTACAACATGAATATTCTCCAACATGTTCAATCTGAGCACACATTCTGTGTCACGCTAAATAGCACTGAGCAGATCGAACCGAGCAAAGTATTACGGACGTTTACCTATCACCATCCAGTGTTCTCCACCGACTCTATCGCTGCACAGCAACGTAAAGAAGAGGTGCAAGGGCTGAACAATACTTGGTTCTGCGGCGCTTATTGGTACAACGGTTTCCACGAGGATGGCGTTCGCAGCGCATTGGACGTAGTGAAAGGGCTTGAAGAGAAATATCGCGTTCAAACTGCTGTCAACTTAGAAAAAGGTGCAGCGTGATATGGATAGCCAAATGAACAGCCAGTTGTTTGTTGGCAACGTTCGACATCGCAGGTTCACGCCGATAAAACATGAATTGAACTACTCATTGTTTATGCCAGCTATTGACGTCGATGAGCTAAAAAAACTAGAGGAAAAAGTTTGGGGTTTTGGCTCTCGTTGGTGGCATTGGGCACGCTTTAAACGCAGTGACTATGTTGGTGAGGGCTGCTTAAAGGTGGCCGTGCACGACAAAATTGAAGAGTTAACAGGTGTTCGTTGTACCGGCAAAGTCATCGCTGTTTGTCATTTGCGCTATTTAGGACTTTATTTTAGTCCGGTGAATTTCTACTACGTTTATAACAAAGAAGGGGAATGGAAATACCTCTTAGCTGAAGTCAGCAATACACCTTGGAACGAGCGTCATTACTACGCAGTCGCTGCTGAGCAAAACGATGAAAACTTTGGATGGGAACAAGAGAAAGCCTTTCATGTTTCTCCGTTTAATCCAATTGACCAACAGTATCACTGGAAGATTAAACCACTGACGGACAAGTTAAGGATTCATCTTGAATGCCACAAAAGCGAAAAGCACTTTGATGCGACGATGACAATGAAAGCTCAAGTGTTTTCGAGCAAAAGCTTATCGAAGTGTTTGATCGTTACGCCAATACAGACGGTAAAAGTAATGGTTGGTATTTATTGGCACGCATTAAAACTTTGGGTGAAAGGCGCGCCTTTTTATTCTCATCCTAAATATTCAACACACGACGAAATAGAAGCCGACACTAAAAAAACAGACAAAAAAAATAAAAAGCACAAGGAGAATTCTGCATGTTAAATACCAGTTCTATGACATTGCCGCGCAAATTGACGACAACACAAAAGGCGGCTCGCGGAGTTATTTTTCAATGTCTGCAAAAAATGGAAATCGGCAGCTTAACTGTTATTGAAAGCTTTAAGACGGAAACGAAAGAAAGAAGCGAGCGCTTTAATGCGCCCAACGGTGAATACAGCGGTCAGCCTGTTGTGGCGACGATTGAGGTAAAGCATCCTGGCTTTTACTCGCGAATCTTGCAAGGTGGCAGCATTGCGGCGGGTGAGGCTTATATGGATGGTTGGTGGGACAGCCCGGATCTAACCTCGTTAATGAAACTTATGGCTCTCAATATGCGAGCGCTAGATAAACTTGAAGAGAAAGGAAGTTGGCTGACTAAAATACTGTACAAGTTCAGTCATTGGACCAACCGCAATTCTCAAGAGAACTCTCGTAAAAACATTCATGCGCATTACGACTTGGGCAACAATTTGTACGAGTCATTTTTAGACGACAACATGCTGTACTCATCGGCCTTATATGTGCAAGACAACGATACTTTGGAACAAGCGCAAATCAACAAAATGGATCGTTTGTGCCAGCAACTTGAGCTTCAACCATCCGATCGAGTGATTGAGATCGGTACAGGGTGGGGGGCTATGGCCATTTACATGGCAGAGCAATATGGTTGTCATGTAACGACAACGACGATTTCTGAAGAGCAGCATGCTTACGCTGAACAAAAAATTAGAGAGCGAAATTTGGGCGACAAGATCACTCTATTAAAACAAGACTATCGAGACCTTTCGGGTCACTACGATAAGTTAGTCTCGATAGAAATGATCGAAGCGGTTGGAAAACAATTTTTGCCTTCCTACATCAAGCAATGCCAATCATTACTCAAGCCGGGTGGTTTAATGGCAATTCAAGCCATCACTATCGCTGACCAGCGTTATGATTACTACAGTAACAACGTTGACTTTATCCAGAAATACATCTTTCCAGGTGGGTTCTTACCTTCGGTTACATCTTTAACTCAAGCTGCGACCAAATACAGTGACTTGGTGGTGAGAGACTTATTTGATATTGGCTTGGACTATGCGAAAACCTTGAGCGAGTGGCACTCTAGATTTAATCAAGCTGAAGAGCACGTACGCTCTCTCGGTTATGACGACCGCTTTGTCCGCATGTGGCGCTATTACCTGAGCTATTGTGAAGGCGGCTTTTTAGCTCGAAGTATCAGTGCCGTTCACATGACATTCCAGCGACCTTAAACCGTTATGAAGTTGCTGATTGCCTCTACATGGTTCCAGCTCTGTTGGTTCTCTGCAGTGCTTGGGACCTATCAATGGCAGTGGCTAACACTGATCTTAACATTTATTACTCTTGTCTATTGTTGGAGGACGGACGCTTCTGCCTTGAAGCACATCGCGAGTATCGTTTTGGCGGGTGTAGTGCTCGATACGCTCAATCAACAGTTTTCTGTTTTTGTCTTTCCAACACAATGGTTACCCATTTGGTTGTTGTGCCTTTGGGTTCTGTTCTCTTGGTATGCCTATCAGCTCAAGCCTGTTTTGTACCGTTTCCCAAAAATCTACGTATCAATTGTAGGTGGCGTTGGAGGAACCGTCAGTTACTACGCCGGTTACAAGCTCCAAGTCGTTGAATATGGATTTAATACCAGCGTTACGTTGGTCATTCTATTTGCTGAATGGTTTGCCATGACGCTTTTGATACTCAAGGTATACGGATATGAAAAGCTTGAAGAGAGATTTAACCCAGAGGCTGATTAAGGTAGTTGCTTCTCTAGTAGTTATGGGCTCCTTTGCTCTACAAGCTCAGCCAGTTGGAAACAGTGAAAACGCAGATAAGATGTCGAGTTGGGAGGGGTGGAAAACTGTCGGTGAGGCACAACTCACATGGTTCATCTTCGATATATATCAGTCTCGACTAAAAGCACCCGATGGAAAGTTCATTGTAAATGGCGATGTATCACCACACCCTCTGGCATTGGAAATTAACTATCAAAGAGACATCAGCAAGCAGCAGTTGCTTGATGTAACTGATGAGCAATGGGCAAAACTTGGTTTTACTGAATCATATCGAAAAAGTTGGATCAGTGAACTAAACCGTATGTTCCCTGATATAAAAAAAGGGGATGAGCTTACTTACTTAACCGATGGTAAAACTGGTCAGCTTCTTTACCGACAAGCTGGCATTGCACAAATCAAGACAGTCGGCTTCGTTCAAGATGAGCGAATGAACGATGCGTTTTTGTCTATATGGTTGTCACCTAATACAGAGTTCCCAAAACTTCGAAAACAATTAATAGGGCAGGTTAGATAGTGCTTAAACGAATTTTAAAATCAGTCGCCTTGGCTGCTGCGGCCTTACTTTCAGCATGCTCAGCAGGTATCGATAATTATCAATCATCTACACCGACTTTTGATTTATTCGGCTATTTTGAAGGCGAAACAAAGGCGTGGGGGATGGTCCAAGATTACACTGAACAACAAACTCGTCGTTTTGAAGTCGACATCGTGGGTACTGTGGAAGGTAACACGTTGACGCTGGTGGAAGACTTTGTGTTTGATGATGGAGAAGTTGACCAGCGAATTTGGGTTATTACCAAATTAGAAGATGGACGCTATGAAGGTAAAGCAGAGGATATTATTGGTGTAGCAACAGGGGCTGAGCAAGGCAATGCGTTGCAGTGGCGGTATGACTTTGAGTTGCAAATGGATGACTCAACAGTAACGGTCGCTTTTGATGATTGGCTTTATCGTCAGGACGAGAAGCATGTTTTCAACCTCACCAAAATTAAAAAGTTTGGTATAGAGGTCGGGACAATAACCTTATTCTTCCAAAAACAGCCATAATAGTTGAGGGGTTTATCCTCTGTATTACTACCAAATAACCGAAATTATTTCTTCCTAACTAAAAAGGTTGACGCTTTCACGTCAACCTTTTCAATTGCAGATCATCAAGGTGTGATTACAGCTTATCTGTCAGCTCAACCGCTTGACCAATGTAGTTCGCTGGCGTCATCTCTTTCAGACGTGCTTTCTCGTGCTCAGGGAGCTCAAGCCCGTCGATGAAGTTGCGCATTGCTTCGCCGTCTACACGCTTACCACGAGTTAGCTCTTTTAGCTTCTCATATGGCTTCTCGATGCCGTAACGACGCATAACTGTTTGTACTGGCTCTGCTAGTACTTCCCAGTTTTTATCTAGTTCAGCAAGAAGCGCTTCACGGTTTACTTCTAGCTTGCTGATACCTTTTAGCGTAGAAGTGTAAGCGATGATTGCGTAGCCAACACCAACACCAAGGTTACGTAGAACCGTTGAGTCAGTCAGGTCACGTTGCCAACGAGAGATAGGCAGCTTTTGTGCTAGGTGGCCGAATACTGCGTTCGCAAGACCTAGGTTACCTTCAGAGTTTTCAAAGTCGATTGGGTTAACTTTGTGCGGCATTGTTGAAGAACCGATCTCACCAGCAATGGTTTTTTGCTTAAAGTGGCCTAATGCAATGTAACCCCAAACGTCACGATCGAAGTCAATCAGGATAGTGTTGAAACGAGCGATAGCGTCGAACAGCTCAGCGATGTAATCATGCGGCTCGATTTGTGTTGTGTAAGGGTTCCAAGTTACGCCTAGAGACTCTGTAATGAATTCTTCAGAGAACTTGTGCCAATCTAGCTCTGGGTAAGCAGAAAGGTGTGCGTTGTAGTTACCTACTGCACCGTTGATTTTCGCTAGGATCTCAACGTTTTCGATTTGCTTGAATTGACGCTCCATACGGTACGCCACGTTTGCCATTTCTTTACCCATTGTAGATGGAGAAGCAGGCTGGCCGTGTGTACGAGATAGAAGAGGAATGTCGCGGTATTCAACTGCGAGTGCTTTGATAGCGTCAATTAGGTTACGGATTTCTGGAAGAATCACTTGCTCACGTGCTTCTTTTAGCATTAACGCATGAGAGGTGTTATTGATGTCTTCAGAAGTACATGCAAAGTGGAAGAACTCATTAACAGCGTGCAGTTCAGGAACGTCTGCTACTTTCTCTTTTAAGAAGTACTCAACCGCTTTAACGTCGTGGTTAGTTGTACGCTCGATTTCTTTAATACGGCGTGCATCTTCTTCAGAGAAGTTAGCAGCAAGGTCGTCTAGGAATTGGTTAGCTTCTGCGCTGAATGCTGGCACTTCTGCAATTTCAGCAGTAGCCGCTAGCTTCTGTAGCCAACGAATTTCTACGATAGTACGGTATTTTAGTAGACCGTACTCGCTGAAAATTTCGCGTAACGCAATCGTCTTACTTCCGTAACGGCCGTCTACTGGTGAAACAGCAGTCAATGCTGACAGTTCCATGATGTTCTCCTGAATTGGGTTTCTAAATTTCGTGAGCGTTATACCAATAACTGTGGCAATTGTCACGAATATTGCGCAAACGTTTGCGCGGGATTTGTTTTATTCGAAAAAAAGTAGCTCGCGATAAACGCGAGCTAGCAGAGTATTCTACATTCTGGCTAACAGGATTTGAGCCTGTTCGACCATTTTCTTTCGGCCAAAAATTAGATGACGACGTTTACCGCCTACTTGGCGCCACAGAACAGCACTACGAATGCCAGATAGCAGTAGAGCACGGACTTTGTGTTGGCTGGCCGTTTGTTGCAGTACAGAAGGCGTGCCTGTTACTTGAATGCGTGGTCCAATAGGGCTAACAACATCCAAGTAGATGCTCGCTAAATTGCTGATCATTTGATCATCGAGCAGTTCAAAATGCTCTGACTGACGTTTGGCCATTTGGATACGGTCACCAAGCTGGGACATGGCATCGTTGCGAGCGCTTAACTTACGTTCTAGTGCCATTAAGCTAATGATGTAACGAGTGATCTCACTGCCTGATGGGGTGCTATCAATCCCTTTAACCAGACACTCCAGACCGAGCTTTAGATCGGCTTCGCGACCGAATACGCCAACGGTGTTAGCAGGGTTTGTGTTCAAAATAGCGTTGATTGATGTTTCAAAAGCATCTTGATCACAATGCCCGTTTCTCGCAACTTGTTGAACCAAAGCGACAGCTTGGCAAATACCAGCGAAAGCGATAGTACGGTCATAAAGTGTATTCGCCACGTAACGACTCCTAAGCTTGAGAATATTTAATGCGTTGCTCGATGATGCCGCCACCTAGACATACGTCATCTTTATAAAACACTGCTGATTGACCAGGCGTCACTGCAATTTGTGGTTCATCAAAGATCACTTTAATGTTTTCATCATCGATCGGGATGATTGTACAAGGAATATCTTCCTGACGGTAACGAGTTTTCACTGTGCACTTCATAACATCGCGAATTGGCTCACGATCTACCCAGTGAAGTTGTGACGCAAGTAGACCTTCTGATTTTAGCATCGGGTGGTCTTTACCTTGGACTGCGATTAGCACGTTACGCTCTAGGTCTTTTTCACCAACAAACCACGGCTCTTCATTACCACCGCCGCCTTTACGGCCACCGATGTGTAGACCTTTACGCTGACCTAGTGTGTGGTACATCAAACCTTGGTGTTGACCGATCACTTCGCCTTCTGGCGTTTCGATATTACCAGGCTGAGCAGGAAGGTAACGACCTAGAAAGTCGGTAAATTTACGCTCACCGATGAAACAAATACCTGTCGAGTCTTTCTTCTTCGCTGTTACTAAACCTTGCTCTTCCGCAATACGGCGTACTTCAGGTTTCTCTAAATCACCAACAGGGAAGAGGCTACGGCCAATTTGTTCGTGGCTTAGTGTATATAGAAAGTAGCTCTGGTCTTTGTTGCCATCTAGGCCACGCAACATCGCTGGTTTCTCACCGTTATCCGGGAAAGAGCGACGTACGTAGTGACCCATTGCAATGTAGTCAGCATCAAGCACTTCATCAGCGAATTCTAGGAATGCTTTGAACTTGATTTCTTTGTTACAAAGAATGTCAGGGTTCGGTGTACGACCCGCTTTGTATTCAGCAAGGAAGTACTCAAATACGTTATCCCAGTATTCGGCAGCAAAGTTGATGGTGTGTAGATGAATGCCTAGCTTGTCACATACTGCCTGAGCATCAGCAAGATCTTCTGCTGCTGTACAATATTCTTCGTTGTCATCTTCTTCCCAGTTCTTCATGAACAGGCCTTCTACTTGGTAGCCTTGTTGCTTGAGAAGATACGCAGAAACAGATGAATCAACGCCGCCGGACATACCGACGATGACTTTCTTTTGGCTGTTATCAGACATTACTAAACACCACTTAAATAAACGGGATGCAGATTCTATCAGAATCCACAGACCGGTGACAGATCCGAGATCGAAATCACAATTCGTTTCGCTGCATTTTTCTTCAACAGAAATTCGAACGGGCAATTTCGCAAGTATAGAAGAGGTATATATGGCATAGTTGGCAAAAATCCAAGAGGAAAGTCCAAATGACCGAAGAAAACCAGTTTATGCAAGAAGCCGAGTTGATTGAAATTGTTGAAAACCAACTTGAGGACGGCAATCCATTAAAAGTTAAAGAGACGCTAATGCGCTTAATGATGACAGGGACACCTAGAGAAGAAGCGGTTGCAATGATGGCATGTGCCATGTCGATTGAAATTTTCGATGTGATGAAAAATGAAGGTGAGTTCAACCTAAAGCGTTACTGCGAGCACCTTGAGCAACTGCCAGATCTAAGTTTTATGGAAGGTGAATAAGGAGTCTAGAAGAAAAAAGTGGCTAGCAAACGTTTGCTATAATTGCTTTTATTGCCGCTTTATTATTAGCGGTATAGAATCCGTTCTCCTTTTCATCCCCTTACTCAGACTGACAATATGAAATTTCCTGGACAACGCAAATCGAAGCACTATTTTCCTGTTCATGCTCGTGACCCGCTGGTGAGCCAAGCACAAGAAAGCAAGAAGATGACGCGCACTCACATCATTGGTATTGACCAAACTTTGGTTGATATTGAAGCTAAAGTTACAACGGATGTGATTGAAAAGTACGGTCTGAGTAAAGGTCACTCTTTGGTTATTGATGACGAAAGAGCAGAAGAGTTGTACCAGCAACTTAAAGAAGAGAACTTAATTACCAATGAGTATGCGGGTGGCACAATTGGTAACACGCTACACAACTACTCTGTGCTAGCAGATGATCGCTCTACGCTGCTTGGAGTGATGAGCCAGGATATCAAAATTGGCAGCTATGGCTACCGTTACCTTTGTAATACATCAAGCCGCATGGACTTGAACTATCTACAAGGTGTTGATGGCGCTATCGGTCGTTGTTTCGCTCTTATTACAGAAGATGGTGAACGTACTTTTGCGATCAGTGAAGGGCAAATGAACCAACTGCATCCTGATAGCATTCCAGAAAAAATCTTTAAAAATGCATCGGCGCTTGTACTAACGTCATATTTAGTACGTTGTAAAGAAGGCGACCCAATGCCTGAAGCAACAATGAAAGCGATTGAGTACGCGAAAAAGAATGATGTACCTGTTGTTCTGACTCTTGGGACGAAGTTCGTTATTCAAGATGACCCGAAATATTGGCAAGAATTCATTCGAGATAACGTTTCAGTCGTTGCGATGAATGAAGATGAAGCAGAAGCACTGACGGGTGAGTCAGACCCACTTGCTGCATCTGATAAAACACTGGAGTGGGCAGATCTAGTATTGTGCACCGCGGGGCCTGTAGGCCTATTTATGGCGGGTTATACGGAAGACAGCGCGAAGCGCGAAACTTCTTTGCCATTACTTCCGGGGTCAATCGCTGAATTTAATCGCTATGAATTTAGTCGTCCGGCGAAAAAAGATACATGTGAAACACCAATAAAAGTGTACTCACATATCTCGCCATATATGGGTGGTCCAGAAAAAATCAAGAATACCAATGGTGCAGGTGATGCTGCGTTATCTGCTGTTCTTCATGATATGGCGGCAAACAAATACCATAAAGAAAATGTGCCTAATTCAAGCAAGCACAGTAACGAATATTTAACTTACTCTTCTTTTTCTCAAGTATGTAAATACGCAAACCGTGCGAGCTACGAAGTTCTCGTGCAACACTCTCCACGTTTGTCACGTGGGCTTCCTGAGCGAGAAGATAGCCTAGAAGAAGCATACTGGGAACGTTAATACACAGTAGTTTAATTAACCATTCTATAACTAAAGTAAAAGGCGCATTTTTTAATGCGCCTTTTTTTATTTGTAATGAACCAAATAAAAAAGGCTCCCATTGGGAGCCTTTTAAAAAATAGCGCGAATTTAGATCAGGAAATCATCCAGAGATTTACCTGCATCAAGTTGCTCTTGAATTGCAGAAGGTGTACGACCTTGGCCTGTCCAAGTCTTCTCATTACCGTTTGAGTCTGTGTATTTGTATTTAGCTGGACGAGGTGCACGCTTCGCTTTGCCTTTCGTCTTAGTTTCGCCAGATAGCGCAGTAATAAGCGCTTCTACGTCAATACCGTCTTGAGCAATTTTCTCTGCGATCTCTGCTAGCTTAGCTTCTTGCTCAGCTTGTGCTGCACGTTCTGCTTCTTCTGCTTCACGACGCTCTTCTACGACAGTAGTTAGTTTATCTAGAGCTTCTTCCAATTGTTCTAGAGTCAGCTCACGAGAAAATGCACGAAGGCTACGGATATTTAGAAGGGTTTTAGTCAGCTCTGACATAACGATTCCTATTAAAAGGTTAATGTGTTGGGCACTTTTTATCGTTACGATTAAATAATGCCAATCTATAAATAAACAAAGAGTCCTTATATTTAACTTTATCTTTTCCTTATGTGCAAATACTAAATCAAGATTTTGTTTAAATTTAGCTATTTTTTTAAAGCAATAAATATTATTACACTCGAAATAAATCTTATTAGATGAGAATTGAAATCAACACTCGTTATTGTATAGAGGTAGAGCTAGCTTGGTTTTTATAAAAAAAGTTGAGTTATTACTTAAAAATATGAAGCGTCCATCTTTGATGGAGTGTCATATATCCTTAATTTATTGATACAAGATAAACCATGATATTTTTAAGGTAGTAATAATGTTTCATAAATAACAAAATTGATGTGATTTCAGTTGCACAAAACTAACTTGAAGTAGACAAGGTTTATAAATTATCTCAGTCATTATTTATTTGTTTAATTTAGTTTGATGTGTTGCATTGACTCTCATCATAAGTACAATGGCTGCTACCTGATGCAATATTGCAGACAATTTGTTGTTAATTTGTACAGTTAGTGGTTAATTGTTTGTTGTTGCCGTAGAGGCGCGGTCTCGAAGAGTAGCTATTATTGGGGTGATGCCAATGAATAATAGTGGAAGGCGAAGATTGCCGAAGTAAGTAACTCATCAAAGTTACTTGCTGGGGTTGTATCTGAAAGGAACAACACTGCCATAGTATATATTCACATTAAACTATGGAGCGCTACTGTAGGGTTGGGTGGAGTGTTCGCTTCCCTGTCGCTAAGTTCAACATGAGCACGTATCGTATGCTACGTGACTTGTCTGCAGTAGATCTCTAGCCAAACTTTGGTTTTTGAAGATCATGAATTTAATAGATTTTTCTAGTTCTCCTGTTTCATTATTGCCACCTATTGTCGCTTTGACTTTGGCGATCTTGACTCGACGTGTATTAGTTTCCTTAGGTGTAGGTATCGTGCTGGGTGCGGTTCTACTTAATAGCTGGTCTATCGGTGATACCGTTAGTTACGTGAGTTCTCAAGTTTCTTCTGTCTTTATTGAAGATGGCGGAATTAACACTTGGAACATGAGCATTGTTGGTTTCCTAATCTTATTAGGTATGACAACTGCATTATTAACGCTATCTGGTGGTACTCGTGCATTTGCCGAATGGGCACAATCTCGAGTGAAGAGTAAACGCGGCTCCAAACTTCTTGCTGCCTTTTTAGGCGTATTCATTTTTGTCGACGATTACTTTAACAGTCTTGCTGTTGGTGCCATTTCTCGTCCAGTGACCGATCGTTTTTATGTGTCTCGCGCGAAGCTTGCATACATTCTAGACTCAACTGCTGCACCAATGTGTGTGATCATGCCTGCTTCTAGCTGGGGTGCTTACATTATTACGATTATCGGCGGTATCTTAGTCTCACATGGGATCACTGAGTATTCGGCTCTTGGCGCGTACGTTCGTCTTATTCCAATGAACTTCTATGCAGTTTTTGCACTGCTTATGGTGTTTGCTGTGGCGTGGTTTGGCCTCGATATCGGTAAGATGCGTGAGCATGAAATCTCTGCATCTCAAGGTCGCGGCTTTGATAAAGACAAAGAAAACGACTCGCAAGAAGCGCATGATCTAAACGAAGAGCTAGATATCCGTGAAAGCGAAAAGGGTAAAGTGTCAGACTTGGTACTTCCTATCGTGACGCTGATTATTGCGACTATCGCTTCTATGCTTTACACGGGTGGCCAAGCATTGGCTGCTGACGGCAAAGAGTTTGCGCTTCTAGGTGCGTTTGAAAATACAGATGTAGGTACATCACTAATCTACGGTAGCTTGCTTGGCTTAGCAGTTGCACTGTTTACTGTTGTGAAGCAAGGTCTTCCAATGGGTGAAATTGCACGCACACTTTGGATTGGTGCGAAGTCTATGTTTGGCGCGATTCTAATCCTGGTATTTGCCTGGACTATCGGTTCGGTTATCGGTGACATGAAGACGGGTTCTTACCTTTCTACAATGGCGCAGGGCAATATCAATCCACATTGGCTACCGGTTATCCTATTCTTGTTGTCTGGTCTAATGGCATTTTCAACCGGTACTTCTTGGGGGACGTTCGGCATTATGCTTCCAATCGCGGGTGATATGGCTGGTGCAACCGATCTTGCGCTAATGCTCCCAATGCTAAGTGCAGTTTTAGCCGGTGCCGTTTTTGGTGACCATTGTTCACCTATCTCCGATACCACTATTCTGTCGTCGACTGGTGCACGTTGTAATCATATTGATCACGTATCGACCCAGTTGCCTTATGCATTGTCCGTGGCGCTAGTTTCCTGTGTTGGCTTCATTACTTTGGGGATGACTGCGTCAATTGCATTCTCATTCATCGCTGCATCAATCACATTTATTATTGTATGTGGAGCACTTTCTTGGTTGTCGAAGTCTAAAATGGCATCGTGTCAAAATGTCTAGTACAGCTCAGTGTTTTTAATAAAGAGGAAGCTCCGCTAAATTTAGCGGAGCTTTTTTTAACGCGATTTAGGTGAGGGGGGCAATCGCGTTTTTGGGGATAATCGTTTCGTGTTAAAGCGAGCTATTTGTGTTCTGAGCACTCCTTTCTGTGCTGTGATAGAAAATCTATCAACCGACTTCTTCTTAGCTCCAAGCAAAGACTGTGCCTAGTTTAAGTTGTTGATTTTAAAGGCGGTAATATCAAGAGGTTTATGATGAGGGGCTAAGTAAATGATATATGATGTGTTGTCTGTTACACAGTGTCACGTTACACCTGTACAGCAACTAAACATTTAAGTTGTATTTCTTTATTAGGCGATAAAGCGTTGTTCTTGAAATACCAAGATGACGTGCAGCCGCACTCATATTGTGCTTATTTTCTTCGATAGCTTGCAGTAGGTAGTCGAGATCAATTTGGTCCACTGAAGGGAGTAATTGCCTTTCATTATTATCAAGGCCCAAGTCAGCGACGAGAAGCGTGTGATCTTCACACATGACAATCGCTCGTTGAATTACATTTCGCAGTTCTCTTACGTTACCTGGCCAACGATGCTTGAGGAGCTTGGCTTTCACTTTATCCGACATTTTTTGTACCTGACCATGAGACAAATCTGTCAAGAAGTGTTCTGATAACATGAGGATATCTTTCCCACGCTTTCTCAGTGGAGGAATAGTTAATGGCAAGATATTAAGCCGATAGAATAAATCTTCACGGAATCCACCTTGTACAACCTCATTTTTCAAATCCACGTGGCTCGCAGCAATGACTCTACAGTCCACGTCAATGAATTTATCAGCGCCGACTTTATGGATTTGCTTACTCTCTAAAAAGTGCAGAAGGTGGATTTGTAGATCCGGCGGCATATCACCAATCTCATCTAGGAATAGGGTACCTTTATGTGCTTTTTGAATAAAACCGATACGATCTGAAATCGCTCCTGTAAATGCTCCTTTTTCGTGACCGAAAAGTTCGGACGCAATAAGACCACTTGGAATTGCGCCGCAGTTAACTTCAACAAAAGGTGCCGAGTGTCTGTTCGACAACTGATGAATAAGACGAGCACAGAGACCTTTGCCCACCCCTGTTTCACCCTGAATGAGTACTTCAGCATCACATTGAGCGTACTTTTGGATTGCCGTGCGAAGTTCTTGGATACATGCACTATTGCCGATTAATGGGTATAGTGTTGTATCGCTGAAATCCACAGCTTGTTTGTTACTACCGTTACGCAGTTTCATGGTTAATCACTATTTTTTGCCCCACTCAAATAATAGTTTTGAATGAGTCGTCTCAAACGTGAGTGGATGTCTCTTTATTGAGAATGATGTCAATTACTAAGAGCGGTGAGATCTAAATAGTTGTTTTGATGAAAATTCATACTATTCTTCTTTTTCTTTAAGAATAGGGTTGAATAGAAACCTAATTTCTACCCATATACTCAACTGAAATTAAATTTAAATCCTTTAAAATCAAGCTATTATAAAAAATAGTTAGAAAATGCTAAATTCAGTATTGAAAAATATAGAATCCTTGGTTAGTGTGGTTACTAACGAAGCAACTCAATAGAGCCTTAAATAAGTATGCGTAATTTTGTAATGAACATTCATCACCATCATCACCCAATCTAGTCTTTCGGGCGATGCACGCATACCCGGGAGGCAGGAAACTCCCGGAGGTGAAATCAAAGTAAAAGCAGATTTTAAACCCTCGGGAGACTCCAATCTCTCGAGGGTTTTTTAGTTTTATTAATTCAAAAATTACTTAGATATCAAAATCTTGCACAGGGAAAAAGCAATGCAAACACAACGCTTAAGAATCGCAATTCAGAAAAAAGGTCGCCTTAGCAAAGAGAGCCAAGCTCTGCTAAAACAGTGCGGCGTAAAATTTAATGTAATGGGTGAGCGTTTAGTGGTTCACTCGGAGAACATGCCAATTGATTTGCTTTTGGTTCGTGACGATGACATCCCTGGCTTGATCATGGATGGTGTTGTTGACTTAGGTTTCATTGGTGAAAATGAATTGGAAGAAGTTCGTCTAGATCGTAAAGCTCTGGGTGAACCATGTGAGTTTGTACAACTTCGTCGACTTGACTTTGGCGGTTGTCGCTTGTCTATCGCTATCGACAAGGATGAAGAGTACAACGGTCCACAAGACTTAGCCGGTAAGCGTATTGCCACAACTTACCCTCAACTCCTAAAAGCTTACATGGATGAAGCAGGCGTTCCATTCTCCACATGTATGCTAACGGGCTCTGTAGAAGTTGCACCTCGCGCAGGTCTAGCTGACGCTATTGCTGATTTGGTATCGACTGGCGCAACGTTAGAAGCGAATGGCTTAAAAGAAGCGGAAGTGATCTTTAAATCTAAAGCGACGCTGATTCAACGTATCGGTGAGTTTGATGCAGACAAAACAGCACTGATTGAAAAACTACTGACTCGCATGCAAGGCGTACAACAAGCGAAAGAGTCTAAGTACATCATGCTTCACGCGCCAGCTGAAAAGCTCGATCAAATCAAAGCACTACTTCCTGGTGCTGAGGATCCTACGGTTCTTCCTCTTTCTGCAGATAAGCAGAAAATGGCTGTTCACTTAGTGAGTTCTGAAAACCTGTTCTGGGAAACCATGGAACAGCTAAAAGAGTTAGGCGCTAGCTCAATCCTAGTGCTACCAATTGAAAAAATGATGGAGTAAACATCATGAGAACAGTCGTTTGGCAATCTTTAAGTGAAGAGCAGCAAGATTCGATCTTAGAACGTCCTGCTATTGCAGAAGGTGCAAATATCACTGCAGCAGTGTCTGAGGTTATCGCTAAAGTTAGAAATGAAGGCGACTCTGCTCTCAACGAGCTGACAGAAAAGTTTGATCGCGTTAAACCTGAGTCCATTCGTGTTTCTTCTCAGGAAATTAAAGCTGCTTCAGAGTGCTTGTCTGAATCAATGAAAAATGCATTAGAGCAAGCTTATGCCAATATTTCTAAATTCCACAAAGCGCAAAAGCCACAGCCAATTAAAGTTGAAACTCAACCGGGTGTGCTTTGTGAACAGGTAACACGTCCAATTCAAAAAGTGGGTTTGTACATTCCTGGTGGTAGCGCGCCATTGCCATCGACGGTTTTGATGCTGGGCGTGCCTGCGAAAATTGCCGGCTGTCGTAAAGTTGTGCTTTGCTCTCCGCCTCCAATCGCTGACGAGATCCTTTACGTAGCAAAACTGTGTGGCATTGATGAAGTGTACAACGTCGGTGGTGGTCAAGCTGTTGCTGCAATGGCATATGGTACAGAGACCGTATCAAAAGTTGATAAGATTTTTGGCCCGGGTAACGCTTATGTGACGGAAGCAAAGCGTCAGGTGAGCAATGATTTCCGTGGCGCAGCGATTGATATGCCAGCGGGTCCTTCGGAAGTTCTTGTGATTGCGGATGAAACAGCGGACCCAGATTTTATTGCGGCGGACCTTCTAAGTCAGGCAGAGCATGGACCTGACTCTCAAGTTGTACTTGTGACGCCATCAGCCATTATTGCAGATCAGGTGACAGATGCCGTTCGTCGTCAATTGAAAGAGTTGTCTCGTTCAGAGATTGCAGAAAAAGCGCTCGCATCGAGTTTAATCATTATTGCTGAATCGATCACCCAAGCGATCTCTATTTCTAATTATTATGGCCCTGAGCACTTAATTGTTCAGACTAAGAACCCACGCGAGCTTCTGCCTCTATTAGACAACGCAGGTTCGATCTTCCTTGGTGATTGGTCGCCTGAATCTGCAGGTGATTACGCATCGGGCACTAACCACGTTCTTCCTACTTACGGTTACACACGGACATATTCAAGCTTAGGTTTGGCTGATTTTTCTAAACGAATGACGGTTCAAGAGCTTTCAGCTGACGGTCTTAAAAATCTTGCGCCAACGGTTGTCACCATGGCTGAAGCAGAAGGTCTGGACGCCCACAAACGTGCTGTTACTATCCGTGTAGAAAAATTAGCAAGTAAGTAAGAATAAGAGAGTAAAGAGATGGAAAAGCTAGCGCGTAAACAAGTCCAACAACTAACACCTTATCTTTCGGCTCGCCGAATTGGTGGTACAGGTGACGTATGGCTGAACGCCAACGAATCGCCATTCAACAATGAATACAAAACAGATTTTGCTCGTCTTAATCGTTACAGCGAATGCCAGCCGAAAGAACTGATTTCTGCTTACGCCGCGTATGCTGGAGTGAAGCCAGAACAAACGCTGACTTCTCGCGGTGCAGATGAAGGTATTGAGTTATTGATTCGTGCTTTCTGTGAACCGGGTGAAGACGCGATTTTATACTGCCCACCGACTTACGGTATGTACGCCATCAGTGCAGAAACCATCGGTGTAGAGCGCAAAACGGTGCTGCTAACGTCAGATTGGCAACTAGACCTTGCAGGCATCGAAGCGAATCTAGATAACGTGAAACTGGTTTTCGTATGCTCGCCAAACAACCCAACGGGTAACTTAGTTAAGCGTGACGATATTGTCTCTCTGCTTGAGATGACAAAAGACCGCGCAATCGTGGTCATGGACGAAGCGTACATCGATTTTTGTCCAGAAGCATCAACAGTAGATTTATTGGCAGAATATCCAAATCTAGCGATTCTGCGTACTCTGTCGAAAGCTTTCGCGCTTGCTGGTCTTCGTTGTGGATTTACGCTTGCGAACGAAGAGCTGATTAATGTACTTCTTAAAGTTATCGCACCATATCCAGTACCGGTGCCAGTGGCAGAAATTGCTACTCAAGCGCTCTCAGAAGCAGGATTAGCGCGAGCGAAGTTCCAAGTTCTCGATTTGAACGCGAACCGAGCTTACTTACAAGTTGGTTTGTCGATGATTCCGGGTCTGGAGGTTTTTGAAGGGTGGGGGAACTACTTATTGGTGAAATTCCCAGATGGCGATGCTCTTTTCAAAGCCGCTTGGGATACGGGCATTATCCTGCGTAACTCGCCAATTGAGAACTGCGTGCGTATCAGTATTGGTAACCGCGACGAGTGTGAAAAGACACTGGGTTTCATTAGAAACTACTATTCATAAATAGAATTCTCAACGTTCTCGGTTTATGCCGAGAACGAAACAAGATTAGTAATAAGGAAGTTCGAGTGAGCAAGCAACAAAAAATCCTATTTATCGACCGAGATGGCACCTTAATTGTTGAGCCGCCAGTTGATTTTCAAGTAGACCGTTTAGATAAGCTAAAACTAGAGCCATTTGTTATCCCAAGCCTGTTGTCGTTGCAGGATGCTGGATACCGTCTAGTGATGGTCACTAACCAAGATGGTTTGGGTACTGACAGCTACCCACAAGCTGATTTTGATGCACCGCACAACATGATGATGGAGATCTTCGAGTCTCAAGGTGTGAAGTTCGATGACGTGTTGATTTGTCCTCACTTTGAAGAAGATAACTGCTCTTGCCGTAAGCCTAAGCTAGGCATGGTGAAAGAGTACCTTCAAGGTGGCAAAGTTGATTTCCAAAACTCTGTCGTGATTGGTGACCGCCAAACCGATCTTCAACTTGCAGAAAACATGGCAATTCGTGGAATTCAATACAACCCAGAAACCATGGGCTGGAAACAGATCCTGAAAGACCTCACGGTGAAAGCTCGTATTGCTGAAGTGATTCGTACCACGAAAGAAACGGACATCAAAGTTGCGGTTAATCTTGATGAGCAAGGAGGTAATGACATCTCAACGGGTCTTGGTTTCTTCGATCACATGTTGGATCAAATTGCGACGCACGGTGGATTCCAAATGGTGTGCAAAGTAGAAGGTGATCTACACATTGATGATCACCACACAGTAGAAGATACCGCGCTGGCCTTGGGTCAGGCGTTGAAAGAAGCGCTGGGTGACAAGCGTGGTATTGGTCGCTTTGGTTTCAGCCTGCCAATGGATGAGTGTTTAGCACAATGTGCGCTAGACCTGTCAGGTCGTCCTTACCTTAAGTTCGACGCGCAGTTTAGTCGTGAGCAAGTGGGGGACCTTTCAACAGAGATGGTGGTTCACTTCTTCCGTTCTTTAACTGACACACTAGCATGTACACTGCACCTTTCTTCTGCGGGCAACAATGATCACCACATCATTGAGAGCCTATTTAAAGCGTTTGGTCGTACTCTGCGCCAAGCAATCAAAGTAGAAGGCACTGAGCTACCGAGTAGTAAAGGCGTACTTTAAGGCTAACCTTAGCAAGGAGAAAAACAGTGACAGAACAGAAAGTTGTCATTATCGATACTGGCTGTGCCAACGTCTCTTCGGTGAAGTTTGCTATTGAACGCCTAGGCTATGACGTAACGATTTCAAAAGATCCACAAGTTGTATTGGCGGCTGACAAGCTATTTCTACCGGGAGTGGGAACCGCCAGTGAAGCGATGAAGAACCTAGAAGAGCGTGACCTTATCAGCTTGGTCAAACAGGTAGAAAAGCCACTGCTAGGTATCTGTTTAGGCATGCAATTGCTGGGCAAAGTGTCTCAAGAAAAAGGCCAGAAAGCAGACGAGTTAGTTGAGTGTCTTGGACTTTGTGATGGCGAAGTGAAGCTGCTTCAAACCGGCGATTTGCCACTGCCGCACATGGGGTGGAATACCGTTTCTGCAAAAGCAGGCAATCCGTTATTCAAAGGTATTGAAGAGGGTGAGTACTTCTATTTTGTGCACAGCTTTGCGATGCCAGTTGGAGACTACACCATTGCCGAATGTGATTACGGAAATCCATTCACTGCTGCGGTTCAAAGCGGTAACTATTATGGTGTGCAATTCCACCCAGAGCGTTCTTCAAAAGCGGGCGCGAAGCTTATTCAAAACTTCTTAGAATTATAAAAGGGATTTAGTGTGATTATTCCAGCTCTTGATTTAATTGAAGGACAGGTGGTTCGCCTTTATCAAGGTGATTACGGCCAAGTAACCGAGTACAAAGTCGACCCAGCAGAGCAGTTCAACTTGTACCACCAAGCAGGTGCCAACTGGCTGCACTTGGTGGATTTAACTGGCGCGAAAGACACGACAGCACGTCAGCTTGATTTGATTGCAAAACTATTAGCAAGTACGCCAGCGAACATCCAAATCGGTGGTGGTGTGCGTACAGAGCAAGACGTGATTGATCTGCTAGAAGCCGGTGCTCAACGTGTTGTAGTTGGTTCTACAGCAGTAAAACAACCGGAGCTTGTGAAAGGTTGGATGGAAAAATACGGCGCAGAGAAAATCGTTCTCGCTCTAGACATCAACATCGATCAAGACGGCACGCGTAAAGTGGCGATCTCTGGTTGGCAAGAAGACTCAGGCGTGACTATCGAAGCTCTGATCAACGATTACCTAACGGTAGGTCTACAGCATGTGCTTTGCACGGACATTTCTCGTGACGGTACGCTAGAAGGCTCAAACGTTGAGCTTTACGTCGACTTATGTAAACAGTACCCACAAGTGCAGTTCCAATCTTCAGGCGGCATTGGCTCATTAGCGGATATCGAAGCACTAAAAGGCAGCGGTGTGGCTGGCGTTATTGTTGGTCGTGCGCTGTTAGATGGTAAGTTCACAGCAGAGGAGGCATTTGCATGTTGGCAAAGCGAATAATTCCATGTCTTGATGTTCGTGATGGACAAGTGGTAAAGGGCGTCCAGTTCCGTAACCACGAGATCATTGGCGACATCGTCCCTCTGGCGCAGCGTTATGCTGAAGAAGGCGCTGACGAGCTTGTGTTCTACGATATTACCGCTTCAAGTGATGGTCGTGTCGTCGATAAAAGTTGGGTCGCTCGCGTTGCAGAAGTGATTGATATTCCGTTCTGTGTGGCTGGTGGCATTAAATCAGCAGAAGACGCAGCGCGCATTCTTGAGTTTGGTGCAGACAAAGTGTCTATCAACTCACCTGCATTGGCGAACCCCCAACTGATTACTGACCTTGCTGATAAGTTTGGTGTGCAATGCATCGTCGTTGGTATCGATTCTTACTACGATAAAGAGACAGGTAAGTATCAGGTTTACCAGTTTACTGGCGATGAAGAACGCACCAAAGCAACCCAATGGGAAACGCGTGATTGGGTGCAAGAAGTACAAAAACGCGGTGCTGGTGAAATCGTACTGAACATGATGAACCAAGACGGCGTGCGTAACGGCTACGATATTGAACAACTTAATATGGTGCGTGAAGTGTGTAACGTGCCATTGATTGCATCGGGTGGTGCAGGTGCCATGGAGCACTTCGCAGAAGCCTACCAAAAAGCAAATGTGGATGGCGCGCTTGCCGCGTCGGTATTCCACAAGCAAGTCATCAATATTGGTGAACTAAAGCAGTATTTGAAACAACAAGGCATTGAGGTACGACTATGAGTGTGAAAGCCGCCGAAGTAAGTTCGCTAGCTGAGCGAATCAACTGGGAAAAGGTGGATGGTCTGGTACCTGCCATCGTACAAGATTTTCAATCAAGCCAAGTGCTGATGATGGGTTACATGAACCAAGATGCGTTGGCAAAAACGGGCGAAACGGGTCAAGTGACGTTTTTCTCTCGTACCAAAGAGCGTCTTTGGACCAAAGGGGAAACCTCAGGCAATGTATTACAATTGGTGAACATGCAGCTCGATTGCGACAATGACACACTGCTAGTTAAAGTGAATCCTATTGGTCCGACTTGCCATACTGGAACAACAACTTGTTGGGATGGAGATCCGCAAGAGGAGTCACAAATGGTGTGGCTTCATCAACTTGAGCAGCTATTGGCTGCCCGCAAGAGTGCCGACCCAGATTCCTCTTATACTGCCAGTCTTTATGCCCGTGGCACCAAGCGTATTTCGCAAAAAGTGGGCGAAGAAGGCGTTGAAGTCGCGCTTGCGGCGACGTCGGGCGATAAGGCGGAGTTAGTGTGTGAATCAGCAGACTTGATTTACCACTTAATGGTATTGCTTCAAGACCAAGGCTTATCGATGAATGACGTAGTGAACAAGTTGAAAGAGCGTCATAAGTAAACTTGCTTATAGATAAGTGAAAGCCCCTATGCTCTCAAGTCTAGGGGCTTTTTTAATTTAGTGTTCTTGATTCGGGGGTAAAAACCGGCAACAGTGCTGGTGGCGATTAGATTCTGAATCACGCTCGTCCCTCGCTGTTCAGAATGACGGTATATTTTCTAATGGTATTTGAAGTCGCGTTATCTATTTCAAACGAAAGTACATATTCACGTTATTCCGACGAGCTTAGGTGAGATCAGGAATCTCATTAAAGCGGGCTCAATAAGCTAAGCGTGGGTGCGATTACCCACAACACTTCTTGAATTTCTTACCACTTCCACAGATACACGGGTCGTTACGGCCGACCTTGAGACTGCTTACTGTTTGGTTCAAACGTGAATCCTGTTCTGGTTCTTCTTCTGGCTCTTCTTCAGGAAATGTGCCGTCAATGTAGTACCAAAGCCCATTTTCTTTTACGAAGCGAGAACGTTCTGTCATACAGTAGCGTTTGCCGTCTTCATCAAAATAAGCGCTAAACTCGACAAAGCCTTCATTGTCATTACTGCCAGCTTCTGTTTTTAATACTTCAAGTTTGCACCAATCGCTGTCGATAGATTGGGCAATGCCTTCTCGTTGTTCTTCTGCATTACAGCTTGGGTGGTACGTGTTCACCACGTAATCTACTAGACCTAGCACATGCGCACTGTAACGAGAGCGCATTAACTGCTCCGGAGTGGTAACGTCAGCATGGTTATTGTGGGCAATTTCACAACACTGTTGGTAGGTGCGGTTAGAGCCGCAAGGACAAGAAGAAGCCATAAAATGAAATCTCGATTAATTAAGCGGTAAAAACAAACAACCTCACATAAGTGAGGCAGCAGTATTCTTTGGGGCATTATAGCGATTTAGGGCGTTTGAGACAGCAGTTCTTGAGCCCACTCAGTAGATTGATTAAAAGCGTCTGCTAATTGAGGCTCGGTTAATTTAAGAACGGTGCAATACCGCTCAGCTAATTCCCAGTCTGCTTGTTCGTAGGCGATCGTCATTGAAAGTAAGTGGCCAAGTACGCCTTTTCGACTGGTTAATGCGAGTTTTATATCTTCGTCAACGGGGATATCTTCAATGACATCCGAGAGCGGTTGATCGAGCAAAGATCCGAGTAAAGAAAACATGCCTGTCAAAAAAGCCTGCCCAGGGTCATACCTAGTGTTCATTTGACTAAGTAACAGTTCACACATTCTTGCACGCTGAATCGCTAAAGAGTAAAGAGAGTCAGGTTTATCCTCTTGAACGGATGCAATTGCAACTAAGGAAATAAAGCGTCGTAGTCGCTCTTCACCCAGATAAATAAGTGCCTGTCTGAACGATTTGATCTTAGTCGTTAATGTATATCCTGAATTTACGTAAGTAAGCAACTTGTATGACAGCGTCACATCAATCGAAAACAGACGTTCAACCTCATTGAAGTCGATGGGCTTATCTGCAATCTCTTTACACAGCTGTATGACGGTAAGAAACGCGGGGTTCAACCGTTTTTTCTGGATCATCTCAGGCTTGCTGAAAAAATATCCTTGAAAATAGTTAAAGCCGGCTTCTAAAGCTTGCTCAAATTCTTCATAGGTCTCAACTTTTTCAGCAAGAAAGTCGATTTTAAATGGGCTTAATGCCTGAATAAAAATAGCGGCTTTCTTGATCGGTACGAGTCGAATGTCAAACTTGATCATGGAAACGTATGGAAGAAAACGTTTCCAAGCCTTCGTCGGCACAAAATCATCTAAAGCAATTTTGTATCCGCACTCATGAAGGTGCTTGATGGCTTCTAGCAGCTCTTCTGTCGGTTCACAATCTTCAAGGACTTCAATGACGAGAGACTCTTTGGGAAACAGAGTTGGGACTAGATTCACCAAGCTTTGATGCGGAAAGTTAACAAAGCCAAGTTTGTTCCCTAATGTGTTGTAATGCGTCGACAAAAAATGATCGGATAGCAGTCGACTAGTAGCCAGCTCTGGTTCTACTTCAGGGAAGGTATTTTTAGGACCGTCTCGAAAGAGAAGTTCGTAACCTATGGTTCGTTTTTCTCTATCCAGAATCGGTTGGCGAGCTACGTAAGAATACTTCAATTAGGTACTTCGTTCTGTTTAACTTAGTATTATGATAATAGCGATTTTTTACAAAATATCTACGACTTGAGCGTGAATCTTCTACACGCTCTACATGCTTAACGCAAATTCTGTATGAATGGTCTCGTTTGTAGGTCAAAGCCATCAGAATTTACTTGTAAAACTGAGCCTTGCGTATACCAATCCCCTAAAACTATCCGGGTCTTTTTAACGCCATCGACGTCAAAAAAATGTGTATTCGGGCGATGAGTGTGACCATGAATCATTAAGTTGACGCAATTCTGAGACATCACTTTCTCGACTTCATTTTGATTGACGTCCATGATGTCTAAAGGCTTGCTCATTTTATCATCACGAATATCGGATTGAACTTTTGAGACAATTTTCTTCTTAATAAACCAAGGAATGTGATTAAACAGCCATTGCAACCAAGGTTGATGAACAGTCTTACGGAATTTTTGATAATCAATGTCGTCAGTACACAGGGTGTCACCGTGGAGAATAACTGCTTTAGTACCATAAAGGTCTATGAGGCTAACTTCATCTAATAATGTAATGCCTGTCTCTTTACAAAAGCGTTTTCCCAATAGGAAGTCGCGATTGCCCTGAATGAAATAAACAGGAACGCCAGTCTTTGTTAGTTGCTGGAACTCAGTACGGATTTGATTGGCAAAAGGAGTTTTGTCATCGTCTCCAACCCAAAACTCGAACAGATCGCCTAATACATAAAGTGCATCGGCTTTCGTTGCTTCTGTTCGCATGAACGTCACAAAACATTCCGTAATATCCGGACGCGATGGGGTGAGGTGAAGATCGGAAATAAATAATGTTGTCATAGAAATAAGGGGAAGCGATGCCTCCCCATTAACTTATCTCTTAGAAATAATTCTTACGAATTATTCTTCAATTGTTGTACCAGTGATTACTACGTCCTCTAGAGGTACGTCTTGGTGCATGCCGTAAGAACCAGTGCTAACGCCTTTGATCTTATTTACGATGTCCATGCCTTCTACAACTTCACCGAATACACAGTAACCCCAACCATCTAGGCTTTCGCTACGGAAATCTAGGAATGTGTTGTTGTTTACGTTGATAAAGAACTGAGAGCTTGCTGAATGCGGTTCCATAGTACGTGCCATAGCAAGTGTACCCACTTTGTTGCTTAGGCCGTTGTTTGCTTCGTTCTTGATAGGTGCACGTGATGCTTTTTCACGTAGACCAGGTTCCATGCCACCACCTTGGATCATGAAACCGTCAATAACACGGTGGAAAAGAGTGTTGTCGTAAAAGCCATCGCGGCAGTACTGAAGGAAGTTTGCGCTAGTCTCTGGCGCTTTCTCTTCGTTTAGTTGAATCTTGATGTCACCAAAATTAGTGTGAAGGGTGATCATGCTACTTTCCTTTACTGTGTTGTGTTGAGCCCGAGATTCTAGCCTAAGTTCTAGTGCATTAAAAACTCAGGAAGAGGAAATTCTTCGTTTTGTGCTTGAAGTTTAGCCGATTATCGTTTTATCGGTTAATTGCTATTACCTAACCAGGTCGGAGTTGATATACTCGACCTTCTTTTATTCATTCACAATCATAGATAGAGATCATGTTAAAGATATATAACACACTCACAAGACAGAAAGAGGAATTCAAACCAATTACAGCTGGCAAAGTCGGCATGTATGTCTGTGGAGTTACCATCTACGATCTCTGTCACATCGGTCACGGTCGCACTTTTGTCTCCTTTGACGTGGTATCACGTTACCTTCGTTACCTAGGTTACGATCTAACGTTTGTACGCAACATCACAGACATTGATGATAAGATCATTAAACGTGCGGCTGAAAATGGCGAGTCTTGTGACTCATTGACCGAGCGCTTGATCGGTGAAATGCACGCAGACTTCGACGCATTAAACATGAAGCGCCCAGATATTGAGCCTCGTGCAACCCAGTTTATTCCAGAAATCATCGAACTTGTTCAAAAACTGATTGAACGTGGTTTTGCTTACGTTGCGGATAATGGCGATGTAATGTTTGAGGTTCGCAAGTTTGACGAATACGGCAAACTGTCTAAACAAGATTTGGATCAGCTGCAAGCGGGCGCGCGCGTTGATGTCGAAACAGCCAAACGCAGCCCACTAGACTTTGTACTTTGGAAGATGTCTAAACCAGGTGAACCTAAGTGGGAATCACCATGGGGCCCTGGTCGTCCAGGCTGGCACATTGAATGTTCTGCGATGAACTCTTCAATCCTAGGTGATCACTTTGATATTCACGGTGGCGGCTCTGATCTTCAGTTCCCACACCACGAAAACGAAATCGCGCAATCATGCTGTGCACACGACACTAAGTACGTAAATACTTGGATGCACAGTGGCATGGTGATGGTAGATCGCGAGAAGATGTCTAAGTCTCTAGGCAACTTCTTTACTATCCGTGACGTACTTGGTCACTACGATGCAGAAACGGTTCGTTACTTCCTTATGTCTGGTCACTACCGTAGCCAGTTAAACTACAGCGAAGAGAACCTAAACCAAGCACGCGCTTCGCTTGAGCGTCTATACACTTCTCTACGTGGTTTGGATCTAAATGCTGCTCCTGCTGGTGGTGAAGAGTATGTATCTCGCTTTACAGCAGCGATGAACGATGACTTCAATACGCCAGAAGCGTACTCAGTTCTGTTCGACATGGCGCGCGAAGTTAACCGTCTGAAAACAGAAAACCTAGAGAAAGCGAGCGAGCTAGGTGCGCTAATGCGTGAACTAGCAGATGTGATCGGTATTCTTCACCAAGATCCAGAAGCCTTCCTAAAAGGTGATGCAGGTAACGATGATGAAGTGGCTGAAATCGAAGCTCTTATCAAGCTGCGTAACGACTCTCGCGCTGCGAAAGATTGGGCGAATGCAGATATGGCTCGTGACAAGCTAACCGAAATGGGCATTGTTCTGGAAGATGGTCCAGAAGGCACAACGTGGCGTCGTAAGTAATTGAATTTTCAATTTTAAAGGGCTGATAATTCAGCCCTTTTATTTTCCATTTCCATAAATTAAAACTTTAACTTTAGGTAATGCTCTGTGGCTCAGATGTATTTCTATTACTCAGCAATGAATGCGGGTAAATCAACAACGCTTCTTCAATCCTCTTTCAACTATCAAGAACGCGGCATGACGCCAGTTATTTTTACGGCGGCACTAGATGATCGCTTTGGTGTCGGTAAAGTGAGCTCTCGTATTGGTCTTCAATCTGACGCACATTTGTTTCGTCAGGATACCAATTTATATCAAGAGATCGCAGCTCTGAATGAGGTTGAGAAACGTCACTGTATTCTTGTTGATGAGTGTCAGTTCTTGTCGAAAGAGCAGGTTTACCAACTTACTGAAGTTGTTGATAAACTACATATTCCAGTATTGTGTTACGGCCTTCGCACCGATTTTCTAGGCGAACTTTTTGAAGGCAGTAAGTACCTGTTATCTTGGGCAGACAAGTTGGTTGAGCTCAAAACGATCTGCCACTGCGGTCGCAAAGCGAATATGGTTATTCGTACCGATGAACATGGCGTGGCGATTAAAGAGGGCGATCAAGTTGCGATCGGCGGTAACGACAAATATGTCTCCGTGTGCCGTCAGCATTACAAAGAAGCACTCGGTAAATAATCCGTATTAATACAGAAAAGCCACCGTAATCGGTGGCTTTTTGTTGTCTGCTAGAAAGGGCTTAGACTAAGTCAAACCCAAATCTCTCTAGCAAAACCTGGTAAGACGATTCGACTTGCTGAGGGATGTTCTGCTCGGTTTGAAATCCTTTCTCTGGATAGCTTTTTACGCGAGAGAAATCTTCCATTAGTGCCTCTAGTACCATCATTAATGGCATGTCTTCATTAATATATTCAAAAAACGGATGAGCCGTAGAGCTTACCTGGAGCTGGGAGTAGGGTGACTGCCACTGTTTTTCAAATGTCGCTATGGCTCTGCGTTCCATAAATGGTTTTTGCACCAGAATAAACGATGAGCAATGTTTTCCTTCTTCTTTCAATCGTTGCTCAGTAAAGCGAACGTTTTCTCCACTGTTGGTGGATTCAGCTTCGAGCAAAATTGCTTCACTGGGCACGCCTGACATCTTGGCAATTTCGGCAAAAGTTTCCGCTTCGCTTTTTTCAAACAGTCCATCGGTAAAACGACCTTCTCCCCCTGAAAATACAATCAAAGGCGCTAACTTTTGGTGGTACAGATTTGCTGCATGTTCTGCTACACGCACATCGTTACTGCACATCACAAACAAACAGTCTGCGGGTTTCAGCTCATGTTTGAGTTGCATGTAATCCCAAAGTGTTTCTATGTGTCGATAGAGTTTCATAGCGCGTCCAAAGTTGAGTTGAAATGAAATTGATAGCCAAGTGAGAGTAGTTTGTCTGCGAGAATGCGTTTATCTGTTTGTTCTGTGACTGGTGGAAGAGGTATCTCACTTTCGCTCTTATTTATAGCGGCTTGGTAGAACTCCGCCTTGCTGACGGTATGCGGTGTGGTCACGTTAATAACTTGGTTACTTAAATTATCTAAAGCAAATTTGACCGCCGATACCGCATCATCTTGATGAAGCATATTAGCAGGCGCTTTACGACTGACTTGTTTTAGTCTCATTGCAAAGCGAGAAGGGTGCCTGTCTGGCCCAATTAGCCCGCTACAACGCATAATGACGAAGCTAATATTAGAATCGATAACATGCTGCTCGGCTTGCAGCATAATACGTGCATTGTCAGAGAAATAAGGGCTGTCGGCTGCTAAAGAGAGTGACGCATCTGCTTCTTCCATATCTGAAGCTAGGTTGGGATACACCGTTGTAGAGCTAATCATAACGAGCTTTTCAACGTTGTTTTGCTTTGCTGCGTTTGCGAGCATTTGCCATTGTTGGGCGTATTCTTGTCCGCGTCCTTTACGAAAACCAGGGGGAAAAGCACCGACAACGTGAGTAATTTGATGTTGCTTAAGCAACTCATCTAGCCGTTTCGCCGCGTTAAGTTGATTAAAATCGAATAATGCGGAGTGAGTTAATGAAGCGGGTAACTCGTTTAACCGAGCTTGGTTACGACGAGTAACGACAACGTGGTGTCCGTCTTTCATCAAAGTTTCTGCTAGCGGAGTTCCGAGCCAGCCTGCACCTACGATCAATGTATTTGCCATTTGGGTCTTCCTACTTACTTATTTATGTCTGCTCGAATAGATTGAGCAGCTCTGCTTTGGCTTGTTGATGGAGGGGATCTGAATGCCATTTCTGATGTTGAATAAGGTCAACATTGACTTGCCAAGCCAGCTTTGTGAAATCATCCCCAACTCTTTTCAGTGTGTTCGGTGAATACGCGACTAAATGCTCCGGAAGAAAGCACCAACCAAACCCTTTATTCGCTAATTCCAACAAAATATAGTAGTTATCAGCGTACCAGATATCCGGGCTGAATGCTTGATTGAGACCACATGGCTCTGCGTTTTTGGAGCGTATGACCAGTTGACGATGTTGTTTGAGTTGATCAATGTGAGTGACGCGTTGCTGTGCCAGAGCGTGTGTTGAAGAGACATAGACATCGAACGCAATGTTACCAAGATTAGTGAAATCGATATGTCTTGGCATTTGTAAGTCACTCAAAATAATCCCAGTAGTGGCGCGCTCCGATTTGACCAATTCAATGATATCCGGACTTGAAGCTGTTAAGCATTCAACTTGCAAGTGTGGAAAGCGTTGCTCTAAATTTTTTAGCACGTCGGGCAAGCGAGTCAGAGGAATCCCTTCATCAATGGCTAAAACCAATTTATTAGTTGGTGTTGAAAAAAGCTGTGATGCTCTGTTGTTCAATCGGTCGAGTTGGCTGATTGCCGCTTGTGCATAAGGTATGAGCGCGAGGCCACTCTCGGTTAATTTCGGATATCGACCAGAGCGATCAAATAGATCAACACCACAGTCGACCTCCATATTTATGATGTGTTGGCTGACTACGGATTGAGCTCGCCCCAGTTTTCTTGCCGCGCCTGAAAATGATCCGGTTTCTGATGTAGCAATGAAAGCTTGCAGTTGTTCGATGGTAAACATATCGCTTTTGTCGATGGTATCTAACTTTTTGTTATCTGAATAATAGATAAAATTCTAAGCATTGAGTAGAACTATTTGGACAGAGAAATATGACTCGTAACGAACGAATTTTTCATGCAGTACTTTTTGAGTTAATCGCACTCGCGATCATTGTGCCAGCGGCTTCATTGATCACCGGAAAGGGATCGAGTGATCTCGCGTTAGTTGGGATTGGGTTGAGCATGTATACCGTCGTGTGGAATTACATCTACAACTTGTACTTTGATAAGTGGTTTGGCAGCAATCGAACTGAGCGAAGTTTAGCGATGCGTTTTGGGCATACAATTGGATTCGAGGGAGGGTTGATCTTTATCTCTATACCCGTCATTGCTTGGTTCTTAGAAATTACGCTTCTCCAAGCTCTGGTGTTGGAAGCTGGCTTCCTAGTGTTCTTCCTATTTTATGCCACAGGCTTTAATTGGTTGTACGACAAGGTTCAGCCATTTAGCAAAATGAAAAAACGATTAGCACCGCAGGTTTCGGCAGGAACAAAATGCAGGGACCAATAAAAAACGCCACCGAATTCGGTGGCGTTTTTGTTCAAATTACACAGAAAGGACTCTTAAAATCTTATCCGCATGCTCTGCGACTTCAATACCTTCATCTGTTAAATAACCACCATCAGGCTGTGTACAAAGTTGCTTCTCGTATAGACGAGCAACGGCTGCCTGCATTTCTTCTGACGCGTCTGTATGAACTTTAATACCAGTTGCAGCACTACTTAGGTCGAACTGAAGAAGTAGGTTCAATTCGGCGATATGTTCAGCTGAATATTTCATAAATGATTCCTTTACGCTTTTTTTACCAAGCTAGTCTGAAAAGAAGAGTTGAGCAACATTAAACGATAAGAAGTGTTAAGTATGGCGCTATCAGGCTGATATAACGCAGGATCTTTGTTCGAAAGGCAGAATACTTGTTAAGTATCAATGATAGTTACGATTGCGAATGATAGTTGACCTTTATCGGTTGATCTCTCGATAACAACATTTTTAGTAAACATGTCAAATAGCGCTTGAAAAAGTAGGGAAATGGAGCGATTATCCGCGCCTCTTTAATTGTTTCTAAATGTTACACCACAATGAACTTCAATCAGTTTGACTCACTATTACCGCCTCAGGCTGCGGAACGCGCGGCTGAAGTGGGGGTAGGTAAAGCAACTAAAGCACCGATCAAATCTTTTTTATTGGCAATTTCTGCCGGACTTCATATTGGTATTGCGTTCATCTTTTACACCACGGTGACAACCGGTGCAGGCGACCTTCCATGGGGTATTACCAGGCTAATCGGTGGCCTAGCCTTCAGCCTTGGTTTGATTCTTGTTGTCGTTACAGGTGGTGAGCTTTTCACTAGCTCAGTATTAACATTGGTAGCGCGAGCGAGTGGAAAGATCTCGTGGCAAGCGCTCATCAAAAACTGGTTTGTGGTTTATTTCGGCAACATGGTTGGTGCTCTTTTGTTGGTAGCATGCATGTTGGTTACCAAGCAGTATATGTTTGATCACGGCCAAGTTGGCCTCAACGCGATGGCGATCTCTCAACACAAATTGCACCATGGTTTCTTTGCTGCTGTTGCGCTTGGCATCATGTGTAACGTGCTGGTGTGTATTGCTGTTTGGATGACGTTTAGCGGACGTACATTAACTGACAAAATAGCGGTCATGATTCTGCCAGTAGCTATGTTCGTGTCGGCAGGTTTCGAGCACTGTATTGCGAACATGTTCCAAGTACCCATGGCGATTGGAATCAAATATTTTGCACCGGAAGCATTTTGGCAAATGACAGGGGCGGATATTGCAAACTATGCGGACTTAAACATGATGGGGTTCATCGTAAATAACCTTATCCCTGTAACGATAGGGAACATCATTGGTGGCGGTGTATTCGTTGGTATGTGGTATTGGATGATTTATCTACGTGATGAAGACAAGCATTTACGATAAATCTAAAAGAATAAAAGAAAGGCGAGCCAAATGGTTCGCCTTTCTTTTATTCATGTCGATAAGTTTCACACAAATCGAGTGAGTTAAATCAGCTCTTCATTGATGCCAAAATCGGTTGGGAGCCAATGAGAAGTCACTTCCTTTGGTTCTTGAACGAGCCAGTCCAGAGGTGCATCGGATAGGAGTTCATCGTAATTTTCTTTGATCATTAAGACATCCATGTACGTCTCTCCAAGTTTGTGGTCACTATCTTTACTCTAAAATTAGAATATGTCAGGCAAGTGATCAAAGCATGACGATTAGATTGATCACTTATACTGCTATGTTTCTGGTTGCGTATGGGTTTAGGGTGTTTATCCACATTTTCTGTGGATAACCTGTCTCAAAGGCCGTGCGTATCTAAACTTGCAAAGAAAATTTCATAAAATTAGAGGCTTATACTCGAGAGAATTCTGTCTGACTTTTCTCCAGAAAGCGTCTTGATGAATGTTTAAAGAATGGATGAGTTACTCAGATAAAAGTGCGTTTGACTTGATAATACAAGCCCTTTCACTGGCTTTGTTCACACGCTTAAACTATCTATGAGTTTTGGTAGGTTCTGATTGTTGGATTTTTATTTTGATCCGGCCTTCTTTCGTTTGTACCCAGCTCAGTGTCATCTCCAGCGTAATAGCGACGGAGGTACTCAACATGACGAAAATAGCCAGCATAATCACCAACTGATATTTAATTGCGACCATCGGGCTTGCGCCACCTAGAATTTGACCAGTCATCATGCCTGGCAAGGTAACCAGCCCTGTAGTGGCCATAGAGGCTAAAGTTGGAGCAAGTGACTTTCTAAGGGCCTCTTGAATGAAGGGGAATGATGCATAACGAGGAGAGGCACCAAGTGAGATAGCAGCCTCGTATTCTGATTGTCTCTGTTCAAAAGCCGTAAATAAATTCTGCAGTGCGATGATGTTACTACTTAAGCTGTTACCCAATAGCATGCCCGCAAGTGGGATCATGTACTGGGCGTTGTAAATAGGGGATGGCTGCACTAGGCCTGCGGTAATCGCTATAAGAAGTGGAATTAGACCACAGGTTAAGCCTGTAAGCAGAGGAAGCATTAGTGGCTTTTTAGGTAGACGAGCTTTTCCTGCAATTGAGCTTGCACCAATCAGTAGCATGATGGCAAGCCAAAGTATATTGATAAGTAAGCTGTTTAATTGAAAAAGATATTCTAAATACACGCCAATTAATATGAGCTGAAGTGTCATACGAATAACACTGATTATCGTGTCTTTCGCAATCCCTAATTTGTAGCGGGCATTAATAAAGAAGGGAACTAACAAAATCAGACCAAACAATGCCAGTTTGGCCCAACTTATATCCACCACGCTATCCATAATCGCTCCTCGAAAATCCGCGAATAATTGTAACTAAGCCCCTCCTTTATATGAACATCAATGTGCATTTTTTGATGTTCTCAACGTAAACCTTTAGCGCTATTCTCGTCATTATTTTGCATCATTTTATTTACAATTGATTATCTTTTGACGGGTTTTTAAGCCAATTTATGACCCGTTAATTACTATCCAAATGTAACTTATGTTTGTTAAATGTTGTTGTTTTAACAATTGGTTAAAAGACTTATTTTGTCACATCTGTTCATGTTTTTTAATAAATAACATCAATCAATCACATCTCTGGATGAGCTCAAAAAAGTGTTGAATTACAAGGCCTGAGAGCTCTTATTTGATTGAACCTTACTATTAGTATGGTCTAACATTTTCCATTAGAGATTGTAAAAAACTTAAGCTCGGTTACGCGGGCTTTTCAATAACACTAGATACAAAATAGGCAAATGTATGAGTGATGTTAATAAAATTGAGAGTGGTGAAAAACGCTCCCTGGAGTGGAAGTCGTTCCTCTTCATTGCAGTTGTTCTCTTCCCAATTCTGAGTGTGGCTTTTGTCGGCGGTTACGGGTTCATCGTTTGGATGTTGCAAGTGTTCTTCTTTGGACCTCCAGGCGCGCACGGCATGTAAGCCTGTGAGCTCATAACCACACTTTTGAAAAGATTTTAAGAGAGCAAATAATGAAATCATTAATCATTAAACTGTGGCGTACCATGACGCGCCCAGCTGTACATATCAGCCTAGGTGTGCTGACTATGGGCGGCTTCATTGCTGGTGTTATCTTTTGGGGTGGCTTTAACACCGCTCTAGAAGCAACCAACACAGAAGAATTCTGTATTAGTTGTCACACAATGCGTGACAACGTGTACGTTGAGCTGCAAGAAACGGTTCACTGGAAAAACCATTCAGGCGTTCGTGCTACTTGCCCTGACTGTCACGTTCCTCATAACTGGACAGACAAAATTGCTCGTAAAATGCAGGCATCTAAAGAGGTATTTGCACAGGTATTTGGCAACTACGACGAACCGGGTGTGTTCGAAGAGCGTCGTATCGAACTTGCGAAACACGAATGGGATCGTTTCTCGGCAAACAAATCTTTAGAGTGTAAGAACTGTCACAACTACGAATCGATGGATTTCGAGCAAATGTCCCCAACCGCTCGTATCCAAATGAAGCAAGCAGCAGAGAAAGATCAAAGCTGTGTTGACTGTCATAAAGGTATCGCGCATAACCTGCCAGCAGGTATGGACAGCATCGGCGGTATCGTGGGTGACCTAGAAGGTATGACTTCAAATACAGATTACTCAGTAGGTCAGCAACTAGTGAGTGTTCGTCACCTACCTATTTACTTTGATGCACAAGGCACTAAAGAAGCCGGTCTTCTTAACCCAGCATCGACCGTTAAAGTTCTTGAAGACAAAGGCGAGTTTGTTGAAATCGAAATCGATGGCTGGCGTAAAGCGAAAGGCTTTGGTCGCGTAATTCAAGAAGACTTCGGTAAGAACATTGCGACTGCGTCTCTGATGAAAGAAGCAGCGACAGATAGCAACATTGTGACGACTGGTGAGAAAAAAGTGGATGAGCTAACGGGTCTTCCATGGGAAAAAGTGGCAGCGAAAGTATGGATTAAGAAAGAGTCTATGCTGAACGACATCAATCCTGTTTGGGAAAAATCTCGTGAAGCGTACAAAACCAACTGTTCAGTATGTCACACGCAACCTGCGGAAGCGCACTTCGACGCGAACACCTGGCCAGGTATGTTCGACGGTATGTTGGCGTTCGTTAACCTAGATACAGACAGTGAAGCCCTGATCTTGAAGTATCTACAGAAACACTCTTCAGATTATGCTGAAGGTCACCACTAATAAGCGTCGGATTGGAGTAATTTAAATGGCTATTACACGAAGAAGTTTTCTTAAAGGTGTAGCAACCACAAGTGCAGCGTCAGTTATTGGTCCTAGCTTATTGGCGTCAGCCTCTGCCAATGCTGTTGAGACGACAGGTACTTGGAAAGTAACAGGTTCTCACTGGGGCGCGTTCCGCGCCCACATCTACGCGGGTAAAGTTCAAGAGATCAAACCGCTAGAGCTAGACAAAAACCCAACAGAAATGTTGAACGGCATCAAGGGTATTATCTACAGCCCTTCACGTGTGCGTTACCCAATGGTTCGTCTAGATTGGTTGAAGAAACACAAATACAGCGCCGACACTCGCGGTAACAACCGTTTCATCCGCGTGACTTGGGATGAAGCGCTAGATTTGTTCTACCGTGAACTAGAACGTATTCAAAAAGACTACGGTCCATGGGCGCTACACGCAGGTCAAACGGGTTGGAACCAAACAGGTTCATTCAACAACTGTACCGCGCACATGCAACGTGCAGTGGGTATGCACGGCAACTTCATCACGAAAGTAGGTGACTACTCGACGGGTGCAGGTCAAACCATCATGCCTTACGTACTTGGTTCAACCGAAGTTTACGCACAAGGTACGTCTTGGTCTGAAATCCTAGAGAACTCTGACAACATCGTTCTTTGGGCTAACGACCCAGTGAAAAACCTTCAAGTAGGTTGGAACTGTGAAACGCATGAGTCGTTCAAGTACCTAGCACAGCTAAAAGAAAAAGTAGCGAAAGGTGAGATCAACGTTCTATCTGTAGATCCAGTGAAGAACAAGACTCAGCGCTACTTAGAGAACGATCACTTGTACATTAACCCGCTGACAGACGTAGCGTTCATGCTTGCTGTGGCGCACGTGCTGTACAACGAAGACTTGTACGATAAGAAGTTCATTGATACTTACTGTCTAGGCTTTGAAGAGTTTATTCAATACGTTCAAGGTAAGACAAAAGACAAAGTAGAGAAAACACCAGAGTGGGCTGCGGCTATCTGTGGCGTGAAAGCGGACAAGATTCGCGAATTCGCGCGTATGCTAGTAAGTGGCCGTACACAGATCCTGATGGGTTGGTGTATCCAGCGTCAAGAGCACGGTGAGCAGCCATACTGGGCAGCGGCTGTGGTTGCTGCAATGGTTGGTCAAATCGGTTTACCTGGCGGTGGTATCTCTTACGGTCACCACTACTCAAGTATCGGTGTACCTTCAACTGGTTTCGCGGGCCCTGGTGGTTTCCCTCGTAACCTTGACCAAGGTATGAAGCCGAAGTGGGACAACAACGACTTTAACGGTTACAGCCGTACTATCCCAGTTGCACGTTGGATCGACTGTCTGCTTGAGCCAGGCAAAGAGATCAACTACAACGGCGGTAAAGTGAAACTGCCAGACTTCAAGATGATGGTGATCTCGGGTTGTAACCCATGGCACCACCATCAAGATCGTAACCGCATGAAGAAAGCGTTCCGCAAACTTCAAACGGTTGTAACGATCGAGTTTGCTTGGACTGCAACATGTCGTTTCTCGGATATCGTTCTACCTGCGTGTACGCAATGGGAACGTAACGACATCGACGTATACGGTTCATACTCGAACAAAGGTCTGATTGCAATGCATCGTCTCGTCGATCCATTGTTCCAATCTAAGCCTGACTTCCAAATCATGAGTGAACTAACTCAGCGTTTTGGTCGCCGCGAAGAATACACTCGTGGTATGAGCGAGATGGAATGGATCGAAAGCCTTTACAACGATTGTAAAAAAGCGAACGAAGGTAAGTTTGAAATGCCAGAATTCAACGAGTTCTGGGAGAAGAGCGTACTAGACTTCGGTGAAGGTAAACCTTGGGTTCGTCATGCGGACTTCCGTAAAGACCCTGAGCTTAACCCACTAGGTACGCCGTCTGGTTTCATCGAGATCACGTCTCGTAAGATCGGCCGTTACGGCTACGAACACTGTCAAGAACACCCAATGTGGTTCGAAAAATCAGAGCGTTCACACGGTGGCCCTGGTTCAGATAAATACCCATTCTGGTTGCAGTCTTGTCACCCAGACAAGCGTCTGCACTCTCAAATGTGTGAATCTGAAGAGTTCCGTGCAACTTACGCGGTGCAAGGTCGTGAGCCTGTTTACATCAACCCAGCGGATGCGAAAGCGAAAGGCATCAAAGACGGTGACTTAGTGCGCGTATTCAACGGTCGTGGTCAGCTATTAGCTGGTGCTGTTCTTACTGACAGCTACCCACGTGGCGTTATTCGTATCGAAGAAGGTGCATGGTACGGTCCTCTAAACGAGAAAGAGGGCGCAATCTGTACTTACGGTGACCCTAACACGCTAACGCAAGACATTGGCTCTTCTGAACTTGCGCAGGCGACTTCTGCGAACACATGTATCGTAGACTTCGAGAAGTTCACCGGCAAAGTACCGCCAGTGACTTCATTCGGTGGTCCAATCGAAGTTGCTTAATTAATGCAATTCACATCAATCGAAATACCAGCCTTCGGGCTGGTATTTTTTTAACCAAAATTTCAGTGAGCGTTATCTCAATAATAAATTTGTGATGCTAAACGACAGTAGGATTCGTGACGTCGATAACGAATTGGGTGGGACAAGCAGGGGATAATGAACCAAGCTAAACAATAATAATTAAGTGAGTAGACTCTTTATGGCTCAGAGCATTCAATTGGCAAATCACATTGAGATCACTGTGAATAACAACGACCTCCAAGTTGAAGTTGAGGGTAATCAATTACACTTTTCTTTTGCTGGGCTTCACAATAAAACGTTTACCGACCGTGAAGTGTTGTTCGAGATGCCGTTTTTATACGAGCACGAGGCCAACGTGATTGGTGATGGCTTCCAAATGCTAGCGCAAACAGCGGGAACGGTTAGCCATCCCTTTGATATTGGTCGCTGTCCAGACAACAACCCTTCTTATCGAATCTATCCCAAAGATGCCCCTAAGCGTTACTACAACTATTTAGTGGTGGAAGGCTCGGCTGGCTATACCTTGTTTGGCTTTACTTCATGTCACCGTTTTGCGGGCTATTTTGATGTTGTCCTGCGTGATGGACATTGGGTTTTATCGGCCGCGATTGATGGTGAGTTTACTCAAGTGGCGGATTGGGAAAGTAATCAACTTGAGTCCGTGGCGGTACTCTGTGGCCAATCTCTGTCTGAGCTTTATCAAATCTATGGCGAGATGATTGCAGAGCATCATCCTGTTCGCCAAGGTGTGACACAAGATGCGCCTGTCGGTTGGTGTTCGTGGTATGCCTACTACGCAGACGTGACAGAGCAAAACATCATGCAGAACGTTGATTGCATGCAAGATAAGCTTGAAGACCTAGAGTGGGTACTTCTGGATGATGGCTATCAAGCCTTTATGGGCGATTGGTTAATCCCATCGGATAAGTTTTCTGGTGGTGTGAAAGAGCTCATTCATAGTATCCGTGCAAAAGGCAAAAAGCCGGCAATTTGGATGGCCCCCTTTATTGCTCAACCTGAGTCGGAGATCTTCAAACAACACCCAGAGTGGTTTGTTCGTCACAAAGATGGAAGCTTACTTAAAGCAGAAGATGTCACATACGGTGGTTGGCGCTGCACGCCTTGGTACATACTCGATACCTCAAATCCAGAAGTGCAAGACCATCTGACGAATGTAGTCTCTGTCATGAGACAAGAGTGGGGCGTTGAATTGTTCAAGCTAGACGCGAACTATTGGGGCACTTTGAAAGGTGTGCGTAAACAGTCTGGTATTACCGGCGTTGAGGCGTATCGCTTAGGAATGGAAGCGATTGCTAAAGGCGCTGGTGATGCGTGGCTTTTAGGTTGCAACGCGCCAATGTGGCCATCTCTAGGGCTTGTGGATGCAATGCGTGTTTCTGATGACGTAGAACGCCATAGTCGTCGTTTCGAGCAGATAGCCAAAGAAACCTTTTATCGTAGTTGGCAGCATCGAAAACTGTGGCAAATTGATCCGGATTGCGCGACATTCACGTCATTAGCTAATCAAGCCGCATCCAGAGAAGAGTATGAATTTCATCGCACGGTGTTATTGGCGTGTGGGGGTTTGCTGCTGTCTGGCGATCCGCTCCCTGAGATTACGCCATTTGCAAAGAAGACATTGGCTAAGCTCATGCTACGTCAACAACGTAACCAAGAGTCAGCAAAGTTCACGGCTTTGAGTTTAAATCATGCGTTTTTAAAACTAACGACGAAGAATGACCTTCATTGCTTGTTTAACTATGCCAGCTACGGGGCGATGGAATTTACGCTGACGTCTGATCAACCGATGGATTGGTATGATTACTGGACAGGAGAAAAGCTAAACCAAGAACCTTGTCAGTTATTAATGGTGAGCGTGGATAAAGGGTTAAATGCGAAAGCGATCGTCACGGCATAACGTGAAGCAAATCGTTCGATTATAAAAACAAGAAAGGAGCCTACTGTGGCTCCTTTCTTGTTTTGACGTCCTGAGCGTTAGAACTCGAATAAAAAGTAATACCCGTATCCAACGATAAAAGCAGGAATGGACGAATAAATAGTCGCGACCAAAGCGGCTTTCGGTGCCATAGCAATGGCGGGGAATAGGGCGTCACCATCATTGGAAATCGCATTTGCCAGCTGCGCCGAAAGTGGCGCTGCACCAGAGATGTACAAGCTGGTGACTAAAATTTGCGGACCACAACCAGGTAGCATACCAATGGCTAAGCCAGCTAATGGCATCCATATCCCCCAATGAGAAAAGGTTTCTACGAGGTCGAGCCCAGAAAAATAGGTCGTCAGTTCAAACGCTAGAAACGCCACGATCACCCAAGCACTGACGAAATTCGTATCTTGGGCTGCTTTTTGAATCGGGTGTGAGTCCACGATTTTCTCATCTTCAGAGACCGTTGACTGATAATCGCCAAGTTCTTTTGTCATCGCCCATAATGACATTGTGATCACTGCGAAGATAGCGCCCAGCCATTCAATGGTATTGGCCTGCAAAGACAACAGCTGATTAATATCGATTTGGAAAGACATCAACACAGCAACGACACTAGCAGGCACAATAAGCCATTTCCAAAATGCGCCTTGTAGATTGATTGCACGTTGTTCAAGAGGCGTGTGTCGGTCTGTCTGGTGTTGGCAACAAGCATGTGTCTGAAGTGCTTCTTTTGGCTCTGGGCGCAGAAAGTTATCAGCATGAAAAGCATTAACGACCAGCCCTGAAAGAGTACCCACGATTATGCCTAATCCAACCACGCCTAATCCAACACTTGGTTTGGCGGCAAGAAGTAAAAAGGCAGCGTCACCCATTGTTGAAGTAAGTACCGCGACAATCGCACCAAATCCCACTCGGCCACTAATAAATTGCGTTGTCACAACAATAGCGCCACCACAGCCAGGCAATGCGCCCAATAAAGAAGCAAAGAAAACCTGATGATTACGCGAGCGATGGTATAGCTCAGTAATTCGATTGGTTTTCGACATAAAGTTTGAAAGATAATGATAAATAGCCAATGTGGCAGCAACATAGCATGACACCGCCCAGAATGAGTCGGATAGCGTCTGTACGGCAACGTCACGTGTATTTTCATTGCCTAGCAAAATGAGCATGACGATAGGGATCAGCAATCGCTTATAAGCTAAACGAAACTGAGTAGGCTGAAACAACTGTTGTGCAGAGTGTAAAAATTGGGTCGCGTTCATCGTTTACTCAAATGCAAATAGGAATAATTATCATTATATGTAAATGAGATTTATTCGCAATAGCATTGTGAACTTTTCTTCGTGTCAAACTCTCTGAAATCAGGTAAAGTATCGGCCTTTGTGAGCAAACACGCCCTAATTAACTGTATTAGGCGGCGTATAAAATTGACTTGAATAGGAAGAAACATGATTCTAGTTGTAGGTCATAAGAACCCAGACAGTGACAGTATTTGTAGTGCACTCGTTGCAACTGAACTTCTAAAAGCGCGTGGCGTTGAAGCTATGCCAATTCGCCAAGGCGAAATCAACCGTGAAACTCAGCACATCCTAGAAGTTGCTGGCGCTGAAGTTCCTGAGCTTCGCACATCAGTTGCGGGTGAGACCGTTTGGCTAGTAGATTACTCAGATCTAGCACAAGCACCAGACGATATCGCAGAAGCTGAAATTGCGGGTATTGTTGACCACCACCGCCTAGGTGACGTGATGACAGTAAACCCAATGGAAGCATGGATCTGGCCTGTTGGTTGTACCAACACTGTTCTATTCAACATGTTCAAGATTGAAGGTCACGCGATTACTCCACAAATCGCTAAGCTAATGATGTCAGCAATTCTATCTGACACAGTAGGCTTCGCTTCTCCAACTTGTACACAAAAAGACAAAGATGCCGTTGCTGAGCTAGCGGTAATCGCAGACGTACAAGATGTTGACGCATTCACTAAAGATCTTCTAATTGCTAAGACAAACATCGAAGGTCTATCTGCTGCTGAGCTTGTTGAGAAAGACCTTAAAGGTTACCCATTCAACGGTCGTGACGTAGTAGTAGGTCAGGTTGAGCTTGCAACACTAGAGCAAGTTGACGGTATGATCGAAGCACTAGAAGCGGATCTAGAAGCGCGTTGCGAAAAAGACAACCTTGCATTTGCTGCTGTAATGCTAACAGACATCACGACTGCTCAAACTCGTCTTCTATACAAAGGTGAGTGGGCTGAGAAGCTTGTTAAGCACGAAAAAGACGGCATGCTAATGATGGAAAACACGCTAAGCCGTAAGAAGCAAGGTTGGCCTTGGCTTCAAACTGAGCTAGCTTAATTTTCTAGCATATACTTTAAATGCCCGCCTAGCTGCGGGCATTTTTCTATGGGAAATAGGAGACGAATATGTCTGAGCAACTGACCCAAGAGCAGATGGATACCATCAATCGTTACAACGAAGAGCAACGTTTAAAGTACTGCGTAAAAGAGATTGTGGCGAATCGTAAAGTTTGGATTCTGAAAGATGAACATGGCTGTGTCATGTTAAATACAGAAGATGATGATTGTGTACCAGTATGGCCAAACGAAGAGTTTGCTTTGCAATGGGCTAATGGTGATTGGGAAGATTGCGAGCCAGAAGCGATCTCTCTAAATAAGTGGCACAGTCGTTGGACATCTGGTCTAGAAGATGACGAATTATCTGTTGTTGTATTCCCAAATCAAAATGAAGAAGGGGTGGTTTTGTTTCCTGATGAGTTTGATTTCGAACTGCGCAAACAAGCGAGCCGCCGCTAATTTTTCGATTCGTGTCCATTTAATAAAGAAGCCTGCTTTAACGCAGGCTTCTTTACATTTGCACGATGACATCTTTGATAGGCTATTTTGTTTGGTGGCTTGGCGCCTTATAGAAGTGGCTTTCGACTAGGCGTTGAGTAATAGGATGCTCGGGATGAGTCAATACCTGGTTGGTTTCGCCAAACTCGACCACTTCACCTTCATGCATCACCATCACTTTGTCAGTAATGTGCTTAACAATGCCAATGTGTTGAGATACATACACAAATGACAATCCCATCTCTTCTTGCAACTCGAGGAATAAGTTAATGATCTGTGAGCGCATTGCCATATCCAAACCGTTTAACGCCTCGTCAGCGACAATGATGGAAGGTTGAAGAATAAGCGCACGAGCTAAACACACACGCTGTTTTTGGCCTGCCGCTAGCATTTGTGGGTAAAAATAGGCGTGTTCAGGCAACAATCCGACGCGGAGTAGGGTGTTCTTCACACGCTGCATGCGTGCATCTGGCGGCATGTTGGTGTTTCGCTTTAATGGACCTTCCAAAATACGGCCAATCTGGATACGCGGGTTGAGCGATGTGTTTGGATCTTGGAAAATCATGCGAATGAGCTTACAGCGTGTCGCGTAATCTTTGTGCTCCAACCGTTCGCCATTCACACGGATCTCTCCGGAGCTTGGCTCTACAACGCCTGCAAGCATACGGGCAAGAGTGGATTTTCCTGAACCGTTTTGGCCAATAAAACCGATAGTTTGCCCCGGCTCTAACGTAAAGCTCACCGGTTTGACAGCCTCATTAACCTGACGTTTGAATAGTCGGGAGCGCGTAACAAACTGCTTCGATAAATTATCGACTTCAAGTAACGCACTCATGACTTTTTCTCCGTGTTCAATGGAAAGTGGCAGTTAAATTTATGATTCTTAATTCGTCTGGTGTGTGGAATTTCAACACATTGTTTCTGCGCATACGGACAACGTGGACCGAGTCGACAACCGATTGGCAGATGCTGCAATGGCGGAATCGAGCCCGGTAGGGATTGGAGTTTTTGCTTGTGTGGTACCCAATCATTAAAGTCTGGCATCGCTTTAAGCAAGGCATCTGTATACGGGTGCTTGGGTGCCGCAATGATTTTACTGGTATCGGCAGACTCTACCGACTGACCACAATACATTACCGTAATGCGGCCCGCCCATTGTGTGATGGTCGCTAAGTCGTGACCGATAAGCAGAATGGTCGTGTTGTTGAGCTGGTTCATACGGCTCAATAAACGCAATATTTGCGATTGGGTAATCGGGTCTAAGTCGTTAGTTGGTTCATCTGCGATCAGCAATTTAGGTTTGGTCGCAATCGCCATGGCAATCATGACTTTTTGACACTCACCATCGGTCAGTTCATAAGGATAGCTACCCATTAAGCGTTTATGGTCTTTAATCCCCACTTTGTGCAAAAGCGCAATGGCCTGTTTTTTACGCCATTTAAATCGCTCCCACCATTTCCCTTCAAACGCACGAGATGGAATGGACTCGATCAATTGACGTCCCACTTCTTCTGAAGGGTCAAGACAAGTTGAAGGCTCTTGGAAAATCATCGCAATATCACGAGCAATGACGCGCCGACGCTCTTTTGGCGTAAGCTGAAGCAAGTCAATATTGCCAAGGCGCATACGGTCCGCGGTAATGCGCCAGTTATCTTTACTTACCCCGACAATCGCTTTTGCAACTAAGCTTTTCCCTGAACCAGACTCACCTACAAGACCACGAATTTCGCCTTCATTCAAAGTTAGGCTCATTCGGTCCACGGCTTTGACCAACCCTTGAGGGGTTTCAATCTCAATAGTCAAATGTCGAATATCTAACAACGGCATTATTCGATCCCCGCATTAAGCGCTTGACGTACACCTTCACCTACTAAGTTTAGGGTAATAACGGTAAACATGATGGTTAGGCCGGGTAGGGTTACGGTCCAAGGTGCAATATAAATCAACTCGACAGAATCACCTAATATCGCTCCCCACTCAGTACTTGGTGCTTGTGCGCCTAAGCCAAGAAAACCCAGCGCAGTAATATCTAAAATCGCAGCAGAGAGCGCGAGCGTGATTTCAGCAGCAATAACCGTCAATATGTTGGGAAGAATTGAACTCCACAACAAGTAGAAATCGTTCGCGCCATCAAGGCGTGCCGCCATGATGTAGTCTTTTTCAACTTCGGTGTGGACTGCGATATAAACAGAACGAATAAAACGCGGAATCAATGCCAAGCAGATCGCGAGTAAAATGTTGAACCCACCAAAGCCTAGAAATGCCACAAAAATGATCGCTAATAACAACGAGGGAATCGACATTACAGTATCGAGCAAGTGATTGAGAGTACTTGAGAGTAAGCCTTTCGTCATACCTGCTAATACGCCAATCAAACAACCTACGACCGCGGCAATCGCAGTGATGGCAACGGCTGCACCAAATGTAAGTTGAGAGCCCATGATCAAGCGTGACAGAATGTCTCGGCCTAAGTCATCGGTTCCCAAAAAGTAATCAACCGTTCCAGCTGGGGCCCATGATGGCGGCACAAGCAATTCGCCTGACTGTGCTTGGGCATCAAACGGCGCAAGCAGTGGCGCAAAAATGGTAATTAGGACGATAAATACCAAGCACCATAGGCCAAACATGGCTAGCCCGTTGGCGCGGTAACTTCGCCAAAATCGCTCAAACTGAGTTGGAATGCGTTCTTCCTGATAAACGTTATTTGTTAGCATACCATTCCTTTCGAACTAGAGGGTTAATCATCGCGCCAATCAAATCAGAGAGAATATTAGCGGTGAGAACCAAAGTCGCGAGTACCATCACGCCAGCTTGGATTGATGCATAATCTTGGTTTGCCAATGCATCTAACAACCAACGACCAATACCTGGCCAGTTAAAAATAGATTCAGTGATGATAGCCAAGGTAATCATACTGGAAAGTTGAACACCGACTTTGGGGATGATAGGCGGTATTGCATTACGCAAGACATGTTGAGTAACGATCTCGCGGTTAGAGAGACCTTTGATTCTCGCTGCACGAATGTAGTTTTGGCTCATCACTTCCGCCACCGAAGAACGCATTAGTCCGACAACCTGCGTGGTTGGAGCCAAAGCGAGCACCAAACATGGCAGCACCATATGCTCAATGACGCTTTGCAGTGCGTGAGCGCGGTATTCACCTTTCGCCATGAAAGCGTCGATAATGGCAAATCCGGTTACATGATCAATTTCGTAAAGCAGGTCATACCGTCCTGCCACGGGAAAGAGTTGGTATTCCAATGAAAAAACCATGATAAGTAGCAGAGCCACCCAAAAAATTGGGGCGGAATAACCAGACATCGACATGAATGAAATGCTGGTGTCGAGCCATTTACCTTGCTTCATCCCAGCCACGGTTCCAAGCGGAATGCCGATCAAAAGGGACACCAAAAAGGCAAAAAAGCACAGTTCCAAAGTGGCAGGGAATACGACGGCGAGCTCGTCATAAATCGCGTTGCCGTTTTTACTTATGCCAAAATCAAGCTGAGAAAGGTTGATTAAGTAAGTTTGCCAACCAGACCAAAAATCAACGTTTGCCCAGTGCGAGAGAGGGTCAAGGCGCAGCAGAGAAAAGCCCACTAATGTGAGGATCATCAAAGTGATGAAAAATAGGTTAAAGCGTCGAACGGTATACCAAAACATCAGTGAATTCTCTCAACTCTATCAAACGGTTGGGCATTGAAAGGGCTTGATTTGAAGCCTGTCAGTGATTTGTCGTGAACACGGAATTGCACACCATGTGCCAGAGGAATTACCGGGAATTCTTGATTTAAAATGTTCTGCGCTTGGCGATATAGGTTCAGACGGTAACGCGGTTCTTGAGTTTCCAATGCCAAATCGAGTAAGAAATCGAAATCATCGTTACACCACATAGATACGTTGAGGCCAACGCGATCAGACTCACAAGATAATAACGGGCGGAAAAAGTTGTCAGGGTCCCCGGTATCACCAATCCAACCAGTTAAAAGTAAATCGATGTCGTTGATGTTCTCTAAATCCACACGTTCGAATCTATCATCGGTTAGCAACGTTAACTCAACCCCAATATCGGCAAAATTCGCTTGGATTAGCTCCGCGGTCTTGCGAGGACTTGGGTTAAAGGCGCGTGGTTCAAGTGGTACCCACATGGTCAGCTCTAGACCGTCTTCATAGCCAGCATCACGGAGTAGTGCTAATGCATAGTTACGGTCATAACGAATTTTTACGCTGTCCTTTTGATAGGCCCATGAATTAGGCGGTAGCAATGTATAAGCTTGCGAGCCAGTTCCGTAGTAAACCGAATCTAAAATGTTCTGACGGTTAATCGCTAAGTTAAGTGCTTGGCGGACGCGAGCATCACTAAGTGCGGTGGTTTCAGTGTTGATCGCAATAAAGGAAACGTTGTTGGCTGGCGTAGCAGTTAGCTCAAGGTTGTCATTTTCTTGAATAACGGGTATTTGGCTCGAAATAGGCGAAGAGAGCACATCGCACTCGTTTCTTAAAAGTTTAGCTAATGTCCCCGTGCCTCTGTGAGAGATATCGAACACCACTTGTTCCATTTTTGCTGGTGACTTCCAGTAATTAGAATGACGTTCCAAACGAATCAAGTCGTTCACTTGGTACTCTTTTAGTTGATATGGGCCGGTACCGATAGGAAGTTGGTCGATTTCTTCTTTATGATCTTTTGCTGCCAGTTGCTGTCCGTACTCCGCAGACAATATGACAGCATGGCTGGTGGCAATATTTGCCAAGAAGGAAAAATTTGGCTGAGATAAGGTAAACCTTACCGTATGCTCGTCAATCGCAGTCACGTCTTGCAGCAGGTTTTGAAAATCTAACCCTGCAAACCATGGATAAAAACCACCACCTACTTGGTGAAAAGGATGGTCTACATCAATGATTCGCTTGAAGCTAAATACCACATCCTTTGCATTCAATGGGCGAGTGGGAGTGAACCAGGACGTGGTTTGGAATTGAACATTACGTTTAAGCTTAAACGTGTATTCCGTTCCTGACTCATTCACAGACCAACTCTCAGCGATATTTGCTACTGGCTGATGTGATTTAGGATCGAGCGTGAGCAGCGTATCGTACAACTGCGGGCTCAGTGCCTCTGCGGTAATACCGCTATCAATAAGCTGAGGGTTAAACGTAGTTGGCTTACCTTGTCCGCAAAACACAAAGCCAGCTTTGCGAATGTCATTGTGGTCAATTTCATCACCACAAGCGGTCAGTAGGCTAATCCCAATAAGGCTCAGCGATAATCTTATAAAAGCATTCATAATATGAAATGTTCATTGGATCTTGCTTGTTTCATTTGATCTTACTCTTTCAGAGCTAACAAGCGAAAATGATCTCGCTAATTTATCACCTTTGTGAACTCGCTCCAAACATAAAATCCATACACTGTAAGGTGTTATGCTTGAAAGACATACAAATTAGAGCGCTGTCACTCGCTCGCTAGCCGATCAAGCACCTTCGACCTAGCTAGCTTTGCCCGACTAAACCATATTTTCTAACCATCCCTCGTAATTGGTGGTAGCTCAAACCAAGTAGCTCGGCTGCTTGTCGTTGATTAAACTTGGCTTCTTCCAATGCGCGATTGAGTAAGTGGATGTCTTGCTCTTCTTGCCACTGTTTATAGTCTAGAGGGAATTGAACTGCGCTGCTTGGTGCTTCCTCTTCTTGCTGCTGTTCGGCTTGCTCGGCATTATGACCAAGCGTGTTATTCCAAACTGTTTCAAAAGGATTGAAAATCAGTTCATCAATTGGATCGGTATTGAGACCATGTTGGTAAATAGCACGTTCAATCACGTTTTTTAGTTCACGGACATTACCTGGCCATTCATATTCAAGAAGCGAATGCTGTGCTTTTGAGGTAAAACCGACAAAATATTCGAGCTGAAGTTCACGGCACATCTTCATCGCGTAGTGCTCTGCTAAAGACAGGATGTCTTCTTTTCGTTCACGAAGAGGAGGCAGCATGATGACGTCAAACGCTAAACGATCGAGTAAGTCGGCACGGAAATCGCCTTGTTCCGCCAATTTTGGTAAGTCCGCATTGGTTGCACAAACAAGTCGAACATCCGCATTGAGAGCGGTATGACCGCCAACTCGTTCATATTCACCATATTCGATGACACGCAACAGCTTTTCTTGAACTAAAAGTGGTGCGGTGGCCAGTTCGTCAAGAAACAAAGTGCCGCCTTCGGCGCGTTCGAAACGTCCTTTATGCTTGCCCTTAGAGCCTGTAAAGGAGCCGGACTCATGACCAAATAGCTCTGAATCTATTAGTCCTTCGCTTAAGGTCGCACAGTTGAGTGATAGTAGTGGCTTATCCCAACGTCTTGATAAATAATGCAAACGCTGAGCGATGAGTTCTTTACCCGTTCCTCGTTCACCGATAATGAGGACTGGACGCTCAATAGGCGCAAGTTGTGATACTTTATCTAATACGGCGAGAAAAGCAGGTGATTCACCAATCAGGTTTTGCTTCATAAAGTCCTTCTTATTTAACAGCCGAGCCATGATTTACATATGGAGTTGGTGAATTTCACCAACAGTTGGTGAAAAACATCATAGCATAATAGTGCATAACGACAACAAAATGCATAAGTTGCTGATTTTAAATGTAATATTAAGTTGGCATGCTACTTGTAATGTATTCAGGGAGACACAAGGTCAATCACCACCTTGTCGAGTTTTAATAGGAAAAAAGAGGAGTTCCGTTATGGGTATTTTTTCTCGATTTGCAGATATCGTTAACTCAAACATCAGTGCATTGCTGGACAAGGCGGAAGATCCTGAAAAAATGATCCGTCTTATCATTCAAGAAATGGAAGACACACTTGTTGAAGTGCGTACTAACTCGGCTAAAGCGATTGCAGACAAAAAAGAGTTGGCTCGTAAAGTTGAAACGTTAGAAGAGCAAATTGGCGAATGGAGCCAAAAAGCGAGCCTAGCGTTGGTAAAACAGCGTGAAGATTTGGCTCGTGCAGCGTTAATTGAAAAGCAAAAGCTTGAGCAAGTGATAAAAGGTCTTCACACTGAGCAGACGTTAGTAGAAGAAACGATCGACAAGCTTACAGGCGAGATCGGTAAGTTAGAAAGCAAAATTGCAGAAACGCGTGCAAAACAGCAAGCACTAGCAATTCGTAACCAAACAGCTTCTAACCGTCGTGATGTGCAAAAACACCTGCACACTAGCCGTACTAATGAAGCGATGGCGAAGTTTGAGCAGTACTCGCGTAAAGTGGATGAAATGGAAGCAGAAGCAGATTTGTACGCACAAACTGGTAATGCAAAATCGCTAGAGCAAGAGTTTGCAGAGCTTCAAGCTCAAGACGAAATCGAAAAAGAGTTGGCAAAACTGAAAGAACAGATGTCATCGAAAGATAAATAACAAAGGAGCCATTTATGTCGACATTTTTTATAGCAGGACCAGTGATTGTCTTTTTAATCTTTGTCGCTCCACTATGGCTCTTCTTACACTATCGCAGCAAACGCAAAACAGATAGTGCACTGTCGAGCCAAGATTTAGAGCGCCTTCAGGTACTATCTGAAAAAGCGGAAGCGATGCAGTCCCGAGTTGATACATTGGAGCGCATCTTGGATGCTGAGTCACCAACATGGAGACGCAAGTATGACTAATCGAGAGCTGTATCGTGACCCAGTAAATGGCAAAATCTCCGGTGTTTGCGCCGGAATTGCCAACTACTTTGGTGCAGAGGTTTGGTTGATTCGTATTGTAGTGATTTCTGCAGCGCTGTTGGGCGGTACGTTTTTGGTGTTGTTAGCATACGTCGCGATGGCGTTTATGTTAGAAAAGCAACCAGTGACGTATTCTGAAAATATCCGAGCGCAACAAGAGCACACACTTAAAAGTAAGCCTTGGCAGAAAGGACAAAGTCCGGACCAATTGCTCAGTGTGTTGGAACGCGATTTTGACCGTCTTGATGGCAAAATCCGTAACATGGAAGCGTATGTTACGTCTGATACATATAGGGTGAATCGGGAGTTCAGCAAGCTCTAAACACTCCGTATCCAAAGAAGATTTAAACGAAGCAGGCGCAAAGCCTGCTTTTTTGTCACAAATTACTAATTTTAAAGCACTATTAATCTTTTCAACTCTGGAAGTTCGCCCAGAATTCATCTACTTTAAAAATAATCCCTTAATTTTTTATGGATGAATGTAATGAGAAGATTGCTCATTCCTGTCGCCATCTCGGCTGTGTTGTCGGGGTGTGGTAAAGAACTTCCCCCTGTTCCAGAACCTGAATCCCGCCCCGCAAAGCTATTTACAGTATCTGTTGGCAATGCCCAATTTGAACGACACTTTCCTGCCACGACGGAAGCTGGTGATAAAGCGGTACTGACGTTTCGAGTTCCTGGACTTCTTCAAACGATTGAGGTGAATGAAGGTCAAGTCGTCAGCAAAGGCGATGTATTGGCTTCATTAAACCCTGATGAATATGCTCTGCTTGAACAGCAAGCTCGGGCAAATTTCGCGCTCGCAGACGTGCAGTACAAGCGATACCAAAAGTTACGCAAAGACCAAGTGGTGTCCGAACAAGATTTTGATGAGGCAAAAGCGAATCACAATTCAGCCAAAGCTCAGTGGAATCAAGCAAAGGCAAATTTAAGGTATACCAAACTTGTCGCGCCATATGATGGTACGATTTCATATATTCCAGCAGAAAACCATGAGTATGTTGCCGCAAAAGAAGGCGTGATGAATATTCAATCTAACCAACTTCTTAAGGTGATATTCCAAGTCCCTGACTATCTGCTAAATCGTTACACCCAGGGTAGCGATGTCTCTGCCAGAATGGTCTTTGACGCTTTCCCCGAGCAGTCATTTGACTTGACCTTTCAAGAAATCGATACAGAAGCAGATCCTAAAACCGGTAGTTACAAAGTCACTATGGTTATGGAGCGACCAGCAGAAATAGGCCTTTTACCGGGCATGTCTGGCAATGCTTACCTCCTATCTAAAAATGCTGGTGCAACAAAAATTCCTAATTCCGCGCTGCTAGAAGAGAACGGCAAAACATACGTTTGGCGTGTTGATGAGCAAGGCATTGTGTCCAAAGCCGCTATTGAGATGAATGACAAAAACCAAGTGTTAGCTGGGCTTAACGATGGCGATCAAATCATTATCTCTGGTGTTAGTGTAATTGAACCCGGAATTAAGGTAAGAGCGTGGATTAAGGAAAGAGGGTTGTAATATGAAAGGAATCATCTCTCTAGCGGCATTATTTTCAACGTTTCTTCTTGTTGGTTGTGGCGATAAGGCACCAGAAAAAGCTCTTGAGACACCGCGTGTAAGAGTTACCTCACTAGCGGGAAATCGGGTGGATGACAACTTATATTTCCCTGCGGTTGCGAATGCAGCGGATCGCTCTCATTTGAGTTTCAGAGTGGCAGGAGAAGTCAGCCGCATCATGGTAAAAGAGGGCGATAAAGTCACGAAGGGTGATGTTATCGCAACGTTGGACCCTACGGACTATGAGTTGGATGTAGATAATGCGAGTGCGCGTTTTTCTGTTGTTGACAGTCAGTATCGCCGTTCACGTCCTTTGGTTGATAAAGGCCTATTAGCTAAGTCTCAGTTTGATGAAATTGCAGCACAACGACAAATCGCTCTGGCTGAGCTTAAGTTAGCGAAACTCCGTTTATCATTTACTGCCTTAAAGGCGCCTGTGGATGGGATCATTTCTCGAGTTAATATCGAGCAATTCGAAAATGTCCAAGTCGGACAGCATATCGTCAATATTCATAGTTTGGAGCGAGTAGAGGTGCTTATTCAACTTCCAGACAGGCTCTATGTGAACCAACCGCCAACGGAAGAAAGACTTACCGCGATAAAAGCATTGGTGCGCGTGCCTAGTGGTAACGAGTACAACGCGACCGTGAAAGAATTTACGACTGAGCCAGACCCAACAACAGGCACGTTTACCGTCACATTATCGCTTCCTATGCCGGAAGATGAATACATCCTAGATGGGATGGCAGTTGAGGTGACCTCCAAAGATAAGAACGTTGGCTTGGATCTCAATTTAGGAATTAATGTTCCTATTGAAGCCATTTTCAATGCGGACGGTGACGAGCTGGGGCGGGAAAACAAATTTGTTTGGGTACTGAATGATGGCAACACGGTATCGCGCAGACAGGTGCGAGCAGGTAAAGCATCTAAAACGTCCATTCAAATCCTTGATGGTCTCATGCTCAAAGACAAAGTTGTGATTGCCGGTGTTTCTCGGTTAAGGGATGGCATGAAAGTGGAAGTGATACAGGAAATGGCTACGCAGGAGGCCGGTCTATGAGCGATCTTAATAAATCAGTGCCTCAAAGTGATGATGATGTGACCGGTATTGCTGCGTACTTCATCCGAAATCGTGTCATCAGTTGGATGGTCGCACTGATCTTTTTGATTGGTGGTATCGCTGCATTCTTTGGGTTAGGGCGTCTTGAAGACCCTGCTTTTACCATCAAAGATGCCATGGTGGTGACCTCTTATCCTGGTGCGACGCCGCAACAAGTCGAAGAAGAAGTGACTTATCCGATCGAAAAAGCGATTCAGCAGCTTACTTATGTTGATGAAGTGAATTCGATTTCTAGCCGAGGATTATCGCAAATCACGGTCACGATGAAGAACAATTATGGCCCTGATGATCTGCCACAAATCTGGGATGAGTTACGCCGTAAAGTGAATGACCTTAAAGGGACGTTGCCTCCGGGTGTGAATGAACCTCAAGTGATCGATGATTTTGGTGATGTTTACGGGATTTTGTTAGCGGTGACTGGCGACGGTTATAGCTACAAAGAGCTACTGGATTACGTCGATTACTTACGCCGAGAGCTCGAACTGGTTGATGGCGTGAGTAAAGTTTCGGTATCCGGGCAACAGCAAGAGCAAGTTTTCATCGAAGTATCGATGAAAAAGCTGAGCAGTATAGGACTTTCCCCCGATACGGTCTTTAATCTTCTCTCGACGCAAAACGTGGTTTCTGACGCAGGGGCGATCAGAATTGGTGACGAGTACATCAGAATTCAGCCGACTGGCGAATTCCAGAGTGTGGATGAGCTAGGCGATTTGTTGATTACTGAGTCGGGTGCTCAGGGGCTCATTTTCTTGAAAGATGTGGCGGAAATAAAACGCGGGTATGTAGAAGTACCGAGTAATATTATTAATTTTAACGGAAGTCTTGCACTAAACGTCGGCGTTTCTTTTGCTGAAGGCGTCAACGTCGTTGAAGTCGGAAAAGCGTTTGATCATCGCCTTGCAGAGCTAAAGTACCAACAACCTGTTGGTATCGAAATCTCGGAAATTTACAGTCAGCCTAAAGAGGTGGATAAATCGGTTAGCGGTTTTGTTGTCAGCTTGGCTCAAGCTGTCGGTATCGTCATTATCGTACTTCTGTTCTTTATGGGGCTACGTTCAGGTCTGCTTATCGGTTTAATTTTACTGCTGACGGTGTTGGGTACGTTCATTTTCATGAAGTATCTCGCGATAGATTTGCAGCGGATTTCATTAGGTGCCTTGGTTATCGCGTTAGGTATGTTGGTGGACAATGCAATCGTCGTGGTTGAAGGGATTTTGATTGGTACTCAAAAAGGACGAACTCGACTCCAAGCAGCGACTGACATTGTTACCCAAACCAAGTGGCCATTACTTGGGGCAACTGTGATCGCGGTAACTGCATTTGCGCCCATTGGACTGTCTGAAGACTCGACGGGTGAATACTGTGGCACTTTGTTTACGGTTCTGCTGATCTCATTGATGTTGAGTTGGTTTACCGCTATCTCGTTGACACCGTTCTTTGCTGACATCTTCTTTAAAGGCCAGAAGATTAAACAAGGTGAAGGGGAAGAAAATGATCCATATAACGGGGTTATTTTCGTTATTTATAAAAAGTTTCTCCAGTTCTGTATGCGCCGTGCTTGGTTTACCGTTGTGGTGCTGATTGCGGGATTAGCGGCAAGTGTTTATGGGTTCACCTTTGTGAAGCAAGCGTTTTTCCCATCGTCGACAACGCCTATTTTTCAGTTAGATGTATGGATGCCGGAAGGAACTGATATTCGCGCAACCAACACAACGCTTAAAGAGTTAGAAAGTTGGTTAGCTAAGCAAGAGCATGTTGACCATATCACGACGACCGCGGGTAAAGGCTTACAGCGCTTCATGTTAACGTACGCGCCAGAGAAAAGTTATGCGGCTTATGGTGAGATAACCACTCGTATGGAAAATTACGAAGCGTTAAAACCATTAATGGCGAAGTTTCGAGAGTATTTAAAAGCCAACTACCCAGAAATCAATTACAAGCTCAAACAGATTGAGTTAGGCCCTGGTGGTGGTGCAAAAATTGAAGCGCGCATTATTGGCTCAGATCCAACCGTCCTTCGTACGATAGCCGCTCAGGTCAAGGACATCATGTACGCCGATCCTCAGGCAACAAATATCAGGCATGATTGGCGTGAACGAACCCAAGTTCTTGAACCTCAGTTTAACGAGAGTCAGGCACGTCGCTATGGCATTACCAAATCGGACGTCGATGACTTCTTGTCCATGTCATTCTCTGGAATGACGATAGGTTTATACCGAGACGGCACGACGCTCATGCCTATCGTGGCTCGCTTACCTGAAGATGAACGCATTGATATTCGTAACATCGAAGGCATGAAAATATGGAGTCCAGCACAGAGTGAGTTTATCCCACTTCAACAAGTTACAATGGGTTACGACATGCGCTGGGAGGATCCTATCATCGTGCGTAAGAACCGTAAGCGCATGCTCACTGTGATGGCAGACCCTGATATTCTAGGTGAAGAAACCGCATCGACGTTGCAAAAACGTTTACAGCCCCAAATCGAAGCGATTCAAATGCCTCCTGGCTATTCACTAGAATGGGGTGGTGAGTACGAATCTTCAGGTGATGCTCAAGAGTCGCTGTTTACTACCATGCCAATGGGGTACTTGTTCATGTTCTTGATCACCGTATTCCTATTTAACTCTATCAAAGAGCCACTCATTGTTTGGCTTACCGTGCCGCTGGCGTTAATTGGTGTCACCACCGGTTTGTTGGCACTCAACACGCCGTTTGGTTTTATGGCATTGCTCGGCTTCTTAAGCTTATCGGGAATGGTGCTCAAAAATGGTATCGTATTACTGGACCAAATTGAAATAGAAATGAAATCGGGTAAAGAGGCTTATGATGCGGTCGTTGATGCTGCGGTAAGCCGTGTTCGTCCTGTGTGTATGGCTGCAATCACGACGATCCTTGGTATGATCCCACTATTACCAGATATTTTCTTCAAACCAATGGCGGTTACGATTATGTTTGGTTTGGGCTTTGCGACAGTCCTGACACTGATTGTCGTGCCAGTGTTGTATCGTTTGTTTCATAAAGTGGCAGTACCGAAACAGGCTTAGTGCTACTGATATAACGATGAAAAGTATCGCGCCTCTAGCTCATCAGTTAGAGGCGCTTTTTAAGGAAGAATAATGACAGAACAAAAAACGTGTGCGTGGGCGATGAATCACCCATTAGAGCGCGAATATCATGATTCCGAATGGGGCGTGCCAGTATATGACGACCAAGTCCTGTTTGAATTTATTACGTTGGAAGGTGCACAAGCTGGGCTTAGTTGGATCACCATTCTTAAAAAGCGCGAAGGATATAGAGAAGCGTTCGAGAACTACGACCTAGATGCGTTGGAACAAAGAAATGAAGAACGCGCTGAATACATCGTGGAAAACTTCGATGTTGTAAGGCATCGCGGAAAGATTAACTCGGTTTTCAGTAATGCCAAAGCGGCCAAAGCGTTAATTGCTGAATACGGGAGTTTATCAGACGCGTTGTGGCAGTTCGTGGACGGCGAACCAATCGTCAATCAATGGCAGCATATGAGTGACGTACCAGCTTCGACAGAGCAATCCAAAGCCATGAGTAAATTCCTTAAAAAGAAAGGCTTCAAGTTTGTCGGTGAAACCATCTGTTATGCTTTCATGCAAGCCGTCGGCATGGTGGATGACCATATCGTTGGATGTCCTAAAAAGCAGAATAAGTAACGTTTGGCTTATTAAGTTTATGTTGTTAGTTCTGGCTATCATGAATACGTTCCAAAGCTTCGATTCGACGCCATTGAGTGGCATCGAAGCTTTGCTTTCTTAAAGCAATGATTTCTGCCTGTTTTTCGTCTTGCCCTAGAAAATCTCTATTCAGAATATCTTGACGCTGTTTTAAGTAAGTGGCGAGTTGAGTCTCAAATGATGCTCTTTGCTCATCAAGCTTTTGCAGCCTCTGCGCTCCGGCATCTCCTACCAGAGCAACACGGGCGATGTACTTATCTTGTGAATCAAGCTGAGAAGCTTGCTCGAGCTGCTCTGCTAATGCGTTATTGCGTTCACTTTCTCGGATGTAATCTGGTTGTTCTGATAACGCTTGATTGAGAAGGTGTGTTTGACTCTCGATATCCGATGCCTGTGTTTTAATCGTCAGTTTTTCCAATGCAAGTTGGCGAAGTCGGTTTTCTTCGTCAAACAATTGAGCTATCTGGACCTCGCTAAAGTATTGAAGTTGTAAATTCAGTATCGCTTCATTCAGCATGGTTAGCTGTTCAATCGTTAGTTGGTTGTGGTCAAAAGGCTCTAATGCAGAGAGCGCTTGCTTGTAGGAAAGGTAGGTCTGGAAGAGTTTGGCATCAATATTCAGTGTTTGTTTTACTAAAGTGTCATCATTGACTTCCGCTTTGATCGTATCGAGATCTTCTTCGCCCAGCCGGCTAAGAGAATATTCGAAGAAGTCTTTTGGGGAAGAAACATCGGCGGCTATGTCTTGCTGAGATTGCGAATGGCTAGAGGTTATCTCTTGTTGTTTGTCGCTTTGCAATAGAGAAAACGCTCCCACGCCAAATATCGAGAGCAGGATAAAAGTGGTGAGAGCGACTTTCTTCATTGTGATGACCTCTTATAAACCTTGAAGTTTGAGACGATTTGCATGTTGGCGATAAAGCGTGACTGGATCGGTTTCAAAAAGATGATGAATACCGAGTAGGCCGTTAATTTCATCCAAATGGTTCATTTGATAATCATCACGTATGACTTTGCCCAAATGTGTGCTGCACGCACCAACTAAGCCATCATTTGGCCCATCAAAGGCTAAGCCAAGTACCATCATGGCAGCGTCGGTCGGATCGAAAACGTTTGTAAAAGTGGATGATCCGGTCCATGAGTAGTAATAAACGCCATTTGAAGCTAGCAAGTCGCCATTACCACATTCGCTAGTAGGCACTCCCTCTGGGTAGTGCTGGTTAAACGCCAATGAGCCTTCCGTGGTCAAGGCTGCTAATGAGGCTAAAGGGTCTTGGTCGAGATCAGAACCGCCTGATAGAAGATTAATAAGAGTGGTTAAGCCTTGCGCCAGTTTTACCGCGAGCTGCTCACTACCAGAACCCTCAGATACGGTGCCACGAACTAAATCTGCCACTTTAGACCCTTTATTAACGCCACCGATACTCGTAACTGATGCGACTAGGTCAGGACGGACAGAGGCAACATAGCGCGTTGTGGGACCACCATGACTGTGACCAATGAGATTGACTTTCTCTGCGCCTGTTGCAGCAAGTAAGGTTTCTACTTGAGCAAGCAGTTGCTCCCCTCGAACTTCGCTGCTGTTGGTCGCGGATACCTGCGCGACATAAACTTTAGCGCCGTCTTTCGTTAAGGAATGTGGTATTCCGAAAAAGTAATCTACGCCTGCGAGGGTATCAAAACCAAATAATCCATGAACCAGAACAATTGGATACTTGGTTTGGGTATAACCCGTTGCGGCGTGTACGGTGGTTATTGGGACGGTAATTAAGGTAAAAAGCATTAGCGCTATGAATTTGAGTTTCAAAACTATCTCCTTGTGGTATGACCTCTTATGAATGATAAAAAGTAGGAGAGAAACTCTAAATTTGGAAAGCCTATTTGTGGCACATTATTTCATTCTGTGACTGCTCAATTGAAAAACAACACAAATGATTAACATTAACGAATAGGTGGTGGGAATGTTAGGTAATTCTAATTAAGTCAGCGAGTTATAAAAACGCCCCGCGAAGCAGGGCGATTCAATTACTATTTTAGAGAGACTTCTTTTTCTAAAATTAACGCGTTATAGCGTGCAAAACCAGCCTCTAGATCGGCGAGCAAGTCATCCACGTCTTCTAAGCCAATATGAATACGAACTAAAGTGCCCTCAAAGTGTGGGTGCGCTACGGTTCTCAAGCTGTTAAAGCTCTTTGGTTCGTTAGCTAGAATGAGGCTTTCATACCCGCCCCAAGAATAACCCATACTGAAGTGTTTCATACCGTCAAGCAGAGCCGTCGTCGCTTTTGGATAAGACGTTTTGAGAACAAATGAAAACAAGCCGTTTCCACCAGTGAAGTCACGTTTGAAAAACTCATGGCCAGGGCACGATTCCAATGCTGGGTGGCGGACATGATCAACTTCCGGACGAGAAGCTAGCCACTTGGCGACTTTCAAGCTACTTTCTGCGTGTTGTCTTAGGCGAACATCCAGCGTGCGAATACCACGAAGGCCTAGGTATGCGTCGTCAGGAGAAACGCACTGACCCATCAAGTAGCTTTGTTCACGCAGTTGGGGCCAGTATTTTTCGGAAGCTACGGCTGTACCTAACATTACATCAGAGTGACCAACTATGTATTTGGTGGCGGCTTGAATGGAAATATCGACACCATGTTCAAATGGTGAGAAGTTCACGCCAGCTCCCCATGTGTTATCAAGCATCACAATAATATCGTGCTCGTGAGCAATGCGCGCCAATGTTGGTACATCCTGCACCTCCATTGTGACTGACCCCGGAGATTCTAGGAAAAGGACTTTGGTATTTGGTTTAATCAAATCACGAATACCTTCGCCGATCATCGGATCATAATAGGTAGTTTCGATGCCCATTTTCTTCATGATGGTATTACAAAAATCACGAGTTGGTTCGTAACAAGTGTCCACCATTAGAATGTGATCGCCAGTTTCGACGAAAGAGAGAATCGCATTTGAAATTGCTGCCGTCCCACAAGGGTAGAGAGCACAACCTGCTCCACCTTCAATCTCAACCATTGCATCTTGAAAAGCGAAGTGCGTGTTAGTGCCACGGCGACCATAAAATAATGTTTTATTGGTACGGTTCATGGTGGCTTGGTTCTTCTCTGCAACCGTGTTGAATACCACGGTTGAAGCGCGTTGAACGGGTGGGTTTACAACACCGTTTGTCCACTTTTTATCGCGGCCAGCGGTAATGAGCTTGGTTTTTTTGCCCTCTGACATAAAAGTTCCCTGTCTTAAATATTACGATTTTGATTATTTAAAACATGGACGACATAACGTTTGCAAGGGAAAAGTCAACTATCACCCAATAATAGCCGAGATTATCGAGTGAAGGCGTCAAAGCTGAAAGGTTGAGTTGCAGGCTTAGAACGTATCGCTAAGGTGAAAAACGTAAGTAGAACAAACCTCCAGCAAGATGTTTGAAGCACTGGAGGTTTTTTTAGTGGGTGTATTTGAGGTATTAGAGGAGTGGATTGAAGAGATAGAACACTCGCTCTAAGAACCGAGAAAATAGGCTCCTTTTCTCCCATTCTTCCAATACAACAGTGTGAGATTGCTTAATATAGCTATCTTGTAACCAAGACATTTGCTTGGTGAACTCTTCGTCATCAACGGCGAGGGTAACTTCGAAGTTTAGCCACAAGCTGCGCATATCCATGTTTACGGTGCCAACTAAACAGAATTGGTCGTCAATTACGACGGATTTCGTATGCAGCAAACCACCATAAAACTCATAGATTTTGACTCCTGCACACAAAAGCTCACTATAAAAAGCGCGTGATGCCCATTGCACCATCATCGAGTCATTTTTATGTGGAATAATGAGTTCAACATCAATGCCTCGTTGTGCTGTCATCTTTAACGTTTCAAGTAAGTCTGCATTGGGCACGAAATATGGCGTTGTAATTCGTACCGAGCGATTGGCTTGGTTGATTGCCAATGTTAATACTTGATAGATCAGATATTCCGGCATACCAGGGCCAGAAGGCACAACCTGAATAGGGTGTTGGAATTCACTCTCATCGATCTTGCATTCAGGTAGTCTCGGTAAATGACGTTCGCCAGTTTCGACTTCCCAATCCCAACAGTGGATAGCACTCAATACGTTTACCGTTGGTCCCGTAATGCGAACCATGATGTCCACCCAATGCCCGACGCCACTGTTTTGTTTGAAGTAAGCCGGGTCAACCAAGTTCATTGAACCTGTATAAGCAATTTCATCATCAATTACGATGATCTTGCGATGTTGGCGAAGATCAAGACGACGTAAGAAAATACGCCACATCTTCACTTCTAGCGCTTGAATAACTTCAATTCCAGCATCCTGCATCATTCGATACCAAGGACTTCTGAAAAAACGTGGACTACCTGCTGAATCGAGCAATAGTTTGACATCTACGCCGCGTTTAGCCGCTTGGATAAGTGCAGAAGCGACAGAGTCAGCCAAACCACCTGGATGCCAAATGTAGAATACCATTCGAATACTGCTCTGCGCGTTTTCGATGTCTTCAATAATGGAATGCAAAATCTCATTAGGTGACTGTTGCAGCGACAATGTATTACCGCTCAATGCGGGAAGACCAAGGCGGTTGTTACAAAGTTCATCAATTCGGTAGATGTGCCTTCCCATCGTTTCTGGGTTGTGCGCGTTACAGTCGTTCAACTGACTGAACCACTTCTCGAATGGTGTAAACATCTCTTTTGCGCGTTCGGCCCGTTTTCTGCCTAAGTTCAGTTCACCGAAGAGGAAATAACACGCGACACCCAGAACGGGAAGGATATAAATGATCATTAGCCAAGCTAAAGACACGCTCACTGCACGGCGCTTTAAAACGACACGAATGGTCACACCTGCGACCAGTAACCAATATAGCCCGATGCCAGCTAAAGTAAGAAAGTGATAAAACTTGTCCATATACGCTCAGAGTAATATGCCCTTCTAGGATATTAAGCATAAAAGTGGGTTGGGGGAATAGATTTCCCATTTAGACGTGGGATTGACCTTATATGAGGAACAAATTTCATAACAGCTGATTCTGTTATTTTAATGTGAAAAATAAGGTCATTCTTTAACTTTTGAACAAAAAAGCAGCATTTAACCTGCGTAACTCGACACTTGTGCGATAAATGTACTTTTTTGGGGTTCCAATTTTAAAGGGGAGCTGCTTTACTTTCTAGACATAGTGCGTCGAACGCTTATTTTATAAGTGTACAATAATTTTTACATAAACTTTTTAGACGCCTATCTCTATGCATACACAACAAACTAATTTTGGAGAAAAAGCGTGGCTACAACTAATACAGCAGCACCACGTGATACGTGGAGGTCTAAACTAGGCTTCGTAATGGCAGCAGCGGGGTCCGCTGTCGGTTTAGGCAATATATGGAAATTCCCTTACACAGCGGGTGAGAGTGGCGGCGGTGCATTCGTTGCTATCTACCTTATCTTTGTTATTTTTATCGGCTTTAGCGTGATGCTGACAGAGTTCGCTATTGGTCGTAAGACAGGTCTTTCTGCCGTAGGTGCATTCAAAACAACTGACCGACGCTGGACGTTCACTGGCGTTATGGGAGTCTTCAGTGGTCTTTTGATCATGGGCTTCTACCCAGTGGTTGGTGGTTGGGCATTGGCCTACATCTTTAAAGTGGGCGGTGGTCTACTCAGCGCGCCAGAAGCAATTGGCGACAGCTTTGGCGGTTTCATCTCAGATCCGATTCAACCTTTAATGTGGATGGGTGTTTACCTGTTCCTTAACGTCATGATTGTGATGAAAGGGATTTCGGGTGGTATTGAGAAAGCCGGTAAGGTTCTGATGCCGCTTTTGTTCTTAATCCTAATCGTTGTTTCTGTTAAAGGCTTGATGCTGCCAGGTGCAATGGCTGGCCTTGAGTTCTTATTCATGCCGGACTTTTCTAAAGTCGATAGCAATGTGGTTCTTGCTGCACTAGGGCAGGCGTTCTTCTCACTTAGCTTAGGTATGGGCTGTATGATGACGTACGGTTCTTACCTGAAGAAGAAAGAGAACCTAGTTCAAACAACCGGTATGGTTACTGCGATGGATACAGGTGTAGCGATTCTTGCTGGTGTTGCTATGTTCCCAGCTATGTTTGCCTTTGGCATGGAGCCTGCGGCAGGCCCTGGTCTTGTATTCGTTGTTGTTCCTCAACTATTTGCTGAAATGGGCGGTGTGATTGGGTTGCTATTCGCGTTGCTATTTTTCATCGGCTTGACGGTGGCGGCATTAACTTCTTCAGTATCACTATTGGAAGTTGTCGTATCTTACCTAATCGATGAGAAAGGCATGAAGCGCTCTAACGCGGTTCTGTCTGCAAGTGCAGTTATGGCGGCATTATGTATTTTTGCGTCACTATCGTTAGGTGGAATGGGGCCAACGCTGTTTGGTACAGGTGCCTTTGATATCTTCGACTTGCTAACGGACAAAATCTTCCTAGCGGTTGGTGGTATGTTGGTTTGTATCTTTGCTGGATGGCGCCTAAGCCGTGCTGAGCTAGAAAAAGAGATCACTAATGACGGCGAAGTATCCTTCCCGCTATTTGGATTGTGGTACAACCTAGTTAAATACCTGATTCCTGTTGCGATTGCTATTGTTGCCTTCATGGGGATTAAGTCTGGCTTTGATAGTGGTAAAGGTGAAATCATGCTGCTGGGTATCGCAATCATTGGTCTTGCTGGTATTTTCTCTAGAAAGCTCTAGCTCAGGCCTTAGGGCAAGCCTCGATAGCTTTGTCCGATAACTTATGTATACTGCTGGCTCCAAACGTGGAGCCAGTTTTTTTATGTTCGATATTCTACATACCCATCCCGATTTTCTGATCATCAATAAGCATCCCAACGTCTCTGTTCATAAAGACGATGGCGACACAATGCTGCTGCAAGAAGTGGCTAAGCAGAGTGGTGATGAGCAGCTCTATCTTATCCATCGCTTGGATAAAATGACATCGGGTATTCTGCTCCTCGGACGCAACGCCAAAGCGGCCAGTGCGTTATCGCAAGCCTTCGCTGACCGCCAAGTGGAAAAGTTCTATCTGGCGATTGGCTCTAAAAAGCCGAAAAAGAAACAAGGTTTGGTCGTTGGTGATATGGAGCGTTCGCGCCGTTCATCATGGAAGCTGGTCAACAGCAAAAATAACCCAGCCGTTACCCAGTTTTTCTCTCTTGCGGCAGAGCCAGGAGAGCGCCTATTTTTATGTAAGCCACACACTGGTAAAACGCATCAAATCCGCGTGGCATTAAAATCGGTTGGCTCAGGTATTGTTGGTGACCCGATTTACAATGCAGGCAATGAGGCTGATCGCGGTTATCTGCATGCATTTTCACTTTGCTTCCAATACCGAGATGAGCAATATCGCTTTGTTTGCGACCCACGAGAACACAAAATGCTTGGTAAAAAATGGCACAGTGAGACCGTCTCTCAGGGTTTGGATACTTGGCTTTCCCCTTGGGAACTGAACTGGCCTACGATCAAATAACCGTCACAAAGAAAACTAATAAGAGAACTCGATGCAAGCATCACAACTTCCGCTGTTCTTTCAGCATCTAGAAACCGAGCTCGCGCAAGCTCCGAATGAAATTCGTCGACTGTTTCATGGTCGTGGCCGCCGTTTTGAGGGCCTAGAGCAAATTACCTGTGACTGGTTACAAGGTCAGTTGATCATCAACTTGTTTAAAGAAGTCGACGACGCGTTTCTCGCTGAGCTGAAAAGCGGCCTCAATGCGTTGGCACAATCACAACTGTGGGCAGATAAGCAAGGTCGCACTATGGTTCTTCAGCACCGTTATGCCGATGGTGCGCCTTCAGAAGTGCTTGTTGGTGAATTAGACGCTCGCCCTGTCGTTGAAGAAAGTGGTTTGAAATACCAATTGGATATTGGCCGCAACCAAAACTTCGGTCTGTTTTTGGACATGCGCTACGGTCGTGATTGGGTACGGGAAAATGCGAAGCATAAAAACGTGCTTAACTTGTTTGCTTACACGTGTGGCTTTTCTGTCGCTGCCATTGCGGGTGGTGCAGATAAAGTGGTTAACGTCGACATGGCGAAAGCGTCGTTGTCTAAAGGTCGTGAGAACCACAAGCTAAATGGTCATAACATCAACCAGGTAAGCTTTATGGGGCACGATATCTTTAAATCGTGGGGTAAGATTAAAAAATCTGGTCAGTATGACTTGATTATCATTGACCCACCTTCATTCCAGAAAGGCAGCTTTGCACTGACCAAAGACTACAAAAAGATTCTGCGTCGATTGCCTGATTTGTTGGCAGACAGCGGTCAAGTGATGGCATGTGTGAACTCGCCATCTGTGACAAGCGACTTCTTGATTGAAAGCATGAAAGAAGAAGCGCCAGAGTTGACATACCGTGAGCGTCTGGATAACCCGCCAGAGTTTATGGACGTAGACAGCGAAGCTGCATTGAAAGTGTTGTTGTTTAGCGAGAAGCAATGACGACGAAATGAAAGTTGTACCTATCTATAATACCAGCCGTTTGAGTACGGCTGGCATTTCCGCGATACCCCGTCAATCTGAATAGCGAGACACGAGTGTGATTCAGAGTCTATTCTCAGAGTGAGCTATTCCTAACACGCTGATATTAGATTCCTGATCTCGCCTAGGCTCGTCGGAATGACGGGAAACAATAAAAGATCGATACCAGCAGCATTAACCGATCTGCACTTCAAGATCCGCTTCGATGGTTGATGAGCAGGCGAGCACATAGCCTTGTTCAATTTCTTCTGGCGTTAGTGTTTCTAGGCTGGTGGAAGAGACGTTGCCTTGACGAACCTTGCATTTGCACGAGCCACAAATGCCGCTACGACAAGCGACGATTAATGGTAAACCTGCGCCTTCAAGCACACCGGACAGTACCTGACCTTTTTGCGCATCGATGGTTTGAGCAAAGTCAGGAACAGAAACACGAACAACTTCATCGGAGACCGATGTTTCTGCGCCAGTCGCTGGCGTAAAACTCTCTTGGTAGAAGTTCGTCATGTCAAAACCAAGGTCATTCAAATAGCCGTGAACATCTTGCATGAACTGACTTGGACCACACAGGTAAACGGTGCGTTGCTTGAAATCAGGAACAAGCTCTTTAAGCCAGTCGGCGTTCAAACGACCTTGTGGGTGTGACGTTCCTTCGCGGTTTTTCAGCAACAGCTTTAAATGGAAGTTGGGATACACAGCGTCGAACGTTTCTAGCTGATCGTAGTAAATCGTCTCTTCTGGGCTGCGTGCGATATGAAGAAATGCGATGTCCACATCGTTGTCGTTTTCATCTTGCTTACTCAGCCAGTGTTTTGCCATCGAAAATACGGGCGTGACACCGCAACCTGCACTGATAAGCAAGGCTCTTGTTTCGCCATCACGTAAAACGGGTGGGTGGTCAATGCAGTTAAATTCGCCCGCTGGTGGTAATGCTTGAACGGTATCACCGAGCAGCAGCGAGTCAACGATGTAGTTCGATACTTTACCGCCAGATACTCGTTTGATGGTGAGTTGAAGGTGATCGTCTTCATTGATAGAGCTGATTGAATAGGCACGAAACTCCATTTTTCCATCAATTTCGACGCCTAAGTTAATAAACTGGCCAGGCTTAAACTGAAACAGAAGTGATTCGGTTAGTTCGGCCAATTTGATGCTGACGGTGTCGTGTGTTTCGAAGTATTTGTCGATGCAACGGAGCGTGACGGGTTGGTTACCTTGCCATTCAAAAAACATAACAATCTCTTTGGTTGTGGCTATTTTTAGTTCGAAATAGATAGCGCCTCCACGTAAGGAGGCGCGTAACAAGCAGGTTTATTAGGCTGCTAGGATGGCTTTTAGATCATCCTGAACATTGCCAATACTGCGCATATCGAACTTCTCTTGGATGATGGCGATTAGGTTTGGCGTTAGGAATGCCGGTGCAGTAGGGCCTGTGTAAATGCCTTTCACGCCCAATGCAAATAGCGTTAGCAAGATAACGATCGCTTTTTGCTCGAACCAAGAAAGCACAAGCGTGAGTGGTAGTTCATTGATGTCACAGTCAAACTCTTTCGCCAGTGCAAGTGCAAGCTGGATTGCAGAGTAAGCATCGTTACATTGGCCCACATCCAATAGGCGAGGGATACCGTTGATATCGCCAAACGTATTCTTGTTGAAGCGGAACTTACCACACGCCAACGTCAGGATGAGCGTATCTTCTGGCGCTTCAGCCGTAAAATCGGTGTAGTAGCTGCGTTCCGCTTTATCGCCGTCACAGCCGCCGACTAGGAAGAAGTGTTTGATGTTGCCTTGCTTCACTTGGTCGATAACCGCAGGGGCAGCGTTCATCAGTGCATTGCGACCAAAACCAACCGTGATGTGGTGTTCGATTTCATCGTGTTGGAAACCGTCTTGCGCTAGAGCACATTCAATCACTTGGCTAAAATCATCGCCTTCGATGTGAGCCACACCAGGCCAGCCAACAATACTACGGGTGAATAGACGGTCTGCGTATTGACCTACATTTGGATTCAACAAGCAGTTTGACGTCATTACGATTGCGCCAGGGAAGTTTGCGAACTCTTTCTGTTGGTTTTGCCATGCGCTGCCGTAGTTACCGACAAGATGAGGGTATTTCTTCAGCTCAGGGTAGCCGTGTGCAGGCAGCATTTCACCGTTGGTGTAAACGTTGATGCCTTTGCCTTCAGTCTGTTGCAGGATTTTTTCTAGGTCATGCAAATCATGGCCAGAAACAAGAATACATTTACCTTTTACTGGCTTGACGTTCACCGTGGTTGGTTCTGGATGGCCGAAGGTCATTGTTTCACCTTGGTCGAGCATTTCCATCACTTTGTAGTTCATCAGGCCGACGCGCATTGAGCAATCAAGTAGTTCGCCGAGATCTTCAGGGTCTGTGCCCAACCACGCCATGATTTCATGGTATTCGGCATAGATATCGTTGTTGGTTTGATCAAGAACACGTGCGTGCTCCATGTACGCGGCTGCACCTTTAAGGCCGTATAGGCAAAGTAGGCGCAGGCCAATAACATCTTCATGTACTTGGTCTTTACCACGGTTAACGGCAACTTGAGGAGCAAAAGCTAAGATTGCTTCTGCACTGTTTGGCAGCTCAAAGTGAGCAACCGCAGGAATGTCAGCAACTTCGGTATCGGCGAGCGTGGCTGCAGACATCACTTGCTCTTTTAGCAATACTTTGTAAGTTGCTGCTTGAGAAGTCAGCTCTAGGACACGTTCAGGGTCGAAGTTTACGTTCGTCAATGTAGAGAAAAATGCTTTTGGTGCCCATTGGTTGATTTCATCGTTAATGATATTGAATTCAAGTGCTTTTGATGCCCAAAAAGAAACCCCTTGCAGTGTGTAAACCAACACGTCTTGTAGGTCTGATACTTCAGAAGTTTTGCCACACATGCCTTGTGCAAAAGAACAACCTTTAACAGCAGGGGTTTGAATTGTCTGTTCACATTGAATACAGAACATATTGGGTTCTCCAGTGATTGTTTTAATAGTCGTGATGTTGACCACTAGAGAGCAGAATGCGTGCCAGTTGTTATCTTATTGATTTATATTTAATTTTATCGTTTTTAGATGAGTGGTTGATGTAATTAAGACAACGCAGTTGATGTCTTAATTACATCGGGTTCTTGTGGTTGGTTATTTATTGATCCCGAGCTTTTTACCCATCCGATATAAGTTCCCGCGATCCATTTGTAAAAACTCCGCTGCTTTTGCCCAAACGCCACCAGTTTGGCTCAAAGCATGTTCAATTAAATCACGCTGATAGCTTTCTATTAGCTCTCGCATTGGCTGACTTTCTTTAGGCAGATAATGCGATGTGTTTTTTACATCATCGAGAGCCAATGAGGTGTCGAAATGGTTAAGCATGATCGTGCTCGCACCTTGTTGAATGGCGTGTAAAGCCGCGCGAGTTAAAGTGTGTTCGAGCTCGCGCACGTTTCCGTACCAAGGTAAAGACTCCAGTTGAGTCAACACCTTAGGATGAACGTGCAGATTGGGCGCATTAAATTGTTGGCGTACTTTTTCTAACAGGTATCCTGCTAAAACGGGAATATCACCGTCACGGGCACGCAGTGGGGGGACTTGGATTGGGAACACGTTCAAACGGTGGAAAAGGTCTGCTCGAAACGTGCCAGCTTCGACCTCTTTTTCTAATTGTCGATTGGTCGCGGCGATGGTGCGCACATTGACCATCAAATGCTGATCGCTACCCACACGTTGCAGCTCGCCTTGCTGAATTACGCGCAGCAATTTTGCCTGTAAAATCAAAGGCAGTTCGCCCACTTCATCGAGGAAAATCGTTCCGCCGTCTGCCAGTTCAAACTTACCGGCGCGGTGGCTATTGGCTCCAGTGAATGCGCCTTTGACATGACCAAACAGTTCACTCTCAGCCAGACCTTCAGGCAGGGCCGCACAGTTGACGTAAATCATAGGCTTATCGCTACGATGAGATTGCGCGTGCACCGAGTGCGCGACCAGTTCTTTACCAGTACCGGTCTCTCCTGTGATAAGTACCGCGTAATCCGATTGAGCAACGGTTGCAATGTTGTTTCGTAACTGGTTGATCTGCTGGCTCAAGCCTACCATTTCGCCATGTTGAGAACGGGCTTGCTGGATAAGGGTTTGAGTGACGCTTTTCTGCTTTTGGTTTTGTGCTTTGAGCGCTTTCAATTGGGCAATGTTACGCAATGTCGCAGCGGTCAAAGCCGCCAAGGTTTCGATAGCGACAGGATCGATGTCATCAAACGCGCCCACCGTTAGTGCATCCATAGTTAGTGCGCCAACAAGTTGGCCTTCTACATACAAGCTAAAGCCCATGCAATCGTGAACATCAATGCACTGGTCTTCGGTTAATAGTGTGCCGTCAAAAGGATCAGGCAGTGAACAATCGGCATCGAAACGCACCGGTTCGCGGCTATGAATAATGGCATCTAAGCGTGGATGCGCTTTGGGGAAATAGCGACGACCTAAGACCGAGCTGGATAAGCCTTTTACCGCGACAGGAGTCAGAAACCCATCCTCATCGAAGATAAACAGGCAGCTCGCATCACATGGGAATACTTGCGCGACCCCATCAATGAGGTTTTGATATTGCTGTTCGTGAGAGCGATTAGAGCTGAGGTTTAGCGCGATATTAAGGAGTACGTGGTCAACAGTCGGAGTCATAACAAGCCCAAAGTTATCTAGAATGGGCTCATGCTAGCAACTTGATGTCATTTGAACATCGAAAGGTGTGGGATATTGATGTTCCATTGACGACGATCAAACTTGATACAAATAGAGTCGCGCAAGCCGATGAGTAAGCAACGTACGCTTGCGCGGATTAAGCTCTTTGAAACAAAACAGCAGACCAATGGAAAGGAGTTACCGCGTTCAAATTAGCGAGGAACAACCCTTGCTTCATTGCCAGACATGTTGATTTGAACGGCTTGTCCTGGCTGAAAAATCATGTTTGGGTTTGCTTCTTGAACGACAGAGATTATTTTTCCATCCTCTAAGCGAATAGTCAGATTCACACCATTTCGTTTCGCGGTTGCTTCAGCGGCTTTACTGCCGGCATAACCACCCAGCAGACCACCACCAATAGCTGCGATATCCGAGCCAGAGCCGCCCCCGACTTTTGAGCCTAATATACCACCCACGGCGGCACCAGCGATTGTACCTATGGCGTTGGATTGGGTAGAGGCATCAATGGTTACTGGTTCAACTTTCTCTATCTTTCCGTAGTAAACCTGCTGAACTTTGCGCGTGTCTGAAGAGCCGTATGCATCTCCGTACGGGTTAGGTGAGGTACAGCCGCTAAGCATAACAATACAAGACATGATGAGCAGCATACCTAGCTTGACGTATTTTTTCATATAGCCTCCGAATGATTTCTCTCCATCCAAAGAGTATATACCCCAATTTAATATATGCTTTAGTGTTATATAAAACAGGTGCTTAGCGGCTGTTCTATCAAGGCAACGTGAACTTCTAAGTGGTTTAATGGCCTTTAAGCGTATGAAACCCAGAGTAAATTCGCGTAACTGTGGTAAACCAACATGCCGCACCAAAAATGTAAGCAATGACCGAAAAGTGCTGCGGCATCAGGCAAAACAGCACAAAACAGCCGATGGTTTCCGTGCCTTCGGTTAAACCGCTCATGTAGTAGAGAGATTTGTGTTTATACACCGGATTATCGATGCCTTGTTTCCCTGCCATGATGGCAAAAGCCAAAAAGCTGCTTCCCGTTCCGACAAAGGAAAAAATCAAAAATGCCCCTGCAATGGCATTTTGTTCTGGGTTTGCTAACACAAAACCAAAAGGAATCAGGGAATAGAACAGAAAATCTAAGCTGATATCGAGAAAACCGCCCGCATCAGTAATGCCTTGAATCCTCGCCAGTGCACCGTCTAATCCATCACAGATTCTATTCAGCAAAATAAACAGCAACGCCAACAAGTATTGTTCGGCGATCAAAGCCGGCAGGGTAAAACAGCCAAGCACAAAGCCAAATACTGTCGTTTGATTTGCGGTGATACCACATTTGTCGAGGTATGTCGCACTGAGTGCCAGCGGTTTGCGGATGAGCTTTATACTTAGGCTATCAAGCATGATTTGTCTCCCACGGCCAGTTTAGACAACGGCTGCCATTGGGAATATCGTCTTCATCGTGGGTTACCATCAAAGTAGGGATGTTCGCTTGCTGCAATTGCTCTACCACCCAACTACGGAATTGCACGCGCAGATCTTTATCTAACTTGCTGTAGGGCTCATCGAGTAGCGCAACTTTCGGCTTTGCCAACAGCATACGAGTCAAAGCAATACGGGCACGTTGTCCTCCGGAGATTTGATCTGGGAAGGATTCGGCAAGTTTGGTCAATGCAATGTTCTTCAGTGCTTGCATGGCGTGAGCTTTACGCTCTTCACCTTTGATTGAGTTTGGTAGCGCGAAGGCAAGGTTCTCCCACACCGTCAAGTGAGGGAAGAGCAAATCGTCTTGGAATAGAATACCGACCTGACGCTTATGGGCAGGGAGGGCATCCAACTTTTCGTTATCAAGCGTAATGGATCCAGAGTAGTTGAACTCAGCGGATAGGTGCCCAGCTATGGCATCCAACAAAGTGGATTTACCACAGCCGCTTGGTCCCATCAGAGTAACAATTTCACCTTTCTCTACGGTCATGTTGAACGCTGAAAAAAGCGTGTCGCCATTGGCTTTACGGATGGCGAGGTTTTCGAGACAAAGACTCATTCAGTAGTAAACCTTTTATAGACAAGCGGCGATACTTCACGTGTAAGCGGCTTAGTAGTATCGCAAAAGAGAAGAACAAGAACGGCAAGAGTGCTTGCCAAATGGCGTAAATCGCGGTGACACGTCGGTCAAAACCACTGGATAGTGCAACGGCTTCGGTTGTGATGGTGCTAATGCGCCCAGCCCCTAGCACCAATGTCGGCAGGTATTGCGCCAGACTTACGCTAATCCCGACAGCCCATGCGAATGCAATCGCAGGTAGGAGGATTGGCAGTTTCACTTTTAACCAAGCTTGCATCGGTGATTTACCCAAGCTGAGTGCGACGCGAGTTAAGCCGTTATCGAAGCTACGCCATGGACCGTCTAGCGAGAGGTAAATAAATGGGAATGCGAAGAACACATGCGCCCAGCATACCCAAAAGAAATACGCGTTACTGTTAAAATACAGTGTCACTACTTGCATACCGAATAGCACCGATAGCTGAGGAATCAGCATTGGGATGGCGATAATGTAACCGGGCACCTGCCAGCGATAACGAAGGCGATACTCGTGTGCGATCAAGGCAAGGACTAGAGCGACGGTCGCGCTGATAACGGCAATCAGCATGCTCTGTTCCAGCGTGCCAAGAATGCTGTGCCATTCGTATTCCCAAAAACGCAGGCTATAGCGGCTCGGTAGTAAATCTGGAAAGCGCCAGCGTTGAGCAAAGCTCCACACCACCATGAGTGGAATCATTAGAAGTGCGAGTAGCGCGATCAGTGAAAATAGGGTTTTACCGGGTAAACGAAACCCGTTTCGACCAGAGTACTGCCAGCGTTTGAAGCCTTTGGTAATACACCATTCCATTAAGCGTGCAAATCCAATCAAAAGGCTAGCGATAGCAAACAACACGACCGCGCCTGCGGCAGCTCTTGGTAGAAGTGATAAATCAGGATCGTTAAACCACTGCCATACCAAAACCGCAAACGTCGGTGGGTTGGTAGGGCCAATAATCAATGCAACATCAACAACCGACAAGCTGTAAGCCAATACCGCCAGCATTGGAAAGCGCAGTTTTGCTATCCATTGTGGGAATACGCATTTCCACCACGCTTGCGCCGAACTGTAGCCCATCGAATGACTGACTTTTTCAATCTTATCGACTTTCAATTGCTGAAGAATTGGAATACTCATCAACAATAAAAACGGCACTTCTTTAATCGCAAGCATGATGACCAAACCGAATGCATGCGGGTCTTTAATCAGCAATGTTAAGTCATTCACCGTTTGTGCATTGGGATCGTAACCAAACAGTTGGTTGAGAACACGAACGCCCATACCTGTTGGTGCAAACAAGAACGCAAAGCCAATTGCAAACGCGACATGCGGCATAGCGAGAAGTGGCGAGAGGCTAACTTCAATTTTTCGCCAAAACTTGCTGCCCCACGATGCTTGCAAAATTGCAAATGTGATCAAGCAAGCCAAGTAGCTACTAAAAATGGCAGAGTAGAAAGTCAGCCCGATGGATGTCCAAACACCCTCCCAATCAAAAACAGCGTTAAAGCCATCCAAAGAAAAGTGGTGCAAGCCGATAGGAGGTACATAACCGAGCGCAGAAACCACCACTCCGAGTAGTCCCGGAATGGTAGGTAAAATACAAACAGCGATAATAACTAAATATAGCGCTCTTAACATGGGCTCTTATTAATTCCCGTAGCGTTTCAACCATTCTTTTTCTAAGGCAGATTGCCAACTCGGATGCGGCTCAGCGATAGATTTGAATTGTTGAGTATTTTTAGCCGAACCTGTTAGGTATTGGCTGCTTAGCACTGAAGGATCGCCCCAGATGTTAAGGTTACCTTTGCGAGATTGTGCTTCAGGGCTCAATAAAAAGTTTATCGCAACTTGCGCACCGGCACTGGCATTTGCGTTCCAAGGAATCGCTAAGAAGTGAATGTTTGAGAGTGCACCTGCGTCCATCGCATACGCTTTGGTGCTGTTTGCAAGATTACCACTTGATTGTGCAGAGAAAACCGCGTTTGGGTTAAAGGTAATCGCAAGATCAATCTGACCATCATCCAGTAATTGAAGCGTTTCAGCCGTCCCTCCTGGGAATTGCTTACCGCCACGCCAAGCAACTTTATGGAACTCATCTAGGTAAGCCCACAGCGGTTGAGTGATTTGCTCAAATGTTTCGCCAGTGACTGGTTTTTGCAAAGCGGGATCGTTGTTGGTCAACTCAATCAACAGTGCTTTAATAAAGCTTGTCCCATGAAACTCTGGTGGGCGAGGGTAAGTTAGGCGATTTGGAAACGCTTTTGCGTAACTCAGCATTTCAGCAAAAGATCGAGGAGGGTTATGCAGGGTTTGCTCATCGTGAATAAACACTAATTGCCCCACACCCCAAGGTGCTTCCAGACCTTCAGTCGGCTCTGAAAAATCCACATCAATTGGCAATGATTTATCAACGTACTGCCAGCTTGGCAAACCTTCAACAAAAGGACCAAACAGTAATTGGTTATCCTTCATTGATTTGAAGTTCTCGCCATTAATCCAAACCATATCAACACTGCCACCGCTGTTTTTGCCTGCGGCTTTTTCTGCGATAAGTCGAGTGGTGGTCTCAGAAATATCGGTGACTTTAACGTGGTTTAGCGTCACGTTATAACGCGATTTTAGCTCTCTACTCGCCCACTGGATGTAGCGATTAATTTCTTGGCTTCCGCCCCAAGCATGAAAGTAGACGGATTGTCCGTCGGCTTGTTGTTCGATTTTTTGCCATTCACTAGCAACCGATGAGTTGGCAAAAGAAGATGTCGCGAAAGTGGTGGCTAAAATGCCAACGGTACTGAGTAGCTTTTTCATATCTATTCCGTGTTATGTCTTTTTATTCTCGTTTCCGGCGTTATTGACGTCTAAACAAGTCGCTCCGCTTTGTTACAAGGATAGTAATCCATCTCTCTCTATTATCAATGGCAATCCCAAACGGAATCACTCATTGATTCAAAGAATTATTCTCAATGTGAAGCAAAACGAAGAAAGGACAATTCTGGTGTCGTTTTAGGTATACAGGAGCGGACCGCTTGTTTGACGATATTCTTTCAAGTAATTGAAAATTATTGTCCTCAAGCAACTTCGATATGTTGATTTGGAAGACTGAACCCGCATCGTAGACGTGGCGTTGAGGGCGTAAAGAGGGAAAGAGTTTGTCGTTTTAAACGATTTTGCTAACCGAAACGTGCGAAACAGACATCCTGCCTGCTTTGATATGGATTAGGACGCATAAAAAAGCAGCCATTTTATGGCTGCTCTTAGAATATGAAATGGGACTTAGTTTACCCAATCACGCAACTGAAACGTTAGTTCGTGATCGTCATTTTTAAGCATTAGCCCTTCTTTGGTTAGCGTTATATCACTCCATTCAGTAAGAGTTTCAGACATCGCTTGCTCAATTTTCATTTGGTCATCCATACACATCTTCATGGTCATTCCCATTTTTTCGATGCGTAGTTGATTGTTTTTTAGTTCAGCTTGACCAAAGAAGTTGTTACACCCCGCGTTACCATTTGCAGTCAGATTTTCTCCGATTTCTAAGCGAGGCGCTTGCTGACGTTCTTTTAATTCGATGTTTTTACCATCAATCTGAACCAGCTCCCAATTATGGTGCTGTAAATCTTGAGCCGTAATTTCTTTCACATTGTCACCGTTGCTAGCACATGCAGTCATAAGAACAGGAAGAGAGATTGCTGTAACTAACGTTTTTAGGCTAAGCTTCATTTTATAGACTCCGTTTTTAGAAAACGTGGTAAGTATAGGTAATAAAACACTGTTTTTGTCAGCATAAGGTAATAGTTTCGTATTACTGTGACAGAGTCCAGTTTATATACTCAAACGGCTTCAAGGTGCAAGATGTATAGCACTGTTGGGAGCTTATATTGAAGTCGTTATAATATCATTACAGCACAGCGAGCAAAAACGGTTAGAGCATGGAGCAACTAGAGTTTTTTACCGTCCCAAACCCTTGCGTTGGTATTTGTAGTGTGGACGAAAAAGGGTATTGCAAAGGATGTATGCGTAAAAGAGAAGAGCGATTTAACTGGCTCACTTATACCCCTGCTCAACAGTTGCATGTAATTAAGCTATGCCGTCAGCGCTATAGAAGAAAGGTATTGGCAGGGAAGGGCAAGGCAGAAGAGTCTCAAGAAGAATTATCACCACAGCAAGATCTCTTTTAAATTTCGAATTATCCCGGCTCGGCAATAATCAATGATGAGCCGGGACTGTATTAGCTCTTACTATGCGGTGCGTGTAAGGCATACTCGTTAAATTAGCGCTACTTCATTGACCAACGGTCACTGACCCATCCCCCAGCATGTTCGTCAAAGTGGCTTCCTGAAAATCGATGATTGAATTCAACATCTAATTTACTTGTCGGGCGTTCATCCATCAGCTGATGAATGTATCTCGCCATAGGATCCGTGCAAGCTTCGCGCTCTCTACGGGTAACCACTTCTTTGATCATTTGAAGTCTGTAGCTATTGCTGGCTCGTTTCATTTTTGACCTCCTGAACTCGATGGCAGCAGTTTGAACATATTGACGTCCAGATCGCTGCTCATTGGTGAACGCTTGGCGGCGAATCACCTTCGTTTTAGGTCAAAAAGACAAATTGTTTGAGAGCAGTGTTTGTAACGCCATTCACATCTTTCCTAGAATCATCCACTAAGCTACGAAACTTCATAGCGAAAAGTTAGTTGATGAATCTGTATTTTCGAAAGACCTTATCAAACATAGAAGCCCAGCACATGGGCGTCAACAACACAAATGAATAATTTTTGAACACTTTATGAAGGGCGATAATTTTCAGCACTTTAACGAAAATAAAAAAACCGAAGCGTCACGCTTCGGTTTTTAGGGAGGCTCTGACGGAACAACTTCTAAAAGCTCTTCACGTCAGAGTGTAAGGTGTTTTTAGCTATTAGTTGCTGGGCAACCTTTCACAGCTTGACCGTTACTGAAGTACTTGATGTTTTCTAAGTTTTTGTTGTAGCTATCCGCAGAGATCTGTGGGTTATTTACGAAGAACTCACGTAAAACGTATGCATCGGTTAGCTGGGTAGATTGAACATCGATGATTGGATAGTTATCGCCACCAGCAGCACTGAAACTGATTACAGAGAATGTGTACGTTGCGTCTAGATCGAAGCCTTTATTGTTAATGTCAGTAATGGTTACTGAGCCAGCATCACAATTTACATCTAAAGTGATGTTATCCAGTTGAGCGTAAGCACCAGAGCCTGCAGATTTCGTCGCAACCACATCTAGGTACTCTTTAACTTCTTTGCCTGTCATAGTTGCTTTAGTCACGAAGTTACCAAATGGCTGAACGGTTAGTACGTCACGGTAAGTGATATCACCATCTTGGATTGAATCACGCACACCGCCAGAGTTCATCACACCAAAGTCAGCACCTACCGTTTTGTAAGTACGGTATGCCTCGCCCAGTAGATGACCTAGGTTAGTTTGTTGAGAGCGAACTACGTTACGATCACCTTCTAACTTACCCGTTGTATTAGAAATCTTCTCATCTAATAACTCTTGACCTTGCTGTTGGTATGGCAGTAGTAACGCTTTTACCGTCGCATCTTGTTGAATGCGTTCACCGATCACTTCATCGTTGTCGTCCAAAAGGTTTACAGGAATCAGTGCGTAATTCGCTAAGTGAAGCTTGCCGTCGTAATATTCGAAGTCCGCACGACCCACATATTTACCCCACTCATGCGCTTGCATAATCCAAGTGCCTTTTTGTTGGTCTGGCGCGCAATCATCACCAGGTTTGAAATCAGCATACTCATTGGTACCTGGCTCCATACACACTGGGTTTTGTGAGTGACCACCGATGATAGCGTCTAGTTGTCCCTCTTCAAGAGAGCGAGCGAGCTTCACGTCCCCTGGTGCTTCACTACCATTATTACCATCTTGGTAGTGACCCATGTGCGTCGTTGCAAATACTAGGTCTACTTTTTCGTTTTCTTCGATTTCCTTAAGTACTTTTTTGATTTCAACTTGAGGGTCTTCGAAGTGGATGTTTGATACGTTGTCTGGATTAACTAGCTTCGCCGTGTCCTGGGTGGTTAGACCAATAACAGCGATCTTAAGGCCGTTGATAGTAAATACTTTGTAAGGGTCGAAGTAACGCTCATTGGTATCTTTCTTATAGATATTCGCAGCCAGCATAGGGAAGTCAGCTAGCTCAGCTTGCATATCGAGAATATCTAGTGAGTTATCAAACTCGTGGTTACCGACAGCCATTGCATCGTAACCAAGTAGGTTCATCCCTACGAAGTCTGGAACCGCATCTTGCATGTCTGATTCTGGTACGCCGGTATTAATATCACCGCCAGATAGTAGAATGGTTTCACCGCCTTTTGCTTCGACTTCTGCGCGAATAGATTCGATTAAAGTGTGACGCGCAGCCATGCCATATTCGCCGTCGCTGTTATGCCAAAAGCGACCGTGGTTATCGTTAGTGTGGAGAACGGTGAACTTAGTACAAGAATCTGCAGTCTCGCAGGTTACTGGAGAATTATCGCTGTCTGAGCCGCATCCTGCTAGCGCAGCGCCCACTGCCATTACCAAAAGAGATTTGGAAAACTTCATAAGGGATCCTTTCTTTGTGATTTTGTTATTGTTACGGCGTGAAATATACGGAATTAATGTGAAACTTTAGTGATCTATCTCTTATTTATACTTCTATCGGAGACATGAATTAATAAGCCTGCAAACTACGTCTCCAATTAAACAGAAATAGTTTTTAGTATATTGAAATTAGAGGGAGGGGGTTATTTTGTGAAGTGGTCAATTGAATGAATGTGGTTTGTGTGAATCAATGCACATTTTTGCGAAGTATAGCGCTGATTTTGGTGATTATTTTGCCAAGTTCATGTTTTTCTTAGCAGCTATGACACAAATCGTTATAAATTTTCGCTCTGATGATGAGGGAAATGTTTTGTATATAAAATGATCACTGTAAAACCCAAACTCGTTTGATCTTGGCTTACTCTGTTTAATACAACCAGAAATGGTATTTCTCTCTTTACTATAATTGCGACCGTTTAGAAGTCTTATGCCTTAGATATCGTTTATTTATTCTTATTCGATACCTTACCGTGTTTATCCCGCTTTCGATACCCGGATGTTAAAACAAATAGATTCAATCTAATGAGCGAAAGTGAAACGTAAATAACGTGGCGTTTTCTCGAATATTACGATGTGCACTATCATTGAATTAATGAAAATGAAATGGAGTAATGTAAAGCGTTGCATCTGTGGCTGCTCGCTTTGAGCTTCGATTCAAAGAGTAGGGTTGAAAGAATTTGTAAGTGGCGAATTTTAAGAAAGGATAGTAATGAGATACACAGTAAGGAACGCAGTCAGAGAGGAAGCAACTCAAATCGCCAAGATACATGTTGATTCGTGGCAGGTAGCATACAAAGGGTTAATGCCACAGAGCTACATCGATCAGTTTACGATTGAGCGCCGAGAAAGGATGTGGACGCGAGTCATGACTGAGCAACTGGCCCAATTGATCGTGGTTGAGAGGCAAGGGGAAATCGTCGGCTTTTTAAGTTACGAACTACCTAACCACACCTGTGAAGATAAAACGGCGTGGGTAACATGTTGCTATGTCTCTCCTTTGCATTATGGGCAAGGGGCAGGGAGTGCACTGTTAGATGAACTAGAAACGCGTCTACTCTCTACGCCCGTTATACAGATAAGCCTGAAAGCACTGGATACCAATAAACAGGGGCTTAACTTCTACAAGAAGTGTGGTTTTGTACGTACTGGAGAGGAAGAGGCGGAAATCATTGACCGTATGACGCTGACGGATCTCACTTTAGTGAAGTACATTGCCCGTTCGTAAATCAATTGTTATATGCCACATATAGTAAAACCCCGGAGGTGGTAAGACTCCGGGGTTTTGAAATTTTTTAGATGTCTCGGTTGGTAAGTCCGATTATCTTTAATGCAAAAGGTTTGGATTTAATCCGATTAATTCCTTGGTAGGGAATTAGATACGGATGAAGTCCATGTGTTCAACTTTTGGCTTGAACGCGTGACGTTGAACGTCTTGTGGCTTAACTTTAACTTCTTTGCCATCGATAACTAGAACTAGGCCTTCGTAGAATTCAGGCTTGTCCATTTGGTTTACGATGTCGTCGTGGTTAAGAACGATAGCTACTGCTGCTTCTTCACCGCCGTATACAACTGCAGGGAATTTGCCAGCGTGACGTAGGCGGCGGCTCGCACCTTTACCTAGTTCAGTACGTACTACTGCTTCGAATTTCATAGTATTTACTCTCAAATTAGTAAAAATCAAATGTTCACAATCAACAATGCGACCTTGTTGTTCGTGGTAAAGCTTGAAACAGGAACTGTTCAAGCGAGCGCGGATACTATCATTCCACTTATAAATGGGCAACCCAAATCGTACCCAAATCAACAAAAAGGTATGATTTATCTGGGTGTAAGGCTATCCCTTTTAACGCTTTGCTTGGATTTTGTTCACATCGGCTTCATTTTCATCGGTTTACTAATCATGGTCCGAAGAACAAAGTTTATGCGTTATATGCTTTATGTTCGGCTGAGGTGTAAGACTAAAGATGCTTTTAAGCCACCTAAAGCGCTCGCTTCCAGTGTTAATTGACCTCGGTAACTGTGTGCCATTTCACTGACTATATTTAGACCAAGACCTGACCCAGGGGTTGCTTCATCCAATCTAACGCCTCTCTTGATTACTTGACTCAGTTTATCTTTAGGGATGCCTGGCCCATCATCTTCAATGATGATGTGTATATTGTCTTTATCCTGAGAGGAGTGCACACGAATCATGTTGTTGGCCCACTTATAGGCATTTTCAAGCAAGTTACCCAGCATTTCGTCGAGATCGGTCTGCTCTACCGCTACATTCAGCTCTGAATCAAGTTCATTAATTAAGGAGATATCTCGGCTCGCATACACTTTATCAAACGCCATTGAGATAGCATCCACACGCTCTGCTGGGTTCGATTTCACTGATAAAATATTCATAGACCCCGCCATGCGGGCACGGCCCAGATGGTAATCGATATGATCTTGTATTTGATTGATCGGAGTACGCAGACGGGATTGCGTATCAGGTTCTAACGTCTGTACTTCATTTTTTAGGACAGAAAGGGGGGTTTTTAGCGCATGTGAGAGATTGCCTGCATGATTCCTAGCTCGTTCTAACAACTCCTGATAATGGAAAAGCAGAGCGTTGAGGTCGAAGATAAGAGGAGAAATCTCTTTCGGATAGGTTTCTTCTAGACTCTTTTTGTTACCAGACTTCAGCTCGGCCAACTCTTTTTGTAACTTTGTAAGCGGACTCAATGACCATGCAATTTGCAGCAAAATGACGGCAAGAACCCCTGCGAATAATAAGCCTAAAATAAGCCAGAGTTGCCCGATTAGCGTTTGCAGGGTGCTTTTGATAGGCTCTTCGTCAATACCAATAATGATATGGATAGGCCCATCGTAATCTGGTAAGTACAGAGCTTTTTCGATGGTAATCAGCCTTTCACCTCTCGCGCCGTAAGCATCGTTATCCAGACCTTTGTATTCGATTTTTTTGTCCCACAAAGAACGAGAACGCTCGAGACTCGTCTCAGTAGAGGCACTCCAATATAAACCACTGTAAGGTCGGTTAAATCGAGGATCTGAGAGCAGAGCAGCGAGTGAGAGGTGCCCAATCTCATCGACTTCTAACTGAGCGGCGATTTCATCCATAAAAATGCTCAGCTGTGAGCGAGTGTCGTCAACCATATAGTTGTACACTTGGGTCGGTATCGTCACACCAGCTGCGAGGATCATTGCCGTCAACCAAACGATCGCCGCTAAAACGAGGCGACTTTTGATACTCAGTCGTTTTATTGCGTTCAACGGTAGCCTGTTCTTATTCGGCATTTAATTGGTATCCCAACCCTCGGACAGTTTTGATGATCTTTGGTGCGATTTTTTTGCGAATTCGGCCGATAAAAACTTCGATTGTGTTGGAGTCACGATCAAAGTCTTGTTTGTAAATGTGCTCGACGAGTTCGGTGCGAGAAATTACTTTTTCTGGGTTATGCATAAAGTAAGCGACCACTTTATACTCCAGCGCCGTTAAGCTTACTGCTTGCCCTTGCCACATGACTTTAGAAGTGCGCGTATCCAAGCTCAAGTCGCCAATTTGCATCACAGGAGAGGCGTTACCTGATGCTCTTCGCAGTTGTGCGCGAATACGAGCGATAAGCTCAACCATTTCAAACGGCTTAGTTAGGTAATCGTCTGCACCTGCGTTTAGACCTTCAACTCGCTGCGTTAGGGTATCGCGAGCACTCAGGATAACGACAGGGGTATTGATGTTTTCATCTCGAATGCCTTTTAGCACGGTAAGGCCATCCAATTTCGGCAGTCCTAGATCAAGAACAATAGCGTCCCATTCTTCCGATGTCGCGCGATACAGAGCGTCTATGCCATCTTGAGATAATTCTGGTACCCAGCCGGTACTTTCTAATGTTTCGATGATTTGCTCGCCTAAACGAGGGTCATCTTCAACGACAAGTATTTTCATATTGGTGATTCTTATTATGTTTGGAGTGTTATCGAAGTAAGTTACGCATTGCGTCGGGATTACGCATTAGACCAGTTTAGTTGTTTTGTGGCTTTAACGCTTTGTTAAAGCTGCGACCTTTGATCTCAAGCATTTCCAGCGTAGCGGCGTCGTACTCAACTTTCAGGACGCTATTGTTGTACAGAATTTTCAATTCATACACCCAAGCATCATCATCTTCTTCAAGCTCGACCTTGATGATACGGCCGTATAGGTCGTTTTCTACTGCGGCGTAAAGGTCCGAAAATGGTCGTATATATCCTTGTTGAACCGCGCGATAGACCTCATCTTGATCTTCATCGAATTCAATACGTGTTCCAGGCTTTTCGACATCTTGCACGATGGCGTGACCATTTTGTGATGCATAGTAGTCGTCATGCTTGGCGAAACTTGGTGCACACATCAATGTCGCGATAAGGCCGAAAAGTAACGCAGAATGTTGAGAAGTCGTTGCTTTATACATAGTCAAACCTTTTCTAGAACGTTAGCCGCAGTATATCGGATATAGATGAACAGAGAGTGAATCATCGAGTTCAGTTTTACTAAATGTTGCGGACGTTATTTCAACTCGTCTTCAAAAATTTTGTCTCGCAATTTCCAAAAGCGACCGGATTTCCTTGCAATAACAAACTGAGGCAAACGGAAACGATGTTGATTGGCAACAACACGTGTCGGTGAAGCCTCTTCAAAAGGGCGATGCTTGTCTGCCAAGTGAGGGCGCACAAATTGGTCTTTAAACGTTTGTTTTTGTTTTTTGGTACTCAATGACCAAAACTCATGAACTAACGCATTGCCTTCGCCTTGGTATGGTTCGCCAGAATATGTCACCTTGAGTTGAGATTTACCATCACTGGACTTGAATACTGACAGGTCCATTTCTGTGCATTCAAAGATTAATGCATCCTTCAGATTAAGGGCTTCTTTTAATTTTTTATCTGGATCAACAAGCGTTGCGTCACACTCATGACAAATGCGCGCAGCAATATCGTTGTCGGCACCACATTCACCACAGTATTTGGCACGAAAACGGTAGCCACAGTGTTCACGCTCGCCTGTGTCTTCATCTTCAAAGTAACCCTGGCAACGTCTGCCAAAGTGTTCAACCAAGAAACCGTTACTATCCAACTTACCCCAGAAGTTGTTATTGAATCCGCAAGCCGGGCAGGGAATCGTGATAATTTCACTGTCAGAGTCTGGTTTGGGATCACCGACTTCAGGTTGGTATAAATCGTAGCTGTTGCCTGCGTAATCAAGCACTAAACATTCTGATTTTCCGTCTGATAAGCGTAATCCTCGCCCTACAATCTGCTGGTATAGACTGACTGACTCTGTTGGTCGCAAAATCGCGATTAAATCGACATGCGGCGCATCAAACCCGGTAGTCAGTACCGAAACATTGACCAAATATTTTATTTGACGATTCTTGAACGCTTGGATGATCGCGTCACGTTCCGGCGTAGGTGTATCACCAATGACGATTTCAGTTTCGCCTTCTGGCAGTAAACTGTGGATCTCTTGTGCGTGTCGGACAGTCGCGGCGAAGATCATGACCCCTTGACGCTCTTTCGCATATTGCATGATTTGCTCAACAATTTGCGGAGTGGCGCGCTTGGCTTTATCGATCACCATGTCCATTTCTGCTTCTTTGTAGCGTCCGGTGTTTGCGGGTTTCAGTTGCGAGAAGTCGTAAGACAAAACGGGCGCGTCCATCATGCGGGCCGGAGTGAGGAAGTTTTCGTCGAGCAAGTAACGGATCGGCAGTTCGAAAATACAATCGCGGAAGAATCGAGGCTCTTCGGTGCGTACTTGACCTCGGGTGTGATACTGATAAATCCAGCCCATTCCTAAACGATAGGGCGTTGCAGTTAGTCCCAGCACCTTAATGCCTGGGTTCAGTTCTCGTAAGTGAGTAATAACTTTTTGGTAGCTGCTGTTTTTGTCATCCGGCACACGATGGCACTCATCAATAACGAGCAGAGAAAACTGGTTTTTGAACGAATCTAAGTTACGTACGACCGATTGAACCGAAGCAAACACGACTTGCTGGTCAGTTTCTTTTCGCCCCAATCCTGCTGAGAAGATGGAACCTTTTAAACCATAACCTTCATACTTCGCGTGGTTTTGCTCGACCAGCTCTTTAACGTGAGCGAGGACTAACACTCTCCCTTTCGCAAGGCGAGCAAGCTCTGCGATCACCAAGCTTTTTCCGGCACCAGTAGGCAGTACGATCACTGCTGGTGTCGAGTGTTTACGAAAGTAGTGAATGACTGCTTTAACCGAGTCGGCTTGATAAGGGCGAAGTGTGTACATGAAAATATGTGAAATTGCTCAACTATTCGAACGAGGAACGCTATAATACCTGACTTTTATACCCAAGTGACCTTTAAACCGAGATTTGGAGGTTACTTGGGTATAATTCAATGAGGTATTCATGCGTTTAGATAAATATTTGTGTGACGCTCTGGGTGCAACGCGCAAACAGGCAACAAAGATCATCAAAAGTGGTGACATCACCGTTGACGGTGAGGTTCAAAAAAGTGGTGCATTTAAAGTACCTGAAGGTGCAGAAGTAATGTGGGAAGACCGCGTTATTGGTGCTCCTGGTCCTCGTTACATTATGTTGTACAAGCCTGCTGACTTTGTTTGTTCACATGAAGATGGCTACAACCAAACTGCATTCGCATTGCTCGATGAGCCTAAAATTGAAAACCTTCACTTTGCGGGCCGATTAGACGTCGACACAACCGGTTTGGTGTTGATTACGGATGATGGTAAGTGGTCTCACCGTATTACCTCACCTAAGCATAAGTGTGAGAAAACGTACCGTGTTTGGCTCGTCGATGCTATTCAGCCAGATTACGCGGAAAAGCTCGAACAAGGCATCATTTTGCGCAATGAATCAGAAGCAACATTGCCTGCTCGTTTGGAGATCGTGAACGAGGCAGAGAATGAAGTATTGTTAACTATTGTGGAAGGTAAGTATCACCAAGTGAAACGCATGTTTGCGGCGTTAGGAAATAAAGTTGAGTACTTACATCGTGAGCGTATTGGTTCGATTGAACTCGATGAGGCACTAGAACCTGGTGATTATCGCTACCTCACGCAGGAAGAAATTGATTCTATTTGGAATTAATTATCGGCATGGGAAATTCTTTAGTTCCCAATTGGAACTAGTTTTTTGGTAGGGATTGGCTCAAAATTAATTTTCCTACCAAAATTAGTGCCTAGACAATTCCGGTGTGCTTACTCATCTGAGTGATATGCCTTTGCATTTAGCTAAGCCATGCATACTCTTATTGCAAAGCATTCGGCTGTGGTGAATAAATGGTGGAATCAATTCCATCATTTTTACTGCATTGTGTTTAGTTCCCATAAACACACTTCGCTTTCACACGCTTTTCTATGTCGAGTTCGTCAAGGTCACACCTTGGTACATATTTGCCCTTATGATTCTCGAACGTTGATAGAACAGGCCTTTGGCTTCTAGATATCAGCGATATGAGAACCGTCCGTTATTTTCACTTGGTTTTGCAAGCATTGACGAAAGGGCTCCAACAAGAGGTAAAAGAATGACAGAAAAAGCTCAAAGCGCTCCGCAATCCCAAATCAGTTTTCTATTGTTTCTTGTATTAGGAGCGATTGGTGCTTTGACACCTTTGGCGATCGACATGTATCTGCCTGCAATGCCGACAATTGCGAAAGATTTGGGGGTCGCGCCTGGCGCGGTTCAGATTACGTTGACGGCTTATACGGCAGGTTTTGCGATTGGCCAGTTAATTCATGGGCCGCTTGCCGATAGTTTTGGCCGTAGACCTGTACTGATTTTGGGTGTGCTTTTCTTTGGATTAGCGGCGGTAGTGAGTGCGACCACAAACGGCATCGATGCATTGACTTATGTGCGAACAGCGCAAGGTTTTGCTGGCGCGGCAGCGGCTGTCATTATCCAAGCCGTCGTGCGTGACATGTTTGACCGTGAAGACTTTGCCCGTGCAATGTCTTTCGTCACCTTAGTGATCACCATGGCACCCTTGGTCGCGCCTATGATCGGTGGTCACTTAGCGATTTGGTTTGGTTGGCGTTCTATTTTTTGGGTATTAGCCATTTTCGCCGTGGTGGTAATTCTACTGGTACTTTGGAAAATTCCAGAGACGCTGAAACCAGAAAATCGTCAGCCGCTTCGTTTTCGCACTACGATGAGAAACTACGCCAGATTATGCTCCAACCCTGAAGCGATAGGTTTGATGCTTTCTGGAGCGTTTTCATTTTCCGGAATGTTTGCATTTCTGACCGCGGGTTCGTTTGTTTATATTGATTTATATGGTGTTCGACCAGACCACTTTGGTTATTTATTTGGTTTGAACATTGTTGCGATGATCATCATGACCAGTATTAATGGTCGCTTGGTGAAGAAAGTTGGCTCTCATGCCATGCTTCGTTTTGGGTTGTTCGTGCAACTTTTGGCGGGGATTGGTTTATTCGTAAGTTGGTTAATGGACTTCGGATTATGGGGTATCGTACCTTTTGTTGTGCTGTTTATCGGTACATTGTCGACGATAGGTAGTAACGCGATGGCGCTGCTTTTAAGTGGCTACCCATCAATGGCGGGTACAGCTTCGTCTCTGGCGGGGACGTTAAGATTCGGTATCGGCTCATTGGTTGGCGCGCTGGTGGCATCACTACCAGGTAATGTGGCGTGGCCGATGATCATTGTGATGTTTGCTTGTTCTGTGCTTTCAGCACTGTTTTATTGGACTTTAGGAAGAAAGGCGTAATGTCGAATTACACCAAAGAAATTCAAAACTTAGTTAACTCAGCACTTGAAGAGTTAGATCAAGAGCATCGCTCAGGTAAGTTAGCCAATGCCCCTGTTGCGAATAACCATTATTTAGTGCGCTGGGTTACCAAAGCACTTAAATCTCAGCGTTTCGGTCGAGCCGTAGGCGATGACTTAACACGTTGGCAAAAAGCAGGTCGTTCAAAGGGTAATGACGCTGGTTTGTTGTTTATCTTCAAGCGTATTTCCGCTTTTTACGCTCAGTTTTTTCCTGAAGGTGAAGAGTCCAAAGTGATAAAAGACTCCGATATTGAATCATTTCTTGATTTGATGGAGCAAGCTGGCTGGGAAGTATCAACGTCTGAGCAACTTGTTGGTTGTGGCAAAATCCAAATCTTCACGGAAGGTCAAAATTCTTTGGCACTATGTGCAGACCAATGCGAAAGCTGCTTCGACGGCGAGTTGCTCGTTAAACCAATGAGCTGGTTTGTGCGTGGCAACCATGCTGAGTTTGTTGAGAAAGCAGCGCAAGCGGGCTTTATGGTGCATAAAGTGACGGACTACAAATCGATGGTGAAATACCACGGCGAGTACCTTATCTTCCCTGCAAACGAAGGTAACCAATTGGCTGAGATTCCTTTGAGCTTCCAAGCTTAATCAACTTCTCACAGCAGTAGAATTGAAATACGAAAGCATCAGGCGCTTAAAACGTCTGATGCTTTTTTGTTACGTCACACTGTGCTTAAAAGCGATATTTCCAATAGACGCCGCCATACAGACCTTCATAGCTTTGCAAAACGTCGCCCATCGTTCCGGTTTCGTTGTTAAACAAGTAATCCTCTTCTGAGTAGTCTTCATAACGGAGGTTAAGCTGCACGTTTTGATTTTCAGATACTTCATAGTCAGCGATGACCTCAAATCGGTACGAGTTCGCCTCGTTATCGGGATATTGGTAGCCACCAGATGTGGTTGAAGATTTTCCATCAGCTTGGCTGTAGCTGTAATCAAACGAGATAGAAAGTTTGTCGTCTAGTAGCTGCTCTTTACTCACACCAAAGCCAATGGTTGTGATGTCATCTTTGAGTTTGGTGGTGTAGCGATTCCAACCGACAACGTCAGAGTTTGCTTGTTGTTGCTCGGAGCGGATGACCTGTTGATTGTAAAAAACATGCCCGTTTAGTCCGTCGAGTAAATTGAAGTTGACGCTGATATCGTAGCCGTAATCTTCTCCTTCGCTTAAACCTATATCGGGTTTAACATAGTCGTCGTTTCCGTACCAAAGCTCAGCAAGTAACTGGACATCGTTTGTTACGTCATAGCCGCCGTCGCCACGGAGCTCAATCCTCTCTTTATCGGCTAAATAGTATTGGCGCAAATTAGGCGAGTCGCTGCTGTCGTCCTGCCAATCAGAGCCATCGCGAAAAGAGTAGGAGACTTTACCGCCTAATTGCCACGGTCTATTTGGTCGGTACTGGGCCCCAACAAAAACGCGTTGTTCATCGGTACGTTTTCGGTCGGCATAGCTTCGCTCATCGTGTCTAAAATGGTAACCCGTATTCACTTTTACATCAGAAGTAACACGATGCTTGAGTGTTGCTTCCAGTTTGGTTTTGGTGTGGTCGTATTTTTCTCTCGTCGATCCGATGATGGTGTTTCTATCGGAGTTATCGTCTTTATCTGAATAGTCCGCAGAAATGGCGAAAGCAGTGTCTCACGAAAGTTTGTTGTGGTAATCCGCGCTCATTTGCCAAGTGTTAGTTTCGCCATGGAATGTATTGGAGTTAACGGGGGACTGCGGGAATGGATTTAACCCGCCTTCAGAAGACGTCTGTGACCAAAGTAAGCGGCCACTGAACGTTTGTTGATTCAACCGATAATTCCCCGAGACAGCAAATTGGTGAAAGTCGTTGTCAGGCTCATACGCAAGGTGGTTGGCGTAAGGGTTAGTAACACCGCCGTAATAGAGTGCGGACTTTTCATTGCGGAAAAATGAGCCGCGATACGCAATATCCACCAGCCACAAATCTTCAATGTAGCTCACTCCTACTTGAGTATTTAAGGTTTCATGATCGACGGCTTTGGGTATGAATCCCGGCGCGTTGGCGTAACCCGGAATGGTCGATGAATAGAGCGAAGTTGTGCCTTTTTTACGTTCGTGCTTCATGGATGCATATGGCTTCCATGGCGTATGTGGTGTGTACTTGAGTTCTAACTTAAACGTCTCTCGCGTCACTGAGTTTTCATATTTCGATAGGTCACCACTAACGAGTGCATCTTCTCTTGGATGATACGCACTGAGTGAGGACTGATTCCAGAAATACGGAGTTTCACTGTAACTGCCGAGGATACGTAATCCGTCGTACTGGCCCATTTCCCACTGCAGTAAGAAGCGTTGCAAACCAAGATCTTCGACGACGATTCGATTGTAGAACCCGTCGTCTTCATATTGTTCGATATCGGCGTTTAGGCTCGCGTTAAAGTGTTTGTTGTCAGAGTTTGTACCGTAAACGGGCGGATTCCAATTATAGAATCGAGAGGAACCGTCGTTGTTAAGGTAACCTACGCCCGCGCTGACTTCTCCACTCCATGTACCGTCGCTGCTGCATTCACTGCACTGCCAGCGGCTAGTGTCGGCTGGTTGAGAACGTTGTAACGAATAATCGTTGGCGTGCGCTTGCACAGCAAAAGCAAGGGAAATAGCGATGCACAGTTGAGATAGTTTCATGCCTCCCTCCTAATAACTTAATGTTTGACCACGTGGGTGGTTAGAGCCATGCACTTGATTGTGGCAGTTCAAACAACTTCCGCCGCGCACTCTCAAGTCGTTTTCAGGAATGGCTACGTTTGCATGTGGCGCACGGTGACATTCCTGACATAGCATTGGCAGCCGTTTATTGAGCAGGGCTTTGTTCACTGAACCATGAGGTGTGTGGCAGGATGTACAATCTTCAGTTACAGGCTCATGCTCCCATAAGAATGGGCCGCGTTTTTCTGCATGACACTCGTAACAAGCGTTATTGACGGTTGACCAGTTCAGGCTCGCTTCATTTAATGCCTGATGTGGATTGTGGCAGCTAGAACAAGTCATGACGCCGTCAATGATAGGATGACGACTGCGTTTGTGGATATCCGATTTGGTGCGGGAGTGGCAATCGGTGCATTTGTCTGCTTGCATTTCGGCAACCATCATCGGATCGTCTTTTTGATGCAGTTGGTGACAGCTTGCACAAGACAGCCCTTCAAAAGCGTGCTCACTGCTATGCCAAGTCGAGCGTTTCGCATCTTGGTGGCAAGATAAACACACGCTGTTTTGCTTTTCGGCCGGAACAGGGGAGTTTGGCCCAAAGGTGATCATCGGCTCACGAACTTGTCCTTTTCGCGGATTGCGCGCGTGATTGTTTGCTGGGCCATGGCATGCTTCACATTGTTTATCATTCATTGGCCCATGCAAATTCGCTGACTTGCCGTGGATGTTGTCGAAAATACCGGTTGCAGGTTTGTCTGAGGTATCGTCATGGCAACGAAGGCAGCCATCTGCTCCACGGCGTGAGTATTTCCCCTCAGAAAATTTGGTGTCCAATATAGTTTCAATTTCTTCTTGAGTTAACGTCGCCGCTTTGGGTTCTGGCTTGGCGATATCTTCCGAACTGACGGTGAAGATGACGCCTAACCCAAGTATCCCAGTTACCAACCACCGCAGAAACATTGCTTTCATAGCTCTTCCTTTTCTTATCCTTAAAGCATTATGTTCAATGACAAATTCAACGGTAGTCGTATACCTTGTGAACCTTATCTACCCCTTGTGACTGACCAATGGCATGGCAAGTTGCACATTGCTCGGAGCCCATGGCTTGTGCTGCTGTGTCTGCTCCAAATACCGCGCCGTGATTCAGCATATGGTTCAGAGGCGCATCTCCTGCCACGGTATCCGGGTCAGCATTAGCTAAAGATGACTCTAGGTGACACGCGCCACAGGCGACTAATGCAGGACTAAAGTACTTACCACTTGCCAGAGAAGGGCGCGTATTTTGTTGGCTAGGTAAGTTGTATTGAGCATTGGTATGGCAGGCCTCACAGTTGTTGACTGCGCCAGGGAAAGACGCTTCACCGCTATGAGCGGAGCCAAAGGCGTGGAATGAGTGCACGTGGTACTTTAGATCAGCTGCCATCCCAGGATAAAACGCAGAACGTTCAGAGTTATGGCAATTTTTACATTGTTGGAAGTCGGTGGCGGCATGTGGATGCTCACCAAGCTTATGGATAGTCAGCTCTTTGTGACAATCGTTACACGATGAAATGTCCGCGCCCACTGGCAGTTTGTGCTGCTTGTTGATACCAGACACATCAAACGAGCCGGATGCGTTATTGGCGGCAATGACGAAAGGCGATTTGATAAGATCGATGCCTTCAAACGTGACGCATTCGGCGAGCTCGCCATCTCTACGGTTGGCGCAAAGTGGCATGTCGGCGATGTTAACCGTCAACGTAGAGTTGGAGATTGGCTTAATCGCAGCGTCAGTGAAGTCTTTATGACACAAGAATAGGCCTTCTCCTTGAGCCTCACAGCCGTCACCAAGTGCGCCATCATCGGCGACGTTGAGACTGTTGTTTGCGACCATCGGGCCTTGGCCGTTATCCCAGTTCAGCAACAAATTGAGGTGCCCATGTTCATTGATGAAAGGTGTCAGTTCGTCGATGGATCCAATACCTGTGCCCGCTTTCGACACTCTTAGTTCAACCTCAAACTGGTCATCAATAAATCGCGCGCTTTCAACGTTGATTTCAAGCGAATCACGTGCCTTTGCAAGATTCTCTAAACGCATTACGTGAACCGTTTTAGCACTTCGGCTCGCGTCTTGGCCGATGATTGGAGCGCCATTGTCGTCTCGGTCATAAGGTCGGTGACAGCCAGAGCAGGAGTTTTGTGGTTCGCCGTTTCTTACCCAACCCGTACCGATTTGGTTATCATGCGCTCCTCTGTCTCGGTACAAGTGACAGGTCTCACAGGCAACTTGACTTGGGTGTTCAAACCAATTGTTGGCGTCTGATGCTTTCGCGACATCGGTTGAATGGCAGGTTGTACAGTTGCGGGCATCTTGCGGGAAAGGGTTGCCTTCAATGACTAAACCATTGATGTCGGTAACGAGCACGTCATTCTCGTCGACAGGCTGTTTGTAAGTCTCGGTGTTATTTCTGTCGCTACCTAATTTGAAAACATTACCGTGGTATTGATGAACAATGGCAGCGAGAGGGCGTCTGGCTGGCGCAGCGCCAGGGTTACTGTCATTGTGGCAAGCGGTACAAACGGCAATGTTGTTATCAATTGAGCGATAGCCCGGTCCATGATGAAGCGGTTCGCCCATATGACAGCTTTCACAGGTGCCTGTTTCAATCACATTGCGGGAGACAGCCGTATCTGAACTTTCTTGCGGCACCCATTCAAACACGTAGGTAAAACCGTTGCCTTGCTCGCCATACGCCATGACGATTCGGTGGAGTTTATCCGCATCCCAAGCGATAAAACCGTTGTTGCTAGAAGAGTCGGCAGTATAAGGATCGGACACTTTTAAAACGTCAGGAATGGCAAACGCGTAGCGATACCCTTCGTCTATTTTTACTAGTGTTCCATCCCAAACACTCTCCATGCTGGCACGGTTATTTACGGTATTACTTGAGTGATGGAAACTCTTCCAATAGGTATTGCCATGGCGTCCATTGAAGGCAAAGGCTGGATCGCTCGAGTTTTGTGTATCGACACGAGAGGGCATTGCTTTAAGAAGTGCGATGCGAAAATCTTTCGTTTCGTCTAGCTCATAAGATCTGCCACTGTCGTCTTTGACGGTAAAATCGACCACCAGTTTGGTTTCTCCGGTTTCTTGAGTGACCAATGATGGCTCGGAAACATTGATCTCGAAATCACCAAGTGCAGGTGGTGGTGTATTTTGATCGTTTTTGCTGTCTGGACCACATCCGGTGAGCAGTAAAATAAAAAATATTAATGTAGCGATCGACTTTAAACCGTTCATAGTCCCTCTCGATTCGTCCTAAAGTAAGTGGGAATGCGTTGGAATGGTTAAATATCTCAATAAACAATTGATTGAAATATTAATTTTATATTCAAGCCAAAAGCAAAATATCCATATTTACATCGCTTGAATAAATCGAAATACATGGCTTGTAAGAGTATAGACGCAATATGAAATATTATTAAAATAAACCGCTTTTTCTATGTGTGAATTTTTTGATTTTAAATTATTATGTTTTTAAATCAATTGTTTGTATTGAAGTTTGTTGTTCTTGAAGAGGTCGGTGCAGAAAAAGTAAGGGTATTGAACTACGCTACTTTAAATGGTTGACGGCTTAATATTTTTATCTTGGATATCGTTGGTTTTAAGTCGCGTTTATAAAATGATTTTCTTATCGTTTATTCGCTGTCTGGTTTTGATTAACAAAGATAATTACTACGGAGTCAGTCTAATATGCACCAACTAATTAAATTCTCACTAAAATTTTCCTCGGTGTTAGCCATTAGCTCAGTTTTGGCCTCCCACAGTTTAGCGTCACCAAGTGAGCTAATTTCACAACATGAATGTGAAGCTTGTCATGGGCCAAACGGTGTTAGCTCAGACACGAATATTCCTACCATCGCAGGGATTCCCGAATTCAATTTTTTTGACCAGATGCTACGTTACCTAGAAGGTAGGCCTGCAAATTCTGTTAGTCACGCTTACGGAGACACGAGCAAAAAAGGCGACATGGTGTCGATAGTTAAATCTTTATCTGAGGCGCAGATTGAAGAGTTAGCAAAGCATTATGCTGGGCTTGAGTTTGTGCCAGCTAAGCAGTCTTTTGATCAAGCGTTAGCGATGAAAGGTAAGGCTATCCACGCGAAAAGTTGCGAGAACTGTCATTCGGATGGTGGCAGTAACGCTCTGGATGAAGCTTCGATTTTAGCTGGTCAGCAGAAGGGCTATCTCGCCACGACATTGAAACAGTTTAAGCAAGGCAAACGCTCCGTTGATAAAAAAATGGATGAGGCGTTCAAAGGGCTTAGTGCCGATGATTTAAACGCGCTCGTAGAATACTATGCGAGTTATCGCTAGCGCTGCTTTGGGATGAACACCAATGAGTTTATGGCGTAAACCAAACAGAAAATGGATGCTCGGCATACCAATTGGTGGCTTATTGGCGTTTATCCTTGGTGGGGCGGCCCTCAGTGTTTTTCACTTTGGTATGGATTACACCAATCGCAACGAGTTTTGTTACAGTTGCCATATTGGGATGGATACGATAGTTGAGGAGTACCAAGCATCTCCACACTTCAAAAATGCTCAGGGTGTGGTTGCCGCTACGTGCAGTGATTGCCATGTCCCTAGGGAGTTTTTTGCTAAAATCGCATTGAAAATCGGCGCTACAGCCGATATCTATCACAAACTGACTGGAGAAATTACGTTAGAGAACTTCGAGGCGGAGCATCGTCCGAGGTTGGCTGCTGAAGTCACACAGCAGTTTATCGAGAATAAATCAAAACAGTGTCGATATTGCCATTCCGTTGACAAGATGGATTTCGAAGCGCAAGGACGAACCGTTGCGCGTCGACATCAAATGATGGAAAGTCGAGAGCAATCGTGCATTGATTGCCATGCGGGGATTGCTCATCACCTGCCTATTTCTCTAGATTCTCCAGAGACTGTCCCACCTGAGGAGTAATACTGATACTTTCGGCTTCTTTCGCGATGGCTTTGACCATGCCTTTGAATATGAATAGATGGGCTGGCATCATGGCAAACCAGTAAAGCAGCCCGAGAAACCCCTGTGGGTGCCACCAAGCGGTGATATCCAGTTCTCGTTCATCACCATGGTCTTTGATGGTAATTTCTAAACGTCCAAGCCCTGGGCCTTTCATCCCAAAAAACAGGGAGAGGAACTGATCTTCCTCGCAGCGAATCACTTTCCAAGAGTCAATATAATCGCCGACTTTGAGCTCCGGCCCCGGAGGAGAAACGCGAATCGGTTTCCCGTCACCAAAAAAGATGTCGAGCCATTCACGTGTGCGCCACAAAATGTTGGCAAAGTAATAGCCTTTTTCACGACTCCCGATTTTTTGAGCCACTTTCCATAATACCGCAGCGGAGGCTTGAGTTTTTATGCTCGCACCGGCTTGTTTAGGGTAGTAGCCATACCCCGGTTGCCATCGACGAAGTGCCGCTGGCTCAAAGCCCCAAACATTGCTGCGCACAAACGTGCCTTCATCTTGAATGGTATCGGATACCGCTTGCTCGTAGCTGATCAGCGTTTGCGGAAATCGTGCTTCAATCGCTTTGGAATCGGCAATGTAGTCATGCTCTAACCCCGCGAGTAATGCTTTGCCGATGTTTGCTGGTACAGAGGTGACCAAGCCGAGCCAGTACGATGCCATTTTGGGGGTAAGCAACGGTGTCGACCACAGCCGATAAGGCTTGTTGGTGATTCGGCATATGACTTTAAACTGCTCGCGGTAGCTGAGTGTATCTGGCCCACCAACTTCATAAATTTGGTTTTCTTCTGGGGGGGATGCTTCGGCCAGCTGCAATAAATAGTGATTGAGGTTGGGTAGGGCAATAGGGTTGGCTTTTGAGTCGACCCATTTAGGCGCTATCAAAATAGGTAAGTTGTAGACAAAATCTCGCATGATCTCGAAAGCCGCGGAACCGGGGCCAATGATGACGCCTGCACGCAATTCAGTTACTGGAACGCCAGACTGTCGGATAATTTTGCCCGTTGCTTTGCGAGCGGCTAAATGGCGCGAGTTTCCGGTTTGCGGTTGGATGGCACTTAAATAAATGACATGTTTGACACGGCTTTGCTCCAACGCGTATTTAAAGTTCAAAGCAAGGTTTAGCTCGTACTCAACAAAGTCATCGCCTTGTGCCATTCCGTGTACTAGGAAAAATACCAAGTCAAAATCGTTCACCACAGCGAGCGTGGCTTCTGCGTCGGCTAGGTCCAGATACCGCAACGTTAAATTAGGATGGGGTCGAGTCCTTGACTCCAAATAATCGATATGTCGCGCCGCAGCCGTGACGGCGTAACCTTTATCTAAGAGTAACGGAAGAAGTTGAGAACCAATGTAACCCGAGGCGCCTAGCACCAACACCTTTTTCATTATCTGTCCTTTTAATCGTTGGTGGAATAAACACCACAGAGTATAATCATGAGACACTTTCCCCATTCTATCAATAAGTTGTCGTTGGAGTGCTTGTGACTTTTCTCTCTCAACTCTCAATACATGCAGATAAAGCATTCTTACGTCGCTTATTTGCGATCGCGCTACCAATTACACTGCAAAGCATGATGTTTTCTAGTCGAAGCCTCGTTGATGTGCTTATGCTCGGCCAACTTGGTGAAGCTGAAATAGCCGCTGTTGGGGTAGCGGCGCGCGCGACGTTTGTTACTACTATCATGTTAGTTGGAGTGACGACGGGTGGTGCATTACTGACCGCACAATATTGGGGGGCAGGCGATAAAGTCGGGGTACGTCGCAGTACCGCTTTAACATGGATGATAGCCATGGTGTTTGCCGCCATTGCTGTTGCTTTGTTTGTTATTTTCCCACAGCCAGTCATGAAACTGACGACAGACTCACAAGAAGTGATTGAGTTAGGGGCCAGCTATCTAATTATTTCATCCGTTAGCATGTTTGCTGTTGCGTGTGTCGCTAGTATGTCGGTGGGGTTGAGAGCGATGCACCAACCGGGGCTGAGCACATTTTTTAGTGGTATAGGCATCCTGTCTAATGTTTTCCTCAACTGGGTGTTAATTTTTGGTCACTTAGGTTTTCCTGCTTTAGGGATTACAGGGGCAGCCATTGCAACGGTTATCAGTGGCGCTATCGAAGTCGGTTGTCTATTTGGCTATTTATGGCTGAAGAAACACATAATTGCATTTGGTTGGGATGATATACGCGCAGGTTTGGTTGTAGACAAAATAACGCGTTTCTTGAGCCTTTCCTTACCGACCACATTTAACTTTTTGGCATGGGCTGGTGGATTGTTCGCTTACCATGCCATCATGGGGCAAGCGGGTGTGCAAGGTTTGGCAGCGTTGTCGGTGATGACGCCCGTTGAGTCAATCGCTCTCGCTATGATGATTGGCCTATCGAATGCAGCTGCGGTTTTAGTGGGTAACCAACTCGGCGCGAAAAACTTTGAACCTGTGTATTACCAAGCTTGGGCTACGGTCATTTTGAATGTGTTTATCGCATTTGTGGTCGCTGTTGTATTGATAGTGTCCAATCAATGGATCCTTAATGCGTTTAGTGCACTGACAGCGGATACTCGCCAGTTAGCTGAACAGTTTATGGTGATTCTTGCTTTAGGTGTCGTATTACGCTCGGTGCCGATGATGGTCATTGTTGGGGTATTACGTGCGGGTGGCGACGTTAAGTTTTGTTTGTATCAAGACATTCTTGCGCAGTGGGTGATTGGGATTCCACTCGCGGCATTTGCAGCGATTCAGCTCGGTTGGGAGCCGCAATGGGTTTACTTACTCTTTTTGACCGAGGAAGTTGTGAAGTGGACGATTTGTCTGCCAAGAATGGTGAGCCGAAAATGGATGAAAAACCTTATCGGTCAATAGAGGTAAACAGAGCTTTCTGCAGCTGCAAAAATCTGCTCAATACGTCAACAAAATTAGGAACAGAAAGTGAATCGAGTTGCATTTGTACTCTCATAGTGTGATCAAGCATTCAAAATACTTTCTACTAACAGGATTTTAGTGTAGATTCTGATCCCAATTTTTAAATACCATCCGAGCGGCATAATCAATGTTAAAACTGTCAGACCTATGTAAAGGCTATGTAGACGGGGGAGAATTTCACCCTGTATTACAAGGGGCAGAATTAACATTACAGCAAGGTGACCAAGTCGCTCTGATGGGAGAAAGTGGTTCGGGTAAAAGTACTTTGCTGAACTTAATTGCCGGACTGGATACTGCAGACTCTGGTGAAGTTCAGTTTCCAAATTTTGCCATGCATGATGCGCCAGAGCATTTGAGAACCCTTTATCGCCGCAACAATATTGGTAATATCTTCCAACAGTTCAACCTGCTTCCTACGCTCAATATTGCCGACAATATTCGTTTTTGTCGTCAGTTAAAAGGTTTGCCAGAAGATAAAGAGTTGTGGCGTCAAATTCTTTCTGCTCTGGATTTAATGCCTCTGCTAGGGCGCTACCCGGAAGAAGCATCTGGTGGTCAGCAACAACGTGCTGCTATTGCTCGTGCACTCTATATGGAACCTAAAATCCTACTCGCTGATGAGCCAACTGGTAGCCTAGACGAGCGAAACGCAGAAGCGGTAATGCGCTTATTGACGAGTCTCGCTCGCCAACTGGAATGCACTTTATTGTTGGTGACACACAGTGAAAAAGTGGCGGCCCATATGGAAGGTAAGATTCGACTTCAAGGAGGGCAACTGCATGTTATGGCCCGTAGTTAAGGCACTACTCGGTCATTACCGTCGTTACCCACTACAAATTATTCTTGTCTGGCTAGGGTTAACCTTAGGCGTGTCCCTTCTTGTTGGTGTTACTTCTATCAATCAGCATGCAAAACAAAGTTATGCGACAGGAGAAAAGCTTTTCTCCAATCCTTTGCCATACCGAATCCGAACTAAACACTCTGCCAATAAAATCCCTCAAGGTTTCTATATCCAGTTGCGTCGAGCTGGGTTTAACCAATGTGCGCCGTTTGACGTGCTACATCTAGATGCTAAAACCGATATGAGCTTGATGCTGGTGGGGATTGATCCTGTCGCGATGATTCCATTGCAGCAAGGCAAATCTTTGGGTGAGATGCCCGTTCTATCATTAATGAAACCTCCTTATCCCATTCTAGTCAGTCAAGATTTGGCCGCTTACATGAGTTGGCAGGATGGGGACTTTATTGAGATGAATGACGGAAGTCGTCTCGGACCGATTCAAGTCGATAAAAACAAAATGCTCTCAGGGACTCGGCTGGTTACCGACATCTCATTACTGCGTATGCTCAAGCGGAGCTCAGGTTTGTCTGCGATTTCTTGTGGTGAAATGCCAGAGGAAAAACTAATAGCACTGAAAAACATGCTTCCCAATGGTATGACGCTCGTTAGGAATACGCGCACGGAGCTTGAGTCGTTAACTAATGCATTCCACATGAATCTCACTGCGATGGGGATGCTGTCATTTTTGGTCGGGTTGTTTATTTTTTATCAAGCGATGTCTTTGTCATTTATTCAGCGACAACGTTTGGTGGGTATTTTGAGACAGACGGGGGTCAACGGAACGCAGTTGGCTCAAGCATTGTTGTTAGAGTTGTCGTTGCTCGTCTTTATTGCGTGGGCGTGTGGTAACTTTTTTGGTTTGATCTTGGCAAATGAGCTGATCCCTGCAGTCTCATCGAGCCTGAGCGATTTGTACGATGCCAACGTAGGCTTAACAATAGGATGGTCTTGGCAGTCCAGCTTATATAGTCTGATCATGGCAGCGATGGGCGCATTACTATCGTGTTTGTGGCCATTGATTCGTTTGTTGAAGTCACAGCCAATTCGTCTATCTTCTCGACTGTCATTAATGCGATTTGCAGGGCGTGAGTTCTCTTGGCAGGCTCTTGCTGCGTGTGCGTTTTGTGTCGCGGCAATCGCAGTGTATCAAGCACCGAAAACACAAGAAACTGGCTTTGCCATTATTGCGCTGATGTTGGTTAGTGTGGCCTTGTTCATGCCATTTATTATGTGGCATATGTTCCAGAGCTTTTCTTACACCATGCGTTGGGTACGTGTACGTTGGTTTTTTGCCGATGCAGCTGCGAGCATGAGTTATCGCGGTGTGGCAACAATGGCGTTTATGTTGGCACTGGCGGCAAATATCGGCGTAGAAACGATGGTAGGCAGCTTTAGGGATACAACCGATAAATGGCTCAGCCAGCGATTAGCAGCGGATATTTATATCTATCCGACAAATAACTCAGCAGCTCGGATGAGTGCGTGGCTGCAAAACCAACCAGAAGTCAACTCGGTTTGGTGGCGTTGGGAAAAAGATATGCCAACCGAACATGGTGCTTTGCAAGTGGTGAGTACAGGCTCTTCTGAAGGTGAGCTAGATGCACTGACGGTAAAACTAGGTGTCCCGAATTACTGGTATCAACTGCACGCGACCAAGAGCTTGATGGTGAGTGAATCGATGGCCTTGAAGTTGGATATTCGCCCAGGAGACTTCATTAACTTGCAGGAACCACTGGGTGGAGACTGGCAAGTTGTTGGTGTTTATTACGATTATGGAAACCCGTATAACCAGGTGATGATGTCGCACCGGAATTGGCTGTATGCATTTGCAGGGACGGGCAATGTTGGCCTTGGTGTAGTGTTAAAAGATAGCGTTAATGGGGAGGGGCTGAAAAATCGCTTAGAAAATGTATTCCGCCTCCCGCAAGACCGTGTGTTTGATAATGGTAATATTTATAGTCAGGCAATGAGGGTATTTGATCATACCTTCGCTATTGCAGGAACCTTGGGCAACATCACGCTGATTATTGCTGTGTTTGGCTTATTCTTCGCGACATTGGCGGGCGAGTTGTCGCGGCAGCGGCACTTCTCTTTGCTGAGATGTATGGGGGTATCCGGAAAGGAACTTGTCGCATTGGGTGGTTTGCAGTTGTTTGTCTTCGGGGCCATTTCCGCAATTATTGCGGTGCCACTTGGTCTGGCACTTGCACACTTGATCGTTGATATTATCATTAAGCAATCATTCGGCTGGTCTCTGGAGCTTCAAACGATCCCTTGGGAATATGCTCAAACTATTGCTTGGGCGATGCTTGCCATCATGATTGCTGGCGCATTGCCAGTTATTAGAATGATTAAGAGTACGCCAATGAAGTCATTAAGGGATGCGTTGTAATGAAAAAAGTGGGCTCTAAAAAACGCTTGTTAGTTTCAACGATCATTGTTATTACGTTTGCCTTTTTGACCGGTGCTGCTTTTTACTCAACTTTTTGGTTGGAAGCGACAGCGACACAAGAAAGCGAGCTTAATTCTATTCTAACGCGTGAAAATCAAACGATTTTCGAACCTGTATTACCTGACGAGCATGTCTCTTTACCGTCAGATTTTCGCTTTCATCCCGAGTACCAACATGAATGGTGGCACTACTTTGCGAAACTGAAAGATGAACAAGGGAAAATATACAATGTTCAATGGAGTTACTTCAGGGTCGCGACGGACGAGCGAGAAACCAGCGGATGGCAAAACCCTCAACTGTATATTTCACATGTTGTCGTTAGCCATGGTTCGCACGTCTGGAAAGAGCAACGTGTAGCGAGAGGCGGGATAGGCCAAGCTGGCATGACTAATCGTCCTTTCAGGTTATGGATTGATAATTGGACGTGGCGTTCACTTGGTGCAACGCCTTTCCCTGGTAACTTGAATGTGACTACCGATACGTTTGGTTTAGATCTCAATACTATGACAAATGGCCCCTTTGTCGTGAATGGAGACAAAGGTTTTCAGGTTAAACATGCGTTGCAATCTGTTGCCTCTTTCAGTTTTAGTGCGCCATTTTTAAAGGTGAAAGGGAGTTTGAACATTAATGGCAAACGCTTCTCTGTTGCTGGCTCTGCTTGGGCTCAGAAAGAGTGGGGCAGTGGCTTAATTGGTGAAGGGCAACAGGGTTGGGATTGGTTTGTATTCAATTTAGATGATGGTCGAGCACTGACTGTCAGCCGCTATCGCCACCATGGACAAACACCGCACGTGTTTGGCACCTTGTCCACACGCTCAGGTAAAGTCATCAATCTCTCAGATGATGATATCAGTATTAAACCAATGCAAGTGACCAGTTTATCAAATGGAAGAAGGCTGCCTTTGCAGTGGATTATTAATATTCCAAAGCATCAAATTAACTTGACCACTCGTATTATCAAATCAGATATGTGGCTTCCTTTTGTTATACCGTATTGGGAAGGTCCTACCTTAGCTTCTGGCTCCAACGAGGCTTGGGGCTTTATGCAGCTCACCGGTTATTAAATTCTGATAAAAACCACCCCAATGGGTGGTTTTTTAGTGGATGAAACTTCCTGAATTTTTCTCAAAAGTATGGGGTTATCATGACAGTACATGCCATGTTATGCTGATTTTCTCATAATCTTGATAAACATTTGGCGCGATAACAACAAGTACGCGCTGTGATCAAAATTGAGTGTTATGTTGGAAAATACGATGTATAGTAAACTTCATATCGGAAAAATCGAAGTTTATACTCTGAAGAAGCGATTATTCTAAAGTTTTCGACCGCTATACACTCTTATCACTCTTTGTTAATCGTTTATTAAGATAATAAATATAAGGACGAAACCATGAACGATGTCATTCGTGACTTTTTCAAAATGGAATCAGCTGGTGGTATTCTTCTCGTGATTGCCGCGGCAATTGCGATGACCATTGCTAACTCACCGCTGGGCGAAACGTATCAATCTGTACTGCATACTTATGTATTTGGTATGTCAGTTTCTCACTGGATTAATGACGGCCTAATGGCTGTTTTCTTCTTACTCATTGGCCTTGAAGTTAAGCGAGAGCTACTTGAAGGTGCGTTAAAATCAAAAGAAACCGCAATTTTCCCTGCGATTGCAGCGGTTGGCGGTATGTTAGCTCCTGCTCTTATTTACGTAGCCTTTAATGCCAACGATCCTGAGGCGATTTCTGGTTGGGCAATTCCAGCGGCGACAGATATCGCTTTTGCTTTAGGTATCATGGCGTTATTAGGTAAGCGTGTACCAGTAAGCCTAAAAGTGTTCTTGCTAGCGCTTGCTATCATCGATGATTTGGGTGTGGTTGTTATTATCGCGCTATTTTACACTGGTGACCTGTCGACCATGGCGTTGCTTGTTGGCTTCATCATGACTGGTGTCCTATTCATGTTGAATGCGAAGGAAGTAACAAAACTTACGCCATACATGATCGTCGGTGCGATCTTATGGTTTGCGGTGCTTAAATCTGGTGTTCACGCAACATTGGCAGGTGTAGTGATTGGTTTTGCTATCCCACTAAAGGGAAAGCAGGGCGAACATTCTCCACTTAAACATATGGAGCACGCGCTTCACCCATACGTGGCATTTGGTATTCTGCCTCTATTCGCATTTGCCAATGCGGGGATTTCGTTAGAAGGCGTATCGATGTCAGGTCTAACTTCAATGCTGCCACTCGGTATTGCTTTGGGTCTACTGGTTGGTAAGCCTCTAGGTATCTTTACCTTTAGCTGGGCAGCGGTAAAAATAGGCGTTGCTAAGTTACCTGAAGGCGTTAACTTCAAGCATATCTTTGCGGTATCTGTGTTGTGTGGTATTGGCTTTACAATGTCTATCTTCATTTCCTCTTTAGCGTTCGGAAATGTAAGTCCTGAATTTGATACCTATGCTCGACTCGGTATCTTAATGGGTTCGACGACAGCAGCATTACTTGGCTATGCCTTACTGCACTTTTCTTTGCCTAAGAAAGCGCAAGCGTAAGATAAAAATGCGCTATTTTGTAAAGCCTCCCAATCGGGAGGCTTTTTTATACCCATAGTTCAGTACATCAGCGACTTAATAGCGACACTTTCGTATTGAGCGGATATCTAGACCATGGAGATGAACGGAATCATCGAAAAAGGTAGGTTGGTAGATCTGCGGGCGAAAAAAAGCCCAGCCGAAAATTTGACTGGGCGGATACAAACATAGGAGTTAATAAGAAAAAAGCAGCAACGTAACAATTAGATGGAAACAAGTTTGACGGCCAGTGAAACTTAAAATGCCCTAGTTGTTACATTTATTCAGACCGAGCCTTTTCCAAACAGTTCCATTTTTTTTCAAAAAAAAATTCGATTTAATTCTTTCTGCCCGCTTGTATCGTAAAGAAGTAAGAGAAGAGGCGAACAGCGTAACCAACTTAATGGCGGTTTGAAACTCGATAGCCCTCTTTTCTATAGTAGCTATAAACTTAAATTGCATTTCAAACCCGCACCTCCTGCTCCGACCGCCCAACGACATTGCTAGCGTTTCAAATACGATGGTTTGCGAAACTTGGTCATTTTCTTCAGGCGAGCATCATTTGCTTATTAGACTTAAATTCAAAAGATTAGATCACACCTTCTAAGTTCTGGTCAGACCAATTGGTGAAAGTGTGATGTTAATCATTTGTTAATCTAAGGTTTCAGGAGTATATTTTCAAACAGTTGTTTAATACGAGTGATTAAAATGGCCCCGAGAACATCAACAAAAGAAAAAATACTCGATGTCGCAGAAGGACTCTTTGCTGAACATGGTTTTAATGATACTTCGCTAAGAACGATAACAGGTAAAGCGAACGTCAACTTAGCATCGGTAAATTATCACTTTGGCGATAAAAAAACGCTAGTTAGAGCGGTTTTAGATAGATACCTAGAAGCGCTCATGCCGAGCATTAAAACCTCACTAATTGAGTTAAATACGCGTGATAGCTACGACATGGACGACGTCTTTGAGTCATTGCGTTTACCTTTGCGTACATTAAATGATGTGCGCCCCAATGGTACTGCATTATTCATGTTGTTAATTGGCCGTGGTTACACAGACGTACAAGGTCATCTGCGTTGGTTCATCACCACTCGATATGAAGAGGTACTTAACCTCTTCACCTTCTCGATAATGAAGGCAAACCCGGAACTATGTGAGGAGCAGCTGTTTTGGCGACTGCACTTCACGCTAGGTACCTGCGTATTTACGATGGCTTCAAGCCAGGCTCTTTCGGAGCTTGCTGAAAGTAAATTTGAAAAGGAAGTCGATGTGAAATCTGTCGTCGATTTACTGATTCCTTATTTGTCAGCAGGAATGTCAGCGAAGCAGTTGGCACAAGACAAATAAGAAAGTTAAACCAATAATAAAATTATGCCCAGAGCGGTTACGTGAACAAAAGGATCTGAACTATGAGCTCTCTACGAAGAAAATGGATTAGTGACCCAGCTTTTAAAGTGTTCAAAAAAGTATTGCCACCTCTCTCTAGCACCGAGAAAGAGGCGATGGAAGCGGGTAGTGTGTGGTGGGATGCCGAACTATTTTCAGGCAAGCCTAACTTCACTACATTGCACCATTATCCAACGCCGACACTGACAGCAGAAGAGCAGTCATTTATGGATAATGAGCTTGAAACCCTGCTAGAAATGCTTGATGACCAGAAGATTGTCAAAGAAGACAGGGATTTACCGCCTGAAGTATGGGAGTACTTACGTAAAGAGCGATTTTTCTCACTGATCATTTCAAAAGCGTATGGTGGTCGTGAATTTTCCGCTTTAGCGAACTCAACCATTGTTTCTCGTATTGCGACTCGAAGTATCAGTACCGCGGTATCGGTAATGGTACCGAACTCTCTTGGTCCAGGTGAGCTTTTATCGCACTATGGCACGCAAGAGCAAAAAGATTACTGGTTGCCTCGTTTAGCTGATGGTACCGACATTCCTTGTTTTGCATTAACAGGGCCCGAAGCGGGATCTGACGCCGGTGGTATACCAGATCAAGGCGTAGTTTGTTATGGCACTCACGAAGGCAAGGAAGTGCTTGGCGTGCGAGTTAGCTGGAATAAACGCTACATCACACTTGCGCCAGTGGCGACAGTGCTCGGATTAGCATTTAAGCTACAGGATCCAGAAGGGCTACTTGGTGATAAGAAAGAGGTTGGAATCACATGTGCGCTGATCCCCGCTGACCATGAAGGTGTCGAGATAGGCGAGCGCCATGATCCTCTGGGTTCTGCATTTATGAATGGTCCGACTCGTGGTGAAGATGTCTTCATCCCTATGGACTGGTTGATCGGTGGCGCTGATTACGCAGGTAAAGGTTGGCGTATGCTGGTTGAGTGTCTTTCTGCTGGTCGTGGTATCTCTCTCCCAGCGCTTGGCACAGCGATTGGTCATCTTACTACACGTACAACCGGTGCTTATGCTTACGTGCGTAAACAGTTTGGTATGTCGATCGGTAAGTTTGAAGGTGTCGCAGAAGCAATGGGGCGCATTGGTGGTCTTACTTACCTACTAGAAGCGACACGTACGCTGACGACGACTTCTCTCGATATGAAAGAAAAACCTGGGATCGTAACCGCGATTGCCAAGTACCACATGACGGAAATCGCGCGTACTATTCTAAATGATTCGTTTGATATTCATGCAGGTCGTGCGATTCAAGATGGCCCAATGAACTATCTTGCTAAACATTATCTCGGTATTCCAGTTGCTATCACTGTTGAAGGCGCGAATATTCTGACTCGTAACCTGATGATTTTTGGTCAAGGTGCGACTCGTTGTCACCCATATGTACTAAAAGAAATGGAAGCTGCTGCGAATCCAGATTCTGAACAAGGGGCGAAAGAATTTGACAACTTGCTCTTTAAACACATCAAACATGCGGTAGGCAATACATTTGGTGCATTTGGCGCGGCGCTAACTGGTTCTCGGTTTGTAAAAGCGCACATGAGTGGCCCAACACAGCAGTACTATAAAGAAATCACAAGATTAAGCCGAGCGCTTGCCGTTAGTGCTGACTTCGCGATGTTAACACTAGGCGGTGATTTGAAGCGTAAAGAAATGATTTCCGCACGTCTGGGTGATGGCTTAAGCTATCTATATATGGCGTCTGCCGCACTGAAAAAGTATGAAGATGAAGGACGTCAACAAGGCGATCTAGATTTTGTCCACTACGCCGTTCAACATTGTTTGTATAACGCATCTAAGTCATTAAATGAGGCTTATACCAACTTCCCTGTGAAATACGTTGGCGGTGTGCTGAAAGGGTTATTGTTCCCACTTGGCAATCATTTCAATAAGCCAAGCGATGAACTGTGTGTGAATCTGGCGGAAGCGATGATGACGCCAGGAGCACAACGTGATCGACTCACGCATCTTTGCTACATCGGAAAATCCGACGACGACAGCGTAGGCTTAATGGAGAATGCCTTCCTCGCAATGTACGAAATCAAACCATTAGAGCGTAAGCTTATGAAGGCGGCGAAGGATGGGAAAGTGGCTCGTAAAGGTCTGCTACACGACCGTCTGCAGCAAGCATTTGAAGCTGGCGTGCTAACTGAGCAAGAAATTGACCAAATCATGGCGGCAGACAAATTGCGTTACAAGGCGATTCAAGTTGACCACTTTAGTCATGACTTTTCTGAAGTACGAACCGATTGCCCAAAAAAGTCGCATTTGAACCCGGCGGCATAGTAAACCGTTAATACTACGAAAAGCACCTCAATGAGGTGCTTTTTTGTGTTCTTGCTGAGTGGATGTTGGGATAGTGCTCCAACCACTTGCCTTTTCAGAGCATTTTTACAGAAATTAGATGCGAAATCCCGACGAAACTTTTATCCTAACAAGGTTTTTTAAAGGAAGTTGAATATGATCATCAAACCTAGAATTCGTGGATTTATCTGTACTACAACGCACCCTGTTGGTTGTGAAGCTAACGTAAAAGAACAAATTGCGTACACTAAAGCGCAAGGCCCAATCAAAAACGCACCTAAGCGCGTTCTTGTTGTCGGTGCATCAAGTGGCTACGGTCTATCTTCTCGTATCGCTGCGGCATTTGGTGGCGGTGCATCAACTATCGGTGTTTTCTTCGAAAAAGAAGGTACGGAGAAGAAACCAGGTACGGCAGGTTTCTACAATGCAGCTGCTTTTGAAAAGCTAGCGCGTGAAGAAGGCCTGTACGCAAAAAGCCTAAACGGCGACGCTTTCTCAAATGAAGCGAAACAGAAAACTATCGAACTGATCAAAGAAGATTTAGGTCAGATCGATATGGTGGTTTACTCACTGGCTTCCCCAGTACGTAAAATGCCAGAAACTGGCGAGCTAGTTCGTTCAGCGCTTAAGCCTATCGGTGAAACTTACACATCAACTGCTGTTGATACCAACAAAGATGTGATCATCGAAGCAAGTGTCGAGCCTGCAACAGAAGAAGAAATCAAAGACACAGTAACCGTTATGGGCGGTGAAGACTGGGAGCTTTGGATCAATGCACTGTCTGATGCTGGTGTTCTTGCTGAAGGCTGTAAGACAGTCGCGTACAGCTACATTGGTACTGAGCTAACTTGGCCAATCTACTGGGATGGCGCACTAGGTAAAGCGAAAATGGACCTAGATCGTGCGGCGAAAGCGCTAAACGACAAGTTAGTAGCGACAGGCGGCAGTGCAAATGTTGCTGTACTTAAATCTGTTGTAACTCAGGCAAGTTCCGCAATTCCTGTTATGCCACTGTACATTGCAATGGTATTCAAGAAAATGCGCGAAGAAGGCGTACACGAAGGCTGTATGGAACAAATCTATCGTATGTTCAGCCAACGTCTGTACAAAGAAGATGGTAGCGCAGCAGAAGTGGATGAGATGAACCGTCTACGTCTGGATGACTGGGAACTTCGTGACGACATTCAGCGGCACTGTCGTGAGCTATGGCCTCAAATTACGACTGAGAACCTAAAAGAACTGACTGACTACGTAGAGTACAAAGAAGAGTTCTTGAAACTATTTGGTTTCGGTGTTGAAGGCGTAGATTACGAAGCGGATGTAAATCCAGCGGTTGAAGCTGATTTTATCCAAATCTAATCGAATGACTGATTAGACAACCGATATACAAAAGGCGCTCATTGAGCGCCTTTTTTGCTTTCATCAGTCAAAGTTATTAACTTAATATTATCAGGATCGTACCGGCTAACGTCATCAGAATATTGGCAATCGCATAGGTACCCGCATAGCCAAGAGCTGGGATAGTGGATTTAGCGTAGTCGTTGACGACATCCATAGCTGGGGCACAAGTTCGGGCACCAATAATGGCACCGAAGAGCAGGGCACGGTTCATCTTGAGTATGTGTGCGCCCACTAAATAGGCCAGTACTACAGGCACAACACTAACAATGAATGCTAAACCAATCACTTTTGGACCAACTTGAGTCAAGTGCTCGAACATCTTTCCGCCTGCACTTAGACCTATTCCCACCATAAAGAACATCAAACCCAAATCTTTGACCATATTCAGCGCCCCCTGCGGGACATAGCCGAAAGTAGGGTGATTTGCTCGTAAGAAACCAAGTGTAATACCAGATAACAAAAGACCTACCGCGTTACCCAAGCTGAACGAAACCTGGCCGAATGTCATCGTGATGAGGCCAAACAGAATACCCAAAATAAAGAAGCTGCAAAAAGCGAGTAAATCGGCCATTTGACTGTGGATCGAGATGAAACCGATTTTTTCCGCGAGTCCATGTACTCGGCTTTTCTCGCCGCTTACCTGAAGGACGTCACCTTTAGCGAGAACAATGTCTAAATCCATCGGCATTTCTATTTGCGCACGTACCACGCGGTTTAAGAAACAGCCAAACTCAGATAAGTTTAAATCCGATAAACGCTTGCCTGCGATAGCGTCACTTTTTACGACAATTTCTTCTTCAACGATGCGCAAATCAAGCAAGTTACGATCAAATACTTCTTTACCGTTGCGGAAGCTAGGATCCAAGCGAGCATGGCTATCAGGGAAGCCAACCAGTGCAATTTCATCACCTTCTTGCAAAATAGCATCACCATCTGGATGGGCGAGAATACCGTTACGGCGGATTCGCTCAATGTAACAGCCAGTTTGACGATAAATGCCCAGTTCACGCAAGTTCTTGCCGTCAGTCCAGTCAATCAATTCTGGGCCGACTCGGTAAGCACGAATAATCGGTAAGTACACTTTTCTTTGGCTTGAATTTCCAAGGCCACGTTCTTGAGCAATTTGCTGCGCAGAATCAGACAGATTCTGCTTTTGTAGTTTTGGCAACAGCTTCGCGAACATGATCATGCTTATTAGGCCGACCAGATAAGCCATCGCGTAACCTACGGATAGATTTTCTAATACCAAAGAAAAATCCATATTGCGCGGTATAGTCGCAAGGCCAGAGTTAAGAGCGTCTTGTGCACCAACCAGTACAGGTGTTGCTGTCAACGCGCCAGCCATCATACCGGCTGACAAGCCAAAATCGAGGCCGAAATAGTGGCTCAAGCCATACGTTAAGCTGACTGCGGACACGAGAACGGTCATACTTAAAATAAAGTAATGCTTACCATCTCTGAAGAATATGCCAAAAAAGTTTGGTCCAGCTTCAATGCCGACGCAATAGATAAACAGCATAAAGCCAATGGTTAATGCTTCTGCATTGAATGAGAAGCCAAGGTGACCCATTACCAACGAGGTAATAAGAACGCCTATGGAGTTGCCTAGTTGTAATTTGCCAAATCGGATTTTTCCGATGGCAAGGCCAATGGCTAATACGACGAAGATTAGAAGGATAGGGTTTTGCTCAAGAAGGTATACGACGTCTATGTTCACTGTGTGGCTCGGTAAAGTGTGTGCCAAAAAGATTAAGAATTGCGAATTGTAACTAAATATAGCAAAAAGATAAGTGAATTTTTTTAGGTTTTACCATTAGTTGACGTAAGGTAATAACCAACTGAAAAATAATAAAAAAGCCGCATGAAGCGGCTTTCTTAAAAACTGTCTTTATTACTCGTCAAATAGACCTAGGTGCTCTTTCGCGTATGCTTCGAACTCGTCGCAGCCACCGATGTGCTCTTGGTCGATAAAGATTTGAGGAACAGTTTCAACTGGTTTACCAACTGTTTTCTCAAGATCTGCTTTAGAAATGCCTTCAGCATGGATATCAACGTAACGGTAGTTGAAGTCGTCACGCTTCGCTTTTAGCGTTTCTGCGTGTTCTTTTGCACGAACACAGAAAGGACATGCAGGGCGACCAAAGATAACAACGAACATAATCTTATTTCTCCTAAATCTATTCTTTTTTGAAAGCGTACAAAACATAGCGGCTGAGTGCGCTCTCTTTTGTTGCAGTAACTATGCCCGATCCAGATACGGAAATAAAGCGGCAATTACCTCTTGGTTCTATAGGTGAAATCTATCGAATAAAAACTAAACGCGCTCCCTTATTCTATGGCTCTAAAGTATGTGAAGTGACGCATAAAAAACATACATTTTAAGGGGTTAATGATGGCAAGGTGGAATTGGTCAATTTTTTTTATTCAAAAACATAGCAATCTAATCTGGCTATACGCAAATGACTTCAACTCTTACATAAGTGTTAAATCAGAGGGCAAGAGGTTATTTGGGTATATTATTTTGGGAGGATGTGTATGTTTCAGTTTATGACTGCAACAAGGATTATATTTGGTGAAGGTGCACTTCAGTCTTCATTATCCGTTATCAACCAATTTGGCTACAGTGTTTTGCTGGTAACCGGGAAGGATACCCAACGAGCCACGCCCATCATTAACTACCTTAAAGCTCAAAATATGCGTTACCAACACGTAGCAATCAATGGCGAACCTTATATCACAATGGTAGAAGAGACCGCGGTACTCGGTAGAAAATTCCAGCCTGATATGGTGATTGCTATTGGCGGTGGCAGTGTCATCGATATGGGTAAAGCCCTAGCCGCTATTATTCCTAATCAAGGCAATGTTTACGATTACGTCGAAGTGGTAGGAAGAAACGTACCATTAAAGGCAAAACCTCTTCATTTTATTGCAATTCCTACGACAGCAAGCACGGGCTCAGAGGTGACTCGAAATGCGGTGTTGAAGTCTGGACAAGATAAAGTGAAAGTGAGTCTTCGAAGCCCTGATATGCTGGCAGACGTTGCCATTGTGGATCCGACGCTCACTTATGGAACCGATCAATACACATCCGGGCGTGGCGCGATGGATGCGTTCACTCATTTGATGGAAGCGTATGTGTGTGGTGAGCCAAACCCTCTTACAGATATGGTGTGCGAAGAGGGACTTCGTCGTTTAAGCCGTTCAGTGATTGCTGCTTGTAAGCAAGATAATCATAAGGCTCGGTCGGATTTATCGTTCGCTGCGTTGCTCGGTGGCATGGCCATTACTAATGCCAAATTAGGTGCTGCGCATGGGCTTGCGTCGGCGTTAGGAGGTAAGTTAGATGCTCCCCACAGCGTGATCACGGCGCGTCTTGCACCGCACGTGATGCAGGAAAATATTAACGCCGCGAAGCTCGCTGGTAGGAATGATGTGATAAATCGTTATCGTAAACTTGCCCAACTGGTTACCGATCGTGCGAACGCGAATGAGCACGATGGGGTTCTTTGGGTAAATATGGTGTTAGATAAGTTAGCGTTGCCGTTACTTGGCCAATTCGGAGTATGCCAAACTTCTTTTGAACAAGTGGCGAACGATGCGCTTAAGTCGATGGCGATCAAAGGCAACCCGCTACCCCTTAATCAGGAACGTTTGATATACATATTGCAGCAAGTCTGTGATTGCAGTGGAGAGTGTGTGGCAGAGAGCACACAACACGTGAGCTCTGTAGAAGTGCTTGAATCAAGAACGGACTTATCGAGTGTGAACGACTTGGGTTGATGTATTGATCTAAAGCACATTGAAAAAAGGGGAGCGTAGAGCTCCCCTTTATTAAACTTTCACTAAACAGCAGGACTTAGTACTGACTTAGCTTGTCATAGCGACTGTCTTTCAACGCATCTTTTACGCGTTTTAGGTTCTCACGGAAACCTGTACCACGGCGAAGTGTGAAGCCAGTTGCAAGTACATCAATCACCGTCATCTGTACAACTCGACTCGCCATTGGCATATAGACGTCGGTATCTTCAGGAATATCAAGCGTAATAGCGAGTGAACTTGCCTTTTCTAGCGGTGAGTCCTTTGCTGTAATCGCAATGACCGTCGCGCCGTTTTCACGAGCAAGGTTTGCTATTTCGACCTGACTCTTCGTTCGACCTGTGTGAGAAATAAGAACCACAACATCATTATCACTGCAGTTAATACAACTCATGCGCTGCATGACAATGTCTTCAAAACAAGTAATTGGAATGTTAAAGCGAATAAACTTGTTTTGTGCGTCTCGGGCTACAGAAGATGAAGCACCAAGGCCAAAGAATGAAATGCGCTTCGCTTGCGTTAGCAAATCGACCGCACGGTTCACTTGCATTGGATCTAGGCTGTTTTTCGCGACATCTAAACACGCCATGGTCGATTCAAAAATCTTATGGGTGTACGCGTCTGGGCCATCGTCTTCTTCCACGTTACGGTTAACGTAAGGGGTACCGTTGGCTAGGCTCTGTGCCAAGTGAAGCTTAAAATCTGGAAAGCCCTTGGTGTCCAGACGACGACAGAAGCGGTTTACAGTGGGCTCACTAACATCAGCCATTTTAGCCAACGTTGCAATGCTTGAATGAATTGCAGTTTGTGGAGACGCCATAATTACTTCCGCAACTTTGCGCTCTGACTTACTGAAATTCTCCAGGTTTTTTTGAATTTTTTCTAATGTATTCATAGTGTTCACGAGGGTATAGAGAACAACTCGCTGGCTCTGTTAACGAAAGGAAACACGAAGATTCCAGAGTAGAGTGGGGCGTTAACGAAAACAACCAGCGCCATAGAATCAGTATAAACCTGATCTTCAATCAGTCTAAACCAATAACGGATACTATTTAGTGAGAATTTGACAGGCCTCAAACAAAATGTTGTAAAAACTACAGAATTGGATGTGTAATCGATGTTTTGTTGCGCCAGTCGCACGAGAATGATGCTTGAGTTACATCAAAACGAAAAAAAATTTCAAATTGATGTAACTCTTTCGGGCCATTAAGACGATTGGATATTAGTGACCACCTGCTGAATTCTTTCCATCAAATTTGGTGCTTGCTTGGCGATTTCACGCTGTTCATCAAGCACCGAACTCAAAATCTCTTTGGTCGTCAGCGGATTAGCCAAAACCACTCGGAACACAATCGTGTTCATGCGCTGCCATTGGTCTGGGTTCAGTCTTGTACGTGAAACAAACGATTTGCCCGTTTCGCGCTGACGCTTTTGAATAAACTGTGTTAATTCATTAATCAGTTCATTCAGTTGTTCTTTTTGTGAACCTTCCGCTTTTGCTAATGCCTCACGGATGAATGGCGGCAAGTAGCGGTATGTGAGCAGACAAAGCTCTGGTTCAGAAACCAACTCGAAATCATCTTGCTGCTTGATTAAATCCGCAAAGTAGCGAGCTTTTTCAATGCTTTGGTCTATCAGCAGCTCATAGCCAGGGCGGCTGATGATGTGCATTGCGGCATAGACCAACATTGCCATGCCTGAACGAGAGCCTTCTAATGTATGACTGCCTAGGTCTTTTGAGCCTTTACGCAAGATATATTGAGCGTGATGCTCTATGGATTTCATTGCGTCAGGGTCTTTGAACAGAACCATACCAGCGCCCATCGGGATGTAGAGTTGCTTGTGCGCATCAATGGTTACTGAGTCTGCCATTTCCACACCGTTAAGAAGGTGACGGTGGTGATTAGACATAAGTGTTGCGCCACCCCATGCGGCATCCACATGGAAATGACAACCGTGAGCTTGGCAGACTTCTGCGATTTCAGGTAGCGGGTCGACATTACCAGTCTCTGTTGTACCAGCTACACCAATAACAGCAATAGGCTTGATGTTTTGTTTCTCTAGTTCAACAATTTTCGCTTTAAGGTCGTCGACAATAATACGGTTGTTGGCATCTGTTTTAACCGCAACCAAGCCATCTTGACCTATACCTAGTACATCGGCTGCTTTCTTAAGGGAGTAGTGACCACGCTCAGACACCAATACCGCTAAGCCATCGTAGCCATAATGCTTCATGGCTTTAAATAGGCCTTCTTTCTCAACGCCTTTAAATGAACCATTGGCTCTTAAAGCCTTGTTACGTGCTACCCAAAGTGCAGTGATATTGGCAATGGTACCGCCGGAGCAAAATGCGCCCAATGAGTGGTTTGCGCTATGCATCCACTGATCGTAAAACGTATCGCTCTGACCATAGATCAAGCGATGTAGCATGCCCAAAACTTGACGTTCAAGCGGGGTAAAGGCTTTAGAAGTCTCTATCTTTACCAGGTTTTGGTTTAAGGCGATCATGATCTTTGACAGTGGCATCAAGAAATAAGGCAGCGCCGATGTCATATGACCAATGAAGCTTGGTGAAGAAGTGTGAACGGAGTGCGACACCAAAGTGTCGAGTAAGTGTTCTGTATGATCTGACACGAACTCTGGCTGCTCAGGAATCTGAGCAGAAGAAAAGTCTTTTTCGATTTCGCGTAAAGGCTTTTCTTCTGCCACGATGTGTTCACGAAGAAATTGATTTAGATTTCGCGAGAGGCTCTCGTCAATTTTGGTTAACGTTGAGTCAGGACCTTCTGGGACAGTGAAGATCTTTAGCAAGCTCTCAAAGCTAACGTCAGCGGTTTTTTGTTCCTTAACCATAGCAAAGAATCTTTGTAGTTATTTTGGTAATGCGAGCGGCACAATCTAAACTAAAACGGGCGCAAAGTCCCGTTTTAATTGTTGAAACCCATGTTGCTGAAATGAAAATTTTAGGTGAGGGCTACAATCTTCGCATTAAAAAATCGTTGATTTTAATGTGTTAAAACACTCGGCGTTTTCGAGCATCCTCAACGATTAATTAATCACACTTCTGCTTTTCAATCTTCTCTATTGACTGATTGTACTTATTAAGCGCGGTATCAATTTGTTGTGGATGGCTAAGCAGGTCGGCGAATGCTGAACGGAGTTCGTAGTTTTTTGGATGGTTAGTCGATTGACGGTCACTAAACGTTTGTTTTGCGACTTCACCTAACTTATCACTTCGGCTTGCTAGCTGCTTAACGTCGTGTTGTTCCAATTTTAGCCATGCTTCGATTGGCTGTTCTGTTGCAACACGGCTAGGATCGTTCTCTAGAAAATAGTGAACCGCTTCACGGTTTAATTCAAAGTGATGTTTACGGCCGTCCAAGAACCACTGGCTAACTTCTTTTAGATCTGGATACTGGGTAACCGTCAAATCAACAAGATCTTGATACCACTGTAGTGAGGCATCAACATAGCCGTCGTATTTGCTTGCAAGACATTGTTGATCTGCGGCAAACGTAAAAGTTGAGCTTGTAGCGAGGAGCGCTGCAACGACAAAGCGTTTCATTCTTCTTCCTTCTGGTTGTTATCCCTTTATTAACGCAAGGCACATAAGTTGATGTTTCACCCTTCTTTCTCTTTAGTCGTGATAAATCATTGGGCTAATTGATAAAAAGAAAGCGGATTATTGCCAAAATCTTGATCACTTTGACGTTAACTGGGTATTTGAATTTTTGCCGTATTGTAATGGATGTTAAAGCGAAAACCTGAGATCTAGCTAGCAAGTGATACAAAGAAAAGCATCATAACTGGTACCAGTAAACTCAAAATAAACCCACTAACGATGGCAACTGGGACACAACGCACACCACCTGTAGTCTGAATAACAGGTAGGGTAAAGTCCATTGCTGTTGCACCTGCATAACCAATTGCTGTGCACGGATAGCTGCGAATAAAGAGAGGAATGGCTACCAGCGCGACCAGCTCTCTCATCAATTCGATCAGGAAAGATGCTCCCCCAAACACGGGGCCAAAAGCGTCTCCCGTCAAAATTCCTGCGAGTGAATACCAGCCAAAGCCTGAAGCCATCGCGAGGGCTTGATAGAGAGGAAGGTCCAAAAGTATCGCTGCAATAACGCCACCAAGCATACATGTTGCGATCACAACTGCCGCAATGGCCATACCCTGTTTATTTAATAAAATTTGGCGAAGAGTAAGACCACTATTGCGAAGCTGAATACCAATAAAAAATAGGAGCAGGAAGAGTATCCATTCGCTCGCTGTATCCACCCAACTTAAATCGATGGGTAACAGCAGACCAACTACTAGCCCGCCACCAACGACAACAATCAGCTTTACTGATTCTAAAGCCATCGAGGATAGTGGCAGCTTCTTTTGATTCTGATTGGTCTGGAGAGGAATAATCCTATCGATAATAGGCAGCGCTAACAGGTTACAGGTACTTAAACATAAAAAGAAAGTACTCGCATAGAGGAGAATACTCTGTAAGTTGCTACTTAAGTTATCGAGCGCTGCTAGGCTAAGTCCCATCAACGACAAAATGACGTAAATAAGGTAGGACGTTGATTGATTGATCTTCTCCAGTAACGAGGCTCGAGATATAGGAATTAGATACCCCACAACAAGTGGAGCGAAAATAAATAGCATCCCTGAGAACATAAAGCTCTATGATTCCTTTTTTGAGATAATACCAACATACATAAATCAAATTATTTATCGGTTGAAATTAGAGAGATATTTCACCAAATACCAAACGCTGCTCAGCCTTGAGCGAATCGTTTATCGCGAATTAGGTGTGAGAAAACGATAAATTACAAGCCGCTAGCACTTAGCACTGCACGTATTTGGTCATTGAAGTCAGTATCACTCATATTGCTGAGTTCATACAAGACCTCTGCACCTGTTAAGTTGAATTCAACTTCGTGTTCATCAATGCGCTCATCATGATTGCGGAACATCAATAAGTGATGCGCGATTCTTGCAATGTCTAAATAACTTACTTCCGGTCGTGTTTGCTCGTACTTCTCGTTTGAGGAGACCTCTCTAAAGTCATTGTCAAATCCCCAGCGCTCGAGCACCAGTTTGCTTGTTGCTGAACAACGAGTTTGGAAGATTTGCAACGCAATTTCAGGATCTAGGTAATTGCCTCTATCTAAGTACAGGTGGTACTCGTTAATTAGACAAAACAAACCGATATCGGCTAGCAGACCAACCAGCAATGCTTTTTCTTGCTCCAAGTGCCCATAAGTACCTGGCTCGTGTTTACGAAACGCTTGAACTAATATCACCATGACGGCACCGAGTTCTCGGGATACCGCTGCACTTTTCACCAAGATAGCATTACATTCTTTGGTTAAATTTACTGAATGTTTAAGTTGTTCAATCGCTTGTGCGGTAACAATATCACGCACGCGCAGTATACCAAGGCGAGATACCGCGGTGGTTAAGTCATTGCAGGTAATGTTTCTGCGATTGAAAATTACAGAGTTTGCTACTCGCAGAACGACCGCCGCCAAGCCGGGGTCTTCTAACAAACAGTTAGCAACATCTGAAATAGTGGTGTGTTCTTCGACACATAACTGCTGAATTTTAAGCACGACATCAGGAATAGGGGGTAATGAAATCTTACCCGTTGAGATGGACTGTTCTACCAGCTGAGCAAACTCGGATTCCAGTGCGTTTATAAGCTTATCTTTATTATTTGGCAGCCAAAAAAATGATAAATGTTCCATTGTGACGCTGTACTTGAGATCTTTCGTACAGTGTACCCTTACAGCGTATTCTTTATCAATTAAATGCGTATCACGTGCTCGTAATTGCCAGCGAGATCATAATGATGGCGTGTTTTGGGCATGCCGTGCGTCAAAAAAATATCACCACATGAATAATAAGTGTGAAACTAATCACGTATGCCGAATATATACTTTTTTATATGTGACCTATGTCCTAACTTATTTTTCAACGTTAAGTATGATTAAGCAAGTTGGTGAGCACAACTCACAAAAATATCGCCAACAAATCGACATTTATAATTCGCTATAAGCTGCTGTTTATCTGGTGACATCGCTAATCGGGGTAATTTATTCAGATTAAAGAGGTCAATGGACATGACAGACCAAGCTTTTTTTAAATATGTACGCAACTTTAGTGAGTATCAAAAACGTTCTATGTTCGGTGGTATCGGTTTATTCACCGATGATGCTATGTTTGCGCTTGTCAGCAATGATTGCTGCTACTTACGTGGTGGTAATGGATTGGACGAAGTGTTTACTCAACTGAATTGCGAAAAATATAAGCACGTCAAAAAACAGACGACGGCAACCGTAAATTATTATGACGTAACAGATTTATTTGAATCCGGATATGCAGGGCTCGATGAACTGGTACAAAAATCAATTGAATACTCAATTAAGGAACGAAAATATCAAAAGTCTTCTGCCAGTAGACGTTTGAGAGATCTGCCAAATATGCAGTTAACTCTTGAGCGAATGGTCAAGAAAGCAGGTGTTGATGACGTAGAAACCTTTTTAGAACTTGGACCTGTAAAAGTCTTCAACAAAGTTAAAGTGGCTTATGGCAATGACGTTGATGTTAAGTTGCTTTGGAAATTCGCTGGTGCAACTGACGGCGTTCATTGGAAACTGATTCAAGAGCCGCGTAAAAAGCAGTTACTGGCGCTGTGTGAGTAAGCAAGCTGAACGCACGATGATTGACTCGTTTTGATGGAGTTAGCGGGTCGTAAAGGCAAGTGTTGAAAGCGGAAAAAGGACATTGAAGTTTTTGACCACTTCATTGAGTTAGTCATTAGATTAGACAAAAAGCCGAGGCATGGGCCTCGGCTTTTGTTTTTTAATTTGCTCTTTTCTTAAAGCACAAATCTTAAAACTTAAAACGCGTGGTGAACATTACCTGATCACCATAAAAGTCGTTGATACGCGCTTCAGCACCTAGAGAGAAAAGCTCAGTTGAGTGGAAACGAGCGTATGCTGCACCGGTCCAGTCGTCATCGTTATCAATAGAAACGTAGCCGACTTTGCCGCCTACTTCTAATTGAGGACCTAACCATTGACGAACACCTAAGTTCAGTTCCATACCTACGTCAGTGCTGCTATCGCTTGAAGGTTGTACAACGCGCATTAGCATTTCACCTGTAAGGTCAGCCCAGTTGTTTAGTGGCGAATGAAAGCCAAAACCAGCGGCTGAGTCAAAGTCACTTTCAAACTCAGAGTCGATACGAGCAATAACATGTGCGTTAGGGTGAATTGATTTGCTGAATCCAGCACCAAATGTCACAGGACTTGCGCCAATACGCGCTTCGAAATAGTCGTAGCTAAAGTTGCTCATAGTTGCTGGCGCATTGCGGTCGTTTGCGGCTAGGGCATGGCTTGATGCCACTAGTAAGGCAGCGGCTAATAGTGTTTTACGCATAACTAACGATAAACCTTGTTCATTATTTCCATGGATTCAAGTAACCACTTGAACCGTAATCTGATTTGTCCGACATCATAATAAAAAGGAAGGTCCACGACCAACAAAAATGTGTCGATGTTTTGTCAATTAACTTAATAGTTAGTTGGTTTAAGCAAAAACTACGCCATATACATAACGTCTAAGAGCATCAATCGGATAAATAGTGATGCTTTTCCATACTCGCGCTATTGCGCGAAATAACGTGGATCAGCTGGCTTTGGTGACATTCAAGCTAGAGCCACGCATATTACTCGCCGAAGCTTGCTCTGCGTTCAGCCATGGCATTGAGGATCGCCTCAGAATCAAGGACTTGAGTCCAAGATAATAAGTTATCATCATTTGCAATCATAAAAGCAGTAAGCTGAGACACGATTGCTTTTCTCAATTCTTCACCTCTCCATGGTTTGGCAATGTAATAGTCCAGACTTGCGTTATTGACGGCCTCAACGGTGTCTTCTAAGCCGGCTTGTCCTGTAAGTAAGACTTTGCGGGCCGCTTTTGTGTCACCATTTTGACTGAGTTCGATTAAGAAGCTAATCCCAGTTTGCTCCGGCATAATGTGGTCGCATAAAATGAGCGCAAGCTGAACTTCCTCTTCCGCCATCTCCTCGATCACTTGCCTTGCTTCAGTGACTGATTCCGCTCCTTCGACAATAAAATGTTCCTCAAAGGGAGCGAGATCCTGGAGCACGCTATCCAAGACTTCTCGTTCGTCATCGACACATAAAATTAAATACTTGGTCATATTTCATCTCCTTTTTCGATGACTGGTAACCAGACTGTCATTCGTGTGAACTTGTCGAGCTCTGATTCGACGTCAATCCATCCCTTATGTGCTGTCACGATTTGCTGGCAGATGGACAGCCCAATGCCTAAACCAAAGTTGCCTTCTTTTTTCGTCGTGAAGTTGAGCTCGAAAATGGCTTCTCTTTGCGATTCAGGAATGCCACACCCATTATCTTCAAACGAGATAACGGCGTAATGTGTATGATCTTTTTCTGCAAGACGTGTTTGTATTTTTAAAACGCCTTTTTCCGGAAATGCATCAATGGCGTTAGAGACCAAATTCGTCCATACCTGTTGGAGTGCGATTGGTTGACAAAGGATAGGAGGTAAATCCGCGTAATTAGTGGAAACCTGATGCATTTTTAGTTTGTTTTCGAAGATCACCAAGGTGTCTTCAATACCTTCATGAATATCAGCATAGTGCTGGGTCTCATCATCTGAGCGTGCGTAACCTTTAAGGCTTTTCACCATATCTGCAATTCGCGCAGCACAGACGTTAATCGAGCGAAGAGTGGAACCTGCTTTGTGGTATTGCTCAAGAGTATCGAGAACATGAGAAGACACTTGCTGTTTTTTCGTTAGTTGAGTGAGTAACTCGTGATCTGACTCTAGCCCAAGGTTCACCACTTTCTTAGCCAGTGTTCGGTCTGGAAGGGCATGATTAAGTGCTTTAACGCGTGATCTGAGCTCTGCGGTTGATGCGGGTTTTGCGGTTTGAGCTTTGCTCAACAACTCAATGCCTTTGGTTTGTATATCGGAACTGGGTACTTCGTTAAGTAATCGTGCAAGCGTATGCGTTAAATTCTCTACGCCCCTCAATATCGCTGCTATCGGATTATTTAGTTCATGCGCTACGCCCGCAACCAACTGGCCGAGCATCGCCATTTTTTCTCTTTCAATGAGTTGCTGGTGGGCAGACTCCAGCGATTCGAGCGTTTTTTGAAGTTGCAACTTGGTGTTGATGCTTCTTTGTAATCGGCGGTTGAAGTGGCGTAAGAGCAAGTTTGTAAAAAGAGGCAGCAAGTTTGAGTCGCTTTGCATCACTTTATTGAATACGTTGCGATCGAGTTTGATGACCTTTGTCTTTGTCAGCGTTAGGGCTGTCGAGAAAGAACATTCCCCAGTAACAAACGACATGCCTCCGACAATATTACCTTTGTTATGGCGTACAACCTCTCGCTGCATGCCTTGCTCATCGCGCTTGTACAGAGCCACTTCACCATCGGTGATAAACCACAAGAAGCTATTTGGCTCGCCTTCTACGGTTAATAAGTGTTCAGTTGAATAGGTGCGGCACGCTCTTGTTTCGTCATTATCTTTGAAAAATTGCTGGAGAGCGGAGATCACTTGCTCGGCTAACTCAGCATCAGACATCGAGTGGTAGTCGTGTAAAAAGCCCGCTTGATAATGGCTCATCTGATTATTGATGTGCGCTCGCAACAAGCTGTGATGATCCAATATCTGACTGTAACTTAGCAGGTCTTCTTTGCCATTTCGCAATATAAATTGGGTCAGCTCTTTTTGCACTGTGTTAAATAAGACGTGATCTGGCAAAGGTTTAGTGAGGCAGTGGTCGAGCCTGCCCTCATTAACGGCAGTGAGAATTGCCTCTATATCAGACGAGCAGCTAATAAGAATTTTTCTTGCTTGCTCGGTATGCGGCATCCGGTCTAAACCAATAAGAAAATCCACGCCATTAAAATGAGCGTGATGGCTCGCTATAACTAAAGCAACAGTCTGCTCTCTTTCTTCCAGATACTCTAAAGCGCTTTGAGCCTCTTCTATCGATTCGACAGAAAAAATATCAAACTTACTTGAGAAGGCAGACAGCTCCAATCGAAACTGTTCAGCACTGATTGGGTTGTTGTCGAGACACAACACAGCATAACGATTCACAGATGTTTTAGCTCCGGTTAAAACTTCGCCACGCAAACTTTAACAATAAAAGGACATGATGAGTGGGAGCCAAGTATGATTCCTGATTAATGGACTAGAATAAGCATCAATAGTCTGATTTGTCTCAATGTTTTCTCCGCAGAAGGTTTGGGGTAGACTGACCGAAAATACCTAGTAAGTGACGTTATGCAAAATCTTAAAAAAATCGGCGCCATTGGTGGTGCTATCTCATTAGCGCTGTGTTGGCCATTGGCTGTCGGACAAATTGGTCAGTCCATCATTGAAGATGGTATTACCAATATGAATGATGAAATGATTAAAGGCGAAGTGGTCGAGTATCAACGTGGCTATTTGTCTTCAGTCGTGCTGACTCGTTATTCAGTTGTTGATCCTGAGCTTAAAACGCAGCTAGAGCGTGATGGTATGCCAACGGCGTTTGACGTAACCAGTGATGTAAGCCACGGTCTAACAAGCCTAACAGCAGATTCAAAATTGGTGGACAATGACTTTTTGCCTCTCACGATGCATAGTCAGACTCAACTAAATGGCAATACGGCATTCACCCTTGACCTAGACAGTTGGCATTATCGTAACGAAGCGCAAGGTGTTTCTGTTTCTACAAGCCCTGCAAAAGTGACAGGGGATGTGACGGTATTGGGTGATCTCAATTACCAAGTTTCTGTTCCTTCTGTTCAAGTGGATTTTGAAAACGGTGAAGAGCTTCATCTGAATGCATTGACAGGTCAGGGTAAAGGTAAGCAAGCAAAAGGCTATTGGCTGGGTGAGCAATCTTTTTCTCTAGAGAAGCTGGATGTGGTTGATTCGAACTTAACGCCTGTCTTTTTGATTGAGAATGCAAGTTACCGCGGCAACACTACGATAAATGAGTCTGGTGATAAGCTGAACAGTCAGCTGAACCTAGATGCTAAGAAACTGCGTTTAACTGATGGTACGGATGTCGATAACTTTAAGTTGGATTTCTCAATTGCAGATGTGGATAGCCAGTCATTTGACCAAATTATGTCTATCTATCAAAGCTCTCCAATGTTAGACGAGCAGGAAATTGCGAGCTTATTGCCGCATGTTGACACGCTGTTTAGCAAAGGTTTTGATTTATCCGTGAATGAGCTTTCACTTGCGTTTGGTGACGGTAAATTCCATAACGAGTGGCAATTATCCATTCCTGAAGGTACTGACCACATTACTCAAGACCCAATGAAGTTGATGACGGCGACTACTGGTGAGCTCAGCACTTACTTCTCTGACGAATTAGTGACGCACTACCCATTTATTCAAGAAGGAATTGATGAGCTGCTCATCATGGAGTTGATCGAGAAAGTAGAGGGCGGTTATCAACTCAAAGCAGAAATCGGTGAAGGCAAATTGAAGTTCGAAAATGGACATGAGTTCCCATTAGTGGCGCTACTTATGCCTGCCTTGATGCAACAACAGTAGCCAAGTATTGTTGCGGAATTAATCCAATTTAACGCTTAGTCTTTAAAAAGAGGTCGTAAGACCTCTTTTCTTGTTTTTATCGCTGCGAAAACGTGATATTAATTTCGTAATATTTACATAGCAGGAGCAATGAGCATCATGGAACAAAATACGGACAACGTATTTAACTTCAGTGCAGGGCCAGCAGGTCTGCCTAAAGCAGTTATGCAGCAAGCACAACAGGAACTAATCGATTGGCAAGGCCTTGGTACTTCGGTCATGGAAATCAGCCACCGAAGCAAAGAGTTCATCAAAGTTGCAGAAGAAGCCGAGCAAGATTTACGTGATCTTCTGAATATTCCGGACAACTATAAAGTGCTGTTCTGCCAAGGTGGTGCTCGTGCTCAATTTGCTGCTGTTCCTCTAAACTTACTTGGTGATGCCGAGACGGCAACTTACATCGACGGCGGTTATTGGGCTGAAAGTGCGGTAGCTGAAGCGAAGAAATACTGCGAACCAGACGTATTTGATGCAAAAACAGAAATCAACGGAAAAGTAGCCGTTCTACCTGCAAACGAATGGAAAATTGCTCCAGAAGCGGCTTACGTGCATTTCTGTCCAAATGAAACCATTGACGGTATCGAGATTAACGATCTTCCTGTCACCGACAAACCAATCGTTGCTGACATGTCTTCGACGATTCTTTCTCGTGAGATTGATGTATCGAAATATGGTGTGATTTATGCGGGCGCTCAGAAAAACATTGGTCCTTCAGGCATTGCTATCGCTATCGTGCGCGACGACTTGTTAGGTATGGCGAAGCAGGTACTGCCAAGTATCTTGGATTACACTGTTCTGGCTGAGAAAGAATCAATGTTCAACACGCCACCAACCTTTGCATGGTACCTGTCTGGTCTTGTTTTCAAATGGTTAAAGGCGCAGGGTGGGGTAAAAGCGATCGAGCAAGTGAACCGCGCTAAAGCCGCACTACTGTATGATTACATCGATCAGTCTGATTTCTACCGTAATGGCGTGCACTCAGCAAACCGTTCTTTGATGAATGTGCCATTCCAACTTGCGAAACCTGAACTGGATGCGACGTTCCTTGAACTAGCAGATGCCAAAGGGCTGAAATCACTAAAAGGGCACCGAGCCGTTGGTGGTATGCGAGCTTCCATTTATAACGCCATGCCGCTAGAAGGTGTACAAGCGTTAATCGATTTTATGCAAGAGTTTGAGAAAAACTACGCATAAAATCAAATTCACTGTTATTCATGAAAGCGTCGCAATTGCGGCGCTTTTGTTTATCTCAACTCACATCACTCCAGGAAGGTAAAATGACCAAGGCGAATATTGAAGCGCTGATCAAGCAGTTCCCACTCTTGGCGCCACTTATCGATCTTGAAGAGGTTTGTTGGTTCAACCCCTATATCACTTCCTTGGAGGAAGGTTTACCTCATGTCGGGTTAGATGAAGAAGATATTCAAGCGGCGAGTAAACGGCTAGCACGATTTGCGCCTTATTTGATGAAAGCGTTTCCCGAAACGGAAACGTCGCATGGCATCATTGAGTCTTCTGTGGTGGATGTTCCCAAGATGAAATTGCGTTTGGAGCAGCAATACGACACGCCAATATTGGGCCGTTTAATGCTCAAAAAAGACAGTCATCTGCCAATTTCTGGTTCTATCAAAGCGAGAGGTGGCATTTATGAAGTGCTCACCCATGCAGAAAAGTTGGCGTTTGAAGCTGGCTTACTCTGCGAAACCGATGATTACAGCAAATTGTTCAGCAATGAGTTTCGGCAGTTTTTAAGCAGTACAGTATTGCGGTTGGGTCAACGGGTAACCTCGGTATGTCCATTGGCATCATGAGTGCAAAGCTTGGTTTTTCAGTCTCAGTTCACATGCCTTCTGATGCGCGGGAGTGGAAGAAAAATAAGCTCCGGTCACATGGCGTCAAAGTGGTGGAGTACCAGCAAGACTATGGTGTTGCCGTTGAGCAAGGTCGTAAAGAAGCTGAGCAAGATCCTAACTGCTTCTTTATTGATGATGAAAACTCGCAGACGTTGTTTCTAGGTTACTCTGTTGCGGGTGAGCGTCTTAAGCAGCAGTTTGATGACTTGGGAATCGTGGTTGATGAGCATCATCCGCTGTTTGTTTATCTACCCTGTGGTGTTGGCGGTGGGCCTGGTGGCGTGGCATTTGGTTTGAAAGTCGCGTTTGGTGATCATGTTCATTGTATTTTCGCAGAGCCAACGCACTCTCCGTGCATGTTGTTGGGCGTGCATACCGGCTTGCATGACGAGATTGCGGTACAAGATTTGGATATCGACAACATGACCGCTGCTGATGGATTAGCAGTAGGGCGTGCGTCGGGATTTGTCGGTAGAGCGATGGAAAGGCTAATTGATGGCTTTTACACCATTGATGATGCTCGTATGTATCACCACTTGGGTGAGTTAAGTGAACTCGAAGGCATTAACCTAGAGCCTTCTGCATTAGCTGGTATGGTTGGGGCAGTGCACGTCTCGAATAACCATGCTTATCAGTCTCGAATGCAGTTTGACGAAGAAAAACTCAGAAATGCAACGCATCTTGTTTGGGCAACAGGTGGAGGCATGGTTCCGGAAGATGAAATGGCGGCTTATCTCAAAAAATCAGGTCGGTAAATCAGCTCTGTATACGTACTTAACTAGGCAATTAACAATACAGGAATAACAAAAGGGCTCATCGTTTGATGAGCCCTTCTCGTCACTGAATATCGAATTATAGAGACTGTAATAGCTGGTAGTAACGACCTTTCTGAGCGAGTAGCGTTGGATGATCGCCTTGCTCGATGATCTCACCTTGTTCCATCAAACAGATGCTATCCATGCTTTCTAATTCTATAAGTCGGTGTGTAATGAATACCACTGTCTTATTAGCAAAGTGCTCATTGAAAAGCGCCATCACTTTCTGTTCCGTACGCTTATCGAGACCTTCAGTTGGTTCATCCAAGAGTAGGATTGGCGCATCACGTAGCAATGCGCGAGCGATACCGATTCGGCGTTTCTCTCCACCAGATAACTGACGACCACCGTCGCCTAACCAAGCGTCTAACCCTGGAGCTTCAAGAAGGCCACCAAGTTCGACTTTTTGAAGAATCTCAGACAGTCGCTCATCACTTGCTTCTGGAGCTGCCATAAGTAAGTTGTCACGCAGTGTTCCATTCAGTACATCAACGCGTTGACTGACCACTGTCATTGCTTCTCGCAGGTCAGACTCGCTCCAATCTTGCAGTCTTGTACCACCGATTCGAACTTCACCTTGGTTAACATCCCAGTAGCGACAAAGAAGCTGAATGAGTGTTGATTTACCTGAACCTGTTTGACCTACAATGGCTGTTTTAGTGCCCAACGGTAGTGAGAGTGACAAGTCTTTCAGCACCTTTTGCTGACCGTCAGGGTAAGTGAAGCCAATGTTGTCGAATTCAATGTCTAACGTTGTGCCTTTATGTTTCGATTGCTCAGGGAAGACAACGTCCGGTTCAGCCAAAATTACTTCATTTAAACGACGAGCAGAAGTCAACGTTTGACCCAGGTGCTGGAACGCGCCCGCAATAGGCATCAAAATTTCAAAACTTGCCATCGTTGCAAATGCAAACAACGCAATCCAAGGATCAGGAGCACGACCTCCTACGTCGTCTGCAGCAAACCAAAGCATCACAACCAGTGTAAGACCGTTCACAAGCATAAGCAGGCCTGAAGCCATGCCCGTTAAATTCGCGTTCACAAACTGATTAGACAAAAGCTGCTTTTGCTTCTCTAGAATGAGATTGCGATAACGCTCTTCTGCTCCAAAGATACTCAGTTCGCTGTAGCCTTGAAGCCAGTCCAGAGTCGCCACTCGCAATTGCGCTTTATGATGAGTGAGATTCTCGCCATTACTTTTACCAAGTTTATAGAACAACACTGGCCATACAAACAACATGACGGTAAGAATCGAGCCAAGCAGTAGGGCGAGATGCCAATCAAAGAACGCCAGGACAGCCGTTAAACTCAATATGCCAAAAATACCAATCACGACAGGGCTGATAAGTCGAAGGTAAACGTGATCCATCGCATCTACGTCCGCCACTAGGCGGTTGAGCAGATCGGCATCACGCATCGTAGAAACACGACCCGGAATCAGTGGTGCAAGTTTCTTAAAGAAGAAGATACGTAAATCGGTAAGCAGCTTGAACGTTGCATTGTGGCTGACGACACGTTCTCCCCATCGACCTGCGGTTCGAGCCATTGCAGCGCCGCGTACCCCGGCACCTGGTAACATGTAGTTGAAGGTTTCACGAGCAACCGTCAAGCCTGCCACCGCTGCGGCTGAAATAAACCAACCCGATAGCGTTAATAAGCCAATAGATGCAGCTAAGGTCAGAAATGCCAATAGCATACCTAGAGAAAGACCAAACCAATGTTTCTTATAGAGTTTTAGATAAGGGAGTAAATCACGCATCTAAGTTCCCCTTGTCTGTTTCACGTTGTGCGAGGTTCGCTTCCAACATGTCTTTAAATAAGCCATCTTCTGTCGACAGTGTGTCGTAATCACCACGTTGAACAATCTGGCCGTCCTGCATAACAAGAATTTGCGATACGCTTTGTAAAGGTGCCAACTGGTGAGTAATCATCAAATTCGTTGTGGCATGTGCGTACTTGTTAATGCCTTCCATGACGAGTTTTTCACTACGAGCATCTAAGCTTGCGGTCGGTTCATCTAATAACCAAAAACGACCATTTTGTAGCATAGCGCGAGCCAACGCTAAACGCTGGGCTTGGCCGACAGATAAACCACCAGAGCGGTCAGATATCGGGTAATCCAACCCATGCATTTCAACAAATTCAGCAGCATGAGAGTCATTCAAAACAGAATGAACGTCTGCATCTTGAATGTTGTGTTTGCCTAACGTGACGTTATTTCGAATGCTGCCATGTAATAGCATCGGGTTTTGACCAATCCAGCTTACGGCCTCTCGCCATGTGGCGAGATCCAGTTGTGACAATTCACAACCATTAATCTTCAAGCTACCTTGATAAGGCATGAAACCGAGGATGGTGTTGACCAAGCTTGTTTTACCTGCGCCACTTGGTCCAACTAAAGCCGTACTTTTGTTGGCTTCAAGAGAGAAGGATAGGGGACCTGCGAGCTGCTTACCTTCCGGACTAAAAATGGCTAGCTCGTCCGCTTCAATATGGATAGGGCTGTTTTTATCTAACGCTTGGGTACCATCTTTGACTTGATCGACTTCCAAATCTAGAAACTCGACAATACTTTCTGCTGCGCCAACCGCTTGCTGTTTCGCATGGTAGAACGTGCCCAAATCACGTAATGGCTGATAAAACTCTGGCGCAAGAATCAGAATGAACAAACCAGCAAACAGCGTAACACCTGTGCCGTAGTAGCCGAAATCGAGCTCTCCGATATAACTAAAGCCAAAGTAGACGGCGGTAATTGCGATAGAAATGGAAGTGAAAAACTCTAAAACCGCAGAAGATAGAAACGCGATTTTCAGAACGTCCATGGTACGAGTACGAAAGACTTCCGAAGCACCCTTCAGAGTTTCAGTTTCAGATTTTGTTCTATCGAATAAGCGAATGGTCGTCATTGCTTGCAAGCGGTCATAAAAGTGACCGGACAAACGCTGCATCGCTTTAAAGTTTTTACGGTTTGCTTCTGCGGCTTTCATCCCAACCAGTGCCATGAAAATAGGCACTAGTGGTGCGGTGACGAGGAAGATCAAGCCTGCCGCCCAGTTTACTGGGAATACGACAACCAAAATAATGAAAGGCACTAATACCGATAATGACATCTGAGGCAAGTAGCGAGAGAAGAAATCTTGCATATCTTCTACCTGCTCTAAGATGAGCGTCGCCCAGCTGCCGGCAGGTTTGCCTTTGATGTAAGCTGGCCCAAGTTTATGAACTTTATCTAAAATGAGTTGGCGAATATAAACTCGAATTTGCTCACCGCAACGGTAACCGGCAAGCTCTCGACCCCAGGTACAAGCAGCTCGACCGATAACCGTGCCACCAAGCCCAACAAAATGCCAAATGAGGTCGGCTTTGTCGACTTGGTCAATGATTAACTGGTGCAGAATGGAGGCGAGCAGGGCTGCTTGAGCCAATAAAAACACGCTTGAAAGTACGCCTAGGCCTATCGCAATCATAAGCCAGCGCTTGGCTAACTTACTTTGTTGCTTAAGCCACTTATTCAAGCTGCTTTGCTTTTTCTTATCCATCGTGAAGGCTTAATGATAATTGTTTTAATGAGGCGGTAGTATACAAAAGAAAACCCAGCGGGAATACCGCTGGGTTTTAAGGATATGACACAAATGTGAAAAGTTATTTGTCACCAAGTGAGTCTAAGAAACGCTCAGCATCTAATGCCGCCATACAACCTGTACCAGCTGATGTGATAGCTTGACGGTAGTTATGGTCCATAACGTCGCCTGCTGCAAATACACCTTCAATGCTAGTTTGTGTTGCGTTGCCTTCTAGGCCAGACTTAACGATGATGTAGCCATCTTTCATGTCTACTTGGCCTTCAAAGATTTGTGTGTTTGGCTGGTGGCCGATCGCAATAAACGCGCCCATCACTTCAAGGTCTTCTGTCGCACCTGTGTTGACGTCTTTAATACGAACGCCAGTTACGCCCATGTCGTCGCCAAGTACTTCATCGAGAGTTCGATCGGTATGAAGAACGATATTACCGCTTTCAACTTTATCCATCAGACGTTTCACAAGGATCTTCTCTGCACGGAATGAATCGCGACGGTGGATCAGGTGAACTTCTGACGCAATGTTAGATAGGTAAAGTGCTTCCTCAACAGCAGTGTTACCACCGCCCACAACTGCAACTTTCTGATTACGGTAGAAGAAACCGTCACAGGTTGCACAAGCAGAAACGCCGCGACCTTTAAATGTTTCTTCAGACTCAAGGCCAAGGTATTTTGCTGATGCACCTGTAGAAATAATCAATGCGTCACATGTGTACTCGCCAGAATCGCCTTTTAAACGAAATGGGCGTTGTGATAGTTCTACTTCGTTGATGTGATCAAACACGATCTCAGTTTCGAAACGCTCGGCGTGCTCTTTCATGCGATCCATCAATGCAGGACCTGTCAGACCTTCAGCGTCGCCGGGCCAGTTTTCAACTTCAGTAGTGGTGGTTAGCTGACCACCTTGTTGCATTCCCGTCACAAGCACAGGGTTTAGGTTGGCACGCGCTGCGTACACGGCAGCTGTGTATCCTGCTGGACCAGAACCAAGAATTAATAGTTTACAATGTTTTACGTCGCTCATTATGGCTCCAAAAAGGGCTGAACATTTCCCTCGATTGTATGGAAATTCTTAGTGCTTTAAAAGCATAAACAACGATTGTGATCGAATAATTGGTTATAGATTAGAACCCACTAAAGATTGATAAAGAACGTTGACTTCTAGCATAAAATTCTATTCGTAGTAGAGAAGTCTAGTTTCAAATATCGCCAAAGCGCAAAACTGAAACATGGCTCTGTATTTGTGCTTTGGATTGGTCTGTTATGTTGTTTTTGTTATTTTGTTGAAGCTATCAACGTTAAAAGCTGGCAATTGCAGAATATTTGCGTAACCTAGTGTGTAAATTAAATGTTAATTAATGTGCCTCATTAAAGGAGACAATGATGTTACATTCACGTGAGAATACTCTGCATTTAACACAGCTCAGCATGGCAGCAATTGAGCAGCTTTCCCCATCGTTTGAAGAACTGCCTCGTACCGAGCATGCAGATGGTCAGTATCGACTAAGACGTTATTCTGTGGTTGGTTTTGATAATGGCAAAGTCATTGACTTAAACAAAAACAGCTTTGTTCAATCGTCTGATATCAACCGATTCCAAGGTGATGTTGTAAGACAATTTGAGCCGATTGAGAAGGATATTCTCACCAGTGATGGTTTCCGAGAAATGTGCGAATTGTTTGTCAATGCGAATAATCTGCCTAACGGTCAGGAAATAGAAATTCACCAAATCCGAATCACAGCGCTAGAAGAAGAAACTCAAGTGGCACCTGAAGGTGTGCACCAAGACGGTTTTGATCACATTGCAATGGTTGGCGTAGGACGCCATAACATCATTGGTGGTGACATCATGCTGTACAGCAGTCATAACCAAGCCCCATTTTTCCGTAAGGTGTTAGAAACGGGTGAGGTTGCAATATTGGCAGACAGTAAACTGTGGCACAACGCGTGCCCAATCCGTTCTGTCATTGATGATGAAGCGGGTCATATGGATGTGTTTGTACTCACGGCTACGGATAAGCGCAATGAACTTCAATCTTAATCTGATCAGAGAGCAGTTTCCGGCACTCGCTCAATACCATAACGACAAGCCTGTGACGTTTTTTGATGGTCCAGGCGGGTCACAGGTACCTCAATCAGTGCTAGATAGCATGGTGGGATATTTAGGTCGTTTCAACGCCAACTTAGGCGGGCATTATTTTTCTAGCCAAAAGACGGTTGACGTGATGCAAAATGCACGCGAGTCAGCGCAAGCTCTGCTTAACGCGCCGTCATCTGGCAATATCGTCTTCGGTGCGAACATGACATCGTTAACCTTTCAGCTTAGTCGTGCGATTAGCCGAGATTGGCAAGAGGGAGATGAGATCATTGTTTCTGCTTTGGACCACTATTCGAATGTGTCCAGCTGGCAACAAGCGGCAGAAGATCAAGGCGTTACGGTTCATCAGGTTCGTATCAACGAAGATGATTGTACGTTGGACTTGGAGCATTTAAGCAGTCTTCTTTCTGATAAAACGCGCCTTGTCGCAGTAACTTATGCATCGAATACGACTGGTTCTATCGTGGATGTGCAGCGAGTAGTAAGCATGGCGCACAACGTTGGGGCACAAGTTTATGTGGATGCCGTCCATTACGCGCCGCATCATTTGGTTGATGTTCAGGCGTTGGGTTGTGACTTTTTAGCGTGCTCTGCTTACAAGTTTTTCGGCCCGCACGTTGGTATTGCTTACATTGCCAACCAGTGGCTGCACAGTATTCGTCCGTACAAAGTCGAGCCTGCAACCAATATTGGGCCAGGCCGATTTGAAACGGGGACGCAAAGTTTTGAAGGTCTTGCTGGTGTCGTTGCTGCGGTTGAGTATCTGGCTCAATTTGGTGAAGCCGGTTTACCTCTTCGTCAACGATTGGAGCAAAGTTACCAGTTGTATGAACAGCATGAGCAACGCTTGAGTGAGCGTTTCTTACAGCGTCTGAGTGCACTAGATGGTGTCAATCTATTTGGCATTGCGAAAGAAGATAGCCAGCTCCGCACACCAACTTTTGCGCTAACATTCGACCGATATTCTCCAGAATTTATCGCGAAAACGCTGGGTGAACACAACATCTGTGTTTGGAACGGCCACTTTTATGCGCTGGGCTTAGTTCGTCAACTTGGTCTAGAAGAGTCGGGTGGTGTAGTACGAATTGGTTGCATGCATTACAACACAATAGAAGAAGTCGATATGTTGTTCGATGTACTAGAAAACATCCTTGATGCGTAACTGATCATATCTTCCTGATAGAAAAACAAAAGCTCGAGTTTGACTCGAGCTTTTTCGTTTTTATTTCAACAAACCAGCTATATATGCGATTAGGCGCTTACTTCTACTTCATAGGAAGTGAATTTTCTTACGTTGATCACGCCAGTGTCAAAAATGAGGTATTGACCTTTGATGCCTTGCAAAGTGCCAGTAACAACCGGGTTTTTATCGAAATTATGCGAGGTGATCTTAGTTGGGTGCTGTTGCACCGGATAGCTAAGGTCGGTAATGCTTTCGCTCAATACTTCAATTGCATCTTCACCGAATTGCTGTTTTATCTCAGCAATCTTGTCTTCGACTAAAGGTAATAGCTCAGCAAAACGATCTTGCAGTGCCATTGGTTCACCATCGCCTTTCAACAGTGTGCGCCAATTGGTTTTATCTGCGATATGTTTCGCCAGTTCAACTTCAATTAAACCGGAGATATGGCGAGTTTTTACCTTAAAAATTGGCAAACCCTGAGTCGCACCTTGATCAATCCAACGAGTTGGGATTTGCGTATGACGAGTGATACCAACTTTTAAGCTGGATGTATTGGATAGGTAGACAAAGTGATCCACCATGCAGTTCTCTTCGCCCCATTGTGGCTCGCGACAAGTCCCTTGGTCGTAGTGACAAGTCTCTGGCTTCATGATGCACATATCGCAGCTTGCTAGCTTTTTCATACAGACAAAACAATGGCCTTGCGAATAACTCTTTTTCGTTTTCTTACCACATGAGCAACAAAAAATATTGCCCGTGTGAGTCAGTGTGAGCGTTTTACCCAGAAACGGCGATAGATCAATCTCTTCCTCACCAACAGGTAGACGGTAACTGACAGCACCGTCCAGAGATGCACGCATTTTATTTAGCGTACCAGTTGCAATTAATGACATGACATTACTCATTATTGTGTTTTTGCACAGTATATCCGAAGTGGTGATGAGATGCAGGGTTGACAGGCACATTAAAGCGAAATGTATCGCTCTGAAATGTTATGCACTGACCTTCATGGGTTAGGAAATACGGCTGTGAAATGCTTCGCAAATAACAAGTGAACCGCATTTTTGAGAGATTTAAAAACGTGATAACGGTTCAAAACACGTTACCATGTATCGAAAGTAAGAACGAAAGCTAAAAGTAATTTTGTTTCTTGATAAATGACTTTGTTTGAAGTTCGAAAAATCATTGAGTACATTGTGTTGTATATAAGCTGAGCAGGTCACTCGCCCATGAAGTGGATCCATAAATTTATCTTTGCCCTCTCTATTTGCACTATTAGTTTGGTTGCGCTTTATAGTGTTCTTGGCGATACACGAAAGCTGACCATTACACCAGAACATTTCAATATCTATGCGACTAAAGACGCCAGCGAAGGTGGCTTGAGTGAGGCTGATATTTTTTACGATAAGCAAAGCCTAGTTCTCAGCTGTGACTTAAAGCAAAGCTCGTATGCTTGGCCTTATTGCGGAATCTCTGTTTATACCGATTCCACAACGCCAACACAGGGGATTGACCTTTCCAATTACCATACGATTCGATTAAAAGTGAGATATGAAGAGGCGGGGGTGGGGCCCAATCCGAGCCATGATTTGCGTTTATATCTGCGCAACTATAACCCTGAGTATTCCAAACCAGACGACGAGTACACGATTAAATACAATGGCATGCAGTTTTCTCCGTCCGGTTCAAACGACATCATCGAAATTCCGATTAAAAATTTACAGGTGATGACGTGGTGGTTAGTAGACAACAAAGTCGCGATTGAACACTCTGCACCTGAATTTTCAAACATCACACGTATTGATATCGCGACCGGATCTGGTGCGGCACTTGGCGAGCACAAAATTGTGATTGATAAAATTGAGTTTGAAGGCGCTTACCTTGCACAAGAAACGTTACTGTATGCGCTCTTACTCTCTTGGATGGCGCTTGGACTGGCATTTTCGCTGCACGAATTACGAAAAAATCGAGTCGCTTATGAAAAAGCGAAAAAACGTCATCGTCATTTAGAGAAGGTGAATGGTACGTTGCGAGCTCAAAACTATGAGTTTGCAGAGTTGGCGCATCGCGATGCGTTGACGGGAGCGATGAACCGTCACGCAGTGCAGCACTGGCTTGAGCAGCAATCACGGCAAGTTCGCTGGGGGCATAGTACATTCAGTATCCTCTATATGGATTTGGATAAATTTAAGAAGGTGAATGACAAATTTGGGCACCAAATGGGGGATGACATATTGCGCGAATTTGTCATGGTGGTGGCAAGTTCCATCTACCCAGATGACCGACTTGTTCGCTGGGGGGGAGAAGAGTTTGTTGTATTTTGCCCTGACACCAATATTGAGCAAGCTGTGAAGAAGGCGGAAATGATTCGCAAAAATGTGGAGAGTCATTTGTGGGTACACGGTGAATCATTAACATGCAGCATTGGCGTCGCCCAAATGCAAAATGAACGCGTCTCAGAAACCATGGCGAGAGCAGACGAAGTGCTTTACCAAGCGAAGCGCAATGGTCGCAACCGGGTCGAGGTTCATTATGGTTTGCTTGCCTGCGAAAAGAAGCAAGCCTAACGATTCGTCACTCAAAGGAATTAAAAAAGGTGGCCAACTGGCCACCAAGAGGGAAACTGCTGAACACCACTTAGGGGGAAGTTTGGGTCATCGATACGATTACCGTGAGCAGCAGTGTAGTGCTAATCGAACTTGCTGTTTTTACCAGAACAACCAAGCGAAAAGCGTTAGTGCAGCAATACAGGCAATGTTTAAGACGAAACCAATTCGCATCATTTCTTTTTGCTTGATATGACCCGTACCGAACACAATCGCGTTTGGAGGTGTTGCAACTGGTAACATAAATGCACAAGATGCAGCGACGGCAATCAATGCAGAGAGAATGACCGGAGACATGCCTAAGGCCTCTGCGATGGTTGCAAATACAGGGACCAGCAGTGCAGCACTAGCGGTGTTACTTGCAAACTCAGTCAAGAAGACAACAAAAGCAACCACAGCAAGAATCGTCAGAAGGATACCGGCTTGCTCAAGGAAGCCTGACAAGCTATGAGCCAAAAATACGCTTGTTCCGGTTGCTTTTAGAACGTTGCTCAAACAGATACCACCACCAAATAGGATTAACACACCCCAGTCGGTTGTTTTCTCAATATCTTTCCACTCTACAGCGCGAGAAGCCCCAAGCAGAAGGATCGCACCTATTGCGACAAGGGTATCGAACTTAGCGAAGCCCCCTAGCATCGCGTTAATAGGCTTACTGAAAATCCACAACGTGACCGTCAGTAAGAAAATAGCCAGTGTAATCATTTTGCCGTTTGTCCACTCGACAGGCTGATGGTCAAGGTCAAACTTGTGGCTAAGGTCAGGCTTAGTCATGGTGTACAACACGAGAATAGCGATTGGCATTAGTACTAATGAGATAGGCACACCGAGCTTCATCCACTCAGTAAAACTTAGGCCAACTTCAGCTGCTGCAATGGCGTTTGGTGGGCTACCAACCAGCGTTGCAATACCACCAATCGAAGCACTGTAAGCGATGCCGAGCAGAACAAACAAAAAGGTATTGTGATTTTTCTTCGCGTCTAGCTTTGTCATCACACCCAGTACAAGGGGCAGCATCATAGCGGCAGTGGCGGTGTTTGAAATCCACATTGACAGGCCAGCACTCACACCAAATAGCATGAATACAGCGACAGACATTTTGCCTCGTGCGAGTAACAGCACTTTATCAGCAATAGCTTGGTCTAACTTCTGTTTATGCAAAGCTGCAGCAAGTGCAAAACCACCTAAGAATAGAAAGATGATGGAGTTGGAGAAGTTGTTCAGTGCGGTCTGAGTGTTAAACACGCCTAAAAATACCGCAAGTAATGGTATGAGTAGCGCGGTTATGCTGACGTGAATCGCTTCGGTTAGCCAAAGAATAGCAACAAAAACTAAGATGCTCAGGCCGGTTACTACTTGTGGCTCAAAGGGTAGGGTATTAAACAAGATAATGAACAATACGATATTCGCGTTCAAAATCATGCTGTTGCGAGTGAAGAACCAGTTCTTCAATGTCACAGCGAGTGCGGTCATGGGTAGTGCTCCTTTTGCATTGCCTTTTGTCGGTTTTTTTATGGCAAAGTAACTGACTTGTAGTTATTTATTGATTAAATGTTACTTGGAATGCAAAAAAGAGTTTTGCCTGAATCGTAGAGCAAATTAGAAAATGTGATGTTGAGAATTGGAAATGGGTAGAAAACTACCCATTTGTTTTATAGAAATGTTATTAGCCTTGTGAGCTGCGTTGTTACTCTATTCGACGGGAACTTGCAGAGGCTCATTAGAGATTTTTTCAGGCTCTTTTACTGCAACGATAGGTTCTTGAGGACCAAGAAACTTGGGCTGCGTATTAATAATGTAGAGGTCTAAAAAGGCTTTCACACGGGCGAGCAACTCTCGAATACGCATTGATGTTTTTTGTTTGTTTGTCGTAGGTCCTGCTACCGCAAGACACTGCGCATCAATGTTGTAAGCATCGGCAATAAACAGCGCTCGCTCACAATGAAAGCGCTGAGTCACAATCAGAAAGCGCTCCGAAGCAAAAATCTTTTTCGCCCTCACAATCGAATCTAGAGTACGAAAGCCAGCATAATCAAGGTGAATCACTTCCTCAGGCACGCCGGCTTTAAGTAAGTCGCGTTTCATCGTCCACGGTTCGTTGTAGGAGCGATGGGCGTTATCGCCACTCAATAAAAACTGTTTTACTTTGCCTTGGTTGTAAAGCTCAATCGCTGCATTAATGCGATGAGTGTAGTAAGTGTTGAGGATCTTACCGATGTATTTACTGGTACCGAGAACCACAGCAACCTCATGTTGAGGTATTTGTTCGTATTCAGTGAAAATGCTTTCTTTGGCTTGTAAAACCACCCACCGGTCGATGGCAATAACAGAAACAAGCAGACTAAGTACAGAGATCGACAAAATCAAAGCAAGTCGCTTCCAGGAAAATTTCAGCTTCCACTTTGATCTTATGCGAGAAAACAACAAAACGTTTTATATCCTTAACTAAAAATGTAGTTCTCATCATATCTGATAGAAACAAAAAGAGAGAAGCCCATTTATGCCAAAATCTGGTTAGGATGATAAAAAAATAAAAGCCCCTACATGGTAGGGGCTAATTATTAAACGAAATGTCTCAAGCTTAAAACGCAGTGCGTTTGTAGCGACGGTAAACTGGCTGCCAGAACGATTGTTCAATCGCCACGTTCAATGCTTCATCAGTAATTTCTAACGCCACACCTTGCTCGATTGCCTTCTTACCAACAGCAAACGCGATCTTTTTCGATACCGAGTGGATCTCTTCCAACGGTGGAAGTAGCGCACCACGACCGTTGATTGCTAGAGGAGAGCATGTTGCGAGCGCACGGCTTGATTCCATTAGCATCTCGTCGGTGACACGTTTTGCGTTTACAGCAAGTACACCAAGGCCAATGCCAGGGAAGATGTAGCTGTTGTTACATTGGGCAATAGGGTAAGTGCGACCTTCATGAACCACAGGCTCAAATGGGCTACCTGTTGCAACCAGTGCTTCACCATTTGTCCAACGAATGATGTCGTTCGGTGTTGCTTCTACGCGGCTTGTTGGGTTCGACAGTGGGAAGACAATCGGACGCTTACAGTGTTTATGCATTTCTTCGATGACTTCTTGGCTAAATAGGCCAGGAGCACCAGAAACACCAATTAGTACCGTTGGTTTGGCGTTACGCATAACGTCGAGGAGTGAGAAGCCATTTCCTTCATTTTCCCACTCTTTCGTATTGGTATGTTTCTGCACCAGGCGTTGTTGGAAATCAAGAAGGTTAGGCATGCCTTCTTGTAACAGACCCCAACGGTCAACCATGTAAACTTGAGAGCGAGCTTGCTCGTCAGAAATCCCTTCCGATACCATTTGTGCGATGATCGCTTCTGCGATACCGCAACCAGCAGAGCCAGCGCCCAAGAAGGTGATACGCTGTTTAGACAGCTGAGTACCTGCTGCTTTACAGGCTGCAAGTAGAGAGCCAACAGTAACGGCCGCCGTGCCTTGAATATCATCATTGAAGCAGCACACGCGATCTTTGTAACGCTCAAGAAGAGGCATCGCATTTTTCTGAGCAAAGTCTTCGAACTGGATCAAGGCATCAGGCCAACGGCGCTGTACTGCTTGAATAAACTCTTCTACAAATGCATCGTATTCTGCACCCGTAATACGAGGGTGACGCCAACCCATGTACATCGGATCAGCTAAACGTTGCGGGTTATTGGTACCCACATCAAGCACGATTGGTAGCGTGTAAGCAGGGCTGATACCACCACACGCGGTATAAAGTGACAGTTTACCAATAGGAATACCCATGCCGCCGATACCTTGGTCACCCAAGCCAAGGATACGTTCACCATCTGTCACAACAATCACTTTAACGTTGTGGTTTGCTGCATTATTCAGCAAGTCGTCAATACGGTCACGGTTCGGATATGAAATGAATAGACCACGACCACGGCGGTAAATGTTAGAGAAGTTTTCACATGCTGCGCCGACAGTTGGCGTGTAGATGATAGGCATCATCTCAGAAATGTGGTTTTGCACTAGGCGGTAATACAGTGTTTCGTTGGTGTCTTGGATATTACGCAGATAAATGTGCTTATCCATATCGCTTTCGAAACTCTTGTATTGCTGGTAGGCACGTTCCACCTGCTCTTGGATTGTTTCGGTAGACTCTGGAAGCAAGCCTTCTAAGTTGAATGAACTACGTTCTTCAGCAGAGAATGCACTGCCTTTGTTCAAAAGAGGGGTTGCTAAAAGAGCCGGACCCGCATATGGAATATATAGTGGGCGTTTATCGTTGTTCATTGGGTGCCTTATGTAGGGTTGAAGGATGCGCACCAAATTTTAACGGGTTCACCATTTAGTTGTAAACATGCGTTGATGCACATCAATGTAATGTCGCAAAAAAACTCAGATACCGCCGAAAATATCGGCAATATTGGTTGTTTAGAGATACCTAAAGCAGGATTTTTTTACTTGGGTATAATGTTCTGCATCATCAAATCAAATCCAATTTCTATGTTTCAACTACCTATCGACAGCCTGCAAGCCGAGTTTGACCAACATGTGAACCAAAACCATCTCGTGGTGGAAGCCGAAACCGGGTCAGGTAAATCTACCCGTTTGCCTATGTGGGCGGCAAAACACGGACGCGTGCTGGTTATTGAACCACGTCGAATTGCTTGTACCTCGTTGGCTGAATATCTTGCGGAGCAATCTGGTGAGCCAATAGGTCGCAAAGTTGGTTACGCGATCAAGCTTCATGCCTACTTTGATGAAAAAACCGAAGTTGTATTTGTGACTCCGGGAGTCGCACTGCGTTGGTTTGCGGAAAACAAGCTAGCAGGCTTCGATATCGTGATAGTGGACGAATTGCACGAGCGACGCTGGGATATTGATCTATTAACCGCAATTTTGAAGCAAGAAAATCAACATCGGTTGATCGTCACTTCCGCTACGCTGGAGGGCGAAAAGCTAGCGCGTTACCTGAATGCGAAGCGTCTGCGATCCGAAGGGCGTTGCTTTCCAGTCACGGTGACACATCGTTCTTTAGACAGCCGTTATTTACCGAATAAGAAGGGATGTGAACAAGAGGTTGTCAGAGCGGTAAAAGAAGCATTGGAAGATGAAGATGGCGATATTCTTGTTTTCCTGCCTGGACGCAAAGAGATCACCCAATGTGCTCAGATGCTACAAAGTTGCGGCGGAGTCATGGTGGTCAAACTTCATGCCTCGGTTAGTGATGAAGAACGGCACCGCGCGTTAACTACGCAAAAACAACGAAAAGTCGTATTGGCAACCAATGTTGCGGAAACCTCTCTGACCATTCCTAATATCCGGGTAGTAATCGATAGTGGTTTAGAGCGCAGAACAGTACAACGAAATGGACGTACAGCACTGACGCTGACCCACATTTCTAAGGCCAGCGCCGCGCAGCGAATGGGGCGGGCGGGCCGTGTTGCTGAAGGAGCTTGTATTCGTCTATATGGTGAACACGCGCCGTTAGAATTAGTGACGCCTCCAGAATTGCGCAGAGAAGAGCTCGTCGAGCCCATGCTGGCAGCTGCTTGTTGTGGATACCGTCTTTCAACACTCGATTTTCTCGACTCAATTCCTCCAAAGTCGCTAGAGGCATCTCATTCGACGTTGTTATCTATGGAAGCGATTGATGAGGATGGCAATGTTACGCAGCACGGGAGAAAAGTATATCCACTACCCATTGATGCACTGTTTGCCGATCTTGTTACCAGAATTCAAGCGAAGCCAGAGAAGGAAGCAATGATTGATTTGGCTGCCGCCTTATCTGTGCCTGCGCAGCTTTATCAGCGACAAAGTGGTGAAGTTGCTGAGCTTCTATCTCAAGAGGAGCCATACGGATGTGATGCCTCTTTGCTGATCCGTTTGGTTCGGGGGGAGCGACTCCCTGGTATTGTCATTGATGCCAGCGCACTCGAAGAGGCACAAGGTTTAGCAAAACAAATGCGAGAAGTATTTGAATTACCGGAACTTGACGTTGCCTCTCGATATAAACGTGAAGCGCTCTTTTTCTCCATCGCCTCATTACACCCTGAGCTTGTGTTTGTCCGACGAGCTCGTCGAAGAGATGCTCTAGGAAATGGCGTAGTCGAGATGCTGGTTGGGCGTAACAGCCGCTTTCCTGATAAAGAAGAAGCGGCCATTGTGCTAGATAGCCATAGCGTGCCAGGACGAGGCGTTAAGCAAACACTAAACCTCGCATCGGTCATGATGCCTATCCCGCTGACGTTGTTACGCGAACTTGAATTTGGGGAGTGGCAACAAGGTGAGACGAATTATGAAGAAGAGACGCCAAGAGCAACAATGCATTTGGTCTACGCCGGGCGAACAGTCTGTTCTGAACACCAAGCGTTACAAGGTGATGTTGCTGTTCAGTCTATTGTCGAAATGATAGAAGACGAGACCCTGTTACCAGGTTTTGCTTCTCAAAGAAAACAACAAATCCAACACTGGAAACTCTACAACGCATTGGGCCTTAATGTCGAAGAAGAAGAGGTTAACGACTTGGCCTCCTTGACATTTTCTAGCTGGTTAAAGGATCAGTTGGAAACATTAGGCGTTGAAAATGTCGATGATATGGCGTTGTTTGAACCGGAAGACTTAACATTTAACGGTGTTCCGGAATGGGAATACGACGATTTCACGGAGCAGTACCCTTTAGAACTTTCGCTGCCAGAACTCCAACTGGATGTTGAGTATTACGCGTCTCGCAAGCTGGTACAGGTCATTTATCGAGAGGGAAACCGTAAGGGAGACCCAAAGCGTTGGGAGCTGCCACGCTGGGCTGGTTGGAAGATACAGTATAAAAAGGCCAGTCGAGTGATTGATGTGAAGTAGGTAGGCGGATGACGTTGTGACAAGAATTGATATTTTCTTGGTGAATCTATAATGATTTCATATTGATAGCGTTACTTGCGTGTTGTTTTTAGTTTCTTAATTGAAATATTAATCAATTGAATGCTTATATATGGCGAAGCTGTACATCAGTTGTTACAAAGCTGGTTTTAATATTTCCTTTTGTATGTAAATTAGGGCATAAAAGACGAATGTTTTATATCCCATTGCTATATCAAAACAGTTGAACGATATTTGGTATATCTCATTTTCGAGTGTCGGGGGCATAGAATGGATCAACAAGGAAAGACGTGCATTGAATTCGACTACACTAGCTTTTTAGGGGCGACAGGTAGTAAAAAATGGACCTTCTTAGAGGCATTTGCCACCATCGCGCCTATTTTCGGTTTGATGTGGAAACAGAACATTGCGGAATTGAGCAAGCCTGAAGATCGGTTGTGGGATGCCGCATTAAAATCGATGTCTTCTCGTAAAAGTGATGAATCCAATTTGGTCCGCTTAACCCAGTTAGCTAAACATGAAGGGATCAACGAATTGCGAGTCGTTATGCCATATTCGCTCGATGTTCAGCAAATCGAGTACATAGAATCTCGCAGTCAGTTGAAGGTGGACACGTCAGAACAAGATGTCCTTAACATCAAGTTTTAGGCTGAGCATTTCCACTTCATCAATGTACCACTTAACAATAGTGCAATGAAAAGCGACCTCAAAGTAGGTCGCTTTTTTATTTTGAGGTTTTTGTCACAGGTCTTGGAAGTGTGATGAATATAGAGTATTTGCACTTAAATTAACAAAAATGTAACGTTTGGAAATGCAATTGTCATAACTAGCTTCTAACTTTGTGTTTTTAGGACAAATTACCGACTAAGTGGTTGGTACTGTAAGTTCGAATTAACGTCCCTTATTGGCACACAAGGATGATTGAGTCACCACGTCATTTGGGCATAAAAACAAACACAATAAGAAAGGAAGTCAATATGTCTTTGTCTCGTCGAGACTTTATGAAAGCTGCCTCTTCAACGGCTATTGTTACCGGGCTGGTGGGCTGTGGTAGCGATGCTAGTGAGTCTGTTGCGGTTACCTTTGAGCACGGAGTGGCGAGTGGAGATCCTACTCAAACACAAGTAATCATTTGGACTCGTGTTACGACCTCAGCAAGCTACGCAGATGTAAGCTGGCAAGTTTCATCTAACGAAAATTTTACTGATATCGTGCAAAGTGGCACTTTTGCCACAGACACGAGCCGAGATTTCACGGTAAAAGTCGATGTTCAAAATCTCAACGCAAATTCTCGCTACTACTATCGATTCATGGCTGGAGATGTCACTAGCGAAGTCGGGCAAACTCAAACATTACCAGAAGATGGTGTAGAAAAGGCATCCATGGCGGTTGTTTCTTGTGCAAACTATCCTGCAGGCTATTTCCATGTGTATCGAGAGATCTTAAATCAACATGAACAAGACCCGTTTGATGTGGTGCTTCATCTCGGTGATTACATTTATGAGTATGGTGCTGGTGGCTACGCTAGTGAAGATGCTGAGGCACTAGGGCGAGAGCCAAGCAAAGGCACTGAATGTATTACCTTAGATGATTACCGAAAACGGTATGCGCAATATCGCCAAGATGCTGATCTGCAAGCGTTACATGCGAACCTACCAATGATTGCTGTCTGGGATGACCATGAGCTTGCAAATGATAGTTGGAAAAATGGTGCGGAAAACCATCAAGAAGAGGAAGGCAGCTTTAATGATCGTCGTGCAGCTGCGGCTGCCGCGTGGACAGAATGGTTGCCCGTTCGTGAAAACACTTTCTCAAACATGCTGATTTACCGTCAGTTTTCGTTTGGAAGTTTAGTCAATTTGATGATGCTCGACACGCGACTTGTGGGGCGTGATAAACCGTTGGATTACTTCTCGCTCAGCTCACCAACGATGGAAGCGATTGGTGGTTTAGTTGCTCAGTCGCGCAGTGAAGACCGAGAGCTGTTAGGCGCTGACCAACTCGCTTGGCTGATGGATGCGTTCAGTACGCACAACGCAACTTGGAATGTGCTAGGGCAACAAGTGTTAATGTCTCGTATGGAGTTGCCAAGTTCGGTTATGACCGCGATGTTTCAATTGTTTACTGCCACTGAAGAACAAAAAACAGAGGCGTTATTAGCAGTAAACTCTGCGATTACGGGTTACCTCTCTGACCCAAGTTCAGATACCATTTCTCTCCCGTATAACCTAGATGCATGGGATGGTTACTACGTTGAGCGAGAGAAAGTTTATCAACTGGCCAAAGCCAGCAGTGGTAACTTTGTCTGCTTGGCAGGAGATACGCACAACGCATGGGCAAGTGAGCTTAAAGACGTATCTAAGCATCTTATCGGGGTAGAGTTTGCAACTAGCTCGGTGAGTTCCCCTGGGCTAGAGGCCTACCTAGCGTTAGATCCTGTTGCGATCGCTCAAATGGAATACACGTTGCCGCACTTAGTGTCAGAATTACAGTGGGCAGATATCAAACAGCGTGGCTTTATGCGCGTTACTTTTACGCCCGACAAAGCAGAGTCGACCTGGTATTTCGTATCAACGATTAAAGACAAAACATATCAGGTGACGACCAAGTCAGCCTCCACAACTGATGGTACTACGTTAAATATCGGCTAAAATGAGCCTAATACGAAAAAAGTCCGCAGGCTATTGCGGACTTTTTATTGGAAAGCGTTTAGCTAATCTAGCGACAGTGCTAGTCAATCAATCCGTATTCTTTGCTCAGTACTTCGATGATTTCCGCTTTCGGATTCTCACTCAAATGAATCGGCTTTCCTGTAATCTTCTCGGCAATACCAATGTAGGTGCTCGAAATCGCCATCAAAGATTCGACGGGTAAAGCATTATCACGAGCGAGTGCTTCGCGCTCTGGCATACGTTCTTTGTTTAGCAAGATATCTGGGTCAGGGAAGTGGTTAAGTAGGAACTGGCGGAAACCTTCTTTTGAGTTCTCTACGATGTGACCTGCTTGGTATTCTTTAGCATCCCATATACGAGACGAGTCTGGTGTACCCACTTCATCCATGTAAATCAGCTTTTCATTGCCAGCAGCATCATGAACATAACCAAATTCGAATTTGGTATCGACAAAGATTTGGTTGATTTCTTCTAACGCTTGGCTGATAACGTTAAAGCCTTCTTTCAGCAGTTTTTCGTAGAGTGCGATATCGTCAGCGCTTGAGAAGTTAAATTCTTCGTAGTTGTCTACGATATTTTGACGAGTAATATTAACGTCATCCGCTTCTGGCACACCGGGAATACCTTTTAGAATGCCTTTTGTGGATGGGGTCATGAGCAACTCTGGCAGTGCTTTGTCTTTTCCTAACCCTTCAGGAAGTTGGATTCCACAAAACTCGCGCTCGCCATTTGCGTAAGCGCGCCACATCGAACCCGTGATGTATTTGCGGCAGATGGCTTCGATTTTTACAGGTTTGGCTTTTTGTACAATCCAAACAAAAGGGTGAGGAATGTCTAGAATGTGGCTATCTGCTAAGCCATTTTCTTTGAATAGTTTGAACCAGTGATTAGAAATCGCATTAAGCGCAGCCCCTTTACCTGGGACACCATTAAGACCACCTTCAGCATGCCAAATACAATCGAATGCAGAGATTCGGTCGCTAATCACCATGATAGCCAAAGGCGCATCTGGAGCGACATCGTATCCTTTTTCTTTGATCAGTCGGGCGCTGTCTTCTTCAGTTAACCAGTAAACTGAACGAACTTTTCCGCTATGAACGGGTTTATGGGTGCGAATTGGCAGGTCGTCATTGACGGCAAGTACTTGATTAGCAAGGCTCATTGCGACATTCCTATCATCTTAATCAAACGTCAGAAAGAGAAGATATTCAGCAAAATGTGGGCGCTGAATAAATCGAATGTGGGCATCATACCAGAACTATTTTAACTCGCCAGAGAAAAAGCAAACGTTTGCCTGTTTTCTTTAATACAAAAAAAAGCCCCCTTAAAAAGGAGGCGAGATGCAGGATGGATAACGTCGAACTTATTAGTGGTACTTATTAACTCTGCCTTCGACGAAAAAGACTTCACACTGATAGCGTTGCGCCATGTCGTGCAACATCGATTGATTCATAAGTGCAATTTTATTTGATGCGACAACAGCACTGGCATTACCTGATCGGATGGCTTTGATCACGATCTCGACTTCTGAAAGCTGTTGAGAAGGCTTCATTTGAATCACGTTTCTACAGCAAATATTAGAAGCAGTGAGTTGTTCAAAGTCAGGGCGAGGGCAGTCTGCTGTAAACAAAATCCATTGTTTCTGCTGCGATAAAACAGCCAGCTTAGATAGAAGCTGATCCGAAACGGCCATGGGCTGAGTTGCTTGTGCCAATACGTTGTAACGAGAGTATGTATGAGATTGACTTTGTAACTGCATCTTACTGTTCCTTTATACATGCTGTATGTGTATACAGTAGTTTGTTTTGACGACCTGATCAACCCGTTTATCAAAAGTTATTTGCGTTTTTTTGAGAAGGAAACAAAAGGGTTTTATTTTAAGTGTCTGAATTTATTTGGTTATTTTTCATTTCTGATATGTCTAACATCAATTTAAAAATGTGAGATGAGTAGAAAATTGGACGAAAGACATACAGGGGCTTACTACTGTATATACAGGTGTTTTTTCACGGGCAGTGGTTTGTATACAGTAGGAGAGGGGCTGATAACCGATGCGACATGCTATGTAGGATAGGAGGGAATACGAGATAGAGATTGGAAATAGGGCTTGGCCGATCAAAAAAGCGCCTTAAAAGGCGCTTTTGAAAATCAGTTCCGTTGATTCCGTCTTGCTTAGCTCGCTCGTTGCAAGCGTTCGCGCATTTGCAATTCGCCTTGGTTAAATAGGCGCACGTCGATTTTTGCCATGTCGTAACAAGCTTTACATGAGTAATGGTGCTTGCCATCTAAATAATCGTGACGAGTTACAAGACTAGGTTTTTTACACCAATCACAGGTACCTTCTTCAGTGAACATTGATTTTCTCCCCACCTAGATTAATTTGAGTCGTTAGGTGTTATTTTGCGCTGAGCATTATGGCATAAAAGCGAGACTTAAGTTAAATGTCTGTTAATTTGTTTGAGAGGGAGATCGATTGCGGCGCTTGATTATATAGGTCTAAAAGCATGCTAGCCAAAGTATCTTGACCTGTTTTTACTGTTTTGTAACATTTTGTGAGACAAGCTTAAAGGCATGATTGAGTCGCTTCATTTCTTCTTCACTGCCTCTTGTGTCCGGATGATAAAGCTTTGATAGCTGTCTATAGCGTAGCTTTATTGCTTGTAAATCAGGGATGTGTTGTGGTGTGTAGCCAAACATAGCACACGCGACGCTTAGCTTATGGTTTTCTACCTGAGTTTTGGATTTCTTAAATTCTCTGAATACTTTCTCTAACTGACGCTTCAGTTGCTTATTCGTAAACTCTAGCTCTTTAACTTTTGCCGCCATTCGCTGATTTTGGCTTTCCTCTTTGGCTTCAAGCGCTTTTCTATTCTGCTTATGTTTCTTGATTACGAAGAAGCTTAAGCCGCTGATGATGAGTATCGCCGCTAGCCAGATCAGCCATAGAAACTGCGAGTATTCTACGTTGGGTTTTGTAATTGTTGTGCTTTTCTCTTCTTGTGTTTGCTCCGCCTTTTTATCGAGCGACTTTATTTGTGAGACTTGTTTAGCTCGCAGTTGATTGAAGCGCTGCTCTAACAGTTGATTATAAGCCTGTTCTGCTGCTGGATTATGCTGAGAAGCCATTTGATACAAAGCTTCAGTCAATTGAGAAGCTGTGACCTTGTCTTGATTGTGCTGAATAAAGTTAGCGAGAAGAAAGCCACGATCGGTTGGGTCATTGAGTGCGATAGAGGTTAGCCAATATAACGCTTGTGTTTCATTTTTTTCGCCATTTATCCCTTTAGCAAAGTCGTTCGCGAGCTGTTTTTGCGCAGGGAGGTAACCTTGGTTGGCGGATTGCTCTAGCCAGTAACGCGTTTCTGCTGAGGCTTCAGCTTTGTTTGATGCCAATAATTGCTGTGCGTACTCGTATTGTTCTATGGGGTCATTTGGAGCTTGAGAGGCAAGCGAGTAACCAGAAAAGCTGAGGCTAAATAAGCAGAGTAGGGCAGACGTTTTGACAGACATTGATATGTCAGGCCTAACGATTATGGCTAGGCCTGCTCCGGTAATTTTTTATTATTACCGCTATGGTGCAACCAAATTACTTCAGTGGCAAGATCTGGATTTCAACACGACGGTTGCACGCACGACCTTCAGAAGTTTGGTTTGAGCAAATTGGGTTACGTTCGCCGTAGCCACGTGCAATTGCACGACCAGGTGCAACGTTTTGAGATACTAGGAATTGACGTACGGACTCTGCACGACGCTCAGACAACGTTTGGTTGTATGACTCACTGCCCGTGCTATCAGTGTAACCGTCGATAACAAGGCTGGTATCTGGGTATTCAACCAAGATGCGAGCAACACCGCGTAGCGTATTATGAATGCTAGCATCAAGCTGGTAAGAGCTTGAAGAGAAGCCGATACCATTTTCCATACGCAGTAAAAGCTGGTTCTCACCAACACGCTGAACCTGTACACCAGAGTTTAGCAAAGCGCGACGCAATTCTGCTTCTTGTTGGTCAAAGTAGTAACCAACGCCAGCGCCAGTCGCTCCGCCTGCGGCCGCACCAATGAGTGCATGCTGACGGCGTTCTTTAGCGTCGTCGCCCGTTGCTAGACCGATTGCTGCACCAGCGATAGCACCAATAAGCGCGCCTTGCGTGGTTGAGTTAGTTTCGTATTCACCCGTTGTTGCATTTTGGCGTTGAGTGGCTTGACAGCCAGTAAGAGCTAGCACTAGAGCTAGTGCAATAGGCATCTTTTTCAAGGGAAAATCTCCGTATAAAACTGAGGCGAAACCATGCCTCATAATGGGATGCGAATTATGAATAAGTAAGCATTGATATTTGTTATGAGAAAGTAAGATTGATAAGAGTTTCTGTAAGAAAATTCTTATCGTTACTATCACAACTTCAAAAAGTAGGTCCCAATAACATTGGAATATTGGAACCTACGTCAATCAATTGCTGCTCTGGTTATTTCGATGGATTGCCCAACATTTTACGCGCTTGCTCGCCGCCAACACCACGGTTAACGGAGACTCTTCTACCTTTTTTCAAGCCCACTTCGTAGTCTTCGGTTAGGTTTTTCATCGCTTCTTTCAGTTGCTTCTTGAAGGTTTCGCGGTCAATGTTTTGGAATTCTTTATCAATATAATCATTGATTTTGTTGGCCGACTCTTCGTCTGGGGAAATGACTGGAAGTTTCTCTATCGCGCCCTCTACCCAACCAGATACAAATGAGTTCACGCGGCGAGTCACCTCTTGAGAAGAGGTGCCCGTACCTGCGAAGCTGTTTCGGAATTGTCCGGTACTTTCGTTCATCTCGCGATAAATAATATCGAAAGCAAATGCAGCAAAAATCGCGCGATCTGCTTCACCGATAAACTCGACACGTTTGAGCCCTTTGTGATTCAACAACACCGCTTCAACACCGAATTTAGTGTTAATGCCGCGAATCACTCGCAATATGGTAGAACTGATATTCGCTGGTAGTAGGTGGGAAGATTGTGTTTTCCCCATTCTGATAAACTCAATATCGTCTTTATCCAGACCATATTTGAGCATGAGGCGATGTGCCATTTTGATAGCATTGGCAGCCTCATTAACATTAGCGGAATTGCCCAGTTCTAAGCACTTGGCGATTTTTTTCAGAGCTTTTTGTTTATCCATCGACAACCAGTAACGAAAGCAGAAAATTTATGAAGTCAGACATATTACCTTTTTTGACATAAAAACGAAATACAAGGTGGGAGTGAAGGTGGTTTATGGACATAAAAAGAAGCCCCGCGGAAGGCGAGGCTAGGCGTTTTAGTTCGTCATAATCAGTATGAAGTCGTACTTGTGTCTAAGAAGCCATTCTTCATTAAGATTAGTTGGAATTACAACCCGAGCTGGTTGAGTAAATCATCGGCGTCATCGTTCGAACTCGACGATTTAGATTCTTTCTCAGCCATATTTTTACGTGTTGCTTCTAAAATATCGTCTGGATTTTCGTCTTCTGCGATTTCAAACTCTTCTAGTTGGATGAACTCAGTTTTGTCCATTGCCAACTCTAGGTAGAAAATGTTGTTATTTTCGGTGGAGAACGTCACTCGGCGAGCTTGAGGGCGGTCAAGGTTGGTATCCACTTGTAAGATTACTTGCTTATTCAGCGCCATCATTTTTGGCTGGTTTTGTGTGATGTTCGTTTGCAGCTCTTTACGAATTTTATTGGTGAAATCTCCAACCAGTTGGTTCATTAGCTCACCCAGAACATCTCCCACCTCGTCAGAAGTATGAGATATTGCCAGTTCTTCTTCTGGCATACCCATATTACGCATGTAGTTGGTGTAGATCTCTAATGCGGCTTTTGCCGTAAAATTAATTACGACCAGCCCGGTAAACCCGCCATCAAACAGAACAAAACAGCCAAAATCTGGCTTGAGGCTAGTCTTGTGGATTTTTTGCACCATTGCAGAGTAATTTACTTGAGAAGATGTCGCCGAAGTTAGGACGCCAGAAACAGACTGGCAAAGTTTGAGAAGGATATCTTCAGTGGTCACAATTTTATTTTTTTTCATTCTGAAAACTCATCTAGAAACGCGATTCGTTCCCCAATGTAAGGCATCAAGCGTGAAAAAATAAAGCATAAGTTTAATTATTGTATCGAGATTCTGATTTGCTCGTCTTTTTAAATGTTGTAAAGTGACGAAATTCAAAGAATATTACTTCACTTACTCTTTTGTGGTGTTTTGTTTCGCTGAACGCCAACTTGTATGAGAAGTGAGCAAATAATTACATAACCCGCAGCTGATCGGATTCAGCGTCGTAGGGGCAGGAAGCAAATGTTACCAAGATTACACTCGCAAACTGATGTCGATCCTCTTGTTCTTAGTTTTCTGAAAGAGCTTGAGCACGCCGGATTCACTGGTGATATCGAAAGCCAATATTCAAGCCGACTAGCGGTTGCCACTGACAACAGTGTTTACCAGCAACTTCCTCAGGCAGTCGTCCATCCTAAAACGACAGAAGATGTTTCTCTCCTCGGGAAACTGAGCAATAAAGAAAAGTACGAACGAATCACCTTTTCACCTCGTGGTGGCGGCACAGGGACCAATGGTCAGTCGCTAACCAAAGGTATTGTGGTTGACATGTCTCGTCACATGAACAAAGTGCTTGAGATTAATGAGAAAGAAGGCTGGGTTCGTGTACAAACTGGTGTAGTGAAAGATCAGTTAAATGATGCGGTTCGCCCTTACGGTTACTTCTTCTCTCCGGACTTATCAACTAGTAACCGTGCCACAATTGGCGGTATGGTCAACACTGATGCTTCTGGTCAAGGTTCTCTGAAATACGGAAAAACATCCGATCATGTTTTGTCGCTACAAGCGGTGTTTGCTGATGGCTCAGTTTTAGAATCAGATCTGTCCAACGGCTACCCCGAAGAAGGCGAGTTTGCTGCCAAGGCGCTACGAGTAACGGAATCCGTATGTCGTGAAAAACGCCAGCAGATCGTGGATAAATTTCCTCCGCTCAACCGCTTTTTAACGGGGTACGATTTAAAAAATGCCTTGAATGAAGACGATGACCGTTTCGACATCACACGAGTGCTGTGTGGCGCGGAAGGTTCATTGGCATTTATTACCGAAGCGAAGCTAAACCTGACGCCAATTCCGAAAGCACGTACTTTGGTTAACGTTAAATACAACAGCTTTGACTCTGCGCTCCGTAATGCACCGTTGATGGTCGAAGCGAAAGCGCTATCTGTAGAAACCGTTGACTCGAAAGTGCTTAATCTCGCGAAGCAAGATATCGTCTGGCACACCGTGAGTGATTTGCTTACCGATGTTCCAAATAAAGAGATGCTTGGCATCAATATGGTGGAATATGCAGGTCAGGACGAAGAAGAAGTTGCTGCGCAGGTTGCAGCGCTGACCGCCAAGCTTGATACCATGCTGGAAACAGAAGAAGCGGGCATCATCGGTTACCAAGTCTGTAACGATGTAGCGAGTATCGGGCGTATTTACAACATGCGTAAAAAAGCGGTGGGTTTGTTAGGCGCAGCAAAAGGTCGCGCTAAACCGGTCGCATTCGCTGAAGATACCTGTGTGCCACCAGAAAATCTGGCGGACTTCATTGTAGAGTTTCGAGAGCTGTTAGACAGCAAGTCTCTGAATTACGGCATGTTTGGTCACGTCGATGCCGGGGTGCTTCACGTACGTCCTGCGTTGGATTTGTGTGACCCGCACCAAGAAGCATTGATGCACGAAGTTTCTGATGAAGTGGTTAAGCTGGTGGCGAAATACGGCGGTTTGATGTGGGGTGAGCATGGCAAAGGTTTCCGCTCAGAGTATGGCCCTGAGTTTTTCGGCGACGAGTTGTTTACTGAGCTGAGACGTGTGAAAGCGGCATTCGATCCACACAACAAAATGAACCCGGGCAAAATCTGTACGCCACTTGATAGCGATGCAGAGTTGGTAAAAGTAACCGACACCAAACGTGGTTACTATGACCGCCAAATTGACGTACAAGTGCGTGACAGCTTTAAGCAAGCGATGGAATGTAACGGTAACGGTTTGTGTTTTAACTACGATACCAGCTCACCGATGTGTCCATCGATGAAAGTGACGGCCGATCGTCGTCACTCGCCAAAAGGGCGTGCTGGCTTGGTTCGCGAGTGGTTGCGTCAGCTTACTGAGCAAGGCATTGATATTCTTGACTTAGAAAAGCAAACACTAGAAAACAAAACATCAATCAAAACCATGATTGACCGCGTACGTCATTCTATCAATCGTCGTAACGAATACGATTTCTCCCACGAAGTGTATGAAGCGATGAATGGTTGTTTAGCGTGTAAAGCGTGTGCGAGCCAGTGTCCGATTAAAGTCGACGTTCCGAGTTTCCGCTCACGCTTTTTAAACATTTATCACTCTCGTTACCAACGTCCAGCAAAAGATTATCTGGTTGCGAACATAGAGACTATGCTGCCGATGATGGCGAAAGCGCCAGGTGTCGTAAACGGTGTTTTGAAGCAGTCGTGGGTCAAGAGCTTAACGGCTTCAACAGTTGGGTATGTCGATGCGCCGTTGTTATCAGTACCTACATTGAAACAACGAGTAGAGTCGCTGACAACGCCTTATGATCTGCAAGCGCTCAGCGGTTTGTCTTCGTCTGAAAAGAGCAAGCATGTTTTAATTGTTCAAGACCCATTCACTAGCTACTACGACGCCGATGTCGTAGAAGACTTCGTTAAATTATTGAAAAAGCTGGGCATGCATCCGGTGCTTCTGCCATTTAAGCCGAATGGTAAAGCACAACACATTAAAGGCTTTCTACGTCAGTTTAAGGATACAGCCGCCGATACAGCGAAGTTCTTGGCGATGGTAGCGGATCTGGATATTCCTTTAGTTGGTGTCGATCCTGCATTGGTGCTGTGTTATCGAGATGAATACGCTGAAGTACTTGGCAGTAAGCGAGGTGATTTCGATGTACTAACGGCCCACGAATGGCTTTACCCAAGACTAGAAGCGTTTGAAAGCGGAGAGCATAAGGCGCAGGAACCTTGGTATCTGTTTGCGCACTGTACTGAAAAAACCAAAATGCCGAATGCGGAAAAAGAGTGGGGCGCTATTTTTGCTCACTTTGGTGCAGTTTTAAATACGGTTCCTGTTGGTTGTTGTGGTATGGCGGGTACGTTTGGTCACGAGGTCGATAAGTTGTCGATGTCGAAAGACATTTACAATTTAAGCTGGAAGCCAAGCTTAGATAAGTTAGATAACGAGAGATGTTTGATTACTGGCTACTCTTGCCGCAGCCAAGTGAAACGCTTTGAAGGAACAAAGCCCAAACATCCCGTTCAGGCGCTGTTAACTTTGATATAATCACATCAAATTAAGCCCAGTTTTACTGGGCTTTTTTAGAAGTCACATACAACAATTTCAAAGGATATGAATCTTGAGAAAACTTGAACTCAAAGTCCCACCTGTTGCGGTGTTTTTGTTGGTCATACTACTCATGTATGGACTGACAGTTCTGGTGCCGAGCCTGAATATTAGCGTGCCCTTTGTCGAGGTTGTGGTTGGCGGGTTAACTTTGCTCTCTGGTTATATGGGCATTGCTGGTGTGTATGAATTCCATAAAGTAAAAACGACGGTTAACCCTGTAAAGCCTGACACGGCCTCTTCCGTGGTGAGAACTGGCGTATTTTCTTTTTCGCGCAATCCGATGTATATGGCGCTACTGCTTCTAATCATTGCAATTGGTTTGTGGTGGCAGCACTTGAGTGTGGTGCTTTGTAGCGTTGTATTTGTCAGTTATATGAATCGATTTCAAATCAAGCCAGAGGAACGTGTTCTAGAGCGATTGTTTGGTGAAGAGTATGTGGATTATAAAAACCACGTCCGCCGCTGGATCTAAGCATTGCGTTTAGTTTTATTTGGATGAGACATAAAAAGAAAGCCCAACGATCGACGTTGGGCTTTCTTTTAGTAAACACGTTTTTTGAGCGCGTCTGATAGGGCAGTCGATTAGGCTGCCTTAACGAACTTTGCTAGGAATGCATCCTTACGTTCATTGAAACGGCGTACAAGATCGTCAACCGCTTCTTGGTCATATGGCTTCAAGCCGCTTGCAACCATGCGCTTGATGCCTTTGCCAACGACTTCACCGTCTTCTTTGAACGCAAAGTTTAAGGTGACTACCCCACGTTTACCTTCCACGTCGAATGTTGCGCCAGTGAAATCCACTTCTGGATGTGTAAGGTCTAAGCGTGAAAATTCAACTTCCATGCTTTCATAAATAACTAATGGACGTTGGCAGTTGATCATCATTTGCTTCTCTTCCATAAGAGGAACCATGATGTGAGGGAAGTTCATGCCAGAGAATTGCACGTAATTTGTTACGACATGCTCAATAAATGCGGGATCGTGATTAGTCTCACCTTCACGGGACATGTGTAAGTATTCTTTACCTGCCTCGTCAACAACGGCGCTTTCTTTTTCACACTTATTTTCAATATGAAGTGCTACACCATCGTTTACCATGCCAGAGAAGTTAAAACGCATCTTTTGGCTGACGCCTTCTTTACTAAGAAGCACAGCGAAAAGTAAGTCCCCAGGGACACAAAAGCGTTTGTTGTCTTCATCGTGGATTGGGTTGTAGTCACCTGCGACACGTTTTGCAAAGTGGCTTGCTTGTTCGCGAGTGAACTGAAACTGGTGATTAGTGTTTGAAAAATAAGGTGTTAGAAACATAATTTTTACGTAGTAACCAAAACTGTGTGGGATTATATGCGAATATCTGCGTAGCAATGGTCCATCCAGTGAAAACTTCACCGTATCCTAACAATAAGACACTATTTCGGCGGATAAATCGTTAAAAACGCATACTTTAGCAACGCTTTTATTTGTGAAAGCAATAAACAGCGACTTTATTACGTCGGCTATTTTTAAAAGTATAGCAATAACAATATGCAAGTGTTCATAAAGCTCGCTAGGAATACGTTTAATGAGGAGATAAAAAAGCTCCACGCGAAACGTGGAGCCTTCAAATTATCATCCGGTTTTTAGGTTAAGTGCTAGTAATGCTGGATTACTGAACACTTGGTAACAGGCTCTCTGGCATGAGCGTGTTGTGAATAGCCAGCTTAAGCAGAGTATTCGCCTGTTCAATGTCCGGCGCAAAGTAGCGATCTTTATCGTAGAACGATACTTTTTCACGCAACATTTGTTTCGCAATCTCAATACGCTCAGAGGACTTGTTTGGCGCTCTAAAGTCTAGGCCTTGTGCTGCTGAGAGGTATTCGACCGCCAGAATGCCGCGAGTGTTTTCTCCCATTTCTTTCAATCTGCGAGCCGCGAAGGTTGCCATTGAAACGTGATCTTCTTGGTTTGCTGATGTTGGCAAGCTGTCTACTGACGCTGGGTGAGCGAGCGTTTTGTTTTCGCTTGCTAGCGCAGCAGAGGTGACTTGGGCAATCATGAAACCAGAGTTTACACCGCCATTATCAACTAAGAACGGTGGTAATTTTGATAATGCGCTATCGATAAGCAATGCCATACGACGTTCAGACAGGCTGCCGATCTCAGCAATCGCCAGTGCTAGGTTGTCAGCTGCCATTGCAACAGGCTCAGCGTGGAAGTTACCGCCAGAGATGATGTCGTCATCTTCAGCAAACACCAACGGGTTATCTGATACGGAGTTTGCTTCTACTTGCAATACTTCGGCGGCGTTGCGGATTTGCTGCAAACACGCCCCCATTACTTGAGGCTGACAGCGCAACGAATACGGGTCTTGCACTTTTTCACAGTTAGTATGCGAATCACCAATGTCACTTGATGTATCCAATAGATGACGATAGGCCAGTGCAGCGTCCATTTGGCTGCGATGACCACGTACACGATGAATGCGCGGATCGAATGGACGTCGGCTGCCGAGAGCGGCTTCGACAGACATTGCGCCACATACTGTAGCCGAAGCGAAAAGATCTTCCGCGATAAACAGACCTTCTAATGCGAACGCTGTTGATGCTTGGGTACCATTTAGCAGCGCTAAGCCTTCTTTCGGTGCCAGAGTTATGGGTTCTAGACCTGCGATTTTTAATGCTTCTTGCCCAGAAATGATATTACCGTTGTGACGAGCTTGTCCTTCACCTAGTAATACTGTGCTCATATGGGCCAGAGGAGCTAAGTCACCTGATGCGCCAACAGAGCCCTTTTTAGGTACGCAAGGGTAAACTTGTGCGTTAACTAGGTCGGTCAGCATATTAATGACTTTTAGGCGAATACCAGAAAAACCACGAGACAGGCTATTGATTTTTAATACCATCATCAGACGAACCGTTTCATCTGACATAAACTCACCGATACCTGCCGCATGAGAAAGAACGATACTGCGTTGCAGTGTTTCTAAATCTTCTGGTGCTATTCGTGTGTTAGCCAATAGCCCAAAACCAGTGTTAATTCCGTAAACCGTTCGATCTTCCGCGATGACTCGGTCTACGACCTGTGTGCTTTCTTCAATGGCCGGAATGGCTTCAGGATCCAAAGTAAGGTTGACTGGTGAACGGCTCACTTGGCGTAGTTCGTTTAAGCTAATATGACCTGGCTTTAGCGTTAAATTTAACATCTCTTTCATCCTTACTTGAGCTTCTTCAGTTCTTCGTTGAGCATTGGCAAATCTAGCCCTTGCTCTGCTGCACATTGTTTAGCGATATCGTATCCCGCATCAGCATGACGCATCACGCCTGTTGCTGGGTCGTTATGCAGCACACGGGCAATACGTTCTGAGGCATCTTCACTGCCGTCACAGCAGATAACCATACCTGAGTGTTGCGAAAAGCCCATACCTACGCCTCCACCGTGGTGCAGTGAAACCCAAGTTGCACCGCCCGCCGTATTGAGTAGTGCGTTTAATAGTGGCCAGTCTGATACGGCGTCAGAACCGTCCATCATGCCTTCTGTTTCTCGGTTCGGGCTTGCAACGGAGCCAGAGTCTAAGTGGTCACGACCAATGACAACGGGCGCCTTAAGTTCGCCATTTTTCACCATTTCATTGAATGCTTGACCAAGACGCTCACGATCTTTAAGACCAACCCAGCAAATACGTGCAGGTAAACCTTGGAACTGAATGCGCTCGCGCGCCATATCTAGCCAGTTATGTAAGTGTGGATTATCTGGAATTAGCTCTTTTACTTTTTGGTCGGTTTTATAGATGTCCTCAGGATCTCCAGAGAGAGCAGCCCAGCGGAAAGGACCAATACCTTCGCAGAATAGAGGGCGAATGTAGGCTGGAACGAAGCCAGGGAAATCAAATGCGTTTTCTACGCCTTCTTCCAGAGCCATTTGGCGGATGTTGTTACCGTAGTCGAGTGTTGCGGCGCCGCGATTTTGCAGCTCTAACATCGCTTGAACTTGCACTGCCATGGATTTTTTCGCTGCTTTTACGACCATTGCTTCATCTTGCAAACGCATTTCTGCTGCGTGAGACATGCTCCAGCCTTGTGGTAAGTAGCCATTGAGCGGGTCGTGTGCAGATGTTTGGTCTGTTACTACATCAGGCGTGATATTACGTTCTACCAACTCAGAGAAAACGTCTGCTGCATTACCTAGTAGACCAACTGATACTGGTGTGTCTGACTCTTTGATGATAGCAAGCGCTTCATCTAAAGATGTCGCTTTCTTATCGACATAGCCTGTACGTAGGCGGTAATCGATACGCGATTCATCACACTCTACCGCAATCATGGAGAAGCCAGCCATCGTACCGGCTAGAGGCTGAGCACCACCCATACCACCAAGACCGCCAGTTAGAATCCATCGGCCTTTTGCTTCGCCGTCAAAGTGCTTTTTCGCAACAGATACGAATGTTTCGTATGTGCCTTGGACGATGCCTTGTGAGCCAATGTATATCCAGCTGCCAGCGGTCATTTGGCCGTACATCATCAAGCCTTGTTTATCGAGCTCGTTGAAGTGTTCCCAGTTTGCCCAATGAGGAACGAGGTTTGAGTTTGCGATAAGCACGCGTGGGGCGTTTTTATGGGTAGGGAAAACACCAACAGGCTTGCCTGATTGAACTAAAAGCGTTTGGTCATCTTCGAGTCTTTCAAGTACTTCAACAATCTTGTCGTAACATTCCCAGTTTCGTGCCGCACGGCCAATGCCGCCATATACAACCAGCGAATGTGGATGTTCTGCAACATCAGGATCGAGGTTGTTCATCAGCATACGAAGAGGGGCTTCGGTTAGCCAAGATTTTGCGCGCAGTTTATCTCCGTGAGGTGCACGAATTGTTCTGCTTGTATCAAGTCGTGGATCTTGTCCCTGGCGCTGTGTCATTTCAGACTCCTTTAGTTTCTCGTGATGACCAAGTACTTGCTTGGTCGTAATAATAAGTGGCATCTAGGATGCGTTATGGTTTGTGTTGCTTTTCCGCCATCGCGTTGGCGATATCCCAACACAAACGGGCAGCTAAGCGTGCAGTTTGACTATCAACGTCATAATTAGGGTTGTATTCGGCGATATCAGCCAGCATGAGCTTATTTTTGTAATGAAGAATTCGATCTAAAAATGGTGCAATTGTGTCGTAACTTACTCCTCGAGCCGCAGGGGCGCTGACCCCAGGTGCGGTTGCCGCAGGAAATACATCCAGATCAATGGTCAAATAGAGGTAGTCACAGTCGTCAATAAAGTGTTGAAGCTGGGTTAAGTGATAACTGTGGTTTAGGTAGCAAAGCTGATTGTCTTCTACATACCAAACATTTAACGCATCTGCTTTTTCAAACAGCGCTTTAGTGTTGCTGCTGCGGCTTACGCCAATGCAAGCGTAATGAAAGTCCCAATCGTTACGTTGGCAAAAATGATGAATTTGGTTGAAGGGGGTGCCAGAGCTTGGTTTGATGTCGGCGATGCTGCTCTCGAATGCGCGTAAATCGAAATGCGCATCGAAATTGATAATACCGATTTTAGGCTTCTTTTCTGGATGGTGCGCTTTAAAATACTCCGCTAAGCCGGAAAACGAGGCCCACGCAATCTCATGCCCACCACCTAACACGATGACTGGCGTATGAGGTAGTGCGCTTGAAATGGTTGCCGCACATAGAGATTGACTCTCTTCCAGTAAGTCGTCTTCGCATACCACGGTACCTAAGTCATATAGTGGGACGTCTTGGTGCCATGCTAAATTAGCGAGCGCTCGTCGGATTAAGTCTGGCGCTTTTTTCGCGCCAATGCGTCCTTTGTTTCTCACTACGCCAGCATCCGTAGCAAAACCCAGTAATGAGACGCCACTTGCAACGGCCCCCAACTCATCTGCTTTCTGGCGTTGAACCACGTGATGAATTCGCTGACCAAGTTTGCCGTCCTCGGCATCATGACGGCCTTGCCAATGAAATAGGGGGGAGTGTAGGTCGAATTGAGACATATTATTGGCCTCCGTGTGAAATGTATTCACCATTTACTATACGACCTACCAGACGTTTTGCTCCGACTTGATAGCTTAAATCTGCAGGGCTTTCGATATCCCAGATAGAGAAGTCCGCATCAAACCCTACTTTGATTTCGCCACGTGAATTTTGATAACCCAGAGCTTTGGCTGCATGTTGCGTTACACCACGCAGTGCTTCTTGCGGTGTAAGACGAAATAGTGTGCACGCCATATTCAGCATGAGTGTGAGATCAGAAAATGGTGATGTACCTGGGTTGACGTCCGTAGCAATTGCCATCGGCACGTTATGCTCTCTCAACAACTCAATCGGTGGTAACTGAGTTTCTCTTAGAAAATAAAAAGCGCCAGGCAATAGAGTGGCGACGGTGTTTGATCGAGCAAGTGCTTTAACACCTTGCTCATCTAAAAACTCGATGTGATCCGCTGACAGACCGTTGTATTGCGCAGTGAGGGCTGTACCACCGAGATTAGAAAGTTGCTCAGTATGCCCTTTAACCTTTAAGCCGTGGCGTTTTGCAGCTACAAACACTTTTTCTGTTTGTTCAAGATTGAAACCAATCGATTCACAAAAAACATCGACACTCGTAGCTAATTCTTCCTTTGCGACAACAGGGATTATGTCCTGACAAATGTGCTCAATATAATCATCTGCACGGCCTTGGAACTCTGGCGGAATGGCGTGAGCGGCGAGAAGTGTAGTGGTGATTTTAACTTTGCGCTCTTGTTCAAGCATTTTGGCTGCACGGAGCATTTTTATTTCATCATTCAGTGTCAATCCGTAGCCTGATTTCACTTCGACAGAAGTGACGCCGCTCGCGAGTAGCCCGTCTAAACGTGGCAACGCTAACTCAACTAATTGCGCTTCGGTTGCTGAACGCGTCGCATGCACCGTTGAAAGTATCCCACCGCCTTGTTTGGAAATTTCTTGATATGGCACGCCGTTTAAGCGCATTTCAAATTCGTTGGCACGATTGCCCGCGTAAATAAGATGAGTGTGGCAGTCGATCAAACCTGGCAGAACTAACTTGCCTTGAAGGTCGATACTCTGAGCGTAATGTTGGGCAGACAGCAGAGACTCGGTTTGCGGTGCGTCTTCACCAATGGCACAAGTACTGATCGCAACGATTTTTCCAGATTTAATACCAATGCGCGCTGGAGGCGTTGGAAGGTATCCGCATTCTCCCGATTGCATGGTAACTAGACGTGCGTTTTCAATCAGCAAATCCATGTTTGTGTCCCTGTGTTTATTTGTATCATTAAATGTATATACAAATAAATAGAGCAAAATAAGAACACTGACAAGATTGATGTTGCTAAAATGTGATCAAAACGTAGATCTAGAGGACAAATCTTGTCCTTAAATGAGCACTTTTGAGCTCAGCTTATATTTGTTACCAGGGTGATAAAGTAGGGCGGTACTGACTAACTTATCTTGGCTCCACGTTCTGCGATTCAAGAGAAGGCAAGGTTCATTGGCTTGCATTTTTAAGTCTTGCTTAATACGGCTTTCAGGCACAATTGCCTCTACAGTATGTTCTATCGCGCTGAGTGGGCAATTATCTGACAGGTATTGATTTGGAGTGATTTGTGTGAAGTCTTGATTTAAATAACTCGGGGCATATTGGCTATTCACCCAGCGGAGCTCCAATTGAATCGGCGTTTGGTCTTCATAGTGAATAATTTCACTGTAAAACACTGTCGTGCCTAGCATAACGCCGAGTTTTGTCGCAATGTTGTCATCTGCTTTTATGGCAATTTGTTTGAGCACTTTACTGCCATACTTTCGCCCTCTATCGCTGACTTCTTCGGCAATGTTTCGAATGTCTAGCAGGGGAGATTCTGACTTTTCACCAGGATCACACACGAACGTGCCTAAGCGTGGGCGACGTTGTAATCGGCCCTCATTAACTAAATCCCGAATTGCTTTGTTCACTGTCATTCTACTGACACCAAATTGCTCGGTAAGCTCAATCTCGGTGGCGATGCGATGACCAACTACCCACTCTCCAGCCTCAATTTTATCCAGGATAAATTGTTTAATTTGAATGTAGAGTGGTGCAGACATAATCATTTTCCTTTATTTGACTATACAAATACTGCTGAATTTAGGTACAAATTGCAAACATTTCTCGACGAATGTACCGCTTAGTGACCGAGCAATCCTATTGCAGAGCTGAATGACTCTTGCTGCTGAGCATTATTTGGATTGATAATTGAATTCAAACATTTTCTTGTGGTCTATTGCTTGCACAGCAGAAAACAATTGTGTAAACAAACGATTATTAGAAGAAAAATCGCTAAAAAAGGAAAAGTATGTTTAAAAAATTGAAAGCATCACTGGGGATCGGCTCTGCAAAAGTAGATACCATTTTGGACGAAATGAGCGTGTTTCAAGGAGCGACGCTGAAAGGGCATGTTCATATCAAAGGCGGAGACGTCGAACAACAAATTGATGCTATTACGATTAAATTGAACACGGAAATGAAAGTCGAAGTGGATGATAGCGTAAGTTACCAAACCTTCACTATTGATCAATTGAAAGCAGTTGACCCTTTTGTGATTCAACCTAATGAAGAAAAGCAGGTTCCGTTTGAGCTAAAACTGCATGATGAAACACCAATTACTGCGGTTAGCGCACTTAAGAATCAATGTCATGTTTGGGTTGAGACGACGTTAGATATTGATTTTGCAATTGATCCGCGTGACCGTGACTATATTGAAGTGAAACCACTACCAGTAGCATCTCGGGTTATTCAAGCGATCGAGCAAGCTGGCTTCACTATGGTTAAAGCCGATGTTGAAAAAGGCTTTTTGCGCGGTGGCTCGTTTGCTTCTCGCTCTGGAATTTATCAAGAGCTAGAGTTCCGAAATAACGGCTTTATCTCATCAAAAGAAATTGAGCTTTCTTTTATTCTGGAAGGGCAGGTCATGCATTGTTTGGCAGAGGTTGACCGTTCGCTCAGCTTGGCTGGGGACCAATATCGCTCGTTTACGTTGCCGATCAATGCAACTGATGCTCAAGTCGCTGCCGCGGTTGCACCAACGCTAAATCTATAGTTCTCATCAACTTGATGAGAATATGTACCGATATCCTATTGTGAAAGCGATATCGGTACTGTTATCCATGTTTCGTGCGTTCTCTACGGCTAAAAACTCAAGCGCGGAGTTTTCCATTAGATATCGATAGCCTAATACCAGTTCATTAGAGGCATCAGCAAACTCTGCGGGTCCTTCTGTTGAGCCTTGATACCAATGGTATTCAAACATCAGGTGGTGGTGATCTTCCAACGCATAACGGTACCCAGCTGCAACGGCAATCGTATTATGCCGATAGGGTAGATCCAGTAAGGCGCGATCATCTGAGCGAAAAGTTATGCCAACCATCGAGTAAAATGCATGGGCGTCACTCAAATAACTGTAATTTACTTGGAAACCTTGCTCGAAATTACTGCCTTGAAAAGTCCCGTGAGCAACATCATTAAAATATAAGCTGCCACCAATAGATAGGCCGTGATGTTCATTCTGAAACACTTGATATTGCAAATAAGTAGATAAGTTATTGGCAAGCGTTTGTCCTTCGAAATCATCTTCTAGCACATCATATTGCGGCATTGAAATGTAAAAACGATCTCTGTCTACTTTGTCTCGGCCATTCTGTCCGATACCGAAAAGGTTATGGAAGCTTTTAGTCAGTCCATCTAAATGGTTATCAGCGGCAAAAACCCACCGATAATTGAGTTCCCATTGCCAACGGCTATTGATTTGCCACTTGCTGCCAATTTCGATTTGGTTGTGGTAATAATCCAGTGCGTATTCATCAGTATGAGCCCAAACACTAGCCACGGTTCCTGAGCCATAGGTTTCGACAAAGTCAGAGGGAAGGCTATGTCCTGAGCGCAGTATATTGGTATGGCTAACCACTTGCATCGGAGATTGTGCGTAAGAACGTAGCGGCCCATACAGGTCATCTGATGCCATGGCTGGTACACAGCATATCGAAATGCTTAGAAGCCCCATAAAGCGCGATTTGAAATAGATCATGATGAACACCTACATGCAAACTACTCAATAAAACAACTATATACCTAAATTGCACTTTGAGGTGGAACTAGGTGTGCTGGGTCCTGTGTTGGTTAATATGTATCAGGAACTATTATACCAGTTGTGTATTCAAGTTCTATTGGGAGGGGGTAACTCCGTTTACAAATGATGTGAGCCCTTAAGAATAATCATCAGATTGTCGTGACGGGGCCTGAGGTTAAGTTCTTATGATAAAACAAAATCGCGCTTTGCAATCTAAATGTGAGCTAGGTACAATCCCATTTTCGATAACGGTCCGGTATTCGTGTTACCGAGAGGCCTTTATTGACTCTCAACTATTTTCAACAAATAGCTTCTAATTTGAATAACATGTGTTGCTTGGTGTGCAACACCACTGTAAAGGACATAGCATGCCTATTATTACTCTTCCTGACGGCAGTCAGCGTCAATTTGACAACCCAGTTTCTACTATGGAAGTTGCGCAATCGATCGGTCCTGGTCTTGCAAAAGCAACGATCGCTGGTCGTGTAAACGGTAACCGCGTTGATGCGTGTGACCTAATTGAAGAAGACGCAAGCCTTGAAATCATCACAGTAAAAGATGAAGTAGACGGTTTAGAAATCGTTCGTCACTCTTGTGCTCACCTTCTTGGTCACGCTCTTAAGCAGCTTTACCCACAAGCTAAAATGGCGATTGGTCCAACCATCGACAACGGCTTCTACTACGATATCGACCTAGATGAGTCTCTAACGCAAGAAGATCTTGAAAAGATTGAAAAGCGTATGAAAGAGCTAGCGAAAACCAAGTACGAAGTTGTTAAGAAAAAAGTAAGCTGGCAGGAAGCGCGTGATACGTTTGAATCACGTGGCGAACCATACAAAGTGGAAATCCTAGACGAAAACGTATCTCGTGATGATCGTCCAGGTCTTTACCACCATGAAGAATACATCGACATGTGTCGTGGTCCTCACGTTCCTAACATGAGCTTCTGTCAACACTTCACTCTATTGAATGTGGCAGGTGCTTACTGGCGTGGTAACAGCGACAACAAAATGCTTCAACGTATCTACGGTACGGCTTTCCACGATAAGAAAGCACTGAAAGCGCATCTAACTCGCCTAGAAGAAGCAGCGAAGCGTGACCACCGTAAGATTGGTAAGCAACTAGACCTATTCCACATGCAGCAAGAAGCACCGGGTATGGTGTTCTGGCATCACAATGGTTGGTCTATTTTCCGTGATCTGGAAGTATTCATCCGCGCTAAGCTAGATGAGTACGGTTACCAAGAAGTAAAAGGTCCGCTAATGATGGACCGTGTTCTTTGGGAACGCTCAGGTCACTGGGATAAATACGCTGATGCAATGTTCACAACTTCTTCTGAGAACCGTGAATACGCAATTAAGCCAATGAACTGTCCAGGTCACGTACAGATCTTCAACCAAGGTCTAAAATCGTACCGCGACCTACCGCTACGTATGGCTGAGTTCGGCTCATGTCACCGTAACGAACCATCTGGTGCACTACACGGCATTATGCGTGTACGTGGCTTTACTCAGGATGATGCTCACATTTTCTGTACTGAGAGCCAAATCCAAGAAGAAGTAACAAACTGCATCAAGATGGTGTACGATACGTACCAAACATTTGGTTTCGATAACATCGTAGTGAAACTGTCTACTCGTCCAGAGAAACGTGTAGGTTCAGATGAAATCTGGGATCAATCTGAAGAAGCATTGAAGCAGTCTCTTGAATCGATGGATATCCCATACGAAATTCAAGAAGGTGAGGGTGCGTTCTACGGTCCTAAGATTGAATTCACACTATACGATTGTCTAGACCGCGCTTGGCAGTGTGGTACTGTCCAGCTAGACTTCAACCTACCAGGTCGCCTAGGCGCTACTTATGTAGGTGAAAATAACGAACGTCTTGTACCGGTAATGATTCACCGTGCGATTCTAGGTTCACTAGAGCGCTTCATCGGTATCCTTATCGAAGAATATGCTGGTTTCTTCCCAACTTGGTTGGCGCCAGAACAAGCAGTTCTTATGAACATTACTGATAAACAGTCAGGTTATGTTCAAGAAATAGTACAAAAACTACAAAAAAGTGGAATTAGAGCTAAAGCGGACTTGAGAAATGAGAAGATTGGCTTTAAAATCCGCGAACATACTTTGAAGCGTGTACCGTATATGCTTGTTGTTGGTGACCAAGAAATGGAAGCTGGCGAAATTGCAGTACGTACTCGTAAAGGTAAAGATCTTGGTAAATTTAAAGTGGATGATTTTATTGCATACATCCAAGACGAGATCTCTAGCCGTAAGCTCAATCTGGAGGAATAAGCTATTAAAGGCGGAAGACGTGGCCAACAGCCGGTAAAACAAAACCCGCACCGTATCAACGGTGAAATTCGTGGTATTCGTGAAGTTCGACTAACAGGCGCTGACGGTGAATCAGTTGGTGTTGTATCGATTCAAGAAGCCATTGCAGCTGCTGAAGAAGCTGGTATGGATCTCGTTGAGATCAGTCCTAACGCCGAGCCACCTGTTTGTCGTGTGATGGACTATGGTAAGTTCCTCTTCGAGAAGAGCAAAACTGCTAAAGAGCAGAAGAAGAAGCAAAAGCAGGTCCAGATCAAGGAAGTAAAATTCCGTCCTGGAACTGATATTGGAGACTATCAGGTAAAACTACGCAACCTGACGCGTTTCCTTGAAGAAGGCAACAAAGTGAAGGTAACAATTCGCTTCCGTGGCCGAGAGATGGCACACCAAGACATCGGTGTTGACGTTCTAAATCGTCTTAAGGAAGATACTGCAGAACTTGCTGTGGTTGAATCTTTCCCTAAGAAGATTGAAGGTCGCCAGATGATCATGGTGCTAGCCCCTAAAAAGAAGTAATTAACGGCTCATCAAGTAATTAAAACCTAGCCGCTTTCCTTTCGATAAAGGCATAACGGCTGGGTTTTGTTCGCCCTAATTACGTTGTTTATTAAACCTACTCAATGCGGAGTTATTCATCATGCCTAAGATGAAAACCAACAAAGGTGCTGCTAAGCGTTTTAAGAAAACTGCTGGTGGTATTAAGTACAAGCACGCTACAAAACGTCACATCCTGACTAAGCGTACTACTAAGAACAAGCGTCAACTACGTCCGAATGCAATCCTTCCAAAATGTGAAGTGGCTGCAGTAATCCGTATGTTGCCATACGCTTAATTCTTTTTAGTTATCAATCGTTTAGTTTAGGAGAAGCATAATGCCTCGCGTAAAACGTGGTGTACAAGCTCGTGCACGTCATAAGAAAGTTCTAAAACAAGCTAAAGGTTACTACGGTGCGCGTTCACGTGTTTACCGCGTAGCTTTCCAAGCAGTTACTAAAGCTGGTCAATACGCTTACCGTGACCGTCGCGCTAAGAAACGTCAATTCCGTCAACTATGGATTGCACGTATCAATGCGGCATCTCGTCAAAATGGTCTATCTTACAGCCGTTTCATCAACGGTCTTAAGAAAGCATCTATCGAGATCGACCGTAAGATCCTTGCGGACATCGCAGTATTCGACAAAGCTGCATTTGCAGTTCTAGTTGAAAAAGCGAAAGCTGCTCTTTAATTAGCAGTTTAGGATTAAGAGAAGGAGAGCATTAGCTCTCCTTTTTTATTGCTAAAATATATACCCAAATATTTTTCAGTTTTGCCATTCAGAATCTTGTCTATCAGTCTTCCCGATTTGATTAGTGATCACTGCTCTGTTGGTAATAAAATGGCTTGGGTATATATTTTACGTTTATAAGGGACTAAAAATGATCTACACAACGACAGAAAGCATTCCGGGCAAGCAGATCTCTGAAATAAGAGGGGTTGTAACTGGTAATGTTGTTCAATCAAAACACATCGGTCGTGACCTCATGGCGGGTATCAAAAGCATTGTTGGCGGTGAAATTCGCGGTTACACGGAAATGATGACCGACGCGCGTGATATAGCTATACAACGCATGGTAGCAGACGCTGAATCTAAAGGTGCCGATGCAATTGTAGGGATTCGATTTACCACAAGCTCAATCGTAGATGGTTCTTCGGAAATTTTGGCATTTGGTACTGCAGTGAAACTGGCGGACTAGTCTACTTGAATAGCAGTGCAAAAATGCTAATAGAGAGCGGTGAATTATTATGCATTTACCGTTCTGTTCCTTTTAGGTTAATTATTCTAGATTTTTGCAGAGCGAATAGGTTTATATTCTCAACTCTACGTTACTATTAAAATTAATTGCGATGATTTAGAGTAATTGCTTCACTTTTGTTTTGTGTATTATTTTATATTCATAATGAAATTGAATTCATATTGAATTTTCCATTTATCGTGTGAATTTTGATTTCGATATATTAATTCATATTTTTCTTATAAAAATATGAACTTATACCTTGCCAAGCGGTTCTAAATTGTTACAAATACTATACAGCTGTAACATTGCCAAAAGGAATTGTAGATGAGAGATCTGACTCCCGAATACTTGCTAGCCGCATTACGCCAAGCGATTAAAACAAAAGGGCTAACATATCGAGAGCTATCTGAGAAAATGGGCATGCCGCTGTCCACTTTTAAGAGACACTTAACAAGCACAAATCTCGCTTTGGATAAACTGCTTGAATATTGTAGAGCTGTTGATTGCACGTTAGATGAACTACAAAAGCTTGCGAATCAATTACAAGGCGAAGACGAGGATTACTTTAGCCGTACGCAAGATGAAGTTTTTTTTCAATTTCCCCATCTTTACGATTTTTATCGTGAATTGAGAATGCTGCGAGGCAAAGATGGATATTCCATTTTAAAGAAAAAGTATGATTTGTCTGAGCAGAGCATGTCTGATTACCTAAAAGCTTTGGAGTTATTGGATCTTGTTTACGTTGATGAAGATAAAAATATAACGTTGCACGGGCCGTTATATTACAGCTATGCAGAAAACTCCAAGCTCAATGATAAATATACGGAAATCATAAAAGAACAGACAACAACCCACGATAAATGCGTTCGTGTGGCTTTGGCACGCATGAAAATTACCGAAGAGCAGCTTTTGCAATTGGAAGATCAAGTCGCAAAAACGGTTATCGATTTTCATTCCCAAAATGTTGTGGCAGAGAACTTCAACGTCTCTGATTTTACTAATATTGTTCTACTTGCAGGGCCACATCAACCAGTCACATTCTCTGATGGAATTATCGAGACAGAAGGGCGATTTATTGACGATATTCGTTATGCCATTGCATCTGCAGGTGATAAACCAAGCCTCTCGATTTAGAAATTCAGTCTTTTACTTAAAGAGAATCGCTTTCTCACTATGTTATTGAGTTTTTCAGCTCTAATATTGAAAGGAAGCAGTAAAAGAAAAGCCCAAGACAGAACACACTTTGTAAATAGAGCATCCAGTTGCTGTTTTGAATCCAAACTTTAAGTGTTTTGGGCTTTTTTGAATAACATCATTTCAATATCACTCGTTGTCCAATTTTTAAAGTTCTGATTTTTGGGGTTGTGTCCCCGCACTCCACTCTAGATTTTCCTTACAATCAAATCATTCTCGCTGAACCAAGCATCTTGATGTTACTTGGTTATATATAAGTAATGCTTATTTTTCGGTTAGCTATAAATTCATACTTGCAATGTTTGTTTTTTGATCTATTATGACGAAGTGTCATTTATGACGGTTCGTCAAATTTAGTGGCGTTCCTGTATTCAAGAATCGTGTTACAATTATTGGGAGTGTGTTGGTATACGGATCAAAGGATTATGTTTAACTTTCGCTGTAAAAAAGATAGCAAGCAAGACGGATGTAGTACGTCTTCAGGGCTAACTAAAAAACAACAGGCGATTGCTGATCGTGAAATAGAGCTTATTCAATTGGCTAAGTCTCTGGTTCAAGAGCAAGGCTTTGCCAACTTAACGATGGACAAGCTCACAGCAGCAAGCCCTTACTCGAAGGGAACGATCTACAATCATTTTTGCAGCAAAGAAGATGTGATTCTTGCGCTTTGTATTCACTCGCTGAGAAGCGAAGCAATATTTTTCGAACGTACCGCTAAGTTCAATGGCAATACCAGAGAAAAAATCATTGCTATGCATGTAGGTTATCGTATTTACGCTCGTATGGAGCCTGTACTATCAACTTGTGCGATTGTTGCAAAGACGCCTTGGGTCCTCGAGAAAGCTTCGCCTAAGCGTGTGAATGAATTGAACAACTTAGAAGAACAAGTAATAGATGGTGCTGATGCGTTAGTGAATAATGCGGTGGAATGTGGAGACCTTAAGTTCTCTCCCGCAATTGGTTCTGATGCCATCGTATTTGCTAACTGGTCTATTGCCTTCGGTTCAAACGCTCTAGCGCAAAATGCATCGAACAGTCGATGTATTCAGCGAATTCAAGATCCATTCTCAGTACTGCATAACGCGAATATGTTACTTGATGGTTTAGGGTGGTCACCTTTATCGACAGAGTGGGATTACCGTAAAACGTGGCGTCGAGTGGAACAGGAATTGTTCAGCGAAGAGCTTGCTTATTTAGAGTCTGTGAATCGCTAATCGTTATAGAGGCCATCTAATATTTTAGTTGGCTTTTTTATTACACCATTGTGACGAATCGTCAAAAAATAGAGATTGGTACTCAAGTTACCGATCTCGAGAAGTATAGGAAGTTACTCAAAAACTAACTTATATAACCAAATAAATTCGATCTGATTTTTATATGTTGAAGTTATCTGGTTATCACAGCATTCGCTGTTTTTTTAGTTTTTAAATTTGACGAAACGTCACAAAAGGAGAGTGTGATGCCACATCACAACGTTCAACAACAAGCCCGAATTGGCTGGGTCAAGCTACCAACGAATTACAGTGTGTTGGTTGTACTTGCTACCGTTTTATTGATTGTTATAGCAACTATTGGAGGAAAAAATCTTTACTTTAGAGGGGATTACGACATCTTCTTTGATGGAACAAATGAGCAGTTACTTGCGTTTGATGAAATTCAGACTACCTTTGCAAAATCTGACAGTCTTGCTTTGGTCATAGCGCCAAAAAGTGGCACTGTTTTTACTCCTAACACCTTATCTCTTATTCAGCAGATCACTGACGAGGCGTGGCAAGTCCCATACTCCACCCGTGTTGATTCCCTTGCCAACTACCAGCATACCGAAGCGTTTGAAGATGATCTTCTTGTCGAAGATTTACTGTATAGCGAATATGAATTGACGCCTCAGCGAATCGAGAAAGTCAAAAGTATTGCGTTGAGTGAACCGGTTCTGAAAAGTTCACTGATTTCCGAAAAAGGGGATGTCACGGTCGTGAATATTACGGTCCAACTCCCTGAGGTCGATAAAACCGCTGAAGTACAAGAAGTGGTTGCCTACATAAACGGAATGATTGAGCGTTATCAGCAAGTGTACCCGGATACTGAGTTCCACAAGGCCGGTATTATTGCAATGAACTACGCGTTTATGACCGCAGCTCAAGATGACAGCGCGACGCTAGTGCCGACCATGCTACTAGTGATATTGGTTTTCCTGACTCTCATGTTGCGCTCATTGCTTAGCGTCATCGCGACACTCATCGTTATTATCGGCTCAGTTATGGTGACAATGGGCTTATCAGGATGGGCTGGTATGTTCTTAAGCACTGCGACAGTTAATGTGCCTACCTTGGTGATGACGCTTGCCGTCGCCGACTGTGTACACATCATAGCGACGATGCGTCAGTCAATGCAAAACGGCTTTAGTAAAGCCCATTCTATTGAACGAAGTATTGCGCTCAATTTCATGCCCATCCTGATTACCTCCATTACCACCGCGATCGGCTTTTTAATGATGAATATGTCGGATTCTCCAATCCTGAGAGATTTCGGCAACCTATCAGCCCTTGGCGTCATGATTGCTTGTTTCCTTTCCATCACATTACTTCCGGCGTTACTTCATATCCTTCCTGTTAGAGTGAAGTCAGACACTGCTGATGAAAGAAAGCACTTTATGGATCACTTAGGGGATTTCGTGGTGTCAAAGCGACATGCGTTATTGCCGTTGTCGGTGCTTGTTATTGTCGCGAGTGCGAGTTTGATTCCGATGAACAAAGTCAACGATGAATCCGTCGAATATTTTGGTCATAGCAATGAATTTCGTCGAGCGGCTGATTTTATGGAAGAGCGAATCAGTGGCATGGCGAACATCAGTATCGCGATAAAAACTAACGAATCGCAGGGTATTGCGGCTCCTAATTTTCTCAATACCGTGGGTAAATTTACTGACTGGCTAAGGTTGCAGCCAGAAACGGACCATGTTGCGACCTTGAGCGATGTTTATAAGCGCCTAAACAAGAACATGCATGGAGATGAGCAGACTTATTACTCGCTTCCTCAAGACAGAGAATTAGCGGCTCAATATCTGCTGCTTTATGAAATGTCACTACCGTATGGTTTAGATTTGAACAACCAAATCAATGTTGATAAGTCGTCAATCAAGATGGTTCTCACCGTGGAGAACTTGGGCAGCGTCGAGCTTGTTGATTTGGAAAATCGTATTTACCAATGGTTTAACGAAAACGCGCCTCAGTATGATGTTGTTGCTTCTAGTCCATCACTGATGTTTGCGCATATTGGCGAAACGAATATGGCTAGCATGCTGTCAACCTTGCCTATCACTCTGGTCTTAATTTCGGCATTACTGATCTTTGCCTTACGCTCGTTCAAGCTCGGTTTAATCAGCCTGGTCCCGAATATCGCCCCTGCGCTTATTGGTTTTGGTATTTGGGCGCTGGTTTCTGGTGAAATTAATTTGGGGTTGTCTGTTGTTGTGACGTTGACGCTTGGCGTTGTGGTTGATGATGCTGTTCATTTTCTCTCTAAATACCAACACGCTCGTAAAGATGGCCATAGCGCGGAACAAGCGGTTCGTTACGCTTTTCGCACCGTGGGGCGCGCGCTTTGGATTACGACTGTCGTGCTTGTTGCTGGTTTCTCCGTTCTGGCGATGTCGAGCTTCCGCTTAAATGCCGATATGGGGCAGTTGAGTGCCATTGTTATCTTCATTGCTCTTGTTGTGGATTTCATCTTTCTACCGACTCTACTGATGTTGTTTGACAAAGGCGTCTACGACGAGGTGGACCGCCGAAACAAGCTTAAATCAACTGACTCTCAAACCACGGCTGTTATTCAGTCATAACGAATCAAAGGATTGAACATGAATTTACTAAAAAATGCCTTAAAAGTATCTGCACTTTCTGTCTCGCTTTTTATGAGTCATGCGGTGTTAGCGGATGAAGCGAAAGGATTAGAAATTGCTCAAGAGCGCAAAGCCCGTGATGAAGGGTGGGGGGATTCTGTTGCTACTATGAAAATGATTCTGCGGAACGCACAAGGAGAAAGCAGCACACGTTTAATGCGCCTTCAATCACTCGAAGTTGAGGACGATGGTGACAAAGGACTCACAATATTTGATGAACCAAGAGATGTGAAAGGCACCGCGTTTCTCAACCACTCTCATACAGTGGGTGCCGATGACCAGTGGCTTTACCTTCCAGCACTGAAGCGTGTGAAACGTATTTCCTCGCGTAACAAATCAGGCCCTTTTATGGGCAGTGAATTTGCGTATGAGGATCTCAGTTCTTTTGAGATCGAAAAATATCGTTTCAATTACTTAAAAGATGACACCATAAATGGGCAAGATGTTTTCGTCATAGAGCAAATCCCGACCGACAAAAATTCAGGTTATACCAAGCAAACGGTGTGGTTAGATAAAGCGCATTATCGCCCACTGAAAGTTGAGTTTTACGATCGCAAAGGGTCGTTGTTAAAAACGCTTTCTTTTTCCGATTACAAGCAGTACCTCAACCAATATTGGCGAGCGCACACCATGGCGATGACAAATCATCAAACAGGAAAAAGCACTGAGTTAACAACAAGTGAAATGCGCTTTAACACTGGGCTCGAAGACAATGATTTTCATAAGAATGTGTTAAAGCGAGTGAGGTAGTGGAGGAGAAATGAATCGATCAAATGTTGGGTTGTTGCTTAGCGCAGCAACCTCTTTTTACTCGATGCCTCTTGCCGCCGTTGAGCTTGCTGGACAAGTCAATATTGAGCATCGTCAGTTTTTTGAAACTGGCTCTCAGGGTCAGAGCAAAGCGCAAACGTCATTGGTTTTGCAGCCAGAATTTTACTGGGAGATGCAAAATGGTGATGCGAGCTTTACCCTCACACCTTTCTATCGTTTGGATAGTCTAGACGATGAGCGAAGTCATGGAGACATAAGAGAGGCGCTTTATCTGACGTACTGGGATGATTATGAGCTTCGAGTTGGGATTAGTAAGGTTTTTTGGGGAGTGACGGAATCCGCCCATTTGGTTGATGTAGTAAACCAGACAGACGCCATTGAAGCCGTCGATGGTGAAGATAAGCTCGGTCAGCCGATGTTGCATTTTACCTCATTCAAAGATTGGGGCACCGTCCATGCAATGTTATTACCTTACTTTAGGGAGCGAACGTTTGCGGGTACTGACGGGCGCTTGCGAACCGAACCTGTTGTCTCAGATGATGCTATCTATGAATCAAGCAGAGAAGAAAAGCAGGTAGATGTGGCTTTTCGATATTCGAAAATGCTTGGCGATTGGGACGTAGGCCTGAGCTATTTATATGGAACAAACCGGGATCCTTACTTTCGTTTTGAGTACGGGGAGTTAAAGCCTTACTACGCTCTGATGAGTCATGTCGGTCTCGATGTACAAGGAATCGTTGGCGATTGGTTATGGAAACTGGAAAGTGTTTATCGAGATAGTGCTGATAATCATGTTGGTCTTGTGACGGGATTTGAATACACCTTCGTTGGCGCATTTGACACGGTTTGGGATGTGGGTGTGATTGGTGAATACCTCTATGACAGTCGTGGGAATAACGCACAAACTATCGGTCAAAATGATGTGTTTGCAGGCATTCGCTGGGCGCTCAACGACGAGGACGGAACGGAAGTGTTGACTGGAATCACAAAGGATTTAGATAACGCCGATGTTTACAATGCCAAGTTAGAAGCCTCGAGCCGAATATCGAATAACTTTAAGTGGCAAATTGATGCTTGGTTGTTCAAAAATGAAACGCCAAACGATTTGCTCTATTTCGCCCGAGATGACGATTTTATCGAGCTATCTATTCAATACTATTTCTAAAACAAAAGGGCACAACTTAACGGCAGATTAATGAAAGATGACATTTTTGACGTTTTTGTGCTCTTTTTATTCAATAACCTCTTCTTTTCGTAATTCAATTTGGCATTGGTGCCCGGTTTGGCTACTATGTACAGCTATCAAAAAACCAATCACTCCCTTATGGACACTACCAACAGGTAGATGAGGAAACGATGCAACATCTAGAAGAGATCATTGCTAGCGCGAGCACTGCAATTGAAGCTGCCGAATCGCTAGTCGCACTTGATGAAGTGCGTGTTCAGTATCTGGGTAAAAAAGGTGAGCTAACTGCTCAACTTCAAAGCCTAGGCAAACTACCACCAGAAGAACGCCGTGAAGCTGGTCAAGAGATCAACAAAGCGAAAGGCGTCGTTCAGCAAGCTATCGCAGCTCGTAAAGACGCACTACAACGTGCAGAGCTTGAAGCGAAACTAGCCGCTGAAACAATTGACGTGACATTACCAGGTCGTCGTATTGAAAACGGTGGTTTACACCCAGTAACTCGTACTGTAGAGCGTATTGAGAAGTTCTTTGGCGAACTTGGTTTTAACACCGAAGCTGGCCCAGAGATCGAAGATGCATTCCACAACTTTGATGCGCTAAATATTGCCGCTGATCACCCAGCGCGTACTGACCACGATACTTTCTTCTTCAATCCAGATTTGATGCTTCGTACTCATACGTCAGGCGTACAGATCCGTACGATGGAAAATGGTAAACCACCATTCCGTTTCATCGCACCGGGCCGTGTATACCGTAACGACTACGACCAAACTCATACCCCAATGTTCCACCAAGTGGAAGGTATGTTGGTTGATGAGAACGTAAACTTTGCACAGTTGAAAGGCATCCTGCACGATTTCCTATGTAACTTCTTCGAAGAAGAAGTAGAAGTACGTTTCCGTCCATCTTACTTCCCATTCACTGAACCTTCAGCTGAAGTAGACGTGAAAGGCAAAAACGGTAAATGGTTAGAAGTACTAGGCTGCGGTATGGTTCACCCGAACGTACTACGTAGCGTAGGCATCGATCCTGAAAAATACTCTGGTTTCGCATTCGGTATGGGTGTTGAGCGTCTAACGATGCTTCGTTATGGCGTGAACGATCTACGTGCGTTCTTCGAAAACGATCTTCGTTTCCTAAAACAGTTCAAGTAATCCAGAGGGTTCATCAACATGAAATTCAGCGAATCATGGCTTCGTGAGTGGGTAAACCCAGCGGTTACTACTGACGAACTCACTCATCAAATTACAATGGCCGGCCTAGAGGTAGACGACGTTCTTCCTGTAGCGGGTTCTTTCACTGGCGTTAAAGTGGGTCACGTTGTTGAATGTGGTCAACACCCAGACGCAGACAAACTTCGCGTTACTAAAGTAGATGTAGGCGAAGAAGAGCTTCTAGACATCGTTTGTGGCGCACCTAACTGTCGCCAAGGTCTGAAAGTAGCGGTAGCAACAGTTGGTGCTGTTCTTCCAGGCGATTTCAAAATCAAAAAAGCGAAACTACGTGGCCAGCCATCTCACGGCATGCTTTGTTCGTTCACTGAACTAGGCATTGATGTTGAGTCAGACGGCATCATGGAACTAGCAGAAGACGCAGTAATCGGTACTGATTTCCGTGAATTCCTAGGTCTAGATGACGTAACGGTAGACGTAGATCTAACAGCAAACCGCGCTGACTGTTTCAGCATCCGTGGTTTAGCTCGTGAAGTTGGCGTACTAAACCGTGCTGACGTGACTGAGCCATCAGTAGAAGCAGTTGCGCCTTCAATCGACGATAAAGTGTCTATTGAAGTGAAAGCGCCAGCAGCGTGTCCACGTTACCTAGGTCGTGTAGTTAAGAACGTAAACGTTCAAGCTGAAACACCACTATGGATGCAAGAGAAACTGCGTCGTTGTGGTATTCGCTCGATCGACCCTGTAGTAGACATCACTAACTACGTGCTTCTAGAGCAAGGTCAACCAATGCACGCATTCGATCTATCGAAGATCGAAGGTGGCATCGTAGTTCGTATGGCTGAGCAAGGTGAGAAGCTAACACTTCTTGATGGCAGTGAAGCAGAACTAAACGCAGATACACTAGTAGTTGCTGACCACAACAAAGCACTTGCAATCGCAGGTATCTTTGGTGGTGAAGAGTCTGGTGTAACAACTGAGACTAAAGACGTTCTACTAGAGTGTGCATTCTTTGCACCTGACCACATCCGTGGCCGCGCTCGTAGCTACGGTCTGCACACTGATTCTTCAATGCGTTTCGAGCGTGGTGTGGATTACGCACTGCAAGTGAGCGCAATGGAGCGTGCAACTCAGCTTCTTGTTGAAATTTGTGGCGGTGAAGTAGCACCTGTTGTTGCAGTAGAGTCTGAAGCAGACCTACCTAAGCCAAACAAAGTTGCTCTACGTCGTACGAAGCTAGACAACCTACTAGGTCACCACATCGCTGATGCTGACGTAGTAGAAATCCTAGAGCGCCTAGGTTTGACTGTTGAAGCTTCAGAAGAAGGTTGGGTGGCAGTAGCGCCAACATGGCGTTTCGATATTGCTATCGAACAAGACCTGATTGAAGAAGTTGGCCGTATCTACGGTTACGACAACATTCCTAACCAACACCCAGCTGCAGCACTTAAGATGCACAACCACGTTGAAGCGGATCTTCCACTGAAACGCGTTCGTGATCTTCTTGTTGACCGTGGTTACCACGAAGCAATTACATACAGCTTCGTTGAGCCTGAACAACAAAAGCTAGTTGTACCTGGTGTTGAGCCTCTAGTGCTTCCAAACCCAATTTCTGCAGATATGTCAGCAATGCGTCTTGGTCTTATCCAAGGTCTGCTGAACACGGTTGTTCACAACCAGAAGCGTCAACAGCCACGTGTTCGTCTATTCGAATACGGCCTACGTTTCATCCCATGTGAATCTGCAGAAAACGGCATGCGCCAAGAGCCTATGCTTGCAGGTGTTATTGCTGGTACTCGCGGTGAAGAGCACTGGGATATCGAAACTAACACTGTTGATTTCTTCGACCTTAAGGGCGATCTAGAAGCGATTCTAGAGCTATCTGCGAACGAAAAAGCGTACTCTTTCGCAGCACTGTCACCTGAAAGCAAAAAAGCTAACCCAGCACTTCACCCAGGTCAATCTGCGGCAATCATCGTAGACGGCAAAGAAGTAGGCGTGATCGGTACCGTTCACCCTGAGCTTGAGCGTAAGTTCGGTCTAAACGGTCGTACTATCGTATTCGAAATCGAATGGTCTGCAATCAACAGTAAAGTGATCCCAGAAGCGGTTCAGCTTTCTAAATTCCCATCAAACCGTCGTGACATCGCAGTAGTTGTGGACGAAGCGGTAGCATCTGGTGACATCGTTAATGCTTGTTTAGAGCAAGGTGGCGAGTTCCTTAAAGATGCGAAACTGTTCGACGTGTACGTAGGTAAAGGCGTTGAAGAAGGTAAGAAGAGCCTAGCAATCGCTCTGACTCTACAGTCACTTGAGCGTACGCTTGAAGATGCAGATATCGCTGGTGCGGTTGACGCTATCGTTGCTCACGTTTCTGAGAAGTTTGGTGCGTCTCTACGTGACTAAGCGTTAGATGAACTATCTCTCTTAAGAAACTAAAAACCCTGTCAAATCGGCAGGGTTTTTTATGTTGAGCATTATCTTATTGTGATTCACGTGCTAGGCCGTTTACGTCACCTCCAACAACCTCAAAAATCTGGACCAAACTCGAGGTAACGCTTAATCGAGACTTGGCATATATCGTTTTTCAGCCAACAGACGCTAACGCTAGCTTATTGGCGGCTAGGCGGCGAGTGAGAGGGTATAGCTAAGCAGAAGTGGGAGCGTAAGAATACTGAAAAAGTTGCCAAATAGTACCATTGACGCCACTTTCATGGGCTCTATATTCAGCCTTTCCGCAAATAGGTAATTCATGACGGCTGGTGGCAGCATTGTGAAGAGTACCATCATTTGCAATTGCATCGTTGGAAGGGGAATTAACCAATAAATAAGTGCAAATGCAACCGCCCCAGTTGCAAGCGACTGCACGGTACACAATACACCAACCTTTAAACCGTCCACTCTTAAATGACACATTTGCGCCCCCAGGGATAAAAGCATCACGGGTACTGCCGCTTGGCCAAGTAGAGCAGTCGCTTCGTATAAAGGTGCCCATATACCCACATTTGACACGTTGAGAAACAGAGCCAACGACGCAGCTAAAAAGATTGGCATCTTGACTATTTGCTTAAAAGGGTTGCCATGACTAAGTAGCATTACACCTAAACTAATGTGCAAGCATGCTGACACGACAAATAGCAGTACTGCTGAGGATAGCGCAATTTCTCCAAACGTATAGGTAAACAAAGGAATAGCAAGGTTTCCGCTATTGCGAAACATATGTGGTGGTGCCCAGGTTTTAAACGACAGTGACGTCAATCGACATACTGGGATCATGAGTAGTGCGGGAACCAAAACCGCGACAATTGCTGCAAAAAGGAGTGGTCCCTGATTCGAGTCTAACGGCATGTTAACGAGCGAAGAAAACACCAGCGCAGGTGTGAAAACCTCAATGTTAATGCGGTTGATTGGACGAAAGTCAGGCTTGATGTAACGACCTACCAAATAGCCGACGCCGACAAGAGCAAAAACAGGGAAAAGAATATTTATGATTTGATTAATCATGGTCGCCTAGATGAAGTGTAAGGAGCTAATGTGGAGATACACGAAGAACCACATTATCAACCTTTATATATTGCGTCATCGCTGAACAGTGAGAAGCGTGGGTTTAATCAAGCTTTCTAAGCACAGTTGCAAAGCCAGGTGGTCATACCATTTAGTTCAATTGTTACGTATCGAGTTACATACAAATCACTGAATTTACGACAAGTTCTATGTCAAGTGTCTGTTAAATAACCAATCTCTGATATTTTTATTAAATAGTGATTAATGTTGATATTTAAACTACTTTTAGTTTTATCAGCTGGATGTTTTTCCTATTAAAGAGAAAACAAAAACAAAAATATCAAAATGTTGGCGTTTAACAATAATTTACATAGTGCTATTCCTTTTGTTCGCCAAGAAAAAAGTTGGCGAAAATCATAAGCTTGTCATACACTTCCTGATGTAACCCCGATATGTTGTTGAATTGGTAGGGTAAAACTGCTCTGGCGCTACACTAACGTAGCATTGTTTAACATAGCTTTGAGGAAAGTTTTATGGCGCTCACAAAAGCCGAACTGGCAGAAAACCTGTTTGATAAATTAGGATTTAGTAAGCGGGACGCCAAGGAAACGGTGGAAGTGTTCTTTGAAGAGATTCGTAAGGCACTGGAAAGTGGCGAACAGGTAAAACTGTCAGGTTTTGGTAACTTTGATCTTCGTGACAAGAATGAACGACCTGGTCGTAACCCGAAAACCGGTGAAGATATTCCAATTACTGCTCGACGTGTAGTGACTTTTCGCCCGGGTCAGAAGTTAAAAGCTCGTGTAGAAAACCTGAAGAAAGTACAGTAAGCCGAATAAATGGATCACGCTAAGGCGTGGTCTTTTTTTTGCGTAAAACTTGTGTCGCATATAAACGAAAACCACCGCAATGCGGTGGTTTTTCTGTTTTTGAGTATATCTTAATGATATGGATTACGCTGCTTCTAGGTGCGTTGTTAAGTATGGTTGCCATGCTTGTTGGTACAAGTTTTTAGACTGTGCACGCATGTTGCGAATAGAAGCGAGTTCTAGTTCGCTTAGTTCGCGTTTCTCCATCATCGCTTGGCGTTCTAGTTTCTGGATTTTTTCGTATAGGTCGTGTTCAGGACCGCTTTTCACATCTGCGATGGCTTTTAAGTGCAGTTGAACTTCGGCAACTAGATTTGTCTTTGGTAAACGAACGAGTAAGTTCAAGTCTCTATAGCCTGAAGGACCAGGTTTTTTGAAGCGATTTTTTACTTTAACAATTGTTGTTTCACGCTCTAAGGTTTCATAAATGGAGACTAAGCTCGCGACGTCTTCAGCAACAATCGTGGCACGGGCTAGGTCAGTAATGCGTTCGACTTTTCCATCTAACTCCAAAGCTATTTTTTCTTCTGCTCGTTGTTTGGACTTTACGCCTGCGAAGTATGGCTGAGCATCATTAAGAAGTGCGGTACTTTTACAGATAGTTTCAAGCTCAAATTGTGCTTGGTGAGCTTTGCTGTAAAGAATGTCGAAGTCAGTGTATGGCTGAGTTGGAGTTGCGTCGATTGACTGAATACCATACAAGCCGCTAAGGCTATGTTTAAAGAGTTTCGAACAAACTTCGTTTTGACTTGTTGAACGATTTTGATCGCCACTCGGCGCTGGGGTAATTGGAAGTGCGGCAAATGCCGGTGCACGGCTAAGTACCAAAAGCATCAATGCTGTAGTACGAAGAAATAAGCTCATTCACTCTCCTTAACTTGCTTGTACTTAGAAAATAGGGAACATAAAGGTCGCTAAGTTCGGCAAATCAGGTACTAACTTATTAATGGGGTCATTACGAAAGATTCCAAGGTTTCAGTTTTGTCTTGAAGTGGAATCGTGCGTTAGTTCACCATTTCTCTTTTCTTTATTCTGTTTATCAGATAAAGGCGTGGTTCCTATAAGAACATTTACATCCTATCACCGCTGTATTAACCAAAGATGAACGGCATAGACAAATTGAAAAAAATCGTTAGTCTTACTTCTCAAAATGAAAATCAGCCGACAAGTAGAAAGTAAAATGAGAGACCAAGAGTTTTGGCATAATAAATGGGCCAGTAATCAAATCGGATTTCACTTGGAAGATGTAAACCCGCTATTACCTGCATATTGGCAACACACAAACCCAAAGCGTGAAGACAAAGTGTTAGTGCCTTTGTGTGGAAAGTCAGAAGACTTGATTTGGTTGGCGATGAAGCATGATTCAGTTGAAGGTGTTGAGCTGAGCCATATCGCTGTTCGTGCCTTTTTTGCTGAACATTTTTATACGCCAACCGTGACGCCTCTTAATGGTATGCACGAGCTTTATCAATTTGATGAGCTCTCTATTTATACTGGGGACTTTTTCACTGCACCAGTATCTCAAGCCGATATCATTTATGATCGCGCCGCGTTGGTTGCTTTACCGAAAGATATGCGAGAGGAGTATGTAGAGCGTCTCAAGCAACTTTTGAATCCAGGCGGTCGTATTTTGCTTGTTACACTCAACTATCCTCAAGAAGAGATGGCGGGGCCTCCATTTAGCGTGCCAGTCGAAGAGATTGAGCAGTTATTTTCAGGTTACAAAGTTACCTGTTTGAACGTAGATGAAGCTGATGAAAACCATCCTAAAATTGCGAAAAAAGGCTTAAGTCGCTTCTCTGAAGAAGTGTACCTAATCGAGAGTGAATAGGTTTTTTTGGTTTGTAAAACGAAATAGCGCAGCAATTTGAGCTGCGCTATTTTTGTATAAGTGGTTCGTATTTAATAAGTGATATTAACTTTTGAAGCACTTTCAACAGCATCTTGAACGGCTTCTTCGGTGGTTTTTCGTCGCGTAAGGACAACACCTAAACGACGGCGACCATCGATTTCTGGCTTGCCGAATAGACGAACTTGCGTTTGAGGTTGAGCTAAGGCCTTGGTTAGGTTGTCAAAGCGAATGTTTGTGGAAGTCCCTTGACCAAGAATAACGGCCGACGCAGATGGACCATATTGTACGATATTATTAATCGGCATTCCGGTAAATGCACGTACGTGGAGAGCAAACTCTGACATTTCCTGAGAAATCATAGTGACCATGCCTGTATCGTGTGGGCGAGGAGAGACCTCATTGAAAATGACCTTATCGCCTTTAACAAATAACTCTACACCAAAGATGCCGTAGCCACCGAGTGCGTTGACTACTTTCTCTGCCGTGTATTCTGCTGCTTTTACTGCGTTTTCTGACATGGCTTGTGGTTGCCATGATTCGCGGTAGTCGCCATCTTCCTGACGATGGCCAATTGGAGCACAGAAGTGAACACCGTCAACGGCTCTGACGGTCAATAAAGTGATTTCGTAATCGAAGTCGATAAAACCTTCCACGATCACGCGACCTGCCCCCGTACGTCCGCCTTCCTGTGCGTAATCCCATGCTTTTGCTACGTCGTCTTCCGTCTTGATGACACTTTGCCCTTTACCTGAAGAACTCATAACTGGCTTTACTACGCACGGGATGCCTACATGCTCAACCGCGGCTTTGAAGTCTTCAAAAGTATCTGCAAAACGATAAGGTGATGTCGTCAGTTCTAGTTCTTCTGCAGCCAAACGTCGGATACCTTCACGATTCATTGTTAGCTTGGTTGCCTTAGCGGTTGGAACAACATTCAGCCCTTTTTCTTCAAGCTCTACCAGTTTGTCGGTTGCGATAGCTTCGATTTCAGGTACGACGTAAGTAGGTTGTTCCTTTGTAATAACTTCTTCTAAGGCGCTTCCATCTAACATATCGATGACGTAACTACGGTGAGCAACTTGCATCGCTGGAGCATTAGCATAGCGATCACAAGCAATCACTTCTAAACCAAGTCTCTGACATTCAATTGCGACTTCTTTACCGAGTTCGCCAGAGCCTAAAAGTAATACACGGGTAGCATTTGCGCTGGTTGCAGTGCCAAACATAGTGTTCCCTTACAAAATAGAGTGGTGAGACAGAAATTGCAGGAGATCATACTGAAGTTTCATGACAAAGCAAACGTTTGCTTTTGGTTTTTAGGCAATAAAAAAGCTCTACATGCCGTAGAGCTTTTTATACTGAAATTGTCGCTTATACGTTGACAAAACTAAGTGGAATATCTGGATTCAACGCTTCTAACGTTGATTGCGTATCAGCCAAATGACTGATCTTGCCTTCTGAGTTTTCTACCAGAGCAGCGGCTTTGATATTGTCAAAAGTTTCACCCGCAAGTAGTACTTGGAGCAGCGCAACTTGTAATGGCGGCAAGCTAGGGTTAAACGCCGCATTTTCCGCATAAGCACCTTGGAATACACGGCCGCTAGCCATTTCTAATGCTAAGCCACTCAAGTTGTTGGTATATGGTGAGTGGCTCATGTTCATCGCTTCAACAGCGCTTTGAATTAGAGTGTCTTCATCATCGCATGAGAACTGATGCTTTACTTCTGCCATTAAGCCGGATTCGATACCGAGATCGTTTGGTCCAAAGGCTTCAGGTAGGTATTCATGCAGCGACTTTTCTTCGCGTTCTGGAAGCTGGATTTTAAGCTCGTTTGCGGTAGATAACTCGTTCATGAACTGACGGCAGTGACCACATGGGCTGAAGTTAATGGTGATATCTTTAATACCACGTTCACCTTTCATCCAAGCGTGGCTAATTGCAGACTGCTCTGCGTGAACCGTTTGACCTAACTGAACACCAAAGAATTCCATGTTGGCACCGAAGTAAAGGCGACCTGAGAGACCACGAACGATAGCACCGACATAAAATTCAGAAAGAGGAGCATAGGAATATGCTGCGGCAAAAGGAAGTAGAGCAACACGAAGCTCTTTATCTGATAGACCGGTAGCTGAAAGCAACTGCTCAAACTGTTGAACTGAAAGCGTAGCATCAAAATCATCAGCTTGGATGATAGGAGCAAGTTGTTTGGAAAGTGCTTCTGGAGCGCCTGCTAGCGCCTGTTCAATGCGACTTTTCATGTTGAATCCTTGTTATTGCATGGACAGTTATTCTATGTGAAGGATAGAAATGTTCCGTGCGTTAGATCACGATAAATAATGCAATTGATAATTCTGTTACATAATTAGAGTGAGCTCACACATGTATTCGATTGCACTGACGTGAAGCGTTATCTCCGTCTCACAATTAACCATATCAGTATATATTCATATAACCAAGACGCTGGGATATGTTAATTACGATGCCTACATGTCCACACAACGTTATTCCTAGATATCTAAGCAACGTTGAGTCAGTAATATTGCACTGAATGTTGAAGTTATTAGTGTGTATCTCGTCAGAGTGCCTTAACGATCTTACTAGAACGGGTTGTTAGATGAGGTAATACAGAATTCTGGAAGGGATAAGGAAGAAACGGGAAGGCCACGGCCTGCCGGAAGGAGGGCAGACCGAGAGCACTTAACTATTGATATAGCCAGACAGCCAAAGCAAAAAAACTTGGAGCCAAAATAGAAGTGATGATGCCGCATAAAACCAATGCGAGTGATGAGAACGCGGCATCAATGGGCTGTTTCTCTGCACATGTCGCGGTGCCTAAGGCATGAGACACGGTACCCATTGTTAGGCCACGTGCAATCGGGTGTTTAATTCCAATTAAGTTGTAAATTGGGTATGCCAAAATCGCGCCCAATAAACCAACAATCAGAACCAAGATCGCCGCAACGGCAGCTTCACCACCGAGGTGACTCGAAATTTCCATTGCTATTGGCGTAGTGACGGATTTACCCACTAGACTTGCGATTAAACTAATATCCGCTTTGAAAGCGACTGCGATCAAGGTGGTTGTCATCATCGACATCACACTGCCTACTGTGCAAGCAAAAGTGATGATTCGCCAGTTTGCTTTAATCTGTGGTAGTTGTTCATATAACGGGTAAGCCAGAGCAACTACGGCTGGTTGAAGTAAAAAACTGATCCCTTCGTTATCCGCATAATACGTTTCAAACGGTACATTTAAGTAAGTAAGCAAAGGAATGAGCACTGCAATACTGATCAGCAAAGGATTTGCTAGAGGATTATTCACTTTGATTGCGATTTGGCGCGCGACAAGAAAAACCGCAATGGTAACAACTAACCACATATCAGTGCTTCTCCTTTAGCAAGTAGTCCAGCAGCCAAGCGAGGCTGACTAGTACAATGAGTGAGCCTCCAACTGCGCTAGCAATGATAGGGAGGGCATTAGCGAGTAGCATATCGAAATGTTGCATTAATCCCACGCTAATAGGAACGAACAACAAAATCATGTAGCGGATAAATAGCGTGGCGCCCGGTTTGACCCAATCGACCTTTACAAGCCCAAGAGTCATAGAGAAAAACAGTACGAGCATACCGATGACACTTCCTGGGACGGAAACGCCAGTGAACTTTTGAATGGTAATTCCGATGCCAAGTGCCCCCATGATGAGGAAGATTGAAATGAGCAGTTGGATCAGTTGTAAGAATCGTTCTTTAATCATTTTGACAGTATATAAACAACAAGCACACCATAAGGTGCGCTTGTATTAGGAGGAGTTAAGAAGCTAAGCTCTCTACATAACGGTACACGGATTTTAATATCGCAATCTTCTTTTCGTCACTTTCATGTTCGTGAACTAAGTTTTCTAAATTCAGCATGTACTCTTCAATTTGGCTTTCAAACACTTCTCGACAGTGTAATGCCCAGCGTCTCTGTTCTTGCTCGTCTAATGTGCCTGGGAAGTTACGCGCACGATAGCGGAACAATAGAGGTTTAATGCGCTTGTCATCAAATTCAATGTCCAATGCGGCAAGATTGTTCGGGTCGGTTTCTCGAATGATATCCATGGCTGCACGATCGGCCGGAGAGAAGAATCCGTCGTAAAGTTGCGTATCGACGTCATCACTTTTATCGAATTTACGCTCGACTGAAAAGAGGCTAATCAACTTTTCTCTAATTTCAGGATGTTGGCGCAACAAAGCGAGATTAGCGAGACATTGCTGGCGATCAATGCCAATAGACTCTGCATTTTCAGCCGTTAACGTTTTTGCAGGGGCGAGAATAGGGCATTTGTTCAAATGAACTAGTTTAACTGGCACTGGTAGCAATTCACCAAGATCTTCTCGCTTAGTGTAGAGTCTTTCGTTTAGCTCTTCTGCGGATAGCTCAAGAATAGGTTGAGGGTCTTTCGCTAAATCGATGGTGATAACAGCGTTGTTATTGGTTGGATGCCAAGCAACAGGCACAATCCAGCTAGTGTACTGGCATTCGCGCCCTAGCATGCCTGAAACGTGCATCAACGGCGTCATGTTGACGATGTCGACTAATTCATTGAGCTTACGCTTTTGGCGCATAGAAAAGAAGTAGTCAAACAATTTTGGTTGCGCTGCTTTTACTTTCTTTGCCATTTCGATAGTCGCAATCACGTCTGCCATCGCATCGTGCGCGTTACTATGTTCTATGCCGTTAGCAACAGACAAGTGCTCTAATTTAAAACTAGTAAAGCCATCTTCGTTTTCTGGCCATTCTACGCCTTCTGGACGAAGGGCGTGGCACGCGCGTAATACATCGAGTAAATCCCAACGCGAGTTACCGTTTTGCCAACTCCATGCGTATGGATCGATAAAGTTGCGATAACAAGTATAACGGGTCACTTCGTCATCAAAGCGAATGCTGTTGTAGCCTAAACTGGTGGTATTTGGTTTCGCGAGTTCAGCGTGAATCTTAGCGATAAACTCAGGCTCAGAAAGGCCTTCTTGAACCGTTTTTTGCGGAGTAATACCAGTAATAAGCGCAGCTTCAGGAGACGGAAGATAATCAGCAGGTGGCTGGCAGTACATGACTAAAGGCTCGCCGATGATATTAAAGTTTTCATCTGTACGAACACCAGCGAACTGGCTTGGGCGATCTTTCGCGGGGTTTGTTCCCCATGTCTCATAATCAAAGAAGAAAAAAGTGGGCTGATTATCTTGGTGCATTCTGCTTACCGTTTACAAAACCGATAACAGTATTAGACCATTCAACGCCTTGACTAGCAACGAAAGATGCAAGTTGAATTTTTGAAAATGAAAAAGCCGATGGTGAACCATCGGCTTGATATTTTACGTTTTATTGGTTGGGAAGTAGTTTGAGCTTTACGCTCGTGTTTCTTCCAATGCTGTTTCGCTTTCTGGTGACTTCAGCACTCGGCTAGCAATCGTACCCGCAGTCATTGATCCTGAAACGTTCAGTGCGGTACGTGCCATATCGATCAATGGTTCAATAGAGATAAGCAGCGCCGCGATGGTCACAGGTAAGCCCATTGCAGGAAGAACAATCAAGGCTGCAAACGTTGCACCGCCGCCAACACCTGCAATACCAAATGAGCTGATGGTGATAATCGCAATCAATGACAGGATAAAGTGTAGATCCAGTGGGTTGATGCCCATTGTCGGAGCTACCATCACTGCCAGCATTGCAGGATAGATACCTGCACATCCGTTTTGGCCGATAGTGGCACCAAACGATGCTGATAGGTTTGCAATCGCTGGTGGAACGTTAAGCTTGGTGATTTGCGCTTCTACGTTTAGTGGGATCGTTGCGGCTGAGCTACGAGATGTAAACGCGAAGGTCAGTACAGGCCAGATTTTCTTAAAGTATTCCGCAGGGCTAACGCCGACAAACGAGACTAATACACCGTGAACAACAAACATCAGAGCGATAGCAACATAAGACGCCACAATAAAGCCAAGTAGGTTTAGGATGTCGCCTGCGCTTGATGTCGCTACCACTTTTGCCATCAGTGCTGCGATGCCGTATGGCGTTAACGCCATGATCATCTTCACTAATCGCATAACGATTGACTGAGCTGCTTCTACGAAAGTACGAATCGGTGATTCTAACTCTGCTTTTTCCATCATCACTTTGCGAGCGGCGATACCGGTTAATACACCGAAGATAACGACAGCGATAATTGAGGTCGAGCGAGCACCTGTTAGATCAGCAAATGGGTTGGTTGGAATGAAGCTAACTAGCATTTGAGGAATAGTCAGGTCACTTACTGTACCAGCACGGCTTTCTAAAACGGCGATACGAGCGGTTTCACGAGCACCTTCAGTTAAACCTTCTGCTGACAGGCCAAATGTTGTTGTCACCAAGATACCGATAAGTGCAGCAATTGCAGTCGTTACTAGAAGAACAGAGATGGTCAGGCCAGAAATTTTACCTAATGATCCACCTTTCTCCAATTTAACAACTGCAGAGATCATCGATACCAATACTAGTGGCATGATGACCATTTTCAGTAGACCAACGTAGCCACTGCCTACAATGCCTACCCATTCAAGTGTTTGAGCAATTGCGCTGTTGCCTTCACCGTGAATGAGTTGCAAAGCAAGACCAAAAAGAGAACCAGTAACAAGACCGATTAAAACGAGACGAGAGAGTGTGTGTTTCTTTTGTTGTTGGTTAAATAGAAAGAACAATATGCCAACAAAGACGGCTAGAGAGGCTATCACTGCAAAATTCATAATCTGACCTTATCAACCTGCCGAAATGGCGGTTGTTTTTTATACGGGGTTTTATACGGATTTGTTTATGGGGCGTAAGATAACGCTCGCGATATAACTTTAAAAATGACAAACGGGTATTAGCTAGATCTAAAATGAATATAAAAACGAGATCTAAGTCGCGTGAGAGTGTGAATTAGCACGTTAAATGTACAAAATGGTTATTCGTAGTGATGCAGTAAGTCACGCATTTCTTGCCTTTGTAAGTAAACCACCGAGTCTTCTTGATAACTGAAAAGTTGATAAATCATCGCTTTGGCGACATCTTCCGCTCGAATAGGTAAAAAGTTGGACAGTTTGCCAAGCATGAGTGGGCGAATTACCTTAAACAGAGTTTGCACTAACTTCTCGTCCGTTCTTGGGTTTTGACGTTGACCAATAAGCGGGCCAGGGCGAACAAACACGATTTCCTCAAAACCCATAGCTTCGATTCGTTGTTCCATTTGTCCTTTACAGGCTAGGTAATGGGATGGCGATTTACTATTTGCACCAAGGCTAGAAACAACCGCAAGGCGTTTGACTCCGATCGTTTTCATCTGTTGGGCGACTTTACACACCAGATCAACATCTACTCTACGTAAATTATCCTTACTGCCTGCTTGCTTAAGGGTTGTGCCTAAACAGATAAAGCCGATGGTCGGTGTTGGTTGGTTATCATCCCATTGGTGGATAGAAAGGTCGGCATCAATGAGAGGAACAAGCTTATTGTCCGCATCTAGGACGCCATCGAGTGGGCGGCGAGAAAGATAATATAAGATCCCAACACCTGATTGATTTATGAGGTTTGTAATGACTTTTGAACCGACTAAGCCAGTCGCCCCAGCGATGATGGCGCAGGTGTTGTTATCCATGTCCTTTCTCCTATATGGGAATATAGCCTAAGCTATTGTAGCGGATTTCAAGGAGTTACTTATAATCGAATGCTCGAAAGGTGAGACGCTCTGCGAACTCAGTAGACTTTCCTGACAGAAACCTGATTAGCGCTGCCCCAAGTGGATGCAAGGGTATACAATAGTGGACGCTCAAAACTGGGGTTGAGCAAGATTTCTTAATCAATGGAACACTTCTCACCCAGACAACATCAAAGGAACGTAAAAAATGGATGACTCTTTTGCAGCGGAGATACAAGCGCGCATAGATAACAAAACCAAACCTGTTGGTTCTTTAGGCTTATTGGAAAAGGTGGCACTACAGCTAGCTATTATTCAAAGTCAGGATAAACCTCAGCCAGTTGATTCCATCGCTATCTGTAAACCGAGCATGCTGGTATTTGCTGGAGATCACGGCGTTGCAGAGGAGGGCGTAAGTATTGCGCCAAGCGAAGTCACTCAGCAAATGGTGGCTAACTTTCTCGCCGGCGGCGCAGCCATCAACTGCTTTTGCGACATCAATGGCATCCAACTCAAAGTAATAGATTGCGGCATGTTGGCACCTATTGATGTGCTGGTTCCAGAATTTAAGTTTCATCCCAACTTGGTTGAACAACGGTTGGGTAACGGTACGGCTAATTTCTCTAAACAATCAGCTATGTCCCCAGAACAAGTGGCGCTAGGTTTAGAGTATGGTGCGAAGATTGCTGAGCAAACCATTTTGTCTGGCTCAAATCTATTGATGTTCGGTGAGATGGGCATTGGTAACACCAGTTCGGCTTCCGCACTGTTATCGGCGCTGAGTTCATTAGATATTGACTATTGTGTTGGTGTCGGTACAGGAATCAATCAACAGCAGTTGAGCCGTAAATATAAACTAGTGGCACAGGGCGTGAACCGATGTCGAGGTCTTGATACTAAAGCGATTCTCGCACAGGTTGGAGGCTTTGAAATCGTACAAATGGTAGGTGCTTTTTTAGAAGCCAAGCGGCTTAAAACTCCAGTTTTAGTGGATGGGTTTATCGTATCGGTTGCTGCGTATATAGCAACGTTGCTAGACGAAGAAGCACGCGAATACATGTTGTTTGCCCACCGCTCCGAAGAAAATGGACATAAGTTTGTATTAGAGTACCTAAAAGCAGAACCTCTACTCGATCTTGGTTTACGATTAGGGGAGGGAACCGGCGCCGCTCTTGCCTTACCCTTGTTAAAAGCTGCTGCCCAGTTTTACAACAAGATGGCGAGCTTTGAGAGTGCAGGAGTTACAGTATAGTGTCAGTCCCTGATAATTCTGAGAACGTCACGCCGTCATCGTTAAGATACCAGTGGGAGTTGTTTCTATTAGCTATCAGTTTTTTTAGTCGCTTACCCGTACCCCAAGCGTTGCCATACAGTGAAGAACGCATGAATCAGGCCGGACGTTATTTCGCGTTAGTTGGTCTCGTACTTGGAGCGCTTTGTGCTCTGGTATTTTCGCTCACCTCAATTCTTTTCCCAGAATCGGTTGCCATAGTATTAACAATGGTGTTTAGCTTATTGTTAACAGGGGCATTTCACGAAGACGGCTTGACTGATATGGCGGATGGCATTGGCGGTGGCATGACTGTCGAGCGACGCCTCTCTATTATGAAGGACAGCCGCATTGGCACTTATGGTGCAGCCACTCTCATTATGGCGTTATTGGCTAAGTATGTTTTTTGGAGTGAACTGGCTAACTTGCCGCAGTTTTGGTTGGTCATTGTCGTCGCTTATACCGCAAGCCGAGCACTAGCCGCGACGCTTATTTATGACATGCCTTATGTCAGTGACAGTGATACGTCGAAAAGTAAACCGCTGGCAAGTCGCCAGTCTTCTCTAGAAGTCTCCACTTTGTTGTTTACTGGTGGCATAACATTGCTTGTGCTTGGTATCACGCAGGCGATCTTTATATCGCTTGTTCTCGTGGTATTTCGTTTGATGTTCAAACGTTGGTTAATCAAGCGAATTGGCGGCTTCACGGGGGATTGCCTTGGCGCAGCGCAGCAGCTATCGGAACTGCTTATTTATCTCACTATGATTGGGTTTTATCACATCTTATGAAGCAATTGATACTCGGTGGCGCGCGCTCTGGGAAGTCGCATTTGGCGGAAAAAACAGCCAAGCAATTATCGACCACTTCTCAACACTCATTACATTATGTTGCAACCGCGCTGCCATTTGACCAAGAAATGCGAGAGCGAATAGCGCATCATCAAAAGCAACGAGGGGGCGAGTGGCAAGAGCATGAATGCCCCCTTCATTTATCTGAGTTACTGACAAGTTTCGCTAACACCGATGTTGTACTGGTCGATTGTTTAACCTTGTGGCTCAATAATTGGATATTTGAGTTAGGTGATGAATGTTCCAATGAGAAGCTAGAAGCAGAAATTGAAAAGCTTATACAGGTGGTACGTGGCTCAGATGCGACGTTAATATTCGTCTCTAACGAGGTTGGAATGGGTATTGTGCCTTTGGGGGCGGTTAGTCGTTACTTTGTGGATAATGCAGGACGGATGAATCAAAAACTAGCCAGTGTTTGCCATCGTGTTACCTTTGTTGCTGCTGGTTTGCCGTTGGTTCTTAAAGAGTAGGATGGAACAAAATGAAAACACTCAATATCTATCTCGTGCGTCATGGAAAAGTAGATGCTCCACCAGGACTCCATGGCCAAACGGATGTAAAAGTTACGCCTGCTGACCAAGAAAGCATTGCTCGGGCTTGGATCGAGAGTGGACGAAGTGTGGGTGGAGTGATTTGTTCTCCGCTTTCACGTTGTCAAGAACTGGCAAACATCATTGCTGAACAGCAATTATTACCAGTAATGACGGATGAATCTTTACAAGAAATGGCATTTGGTGATTTTGATGGTGTGCCTTTTGATATGCTCACTGAACAATGGAAAAATCTAGATGCTTTTTGGCAATCGCCAGCACAACACACGTTGCCGAATGCTGAGAGCTTAAGCACATTTTCTGAGCGCATATGTCGCGTTTGGTCTCAAATCATCAACGATATCAATGACAATCTACTTATCGTCACGCATGGTGGCGTCATTCGTATGATTCTTGCTCATGTATTGGAGTTAGATTGGCGTAACCCCAAGTGGTATTCGACGTTGTCGATAGGAAACGCTTCTGTCACGCATATAACAATTACCATAGATGAGCAAATTTACGCCTCGGTGCGTTCGATTGGCGTACCTCTTTTAACTCGTTAATTTATAAATATTAAAATGCCCAAAGCGATACTGCTTATGGGCATAGTCACGGAAGATGTCAGTGGAAGCCCATCTGCTAGGTGCAGGAAGCGAAAATTGACTCAGTTACATAAAAAGGAAATATAGAAATGACAACGCCGAGTTGGGATTTGTCCATCGTTTATAACGACCTTTCTGACCCACGAATTCAAGACGATATTGCTCTTGTGGAACAATGTATTGATCTTTTGAATAAACAATCAGCAGATTGCGGCAACGTAGAGATCATGCAAAATGCGATTTTGACCAATGAAGCCGCGAGTCGTTTAGCGGGCACAGTTGCAAATTTTGCGAGTTGTTATGCTTCTGTTGATGCAACAAACGCCGAAGCGAAATCGTTACTTGGTAAAATGACCCGCATCTTTTCAGAGCTTTCCCAAGCGTTCAGTCCCTTTGATTTGACATTAACGCATGCCGACGAAGAGTTTATCTTGCGTGTGTTAGACCATGAGAATCCAGATATCAGTGGGCAAGCTTTTTCTATCTTGAATTCTAGAAAGTTGGCGGATACTCGTCTTAGCAACGCAGAAGAACAGTTACTGGCTGCGATGAGTGTGGATGGTAAATCGGCTTGGGGTAACCTATACGATAACCTGACTGGCTCATTGAAAGTGAAGCTTGAGTACGCAGATGGTAAGAGTGAAGAGCTTGGGTTTTCTCAAGCGGCAAGCATTCTTTATGGTTCTAAATTCGAGCGTCAAGAAGCCGCGTGGCGAGGCGTACAAGATGCAATGCAAACGCACCAAGAATCATTCGCTGCGATTTTAAATGCGTTAGCAGGGTGGCGTTTAACTGAAAACAAAAAGCGTTCGACGAAGCGTGAAGTTCACTTCCTAGAGCCGAGTTTGCACGGTAGCCGAATCCAAGCTGAAACTTTAAATGCGATGATGACCGTAGCCAAAGGCAGTCGAGCTATTGGTCAGAAAGCGGGTTTATTGATGGCGCAAGTACATGGTCTGGATGAGATGAAACCTTGGAATCATCTGGCGGCTATGCCTGCTTTGAGCGGTGAAGCGAAGGTCTACGACTTTGATGAAGCGATTGATGTTATTTGTGAAGCATTTGAAACAGTAAACCCTGAGATGTCGGAATTTGTCCGTTTGATGGTACAAAATGGTTGGATTGATGCCGCGCCAAATGCCAACAAGCGTCTCGGCGCATACTGCACCAAACTGCCAGCAACGCGAACACCCCTTGTGTTTATGACTTGGAGTGGCAGTCGCTCAGACCTGATGACTCTCGCGCATGAACTTGGCCATGCGTTCCATAACTGGGTTATTCGTGATTTGCCACTTTGCCAAACTTACTACCCGATGACGTTAGCAGAAACCGCCTCTATTTTTGCAGAAAACATCGTTCGTGATCATTTGATTTCGAAAGTGGAGAGCGTCGATGAAAAGCTAGAGATGTTGTGGGAAGAGTTGTCATCTGCGCTAGCTTTAATGATCAACATTCCGGTCCGCTATGAGTTTGAGAAATCGTTCTATGAACGCCGCCAGGATGGAGAGTTAACCGCAGATGAATTCTGTGAGTTGATGTCTGAAACTTGGAAAGAATGGTATGGCGACGTAATGAGCGAGCCGGATCCGTACTTCTGGGCAAGCAAGCTGCACTTTTCTATCGATAGTGTGAGTTTTTATAACTACCCATACCTGTTTGGTTTCTTATTCAGCAAGGGTATTTATGCACAGCGAGAAACCAAAGGCGAAGCGTTTTACACCGATTACATCAATTTGCTGCGCGATACTGGCTGCATGATGGCGGAAGATGTTGTCGAAAAGCATCTATCGATGGATTTAACTCAACCAACGTTTTGGCAGCAGAGCGTTGAGCTAGTGCGTGAAAAAGTCGATGAGTTTGAGCGTTTGCTCGCACAGCGCGGCTAAGTTTTTCGCAGTGTTGATGCATAATCTGCTTTATAGCTACAAAAATTTGATCAAATCATAATGATCTTAATCAGGGCTGTGGTAAAGTTCACAGCCCTAACACTTTGTAATTGTTTAAAAATTAAACGCCTCAATGCTTGATTTGAGTGCCTGGCGCGAAAAGGTATCGGATTTTCGAGGGAAATAGTGATTTCTACTCATAAGTGAGATCGCAGCAACAAAAATCCTTTGTACAATTTATTAACATACCCGCCGTGCTATTAAGGAGTAACGCATGACGAAGTCTCTCTTTCGCCAATCGTTTTTAACTGACACGTTAGATGTTCATATCGATGTTGCACCAGCGGAGCAGGTGCTTTCTAACGGTGTAAAACTTAAACTCTATCAGCGTGGTGTACTAGAAGTGATCCCTGAGAACTATACTCAGGATACGAAGAACGTCATCATCTCTTGTGGGGTTCACGGAGATGAAACGGCACCGATGGAGCTGGTGGATTCCATTATTCAAGACATAGAATCTGGGTTCCAGACGGTCGATACCCGTTGTCTATTCATTATCGCTCATCCAGAATCCACTCTGGCGCACACGCGATTCCTTGAAGAAAACCTCAACCGTCTTTTTGACGAAAAAGAACACAAGCAGACAAAAGAGCTTGTCATCGCTGATACGCTAAAGTTGCTCGTTCGCGATTTCTATCAGGATACCGACCCGACAACACGCTGGCACCTTGATTTACACTGCGCGATTAGAGGTTCGAAGCACTATACGTTTGCAGTAAGTCCTAAGACTCGTCATCCTGTGCGAAGCAAGGCATTAATCGATTTCTTGGACAGTGCACACATTGAAGCTGTGCTCTTGTCAAACTCACCATCGAGTACGTTTAGCTGGTACAGTGCCGAGAACTTTGGTGCGCAGGCTCTGACAATGGAGCTTGGTCGTGTGGCTCGTATTGGTGAAAATGACCTCGATAAATTGACTGCGTTTGATTTGTCTTTACGTAATTTGATTGCGGAAACGAAGCCAGAACACCTACCAAAACCATGCATTAAATATCGCGTAAGTCGCACAATCGTTCGCCTGAACGAAGACTTTGACTTTATGTTCGACGACAATGTTGAAAACTTCACTTCATTTGTTCACGGCGAAGTGTTTGGTCATGATGGCGACAAACCATTAATGGCGAAGAACGAAAACGAAGCGATTGTCTTCCCGAACCGTCATGTCGCAATAGGTCAACGTGCAGCTCTGATGGTTTGTGAAGTGAAAACCCGTTTTGAAGAGGGCGAGTTGGTTTACGATTAATCCAACATTGCTTTGAGAAGTTAATTGCAATTTACCGAGGCTTAACTGTAAGGTTAAGCCTCGTTTGTTTTTATCGGCCGCTATGGATTTTCAACAACTTATCCTGAACAAGGAACGACGCTGGCAACGTAACCTGATGGTTATGTCGATCGTGCTCGCTGTACTCTCTGCCATCCACTTGATGGTCGGAGAAATTTTCCTTTCTCCTTTTCAATCTTTATCTGCATTTGAACATAAGCTACTGGTGGACTTGCGTTTACCGAGGTTGGTGTCTGCGGCAATTATTGGTGCTGCGTTAGCGGTATCTGGCGCGACGTTACAAGTGTTGCTTGGGAACGTTTTGGCTGAACCCGGCGTGCTTGGTATATCTGGTGGTGCAAGTTTAGCAATGGTCTTAATCATGTTCGCGTCACCTGTTCTTCCCACCCCGATTGTTTTTATGTTGGCAGCGATTGCAGGCTCGATGGTATTCACGTTTGTTTTGGTGGCGATAGCAAGGGCAATGCATCTGACGACGGCTCGATTGCTTCTGGTTGGTGTCGCATTGGGTATTTTATCGAGCGCGATTGTGACGTGGGCATTTTACTTCAGTGATGATCTTAGCCTACGCCAACTGATGTATTGGTTAATGGGCAGCATTGGTGGCGCAAGTTGGTATCAACATACCGTTACCTTGGTGATGTTACCAGTGCTTATCTGGTTATGTTGTAAAGGCAAGTCGCTTGATAAATTGATGCTTGGTGAGATTCATGCGACCCAATTGGGAGTCGATGTACATCAAATGCGTTGGAAACTGATCCTCGCCATTTCTGTTTTGGTGGGGAGTTCAGTCGCTTTGGGTGGCATCATCAGCTTTGTTGGCTTAGTGGTACCGCACTTGTTGCGTTTGGCTTTTGGTACAGAAAACCGTTATTTATTGCCACTTTCTGCAATATCTGGCGCTGCGTTACTTGTATTTGCGGATATCGGCGCAAGGCTGTTATTGGACGCCGCAGAGCTACCTTTAGGTGTCATGACAACATCGATTGGCGCGCCTATTTTCATCTGGATGCTGGTGAAGAGTCATGATTCACGTTAAACATATGTCGGTTGGTAGTCGATTATTGCCTCTTTCTTTTGAATGCAAAGCAGGCGAAATCGTACATGTCGTTGGGCCTAATGGTTCAGGTAAGAGTACTTTATTGGCTGCGATTTCTGGTACGTTAAGCTACCGAGAGGGTATGAGTGGTGAAGTGTACGTTGGCGACAAAAACTTGCTTACTTTACCGTTGTCAGAGCAAGCTCATGTTCGAGGTTATTTGTGTCAGCAATCGCGCCCAGCGTTTAATGTTGATGTGTTTCAGTATCTCGCTTTATCTCTGCCAAGTGGTGCTGAGATTGCGGATATCAAAGTGCGTGATGCCGTCAATATGGTGGTGGAGCTGGTACAACTGCAAGATAAGCTTCATCGCAGTATTCAAACATTATCCGGTGGTGAGTGGCAGCGTGTCCGATTAGCAGGTGTATGTTTGCAGGTGTGGCGTACCATTAATCCTTTTTCGCAGTTTTTAATTTTGGATGAGCCAGCAGCACCGTTAGATATTGCGCAAGAGGGTCTGCTCTATCAATTGATTAACGCTATGGCGGCGCAGGGAATTGGAGTATTGGTTGCTAATCACGATCTCAATCGCACATTAAAGCACGCAGATAAAGTATTGCTGCTTAACAACGGTGTGCTGCACTCATCAGGAAATGCCGATACTGTGCTAACGGAAGAAGCTCTCGGGGAAGTGTTCAATACTCAAGTCAAAAAGGTCATCGTAGATGAACAACCTTATTTAATCTTTGATTAGTATTTAGGGACAATAAAAAACGACCTACTTGAGGTCGTTTTTTTTAATCGAGATAGCCAAACTCAACGCTTATTGAGTTAACGGTTTTAGATCTGCTGGGCGGTAGTAAACAGATTTGAGTACTTTGCCTTTACGAATGGTTTTACCTTCCGATACGAAATCTTCGGCGCATTTCGCGATGATGTATTCACCTTTCTGCACCGCCATCAACTTGATGCCTTGTTCCGCGTAGAATGCCTCTGTTTCTGAGTACTCTTGCTCGTTACGGCATACTTTGCTCATGTTGCTTGAATGTACTTCATCCCAGCAAGGAATAAATTCGATACCACGGTTTACCGCAACGTTTAATAGAAGATCAATTAAGTAGCTGATCGCTAGGTTGTCTTCTACTTTGCTGTGGCCAAGATGAACGAGACGGCCCATTAATACATACACGCTGTCTACGATGGCGTCTGCTTGCTCAGTTTTACAATCTGCTTCTGCTAGCTCTGTTAGCTCTTCGATCGCCAAAGAAGTGTGTAGTGTGTCTGCTTGCGCATCAAGGCTTGCAGCGTCTGCGACTGGTAAGTCGAACGTACTACGGAACTCGGTGATATCACGGTATAAGTGATCAAAAATCTCTTGGGTTAGCTTTGACAGTTGCATTCTAATTTCCATTGAATCGATTGAAGCGGCAATGATACCAAACCGCACTTTGAACCCCAAGGGCATTGAATCCAACTGGTGATAAATCTGCCTTTGGGTAATGGTGGAGCTTAACGAAATAGGTAAGGAAACAGCTTTTTACGTTCTTCCTCTGAAAGGGCGGAAACACGAGCGATGTTCGTATCGGGAATGGATTCAGGATCAGGATAGTGTTTTAGTACCTTTTCCATACTCTCTTCGCGAATCAAATGGAAAATCGGGTAAGGAGAACGATTGGTCAGGTTTTCGTCGTCTTCAGGTCTTGCGCCGCCAAAACAGTAATCAGGATGGAAAGTCGCCACTTGGAAAATGCCTTCCCAGTTTTGTTGCTTAATTAATCCTTCAACCCAATCGATACAAAAGTTGTAGTCCCAGAAATCTTGTAGCATGTTGGGAACCACAACCAACGTGGTCTCAAGTTGTTCGGGTTCTGTGTTACTCAGCTCAATCAGCTGCAATAAAATATCTTCAAGAAGCGCTTCTTCTTGAGTCGCTTCACTAACAAAGATTTTGATTTGTTTATTACGTTGCGGTTTGGCAGCAAACGGACAAAGGTTGAGTCCTATTACCACATCGTTGAGCCATTGATCGACCTGTTGAGTGATCGCTTCGATATCTGTGTTTTGTGTTGAACGCGTTGACATACGACTTTCTGGTTTTTATTAAAGTAGCGCAAGCATAGCAGAGTTGGTTATCCAAGTAATCAGAGAGGTATTACGCAAATGAGCGTACCTTAGCTACTCTTTAAACTCGCTGCGTCAGGTGTTTGGTCAGTATGCTTTCTTTCGGCAATGTGTTTCAAATACGCAATCGCAGCAAACATCGCTAGGTAGACGGCGCTTCCCCCCATAAGAACACTCGACCAACCACCATGCTGCCAACAATAAAGAAGTAAGAATCCTCCTAAGCTACCGCCTACGTAGTAGTGTACTAAGTAGAGCGCTGTCGCGGTGGCTTTGGCGCGAGTGGCATTCTGACCGACCCAACCGTAGGCGAGGGTATGAGTAAAGAAGGCACCAAAACTTATCAGCAACAACCCAGCTAGCATTGCAGTCAGGCTTTCAACCGCAGCAATCCACATTCCCGTCATGCTCACTATCGCGCCTAAGAACATACCGAGGATTGAGGAATAACGTTTACTCCAGTGGCCTGCACAACGAGAGGAGAAAGTCCCTCCCAAGTAACAAATAAAGATCAGTGAGGCCAACCCGACGGGTACATTGTGAGGTTCACTCACCAGACGGAAACCCATTACGGAATAAAGGTTGACGAACAAAGCAAAGTTGAGTCCTCCTATCAGCATCGCGAACCACACGCGTTGGTTTTTAAAATGACCAATAAGCGCACGATTTTGATGGCGCAAACTGCTTGATGACGGGGTGAAGTTGCGCTGTGTTGGCAATAAATAGTGAACACCAATGACACCAAGAAGAGTGAACACCATCATAACTTCAATGGCGACATCAACACTGAAATTGTCCGCCAATAAGCCGCCGCTAATACGCCCTGCAATACCGCCTAATGAGTTAGCCGCAATGTACGTTCCAATTGCCATCGAGAAAGCGTGCTTGTCGAGCTCTTCTGCCATGTAAGCCACGGCGACCGCAGCAAAAGCCGCGAGCGCGACCCCGATCAGTGCTCGACATACCACCAAAAACAGGAATGAGTCACCAAACAGCATCAAAGCGGAAAGGGTAGGAATCGAAAACAGGCCGACCATCATAACTGGCTTTCGTCCCACTGATTCTGATAACACAGCCATTGGGACGAGGCTAAAAGAGAGAGCTAGTGTTGAGGCCGCAAATAGCCAGTTCACTTGTGTTTCTGAGATCGTGAAAATTTGGGCAAAAGTGGGCAGCATTGGCTGTAGTAGGTATAAATTTGAAAAAACCAAGAAGGAACCAAGCGCTAGCGAGAGCGTAATGCGTTTGTATTCCGGTGTGCCAAAACTGACCATGAATCCTGCCTAATGTGAGCAAATGGAGAGACTGTGATCAATCTATCAGTTCGTTGTAAATTAAAAAAATATATTAAAAATATGGATACCATATATTTTTGATCTAATGGAATCGAAACAACTTAAACATTTTCTGGCGGTCGCTGAACATGGAAACATTACCCATGCGGCGAAAGCCCTGCATATTGCCCAGCCCGCTTTAAGCATTTCTATCAAAAAGTTTGAGCAGTCTTTGGGCGTTACCCTATTTCGCCGTGATGATAAAAAAATCAGCTTAACGAAAGAGGGTGAAACGCTACTTGTACATGCTAAGCGGGTGATTCAACAGTTGCACGACGCGCAGCTCGCGATTGATGAGTTGAAAGGTTTAGCGAAAGGCGAAGTACGACTAGGGACGCCATCAATGATGGGTAGTTATTTCTTTCCACGAATTGTTATGGCGTTTAAAAGCCAGTTCCCGGAGTTAAAATTGACCTTGGTCGAAGCTGGGACTCAATCGATTCGTCGTATGCTGCTTAATGGTCAACTCGATATCGGTGTGATCAGTTGTGATAACGTGCCTGATGACCTAGAAACTGACCATTTATTTACTAGCCAAATGGTCGCAGTTGTTTCACCTGAGCATGAGTTAGCCCAGCGAGACTCTCTTACTTTTGATGAGTTCTTTGAACATGATTTGGTTATGTTTCAGCATGGCTATTTTCACCGCGAATTTTTGGATCAGGTGAGTGAGGAGCATGGGTTTACCATGAAGTCATCATTCGAGACCAACTTACTGCCTTTGATTTTGAGTATTGTGAAACAAGAGTTTGCGATTACCGCGTTACTGGAATTGGTGACTCAACATGAGTCGGGCGTTGTTGGCCTACCGTTTGAACCACCCGTTACGCTAGATCTGGCACTTGCTTGGCGCAAGCAGGGGTATTTATCAATAGCAGATCGAACGTTTATCGAGTTTATCAAGCGCTACGTTTAAACGCAGCGCAGATTCATTGTTCGAGCACTAGTCGCCTTTGTACATCTTCTCGAAGTTCTTTGGGTTCCAGCCAATCATTACCCGATCACCAATTTTTAAAACTGGCACTGAACGAGCACCAAGCGCATCAAGTTCTTTGCGACCGCGTTGCATCTTAGCATTGCACAAACGATAGTTAATATTTTTCGAATCCAGATAACGTTGAGCATCTTTGCAGTGAGGGCATTTGTCTTTGACGTAAAGGACGACACGTTTCATTGAATTTCTCTCCATTATCATTGGGAGGCGAAGTTTAACGGCCTTTCACCATAAATGAAAGGCGAAAGCTAAGGTGAAACTGTCCTTTATCTCAGGTATATTGAGCGCCTTTATTTTGTCATAACAGACGTTAATTCTATGCATCCGTCACTTCGATACATTCAAGGCTACCCACAAAACATCGTAGAGCAGGTGAGCTCATTGATAGCGAGTGGCAAGTTAGTTCCTTGGTTCGAAAAGCGTTATCCCGATAGGCACCAAATCAAAAGCGAAAGGGCGCTCTATGAGTACGCCATGGCAATCAAAAACCGCTACATGAAGAAAGCCGCGCCAATCAGTAAAGTTGTCTACGATAAGAAAATTCACGCGGTAAACAATGCGCTTGGTTTGCACAGTGTTATCAGTAGAAACCATGGCGGTAAGCTGAAGTCGAAAAACGAGATTCGCATTGCCAATGTATTTAAGGATGCGCCCGAGCCACTATTAAGAATGCTGGTGGTACATGAGTTGGCGCATACTCGTGAGAAAAGCCACGACAAGGCGTTCTATCAGCTATGTTGCTACATGGAGCCTGAGTATCACCAACTCGAATTTGATGCTCGTTTGTTTATGATTTACCTCGATTTAAAAGCGAATTTGAATGAAGAACAATAATCACAACGCGAAGCAAGCAAAGCCAAAGGCTTCAATGGCGGGTCAGAAGAAAGACGCGAATAAAGCCAAGCCGAAGCGTGTTAAAGACAAAGTTGCGCGCAAATCCCCTCAGCCTGCAGGAAAGAGCGAAGTCGAGTTCATAAAAATAGCGAAGAATGGTTTGCATGAGCGTAATGTTCATCGAGGTCGTTACGATTTTAAAAAACTTGTGGAAAGTGAACCACAGTTAAAGCCATTCGTTATCAAAAATCCGAAAGGGGAAGATTCCATAAACTTCTCTGATCCTAACGCGGTTAAAATGCTTAATAAAGCATTGCTTGCTGCGTATTATGGTGTCGAGTTCTGGGACATTCCCGACACCTACCTTTGTCCACCGATTCCGGGCCGCGCTGATTACATTCACCGAGTGGCAGAACTACTTGATAGTGAAGTAAAAGGTCAGTACGCGCACCAAAAAGTGAAAGCGTTGGACATTGGCGTGGGAGCAAACTGTATTTATCCGATTGTTGGTGTAACAAAATACGGTTGGCACTATACGGGCAGCGATGTCGATCCAAAATCCATCCAATCGGCTCAAACGATCGTAGAGCACAATCGTGTTTTGACGGGAAAAATTGCACTGGTACAGCAACACAATGATGCCAATATTTATCGAGGTATCATTCAACCGAATGATCGTTATGATGTGACGACATGTAATCCGCCATTCCACCGTTCGGCGGAAGATGCCGCTATGGGCAGCCAGCGTAAAATCGATAATCTAAAAGCAAACCAGCGTAAGAAAGGGCTAAAACCTCAAACCGCACAAGTAAAGACAAGTAAGCCTGAGTTGAATTTTGGCGGTCAAAACGCTGAATTGTGGTGTGAAGGTGGAGAAGCGGCGTTTATCCGAAAAATGGCGAATGAAAGCCAAGCTTTTGCCGCGCAGGTCTTGTGGTTTACAACACTTATATCCAAAAAAGACAACGTTCGTCCGATGCGCAAGCAGCTTGAAAAATTGGGTGTGAAAGCCATTCGTGTTGTTGAAATGAGTCAAGGGCAGAAAGTGAGCCGCTTTGTAGCTTGGTCATACATGGATAAGCAACAGCGCAAAGCATGGATTGAACTAAAGTAACGTTGACCGTTTCACACTGAACAATAAAGTAGGAAGCCCGCTGATATCAGCGGGCTTCTCTTTTGAGGAGATCTAAAACTTAATGATGGGCTCACAATCTAGTGAACTGAGAGTGACAAAGGTATCTGTTTTGGCGTAGTACAAGCCGCAGGTTTCACCTCTTATCTGCAACGTATATTGGTCTGGAAGATCCGTATAGCTGCCATCCAACAGTTGATTGTTTTTCCCTTTTACTCGTCCTTTTTCAATCAACAAATGCGGTGAAGATTCAAATACGTTATTTGCGATTCTAGGTGCTGGTGTCCCTTGGATTTCTGCGATCGCGTTTTGAATCTCTATGACTGTTTCCGGAGAGTTCTTTTTACTCAATGCTTCAACGGGTTCTTGTGACATAGCTTGGCATCCTATCAAAGAAATCGAAGTGCCTAAGAAAAGCGCAACCCGAATCAGCATTCGTAAAAAGTTAGTTGATCTCAACATGAATTGCCTCTGTTCGTAGCGGAGAGCGAAGATCGCTTAACTCCGGAGATGAAATGTTACGCGGCATGGCGTTGAAACTTGAAGAGGAGACTGGCGGACAGGTTCCTGTTTCCATGTAGTTTAGTGCCGCAGAAAGCATACCTTCAGACGGATCGCCTAATGGTTTTGTTAGGTCATCATTGACCCAGCAACCTTCCACTCTATTGTTTAAGCCTAGCTCGGTATTGATTTGGCTCTTTGGAGTAGGAATAAAACCATCAGAGAAGTCGCCAAATTTTTTCTCGTTCGCGGACTTGAACTGAATAGTGTAGTACATAGTGCCGCAGTTTTGTTCTGCTGAGAACCCATACGGTTTACCTGTGGTTGCTGAGCCTATTTGGATAACCTCAACATCAATGCCGCGCAAAGCGTTGATCAACAGTTCACTTGAGGAAGCCGTGCCTCCTGAAGTCAGCACATATACGCGCTTTTTGTTCAGTGTCGGCAGCATTTGGTCCGAATACTTTTGTGCTGCCCAGTCTATTGCTAGATTCGTAAAGCGATAGATGTTATCCCCATCTTTAATGGTACGCATCACTTTGTCGTTGTGAATCAACTCACTGAAGACTCGGTTCTGACCTGCACCGCTTAGCATGTAGCCTACTTGCGAGGACTGAAGTACTAAGCCACCGCCGTTGTAACGTAAATCAACGACGATCTCGTCAACATTCTCTGCCGAGAGCGTACTGAACGCCTCAATAAGTGGGGCTTGAGCGCTTGGTTCAAATGAGTTGTATTGTAGATAGCCGATCTGCATACCATTGTGTGCGATCACTTTGGCATTTTTAACTGGAGAAGTCATGACATCAGAGGCGGTAAGCGTCACGGTTTTCTCTAGGCCGTCAACACTCTCAAATGTGAAGGTGTAATCTTGATTGATGTCAGGGTTAAACAGCGTTCTATTAATAAAATCAATGTCGGACTGACTACCGGTGTTAACCACATCAATATTATTGATTTTCAGAAGCTTATCACCACGAGCAATGCCGCTTCTATCAGCTGGAGAGGCTTCTTCAGTATAGGAGATACGAACGTCTCTAGGTTGTACGCCACGTAGGAATGCCCAGTTAAAACCAAACCCAGCGACTAAACCAGATTGCGATGACTTCATATCATCTTCGTAAGGGACGGTAAAGTGGAAGCGATCTTTCGGTTTACCAGTCGTGGTAGTAGCAGAGGTGATCAATGTGTTGAAGTAATCCGTCACGGTTTTGTAGTTTGCTGGATTATTATCAGGAACTTCGTCATACCAAAGGTAAGTTTCGTTAGTAAAAGCTCTTAAAAAGAGTTTTTCGTGTAAAGCAGAACCTAATTCATCTGGATAGGCGGCATAATTGTTATATGGGTCTCGACCCACTCGTGGGGTTTCACATTGGTTGACAAACGAGTTTGATGGTTGGCTAAAATCACCGGCTTTCCATGTTGGTCCGGTTGCGCTGCTAGTTGACGGAGTAGATGAACCATCACCGCCGCCACCGCCACAACCTTGTAATAATGCGAGAGTGACTGCCGTTGCTAAAGAATACTTAAATTTCACTTTTCTATGTCCTTATAAATAATAGAATTATAATTATCTGTTTTGCTTTTGTTTTTATTAGCTAAGTGAATGTATTAATTTAATTCGTTCGTCTGCAAATTTATATTTAAAGAGTGTGAGGTAAATAACGTAAAAATGTTTATCTTTTATTCTTATAAATCCATTAGTTATTCCTTAAGTTCCTTAGTAGTTTCAGCGTAATAATAAGGAAAAAACAAAGATGAAATGGAGGGTTCTCTTAGTCGACTAATTGTTGTTTGCTAAATAGAAAGTAAGTTTCGGGACGGGAAACTCTACTTATTAGAGATTTGGTAGGAATAAATGATGCGTTCTAGGTTTGGGGTAAATTTTTAATCTGATGTTTTAATTTATTTTAGTCAATTGGGCGACGTGCTTTAACAGGCTTCCATCAATATCCGGCAAGTCATCTGCGAAAAATATCTGAGCGCCAGGAGTGCAGCGCATTAATATATTTGTTAGTTCACCTTCGTTGTTGGAAGTGTTAACTGCGTTAAGTTTCGCTAATTTATTACAAAGCTCGTCCTCTATTTGCACTTTTTGCTCTTCGGTGAGCCTAATGCGACCCACACACACACCTGGGTTGATGTTATGAGAAAGCGACTCTTGTTGAAATCGCTCTTTGAATAAGGTGTCCAATGCGGTACCTTCTTCCATAATAAATCGACGACCAGAACGGTAAAACAAGCCGTCTCCGAAGTTTTCGACATATCCTAGAATTTCCGCGATACGCAAATAGAATCGTAAGCTTGTATCAGAAAGTCCGTAAGTATGGGCTATCTCTTGCGGTTTAATATCACGAGAAGTCAGCATATAAATAAAATCAAGTAAATAAGGATGCTCAACGAAAAGGGCACTCTCTTCATCTGTTAGCATTTGCTCGTTTTGGTGCTGAAGCTCGTTGGCTAAGGTTGCGAGTTCGATGAGATCGGTATTCAGGTAGTTCAGATAAACAAGTACTTTATCCAAACCTAAAGCAGGATTATGTAGGTGGCGTTTAATACTAGATAAAGGGATGCCACTTTTCTCTGACAAGGAATTATAGCAAAGCCCTTCTTCTTTAATCTTTTGTCGTAGCGCTGCGAGTAAAAACTTTGGTCCAACATTCATCCTTGAATATCACCTTATTCGTTATTCCGTTTACTGGCTGATATTTTGCCTTTCAAGCAGCAGGTTTCGAATCGCTGTGCCTGCTTCTAGAATGTGTTTTTTCAGCAGGTACTTGGCGCCTTCTATATCGCGATTCTGGCACATTTCAAACAAGCTTAAGTGCTCTTCTTCTGCCTTTTTAATGCCTGTTGTAAACAATAGCTGCATGCGTATGTATCGGTCACACTTTGTGTTCAGGTTGTAAATGACGTCCATAGTTTCAGGCATGTTAGCTGGCGCATATAGGGCTTTATGGAATTCGTAGTTGTAGTTGCTCCATTCTTCTACTTCGTCGCCACTGTTCACTACAGACTCGAAACGTTCGCGAACTTCTCGCGCGCGTTCAAGGTCAGCGTCCGTCATGTTCTGAATCGCACGCTCTAAAATGTGGCACTCCACGACAGCGCGCAGTTCAAATAGCTCATTGATTTTCTCTGGAGATAGCTCGGTGACCGTCGCACCTTTGTGAGGTTCAAAGCTAACGAGTCCTTGTGCTTCCAATTGAACTAACGCTTCACGCACAGGAATTCGGCTAACATTAAACTCTTTTGCTAACGCATCTTGACGTAAAGGTTGACCAGTTTTTAACTCGCCCTTCAAGATCTGAGTTCGAATTGCTTCCTCAACGAGCTGAGTGCGCGTTTTAAAAACAGGTTTCTGTGACATTGAAGTCTCCCGTGAAATTAATATTGTATCCAATCCATTTTACTTTAGTAGTTTATTGTTTTTCTGGCACAAACCAACTAGGAAAGAAGGTTTTGAGAAGTAGAGTGAAATAAAAGGCATCAGTTGATGCCTTTTTGAGCCATTTGGTGATCTTATTGGGAGACTCTGCCATCTATGGCGCGTTGAATACCCAGTGGGTTCGACGCTTTTAATGAATCCGGCAATAAAGATTCTGGCAAAGCTTGATAAGCTACGGGACGCAACCAACGATGAATAGCCTCCGCTCCGACAGATGTTGAGGCAGAATTGGTTGAAGCAGGATATGGTCCACCATGAACCATAGCGTAACCAACCTCGACGCCAGTTGGCCAACCGTTGAATACAAGGCGTCCGGCGATTTCTTCCAAACTTGGAAGCAGTTGCTTCGCTTGTTCTTCGTCTTCAGCGGTGGCGTGAAGGGTTGCGGTGAGGGAACCTGCCAGCGAATCACTCAGTTTCAACATGTCTTCGAAATCTTCACAGGTTACGATTAACGATTGAGGGCCGAATATTTCTTCCTCCCATTGCGGGTTTTTACGCCAGTTTTTACTGTCCGTCACGAACAGTGCTGGTGAGACATTGGTCGCTTCTGCTTGTTCAGAACGAGTGACGTTAATGCCTGTTTCGGAAGTTCGCTTATCCACTTCGGATTCATATGTTTCTCGGATTCCTTGCGTTAGCAAAGTGGCCGTTGATTGTTGTCGAATTAACCCTTGAGCGGTTTCGATAAAGGCTTGCGTTTCTGGGCAATTCAAGACAAATACAACGCCTGGTTTTGTACAAAATTGTCCACAGCCCAAAGTCATAGAAGCCACAAATTCTTCAGCCAATGATGCGTTTGCCCGTATGGCTGAAGGGAGAATAAATGTTGGATTAATCGCCCCTAGTTCGCCATAGAAGGGGATTGGCTCTGGTCTTTGCTGGGCTAGATTGAACAGCGCACGGCCACCACCGACTGAACCTGTAAACCCAACCCCTTTAATTTTTGGATGGGTAACGAGTGCTTGGCCAAGTGCACGTTTGTTACCTTGCAATAGCGTGAAGATGGCTTGCGGTAAGCACTCTTTCTCAAGTGCAGCCTCAATACACTCAGCAACAAGTTGACTGGTGCCAGGGTGGGCGGTATGGCCTTTTACAATCACAGGACAGCCAGCTGCCAGTGCCGAAGCCGTATCACCACCTGCAGTGGAAAATGCGAGCGGAAAATTAGACGCACCAAACACGGCGACAGGGCCAATCGCGATTTGCTGACGACGAATATCTGGCTTCGGCAGTGGTTGACGGTCTGGGTTTGGCGTATCGAAAATTGCTTGATGGTGATTACCCGAGCTCACAACCTCGGCAAATAGTCTTAATTGGCTCGCTGTACGTCCTATTTCACCGCTTAAACGTGCTTCGGGAAGGGCAGTTTCCAAATGAGCACGAGCAACGATTTCTTCACTCTTCACTTCCAATTCAGAGGCGATAGAGCAAAGTAAGCTCGCTCGCTTTGCATTGCTTAGTTGGCGAAACTCACGCGCAACGCTTTGGGCGGCTGAGGCGGCTTGATTAACTTCTTGCTCTCCATGTACCGGAAACGCTGTGGGTAGAGGCTCACCAGTAAAGGCGTTGACTGCGTAAAAAGTGGTTGGTTCTTGTGGGTTCATCATTCTTCCTTACTATCCTTATTACTTCACTTCAAATCCGTACGCATATGGGTCTTCATCGTCTACCCATATCGTGTTGTGACCGTATACTTGTGCCCATCCTTCAATGCTTGGCAAAATAGCGGCTTTGCCATTCACTTCGGTAATGCATTCTATACGTCCTTGAAATAGGCTGCCGATGATACTTTCGTGAACAAAGTCTTCTCCTTGATTGAGTTTGCCTCTTGCATGCCATTGTGCCATGCGTGCACTAGTGCCCGTACCACATGGCGAGCGATCCAACGCTTTGTCGCCGTAAAACACAGCATTTCGAGCGGTGGCGTTTTCTTGAGTGGGCTCTCCGGTCCATAGCACGTGAGAAACACCGCACACTGTTGGATCTTCTGGATGTACGCACTCAACCGCTTGAGATACCGCTTCGCGAACTTTTGGAGAAAACATCAAAATTTCATCTGGAGAGTAGTGTTCAAGTCCGGCGTAGTTTTCTTGAGGGTCGACGATTACGTAATAGTTTCCGCCATAAGCAACATCGACGGTGAGCTCACCTAAGCCCTCTATGTCCACGGTTACGTCTTGGTGGGCGAGGTAAGCTGGTACGTTAAATATCTTTACCGACGTGACCTTGTCACCTTTTGTTTGGTAGTGCACTTCGATTTGTCCTGCTGGGACATCAAGTATCAAACGACCTTCTTTTTTGGGAGTGATAAGGCGATTCTCGATAGCGGTGGTGACGGTTCCAATGGTGCCGTGGCCACACATTGGTAAGCAGCCACTGGTTTCAATAAACAGAATTGAAGCGTCTGCGTTATCGCTGCAAGGAGGCAAGACAACTGACCCCGACATCATTGAGTGTCCGCGAGGCTCAAACATGAGTGCCTGACGAATCCAATCATAATGCTCAAGAAAGTATTGGCGCTTTTCGCTCATGGTATTGCCTTCGAGTGGAGGCACACCGCCTGCGACCAGCCTAACTGGATTGCCGCAGGTGTGGGCGTCAATACAGAAAAAAGTTCCTTGTCTCATTTTTCGCTCCTTGCTGAAAAAATGGTTGAATTAAACAATAGTGATGTTAACGTAATGTAAAATATATTGTATACAATCTACGTTTTCAAGTGTGACTCGGAGCATATTTATGTTGATCAAGGATGAAACCAAAAAGGAAAGGATCGCCGTGATAGGTGCGGGCATTATTGGCGTATCAATTGGATTGAAGTTGCAGCAGCAAGGTTATCAAGTCACGATTTTTGATCCCAATGGCGTGGGGAATGGATGCTCTAAGGGAAATGCAGGTCATATCGCGACTGAGCAAATCTTCCCTCTTGCAACGCCAGCGCTGCTTCCACAATTACCTAAAATGCTGCTAGATTCCAAAAGTCCGGTTTCGATCCGTTGGCAAGATATTCCAAATACAATCGGGTGGATGATTCGTTTTCTATTACAAACAAAGCCATCAGCCGCGGAGCGGGCAAAAAACGCGATTAAGAGTCTTAACGAGCGGTCAGTGGCAAGTTGGCGTGGCGTGCTTGATTCAATCGGAAAAGCGCATCTAATAAAAATGAATGGTTCATTGCTCACTTTTGAAAACGAGAAACTGTTTCAGAATTATCAAAGCACGCTTAACTCACTGGCTAAAAACGGTGTGACGCATCAAGTTTGGACACAAGAGGAGATTCGAGAGCGGATACCTGATCTCAGCCATAAGGTTCGTATCGGAGTCTTTTTTCCCGAAACCGGTCATACGCTAGACCCTTATCAGCTCTGTGCTGAGCTAAGTGAAGCCTTTGAAGAGCTTGGCGGTAAGGTTTTACAAAAAGGTGTATCTGCGTTGGCGAAAAATGGCGATGTGCTGGTTGAGTCTCAAACACATTCATTTGACCGAATCATTGTTGCCGCTGGTGTACATTCTAAGCCTTTGATACGGCAACTAACCGGAGTCAAAGTGCCTATTCAAGCCGAGCGTGGTTATCACCTAATGGTGGATGACAAGCGTGATGTACTGCCATTTCCTATTAGCTCTGCCGATAGAAAATTCATCATGACTCCGATGTCTGGTGGGCTACGCTTGGCAGGCACTGTTGAGTATGCCGATGTAGAATCACCACCCAATATGAAACGTTCAGAAATGCTTTTTCAGTTAGGTGATGAGATGTTTGAATCGGGGTTACATCCACTCAGGCAAGGAGAAAAGTGGATGGGGAATCGGCCTTCAACTGTCGACTCGTTACCGGTTATTGATAGCATTTGGGATGGAAATGTATTACTGGCATTTGGCCACCAACACCTTGGATTAACTCAAGCGGCGATTACGGCAGATCTCCTTTTAGAGCTTATCGAAGGAAAGCCGACATCGATTGATCTTTCACCTTTTTCACTACAACGATTTGCCTGAAAAAATTTAACATTAAATATTGTATAAAATATATTAAATGCTAGTGTTAACTTAATTTTAACAAAAATGGTGTCCAACAGCCGTATTCGGATGCCTCCAGAAAAACAACCAAAAGGAGTAAAACATGTCACGAATGACCAAAGCACCATTGGCGCTGTTGATTTCAGGAATGCTGTTGGGGACCTCTGCTTATGCTAAAGACAAATTGACGGTCGTATCTTGGGGTGGTGCATTCACCAAGAGCCAAGTGGAGGCATATCACAAGCCTTTCATTAAAAAAACAGGTGTAGAGATCGTATCCAAGGATTTCAGCGGCGGATTAGCCGAAATTAAAGCGCAGGTGGAAGCGAACAACGTGCGCTGGGATTTGGTTTCTCTCGACAAGCCGGACATTGTTCGTGGTTGTGCAGAAGGGCTATTAGAACCAGTGAGCCCAAGTATTTTGCCTCCGGGCGCAGATGGAACACCAGCACAAGAGGATTTCATTGATGGTGCGATTCACGAGTGCGCAATCAATACCATCGTTGTGTCCACAGTATTAGCGGTGAACGAAGACGCGTTTAAAGGTAAGGCTTTGCCTAGCAAGTTGACCGATCTCTTTGACCTAAAAACTTTTCCAGGTCGACGTGCATTGCAAAAACAACCTCAGGGCAATCTTGAGTGGGCACTATTGGCTGATGGTGTAAAGCCAGAAGAGGTCTACAGCCTGCTCGAAACCGAAGCGGGGCGCGAGCGTGCTTTTGCTAAGTTGGATACGATCAAATCAGAAGTACTGTGGTGGACAACCGGTGCCCAACCACCTCAAATGCTTGCAGACAAAGAAGTGGTGATCGCCTCGGCGTTTAACGGCCGAATTCACAATGCCCGTAAAGATGAAGGTCAACCATTTCGGATTATATGGGACCGTCAAATGGGTTACATGAATGGATGGGCAATACCTAAAGGTAGTGAGAACACAAAGCTTGCATTGGACTTCATCGCTTTTTCTTCAGGAACAAAACCATTAGCTGATCAAGCTAAGTACGTTGCCTATGGGCCTACGCGTAAATCGTCTTCGGCGGAGGTGAACCCAGACATTTTAGCGAACCTTCCTACCGCACCTCAAAACTTCCAAACCGCCTTCCTGATTAACGATGAATGGTGGTCAGACTACGCGGATGAACTAAATGAAGAGTTCAATACCTGGCTGCTTAACTAGGCGTTAATTTATGTGTGGGGCCGAGTTTTCATCCATAAGCGAGGTTCCATACTTTTCCTCAACTGTATTTATGTTTTCGGAGAAATGATGAAAGTCATCGAAGCACAGCAAGTCGCGCAATGTTTAACAATGAAGTCTCTTATTGAAACGATGCGTGAAATGTACTCGCGGCCAGCGACAATACCTCAACGCCGAGTCATGCCTTTAGAAGAGGGAGAATACGAGGCGTTTGCGCTACTTCCAGCTTGGAACCAGGAGTTGATTGCGGTGAAAGCCTTTACGTATTTCCCGCATAACCCTGAGCACGGCAAAGATACGCTTGCATCTAAGCTGCTTGTTTTCAGACGAAACGATGGTGAGCCGCTCGCACTCGTGGACGGTAAAGTTTTAACGTTTTGGCGCACCGCCGCAGCTTCTGCGTTGGCAGCGGACTATTTAGCGCGTCCCGATGCTGATCGTCTGTTGATCTGCGGAACGGGCAATCTTGCGCCTTATTTTGCGTGGGCATACGCTGCGGTTCGCCCACTTAAGCAGGTTTATATTTGGGGGCGTAACTCAGACAAAGCCGAGGCGACGGTAGATGCCATTGTGTCATCTTCAGAGTATCAGTCGCTTCCTGATGAGCGTCGGTTTCGCGTTTCAGTTGTAGAAAATGTGGACCACGTTATCAAACACGTTGACATCATCAGCTGTATTACCGCATCAGCAGAGCCTTTGTTTGATGGCGCAGACGTGCAGCCGGGCACCCATATTGATTTGGTCGGTAATCATGACTTGGACAAGCGTGAATGCGACTCTAAAGCAGTGCAACGAGCGCAGGTGTATGTCGATAGCCGCATTAATGTATTAGCCGAAGCGGGCGATCTTCTCATTCCAATTCAAGAGGGCGTGTTCACGTCAGACGATATCAAAGGGGAATTACCGCAGCTTTGTGCCCAACAAATCTCAGGACGTCAAAACGATGAGGTCATTACTTTATACAAATCAGTTGGCAGCGCTTTGGCTGATTTGGCCGCTGTAAAGGCGGTGTTGTTAGAAAATGGCATAGATAGCCATGCCTGAGCATTTTTGCTCGTTTATTTAAATTGCATACAATATACACATAAGGAAAGTAGTTCATGAAAATTGATTGGAAAGGTGTTTATCCGGCGGTCAGTACGCAATTTCGTCAAGATCAGTCAATCGACTTAGACGCAACGCAAACTGTTATAGACAACCAGATTAAAGATGGTGTGAATGGCATTATCTGCTTGGGTACTGTCGGTGAGAACTGCGCGTTGTACCCGGAGGAGAAACGCCAGGTCTTGCAAGCGGCAAAAGAAGTCGTAAATGGCCGTGTGCCTTTGATTGCTGGTACAGCAGAGTCTATTACCACAGCAGCTGTTGATTACATGCAGGATGCGTACAAAATTGGTATCGATGGTTGTATGGTGATGCCTGCCATGGTTTACCGCACGTCTGAGAGCGAAACGTTCGAATATTACCGCACGCTAGCAGAAGCAACGCCAGAAATGCCAATCATGATTTACAACAACCCGGTTGCTTATGGTGTCGATGTAAACCTCGATATCATGGCGAAACTGGCTGAGTTTGAAAGTATTGTAGCTATCAAAGAGTCGACCACTGATACTCGTCGTATCACCGAGCTTTACAATAAATTTGATGACCGCTTTACCGTGTTCAGTGGTGTTGATGACATCGCTCTTGAATCATTGATGCTAGGTGCGACCGGCTGGATTTCTGGTTTAACCAACGCATTCCCAGAAGAGTCCGTCGCGATTTATAAACTGGCAAGCCAAGGTCGTTATGCTGAAGCGTTAGAGATCTACCGTTGGTTCTTACCCCTACTGCGTTTAGACACCATTCCTACGCTGGTTCAGTGCATAAAATTGGCCGAGCAAGTCTGCGGACGTGGCTCTGAACAAGTTCGTGCGCCACGCCAACTCTTACAAGGTGAAGAGCGTCAACAAGTCATTCAAATGGTTGAACATGCGTTAGAAACCCGCTTAGACCTATCCAAATACAATCTGTAATTGTGCTGTTTAGTAGAGCGTTAACTGACGCTCTACTCATTCGTAATATTCAAAAAATGAGAAGAGGGAAGTCATGAGCACGGAAAACAAGGACTATGTCAGCTTTCAACACGTTAAGAAAACCTACGATGGCACGAATTTGGTGGTGAAAGACTTCAACTTAGATATTGCTCCTGGAGAGTTTGTTACTATGTTGGGGCCGTCAGGATCGGGCAAGACCACTTGCTTGATGATGCTAGCAGGCTTTGAAACTGCGACCGGTGGAGACATTTATATCGATGGCGTTCCTGTCAATCATCTCGCGCCGCACAAGCGCGATATTGGTATGGTGTTTCAAAACTATGCGTTGTTTCCACATATGACCATTGCTGAGAATCTTGCGTTTCCTTTAAAGGTGCGAAAACTCGACAGTGACACGATTCAAAGCAAAGTTCAGAGTGTATTAGAAATGGTCGAGCTTGAGCATGTTGCGACTCGATACCCAAAGCAGTTATCAGGTGGTCAACAACAGCGTGTTGCGTTAGCGCGAGCATTAGTGTTTGAGCCTAAACTCGTGTTGATGGATGAGCCGCTAGGCGCATTAGATAAGCAGCTGCGTGAGCAAATGCAGATGGAGATTAAACATTTGCATGAAAAGCTTGGTATCACCATTTTGTATGTGACGCACGATCAAGACGAAGCTCTCACTATGTCCGACCGTATTGCGGTTTTTAATCACGGCGAAGTGCAACAACTCGCGACACCAACCGAGCTTTATGAATCTCCGAGTAATACGTTTGTTGCGCAGTTTATCGGAGAAAACAACCAACTCTTAGGTTTAGTCAAAGAGTGGAACGGAAAGTATTGCCAAGTGCTCGTTGGGAAAGCGTTATTTACTGCGAAACCTGTCAGAGTATCTGAGCAAGGACAGAGAACAACACTTTCCATTCGGCCAGAAAAGATTGTTATTCAACCAGAGAAAGCGTCTTGTGAGAACCAAGTCTCGGGCGTTCTACGAGAATTGATTTATCACGGTGATCATTATCGTCTGGTCGTCGAAGTAGAGAGCGTTGGTCACTTCATCGTTAAAGTACCTAACGATAATCGTAAACACTTGCAGTTAACGCCTGGCTCAATTTGTCGTATTGGTTGGCAAAGTGAGGATTGCCATGCTCTTGATGGGACACAAACTCAAAGTAGCGAGGTAGCAGCATGAGTCGAGAGCTAACCGCATTAGATTCTGTATTGGAGATCGAACGCCAAGTTCATCAGCAAGAAACCAATCTGAAAGCGCAGTTGCAAAAGGCAGAGCGCCGAAAAAAGCTTCGCTCCATTATGCTCACAACGCCATTGGTGTGTTTTATTCTGCTTACGTTTGCTTTTCCTATTCTCGATATGCTTTATCGAAGCGTGGATAACCGAGAAATATCCCAGTCACTACCACAAACTATTCAAGCCTTAGAAAGTTGGGATTATCAAGGTCAGCCTCATCAAGAAGTCATTGAGGCATTCTCTGTTGAAGTACTTGCGCTTTATCAAAGCAAAGAGCTACCGAAAATAGCCAGCCGAATGAATATTGAAGTGTCTGGTATGCGCAGCTTATTGATGAAAACAGGTAGAAAGTTGTCTCGTTTGGCGTCGCTGCCGAGCTCGGTGACACAGTTGGCCAAGCTTGATAAGCGATGGACTAATCCTAAATATTGGGCGGCGTTTAAGAATCTTAGTGGCGCATTAACATTCAGTCATTATCTTGCTGCGCTAGACTTGCAAGTGAATGAGTTTGGAGACATTGAGCCCCAACCAGAAAAACGCCAAATATACGTCGACCTTTTCTTTAAAACTTTTTGGATGTCTATTTCAATCACCTTAATTTGTTTGGTGATGGCGTACCCCGTTGCTTACCTGCTTGCCAATCTACCTGATAAGCGCGCAAACTTACTTTTAATCATTGTGCTGCTGCCATTTTGGACGTCATTATTAGTCAGAACCACGTCTTGGATTGTTCTGCTGCAAAACCAAGGGGTCATTAATGATCTCCTTATTTGGTCGGGTTTTACTTCCGAGCGAATTCAGATGATTCACAATACCTTCGGAACGGTGGTGTCTATGGTTCACATTCTGTTGCCGTTTATGATCCTGCCTCTGTATAGCGTAATGAAAGGAATTAGCCCAACTTATTTCCGTGCTGCTCGTTCTCTAGGCGCGACGCCTTTCATTGCGTTCATGAAAGTTTATATGCCGCTTACGTTACCTGGGATAGGTGCGGGGGCCTTGCTCACTTTCATTCTTTCTATTGGTTTCTACATTACGCCCGCTTTGGTTGGTGGAAGAAGCGGACAGATGATATCCAATATGATTGCCTATCATATGCAGACATCACTGAACTGGGGGATGGCTGGCGCATTGGGTGGACTGCTTTTGTTCGTTGTACTGGTTCTGTTTTATATGTTCAACCGTGTGGTTGGCATTAACAACCTTAAGGTAGGGGGATAACCATGGCATTACCAAACTATGCATCAAAAGTAGAGCGAGTCGCTTACGCAGGTTACTTAGTTTTTTGTGGGTTGGTGCTGTTCTTTTTAATCGCTCCAATTCTGACCATCATCCCGTTATCGTTTAATGCAACGCCTTACTTTACTTTTACCGAGGGGATGCTAAACCTTGATTCGGCAGCGTATTCTACTCGCTGGTATCAAGAAATGTTTACTAGTGATCAGTGGCTGTTGGCGCTGAAAAACAGCACGTTCATTGCTTTTATGGCGACACTCGTTGCAACAGGGCTAGGAACTCTGGCGGCGTTGGGTTTAGCCAGTAGTAATTTGCCTTTTCGCAATACGATTATGGCGCTGTTGATCTCACCTATGATCGTACCAGTCATTATCTCTGCTGCTGCGATGTACTTTTTCTACACACGCCTTGGCTTATCACAAACTTATCTAGGCGTCATTTTGGCACACGCCGCGTTAGGTACGCCTTTTGTTGTCATTACCGTTACTGCGACCTTAAGCGGCTTTGATCATAGCCTGGTAAAAGCGGCGGCTAGCTTAGGAGCAAACCCTGTTTATACTTTCAGACACATTACCTTTCCGCTGATTCGTCCGGGGATGATTTCTGGCGGCTTGTTTGCCTTTGGCACATCGTTCGACGAGGTTGTGGTGGCGTTATTCCTGACTGGGGCAGAACAAAAAACCGTTCCGAGGCAGATGTGGTCAGGAATTCGAGAGCAAATTAGTCCGACCATATTGGCGGTCGCTACGTTGTTGATTTTTATGTCGGTGTGTTTGCTCGTGACATTAGAAGTTTTACGTAGACGTAATGTACGCATTCGAGGCATTCAAGAATAACCAAACTTTTGCTTTGTTGGTCACTTTGCACTTTTGTTTAGGGGCACCTCAATTTTTGATCAAATGCGCCTCATTGTAGGCGCTTTTCTTTTGTGTTTGTCGTCAGCGATGACTGACATATCACTCTTGTAGCTTAATGCCAGCTTGCTCGAAACGTGCCAAAGGCGACTTGTTCGATTGCTGATACCAACTAGCTGGCATGTTTGATTTAAGTTGCGCTTTTTCTTCCTTGCTAATCACAACATAGTGCAAAAACGTATTAAGTGTGGTTCCCATCACGTCAAACGTCATTTCCCCATCTTTGCTGATGGCTTTCAATAACCCAACGACGGTTTCCTCAGAGACTAACGGTTCAACCACCGCGTTTTTTCGTTCTTTTATTGATGTTGAAGCGGGCAGGTTTGCACGTGCCGTCTCCCAGCAAACTTTGTTGGTTTTACTGACAAGGTTGTGCTTGTAGCAGTAGTAACTGAATAAAAAGCGTGGCAGATTTTGCCAGCGTTCGGTTTGGACTTCTAACCAAAGGTGTTGTAGCTCAATATCAGCGTCGGTCATAGGAGTTGTTTAGCAAAAAGAAAAGAAACCATTTTATCGCTTTTGTGAGGAGCAATAAAAGATATTTGAATGGAAAGATAAACAACTAGTTGATCAATATTACTAAAGCAAATCGATTTCTGGCAAGCTCGTGCAACGGCAACTCGAGTACCAAAAACTGATACCGCCACATCCAGTTGTTAACAAAATGTTTCTTCTTGTCTTGCGAGTAGATTATATGGAGATGCTCTTGCAGTAATAAGGGCAGTGGCGATGCAAAAGACGTAATGCATCTAAGGAAAACTCAATATAGAAGAAATTAGATGGAACTGAAGACTTTGAGTGTCGCGATTGCGACAACATTAACCAGCACTGGCGTATTTGCGTTAAGCGAGCCAGTTTCTCAAGTTACAGAGCAACATGCACATTCGGCTCATACACACGGTGTTGAATCCAATCGAGTTGAATACCAACCAACCGCAACTCTCCCTATTCAGCCCTCCAAGGCAACTCGAGTACAGTCACTTGAAAGCCTTGATGAGTCGAGCACTGCTTGTGATTTGGAAGCATTGGTTACCGAAAGCAGTAACCAATTGATCAGCGAAATTTTAAGTCAGGGCGCGACGTGCGTGAACCAGTTATTCTCTGCTGAAAGTCGGATTCAGGAGTCGGTATTTAGCTCCGATCATATGTACAACATTGCGAAGCGTACTACGACATTGGCGAAGGGGTATACAGGTGGCGGGAGCGATGAACTCGAAACGTTGTTCTTATACTTGCGCGCGGGTTATTACGCCGAGTTTTACAATGACAACATCTCATTTATTGAATGGGTCACACCAGCGGTGAAAGAATCAGTGGATGCGTTTGTTAACAACGCAAACTTCTACGAGAACAGCGATCGTCACGGCAAAGTGCTTAGTGAAGTCATCATCACTATGGATAGTGCGGGCTTGCAGCACGCGTACTTACCACAAGTGACCCAGTGGCTTACTCGTTGGAATGATCAATACGCCCAGCACTGGTATATGCGCAATGCGGTTAATGGTGTTTTCACTATTTTGTTTGGTGGGCAGTGGAACGAGCAATTTGTGCAAGTAATTGGTAACCAAACAGACCTTGCCAAAGCTTTAGGCGATTTTGCTCTAAGGGCGTCATCAATCGGTGCTGAAGATGAGTTTATGGCCGCGAATGCAGGGCGAGAGCTCGGGCGTCTGACCAAGTATACGGGTAACGCGAGTTCTGTGGTGAAGAGTCAGCTGAGTCGAATCTTTGAACAGTATGAAATGTATGGTCGGGGTGACGCGGTTTGGCTTGCGGCGGCGGACACCGCCTCATATTACGCAGATTGTAGTGAGTTCGGAATTTGTAATTTCGAAACTGAGCTAAAAGGCTTGGTGCTATCGCAAACTTATACTTGTAGCCCGACAATCCGAATTTTGTCTCAGAATATGACGCAAGAGCAACACGCGGCCGCATGTTCTAAAATGGGCTACGAAGAGGGTTACTTTCATCAGTCATTAGAAACTGGTGAACAGCCAGTAAAAGATGACCACAATACTCAGCTCCAAGTCAATATCTTCGATTCAAGCACCGATTATGGTAAGTACGCAGGGCCAATTTTCGATATTAGTACTGACAATGGTGGTATGTATTTGGAGGGCGCCCCTTCCCAGCCGGGGAATATTCCCAACTTTATTGCTTATGAAGCCTCTTATGCGAACGCGGATCACTTTGTCTGGAACCTAGAGCACGAATACGTGCATTACTTAGATGGTCGATTTGATCTCTATGGAGGGTTTAGTCATCCAACTGAAAAAATAGTGTGGTGGAGTGAAGGCATTGCAGAGTATGTCGCTCAAGAAAATGACAACCAAGCAGCACTTGAGACGATTTTAGACGGCTCGACGTATACCTTAAGTGAGATTTTCGAGACTACTTATGATGGGTTTGATGTCGATCGAATTTATCGTTGGGGGTACTTAGCTGTACGTTTTATGTTTGAAAATCATAAAGATGACGTAAACCAAATGCTGGTGGAAACACGCCAAGGGAATTGGAGCAATTACAAAGCAACGATCACCCAATGGGCGAATTTATATCAAAGTGAGTTTGAGCAGTGGCAGCAAGCCCTTGTCTCAAATGGTGCACCTAATGCAGTCATAACCGCAAACAACAAGGGGAAAGTCGGTGAAAGCATTACATTTAGCAGTGAAAACAGTGCAGACCCAAACGGGAAGATCGTCAGCGTCTTATGGGACTTCGGTGATAGCTCGACAAGTACACAAACCAAGCCGACGCACCAATATGGGAGTGAAGGGGAGTATTCGGTCAGCCTAAGTGTGACAGACAGTGAAGGCTTGACGGCAACCGCCACTCATACTGTTGTTATCTCAGCGTTGGGCGGTAATGACACATTGCCACAAGACTGCGCGGTGCAAAGTAAAGTAAGCGGTGGGCGCTTAACAGCAGGAGAACCAGTTTGCTTGGCAAATCAACAAACCATTTGGCTGAGCGTACCAGCGGTGAATGAGAGCTCAAACCTGGCGATAACGACGGGGAATGGTACGGGCAACCTAAAGCTTGAATACAGTAACTCCGGTTGGCCGGATGATACTAATCTTCACGGGTGGTCAGATAATATTGGTAATGGAGAGTGTATTACGTTGTCAAATCAGAGTAACTACTGGGGCTACGTTAAAGTCTCTGGTGACTTTGAGAATGCCGCCATCGTCGTTGATTTTGATGTTCAGAAGTGTCGTCAGTAGGGCAATTTAACTACGTCATTTAAACTAAGTGGAGCGCCTCGCTAACATCGCGGGGCGTTTTTGTTTTTACGCCGTTATCTCTATAAAAAAAAACCAGCCCGAAGGCTGGCAAACAAGGAGTTTGAGATGAAAATGAAAACGTTATAAAACTTGCTGATATCCTATTTCTCAATAAGTTGGGTTGTGCTTTGCAGCCAGTTTTTATCTTGCGCATCAAGAAAAGGGCTAAGCGCCTGATAGACACGTGAATGGTAATGATTGAGCCAGTCTAGCTCTGCTTGATCTAGCATTGATAAATCAAGGGCGTTGGTCGCAATTGGAGCAAGAGTGATGGTCTCAAAACCGTAGAACGTGCCGAACTCATTTTGTTCTACTTCTACAACTTTAAGAATGTTCTCTATTCTTACCCCGTACTCACCTTCGCGATACACGCCTGGTTCATTAGTAATGACCATACCCGGTTTTAGCTCAACCTCGCGGTGGCTTTGCGAGAAATTTTGTGGGCCTTCGTGAACATTCAAGCAAATGCCCACGCCGTGTCCAGTGCCGCACTTGTAATCAATACCATGTTGCCATAAGACGCCGCGCGCCATGATATCAAGATTGGCACCCGTAGAGCCTTTCATGAATCGAGTCTGAGTCAGTCGGATGACCGCTTTGAGCACCAAGGTATAATCTTTGCGCTGCTTAATGGTCGGTGACCCGAAGTGGAAAGTACGGGTGATGTCTGTTGTCCCGCCAAGGTATTGACCACCAGAATCGACGAGAAAGAAGTTGCTTTCATTGACCGCCGCATTGCTTTCTTCATCGGCGGCATAATGCATTTTTGCCCCGTGAGCTGCGAAGCCTGCAATAGTGCGGAAACTGTCACTTACATAATGTCGGGTTTGACGGCGATAGTGATTCAGTTGTGCCTCAGCAGACAATTCTGTAACGAGTCCGCTTGGAACTTGCTCTTCGAGCCAGTTCATAAACCTTACTATTGCCACACCATCATCTGTTAATGCCTGTTCTAGGCTAGTTAGCTCGGTCGCATTTTTTATGGCCTTCATTGCCGTTACAGGGCAAGCCATTGGCTTTAGATTCACATTCTGTTCAATCGAACTCACCAATAAGCTGTCTGTGTGGGTTGGGTTAAAAGCGAGCGATAATCCCTCACATTGCTGATTCAAATACTGACTTACGTAGTTGTAATGGCGAATGTGTACACTCTGCTCGGTCAGCGCTCTTTCAACGTCTTGAGGCAGTTTGGCTTTATCAATAAACAGTGTCGCAAGTGATTGCTCTACGATTAGATAGGCTTCAGAAACTGGGCAGTAATTAGTATCACCACCTCGAATATTCATTGTCCACATGACATCATCTAGCGTTGACACTAATAAGCTATCTACTTGGTTCTTGGTTAACCAAGAACGGATTCTCGCTAACTTATTTTCTGTGTCAACGCCAGCAAAAGCGGTGGGATGCTCGAATACGGGTGTACTTGGGCGAAGTGGTCTTTCAAGCCAAATCGGTGCGAGTAAATCCAGGTCGAGAATGATCTTAATGTTTTTCGCTTCAAAGGCATGTTTGAGGCCTTGATAAAAAGCGTAACTGATGGCGCGCCCGTCAACCGCTACAATACTGTTTTCTGGGAGCGTGGTAGCTAGCCATTTGGCAATTGTCGGCGTTTCTGGTTGTTTGGCTTTAAACAGTTCAAGTCCTGTGCCGTGTAACTGTTCTTCAGCTTGAATATAGTAACGACCATCAGTCCACAGGCCACCACCTTGTTGGGTAATGACGACATCGCCTGCAGAACCGGTAAAACCTGAAATCCAGCTTCGCGCTAACCAATGATCCGCTGAGTATTCACTGTTATGTGGGTCATTGTTGGTCACGATATATGCAGACACGTTGTGAAAGGACATTGCCTCACGCAATAACGTAAGGCGTTGGTTTACTGAGTTAGTATTGTTCATTAAATGTTTCCTAAAGTCATATTTGAGCAATAGATATGATGCTGCTCCGAGCCTGTTTTTATTGGGTTCTGTTGCCCGCATACTTCTGTGGCTTCTGGGCATCGAGTACGAAAAACGCAACCGCTCGGTGGGTTAAGTGGAGAAGGAAGATCGCCGGGCAATAGTTGTATTTCACGGTCACGTGCTAATTGCGGATTAGCTATCGGGACAGCAGATAACAGTGCTTTAGTGTAGGGGTGTTGAGCATCATCAAATACTTTATCGTAACGTCCTACTTCCATAGGTTTACCAAGATACATCACCATAACGCGGTCGCTGATGTGGCGCACCACGCTTAAGTCGTGCGCAATCATCACCAGTGTTAACCCCATTTCTTGTTTAAGATCGTCTAGAAGATTGATGACCTGAGCTTGTATGGATACATCTAGCGCACTAACAGGTTCATCACACACGACCAAATCTGGATTGAGAATTAACGCTCTTGCAATGCCCACACGCTGGCATTGACCTCCGGAAAATTCATGTGGATAGCGGTTTCGCTGGCTCGCCAAGAGACCCACTTTATCCATCATAGCGATGACACGCTTTTCTACCTCTGCCCGTTTAAGTTGTGGCTCGTGGGTGAGCAGTGGTTCGGCGATGCATTCTGAGATGGTTAATCTCGGATTCAAACAAGCGGATGGGTCTTGAAACACCATCTGAAATTCTCTACGTCGAGAGGAAAGCTCTTTCTTACTAAACCCGCGCATGTCTTGACCTTTCCAAGTCAACTCGCCATGTGTAGGTTCAATTAAGCGAAGTAAGGCGCGTGCAAGCGTTGATTTTCCGCAGCCTGATTCCCCCACAATGCCAAGTGTTTCGCCTCGATAAACATCTAAGTCGATACCATTGACCGCTTTCACGATTTTACGTCGACTTGGAATAAGGTGGCGCGACACAGGAAAGTGGACGTTTAAATCACGAGCAGACATGAGGACTTCTTTTTTATTCATAACGCCTCCTTAAGCTTTTATTTGAATAGGAGTGATAACACTGGGTGCGTTAACGTGACAGGCAATGGACTGGCTCGTGTTTAATGGAGAAAACCGTGGGGTTTCGTATTGGCAACGCGTCTCTCGATGCTCGCACCGCTCTCTAAACGGACACCCTTTATGGTTAATCAACGCACTTGGTGGGTTACCTGGGATGGTTGGTAAACGTGGCATATCTTCAGTGATAGAAGGAATAGCCTTTAGCAGGCCTTGAGTATAGGGGTGCGCAGGTTGAGCGAACAATGTCTCGGTATCGGATTGCTCCATTTTTTGACCACCATACATGACCAATACGCGATCACACATCTCGGCGACGACGCCCATGTCGTGAGTGATCAGTAAAATAGCCGTGTTGAACTCTTGTTGTAAGTCTCGTAATAGCGTCAAAATTTGAGCCTGAACGGTCACATCCAGCGCGGTGGTTGGTTCGTCTGCAATTAGCAACTCTGGCTTACACAACAATGCCATCGCTATCATGATTCGCTGACGCATTCCGCCAGATAATTCGTGAGGGTATTGATTCATCCGAGTTTCGGGAGAGGGAATACGCACCGCATCCAACATGTGAATCGATTCAATTTTTGCTTGTTTTCGGCTCATTCCTTTATGAATCATGAGAACTTCACAAAGCTGTTTGCCAATTTTCATGAATGGATTGAGTGACGTCATCGGATCTTGAAAGATCATTCCGATTTTCTCTGCACGGATGCGGTTGAGCTGCTTTTTCGACATCGCGAGTAAATCATCATCGTGGAACATCGCGCTGCCAGACACGGCGCCGTTATCCGCGGTTAACCCCATTAACGCGAAGACAGACTGGCTTTTTCCCGAACCTGACTCTCCAACAATCCCAAGAGTTTCGCCTGCTTTAATCGAGTAGGAGAGATTACTGACCGCTTGCACTTGCCCATCTGGCGTATCGAAGCGCACGTTCATGTTTTCAATAGATAGCATGGGTTTGTCCTTATCGGTCTTTCGGGTCAAGAGCATCACGCAAGCCATCGCCGATGAAGTTAAAACAAAAGAGGGTGGCAACTAAAAACAGAGAGGGAAAAAGCAGCATCCACAATGCAACGTCAATCGTTTTTGCGCCTTCGGAAATCAGGATCCCCCAGCTTGTATCCGGTGGTTGAACACCAAGCCCTAAGAAGCTTAAAAACGATTCGAACATAATGAATCCTGGTACCATTAAGGAGGAATAAACCATCACGATCCCAAGCACATTAGGCAGAACATGGCATCGGACAATTGTCAATTTAGAAACCCCAATAGAGTGTGCGGCTTCGATGAATTCTCGCTTTTTGAGACCGAAGGTGACACCACGTACAACACGGGCAATGCCTAACCAAGATACCATTCCGATCACGATAAAAATCAGGTAGATGTTGTTGCCAAAAAGGGTAACAAACAGGATAACCATAAACATAAATGGCACCGAATCGAGCACCTCAATAATGCGCATCATTACGCTATCGACAACGCCGCCAAGATAGCCGGAAATACTTCCCCAAATCGTACCAATAACAACGGCTACTAAGGCGCCAACAAAACCTACCAAAATAGAGAGCCTGCCGCCTTGCATCGTGCGAGCAAAGACATCTTGCCCGAGGTCATCAGTACCAAAGTAATGACCACTGCTCAGTGAAGGTCTCCCTAGCTCGTATGGATCGATGAGCACTTCCCAGTCAATTTCATCATGGCCAAAAGCGGCAAGAGAGGGGCCGAAGGTGATGCATAAGGTAATGAACGCCAAAACATACACTGATGTCATCGCGGCTCTGTTTTTACGAAATCGAGTCCATGCATCCTGCCAAAGACTGCGACCTTCGACGGCTTCAATATTGTCGACGACTTGATCTTGAAGAGCTTGTGTATCCAGTTTTTTGATCGTTAACATGCCGGACTCCTAAACGCGTATACGAGGGTCGATAATCGTATATAGCAAGTCGACCACAAGGTTAAAGAAGATAGTGAGTGAAGCGACAATCAGAGTAATGCCCATTACTAGGCCGTAGTCGCGGTTGAGAGCCCCAGACACAAAGTGTTGTCCCATGCCACCTGTACCAAAGAAAATGTCGATAATCACCGAGCCAGTCACGACAGACACAAACGCAGGGCCGAGCATCGCAACGACGGGAATCAAGGATGGTCGCAAAGCGTGATGGAATAAAATGTAGGTTGTGGACAAACCTTTGGCTTTTGCCGTTCGAATGTATGGTTGGTTGAGCGTTTCAATCATTGCGCCACGCATGACGCGTGCAATACTCGCAATGGAGCCAATCGCCAGGCTGAGCACGGGAAGAACAAGAAAAGCCAGTTTTCCTCCTTCCCAACCACCAGCAGGGAACCAGCCAAGCTGAATAGCGAAAATCATGACTAAAACTGGAGCAAGCACGAACGCTGGAACTACAACTCCAGTCATCGAAAGTGTCATCAGGCCGTAATCTAGGCGGCTATTTCGGTTCAATGCCGCAATGGTGCCAAGTAACATGCCAAGTGGAACGGAGATACAAAAAGAGAGTACGCCTAATACTGCTGAAACTGGCCATGATTGTGCGACGAGCTGTGTAACACTGAAGTCTTGATAAACGAAGCTCGGACCGAGATCTCCTTGTATGAAATTACCAATGTAAATCCAAAACTGAGTAAGGAAGGGCTGGTCCAAATGGAATTTTGCTTCGATATTCGCACGTACCACTTCTGGCATAGGCCGTTCCATATCAAATGGTCCCCCCGGTGCAATGTGCATCAGCCAAAATGATACGAGTGCGATGAATAGAAGCGTGGGGATAGCGATAGTTAATCGCTTAACAATGTACCAAATCATGATCCATCATCCTTTGGTCATCCGAAATCACTTCGAACGGTTATGAATAAAAAATGGTCTGAGCTCAGGTTGCCTTCTCCACCGAGAGATATGAGGAACGACAAGTAAACATTGAACTTGCCGACTCAGACCGAAAACATGCTTTTAGTGGGCTTTCACATAGACATTCTTTCGGTAATACGAAGACTCAGGGTTTGTCAGTTCGTAGCCGCCCACATAAGGCTTGATGAGGTATTGATCGTTACCCGGACGATAAATAGGAATAATGGCCATGTCTTCAATCAGCATGCTTTCTGCTTGTAGATACAGTTCTGATGGATTGCTCATGGTCTTTGAGCGAGCCATTAACTCGTCGTATTGCGGGTTGTTATAACGAGAATCGTTGTACTCGCCACTAGAAACGAAGATATCCAACCATGTAGAGGCTTCATTGTAGTCGGCCGTCCAGCCGCCGCGAGTAATGTCGGTTGGCTCTTTAAGTGCGTAGAACACTTTCGGTTCTAGCTGTTTTATCGTGACTTGCGCACCCAATCGGCTTTTCCACATGCCTGCCATGGTTGTTGCCATTTTTACGTCCATCGAGAAAGTTGGCACGGTAAACGTTAACTTAAGCGGATTGCTTTTATCGTATCCAGCTTCTGACAGTAATTGCTGCGCTTTTTCGATACGTTTATGACGGTTCCAAGTTGCGAACTCAGGAGTGTGAGATTGAAAACCATCTGTTTGAGGTGGCACAAGGGTATACATTGGAACCCCACCGTTTCTCAAGATAGCACTCGTTAACAGTTGACGGTCAATGGCATATGAGAGGGCTTTACGGACCCGCACGTCTTTTGTTGGCCCTTGTTGAGTGTTGAGGTAATAGAATGTGGAGCCAAGAGACGCACTGGTACTTGCCACTTCTTGCGGGCGTTGTTGAATTAACTTTTTCTTCTGAGCGGCAGGAATGGAAACCGCTTGGTCTATCTCACCAGCTAGGTAGCGGTTTAGCACTACGTTTGCATCACCAATTGGTAGCCAGGTGACTTTTTCCAGCACTACATTGCTTGCGTCCCAGTAATGTGGGTTTTTAACCATCACCATTTTTTCGTTAACTTTCCATTCAGAGACAGTAAACGCACCATTTGTAACGATATGCTCAGGCTGGGTCCAGCGGTTGCCATGTTTTTCTACGGTCGCTTTATGAACGGGTGCAAGCACGGGATGACTTAATAGTTTCGTAAAGAAGGGAATAGGCGCTTCGAGTGTTACCTGGAACGTTTTTTCATCCAGCGCCTTCACGCCCAAGGACTCAGGATCGGATTCGCCCTTCATAATGGCTTGCGAGTTTTCGATATTTGGAATGGCGGCAAACCAAGCGTACGGTGAAGCAGTGCTTGGATTCAGTAAGCGTTGCCAGCTGTAGACAAAATCTTGTGCAGTGACCGTTTCGCCATTTGACCATTTTGCATCACGTAAGTGGAAGGTATAAACCGTATTGTTGTCATTGACTGACCAAGACTCAGCAACACCAGGAATGGTTTTACCTTGCTTATCTTGAATGACCAGACCTTCAAACAGGTCTCGACCGAGATTAAAAGCGGGCTCTGCGGCTTGCTTGGCTGGGTCAATAGAAGTAACTTCAGCCCCATTGTTTAGCGTAATTTCTTGTGTCTCATCGAGGGTCACACCTGCGGGATACGGCGCGGCATAGCTTGATGTTGCCAGTATTGGACTCATCATCGACGCTAACAAAAGCAACTTAGGTAATTTCATCCTTGTCTCACTCTTTTCATCCTGAAAGATGCTAGAAATGTATATTGTATAAATTGTCCACACAATCGAGTTTTAACAATGTTGTAACAGGGTGCCAAATGTTGGGCTATTTGGTCTCAAAAAGTGAGCTGGGGGATTGATATGGAGCCAGCACTAAGTCCGCATTACGGGGTAGGCTTTGTTTCGCGCAAATAAAAAATCCCCTTCAAGCGCGCGCTAAAAGGGGAGGGTAGTTCGTCTGTTCTTCAAAAGGTACGACGTTAACTGACTAGGAAATGTTTTACGAACTCAGTGATTTTGACCATATCACTTACCGCGATAAACTCTTCTGTCGTGTGTACTTTTGCCATGCCAGTTGAAAGATTGACCGTTGTGAGACCTTTCTTGTTAAAGTTGTTAGCATCGCTACCGCCGCCAGTGCCTTTTGTGAAAGCCTCAATTCCCAACTCTGCAAACGCCGCTTTTATAGCGCTAACGTGTGGGTGGTTTTCTTCAATAACAAATGCATCGTAGGCTCGGCTAGATTCAATGTCGACTTCTGCACCGTGTTTTTCACAGACAGACTCTAATGTTGAGATCATATGATTGACCTGAGCATCTAGTTTATTGCCATTCAGGGAGCGTGCTTCTGCCACGATTTTTAATTCAGGCATGACAATGTTTGTGGCCTGACCGCCATTCACTACACCGATGTTGGCTGTCGTTTCTTCGTCGATGCGAAGCAGCTTCATTTGGTTGATGGCATTTGCCGCCACCATGATCGCACTGATGCCTTCTTCTGGCGCAAGCCCTGCATGTGCTGGTCGACCTTTGATTGTTGCCACGATTTTTTGCTGGCCTGGGGCTGCGGTCACAATAGTGCCAATAGGACCACCCGTATCTAACACGATTGCTTCCGTTGAAGTGACGTGTGACATATCGAAGTATTGTGAACCGAATAAACCGCCTTCTTCATACACGGTGAAAGCAAGCTCTAACGTTTTGTGCTCAAGGTTTTCCGCTTGAATACAACGAACGGCTTCCATGATGGCAGCAATACCAGATTTATCATCGCCACCAAGAATCGTATTGCCTTTTGAACGGATAACGCCGTCTTCGATGATTGGCTCAATGCCAATACCTGGAGTGACCGTATCCATATGACAGCTCATTAGGATAGAGCCGTCTTTTTTGCCGTCTAAACGGGCGTACACGTTAAAACCGTTAGAAATGTGCTCAGGTACTGGAAGTTTGCGTACGGTAAAGCCTAGCTCGCCTAGCTGTTCTGCCAGTGTTTCTGCAATTTGTTTTTCGTTTTTTGATTCGCTGTCGATACGTACTAGTTGGCAAAAGTGTTCAACTAAGCGTTCTTGATTGATGTGTGTCATTAGATGTCTCTTTTTCTGATCGAGCGTGAAGCCTTGTGGCTCGGCTCGATAGGGAACAGAGCACCACTTATGGCACAGTTACTTTTGAATAAAACTGAGGTGAATCAATAAAGGAGTATCCATGACACGATTCTGACCGATGAGCCTTTCGAACTGTATGAAGCGTCACGAAACATTACTTTTGATGTTTTGCAGGATCAAATGAATAAATCGGATAGAGATAGGGTGCAATAGACTTTCCATCCCCTTTTACTTTTTGAGCTACGTTGCCAAGATAAAATGCCAAAGTAACAACTTTTTTACATTTTATGTGTTGGCGTAAAGCCGAAAATATCAATCTAATATATTGAAAATAAGCCGTTTGTTTGATGTTTACGAAAGTGGGTTCGATGCGCCTCCTGTGTGTAACATATATTTTACAATTATGCGTAAAAATCGCCAAGGTAAAGATTTCTCCCCACGTATTCCAATTTCTCAAGACCTGCGCCAAGTTAGAAAAATAAGTCCAAACAAAAGCTACTGAGACAAGGAGAAAGTCATGGTTGATGCATATAACCCACTAGGAACAGACGGATTTGAGTTTGTTGAATATACCGCTGCTGACAACAAAGGCATTCAACAGCTTAAAGATCTGTTTATATCGTTAGGTTTTGCGGAAATCGCAAAGCATCGCTCAAAAGAAGCGTGGTTATATCGACAAGGTGACATTAGCTTTATTGTGAATGCGCAGCCGCATAGCCAAGCTGAGGGATTCGCCAAAGTTCACGGTCCGTCGGTTTGTGGCATGGCATTTCGTGTAAAAGACGCTACCGTTGCTCTGGCGCATGCGTTAGAGAATGGCGGTAAAGAATATAAAACGGAAATTGGGCCGATGGAGCTAAGCATTCCTGCTATTTATGGCATCGGTGAAAGCTTGCTTTATTTTGTCGATCGTTATGGAAAGCAGAGCATTTATGATGTCGATTTTCGTTTTTATGATGATGCTGATGAGCGTTTATCAAAAGCGAATGTTGGTCTTTACGAAATCGACCACTTAACGCACAACGTTAAGCAAGGCAACATGGATGTCTGGTCTGGTTTCTATGAGCGCATTGGTAACTTCCGCGAAATTCGTTATTTCGATATCGAAGGTAAGCTGACTGGTCTTGTCAGCCGTGCGATGACCGCACCTTGCGGCAAAATTCGAATTCCTATCAATGAGTCGTCAGATGATAAATCACAGATTGAAGAGTTTATCCGTGAATACAATGGCGAAGGCATTCAACATATCGCATTGACCACAGACGATATCTACGAAACGGTCAAAACATTGCGTGAGCGAGGCATGGACTTTATGCCAACGCCAGATACTTATTACGAGAAAGTCGATCAGCGTGTTGAAGGCCATGGTGAAGATGTAAGCAAGCTTCGTGATTTGCAGATTCTTATTGATGGTGCGCCAACGAAAGATGGCATCTTGCTACAAATCTTTACTCAAACCGTTATCGGCCCTGTGTTCTTCGAAATCATCCAACGTAAAGGCAATGAAGGCTTTGGCGAGGGTAACTTCAAAGCGTTGTTTGAATCGATAGAAGAAGACCAAATTCGCCGAGGAGTATTGAGCGATGCATAAATGGATCACATTCCCTCACCGGGAGGGAGTGTGCTCTAAACAAGCGCATGCTGATTTCCCGGAAGAGGCAATTTATGAACGTGAGGCAGGTCGAAGTGGTTTTTTTGGCCCCGCAACACATTTTCATCATCAACATGCCCCAACGGGATGGTCTGAGTGGGAGGGCGAGCTACGTCCACGAGCGTTCGATTTTAATCTAGTCGAGAAAGCCAGCCATATTACCCCTTGGGCAGTCCCGCATCTATTACACAATGCGAATTGTAAAGTTCGTGTCTGGCGTATGGATGAAAAAATGGACTTCTTGGTAAGAAACGCGGATGGCGACGAACTGCTATTCATCCACCAAGGTACGGCAGATCTGTATTGTGACTATGGTCATTTGAAAGTGAGCGAAGGGGATTATGTCATGATCCCACGCTCAACGAGCTGGCGTTTAGAACCAAGCGAGCCGATGTTCATTCTGATGATCGAAAACACCGATGCGGCCTATACATTGCCTGAAAAAGGCATGGTTGGAAACCACGCGGTGTTTGATCCGGCGGTTTTGGAAACGCCGTCGATCAACGATCAGTTCCGTGCTCAATATTCTGAGAATCAAACACAGGTTCAGGTGAAACGCCACGATAAAGTCAGTGTTATCACTTACCCATTCAACCCGTTGGATGCGATTGGCTGGCATGGTGATCTGGCGGTAGTAAAAGTGAACTGGCGTGATATTCGTCCACTTATGTCACATCGTTACCACTTACCGCCTTCTGCACATACTACATTTGTAGGAGCAGGATTTGTGGTGTGCACCTTTGTTCCTCGTCCGATTGAAAGTGATCCCGGAGCGCTCAAAGTACCGTTCTACCACAACAATGACGACTATGACGAAGTCTTGTTCTACCATGCAGGTGACTTCTTTAGTCGTGACAACATTGAAGCAGGCATGGTGACATTCCATCCAGCAGGATTTACGCATGGTCCTCACCCGAAAGCATTCAAAGCAGGGCGAGAGCACAAGAAGACTTTTACCGACGAAGTTGCGGTCATGATCGATACGCGTCACGCACTTCAGTTTTCGGATGAGCTGGAAAAAGTAGAAAACAAAGAATACGTCTATAGCTGGCAAGAGAAGTAAGAGGCAAGGATGAAATTAGCAACCAAGAAAAATGGCACTCGTGACGGTTTGTTGATGGTCGTGAGCAAAGACTTAACGCGCTGCGTACCTGCGACAGAAATTTTCCACCCCATGAACTTAGCACCGACGATGCAGGTGGCACTTGATAACTGGGATACGCTAGCACCGCAACTGGAAGAGCTATACGTTGCACTGAACAATGGCACGGTTGCAGGGTATGAAGAGTTTGAAGCGCACTACTGTGAGTCGCCGCTTCCTCGCGCTTATCAGTGGGCTGATGGCAGTGCTTACGTAAACCACGTTGAGTTGGTTCGAAAAGCTCGCGGCGCTGAAATGCCAGAGAGTTTTTGGACGGATCCGCTGATGTACCAAGGAGGCTCTGATGCCTTTATTGGTCCTTGTGACAACATCGAGTTTGCCAGCGATGAATGGGGTATTGATTTCGAAGGCGAAGTTGCTGTGGTAACTGGTGACGTACCAATGGGCGCAAGTGTTGCAGAGGCTCAGGAGTCGATTCGTTTGATCATGCTGGTGAATGATGTGTCGCTGCGTGGCCTAATTCCCGCAGAATTAGCTAAAGGGTTTGGTTTTTTCCAATCTAAACCTTCTTCTGCGTTTTCTCCTGTGGCAGTAACACCTGACGAACTAGGCGATGCGTGGTACGAAAACAAAGTGCATTTACCACTGGTCTCGACATACAACCACAAGCCGTTTGGTCGCCCAAATGCGGGTATCGATATGACGTTTGATTTTGCAGACTTAATTGTTCATGCGACTAAAACGCGCCCGCTATCTGCTGGGGCGATTATAGGTTCTGGCACGGTATCTAATAAGCAAGGCACCGAACATGGCACTTCGATTGAGGAGGGTGGCGTTGGCTATTCATGTATCGCGGAAGTTCGCATGATTGAAACCATTCGTGATGGTAAACCGTCGACTAACTTCATGTCGTTTGGCGACTCAATCAAACTGGAAATGTTCGATGCGGATGGCAACAACATCTTTGGCTCGATTGACCAACAAGTTAGCCAATATCTCAAGCATTAAGAGCGCCAGTTGGGAGACGATATGAGCGATAGCATGGTTTTGTACGGGTATTGGCGGTCTTCAGCGGCGTATCGTGTGCGTATTTGTTTGAATCTTAAAGAGTTATCGTATGATTCAAAATCGGTACACTTGGTGCGCAATGGTGGTGAACAACACAGTGACGAGTACCATGAGTTAAACGCTTCTGAACTGGTTCCTGTGCTGGTGGATGGGGAGGTTCAGTTAACCCAGTCACTGGCCATCATTCAATACTTAGAAGAACACTATCCGGATGTCACTGTGATCCCTGAGCAAACACCACTTCGATATCAAGCACTGGCTTTGGCTCAGGATATTGCAATGGAGATTCATCCTCTGAATAACTTAAGAGTTCTACAGTATTTAGAGGGGGAGTTAGCTTGCGAGCCAGAGCGCAAAGTCGCTTGGATTCATCACTGGATCCACAAAGGTTTTGCAGCATTAGAAGAGAAACTTCAGAAGCATCGTAAACTAAATGGTGATTGTAAGTTTAGCCTGACAAGCTCGCCATCTATTGTCGATATTTGTCTGGTACCACAATTTTATAACGCACAACGCTTTGGTGTAGATACTTCTCTTTATCCAACCATTAACGCGGTTGTGCAGTCATGCAATCAAATGCCTGCTTTTATTGATGCGATGCCAGAGAATCAGCCAGACGCTAATAGTTGATTCTTAGCATCATAATGTATTAACAAAAATTTAAACGAGCCAATCCAAGTGTGTGATTGGCTCGTTTTTATTGGGGAGTCAAATTTTCTGTATCACGCTATCGTAGTGGCTCCTCAAAATTGCGAGGTTTTGTTGCTCTGCATAGCATTTCCATTTACGCTTTGAGCAACGAGTTGTTTTGGATGCACTTTATTTATGACCAACATTTTTATCATTGTTGTTCTTCTGGTTTTATTCTTCTTTGTTATTCAAAAGTACGTGATTAAGCACGACGACACGCGTGATTATCCTTATCGCTCGAAAGGTCCTCTGCTCAGAGGTCAAGAGGGTGCGTTCTATAATGCGTTAAGAGCGGCGGTAGGGGAGCATGCCGTAGTATTCGCGAAAGTAAACATGTCCAGTTTGGTTACGCCAAAAGAAATCAAAAATAAGAAGCAGTTTTTTGTCGCGAACAATCGCATATCTCGAAGTTATTTTGATTACGTTATTTGTGATCCTAGGACGCTAGAGCCGCGTGTGATCGTTGAATTGGATAACGGGCAAGAGTTAAGCAAGGGCAAGGTAGAAAGACAAAAGTTACTGATCCATGTTTGTAAGACGGCAAACCTACCTTTAATCGGCGCTTCGATAAAGCACAGTTATCAAGTTGGGCGATTACGTCGTTTGCTTGCAGCACACATTGATTTGATTGAGCCCGATAAAGAAGTGCGCTTTTGTAAAAAATGTGGCAGTCCGATGATCATTAAAACCGCAAGCCAAGGTGAATTCAAAGGTCGACGCTTCTTTACTTGCAGCCGCCAACCAAATTGTACTTACACCGAGAATTACAATGTGGTGTTTGAGTCGGACGACTAAAGACGACAGTTGAACAGCAAAACTGATGAGGCTTTGATTCGATATGATCAAAGCCTTTTTTGTATCAGTCCTCAAGGCAAGACCTATACTTTGAAAAAGAGTGCAGAATAGGGCAGCCATATGCGATACGGATGGATTTTGTCAGCGTTGTTCATCGCATCTAATGTTAGTGCGATACCTAATTTGAAACCACTGGAGTGTGAGTTAACGGAGACACCCCAAGATCATTTCTTGTTTTACCGAGAGCAAATGGTTTACCACAGTGAGCAGTTTGTCATATTTCAAAACTTCAAAGGCAGGGTGAGCACTCAAGTGGACGTCAAAACAGGAGAGTTGATCCGTACAACCTATATCGGCGAACCATTTAAACCTAAATATCAGATTTTGTTTGGTACTTGCCCTAATGTATCGCAAACCTTACAGATTTGGATGCTCAGTGAAGTGCCTTACGACAATTAAGTGAGATAATAAAAGTTATATAGATCACACTTTTAAACCCTGCAGGCTCAGTCCTTGTCGATAAAATCATCTGAAAACGCGTGTTGAGTTTACATTTTCGCCAAACGGTTCAAAGTTGGTAAATTTGTGCTTGCACCGTCGTTCGCTTATAGCTAATATCCTCGTCGTTCCAGAGAAATGCGTCCGTAGCTCAGCTGGTTAGAGTATCGCCTTGACATGGCGGGGGTCGGTGGTTCGAGTCCACTCGGACGCACCATTCTGAATTGAATGGTTAGGAACACAAAATTTGGGTCCGTAGCTCAGTTGGTTAGAGTACTACCTTGACATGGTAGGGGTCGGCGATTCGAGTTCGCCCGGACCCACCAAATTTTAGAGAAAGCCCACCAAACGGTGGGCTTTTTTGTATCCATAATTTGTTGATACTCAGATTTAAACACCTTATTTTTCCTTTGCACACCCTCTACAAATACTCCGCATTGCCATCAGTGTAAATTTGAGTGGTTTTACAAGAATTTAACTCGCTCATCTAAACATTCATTGGAGCCCATTTCGAATTCGCGGCAAATCCAAGGCCTATTTTCGTAAATCGTACACATTAATGTGTCTCTGTCTAAAGCTGCACACCAACCATCATTTAGCCGCATCATTGTTTCGCCTCCATACTGGTCACGCGCAATAAACTCTTCAGGTACGCCAGTATCAGAAATAATCATAACCTCGAGACGGCAACAACAAGCCTTACAGTTAGAGCAAGATACATCAGAGGGCAGGGGAGAGGGAGTCTTAGTTGGTATAATCATGAATAACTACAATTTGGTCAATTGTGCATGGTACCGTAAATTTAGCACGAATGAACTTTATTTCTGAAATAGAACACCCTATTAACGATAAACCAAGTGAACGCATTTTATGCGTTCACTTGCCCGCCTTTCCGAGTAAGTCGGTAGAACTGACAGTGATTCACACCAATTAACCTTATAGTCAGTGTAAATTTGAACGCCGATTCTTTGGCATACGTGTACTTTACACAAGATCTGCTTCTGTAAAGTTTGTTTTAAATGTGAAAGCAAATGGCGTATCTCCGTTTTCGCGCAAATGCTGAAGGCGTAACAAGGCTTCTTGTGGTGTTGGTATATAACCGTCTTCTACCCACCACAGAACATAGCTATCCTCCGCTAGACGATGAAACCATTCGCTTTTTCGGCGCATAAAATCTCTATGACCGGTACGAAACATAAAGTTTTTAAGTGAGTCAGTACTTTCCCAAATAGACATGTTTACAATCATGTTCGGGTCATCAAATAATTTAATGCTTGTTGCATCACCGGAGTCGTCTTTTAGACGCCAGATAAAGCCTTCACTTTCTTCAGCTATACCATTAATTAAGTCCAAATTATCTACGAAATCTTTAATTTCTGGTGCATCCAAAGGATATTTAGCAAGCGCAATATTTAATTGAGCTAATTTCATTTCATAACCCTCCCTGGTCGATAAGCCTGTAATGCTGGTAAAAAGCTCTAAGTAGCTTTTCCTATTTTATCATGCAGTGTGTTGCTAGTGCCTTCAAAGGTCAATTAGAAAGTTAGTGACTGTGGTGAGTCATTGGATGGCAAAAAGTCGTCCTATACATTGGTTATGTTGAGCATAAGCCCCTCTTTTCTCGCGATTATCGTCGGTAAGTCTCACTCAAGAGAGTTGCTATCTTGGATATGCAGCAGTACTCTCATTTTTCTGTGGCAAGCCTTGCGCTTCTATACTTCTTATTGAGATTCGATCCTCACTTTTTGGTGTGTAAACGTGAGATAGTGTTCATGTCACTCTTTAATTTAAGTTGTTTGGCTGAACGTTAGGAGGAACTTTGATTACAAAGATAACAAGAAATGCCATTTTGCTTGGCCTAGTTCCCATTGCAGTTTTTGTTGTGACTTTTAATTCAATAGCCAATTTTTACATCAGCTATATCAAAGAGACTAAAATAGACACCTATGTCGATTATTTACACCAACGATCCATGTATTTGGATGAGGCGATTGTAAAGCAGGTTTCGCAGTTAGATTTCACGTGCAGTAATAGTGATGTTAGAACATTACGCGACCCACGTTTTTATAATCGTTACATCCGTTTTATTGCGATGGAAACGAATGACGGTAAAACATGCTCCACGATTGGTCGCGAAGTATCTCATTTATCCAATGCGCAACGATTTCAGCTTGGCGAAAACTTTTTTGCATCACTTATTTTACCGGAACACCAAGATCAAGTTGAGTGGATGGTCATTTATGAAAATGAACATGTCGAAGTTGTCTGGGTTCTCGATAATAGTTGGGTTAAAGAAGTGATCAAAACGCCTTGTGAAGACTGTTTGTTCGTCGAGTTTATATATGATGAGCCTGTATTTGGAGATTTAACAATAAGTCGAGGAAAACCAGCCATTGCAGCAGAAGAAGCGGCAGTTTCAAAGGAGTTATTCTTCTCGGCTGATTCTCAAGCTAATATGCTCATCAAAATACACAGTGGCGAGAAACTGAAGAGCTATGCTCAGGAAAGAGTCTTTCTATGGGGAGGCCTAGTCAGTGTGCTTATGGGGCTGGCTTTTGCGTTTGTATATGTGTCCAGTAAGAGCTTGAGAAAGTCTATCAAAGGCTTGATCCAGAATGGGATTAATAATGCGGAATTTGTCCCTTACTACCAAGCGATTGTCGATAGCCGTGATGGTGCGACAGTGGGGTATGAAGCACTGATTCGGTGGTCTCGCCGTGATGGTATGGTGCCGCCAAACATGTTCATCGGCGCTGCAGAAGAAAGTGGTCTGATTGTCCCAATGACGAATCAGCTTATTCGTAAAATCATACAAGATCTTAGTGTGTTACCTGAGCATGTGTGGGTCAGCATCAATATTGTTTCTTCCCATTTAGAGTCAGGTGAACTCACTAAGTTACTGTCAGAACTGAATTGGCCATGTCCGAAGAGAGTGCATTTTGAGTTGACCGAGCGAATTCCTGTAAAAGATATAGAGGCAGCGAAAAAAGAGATTTTGTATCTGACGAATAAAGGCTACAAGTTCAAAATTGACGATTTTGGGACTGGGTATGGCGGCTTTTCTTATTTGCAAGATCTGGGTATCCGATGCTTGAAAGTGGATAAGATGTTCATCGACCCAATAGGCTCTGATGACCAAAAATTGAAAGTGTTGGATTCTATTGTCTCGGCAGCAAAGAAAGCGGAATGTGAGATGATTGCAGAAGGTGTAGAGAGCGAGGCTCAAGTCGCGTATTTGGCTCAGCATTCTATTTACCTTATTCAAGGGTATGTCTACGCTAAACCAGAGCCTATTAACAACCTTGCGATGACTTAAAGCAAGGCACAATGGGTCGTATTCATTATTAAAGGTGTCTTTCGGCACCTTTTTTATTACTGAACCTTTTTGGGTTCACTGTTCGATAAAACACCTGTTGAAGTCTTAGAATTCAAACGGAGTTTACAGAGAATATGAACGCCCGATTTTAGCATCGGGCGTTAGGATTTTACTTAGGAAGAAAGGGCGGCTTTTTTGGTTTTTAATGAAGCGATCAATTGAGGGAGCAATGACATAACAATCATCCCTAGCATCAAGCTGTATTGGAGAGGGGTGAAAGTCTCACCTAATAGCAGCAAACCTGACACAATGCCCGCAACGGGGTTGGCAATACCACCAAAAGTAAAGTCAACGACCGACATACGCTGCAATAGCCAAACATACATGCCGTAGCCTAATGCAGTGTTCAGAATGATCACCCACAGCAGCCCAAGGGTGTTCGTCATTGATAAGTTTTGAATGGCTGTAACGTATGGCTCTGGATTGTTTATTGCCAGCATGCTTGTTGCGACAGACATAATCACACCACCCAAAATGAGCTGCCATGTTAATACTGTCCACCAATGCATTTTCGTTCCTAGTGACTTCGTTACGCTACTGCCTACCACAATACACATGATGGCGGAGATCATCGCCAGCAAGCCCATAGGGTTGAGCGAAATAGAGCTAGGATCAAATAAGAACCAAGCCAAAGCAATCAAAGTCGCTCCGCTTATTGCCTGTATTGCGCTTGGCTGGCGCTTATAGACTGCCCAGCCAAATAGCATCGCAAAAACGGGCACTGATACCATACCGACACCTGAGATCGCAGAAGGAAGCGTCAACGCCATGACAAAAATGAGACCAAAGAAGCAAGCGATGTTGATAGTTCCTAAAACAAGCAGCACTTTCCATTCACTCTTTTTCGGGAAAGATGGCTTTATTGCGAGCAACAAAAGACCCGCAGGCAATGCTCTTAGCGCACCAAGTAAAACGGGAGGCCAGTCCGGAAGCGTAAACTGAGTAACAGCATAAGTTGTCCCCCAAAAAAAAGCCGGGATCATTGCAAGCAAAATATTCATGTTAAATATCTTTACGTTGAGATAATTAATTGTAAAGATATCGGTAAGGTTACTTTTTGTAAAGTATCTTTATGTTAAAATAAAAATTAAATGACGTTTGGAGAGAAACCATGGACGCAATTGATAGAGTGGTAGAGCAGTGGGCTAAGGAGAAGCCAGAGCTCGACACTGAACCGATGGCAATTATGGGTCGGCTAATGCGAATTGCTAAGCACATGGAGTGTCGGGTCGCTGACCTACATAAGAAGTACGATCTTAAGATGGGTGAATTTGATGTGTTGGCGACACTTCGCCGAGCAGGTTCACCATATTGCCTTACTCCCTCAGCGCTAATTGATTCGATGATGCTCACTTCGGGCGCGATGACGAACCGATTAGATAAACTCGAGAAGAAAGGCTTTATTACCAGAACACACAGTAAAGAAGATAGACGCAGTGTCACCGTTGAGTTAACTGAAAAGGGCTTAACCTTAATTGACAAGTTGATCTTAGAGCATGTGGACGTTCAGCAATCGCTGCTACATGGTTTAGAAGGCAATGAGAAAGCGCAGGTTAACCAGGCGTTAAGACTACTATTGCCTTTGTTTGAGTAAAAGATACAGGAAGGGTGGGACGGAATGAGAAGCAAAGAGTTAGAAGGTTATTTAAGTACCTTTATGTGTGCGGAGAGTGATTTCCCATTTGGGCCAGAAGCGCTTGTATACAAAATCAAAGGTAAAATGTTTGCGATTATTGCAGAGAGAAACGGTCGGGAGTATGTCAGCGTAAAAGTAAAACCAGAAGATGGAGAAGTCTTAACATCGCAGTTTACGGACATCACTCCTGGTTATCACCTAAATAAGCGTCACTGGATAACGGTTTATTTTAATGGTGATGTGGAAGATGGATTGATTCAGGATTTATGTGAACGCTCTTATACTCTCGTCGTTGCCAAACTACCAAAAGTGCAACGAGCATTGCTTGGTCAGTAATAGCTATTACAGAAAAATTCGCACCTTTTCCATCCTCAAGCTATATAAGAATAAGTAGGCGGAAAAGTAGGAATGATATGCGAGCATTATCTGAATGGCTAAAAGAATATGGGGAGAGCCATCAAAACCCCATCAACCAAAAGATTCACACAATCGCAGTTCCGGGTATTTACCTATCTGTGGTCGGTCTAATTTGGTCAATTCCTCAAATCTCCATCTTGGGTTTCGAGTTTAACTGGGTCTGGATTGCTGTCATACCGGTATGGGTTTTCTATTTTCGTTTGTCTCTTAGCGTCTTTATGATGATGTTAGGGTATACATTAGCGTGCATCGGCCTGATATGGTCTTTGGAGGTATTGGCGCTGCCCGTACTGCATATTTCGATGCTCCTATTCGGTGTCCTGTGGATCTTGCAGTTCATTGGTCACAAAATAGAAGGGAAGAAACCGTCTTTTTTCGAAGATTTGCAGTTTCTTCTTATTGGTCCAATTTGGGTGTTCCGAAAACATTAACTCACTCCGTAATTAACAAGCTGATATCTCTCTGTATTGCACGATCATGCTAGCGTCCATAAGGTCGTAAAATGCGCAGCATGATGTGCCGCTTTCTCATTGCCATGACAAGCATTCGCTTCTGATTCACACTATCATTAGAGTGCAGCTAAAGCCGTTACTTTGCCTGAATGTTTGTGGCTAGTGACATTGTCACTTGGGGGGATGAATGTACGACCGACAACATAAATATGCCTATTGGCGAGAAGAGCGTAAAAAAGGCAAATGGCATTACATCATGAAGTCTTTTTTTATGATTTGTTGCGCACTATTGCTTGGTAAAGTCATTGGTTTATTCATTTTTGGTGAGCTGCACTCCCTGAGTGATATTTTGGAGCAGCTGCCCGCGGATCTTTTTATCATGATGCTAGTGGGCTTCCCGGTTAGTGTTATCGGCTGGTATCACGAGGAGTCGAAGTTTTTCCGAGCGTTACGACGTAAAGAAAAGCGCTTGAAAATGAAACGAGATAAACAAAGCTAACTCTGCATCGAGCTTTGTGTTATTTACTCGTCTGATTCACATATTTCTTTCAAGTTATTCGGTATTTTGCGTTAGGCCTTGCAAGCATGTCATTAAACTTATTGCAAAAAACGACATCATGCATTCTGTTAGCCAATCTTGACAGGAACTCGTATCGCGAGGTGTTCCAGCAGCCTGAAGCTACTGGGCAGATAGAACGGAGGATTTTATGGATAGTGAATCAATGCTTCATAGTCAGCAAATATATTTTTGTAATGATGAAGCGTTAGTCGAGCAGCAAACACAGTGTTTAGAAGTTCTTTACGATTACAACCAAACTCGGCCTTCTGAATCTGAAAAGCGTACAGAAATATTACGACGTTTGCTCGGCGCTGTTGGTGACAACTGCTATTTTGAGCCGCCGCTTCGGGCGAATTGGGGGAGGCATACATACGTTGGTGATAACGTGTATGCAAACTTTAACTTAACCCTAGTCGATGATACGTATATCTACATTGGCAATAGTGTCATGATTGGGCCCAATGTGACACTAGCAACGGCAGGCCATCCGGTTGAACCGGAGCTCAGAAGAGAAGTTGCGCAATTCAATATCCCTATTCATATTGGTGCTAATGTATGGATCGGCGCTAACTCAGTGGTATTGCCTGGCGTCAAGATTGGAGAAAACAGCGTAATTGGTGCTGGTAGCGTGGTAACGAAAGATATACCAAGTAATGTTGTTGCGGTAGGGAACCCGTGTCGTGTATTGCGAGAGATAGGCGAACATGACAAAGAATTCTATTACAAAGAGCGTCAAATCACGCACAACATGTATCAACGATAACAAAGGTAAATTCCCACGGTTTATACGGTATCAGTATAGAAAAGTTAAAAAACGAAATTTAATATCAGGGTGTAAAGATTGGCGCTGTTATCTTCTGGTATTGATGAAAACGCGCCAGTATCGTTATTGTGGGCGTTAAACTTTTGCCATTCAGCATTCAGTGACACGTTATAATCTAGGTCGTATCTCATCCCAAACAGATAGCTGTCCCCATTCTTTGTATCACTGCTATTAAACTGCTGGCCGTAAACTATGTAGGGGGTCAATTTATTCACGTTGTAACTCGTTGTTGTGTACCAAGAGGAGGAAATGTTGCTGGTTTGTCCTTCCGCCATTATCACAACGTTATCAAGCTCATACCTTACTCCTAGAGAAAACTGGTCAATCGTGTTGCCTTTTTCTTTTAGAACCAAACGGTCAATTAACATGGCTCCTCCTTCAGGTGTGGATTGCTTGGTATTGGAGAGAACCGTAGTTTGGTCATAATCGCCATGTAGATAAGAAAAGTTCAAACGGTAGGCATTTCCGCTGAGTGTTAAGTTTATTCCGGCTGTGTTGTCTGATTCGATCTTCAGTTCAGTATCTTCGTTGAGGGTGACATCACTGCTGTCTTTAAACCCTATAAACGGCATTGCAGTAAGCATGATTTGCTCATTGAGGTCGTGATTCCAGCGAATGGATAAACCATTGTAAGCGGTGATGCCTAATATGCTGTCATACACTTCATTTGGTGGTCGAGCTTGGGTAAAAGCGTGACCGACATAATTATACTCAGACATCAAAAACAGCGGCAGCCTCAATCGTCCCCCACGTATCTCTACATTTTTATAGGTATAAGCTAAATATGCCCACTCTAATTGGGGCGAGCTCCAATGATCTTGCGGACGCTTGACTATCTGTGCGGATGCTCGAAATGCCTTGTAAAAGTAATCAAGTTGCAGGCCGAAGGTTGTGTCACAATCGTAGCAGGCTTCATCATGAATAAGGCGGTTGACGAGAACCGTTGTGGAGTTATCCGACTTAGACCAAGATGTCGAACCAAAACCACTCAAAGACAGGTGATCTGATAACTCAATGGTGGCTAAGCTCGGAAAGGCGACAACACTCAGTGATAACATGGTCAAATATTTTTTCATATTAATCCTCCGAGCTCACCACACACAAAATACGAGCATTTCCAGGCACGCTCGAAGCAGGGGCATAACCAATCCGATTGGGCTTTTCTTGCATCCACGTGATCAGCGCATCAATGCTAGAGTTTGCAATCACTTTGGGTGGTCTCGCTTTGCCTGAAAAAGACAAGCTCGCCCAGTGCGCGTTCATTTGCGCCAAGTTTTTATTGAGAAGGTAGCGATAGAACTCCGCTCTCTCCGCTGATGTCGCTGGCCAGTCAGATAGCTCAATTCTCTGCCCTTGTAAGAGTTGCGTTTTTCCTCTGTACAACTTTCGCGCTTTATTGATGGTTAGGGGCGAGAACTCACTATTAAACGAGAAAACGGCGTAGCTCTCTGCAGCAAGTACTTGACTATCTATGGGTAGAAGGAAAACAACAATGAATAGGTAGCGTTTTATGCAGCGCAAAAGAAAACAGAGGAGAGAAATGTCGCCGCTCATCATCGCTACCTATATCGCATTTTCAATCTGGTACAACAGCTTTTCTCTACGAACAGGCTTGGGTACATAAGCGTCCATGCCTGAATCGAAGCAGCGTTGAATGTCATCATCCACAACACTTGCCGTTAGCGTGATGATGGGAGTCTTAGGAAGACCTTTACTTGCTTCATAGGCGCGTATTTGTCGCGAGGCTTCGAACCCATCCATGATCGGCATCATGCAGTCCATCAAAATGATGTCGAATCCACCATCTTTTTGGAACATTTCGACCGCAACCTGTCCGTTTTCGGCCACTTCAAATTGATAACCAGCTTTGGATAAAAGCAGCGAAGCGACTTTTTGATTTACTCGGTTATCTTCGACGAGCAAAATCCGTTCTGAGCGAATAGGCGTCACGGTCGCTTCTGATTGTTCAGCATGCGAGGTTTTTTCAGGAGTGTGAGTGGTGTTTGTTGCCAGTCGCTTTTCATCAGAAACAATATTGGAAATGCGTAGTCCAATGGCTTTATCTAATTTCTCTTTCAACAAACCCGCTTTAAAAGGTTTGGGCACATAATCATCCATTCCAACATCAAAACACTTTTGAATGTCATCATCGACTACACTTGCTGTTAGCGCGATAATTGGGATTCTGATCGTCCGTTTTTCTTTTGCTTCAATTTGACGGATCATTTTGGTTGCTTCAAACCCATCCATCACAGGCATCATGCAATCCATTAAGATTAAGCTGTATTGATTCTGTTGAAACATATCTACGGCTTCTTCTCCGTTTACGGCGATATCAAAGTCGAAGCCCGCTTTTGTGACGTGTAATCCAGCGATTTTTTGATTGACGGTGTTGTCGTCGACCACCAAGATTTTTGGGAAAGTCTTAGCATTGGTTGTTGTCGTGTTCTCTTTGTTTACTTGAGGGAAGTTTGCAGCACAAGTTTCAAGTGCTTTTACTAAGCGCTGTCCTAAGAGGGGTTGAGTGACCAATGCACTAATGCTGTTACCAAAATCACGCTGGGCACTATGAAGGTGTTTAATAAGACAAACTCGAACATTTTGCATGCAAAGTCTTTTCATTTCACCTAGATGTTTGGCTGCGGTATTTGGAGAAGTTTCTACGTTGATAACAATGATGCGCTCGTTATCAATCCACGTTGGCAGAGCATCCAGTGTATTTACTGATTGCTGAACATTGATGTGGAAAAAGCTCAACTCGTCACGCAGCTTTTGCTCCAAAGTAGGGTTGTTGCAAACTATCCATATATCGTTGTGATTAAGGGAGTGATAGCCATTGAACTCTTGAGTCACAATTGGAGCCGTAAGTTCGAAGAAAAATCGGCTACCTTTGCCTTTCTCGGATTCAAGCTGAATCTCACCGCCCATCAACTCTACCAGCTGCGTGCTAATTGCAAGCCCGAGCCCTGTCCCTCCAAACTGTCGGGTGGTGGAGTTATCTTCTTGGGCGAAAGGAGCAAATATCTTCTTTTGTTGCTGCTCATCAATACCGATCCCTGAGTCTTTGACTGAAAACTCGATACTCGCTTCACCATTTTTGATTTCTCTAGTGATGACAGAGAGTTCAACGCAGCCTTGTTCGGTGAACTTTACGGCATTGGACATGAAGTTCATGATAATTTGGCGTATACGGTGATCATCCAACATAACGTGATAGGGCGTATTGCGGCTGATGCTGACTTGAACATCGATGCCTTTTTCTTTCGCTTTCGGGGAAATAATAGAAGCAATATCGTAGATGGATTCACGAACACAGGTTGAATGAGGGCTGATAAGCAACATACCAGATTCAATTTTAGAGAAGTCCAGAACGTCATTTATTAAGCTCAACAGTAATTGCGAGGAGGTTTCTATCGTGTCAACATAATCACGCTGTGTCGCCGTTAGCGGCGTGTCTGACAAAACTTCTGAAATGCCAATAACGCCGTTTAAAGGGGTTCGAATCTCATGAGACATATTCGCCAGAAAGCTACTTTTGGCTTTGCTTGCCTCGATGGCATCATCTTTCGCCTTTTCAGCATCTTCTTTGGCTTGGGTTAACTTTTGTCTTGACTGCTCACGTTCATAACTCAGTTTTTTTACCTCTTTAGCAAACTTACTGAGCTCATCTTTCCCTTTGGTCAACTCTGTCAGTGGTGAGTTTTCATTGTTGTCCTCTTCGTAAGTGTCTCGACTTAGGAATTCGAGGACTAAATTCAAGTTGCCAGTGACCTTACGCACTAACCTCAGTGTCAAACTCACAACCAGCAATGTCACGAGGCTCATTAGCGCAATGAAGCCAATGCGGTGCTGTGTTGTTTCACTGATCGTCTTGGTTATATCCTCAATAAGTTGTCGTTCCATCTGGTCATCAACGTTACGTAATAAACTTAAGCGTTTATAAAGCGCAGACAACCCGTCATCTATTTGAGCAGGGGTCAACACGCTAAGGTTTGATGGCTGCAACAAATTGGCTCGAAATGCTTGGCTTTTAACAAACACATTATCGGTAAAGGTTTCGATGAGAAGATGGACTTGCTGCTTATTCGCATTAAGTGTGACAAAACGTTCGAACAGCAGTTGTTGGTTCTGGATTAATGATTGAATACTGGCTTGGATAGCTGGATCGTAAATCTGCCCCTGTTCTGTGGATTCCACTAAGTATTTGCTGAGTCTATGCTCTTCTGTTGACCAAAACATTAACCACTCAAGCTGCATCAATGAGGAGAGGTGAGTGTTGGTTTCATAACTTACATGGCTGAAGTAGACTCTATCCAAACTCAAAAGAATCTCTTTGAATGTGTCGGCACGCCACTCAGCAGCATCTAACTTATCTTCTGCATTATTGGACGAGAGCATTGACAGTGTTGCTTCTTCGAAATTCGTGAGCTGATTTAATATATCGGCATTGTCACCAAAAACAGGCGAAGCCGTATCTTGTAAAGTTTGAACGAGCTGGCGGGTTTCTTGAGCGTTATTCGCGACTCTTGGCTCGCTCGTCAAATAATACAGTGAGGAAACACGATCTATATATTGGGAGAAGAGTTGTGCTTTTTGAAGTTCTTGAGCTTGGATAGAGAGGTTTTGTACATGTTTGCCCGCCAGAAGCAATAACAATAAGATTGGTAGTAGGACCAATCCAAAAAGTTTCTGCTTCACAGACAGGTTGTTCCAAGCAAATATCCCGACCACACGCGTTTCCATATCCAAAGAGTTGATATGAAAAGTGTAGTTTACCTATCTCAAATGTTAGATTTTAAGAGGAAATTCATACTGGCGAGATGGCGAAGTGTGACCAATATTGCAGAACGAATCCCCTTTAATTCAATGGACGCGATAAATTATTTCAGTTAAGCATAGTTGCTTGCGGTTGAGTCATCTATTGCTTGGCGTTGTTGCTCAAACTCTATGATTTCTTCTGCCGGCACTGGTCTACCCAAGAAAAAGCCTTGCACAACGTCGCAGTGAAGTGATTCCATCCTTGTTAGTTGGGTCTGGGTTTCTATGCCTTCAGCTACCACTCTCATTCTTAGGTTATGAGCCATGGATATAATCGCACGGACTAATGAATCATCTTGTTCATTTTTTTGGATTTGAGCGATAAATGAACGGTCAATTTTAAGCCCATCAAACGACATTTGTTGTAGGTAGGCGAGGGCTGAGTACCCAGTTCCAAAATCATCTAGCCACACTTCTACGCCGTTAGCTTGTAATTTTCTGAGCACGTACTGCGCTTTCTCAATATCATCAATAAACAGAGACTCTGTCACTTCAACATGAATGGTTTGAGGGGGGACTTGATATTGTTGTAAATATTTCGAAAAGAGCTGACTTAAATCTTGGCGGTAGATCTGCCTAGGAGACAAATTTAATGCGATATGAAAATCAGCAGTGAAATGATCCGCCCATTGTGCTCGCTGGCTAATTGCTGTCTCGATGAGGTATTCACCAAGCTCTAAAATTAAGTCACTTTGTTCTGCAATCGGGATAAATAATTCTGGGCTGATATAACCCTTCTCTGGGTGATTCCACCTAACCAATGCTTCGACACCAATCAATTGGTAGGTGTTGAGGTCGAACTGGGGTTGATACCAAAGCTCGAACTGAGATAAATCACGTATTGAGCGGCGCAGTTCTTTTTCTATGTATAAGCGCTGTTTCACGGTCTCATCAAACGCGGAATCGTATATCGTCATGATATCTTTGCCGCGTCGTTTAGATTCTTGCGCCGCCAGTGAGGAGAGTTGTAAAAGAGACTCTGCGTTTGAGCCAAATTCCGGATACACCGCGACTCCAAGGCTTGCCGTAATTTGAATATCGTTCTCTTCCAAGTTAAAAGGAGAAAGCAGTTGGCGATGAATATCGTCCGCTTTTTCTCTAGCGTGGAGGCTGTCTTTGCATGGAAAGACCAGCACAAATTCGTCAGCGCCGACTCGGCTTACGATGGTTGAAAGACGGTAAAGAGGCTGGAAGTAACTCGGCAAACGACCTTGAAGTTCTGAGGCGAGATGACCTAGCAATTTATCTCCGATGCTATGCCCGTAGTTATCGTTAATATGTTTAAAGTCATCCAGATCAATAAAAACAACCGCGAGTGAGGGAGATCTGCGGTTCGTTATTTGCTTTTGGATATCAATGAGCAACTTTTCTCGGTTAGGCAGGGAGGTAAGAATGTCGTGATATGCCATGAACTCCACCCGGCTTGTGTATCGGTTCACTTTGTTCGACATTTTGTTATACGCCGAAATAAGATCACCCACTTCATCTTTACTTTTTATATCAGTAATTGGCAGTGCTTGAGTATTTGACTCTGTAAATTGTTCTTTAAGTTGTTTGAGTGGCTTTATTAATGAGCGACCGAAAGCATACGCGATGGCACTTCCGAGCAGAACGGATATCGCACTGATCGTGAGTAGCAAGTTAAACATCTTTTGCTTATCGTTTGAGGTAAGCGCTTGTACTTGAGCAATGTTTTGTTCTTTCTCTTCTAATAGATGCGCTAGGTTCAGTTCAAGATACACCGCGCCCAGTGTGATATTCGATTGCTGAATCGGTGCCGCAATTTCTAATTGATGTTTAGAAAAAGAAATGAGAATTCTAGACTCTTCTATTGCTTTCAAAATAAAGCGAGAACGGTAATGAGGCTGGGCAAACATACTCAGCTGAGTCGTACCGTCGTGAAAGATTAGCCCTTCATTATCAACAACGTGTATCTTCGAGATATCTGGTTGGCTTAATGTCGCTTTAATTTGCTCGTACGCTTGGCTGATATTATCCGTATAGAGTGGGTCAAAAAGTTGTTTTGATAATAACTCTGCGTAAACCAATCCTTTTTGCTTGACGTAAGACTCTGTTTTTTCTTGTGAGTTCTCGGTGATTTGGCGGGTTAAGTTATTTGAGTACGTATCGTAACCATGCATATATAGTGCGAGGTTTATCACTACGACAAACAGGACAACAAAAATGGTCGAGCAAATGTATTTAGTTTCGAGTGAGAGTTTGTGGAACATCAATCCACCTTCGGTAACAAGTGAATAGATGTTCGAACGGTATTTAAGGACGCGGACATTTCTGGCGTTAGAGCGGTGATCTTTTTCGTGTTTTGGAACTGTTTAAGTGCTAGAGCACCTTGCTGAGATGTCTCCATACCGAGCAATATTGACGTGATTTTATGTTGCTGATCTTGGCTTAAGGTCGGAGAGGCGAGAATTAAGTCTCTAGGTATTTCTACCGAGCGAGCGAAAATCGTTAGTTTGTCTTTCATGCTTTCTGGAAGATCTTTAGGGTTGCTCCAATTGAAATTGCTGAACGCTCCTGCTGCGACTCTCTGCTTATACACCCATACTGAAAGGTTGATTTCATTCGATTGAGCCAAGTGCTCGTCAAGGAATAAATATCCAATACTGTCTTTGGCTGGTTTGTCATCGGAGGAGGGGAGGTATTCTAATTTCTCCCCTTGATTAAGCAGTGTAATAGCGGGTAAGTAATAGCTGCTGGTGGATGTACGCTTTTCAAAAACAAGTGTTTTTCCGCGCAGGTCAGAAATCGACTCGATACCACTCTCTTTGTGGGTAAAGAATACCGTATGATATTTTTGTAAACCTTTTTTCCAGCGTATGGCAATGGCTTGGCTACCAGACTCTGCCTCGAGGGTCATTGCATTGAAGGGGGTGGCTGTTGCAATTTGAACGGTGCCATTTTCAAGTGCCACCGCGAGCTGGCGATAATTTTTAAATACTTTTACAGCACCCTTGGTGTATCCGTATTCAGCCAAACCATTGGTCACGTACTGCGTGAAAGGCGTCGACTTTTTGATTTTGCTTTGAGCTTTATTGGAAACAATGCCAAACGTGAATGTTTTTTCAATATTTTCTTGTGCACTGACGACAAAAGGCGAACTCAGCAAAGTGAGTGATAACAGAGTGCAGGCAGGTTTCATCCGGCTTCAACTTCCTTCTGGTGCATGTCAGTAATATTTAGCATTTATCAATGCGCCCCAAATCAATAGTAGAAACAGTATGATGTACAAATTTCGTTTTACTAGCGCACTTTTATAACGTGACTTGGTCACTTATTCCGTTCAAATAGTACCGAATTTGAAGTTTATGTACAGGATGAATGTTTCACCGTGGGTTTTAATTCACTGGATTCTTAGTCAAGTTCAGTAGTGTCTGTGAGCGAGTACACCTTCTTTATCATGATGTCGTGTTAAGAAAACCTCTCCAATTGCTTTTGATATTTTTTCTCGAGTGCTTCATTACCTGCTGCACGTTCAAGTTGAATCATGAGCTGTAAAGAGGGTTTCTTAACGCCATACATTTGATTAAATCTCATTAATCGAATTCTGGCTTCAGTGTAATTGCCGCTATCAATTTCTAGCTTGGCTAGCTGCAAAATAGATTTTGGCCTATGAGGGTCATGATCAATAGCTCGGGCGAAGTAGTATTTCGCTTTGTCTTTATCTTGTGACTTCAACGCGCAAAATGCGGCGTTTTCATAACTGGCCGGAATGAGATAGTAATAAGGTTGCTCAATGGCTCGATTAAACATTTGATCGGCTTTCTCGAAGTCACCCCGCTTGCAAAGAAAGGTGCCGTAGTTATTGAGCACGTTACCGTTTTTGGTGTGTTGGCGTAGAGAGCGTTTATACATTTGCTCGGCTTTAGCATCTTCACCAACCGTTTCATAGTAGTGAGCCATCGATAACTGAGCACGATAGTATTGAGGTGCGTGGGTTAAGGCTTGTTGCAAGTTATCATGCGCGCGAATCATATTGCCGCCTTCTAAATAACCTAGGCCAAGTGCGATACGTGATTCTGCCATTGCTACAGGATCGGCTTTAACGACAGGGCTACCATCTTCTTTCACCGTCACGCAGCCCACAAGTGCAAACTGAGAGATTAATAGTAGTGCACCGAGCTTTGTTGTTTTCATTCTTTGTCCCTACATCCCTGAATCTCCCAGCATGATATGAATTACGTAGCAAAAGCCTATTGAGGAAAAAACACTATGCGATCAGGTTTGCAAACTGGTATGAAAAAGCCGCCATATGGCGGCTTGGTTCACATATTACATTTAGGCATCATAAGCGCTTTGTTTGCGTGCTTTGAGGTTAATCGTCTTTAGTAAAAGCGTCTTCACTGAAGTGATCAAGATCATAAGGTGTTTGCTGGTAAACGCAGTAGTTCAGCCAGTTTAAAAAGAGGAGATGTCCATGACTTCTCCAACTGGCAATTGGTGGATTATCAGGATTGTTGTTTGGATAGTAGTTGACGGGAATGGCTGGTTCCATGCCTTCGCTTAAATCGCGGATATATTCGTTATGTAAGGTATGCGAATCGTATTCAGGATGCCCAGTAACAAACACATTTCTCTTGTCTTTTGTTGTAGCTAAATAAACACCTGCAACATCCGATGTGGCTAGGATGTCTAAGTCGGTATGTTCTTCTAAAAAGTGAGGTGAAAAGTCGGCATAGCGTGAATGAGGCGCTAAAAATGTGTCATCAAACCCACGTAACATAGGATGGAATTGATGATGAATCTGGTGATGGTACACGCCTGAAAGTTTCTCTTTACGCGTTTTTTTAGGTAGATCGTAGAGCAACTTCAGCCCTGCTTGTGCTGCCCAGCAGACATAAAGAGTCGATGTCACATGATCTTTTGCCCATTCCATGATGGTTTTTAGGTGGTCCCAATAAATGACATCTTCAAATTGAACCAAACCTAGTGGGGCACCAGTAATGATCATGCCATCGAAATTTTTATCTCTCACCATTTCAAATTGACGATAAAAAGTATCCAAATGTTCGGTTGGCGTATTTTTGCTTGGGCGGTTATCAATGCGTAACAACTCGACATTGACTTGTAATGGGCTGTTTGAGAGTAGACGCAAAAACTGAGTTTCAGTTTCTATTTTTTTGGGCATCAGATTCAGGATCAGCACTCGTAAAGGACGTATTTCCTGACTCGCAGCACGCGTTTCACTCATTACGAAGATGTTCTCTGTCCTTAGCACATCGGTAGCTGGTAGTTGATCTGGAATTCTAATTGGCACGACTTTCTCTCCCTAAGCATAGTCAATCTAGACGTCTATACTTCTAAAGCTAACTTAATTAAGTTTAGATGTCGATACGAAATATGACTTTTCAATCTACTCTTTACATTATGGTAAACCGAGCTCGAAGCTGTCACACAATTGTGACTAGAGCGGAGTTTCTGATGAGATATGTTTGAAACGCTGGTCGTACTATTTGCTGGTAATTATGTGATCACGTTAATATGCGAAAGTGACTTCGTTGTAAGGAAGTCTCAGATTAATGAGCCATACTAAAAACAATCAGCTCACCAATATGCATTAAAGTGTGTATTTGGAAACATCGTCAGTGGAGGACATTATGTTCGGTATTTTTAAAAGAAAGACAAAAATTCAGAGCATCGCTCAAGAGGTTCCTAGCGTACTATTGCGCTTGTTTGGCGATAAAGACACTTATACGCCGAAAGAAATTGATCAAGCCCTTCAAGAGCTTGGTTATGATAAGAGCAAGGATCTAAGTCATTATCAGTATGCCTATGGAATGTTTGCCAATGAAGCTTCTTACGAGCAGCTAGGGCTGACGGATGAGTTAGGTAATTATGGTCACTTTCAACGAGAAGTGGGCAAGATGCTGCTCAATACACCAGAGCCAATTGATATGCACATCTACTTTGAAATTGCTCGGCAGCACCAAAAAGCAGGCCTGTCGCTTACTCATCAAGAAGTGAGTGAAAGCGATGGCGTGTGAATGTCTCTATATTCAAGTGATCACGCTGTGAATCCTGCATTTTGAAGCCGCTTGAGTAAGAGGTATTCCATCGAGAGATGAGTTGGGTATAATGCGCGACCTAATTATCCGGACGTGTTGTCGGTTACATTTCTGTTGAGCGTTAATGCCTTATGTTCAAAATGCTTGTCTCTATGCCGCCAATGTTGGCGCTGTCGATCGCGATTGTATGTGAAGTGATTGCCACTTCCTATATTCCCAAAACAGAGCAATTTACGAAAATGATGCCTAGCACAGTCGTTCTGATTGGTTACGGCATTGCTTTCTTCTTGCTTTCCGTCACGGTAAAAACGATGCCTGTTGGGGTTGTTTACGCCATATGGAGTGGAGCGGGTATTGTTTTAGTTGCTACGGTTGGCTACTTTGTTTATGGACAGCGGCTAGATTTGCCTGCGATTGTTGGTATTGGGTTTATCCTCACTGGTGTGATGATCGTGAATCTGTTATCCAAGACTGTAGGACACGGATAACCAACACTACTTGTGATGCCAAATAAAAAGCCGTAGCGAGAAATTGCTGCGGCTTTTTAATGTCAATCCAATAGTTAACTTACTAGTACCTCAAGCATTTTGCTTTGTTGACAATGTTTTCGATTGCGATACATCACGGCGGCGAACGCTGGGAGGCTAAATGTGATAAATCCTAATATCAGTGCATATGCACCAGTTTTTGCGCTAATTCTTGCTGGTACGTCAAAAGATACAACAATCGTCACCAAGCAACTCATCAAGCCTAATCCTGCCACTAAACACATTCCTATTTTTCCGCCCGCAATTCGAAATGGGCGCTCAATATTTGCGTGTTTGTAGCGTGAGACCAAAAAGCTAACAAAAATACAGATGTACATCACCATATAGAGCTGAGTCATCAGGATATTCAATAGCCACATGCCTTGATTGACGTTTGGAACAAAAATGAAAACCAAAGAGAGCACGCTAACAATCGCGCCTTGCAAGAGCAACAATGAGACGGGGGCTTGGTTGCGGTTTTCTTTGGCGAGCGACATCGGCATGAAACTATCTTTTGCGGCAACATGCAGACTTTTAGTTGGGGCGATTATCCAGTTATTCAGGCTTGCAAGCGTGCCAAAAACAATAGCAAGGGCAATGACAGGCAGCAGGAATGAGAGGTGCAGATCATCAAAAAAAGTTTTGAAGGCAAGTATCACTCCTTCACTCAAACTAGAATGGTCACTTGAGACGACCGAAGAAATAGACAGTGAGCACGCCGTCAGAGAAACCAAGATTAAGGTTGTGGAGATCAGCAGAGCTTTGGGATAGGCTTTTTGCGGATTTTCTACTTCGCTTGCATAAGAGGTCGTGATTTCAAGGCCTGTAAGTGACAGAACTACCGCAGTAAAACCAGCTCCGATCCCATCTTGAGAAAGGTCCGGCAACCAGTCAGATACGTGGCGAAGCGAGATATGAGACTCACCAGGATGGGTATACGCCCAGTACCCGCCTAATCCGATAATCAATAGAATCGGAAATATCAAACCTAGGGTGCCGAATACATTTGTAATCAGGGAAGAGAGGCGCAAGCCAAAGATATTAACTAAAGTTAACGCCCAAAAAATCACATTAATCATCACCAACATAAACATGTTGTTTTGCGCCAGGTCTGGGAAAAAAGGGTAGGCCCCCGTTGCAACAATGAATGAAATTAACGGTGGATAGTAAACAATATTTTCAGCGTATTGATACCACACGGTGGCAAAGCCAAAGTTTGGCCCTAGTGTTTCTTTGCCCCAAAGATATACACCACCTTGCTTTGGATAAGTGGTACTTAGCTCAGCACACACTAGCGCTGTAGGGACAAAAAAACAGAGTCCAGCAAGTAAGAAGAAAGAAATGGCATGGCTACCAAACAAAGCCGCCCCAGGAATGTTCCTTATGCTGTCGACCGAAGTTACGGTAATCATGATGATAGAGAAAACACTCAATTTAACGGCGGATTTAACGATATTGCTCATTCGATACCTTTAATGGATGAGCGCACAACTTCTAGGTTGTAAAAGTAGCGTGCTACAAGTAAGACTCGCGTATTGTAGATTCCTCATAAATAGTGGGTATATAGCGAAAAACGGTATGTATTTATCCGAAAATGAGCTGAAAACAACACGCTTTATTTCCATGGGATATAAACGAGTGATATGTCGGATAAATAAACACTTATAGCGATAAATTAGAACCTTTAGGTAAAGATTTGACTTTCCCCTAAGGTCAAGGAGTACATTAATGCCATATCGAAATGAAACGATGGAGAAACACAATGGGATGCTGTAACCAAGCGCCAAAAGGTGGCACCGGAAAGTTGTCTTACTTATTCAGGGTAATGGTTATCATGTTTATTGTTATTTTCATGGTAGCTGCATTATGGGGTTAAAAAAACACCATTATCTAGCGCATTGAAAACACAAAGTTATGTTTGTCCAAACTTTATGAAAGTGTGGTAGATTAATCACTCCAATCGATGTTAACGTGGTGATTCATCTTTGCTGCTTTTTCATCCCCCTACATATTTCTGCAAAGTTCTTATTGTGTAGTGTGTCGAAGAACCATAGAATCCGCGCGCTTTAATTTATGTTATTAGCGCTATCAATGATAAAAGTGCAGTCCATTATCATTGTTTTTATCACTTATAGATGGGCACATCTGACAATACTCACATGAATAAATACCAAAAGCCTGAGTTCAAGGCTGAATTTCTTTTGCCTCGTTACTGGGGAACCTTAATTATCATCAGCGTGATGTACTTACTCAGTCTCCTTCCTTTCAAAGTTCAGTTAGCATTAGGACGTGGCATTGGCCGTTTAGCCATGCGAATCATGAAAAAACGTCAAGTTACGATTAGACGCAATCTTGAGCTTTGCTTTCCTCAGATGGAAGAATGCCAACGCGAAGCAATTTTAAAAGACAATATCGACAATACAGGTATTGCGCTATTTGAGACCGCGATGGCATGGTTTTGGCCTGATAAACGGGTAAACAAACACGTTACGATAAAAGGAATGGAGCACCTCGAGGCTTTAGAAAAATCAGGCAAGGGGGCATTAATGTTGGCCGTACACTCGATGAACTTAGAGTTAGGTGCTCGTGCTTTTGGCATTAAAAAGTCTGGCACTGGTGTTTATCGCCCAAACAACAATCCGTGTTTTGATTACTTTCAATACAAGGGGCGTTCTCGCTCTAATCGTACGCTTATTGACCGCAAGAACGTTAAAGCCATGCTTGAAGCGCTTAGAACGGGTGAGCGGGTCTGGTATGCACCGGATCATGATTATGGAAACCGACGCTCAACGTTTGCGCCATTATTTGCCGTTAAAAATGCTTGCACGACGACAGGTACAAGTCTGCTGGTTGATTCGACAGATTGTGCCATCGTGCCTTTTACGATGGTAAGAGGAAAAGACGGACACTATACCTTGACGATTAGTGCGCCAGTCGACGGTTTCCCGAAAGAAGATCCTCAAGGTGCGGCAGTTTTCGTGAATAAGATAGTTGAAACGTCAATCATGACAAGTCCGAGTCAATATATGTGGCTTCACCGTCGGTTTAAAACCAGACCTGAAGGCGAGGATTGTTTGTACAAGCCAAGGCTTATCCCTAGCTTGGCATAGTATAGAAAGAGCCTAAAAAAGCCCAAGGAACATACGAACCTTGGGCTTTTACGTTCTATTCTTTTTCTATTTACAGGTAGCGGCCTTTTAGGTGCGCTTGGAAGTGCTTAGCATTTAGTGTTTCACCCGTTGCGTCTCTTACGAGATCATCTGTTGTTAATACGCTGCCTTTACTCCAGATGTTCTTCGACAGCCAATCGAATATCGGCGTCAGATCGCCAGAGCGAATAACCGCGTCCACATCTACCGTTTGCTTCATTGCGGCCATGAATTGGGCTGCGTACATCGCACCGAGAGTGTAGGATGGGAAATATCCAAAACTTCCATCCGTCCAGTGAATGTCCTGCATACAACCGTTTTTGAAATTCCCTTCCGTTGAGAGCCCCAAATACGCTTTCATTTTTTCGTTCCAGAGCTCTGGTACGTCTGTATGCTTGATGGCACCGTTCATAAGATCACGTTCAATCTCATATCGAAGAATAACGTGGGCAGGGTATGTTAATTCGTCCGCATCTACGCGAATAAAGCCTTTCTCTACGCGAGTGTAGATTTTGGCTAGATTGTCTTTTTCAAATTCATCCCCAGAAAAATGCTTGGAAGCCATGTGAGCAAGGTGGTCGATAAATGCGTTGTTTCGTCCTATTTGCATTTCAAAGAAGAGCGACTGTGACTCATGAATTCCCATAGAGCGGGCTTGACCAGCTGGCGTTCCTGCTAAATTTTTTGGTAGCCCTTGCTCGTATCGGGCATGGCCAGTTTCGTGGACGATCCCCATCAATGATTGGACAAACTCGCTTTCATCATAACGTGTTGTAATACGCACATCTGTTGGCACACCGCCACAAAATGGGTGGACACTTTCATCAAGCCGACCGTGTTCAAAATCGAATTGAAGTAGCTTCATGACTTCCAGTCCCAGCGCTTTTTGTTTTTCCGCAGGGTAGTGCGCAGTTGGCAATAAAATGTTGTCTGATTGCTGTTTTTCAAGCGCTTCGTCTATCAAGGAAGGTAGCCACGTTTTTACGTCAGCAAAAAGCGTGTCTAACGATGCAGACGTTGTGCCTGGTTCATAAATATCAAGCATGGCATCGTAAGGCGTTGTGCCGTTTGCTTCGGCTCTAATTTGCGCTTCTTCTTGCGATAGCTTGACGACTTCTGCCCAGTTCTTTTCAAAGCCAGACCAGTCATTTTCTCCGCGTTGCGTACGCCATGCATGTTCACATTTGGAGCCAGCAAGAGATTGAGCTTGAACTAATGATTCTGGTAGCAAGTTAGCTTGTTGCCATTCACGTTTCATTTCTCGTAGGATGGACTTTTCACTTGCAGATAGCGTCTCTTCTTCTGCCCGAGCGAAAAGCTCGCCCAAGTGTGGCTGAGTCATTAATGAGTGGATGTGTACATCAAGCTCTGCCATAGCATTGGAGCGCGCTTCAGCGCCACCAGATGGCATGACCGCTGCTTGGTCCCAACCTATGATGGCAGAGAGGTGCTCAAAGTTTGCCACTTTTTTGGAATGTTCAATGAGTTTTGTAAATGCTTTCATGTGACTACTCTTATTCTTTTGTTCTTTCCCTAAACACCCGATAACGGGTCCTTTACGTCGAGTTGCACGAAACAACCTGCGTTAATTTACTAATAATTAACAATTAATCGTCACTCATTGTCCATAAATTCACTCAGTTGTATAGCTCTCTTAAAAAAGAAGCTTGCGAATCTCGTGGATTGACGGTATTGATGACGGATTAACAATTAATTATCACGATAATATGGATATCTTGAATTTTGAGGCATTTATTATTGCCATCACTATTTTAACGCTAACGCCGGGTTTAGATACGGCCCTTGTTATCCGTAATACCAGTCGCGCGGGTTTAAAAGACGGATGTACAACCAGTTTAGGGATTTGCTTTGGCTTATTTGTGCATGCTTTCTTTTCAGCGGTTGGTATTTCGGCCATTCTGGCGCAATCTGCAGAGTTGTTCCAAATCGTAAAAATGATTGGTGCAGCTTATCTTATTTGGCTTGGTCTGAGCAGTTTAAAAGCCTTGATGACGTCGAAGAATGGTTTGTCAGTGACTGAGCAGGTTCATGAAGTGTTTAATGGCAAACGCTCTTTTAGAGAGGGCTTTCTTTCTAACGTCTTGAACCCAAAAACGGCAGTTTTCTACTTGGCGTTCTTGCCACAGTTTGTGAATCCAGAAGGTTCTCCTTTGCTTCAATCAATGATGATGGCATCCGTGCACTTTATTATTGCGATGGTTTGGCAGTGTGGTTTGGCTGGCGCACTTAACTCAGCTAAGAGCCTGTTAAAGAATGCAAGCTTTATGAAGTGGATGGAAGGGGCGACGGGCGCTGTCTTAGTCGCACTTGGCGTAAAGTTATTGATTGAAAAGCCCGTGTAATGCGCAATATTTACCACCTTTTGATATTGCTCGTTGTGTTTATTACTGGCGTGGTTGGTGCCATTGTTTGGCAGACATGGCCACAGGTACAGTTTGCGCAACGTGGCATGACCTGGTCTTGGCACTGGGGCTATTTCGAGCCATTTTCCAATGGAATACAACAGACGCGAACTCAAGACACGAAACAGCTATTACTTCGACGTGTGTATATGAATGACGGTATTGTCGTTTTTGTCTCGACAACAATGGACAATAAATTTGAAGTTGATGTTGTAAAAGAGCAAAGCTGCGAACCTAAAACGACAACTTGGGCTTCAGTATCCGTCAACCATCAACGCATGAGACATGTGCCGATGGTTTGTGATGCACTGGGGCAGAGCTACTTTTATCGCTACATCGGGAAGCATCTTGAATCGATTGAAGTTGGGGTTGGAGATTCGTTCGTAACAGAGGCGTTTTCAGACTGGCCGCTATCAGAGCTGAAGTCGGATCAATTCAAGCAAAAAAATGCGAAGTTTTTTCAAGAACGTGGAGAAAAGGTTGAGCATCAATGGTTGAGAGATTAACCGCTTAACTTAAGATAAAATAAAGCCCGCTGAATACCAGCGGGCTTTATGTTTTTACCATTTCCAATTTACTTTCAGCGATTGACGGTTCATTACTGAACACTTGTCATGTCACTAAGCTTTTACTGCTTCAATTTGATCAGATTGCGATGCTGAGCTAAAGAACAGCTTGGTTTCTGCCAGTACGACGTGACGCAGTGCGATCAAACCGATTAGGTTAGGAATCGCCATCAGACCATTTACGATATCGGCGAGTAGCCAAATCATGTCTAGATGGAGGAACGCGCCTGATGCCACCAAAGCAACGAAAATCAGCTTATAAGGAAGCACCGCTTTTGTACCAAAGAGGAACACAACGCAACGCTCACCGTAGTAGTTCCATCCAAGAATGGTTGTGAATGCAAAAAACATCAAACCAATTGACACCAGCATTGGGCCAAATGTATCCGCATTCAAACCTACCGCAAAGGCATGAGTCGTCATTGCTGCACCAGAAAAGTCGCTTTGCCATGCGCCAGTAAGGATCAAGGCTAGGCCCGTCATGGTACAAATAATGATGGTATCAAAGAAGGTACCTGTCATTGAAATCAGGCCTTGTTTCACACAAGAGTCTGTTTTCGCTGCCGCTGCTGCCATAGGCGCGCTACCCAAACCAGATTCGTTTGAGAATATGCCACGAGCGATACCTGATTGGATCGCCAGCATGATACTTGCACCTAAGAAACCGCCAGTCGCTGCTGTTGATGTAAATGCTGATACCAACACTAATTCAACGGCGTTGAACAATTGGTCTGCATTCATGATGATCACGCTTAAACACGCCAACACGTAAAATACAGCCATGGTAGGAACCACTTTTCCTGCAACGTTAGCAATGGATTTGATGCCACCCAAAGTTACGAAAGCAACCAAAAGAGTCAGTACAAAGGCAGAGAGCTCACGGTCAACACCGAGAGATATCTCACTTGCATCCAGAATCGCGTTTACTTGTGGAAACGTACCAATACCAAAACAAGCAACACCCAAAGCAAACACTGCAAACATGATCGCGAGGGCTTTTGAGCCAACACCGTATTGCAGATAGTACATTGGGCCACCAATCATTTGGCCTTTATCATCTACTCTTCGGTATTTAACCGCTAACAAACATTCGGCGTATTTAGTCGCCATTCCGAAAAGGGCGGCGAGCCACATCCAGAATAGGGCACCTGGTCCACCAAGTTTGATCGCGGTGGCAACACCAACAATGTTACCAGTACCAATCGTTGCTGAGAGCGCAGTACAAAGTGCTGCAAAGCTAGAAACGTCACCTTGTTTATCAGATGACTTATCTTTACTGAATACCATCGCTAGCGCTGTTGGGAGATGTTTAAACTGGATCAAGCCGAGGCTAAAAGTGAAGTAAACACCGGTACCCACTAGCAAAATAAGCAGTGGTGGACCCCAGACAAAATTATCGATGGTTTGTAGTAAAGATTGTAGGTCGTTCATGATTTCCCCTTAATAAAACAACTAATAAGGAGAAGAGGGAAAGGACGAGATCAACGATCTCTAAAAGAACTAAGCTATTGGTTGTAGGCGGGAAGGCCAAGCAAAATAGTTAGGTTGTAACTTTCCACTCCTCTGTCCTTTTGCCTGAGAGTTTCACCTTGCGTGAGTGCAAGACTTGCTCCTTCGGCGACCGATTTAACGGTTCTCTCCAGAGGTTCCTCCAACTACAGTCCCCGCTACCTAGGTAGCACCTGAAATAGTTAATTCTTCGGCGAGTTATGCTAATCAAATGTTAAAATTTGATTAATAACCACTCTCCTGCAGTCTTCATCGGAACAATTACTCAATTAAATGAGTAAAGGTTAGTTAATGATGCTGGTCATCATTAACGTGTGAACTCTATCATGTTTTTGGTCCATTTCAACACCCTATGTCAATTTATTTTCAACGAAATAACCCCACTTATTTTCACGAAGCTATGTTTACCCAAGTTTTTTGTGTGAGTAACTGCAAAAACAAAACTTATTGGGCTAGGGAATAGAACCAAGAACACACTTCAGAACGATAAATGTGTTTCGATTATTACGGCATAAGTTATTCAATTGAGAACACAAATTTGATTAAAATCGAAGCACTTATTTTAAAATCTACGCTAAGTTGACCTTATGGGGCGTATAAATGAGTTAAAATAAATCTTTGTGAAACCGTCTATGGACCTAGGCAGTTTTTCATAAGTGGACAAGGAGGCGGTATGACCAGATTATTAGCCATTGCGGTGTTGATTGCAGTAGCATTTGTGCTGTTTCGTTATCGAACCAATGAAAAAGTCCAAAAAGCGACCGTTATAACATTAATTGGCGCCTTTCTGATTTATACAGCATCGATTATGTTTGCGGAATTGATCCGCTAGCAAAGTAAAAGAGTCCTTGGAGTAGTATACGGTGAGTTCTCAGAACAAGATGGAAGAACAAGACGACGTTGTTGTCATTGAAGAGCGTGACAAACGTACTCATATCTATATCGCGATTGCTGCGGTATTAGGCTTGGCATTTGGTGGCCTTGTTGGCTCGATTGTCACTGCGAACAAGTGGGAATCGACTTATCATGTGCTAGAAGAAAAATACCAAGCGTTGACGCAAGATAAAACGCAGTTGGTGTCTCAAGTAAAAGTGCGCGAAGAAGCGCTCGACCAAGAAATACAAGATAAAGTCACTGAACTGCTCGCTGCGAAAGATGAAGCGCACGAGAAAGCGCTTAAGAAGTTACAAAAGCAATTGACTGAGGTCGAGAAAGTTAACCTGTCGCTAGAGTCTCAATTGAAACAACAGGCAGATAAGATCAACACGACAAAGTCAGAAAATGAGAAGCTGAGTCGTCAAGCGGATATGCAAGCGACTATCTTTGAACGATCGCGCGAGGTGTTTCAAAAAGAGCTGAAAATTTCGCAAGAATTGGAGTCTCTAGAGAAAGAAAGGGCGAAATTATTGCCTAAGATCGAGAAACTCAAAAAAGAGTGTGATGTATTTTTGGAAGGTAAATCTTGGGACGTGAAATCGGACGCGTGTGATAAACACGATGAAGCCAATTCACGACTAAGTCAGGTCGATCAAATGATTGAAGTTTATAAAATGGATCTCAAGCAAATCAAAGCAATAACGGAGGATATCGGCCTCTAGATCTTTTATACCTGATTTTGGAAAGTAAAAGGAGCTCTTTAAGAGCTCCTTTTTCGTTGCTAGCTTTAAACTCGGGAGCTAGCGTTTATTCTTAGATACGCGAGGCGTCATAGCCTGAAGCAAGCAGCAATTCTCGCTCATGTTTAATCAGTTGGGCGCGATCTTCAATCAGTTCATTGAGAGCTAGTGAGGGCTTGCCTGCTAAAGCCTTGAACGACTCAAAAGATTCCGCGGTGTCGATTTTATCAATCATCTGACTGATGACATTACGAGCCTCACACGGGTTACTCGTAGTGGTAAAGTATTCCACTTGCTTTGCTGCCGATTTCATCTCTGTCAACAGCTCAAGTGGGCTGCTCTCTTTTGCTACCGCCATGTAGTTATCCAGCACGCGCTTTGCATAAAGCAGTTCTTTGAGGGGGATATCTCTTCCACTCTCGATTAGAGATTCGCTAAGGATCATACTTGAGCTCATGGGCATTCCTTCTTATATACTACGCAGCTTTTGATGTTTCCCTGAGTCTAATTTATTGAAGTCACATTGGGAATGGGTAAAAAGCATTTTTAACGCATTTTTATTCACTAATGAAAACGCGAATGCGATGTTTATCCGGATCGGTAGCCACAAAATTTAAGCCATACACCGAAGTCATTGGTGGTTGAGCAAACTCAACGCCCATGTTTTTCCAACTGTTGTAAACGTGCTCTAACGTATGGCGGTTGCGCACTGCAAATGATAACTCGGTGCCACCACCTTTGATGTCGCTGGAAGGGGAAAGAACATCACTTTGCTTGAGTGTCAGTTTTAAGCCATTTGCGAGTGGCATAGAAGCAAATGTTGGAGACAAAAACGTGACCTCATAATCAAACAGTTTCGAGTAAAAAGCTTGGCTTACGTGGATGTCCTCAACATAGAGGACGAATGAATTGATAGTTAGCATGGTCTGTTTCTCAATTTACTAGAAGTATGAGGTTGAATCTAACGGAAGGGTAAGACAGGCTTTGTCAGTAGACCAAGTTAAAGTACCTTGTTTGAAATAGTGAGAAGTATCACTTTCAATTTTATTGGCTCAGGATCGAGCATATGAACATATCGTTTGCTTTGTATTTGATTCCATTTATCTTCTCGACATTTCCTTGTCAAAAGCAATCCCGTTCATATGTGTAAAACGATTAGTTCACTGTTAATTATTATTTTTTGTGTTACATGTTCATTAAGTATTTCAGCAAAAAATATAGAAAAGAAAGAAAGTCAAATTTTAACTATCAATGAAATCAATAATAAAGAAAAAATTCGTGATCTTACAGAAATAGAAAGAGTGAGCCTTTCAACTATCTATCTTCTTTACAAAAATGGAGTGATAACGGAGAGTGAAGCAAACCAAGAGTTTGGACACTTTCTCGAAAATGAAGACAGAAAAAATGCCTTATTGAAACTCGCTCACATTGATGACGCTCAAAAAGAACTGAAGCAAGCCGAAGAAAGCAGTGACTGGGTGAAACTATTTAACTTAGTTAACTTGATGAAACTATGTGGAGTGTTGCTTCTTATCGCTGCTGTTGCTTATTTTATCGCTCAAACCTACGAACTTCTTCAAGATATCGGTAGGGTATTTTGGCGACTTATTTGCACATTACCCGCGATTTGTTACCAGATTCTATTTGTTATCATTGGCTTAACCCTAGCCTTAGTTCCAATGATTATCAGTATTTCAGAAGCGCAATATGTTGTCATTTTTGGTGTGTTGCTCGCTTATGTCGCACTAGTATGGTGGACTATTCATTACGAAGAGCAGTCAGAAATTCTCCTAGAAAAACTCTCCTTGGGTTTACCAATTGGTATGGTTTGGTCTTTTTATCATGCTATTTACTTTGGCTTTTTTGCCATCCGCGAAGAGATCGCATTTTTACAGCTAGTGACATTTTCATGGGTTGTTCTTGGTATTGCAGTGGGAATTTTTAGGTTATTTAACTTTGAGGACAAACCTTACAAAGGAACAAAGTGTTTTTCTTTAGCGTTATCATCGACCATTGTTACTTGCATAATACTATTCTTAAACCAGAGTTCAGATTGGATTACGCCATATTACAAATTTACTTATTATGGGTTAGTGCCATTGCTGTTGTTGTCCTTTTCTATTTCGGGTTTTTATCTACAAAAACCAAGTTGGGTTAAAAAATTTTCAAATATTATGATGTTTTCACTCCTATTTATTAGCGCACCCTTACCAAGTTTTGGTCTGGATAACTTGTACGCTATGATTAATAGTGGTGTATTTGCCTATGGTTTTATCACGATAACAACGATAGTATTTCGGGTCAGCTTTCTGTTTGGCTTGATATCAACAAGCCTCGTTGTTTACGTGTTGGCCTTAGTCATCGAACACAATCCTGAAAAGTTCATTCTCTACATATGAACTATGATTTTCTAGATACAAAGTGTGCGTTCCTCCATGTACTCTAAGAGTGAAGAGTCTTACAGAATAAAGAAAAGGAGCCAGTGGCTCCCTTTTCACTGAATCAGCGGATATTAGTTGGTACGTTTCGAAGCGTACCAGTTGTTTTGATACGCCTTAGATGCAAACAATGCGTTTGCTTTTGCGCGTTCAATAACGGATTCATCGACTTCTAGCGGCTTCATGGTTTGGCTTTCAAAGTCGTACGCCAGGGTCGATACTTTTTCACCAGGAGAAAGCACAACTAGGTTGTCACGCGTTAAATAACCAAAGTTTTTGTCGTATTGCATCATTGCGCGTTCATCTTTGCGAGCCAGTGGTTTCGTTAAGTCACGACCAATCATCGGCGTTTTGGCGTCTACGCCAATAAGAGACAACAGCGTAGGCGGCATATCTATGTTGTTTGCGATACGGTCATCTTTACGTGGTTGAATGTCTTTACCAATGATCAATGCAGGAATGTGGAAGTGCTTAACTGGAACCAAGTTAGCGCCAGACACGCGGGCATCGTGGTCTGCAATGACAATGAAAATAGTATCATCCCAGTAGGATGAGTTTTTCGCTTTGTCAAAGAACGTACCCAAAGCGTAATCTGAATATTTTACCGCGTTATTACGCGTCATGTGTTCGGAATCGTATGGCTCAATTTTACCTTTCGGATACTCATAAGGACTGTGATTGCTTGACGTAAAAACTAAGCTGAAAAAAGGTTTGTCGCTTTTTGAAAGGCGTTCAAACTCTTCGTTTGCTTTGTTGTATAAGTCTTCATCACTGACCCCCCAAGAGCCAACAAAGCTTGGGTTATTGTAATCATCTTCTTCGACGATTTGATCAAAACCATTACCGAAGAAGAAGGTTTTCATGTTATCGAAGTTTGCTTCACCGCCATAAATAAATTGCGTGTGATAGCCTTGTGCTTTGAGTAAGTCTGCGATGGTAAAGAAGCCTGTTTGGCTTTTGCTTAGTTTCACCACTGCGCGAGAAGGGGATGGTGGAAAACCCGTGGTTACGGCTTCGATACCACGAACAGAACGAGTACCCGTTGCGTACATTTGCGTGAACTGCCAACCTTCAGCCATGAGTTCATCCAGGTTTGGCGTAAGAGGTAGACCACCCAAAGAACCTACAAATTGCGCTCCTAAGCTCTCTTGTAGCAAGATCACTAAGTTCTTACGTTTACCATGGTAAGTCGCAGGGTTACTGTTCATGGTTGGAAGTAATGTTGGATCAAAGTCGGACTTTTTTGACGAAGCGCGAACTAGCTCCAGCATCTTTTGATTATCCATCTTGCCGTAGAACTGCTCTGCGCTTTTTTCTGACTTCATGCTGTTGACAGCAAACAGCAGTGAGTAAGATGAATTTAATGCTAAGTCGTTTAGCAGTGGATCGTTAGAAAACGCCACCATGGCTGGGTTTAGTGGGCGGTGGCCTAAAGACGAGCGTGCGCCTGCAACACCAAGAAGCACAACAAAAATGGCTAATAGTGGGCGCCACTTCCAGTTGATCTGCTGTGCATTGTCGGTCAGTTTTTTGCTCCACTTCCAACCCAAAACTAGAGTTAATGCCGTGCCTAACGCGCCAATAAACAGCTCTAACTTATAGCCAGTCCAAAGCATGCCCATGACCTCTTTCGGATAGATAAGGTATTCCACAAACAGACGGTTTGGGCGTAGGTCATATTCTTGAATGAATGGTGCCGTTGCCAGTTCCATGTACACGAGAATCCAAAGCCCTAAAACCATCCATATGCGCAATATCCATTTCCAGCATTGCCCAATCTTGCCGTTTAATGGCATTAGGGCAGAAAGCAGTGCAGGGAGGATGAATAACCAGCACAGTGTTGCAATGTCTACGCGTAAGCCTTGGCCTAGGATGTAAATTAAGTCGTTGAAAGAGTCAATTCGATCAAGTTGCCAAAAGGCGAGCAAAACGCGTGAGATAGACAAAAATATAAGTGAAAACAAAGAAAAAGCAGCAATTGGCTGCAAAGGCCCCCACACAGAGCCCTTAGATAAGTTTTTCATATTTATTCGAATAGTTTAATTGTTATGTTGTGTTGTTTTTAACAAAGCAAGCGTGAAATAAACGTGAATTATAATGTGGGTTTATGGTCGAGTAGTGTAAGTGTTGGTATGTCTATGTAAGTGTGGAATGAAGCTCATGTTCGGCTGGAACATAAATTAAACAGGTTATGGCTTGTATCGCTTTTGTTAGCACTTTGGGAAAGTGACGACAAACGTATTCCTACTATTTTCTCTGGGAATGAGCTCCAGTGTTGCACGGTGTAGTGCTGTAATGTCTTTGCAAATTGACATCCCTAAACCCGCCCCGTCACCATGTTCGGAATGACCCCGATAAAACTGTTCGAAGATTCTTTCACGAGTTTCTTTCGGGATTGCTGGACCAGTATCGGAAATTAAGACTTTGATTGTATTATTGTTCTCTGTGACGCTGACTTGTATGTCACTGTGCTTGCCGGAGTAACGAATCGCATTATCGACGAGGTTACGAAACAACACCTCTAACAACATTCGATCGCCGGATATAGCGATGTTGGAAGATGATAAACTGATGTCTTGCTTATGCTTCAATGCTAACGGTGCCAAATCAGCAACAACGGTTTGCAACAAAGGGGTTAGCTCAACGGTGTCGAATACACGTTCTGATAAGCTATCTACTTTAGCTAAAGTCAGTAGCTGATGGATAAGGCGGTCAGTGCGTTCAATGCCTTGCAGAATGTTGTGTAAATCTCCTCTCAGTTGCTCCGGATCATTACTTTCAAGTGCATTTTCTACGTTAAGACGAAGGATTGTTAGTGGGGTTTTTAGTTCATGCGCTGCAGCACGTGTAAAGCGTTTCTCTCTTTGCCAGGCTAACTCTAGTTCCGAGAGGAGAGAGTTGAGCGAATCGACAAGTGGTGCGAGTTCAACGGTGTTGTCTTTTACATGAATGTGATCTAATCGGTGTACGTTTCTTTGTGTGATGGCGGAGCGCAGGTCGTTAATCGGTCGGAAATGTTTATCGATCAGCCAAAACAGCAAAAGCAACAAAGTTGGTAGTATCAGCAATTGTTCTATTGATGTGGATAGGGCAATTTCGTGGATGATCTCTTTACGTATCTTGTATTTTTCTGCAACCACGACGTATTCATTATCATGTTTTGTTTGTGGCAGTGAAATCTGAAATGTACGCCATTGTGTACCGTCTTTTACGATATCAGCGTAGCCGTTATTATCAAAGGACGTAGAGAGTGCGTGCAAGGTTTGATCAGAGCTCCAGAGCAGTGTGTTGTCTCGATAGAATTGAAAAACCAAGTTTTGTTCATAAGGGTGGCCGAACGTTGTGACATTGTCATCGTCAGACTTTGACATTGACTCAATGTTTTCCATCCACTCATTAAATAATTCTCGATGGTTAGCGAGAGTCCTCTCTTCCGTTGAAATTGAGAGCGTCAGCAACATTAATTTTGCGGATTGTCCAAGCCTAGCGTCATAAACTTCTTCGACCTCGTGCTTCGCAGATTGGAAACTGAAATAAAGTGAGATGAGTAAGAGAACACTTACCAACACGCCTACTGATAGAGTTAACTGACGTTTGATCGAGTACGATTTCTTATCTTTCAAGAATGTACCCCACACCGCGAATATTTTTAATGACCACTTTGGGCGCTTTTTTACGCAAATTGTGAATATGAACTTCGATAGCGTTGTCGCTTGAACCTTCATCCCAGCCGTGCAGTGATTGTTGCAATTGCTCCTTACTTTGCACGCGTCCGGCGTTCGTCATCAAACTGGTGAGGATTTTAAATTCATTGCGTGTGAGTTTAAGCGGCTCGTCATCGTAGCGAATGCTTTGTTCCGATAAGGATAAAGATAACTGTCCAACTTGAATGATTTCTTCTGCACTACCGGATTGACGGCGAATCAACACACGCAAGCGAGCGAGCAACTCTTCGAGTGCAAACGGTTTTCCGAGGTAGTCATCTGCGCCGCCGTCGAGGCCTTGAACGCGATCGCGAATGTCGTCTCGTGCGGTAAGTATCATCACTGGGAGCTTAAATCCGCCTTTGCGAATATTACGTAGAACTTCCAATCCATCGATATCGGGTAGAGTGAGATCCAAAATTACGGCAGTGAACGCTTCTGTTTTGAGTGCGCTAGTCACGCCAGACCCTTTTTCCACCCAATCCACGGTGTACCCATGGCGACTTAATGAAGTCACCATGGATTGACCGAGTAGTTTGTCATCTTCTACGAGTAATAAGCGCATGGTTTATTTCAATCTCCCAAGAGTCGCTTCAATTTCCAGCTTTCGACCTTTATCCGCCAAAGGTCGGTCAGGGCGAGGTGACGCCTGAATTGCGCGAGTCAAATACACTTTCGCTTCCTTGTCTCGACCTTCTTCTGCAAGGAAGTCTCCATAAAAATAGTTCGGATCGATGCCTTTTGGATTGATCTCTAACGCTTTTTTCAACATTTCTTCGGCTTTATCGTCATCACCAAAGCCAATTGGCCACCCCGGAACTTTGTAATACAGAGAACCCAAACTGGTGTATGCAGAGCCATCAAGCGTTTGCGGTGACGTTGCAATTACCCCCTCGAGTAAAGATTTGGCTTCTTTGGCGAGTGACAATGCACCTAAGCCACCTTGAGCACCAGCCAGCGATGCTTTATTGATTGCCAGCCAAACAGTGAGTTCGGGATTGCCGGGTTCTCTGTCGAGATAAATACTGGTTTTGGCAATCGCACGATGGAAGCATTGTTCCTTTTCGTCACCGTCAGGCGTGCTGTACTGACATTCCGCCCATTTCTTTTGAACCTGTTGCAGTGGAGCATTACCTGCCAACGCAGCGGTCGAAGCTAACGTTGAACAAACCGTCAAAGCGCAAAGTAGTTGTTTGGTATTCATCGTCCATGTCCTCTTCAATGACTGACCCGGTTTACGTATTGGTGAATGGTTTCTTGTTGCTTACGAATCGCAGAAGAAACCACGCTTGGAAGCAGTTGATTGATGCGTGCAAAAAGCTTTTCTGGCCAACCAATCCATTTCGCGGAAATTTCTTTTTCCAACATGGTGACAACGTGATTGGCAACAACTTGCGGCGAGTCCGTTTTGTTACCCAGTTGTCGATTCATCTCATTTACGGCATCGCTATTGAGTGAGGTTTCTGTCGCTCTTGGTGCCAAATACAGCGCACGGATTCCGGTTGCGAACAGTTCTCTGTCGAGCGATTCGGTAAAACGGTGCAACCCCGCTTTTACCGCGCAATAGGAGGTATAGCCTGGGTAGCCAATTGAGCCGAATGTGGAACCTATATTGAGAATCACCCCAGGCTGCTTTAACCACGTTAACGCCGATTGGCACAGCAGCATCGGCGCAACGAGATTGAGTTGGATTTCGTCTGTAATCTGCGTTGATCGTTTGTGGCTTAACAACGAGAAATCGTTGCTGCCCGCATTGTTAATCAGTGCGTCCACTCTTTGATGTCGGCGCGCTCGAGCTTTAATCGCAGTTAATCCTTCTGATGAGGTGATGTCTGCAACGACTAGGTTATGGCGCTCTGGATTCGACAGTTCACGCTGTAGTGTTTGCAAGCTCTCTTCGTTTCGTCCAACAAGAATGAGGCTGACACCGCGTTTTGCTAACTCTTGCGCGATGGCTTGCCCAATTCCGCCCGTTGCGCCTGTCAAGAGAATGGTGCTGTTGTTAATGATCATGCTTCACCTCACGCCGCTTGTTGGGTTGAGAAAGAAGGCAAAGAACGCAGCATTTGTCCGTACAATGCGAACACCATTTTTGCGGAGTCGATGATGACTTGTTGATCTTTCACTTTGGTGATTTTGTTCATCAGTGATTCAAAAAATTGCAGATGATCTTGGTCTAACACGCTGTGTGAAACTAGGTAAGTCATTGCCGAAGGCGGTAGGCTTAGCGTTGACTGGATTTTTTCAGCCATTTGGCCACCAATGCCAACGCTGGTGCCTTCTAATACCCACACCATGCCAAACAGCGCGAGTGGGTTGTGGCGGTCAATGTTGTGGTAAAGGTAGGAAACCATCAGTTCAATCGGTGCTCCTACTTGACCTACATCTTTGTTGTTGCGCACTGCTTCGGCATCGCCGCCGCACGCTTTGATGTCATTTAAAATCCATTCTTGATGGCCTTTCTCTTCCTCGATGTACTCGGCAATGGCATCTCGTACCCATTCGTATTCGCCAGGTAGTCGGCCTCCACACGCCATCAGCAAGGGAACAGTGTGCTTAACGTGATGGTAAGCTTGGGTTAGAAAGGCGATATACATATCTTTGGAAATGTTGCCTTGTTGAACGTCTGCGATGACTGGCGCAGTTAACATTGCTTGTTGAGCAGCGGCAGTGCTTTGTTTGAGTTGTTCGAAAAATAAAGTCATAACCTTCTCCTTAAGAAGCCGTTAACTAAGATGCAGTTTGGAAAGACGTAATGTGTTGCTGGAAGGGCAAATCGATGCGTTGGATCTTTTGCGCTTGCAGCGTTAATTCAGGCGTTGTGCTCGCTAATAACTGAGCCACATCATGTTCGATTTGATTTCGTTTGAGCTTGCCGTTATCCGTGTACCAACCAGAGATGGCTCGTGGGTTGTCCAGCAGCAATAAGGTTCGGATTTGAGCGTAATCGGGTAGGGTTTGGTTTAATGTATGAACCTTTGCTTCGACGTCTTCGCTATTGGCAATGACAGCGCATAATGTTTGTTGGCTATCGCCCGTAACGATTAGTGGCGTCATCGGCAAAAACGCCAACGCTTCTGATTCAATCCACTCCGGTGAGATATTTCTGCCATACGCGGTGACGATAAGGTTTTTCTTGCGCCCCGAGAGAGTGACAAAACCTTGTGCGTCAATTTGGGCTAAGTCGCCAGTCGCTAACCATTCTTGAGTAAACGGTTCATTCAAATAACCAAGAGCAACGTTGCCTTTGACGAGCAGTTCACCATCTTCCGCGATACGAATCTGAGCGTGGGGAAGCGGTTTGCCACACGTTCCTGCTTTAAATGTGGCTGGTGTATTCAAACAAACGACGGAGCCACATTCAGACAAGCCATAACCTTCAAACGCAGGGATGTTCAGCGCATGCGCGGTGTTAATCAGTTGCGACGACACTCTTGCGCCGCCAACGGCGACAAATTTTAGAGAATCCACAAGAGAGGGCTGCTGTTTCGCGATGTGAATGAGCGCAAGCAATAATGCTGGTGTTAGCACTAAGCTTTCTGGTTTGATGGTCGCTAATGCTTGCGCAAACAAACCCGGTTCGAATTGGCTTGAACCGAGTAAGCCGGTTTGCTCTCCGGGTAAAATATATGACGTCACGCCCAACATGAGTGGTACATAAACACCGGTTATGTTCTCGAGAAGCGTCGATAACGGAAGCAGCACTAAGTGCGAGTGCGCCGTGCTGTTTACTGCGTCGGCGAGCGATTTCGCCACCAAACACAAATGATCATTGCTTAAACACACACCTTTAGGCTGACCAGTCGAGCCAGAGGTAAAGGTGATTTTTCCGGTTTCTGGTATATAAGCTACCTGTGTACCTTCATCTCCCAACTGGTTACGCCGCAGCAAAGGCAAATTTGCAATGGAAAACGGATGGTCTTGCTGGTTAAAGCTTTGCTTAGGATGAGAAGCCAACCATGCTTGCCAATCGCCAACTAAAGCATCGACGCCTGATTGCTCTAACGTATGTTCAACCTGTGCATCAGAGAAAAAAGTCGGAATAGGCACGACGACTATGTCTGCCGCCATCGCCGCCAAATCAACAATGGCCCAATCGATGCTGTTTTCTGCGCGTAGCGCGAGTGCTTTGATGTTCTGTGCAATAAGCTCGGCGGCAACGAGTTCGATCTTGTTTAACAATTCAGAGTAAGTCAGTTCAACGGTTTGATTTGCTTCGTAGCCGACAAGTGCTACTCGGTCTGGTGTCGTTTTTGCCCATTTTGTAATGGCATCGAGGAGAATATTCATACGTCACCTATATTCTGGCGTGGTGTTTAACCAAGTTGTTCTGGTTGTGTTTGCGGTTTTAACGACGTTTACTTTTCTATCTAGGCTTGTTTACGTTTTTTTTCTTGGACTAATCGAAGGCGTTCGAGTCCTTTTTGCAAATTGCCAGCTAACACACGCGGTTGATGCTCGTAGTACGCCCCCCAAGTGGACTCGGCATCGGGGACTTTGTTTTGATCGGCCTGCGCGATGATATGAGGCTCCAATCCTAAGCGCGCTATCATGGCGTGAAGTGGGTCTGTCGCGGTGAAGATGCACCATTCAAAACCGAGATTGACCAGCATTTCTGCGATCAGGTAGAAGTGCAGAGATGACATGCCCTTAGCGAAAGATGCCAAGTGAACAAACTCCACTAAGTTCGAACGTTTTACGTCGCAGTTAAATACGTTAGAAACCAGCTTTTGAGCGTCGTCTTCTAAATACTGTTCAAGGAACAAGGGCTCATCTTCGGCGATGCGAAAGCCGCATACGGAAATAATTTGAGCGCCTTCAATGAGGGTTAAATACGCCGGCATAAATTGTTTCAGCTCTGCAAAGAATGCTTCTTGATAACGCTGAGAAACATGCTCGATAACTTGGCTCCAAAGCGGATGCATTGGATAGACGATGTCTAAAGTAAAGCCATCTGCAGAAATTTGTGCATGGTGTTTCATGAGCGCTTCCTTTGTTTGATTGGTTATCAACAAAATAAAACGCGAAACTTAAGAAACTCTTAAGGAATGAAATTAAGTAGAAACTTTAAGAAAATACTGAGGAGCAAGGCTCAGTATTGTTGCAATCCTTTTTACTAATGTGAATAAAATTAGAGCCAACCGATGTGAACGGTTGGCTCTAAAGTTAGGTGTCACGTATTTTAATGGTCGTGTCGGTTACATGGCTGCTTTTTTAGCTTCGTCTACCCATGCGTCGAACTTTTTCTGGTTCGCTTTGATCCAGCCATTAACATGAGACTCGATGTCTGCTGAGCTGTTCTTACCTTGGCTCATCATCATATTCTGCGCACTAACATCATTGATGTTTAGCTTGATGATTTCAAACAGCTTCGCTGCTGCTGGGTTCTTTTCAGTAAACTCTTTGTTCGCAACGATGCGCATAGAGTTCATCTCGAAGCCGTAGTTCTTACCGTTCTCTAGTGTTGTGTCGATGTCCTTACGCTCACCAGGAAGTGAAGAGAATGGCACTTCTAACCAAACAACATCTTTACCCGGAACTAAGACGCCACTTACCCAGTAAGGTGTCCAAGTGTAGTAAAGAATCGGATCGCCTTTTTTGTAACGAGAAATCGTGTCAGCGATAATCGCAGCGTAGTTACCTTGGTTGTGCGTTACTGTGTCACGAAGCTTGAACGCATCCAACTGATGCTCAACGACCATTTCACAACCCCAACCTGGGTTACAACCTGTTAAGTCCGCTTTACCGTCACCGTTGGCATCGAAAAGCTTCGCCAGTTTTGGATCTTTTAATTGACCAATATTTGTGATGCCATATTTTTCTGCGGTTTTTTTATCGATCAAGTAACCTTGCGCAGCACCACTTACATATTGACCTTTGCGGAAAAACTTATCATCACCGCCAGACATTGTGTACTTATCGGCGTGAAGAGGGAACCAACCTACTGCTAAGAAAGTGGCGTCGCCTTTAGCAATAGAGGTATAGCCTACGTTGTAATCCACTTCTTTAGTTGGTTTTACATCGTAACCAAGCTCTTCAAGTGCACGGTTTACGATCAATGTTTGAAACGTTTCCTCTGCAACGGTTGATTGAACTGGCTGAACAGTCACACCTTCACCCGGTAGTTCGCTTGCCACACCATAAGTTGAAAATGCGATAGTACTTAGAGCTCCAACAGAGAGCGCTTTCTTCCATGAATTATTCATTGATGTTTCTCCTAAGTTTTAGATCGTCTTGGTTCGTCTTTGTTTTCAGTTTTAATAGGTATGAAACAGGACCTGTGTGATACCAGCGAAGCTTGGTGTTACCCGCATTAACCCCTAATACTTGGGTAATACGGTCTAATAAAATGGCAAGAATTACGATGCCTAAGCCACCGACAGCAGCAAGACCCATATCAAGTCGGCCGATACCACGAAGTACCATTTGGCCCAAGCCGCCAACCGCAATCATTGAAGCGATCACTACCATAGAAAGTGAAAGCATCAAGGTTTGGTTTACCCCTGCCATAATCGTTGGTAACGCCAATGGCAATTGGATGCGGTAAAGCATCTGTTTTTTGTTTGCCCCGAAAGAGTGGCCCGCTTCGATCAGCTCTTCAGGTACTTGCTGAATCCCTAAAATAGTTAGGCGCACAACGGGAGGCAGTGCGAAAATGATGGTTACAACAACGCCAGGAACGTTACCAATACCGAACAGCATAACGATTGGCACTAGATAAACGAACGCGGGGGTCGTTTGCATTGCATCGAGTATTGGTCTAACAAATTTGGCTGCGGTTTGGCTTCTCGCCAACCATATCCCCATCGGTAGCCCGATAAGCAAACAGAAGAAGACGGCGGTTAAAACCAGTGCGAGCGTTGTCATCGCCTGTGACCACGCACCAATTAGGCCGATAAAAACAAGGGATACAAGTGTTGAAAAACCGAGTTTTACATTGGAAAACTGCCACGCCAGCAAAAATAAAATGAGCACCATGATGGGCGCAGGTGTGGATACCAAAGCAGTTTCAAACGAGGTAAGAATAAAGTCGATTGGAACTCGAATTGCTTGGAAAACTGGGCGACCATGTTCCACCAACCAGTTCAATCCCGATTCTACCCAGCTATCAAGTGGTAGAACCGCATCTTGGAATGGGTTCATAATGTCGAATGGCGCTTGCTCTACAGTTTCTGAGCTTAACCAGTCATTACTTGGGGCAGCGTCAGCACCTGCACCTTGTGACCAAGGATCATCTTGTGCAGGAGCGGTATTCGACCAGGGATCATTGTTAGTTTGCTCTGAAGACATCGTGTTAATCCTTATCTAGTGTTTGTAGAAGACGTGATTTAGTCACGACACCAAAGTAAGTACCTTGCTCATCAACGACAGGTACGGCATAAGGAACGCCTGCAACTAGCCCCAAAATGTCATTGATTGACTGCTCTGGCTGAAGAGTGACTTCATCCGTCAATTGAGCACTGGCTAGAGAGCGGTTTTCTTTGTGAGCCAAACGTAGTGAGTCAAGAGACACGATGCCGGAATATCGGCTAGATTTATCGACGACAATGCCGTAATCACGGTCATGATCCATCAGAATCTGCATCGCTGAGCCTGGGCCATCATTTTCCGATTTCTTAAAGACGGCGGCTGGCTTCTTGCGAGCGATATCTTTTGCTGTCAAGACACTTGCGATGTTTACGCCGCGGAAAAACGCTTCGACATAATCATTTGCTGGGCTGTGCAATATTTCATCAGGTGTGCCAACCTGAACAACCTCACCGTTTTGCATGATGGCGATACGATCACCAATACGCATTGCTTCGTCCAAATCATGAGAGATGAAGACAATTGTGCGTTTGTCATCGTTTTGTAGACGAATAAGCTCATCCTGCATCTCAGAACGGATTAATGGGTCTAAAGCGGAAAACGCCTCGTCCATTAATAGAATGTCTGGGTCACAAGCCAATGCCCTTGCTAGACCCACGCGCTGTTTCATACCACCGGATAACTCGTCAGGGAAAGATTCTGCATAAGGGTCTAAGCCAACTCTTTCCAAGGCGGAAAGGGCACTTTTCTGACGTTCATTAACATCAATGCCAGCAAGTTCTAAACCGAATGCAGCGTTTTCGATCACCGTCATGTGAGGCATAAGTGCGAAACTTTGAAACACCATTGAGATATTGTTGCGACGAACTTCTCGAAGTTCGTCTTCAGAGATATGGGCAATATCTTTCCCTTTTAGATAAACACTGCCTTTCGTTGGCTCAATGAGTCGGTTTAGGAGTCGAACGAGAGTAGATTTTCCCGAACCAGAAAGCCCCATGATTACGAAAATTTCACCTTCGTTAATGGTGAGAGATACATCGTTTACGCCGACTGTTAAACCTGTCTGTTCAAAAATACCGTCCTTATCGATACCTTTTTCGATAAGCGAGAAGGCTCTTTCTGGGTCTTCTCCAAACACTTTATACAGTCCCTTAACTTCCAGTATGGGATCCATGTTATCTGTCCTTTTTTGTGTGTTTATAACTGTTTAACGATTTGTACTCTAATTAATTTTAGTTCAACTTTCAACGAATGGGGTTCGGTTAATTGGGTTTTATGTGCATACAATAAACAATGAAGGTGGTGTGGTTAAATAGTGTTTTTATTAACAAAAATAGATGTTTACGATTGGTTTTGTCTTCGCTTAACTTTTCCATGACATTGGTTTGAATTTATTTTGAAGTTTTTAGTACATTTCAACTCAGCCCATCTGCATAGCTATAAGGAAAAATAGATTAGAGGTCTATATTTAAAAACATTAGAGCTCTAATTTTTGGTTGGAGTTTTATTCTGCGAACTAGGTTAGGTGTTGTTATTCTTAGATTTATTCATTGATTGATTTCAATCTTGGTGATATTTATCGCTGTAGTTTAGGCAACGTATGGAATAAAAGATGGAAGCCGAACAGTTAGAAGTGCTCAACTTCATTAGCCAGTACCCACCTTTCGATGATCTACCCGAAGAGCAGTTAAAAAAGATCGCTCTAAATGCCGAGGTTGCATACTTTCGGCAAGGCACAGAGATACTCAATTTTGGAGACACGATCCGCGACTTATATATGGTGAGAAGCGGCGCTGTGGAGATCTACCGACGTAAAGGCGAACTCTATAACAGGATTGACGCTGGTGGACTGTTTGGACAGATGGGGTTGTTAATGAACAACCGTGTGCGTATGCCTGCCAAAGCGATAGAAGACACCTTGGTTTACTGTATTCCGGAGGATATTTTCAACGAGCTTTGTGATGAGTTTGAAAACTTTGCTGACTACATGGAACTGGAAGACAGCGCGCGTTTGCGAAGCGCAATATCCAGCCGCTCAGAAAGCAATGACTTTACCACTGCCAAGGCACGTAAAATCTTAGCGAGAGATCCGGTAACGTTGGAGGCGACGGCATCGATTCAAGAAGCCGCGATACTGATGGCGGAGGAAAATGTCACCTCTTTGCTTATTGTTCGCCCAGCAGAAGAACTCACAGAAGAAGATGATGAACAACTACTTGGAATATTGACTGATCGCGATCTATGTATTCGCGTATTAGCTCAGGGCATGGATACCAATATCCCAGTGAGTGAGGTCATGAGTTATGACGTGGTGTCTCTGGATTACAACGCTTATGTCTTTGAAGCCATGTTAACCATGTTGCGCTACAACGTGCACCATCTCCCTATTTTAAAAGATAAAAAGCCGATAGGAATTATTGGCATGACGGATATTGTCCGTTATGAATCTCAAAACAGTTTGTTACTCGTTAGCTCCATCTTCCAACAAACCAGCGTTGAAGATCTCAAGCAAGTTTCTGAACAAGTGAAAGACTGCTTTGTACGAATGGTGAATGAAGATGCCAACGCTCATATGATTGGTCGAGCCATGTCTGTAATCGGTAGTAGCTTTAAACAGCGTTTGGCTGAATTAGCAGAGCAAGAGCTTGGCCCTGCGCCAATTCCGTATTGTTTGGTCGCTATGGGATCGATGGCCAGGGATGAGCAGTTAATTGTAACGGACCAAGACAACGCCCTTATTCTCGACAACAGTTATGATGTTGAGATGCACGGGGAGTACTTTGAAAAGTTTGCCAAATTTGTTTGTGATGGTTTAGCAGCATGCGGCTATGCTTACTGTACTGGCGACATTATGGCAACCAATCCAGAGTGGCGAAAAACCCGAGCGGAGTGGGAGGAGTGCTTTGGCAACTGGATAGATAACCCAACTCCTGAAAGGTTGTTAAACAGTAATATCTTTTTTGATTTATTAGGTGTTCATGGGCGAGTGAAGTGGGCGGAACAATTAAGCAGCTTTATTGTTAGGCGCGCGAAAAGAAACAACCGCTTCCTTGCATGTATGGCTTACAATGCGATACGTCGTACACCGCCATTGGGCTTCTTCAAAGATTTTGTTATGGAAAAAGATGGTCGTCACCGCAATTCTATTAATTTGAAAAGAAGAGGTACTGCGCCATTGGCAGATTTGATTCGAGTACATTCATTGGCAATTGGTTCCCGTTCGCAAAACTCGTTTGACCGTTTAGACGATATCAATGATGCGGGCATTTTACCTAAAGGTCGAGGAATGGACTTGAGGGATGCAATGGAATTGATCTACATGGTTCGAATTCGTCATCAAGCACTCGATATCGAAAATGGGGATGAACCAGATAACAACATTGAGCCAGAGAACATGTCAGAGTTTGAGCGCCGAAACTTAAAAGCTGCTTTCCAAATCCTTAGTAATGCACAGAACTTCATCAAGTTCCGATACCAGAGAAGTAGCAAATAATGTGGCTCTCAAAAAAGGCAGCAAAAGATCAGCCGTTGTTGGATACGTCTCGGACGCCAGAGTGGTCAACGTTATTCAAACAGCTCGCGAAAGAAGCAAGAGACGAGAGGCTCAAACGTTATTACTCGACACCGATGGTTAATGGGGAAACACCAATTGAGGAAGTGCCATTTGTCTCGGTAGATTTTGAAACGACAGGTTTGAATGCGGAAGAGGATGCAATTCTCACGATTGGACTTGTTCCGTTTACCATTGATCGTGTTCAATGTAGTGGCTCTGCGCATTGGGTTGTTAACCCTAATCGTGAGTTAAACGAAGAGTCAGTTGTGATTCATGGCATCACTGACTCTGAAGTCAAAAACGCGCCCCAATTAACCCACATTTTAGGGGAAATATTGGATGCGCTGTCAGGCAAAGTTGTGCTTGTTCATTATAAAAATATCGAAAGGCAGTTTTTTAATAACGCGTTGCTAAATAGCATTGGGGAGGGGATACAGTTTCCCGTTGTCGATACGCTAGACATTGAACACGCGATACAGCGCCGTGAATGCAGTGGCCTATTCAATAAGTTAAAAGGTAAGAAGCCAGGCTCTGTCAGGCTGGGGCATGCTCGTGAAAGGTATCGCCTTCCTGCTTATCAACCTCATCATGCTTTGACCGATGCGCTGGCAACTGCTGAACTGTTTCAAGCACAGTTGCAATATCATTTTAATCGAAGCATGCCAATCTCTTCGATTTGGCAATAAGCGTTGTTTATGATGAAGACAATAAAATGCAATGAAAGGTAGGGGGCTTTGCGATTATTATGGCGGACTGAGTAACCGCTTATAAGAACTATGTTTTTTGAACATGTGCTTGGTAGTGATGGGAGGTTTCATCACTCAAACTCCGACGAAAGTAATTTAAATTTGGTCACGTATTTTTAAGGAGATTATCCGTGAGCACCGATAATAACGGTGGCATTCAACGCCCCGATGGAAAGGTAAACGCGATAGACACTGACTATCAAATTGGTCAGGATAACGTCGCGTTAAAAGTAGGCCCGTTTGGCCTTGATATTCATAACCGTGTTTTTGCAATTTCTGGTTTAGCAATCATCCTATTTGTTGTAGTAACACTATTATTTCGAGAACAGGTAGAGCCGTTTTTCGCAGATCTAAGAGCGGGTTTGTTACACCATTTGGATTGGTTCTTTCTCGCATCTGGTAATATTTTTGTCATTGTCTGTGTTGGGTTGATTTTTACACCGCTAGGTCGGGTACGAATCGGCGGTACAGAAGCGACGCCAGATTATTCCTATGCGGGTTGGCTGGCAATGCTCTTTGCAGCAGGTATGGGTATCGGTCTGGTGTTCTTTGGTGTATCAGAACCTATGTCTCATTTTAGTTCTGCTATTGGTGGCGTGAACGTTGAGAACGGTGTTCGTACTGACTGGGCCCCTCTAGGTGGTGCAGAAGGCGATGCAAGTGCTGCATCTGCACTAGGCATGGCGGCGACGATTTACCACTGGGCGCTTCATCCGTGGTCAATCTATGCGCTATTGGCTCTTGGTTTGGCGATTTTCTCGTTTAACAAAGGCTTACCACTTACCATGCGATCCATTTTTTACCCACTGTTTGGTGAGCGTGTATGGGGTTGGACTGGTCACATTATCGACATTCTTGCCGTTGTCGCGACAGTTTTTGGTCTGGCAACGTCTCTAGGTTACGGTGCGTCTCAAGCCGCAACGGGTTTGAACTTCCTGTTTGATGTTCCAATGACGAATACTACGCAGGTACTATTGATTATTGGCATCACCGCACTCGCTTTAATCTCAGTTGTTGCGGGACTAGACAAAGGCGTGAAAATCTTATCTGAGATCAACATGGGTCTCGCTGCGCTTTTACTGCTTTTTGTTATTGTTGTCGGCCCGACGATCGCGATTTTAACGGGCTTCTTCGAAAATATAGTGTCATATGTGGCTAATATTCCTGCCCTATCAATGCCATTTGGACGAGAAGACGTAAACTATTCTCAAGGTTGGACAGCATTCTACTGGGCTTGGTGGATTTCTTGGTCACCATTTGTCGGTATGTTCATTGCGCGTGTATCTCGTGGTCGTTCAGTTCGTGAGTTCATTATTTGCGTTATCCTTATCCCTTCTTCTGTTTGTGTGTTATGGATGACCGCTTTTGGTGGTAACGCTATAAGCCAATACGTGAGCGATGGTTATGAAGCCGTGTTCAACGCGGAATTACCGTTAAAACTATTTGCCATGTTAGATGTGATGCCGCTAGCTGAAATTACATCTTTCGTCGGTATTATTTTGGTGGTGGTATTCTTCATTACCTCTTCAGATTCTGGTTCACTGGTTATTGATACTATTGCTGCGGGCGGTAAGGTCGATGCGCCAACGCCTCAACGCGTGTTCTGGTGTACGTTTGAAGGCTTAGTTGCGATTGCATTGATGCTTGGTGGTGGCCTAGCGGCAGCTCAAGCAATGGCCGTGACCACAGGCCTACCATTTACGATTGTTCTGCTTGTTGCAACGGTTTCTCTAGTAAAAGGCTTGATGGATGAACCTCGTCCAAAAGCGGTTTCTAAGAAGAAATCGAAATAACCAACATCAGCAGTTAAATATTTGAATAAAGCGGCATGCGAAAGCATGCCGCTTTTTTTTGATTTTTGAATTTTTTGCTGAGAAATGAAGACCATGGAGGACTGTTTTTTCTGTTCGTTTTTTATACTTATTCTTTAAGTGATTTTTTAATAAATTAGACCTCGAACTATTTTAAGATTTGGTTAAATGGCTTATTTGTGTGATGCATGTCACAAAAATGTCGATAAAAAGGCGGATTATTTGATTTTTAGTCGCGAGGAATGCCCATAATAAAAAGGAAATTTAATTAGACCTCAAAGGATATGTATTTCCACATGATCACATCAGCACCTTGGGTTCTTTATCCAGAGATTGGAGAAGACTCAAGTAAAAAATGGATTTTTCGTGAGCCTAAAATCTCTGATGGTGACGACATTTACAGCTTAATTGCAGACTGTCCTCCATTGGACATGAACTCATCTTATTGCAATTTTCTACAGTCTACGCATTTCAGCAAAACCAGTATTTTGGTTGAGCAAAAAGGCGAAATCGCAGGTTTCATTTCCGGTTATCAGAAACCAGACGAGCAAGACGTTTTATTTGTCTGGCAAGTTGCAGTCTCACCTCGCTTTAGAGGTCACGGTTTAGCATTCCGCATGTTGAAAGAACTTCTCACCCGAGAGGAATTGGGCGGTGTTAAATCGGTAGAAACTACCATCACGGAAGATAATAAAGCCTCTTGGGCATTGTTCAAAAAGTTAGATGCGATGAACGGCAACTCTGGCCAAGTAAGCACATTTTTGGATGAAGAAGCCCACTTTAAAGGCAAACACGATACAGAATATTTGTATCGCATTCCTCTCAAATAATCCTCAAACAATAGGAATTAAAAACGGTCTCATCATGGATATTTTCAAAAAGCAGGAATCCAACGTACGCTCATATTCAAACAATTTCCCAGTCGTTTTTCGTAAAGCGAAAGGCTGCTGGCTGGAAACAGAACAAGGTGAACGATACTTAGACTTCCTTGCTGGAGCGGGATCTCTAAATTACGGCCATAACAACCCAGTACTTAAGCAAGCACTGCTTGAGTACATTGAGATGGACGGTATTACTCACGGTTTGGATATGCACTCAGAAGCGAAAGCATCGTTTCTTGAAGCGTTGGATACTTACATCCTTAAACCAAGAAACTTGGACTACAAAGTCCAGTTTACTGGCCCAACTGGTACTAACGCCGTTGAGGCAGCACTTAAGTTAGCGAAAAAAGTAAAAGGTCGCGACAGCGTCGTTGCATTTACCAACGGTTTCCACGGTTGTACAGCTGGCGCACTGGCTGCAACGGGTAACCAGCATCACAGACAAGGTAACGGTTCTAGCTTAAGTAACGTCACTCGTATTCCATTTGAAGGTTACGCTGGCGTTGATGGTCTAGCATTGTTCGAAACCATGCTAAACGACAACTCTGCAGGTATGGATAAACCAGCCGCTGTACTTCTTGAAACTGTGCAGGGCGAGGGTGGTTTAAATGCTGCTTCAAACGAGTGGTTACAACGTTTGAGCAAAATCTGTAAAGCCAATGACATTCTTGTGATTGTCGATGACATTCAAGCTGGCTGCGGACGCACAGGTACTTTCTTTAGCTTTGAGCCGTCAGGTATTCAACCAGATATCGTGACGCTATCGAAATCGATCGGTGGTTACGGTTTGCCAATGGCCGTCGTTCTACTTAAACCAGAGCTAGACCAGTGGAAGCCAGGTGAGCATAACGGCACGTTCCGTGGCAACAACCATGCATTTATTACCGCGGCGAAAGCATTAGAAATTTATTGGGCAAATGATGACTTTGAAACACACATCAAGCAGTGTTCAGACAAAGTAAGTGCTGTTATTGATCGCTGCGTTCGTCGCTTCCCACAAGTGTTTGTACAGAAAAAAGGTCGCGGCATGATGGTTGGTATTGAGTGTATCAACGGTGATATGGCATCTGAAATCGCGAAAAACTGTTTCGAAAACGGAATGGTAATTGAGACAGCTGGCCCTGACGACGAAGTCGTTAAGTTCTTCTGCCCACTTACGATTAGCGAGTCAGAATTAGACCAAGGACTAAGCATCTTTGAAAGTGCAGTGGAAACCATCGCTGCGAAACATTTCAAACAAGCATCTTAATAAGGATTATTAATTATGATCGTCAGAACACTCGATGAGTGTCGCAACAGTGAGCGACGTGTGGTTTCAGATAACTGGGAAAGTGTCCGTATGTTGTTGAAAGATGACAACATGGGTTTTTCTTTCCACATTACTACGATTTATGAAGGTACTGAAACACACATTCACTATCAAAATCACCTAGAATCGGTTTTTTGTATGAGCGGTGAAGGTGAAATTGAAGTCGTTGGTGGAAAAACGTACCCGATTAAACCGGGTACGTTATACATCCTTGATAAACACGATGAGCACTACTTGAGAGCTTATAAGAATAAAGAAATGGTAATGGCGTGCGTATTCAACCCACCAATTACCGGCGCTGAAGTGCACGATGAAAACGGTGTTTATCCTCTCGTTGACTAAAAGATAGAGGTGGGGTGCTTGTCGCCCCACGATCAACTATCTCTTCTTTTTTCTTTTAAAGTTACCAATCAAAAAAGGCTTATCATGACATTTACCGTAGAAAAAATCGGCGGTACATCAATGACAGCATTTGATGCTGTTCTCGACAACATTATTCTTCGTCCTAAATCGCCATACAATCGTATCTTTGTCGTCTCTGCATACGGCGGTATGACCGACGCGCTACTCGAATGTAAAAAAACCAGTAAGCCAGGTGTTTATCAGCTTATCGCGAAACGTGATGACAAATGGGAAGAAGCGCTAGCATATGTAGAAAGCCGTATGCTGCTCACAAATGAAAATATTTTCGCGGACCCAATGAATCGTATCCGTGCAGATAAATTCATTCGCTCACGTATTGCTGAAGCAAAAAACTGTATTGCGAACATTTTAGAAACGTGTCAGTACGGTCAGTTTTCGCTACGTCAGTATTTGCCTCAAATTCGAGAGTTTCTGTCGTCTATCGGTGAGGCGCACAGTGCTTACAACACGGCACTGAAACTAAAAAATATGGGTATTAACGCTAAGTTCGTTGACCTGTCCGGTTGGGACAATCAAGCGCCAAGAAGCCTTGATGAATCGATCAGTGATGCGTTTGCTGATATCGATGTGTCAAAAGAACTGCCAATCGTTACAGGTTATGCTTACTGTAAGGAAGGCCTAATGCACACTTATGACCGAGGTTATAGTGAGATGACATTTAGCCGAATTGCAGCGATAACAAAAGCGGATTTAGCGGTAATTCACAAAGAATATCACTTGAGCTCTGCAGACCCGCGTGTTGTTGGTCCTGAAAAAGTTTTGCCAATTGGTAGTACAAACTATGACGTAGCAGACCAACTTGCTAACCTTGGCATGGAAGCGATTCACCCAAATGCAGCCGCAGGTTTACGCGAGAGTGGTATTGAGCTACAGATTAAAAATACATTTGAACCTGAACACGAAGGCACTTTGATCTCTTCAAGCTACCGCCCAGAAGAAGACAAAGTCGAAATTATCGCAGGTAAAGAAAAGGTGTTCGCACTGCATTTGTTTGACCAAGCGATGGTGGGAAAAGCTGATAACGTTAGCTACGAATTAATGGAAATTATCTCTGATGCTCGCGTAAGTTTAGTTGGTAAAGAGATGAACGCGAACTCTATTACTTACTATCTAGGTGGCAGTACTGATAGCTTGAACAAAGTGTTGTATAAAGCTGAAAAACGCTATCCGAATGCGTCGATTAAAGGCCGTATGGTCGCGCTGATTTCAGCCATCGGTTCTCAAATTGACACCAACAAGACACTGGCGAAAGGTGTACTTTCTTTGATGAACAATGGCGTAACGCCAGTTGCACTTCACTCATCAATGAGAAATGTAAACGTTCAGTTCGTAGTGGGTGATAAAGAATATCAGCGTGCGATTTGCGCATTACATGATGAATTCTTTCAGAGCAATAGTTTAACTAAATCGGTTAATGTGGCTTAGTTTATTTTTTGTCTAGCCATGAAGGGGGGCTTCCCTCTTCATGGCTAGTTGCCACTAAAAAAAGAGCAAGAAAGTGATGGGTTTGCAATAAATCCATTCTGCGGCTCTACAAGGTCTTCCGACTAGTAGGGACGTGCTTTGATGATGGTGATTGTAGATTCCCCAAGAACCAGTACCTTTCCATATATTGGTTAGACAAAGCGTTTAAATGTTGCCAACTGAATGCCATTAGTTTCAATTAGATAGAGCAAATCTTAAATAACCGGCCTTGCAGTTTCATGGGGGGATGGTGGTAAGTGGGGTAAAGTGATTCGTGGTTGCTCACCTGTTAGAGAACGTAAGAATTCAGTGATTTTGGTGGACTATTCTTTCGTTAGCTTTTGACCAAGTTGCAGATCGGCTAGCATTTCTACCGCCTCCTGAAGATTACAAATTGAGCCATCATGGAAGTACGGGTAGGTGAATTCTACGTTACGTAAGGTTGGGACTTTGAATACGAACTAATGGCTTTGCGGTCAACATTTGGGTTGTCTGTGGCAAATGGCTTCACTAACCCTATTTTTTGATACATTTTCCACTAGCTAATGCTCTGCTATGACAAGCGGTTTAAACAGTTGATAGCCTTCAACCTGTGCTTTGGTGAGCGCATCGTGTGTTCTCTTTCAACCATAAATCAAATGGCGCGTTTGGCGTACAAATGCCGCGATAGCATCGGTTACGTTATCAATGGTTATGTTGTCGCTTCCATGGATTTGCTGAAACCACTCGCGATATTGAGGGATAGATTGAAGAGTGTCGACCAGCAAGCCGCAGGCCCTATTGCGGATCTTTTGCTCGTCCATTCCAAAACTGCACGAAATTCAAATCTGAATTAAACACCGTAGGTGAGTTAATCGGGCCAATGGTTCATTTGTAACCAATTGAGCTTGATAAGTTATCAACACCACCTTTCGCGATGTTATGGCAAGAGTCACAAGAAATGATGTTCGACGTCGACAGCCTCGGCTCAAACTATAGCGTTTTACCCAATTCAATATTTTTACAGTCGATCTCAGTAATGGGTTCGATGACCTTGATGGGTTCACTGGATTGACGCTTAGCATGGGCACCGAAAGACAATATAGATAAAACACTCACTGAGATAAGACTTTTCATAATAACTTCCTTTGACGCGGTTTTCGACTTTCAATAGAGCGTCGTACTTCTTATGAAAACGCTGATAAAACAGCTATTGGTACGCTCGAAAATTACGGTATAGGAAAGGTATTATTCGATAAACTGCAAAAAACGATGTTAATAAAGGTGGTTGATTTTTGTACGTTAAGCTGGTGCGGGCTTTTGTGATTATAGGTTATAAATCTGCTGCAAACTTGTTATGGGTGCTTAGAGTTATTTATTGGCTGAATCCTTGATTAAAGTTAATTTCAATCTGAGATTGTGAGGTGCTCAAATACAAAAAAGGGGCGATACTTCGCCCCTCAGATCGTTCATCAGGTTTTTGATTTGTGATTATCTCTTTGAGCTGTAGAGAGAAATCAACTTAGACTTTCTGTTACAACTGGCTTGTTATTGCGCTTAGCAATCCAGTACGCAACGCTACCCCAAAGCACGGTCAATGCCCAAAGTGCCGTCCAATGTGGAGCGACTTGTTGCCAGGTTGCCCCCATTTGGTTTAGCGCTAAGAAAGCTTTGATCGCCCAAGTGCTTGGGCTTAAATCAGCAATCCATAGTAAGGGAGTAGGTATGGCTTCAATCGGCCAAATAAAACCAGCCAAGAAAATGAGCGGCATAGAGCTCACTAAGACGACTAAGGTGACAAGTTCACGCCGAGGTAATAAGTAGCCTAGCCAGAAGCCTAGTCCGCAACAACCTAAAAAGAACGGGAACAACATGGTAAGTAGTTCGCTCACATTGGCGATATGGTTTACGTTTAAACGTTCGAAGCTAAAACCAAAATAATAGGCGCCGAGTAAATAATAAATTGCCACAAATACTAACGTTCTCACAAGCAGCAGCGATCCCGTTGATACTTGAGACCAGTAGCCACGACCATGACGCTGTGTTCCCGTTTGTAATCCAACCGCCATGATCAACGTTTGTTGTAAAATCAGAACAAATACTGCTGGCACTACGTATTCGATGTAACCCATGGTTGGGTTGAACGTCGGTTTCATATTAAGCTTAATAGCAGAGTAATTATGGCTAGCCATACTCATGGGCACACCATCTATCACCATTTTACTGACTTTCACTTGGGCCCCTAATGTGCCTCCCGCTTGGGCCAATCCTTCTACCACGGTTCCGTACACGAGAAAATACGAGGCGTCCGCAGCGTAGGCCAGAGTCGGGCTTTTACCTAGCATTAGGTCTTTGTAAAAGTGTTCCGGTATGACTAAAAAACCGGTGATCTCTCGTTGTAAAAATGCTTGCTTTGCATCGGCAATCGTGTGAAGTCGAGTAACTACGTTGACTTGTGGAGTGGCATCAACCATACGTTCCAGCTTTAAACTCGTCTGACTACCATCTAAATTAACAATCGCGATTGGTTGTTCACGAGGCGTTTGTTGTGCATAAGGCAAAGGGTATAAAAACGAGTAAAATACGACACCACCAAACACGGTCAACGTAACGACTGGATTGGTTAGAACGGCCTTAAATTCCGCTTTAATCAGTTGCCACAATGTCATACCGCCTCCTTAGCTTGGCGTGTTGATGAAGCTGTTCGATGTTTACCCATCAAGGCTGCGGTAATGAGCAGGGGCACAACGTAGCCAATCATAGGCCATAGCGAGCTTAAAGATTGTGCGGCTGATGCTCCATAGCTTGCTTGACTCACTTGTACTTCAATGTAATGGGTAATCGGCAATAATGAACGCCATGCATAAGCGAGCGTGTTCATGTCAGAAACTGGGAATGTAATTCCCATGAACGCGAAACTTGGAGCCGTAAACGCGCCAGCAAAACTCATCGCACGTGCAGGATCCATCGACAAGAAGAAGAACAACGCTCCCATAATGATACAGGCGATAACCGTCACCAATTGTGCTAGTAGCATAACCACAAAACTGCCTTCCATTGGCCAATCAAGCACGGAATAAAACCAATACAAGAACAACGCACCTTGCGCCATAAAGACCGGAATGTACTGACTTAATAGGGAAGTGAGCTTGGCGTATGGCTTTTTGCCCAAAAATGCAAAGCCATTCTTTCCACCATAAATGCGAAAGTGCGCGGTAAGAATCAAAATAGTGCTTACTACAATACATATTTGCCAAATGGCTGGCACGATAGCCGTTACCAAAAATTGTGCGTAGTTATTGTTACGGTTAAATAATGCGGTTATTTGTGTCGACACGGGTACAGCCTGTCCAGCCGCCGCTAACGTTGTGGTGTTACCTTTAGCCAAGTTGCTCATTACTTCAACCTGAGCATCGAAATAGCCTTGTGCTTGCGCAACGGCAGAGTTGATCAATTTCGCTACCAAAATGTACTGACTGTTGTAAAAGACAGAGAGTTGAGGTTGGCGGTGTTGGAGAATATCCTGATCGAACTTAGATGGGATGACCGCGTAAGCGTAGATATCGCCTTCAATCATCGCATTTTTTGCTTCGCTTGCACTGGTGTAGTGATAATTAACAGCCAGACTCGACGACGCATCCAAAGATTGAATGAGCTTTCGAGAAAGTTGGGAATGTTGTAGATCAACCACACCGATTGGCAGATCCCGGGCAATGGCCGCAGAGAACACTCCCCAAATCATCATCGCGAGCAAAATCGGTATCCAAGTAAGGCACGAAAGCAACCACTTATCTCGTCGTAAGATATGCCGCTGTGAAATCTTAATCGTCATAGCATTAACCTAGTGGTTGTGATTAAAGTTCAACGACAACACTCATTCCCATACGCAGTTCAGGTTCGGGTTGAGCTGGACGAGCTTCTACTTCAAAGGTACGAAGATCAAAACCTTGAGAAGCATCGGTTGCTCTCCACGTTGCAAAGTCACCCATAACAGCAACATGCGTTACTTTGAACTCAACATTTTTATTTAAGGCAGGCAAATAGGCATCAAAGGTTGCTCCTTTTTTAAAGTGTTGAAGGTAATCTTCACGCACATTAAGTGTCGCCCAGGCATCTTCTGTATCTATCACAGTAACAACCGGGAAGCCCTGAGGTGCTAATTCACCACTTTGAAGTAGAACTTGAGAGACTTCGCCGTCAAACCAGCTGTAGATCTGAGTATCTTTCGCATACGCTTCTACTTCGGCTACGGCACCTGATGCCATGCGCGCTTTTTCCGCCGCTGCCACTTTGGTTTCACTTCTCGCGCCTTCTTTTGCCATTTCGTACATTTGAAACGCGGCACTTTCGGTGTATTTCGCTGCTTGCCATTGCGTTAAAGCTTCATCGCGCTTTTGTTCTGCAACCACGCCATCGTTATAAAGGTTATTCACACGATTGTAGGTTTTTTCCATTAAATTCGCAGCGGCTTTGGCTTTCATCCACTGATCTTTTGCTGCTTGGATTTGTTGCTCACGTGCGCCTTTCTCAGCTTCTTGAGCTAAGGCGTCCGCCGCTTTTTCACCTGCTTTTGCTTGTTCTAACTTCGCTTCAATTTCAGGACTATGAAGGGTAAAAATAAGCTGACCTTTCTCTACATCGTCGCCTTTACGTACCATGACCTCATCAATACGCCCTGGAACTTTTGAGGAAATGCTGTATTGCTGGGCTTCAATTAATCCCTGTAAGCGGATCGGTTCCGGTTGATAGGCTTGGTAAAATTGATAGCCAACCCAAGAGGCAACACCCAAAGCACAAAGTGAGAGTAAAACGGGTTTTAGTGATTTAGCTGCCATGATTTATTTCACCTCTTTGGATGTTGAAGCAGGGATATAAGCGGTATTTTGATATTGTTCGAAGCTGTTCATTTCACTGCTCAATGCGAGTAGCTTGGTTAAAGATATTAAATAGCGGAAACGCGCCGCTGAACGTTGTGTTTCTATACTCGCGACATAAAGTTGTGCATCCACAACATCCAGAGAAGACGACAGACCCTGAGTAAATGCTTTTTCACGCAAGCGCAGATTTTCGTTAGCGAGTTCAATGCTAGATGCGAGCCCTTGTACTTCATCAATGGCTTGCTGAGCCTCCAAGTATGTCTTTTGGACTAACAGCGATAAGTCTTGTTTGGCTTGGGACTTTAATGAATCGACCTGCGAGACGACGCTTTGAGCGGCTTTGACTTTTTCGCTTCGCCCTGATGATTCAATCAGTGGAATGCTGACACCAACACCAACTAACCAGTCTGGCTTCATTTGGCTTGCGAGAGAATCGTCTTCATACAAGCTGTAGTCGCCGTAAAGGTAAACTTCAGGATAGTATTTCCCTTTTTCTGCTTTGATTAAGCTAGAGGCTTGTTTGTGCTTGGCGCTCAGAAGGTCTAACCCCGGATAGGTAAGCAACGTTTGATCGACAAAAGCGGTTAGAGGGGGAAGACTGTCGTTGATAAACAAAGATTCCGCGGGCTCTACGGCGTCATCTTGTGCAAGTAATTTACCTAATGCTGCTTGAGCGATACTCAAATCGCTGGCGGCTTTACGTGTTTCTACAGATGCTTTATCTAGAGAAGCCTCGGCTTGCAGGCGCTCAACGTGTGCGATTTGTCCTTGCTCTTCAAGCTTAATGGCAAAATCTCGATGCTTTTTTAGTCCAGCTTCAACCGCTTGCCGCGTTGCGAGTACTTCCTTTGCCAGCACGACAGAAAAGTAGTACTTCGACAAATCTTCAAAGCGCGCTTGTTGTTCCATTAGAAGCTGGCTTTTAGCCTCATCTGTTTTACCTTCTGCTGCTGATTGAGCAGCAGAAATACGACCACCAGTAAAAATTGGCCAAATGGCACGAATAGACGAAGAGAAAATATCGCGTTCGGTTATGGTCGAAGTGGTGTTTGCTATTGCTCCAACGACAGCTGGTGGTAGTGGAATCGGTATACTGATTGGCGATTCAGTGCTATCCAATATTTGCTTTCCCGATAACGTGATATCGGTATCTAAACGCGTGTAATTCGCGCCAATGGTAACCTGAGGTAAGTTGAGATTGCTGGTGGCACTCTCTTGGTATTGGTAATTCTCGACGTTTGAGCGTTGAGCTTTAAGAGAATAGTTGTTTTCTAGCAATAACTGCCATGCGGTATCAAAAGTGATCGGTGCCGCATGACAGGCAAGGGAAATCGAGCTGCTAAGTAAGCCCAGTATCCAAAACTTTCCTGTTTTTTTCATAATGGCTGCTTTGTCGTAGAGTATAAGCTCTAATATAAAGGATTCGTAACTTAGTGTTAAGTAGGAGGGGAAATTGGATAGTAGTATGCGCCCAGTTATGTTTGTGCTGGGCGCGGGAGATGTTACAAGTTTACTTCGTATATGGACAGTGAAACTCTGCTCTCCACTCAAGCTGACGAGAACCTCGCATCGTATTCAATAGGTCTTTTCCACTCATTTGAGGGAACGACAACAGGACCTTGAGATCAGAAGTACCGCCTCCGTTTTTTTCATAAGCCCTGACGTGTGTAAATGTTGAATACATATTCTCTGACAGCATGGCCTTATTCAGGCATATTCCAAAGGTATCGCGTTCCATGTTTGGTGTTCCTTCTAACTATAAATGCACCTCTGTTTATAGTTTTCCAGTTTTCAGATGGTGTCTAAGTGTTTGTCATATAGTCAGTATTTGTGTTTTGTTTTATTTTTTCCAAATCACTGACATCAATGTTGAGCTTTTAATAGACTTCCAGCTTCACTGCTTTCTAACCGAAACTCTCAATGGTTTCGTTGATTAAAAATTATACGTTGGAAAGTCTAAAAACGCCTCAAAAACCGCTAAAATCGATGTGATCACGATCATGTTTTAAAGGGCAATTTATGTATGGAATTGAGTATCAGAGAGGAATGCTGAATTTGGTGAATGGTTGTAATTTTATGTTTCAGCTCGTCGATTAATTAACCGTAAATTCTGCGGTTTGCTTGCCTTCCTCACAGATTTATCACCGCAACAAAGCCATGCTGTTAACTGAGTGTTAACGTAATCGCTTGGGAGTGAATCATAAGGATGTATCAATGAGTTGGAAAACGATCAGCTTTCGTAAGCGAATGCTCATTATTATGACGCTGTCGGGGTTGATAGAGCTTCTATTGCTTGTCGCTGCAGGATTCACTTATCTCAAAATCAATCAAGAGCAAGAAATGGGAGAAAAAGCACTGGGTGTTGCCCGTTTTTTAGCAGACTCCGCCGTTGTTCGCGAAATGGTCGCTGCCCAAAATCCTCAGCCATACCAACTTCGTTTCCGAGAATTAACCGAAGCCATCGGTGCTGCATTCATCGTTATTGGCGACCATGAGGGAGTGCGATTAATTCACCCCGTTGATGAGCGATTGGGTAAACCAATGAGAGGTGGCGACAATCGTCGAGCGCTAGAGCAGGGATTGTCTTATGTTTCGACGGCACAGGGCTCGTTAGGTTATTCAGTTCGTGGTAAAGCTGCGATTTTTGACGAGCAAGGGAACATCATTGGTGTGGTTTCGGTTGGCTATTTGCTCGACCGGCTGCAAGACCGTATCGAGCCATTTTTGGCCTTTTTGATCTTCATGGTCATCGTAGTTGTTGTCGCTAATGCCATTGTATCCAATTATGCGTCGAGAAAGTTTCAGCGCGCCATTTTGGGGTTCGAGCCTGAAGAGATAGGGCGGTTGTACGGCGAATTAGAAGTGACGATGAGTACCATTAAAGAGGGCGTGTTAAGTATTGATGCCCAAGGGATACTTCGCTCGATCAATCGTAGCGCCTGTCAGATTCTCGGTATTGATAGAGAGGCAGCTCTTAATAAACCGTTGACTGAGACGTTACGCGATAGTGACTTATATACGGTGCTAGAAACCGGACAGGAAGATCATGATATTGAGATATTCCTTAATCATAAACGTCTGATCGCAAACCGTTCGCCAATTTATGTGGATGGAAAAATAGTGGGGGCAGTATCGAGTTTCCGTTTAAGGGATGAAATCAACGACCTAACCGAGCAGTTATCACAAACCAAAGAATATGCAGATTTATTACGTTCGCAAACCCATGAGCATCGAAATAAGCTAAACACCATTAGCGGGTTAGTTCAGATGGGTGAGCTGGATGCGGTGCAAAAGTTAATTGGGCAAGAAACCGCACACTATCAAGCGATGATCGAATTTTTAAGAGACACCGTTAAAGACCCGTTAATTGCTGGTATGTTGCTTGGAAAAACTGAACGTGCTCGCGAGTTAGGCTTACAGCTGGTGGTTGAAGAAGGCAGCCGTTTGGAGCCTCTGCCTGAGTGGCTAAATTCGGAAGACCTTGTCACCATTCTGGGCAACTTAATTGATAACGCTTTTGACGCAACGTTAACCTCGATTCGTGATGAATCGAATGTCGCATCGGAGCGCAGAAATATCGATGTGTCAGTGAGCGATTACGGAAATGAAGTGATACTTGAGGTGATAGATCAAGGTTGTGGTTTACCAAGCGATATAGAGCCGCAGGCGCTATTTAAAAAAGGGGTGTCGACGAAATCTCGTCAAAATCGGGGGGTAGGATTGCATCTAGTCAACCAGTTGGCTACTCGATATCACGGCCATGTTGAGATGATGCCCAACACAAATTATGGAACAAGAATAACGGTGTATTTACCCAAGGAAGAGCAATTATGAGTATGGCGACTCGCGTAATGATCATTGAAGATGATCTGGCTATTGCTGAGCTGCACCACAAATACTTAAGCCAATTGGCAGGTTTGGAAGTGGTCGGCATTGCGACCACGAGAATGGAAGCGGAAATGCAACTCGATACTCTTAAGCCAGACCTGTTGTTGATGGATGTATACCTTCCTGATGGAACAGGGCTTGAGATACTCAATACATTGCGTGCGAACAACCAAACGTGTGATGTCATTTTGATTACCGCGGCAAGGGATGTCGATACGCTACAACAGGCAATGAGAGGTGGCGTTGTCGATTACCTGTTAAAACCAGTGATGTTTCCACGCTTAGATGCCGCACTGAAAAAGTATGTGTCCCAACGCCAACAACTAGACATCGTAGAGAGTTTGGATCAGAACCTCGTTGACAAAATGCTGCAGTCTCACGCCAATCAAGACAACTTGCCGAACCGATTACCAAAAGGGATTGATGGTGTAACGCTAGACAAGATCAGGGAGTTGTTCCCAAATGGCAGTGTGCTGACCGCTGATGAGGCAGGCGAAAAGATCGGTGCGAGCCGAACAACGGCAAGGCGCTATTTGGAGTATCTTATAAGCACTGGTGAACTAGAGGCTGATTTAAATTATGGCTCTGTTGGTAGGCCAGAAAGGTGCTATAAAAAAGTGACAAGGTAGCGTTTATATTGATGCTCTATGCAAAATAAAAAGCGATGGCTTATTGTAGAAACCATCGCTTTACAAATTACTGCTGTTCCGCTCTAAGAGGTTAGAAGTTGTATTCTAACTTCGCTTCGATAGAGCGCTCAGCGCCAAACCAACAGTTATTTTTGTCGTAACAAGAATAGTATTCTTTATCGAATAGATTGCTTGCAGAAAGGGTGACGCTAGCCCCTTTCATTGATTCAGATACCGTTGAGAAATCGTAACTTGCTGCTAAATCAAACAAGGTGTAGTCCGGTACTTTTTGACTATTCTGTGCATCAATTTGTGCTTCTCCGACATAGCGAACGCCAGCACTGGTACGAAGGCCTGAAAGATTTCCTTCAAAGAAGTAATTTGCCCATAGAGAGGCCGTTTGCTCAGGTACCCAAACCGGCGTTTTACCTTCTTGGTTGTAATAACTGTCCTCGGTAATCTCCATATCGGTATATGTATAGCCTAGAGTGAAATCAGCTTGTGCTGTGGCTTGCCATTTTGCCTCAAGTTCAATACCTTGTGATACCACTTCGCCCGCTTGATAGTTCGGTGCATAAGGATTATTCGGATCGGTCAAGATCGCGTTTTTCTTCGTGATATGGAAGAGTGCTAAGTTACCTGAGATATCACCAGATAATGGTGCGTATTTAAAGCCTAACTCCCATTGATGACCGGTTGATGGCTCAAATGCTTTACCAGAAGAGTCGGCACCCGCAATTGGCTCAAAACTCTCGGAGTAAGTAAGGTATGGCGAGAGACCAAAGTCTAGCTCATACAAACCACCGACTCGGAAAGATACGTTGGTATCGTCTAACTCTTCCTTGCTGTTGGATATTGTTCCTAGATAATCGCTCACGGCGTCCGTATTTGAATCGTATTTATCCCAACGAAGACCTGCAATCATTACAAGTTGGTCGTAACGAACTTGATCTTGCAAATAAACGCCAATCTGCTTCGTTTTGATATCTAAGTTTTGTTTGTATTGGAAATTCAGTGCATTACGATCAATGCTGTTGTGGTCAGGATTAAAGATGTCCTGAGTTAGCGAATACCCAAGCGTATCTTTGTATTTTACATCCGAATCTAGATACTGATAATCAAGTCCGAACAATAAGTTATGTTCAAAGTCTCCCGTTTTAACGTAGCCAGATAGTTGGTTGTCAATCACAAAGGATTTGGACTTTTCATCGGTTAAATAGGCATTTCGACCAACGGTACGGTTATCCGCTTCAAGTGCACCGTTATATGTGTTTTCCTGATAGGCATCGGCGGTCATGTAGCGGGCATTCTGTAGAAATTGCCAATTGTTGTTAAAGTCGTGTTGGACTTTGTAACCCATCATCAGAACTTCGCGTTCGTAAGTGTTCCAGTCCTCATCCCCCAAATAAGTGCTTGGCGACATCGAGCCAAGTGGGTTGTCAATCACTGAGCCAGACGCTGGCACGGTCGTGTAGATACCTGCTGATGGATCATTTTGATAGTAAACATTCACGTTGACTAAGGTGCTTTCTGTCGCTTGCCAATTGAAAGATGGAGCGAGGACATAACGTTCGTCTTCAGACGTATCGGCTTGACCATCTCGCTGTTTTGCGAGGCCGATAATACGGTAATCAACATTAGAATCACCAATTTGTCCTGTGGTGTCGAACGTCAATTCTTTTAGGCTGTTAGTCCCAGTACTAATCGAGACAGAGTGCGAAGGTGTTGAATGAGGCGCCTTGGCGATAATATTGACCATACCTCCTGGTGGAATATTGCCGTAAAGAACAGACGTTGGCCCTTTAAAAACCTCGATTTGTTCAAGGGCAACGGAATCGACCTGAGGTTGAAGGTTCCAGCCGTTGTACAGCAAAGGAAGACCATCATAAAAGTTGGTGTAGTTAATAAAACCACGAATATTGAATAGGTCAAGGCGAGAAACGGCACCGCCACGCAGCTCTGTATTTACGCCAGGCGCGTAACGCAATGCTTCGCTCACCGAGTTTACGCCGCGTAGGTCCATGTCATCTTTAGTGATTACCGTGATCGCTTGCGGCGTTTCTTCCGGTTCTAAAACGGTTTTAGTTGCGGTGTTTCGGTATGTTTCGCCAAGTACTGTGATAGTTTCGTGCTGAGAAGTGCTCTCAGTGGCACTGGCGTGACCAGCAATAAGCGCGGATACCACGACTGCAACCGCAGAACGATGAAATCGATTCGGACTTTCCATATTTATTAATTCCACTACTTTTATTTGTTGATAATGATTGTTGTTTGCATTCTATAGCGAAAGAAATAGGAAAAGTTAACAATTTGGTGCAAAGCCAGAACCTAAGTGCTTAGGCTTCTATCTAATGGGCATGGCTTCGTTCGGTTTGACAGGTATCCAGTAATGCATTTGGGCGTTCTCGCTCTCAATATCATAGTCTTCTGGATAAACTTCTAACTCGTAGCCATCAATACCGTGATAATTGGAATAGGGGAGCCAGTGCAAAATGAACCACTCAAGCGTCGCCGCTAGATTTGATGCTTTACCTATGTGCGTAATCACTGCGTAGGTTTGCTTAGGAACAACCAGAATATCTGGTTCTTGCGTAGAGACTTTGGATATTGAAGTTTTTGACGCTGAGTTGTACTCATAACCGGCCCAATACTCGAGTTGCTGGTTGCTTGAATACGCTTTTGTTACGTCAATCACACCAAGATAGTTTCTTTCCAGGTGAGTATGGTTTTCAGATGAGTAGAGCTGTGACCACAGCGAGGGCACCTTGGATTGGAAGTTGGGCATTGCGGAAAACAATCCATAAATAGGTTCATGATAACCAGCAAGCACAAAAGCAGGTTTTGTTTCTATTCGAACTTCGATAAAGCACTTATATCTATTTTCGTCTTCTGGTGTATCGCGCAACGTTAAAGGTTGCCTCAAGCCCGTTAGTTGCTGAGCTTTACGATAATCTCGAGGGCTCTTTGAAAACATATTTTTGAACGCTCGACTGAATGCATGTTCAGAAGCAAACCCCATTTCTATCGCAATATCTAACGAGCGATCTGATGTATGGATTAAGCGTTCAGCCGCAAGGCTTAGTTTAAGCTCTCTAATATAGTGAGCGACGGATACGCCAGTGTGTTGCTGGAAAACGCGTTGCAGTTGCCAACGTGACCAGCAGCTTGCTTTCGAGATTTCATCCACACTAAGTGCGATATCTAGATTGTTGTGAATGTAATCAAGCACAGAGTGTATTCGGTTTATCGGGTGCAGATTCTTTGTGCTTGGTTTCATGACATTCTACTTTCGCATTAATAGTATCCTCATTATCTTTAATTGAGTATCATTATCAATAGAGTAAGAGGATAAAATTCAGGCCACATAGATCACAATAAAATTGTAATGGATTGCAAGGGTGGGTAAGGATTGTCCATATTAGAGTTTTTGCTTAATTTTTGTCTTACGTTAGTGCAACTTTTTTTATCCATAAAATACAAATGTTTATGATGTTTTGTGCAACTTATTTAAACGTTTGCACTGGCAAGTGTTGATGTAAATCAAATAGTCGTAGACAATACTGCACCGTGTCGGACTCTCCTCCAGCGAGTACAGTGTGTACTTTTGAGACATAAGTGACCTAAATGACCTTAATACGTCGTGTTTCCAACAGATTTGGGAGTGCTACTTCTTGAGGTTCTTTGGGCCTATAGACTTTACCTATCAACGTAATAGGTAAGACCAATTTTCTATTTTGAGGTGCCATTGATAGGGTTGGCTCATCCTTTAGCCGTATCCGGGCACACAATAAGTACCTCGTTTTTAAGGGAAAGATGATGGTAATACCAGAAAACAGCAGCATCGTTATTTTTGGTGCTTCAGGTGACCTTACATACCGTAAGCTCATTCCTGCTTTATACCACCTCTATGCGAACAAGCAGCTTCCAGAAAATTTTGCCATTCTGGGTGTAAGTCGCACTGAATACAGTGATGAGTCTTACCGCGCGAAGCTGAAAAAATCGCTTCAGGAAATGGAAAAGACTGAGCCAGAAACGCTTGATGCATTTATTAACCATCTGCACTACCAAGCTATCAATACTTCTGACACACAAGATTACAGTAAGCTATCTTCTCGTTTAGACCAACTTGCTGACGAATATCGTTTCGATCAGCGCAATACGCTTTTCTACTTAGCAACCCCACCAAGTTTATACAGTGTGATTCCTGCAAGTCTTGCAGCACACGGCCTAAACAAAGAAGAAGATGGTTGGAAACGCCTGATTATTGAGAAACCATTCGGTTATGACCTTGAATCAGCGCGTATTCTGGATAAAGAAATTCACGAGCACTTCCAAGAGCATCAAATCTACCGAATTGACCATTACTTAGGTAAAGAGACGGTACAAAACCTTCTTGTACTTCGTTTCTCAAACGCGATGTTTGAGCCGCTTTGGAACCGTAACTTCATTGATTATGTTGAAATCACGGGCGCAGAATTCCTCGGCGTAGAGGAGCGTGGTGGTTACTACGACAACTCGGGTGCCGTGCGCGATATGTTCCAAAACCACCTGCTACAAGTATTGGCGATGGTGGGTATGGAGCCACCTGCACAGATCAATGCAGATTCGATGCGTGATGAAGTCGTTAAAGTACTCCAGTGTTTAAAGCCTTTGGACGAAAACGCTCTGCGTAACGATCTAGTATTAGGTCAATACACCGCTTCTGAAGTTCGTGGACAAAGTCTACGTGGCTACCGTGAAGAGCCGGGGGTTGCAGACGACTCACGTACCGAAACTTATATCGGTTTGAAAGCATACATTAACAACTGGCGTTGGAATGGCGTGCCATTCTACGTGCGTACTGGTAAGCGTCTTCCAACACGCGTGACTGAAGTGGTTATCCACTTTAAACAAACACCGCACCCAGTGTTTGGTCAAAACGCACCAGAAAACAAGCTGATCATTCGCATTCAGCCAGACGAAGGCATTCAAATGAGCTTTGGCTTGAAAGAGCCAGGCGCAGGTTTTGAAGCGAAAGAAGTGAAAATGAACTTCCATTACGCTGACCTACAAGAAACGCAAATGCTGACTGCGTATGAGCGTCTTCTACTTGATGCATTGAATGGTGATGCTACGCTATTTGCACGTAGTGATGCGGTGGAAGCGTGTTGGCAGTACGTACAGCCAATTTTAGACTTTAAACAAGATCCACGATCCCTCTTCGGGTACGCATGCGGCACATGGGGTCCTAAAGAGTCAGACGACCTGCTACAGCGTGATGGTCGCGCTTGGCGCTTCCCATGTAAAAATTTAACAGATACGGATTACTGTGAACTATGATCAACCATAAGATCTACCAAACAGCAGAGCAGGTAGTTGAAAGCCTAGCTAACGACATGAAAGCGTTCAGCGAAATGGGCCGACCTGTTCACATCTCTCTTTCTGGCGGCAGCACTCCTAAAATGCTGTTCAAACTGTTGGCTTCAGAGGCTTACGCAACCTCTATTCAGTGGCAAAATCTCCACTTCTGGTGGGGTGACGAACGTTGTGTCGCACCTGACGATGCGGAAAGCAACTACGGAGAAGCGAACGCGCTACTGTTTAGCCAAGTAAACATTCCAACAGAAAACATCCACCGTATTCGCGGTGAAGATGACCCTAAAGTGGAAGCGGAACGCTTTGCGAAAGAGATGTCAGATGTGATTCCGACTGAAAACGGAACCCCTGTGTTTGACTGGATCTTATTAGGTGTTGGTGCAGATGGTCACACAGCTTCTCTGTTCCCTGGCCAAACGAATTATGATGATGCGAACCTATCTCTTGTGGCGTCTCATCCTGAGTCGGGTCAGCTTCGTGTGTCAAAAACGGCACGCGTTTTAGAAGCAGCAAAACGCATCAGTTACTTAGTGCTTGGTGCAGGAAAAGCGGACATCGTTGAAGAGATCAACAGTTCACCTGCACACGCACTGCCATACCCAGCGGCTAAGATTCAAGCGAAATCTGGTCTGACGGAATGGTATTTAGATTTGGACGCAGCAGCAAAAATTGCTTAAAACGCTGCTCGTCAATGAAACAAAATTGGAGAGAAACAATGAAAGGTGATATCGGTGTAATTGGCCTAGCGGTAATGGGTCAAAACCTTATCCTAAACATGAACGACCACGGTTTTAAAGTGGTCGCTCACAACCGTACTGCTGCTAAAGTAGACGAGTTTCTGGAAGGACCAGCGAAAGGCACCAACATCATCGGTGCATACTCTCTAGAAGAACTAGTAGAGAAGCTAGAAACGCCACGTAAAGTGATGCTAATGGTTCGCGCAGGTGACGTTGTCGATAAATTCATCGACGCTCTAGTCCCTCTACTAGACAAAGGCGACATCATCATCGACGGTGGTAACACGAACTACCCAGATACAAACCGTCGCGTTACAGCACTACGCGAAAAAGGTATCCACTTCATCGGTACTGGCGTATCTGGTGGTGAAGAAGGTGCGCGCTTCGGTCCATCTATCATGCCAGGCGGCGCTCCAGAAGCTTGGGAAGCGGTTAAGCCTATCTTCCAAGGTATTTCTGCGAAAACTGATGCAGGCGAGCCTTGTTGTGATTGGGTTGGTAACGACGGTGCGGGCCACTTCGTTAAGATGGTTCACAACGGCATCGAATACGGCGACATGCAGCTGATCACAGAAGCTTACCAGTTCATGAAAGACGGTCTTGGTATGTCTGCAGACGAGATGCAAGCGGTATTCGCTGAGTGGAACAACACTGAGCTAAACAGCTACCTTGTTGAAATTACGGCTGACATCCTTGGCTACAAAGACGAAGACGGTGAGCCTCTAGTTGAGAAAATCCTAGACACTGCTGGCCAAAAAGGTACAGGTAAATGGACGGGAATCAACGCTCTAGACCTAGGTATTCCTCTAACGCTAATCTCTGAGTCTGTATTCTCTCGCTGTCTATCTGCATTGAAAGATCAACGTGTTGAAGCTGAGAAACTGTTCGGTAAGACAATCACACCAGTTGAAGGTGACAAGCAAGAGTGGGTTGACGCACTACGTCAAGCGCTTCTAGCGTCTAAGATCATCTCTTACGCTCAAGGCTTTATGCTAATGCGCGAAGCGTCGAACGAAAATGGCTGGGATCTAAACTACGGTAACGTTGCTCTTATGTGGCGTGGTGGTTGTATCATCCGCAGCGCGTTCCTAGGCAACATCCGTGATGCATACGAAGCAAACCCAGATCTAGCATTCCTAGGCTCTGATGATTACTTCAAAGGTATTCTACAAAACAGCCTAGTAGCATGGCGTAAAGTGGCAGCTAAGTCTCTCGAAGCAGGTATCCCAATGCCATGTACGACTTCTGCACTAACATTCCTAGACGGTTACACAACAGCTCGTCTACCTGCGAACCTACTGCAAGCTCAACGTGACTACTTCGGTGCTCACACTTACGAGCGTATCGACCGTGAGCGTGGTGAATTCTTCCATACGAACTGGACGGGTACAGGCGGCGACACAGCGTCTACAACTTACGACGTGTAATCGTTTTAAGTAAATCGACTAAGTATAAAAGGGTGCCTAAGCATCCTTTTTTGTGTCTGGCTTTATGAAACTCAAAGAGCGCCTAGGCGCTCTTTTCAGTGGTCGTTTTCTTGTTTTGATAAAACCTGTCTTTGAGGTAGAGAATTGCGCTGACCACAAGAGCTACTACAGAAACAGTAAATAGGGCATACATGCTGAGAATCCATGCGAATGTAGCCGTCAAAAACGCAATGAAGGAAAACATTCTGCTGAAAGACATCACATGGCCAAGTTTGCTACTTTTCATAAACGCCTCCCAAAGCTGAGTGGGGATAGACAAGTGTGGTCATATACCACGCTTTGATTGTCTGTTCTTTTTTGGCGTTTCACACAAAAAAGCGGCTAAAGATTTCTCAAAAAAGGTGAAATATTGAACTGGTAGACAAATCCATAAACGGCTTTACAAATATATGAATGCATTTGTCTATCACTTCAAAGTTTTTGCTGTGCGGATTAAGGCCTTTTAACGCTATTATTGCAGCCTTCGAGTTTACTAGGCGTAATTTCAAGTCAATAATTCCGGGAAGCTCATCCTCATTATCAGTCACGATGAAAATCACTTTTCTTTGTTTAACAGTACTTTATTGAATATGTGTGATTGCATCAGGTTTGAGAATGAAACTAAGGTTGCAAGAAAGGCGAAAAAGAGTGCTAGGTAAGCCTTTGAACTACGCCTATAATTAGCGCCCACATGGAGGATGTTTAATAAATGAACATCCTCTATTTTTTGAAACCAGCAACAAGGATCCAGTAAAACGTGTTTTTCTGGTGTTGTTTACGTTGACCAAGAAGGTGATTAACACAACAAATTGAGGTTCTAAGATGATTCTTAACAAGTACTTTGTTTTCATTCCGGCAGAATTGGATCAGGAAATACACAAGGACAACCAAGTGATCTCTGAGAAGGAAACTCAACGTCAGGCATTAGTAAAACAGGCGCAACAACAAGGTGGCCTGTAAGCTAGGTTTCAAATAGAAAGAGCACCGCAAAGGTGCTCTTTTTGTATCTGAGGTTATGGATTAACCCAATATGCCGAGGCTTTTCAGCTTTCTATAAATTGTATTTCGACTGACGCCAAGCATACGAGATGTTTTGCTGATGTTCCCCTGATTGGCTTGATATGTTTTGAGCAGTTTGTCTTCGACGGTTGCACGCAGTTCTAACGTGGGTTCGGCAGCGGTTGTTACGTCTTGAGCCTGGCTGAGTTTCTTACTCAGGTGAGTCGGTACGTGAGTGAGCTCTAACGTTTCTTCACCTTGCGCCATTAATGCGGATACTTTGATTAAACTATCGAGTTCACGCAAGTTTCCTGGCCAAGAGTAAGAAAGCAGCAGAGAAAGTAGGTGAGGGCAAAGTTGTTGTTCAGATTCAGCGTGACGTCGATGAATATTCTCGATCAGTTGTTGCTTATCATCTCGCTCTTCGAAGCGAGGCAATTCGATGATCAAACCATTGAGGCGATAGTATAAGTCTTGACGGAACAATCCTTCGCTAACCAAGTTCTCGAGATCTTTATGCGTGGCAGCGATGATTTGCGTATCGACTTGAACACTTTGGTTTGAACCAACGGGAAGCACGGTTTTATCTTGCAATACATGCAGTAAACGGCTTTGAGCTTCCAAGGGTAAATCTGCGATTTCATCCAGAAACAAAATCCCTTTGTGTGCTTGGCGAATTTTTCCCTGATAGCCTTTGCTGTTTGCGCCAGTAAATGCACCAGCCACGTAGCCAAACAATTCGGACTCAACCAAATCTTTTGGTAGTGCGCCGCAGTTAACGGAAACCAACGGCCCCGTTTTTCTCTGGCTGTTTTTATGTAGCGCTTTCACAAACTCATTTTTACCAACCCCAGTTTCTCCGAGAATCAGTAAGCTGATGTCTTTATCGATAACGCGATTGGCTTGTTGCCAGCAATGTTCGACAGTAGAATCGCCGTAATGCAGATCATTGGAAGCGGTAACGGAACGAGACTTCACTTTTTTGTCGGTCAACGGCTTTGTTTTGAACACGAAAGGATGGTCGGCACTTTGGATAGAAAGAATGTCGTCGAGCGATTGCCCTATGACGTTTTGTTGCGCGAGGAGCTGAGAAGCAACTTGATTGTGCGCAAGAATCTGTCCATCTTCATTGGCGATGATAATCCCTTGCCACCCACTGTTGAGTAAGCCTTTCTCACATGCCAAATCCACACGAATATGCCCTTGTGGAATCAAGTTAAGCAATTGATTTTCAACTTGCTGAACCATGTTTTGTACCAGAACTTGCGTTGAGAAATCATGTTTCTTTTGTTCGCTGGTGATATCTAGCACGCCAATCAAATGACCAAGATGATCGAAAATAGGATTGGCCGAGCAGCTAATAAAACGATGATGTTGGATGAAGTGTTGATCGCCGATGACTGAGACCGGTTTTGCTTCAACTATCGCAGTCCCAATCGCGTTGGTGCCTTTGACCTTTTCTTGCCAGCACGCACCAGAGCTTAGCGCAATTTCGGTCAACTTCTCGCGGAACTTAGGTTGTCCCCAACTGCCGATGATGACGCCGTCGGCATCCGTCAGAATTAAGCGGCTGTCACTATGAGCAAAAAGCTGATTGAACAGCGGGAGAGCACACTGGGTGACGGTTTCCAATAAGAAGTTGAGTTGGTGACGCCTATCTTGAAGTGTCGCTGGTGTCACTCGAATATCTTCAGGGCGTCGACGCTGTTTTAAACCCGCCTGTTCACTTCGGATCCATGAAGTTGAAAGCCAATTGTTATCGCTAATGTGTTGAAGTTCCATGACTGTACCATTTTGTCACAGTGAGGGTGTGCCATTTTGGAACACTTGAACATTGGTGTTCACACCATACATCCGCTCAAACATCGCTCACTTGGTTTGTTATCGCTTGGTAATCATAGTTTTACATTTAATTAACAACAAGTGTGGTGTAGTTGGCGTGTGACTTGCGTAATGCTCTTTGTGAACAGTGCGATACGACACTGCAATAACACATTGAACGAGAAACAAAAGGAAGAGTTATGAGCTATGCACAGCCAGGTAGTGAAAATGCCATTGTTAACTTTAAATCGCATTACGATAACTTTATCGGTGGGGAATGGGTAAAACCAACGGATGGTGAGTATTTTGACAATATCTCACCAATCAACGGACAAGCGTATTGTAAAGTTGCTCGTTCTGGCGAGGCGGATATCAACTTAGCATTGGATGCGGCACACAACATCAGAACTAAATGGGCAAAAACCAGTGTGACTGAACGCTCTAACATCTTGCTGAAAATCGCTGATCGTATCGAACAGCATTTAGAAGAACTTGCAGTTGCAGAAACATGGGAAAACGGCAAACCAGTTCGTGAAACCTTGGCTGCGGATTTACCTTTGGTGGTGGATCATTTCCGTTACTTTGCTGGCTGCATTCGCGCGCAAGAAGGCAGTGCGGCGGAGCTGGATGAGCACACGGCAAGCTATCACTTCCCAGAGCCGATTGGCGTAGTTGGTCAAATCATCCCTTGGAACTTCCCTATGTTGATGGCGGCTTGGAAACTGGCACCGGCACTTGCGGCAGGTTGTTGCGTGGTATTGAAGCCAGCAGAACAAACTCCAACGTCGATTCTGGTTCTTATGGAAAAGATCGGTGATCTACTGCCTCCGGGCGTCATCAACGTTGTGAATGGTTTTGGTTCAGAAGCGGGCCAAGCGCTTGCAACCAGCAACCGCATTGCGAAGTTAGCGTTTACCGGTTCAACACAGGTTGGTAATCACATTCTAAAATGTGCAGCAGACAACTTGATCCCATCGACAGTTGAGCTAGGTGGTAAATCTCCAAACATCTACTTCTCAGATATTTTCGATTACGAAGATGAGTACCTCGACAAGTGTATCGAAGGTACGCTACTTGGTTTCTTCAACCAAGGCGAAGTTTGTACCTGTCCATCTCGCGTATTAGTTCATGAAGCGATTTACGATAAGTTTGTAGAGAAATTGACGGAACGTGCGCAGTTAATCAAGCAAGGTAACCCGCTCGATACCGATACTCAAGTAGGCGCCCAAGCTTCTCAAGAACAGTTTGATAAGATTTTAAGTTACCTGGAAATCGGCCGTGAAGAAGGTGCAAAAGTGGTCTTTGGTGGTGGTGTCTCTGAGCAGCCAGAGTCAATCAATCAGGGTTACTACATTCAGCCAACGATGTTGGAAGGCCATAATAAGATGCGTATTTTCCAAGAAGAAATCTTTGGCCCCGTCATTGCCATCACTAAGTTTAAAGATGAAGCGGAAGCTCTGGAAATCGCGAACGACACCGAATATGGCTTAGGCGCAGGCGTTTGGACGCGTGATGCGAACGTCGCATATCGTATGGGCCGTAATATCGAAGCTGGTCGAATTTGGATTAACTGCTACCACGCTTACCCTGCACACGCTGCGTTCGGTGGCTATAAAAAGTCAGGTATTGGACGTGAAACACATAAGATGATGCTGGATCACTACCAAAATACGAAAAACCTATTGATTAGCTACAGTGTTGATCCACTAGGCTTCTTCTAAATTGAAGTAGTTAACAAAGAAAAAGCAGTACTAACCAAAACCCCGAGCCTTCGGGGTTTTTTATTGCATGTGCTTGCGGGTGGGAGGGTGTGTATACGTGAAATTTATATTTTGAACCCATCTATATTGCGTGCTCAGGAACGTTGAATTACGGTCACTTTTCGTTCAAGTAGTTTTTCGACCGCGGTGTTTTGCTTTTCAAGACTAAACTGCTGATCAAAATCCAAGACGCGATTACAAGACTCAAGACTCGCAAACTGGTTTAAACATTCGCTAAGTTCTCTTTTAGAGCTCATTCGAGCCAAACTGCTTTCTGATGAAGAGAGTAGGGTCACTTTGCGGCCATGAAACGTTCCTTGTGGCAGAGCATCACTTTGCTGTGCTTGCTTTACTTCATGAACCGGTAAGTTAGTGTATTTAGATTGGATGTCGTTGGACATAGAGACACCTAAACTCTTAAGTCTAAAGTTTGTGGCATCGGAGCTACCTCAGCAGTGGCGACATGAGCAGACAATAACGACTCCCACGACTCACTTTGCGTCAACAATTCCGCCAAAGCAGTTTCAAAATACTCATAATCCAGTCGCTTAATGTTAATGAGTCGGTTTAAACAGAGTACATGTCGATGATTATCTAAACTAAAGAATAATTGATGCTCAGGCCAGTGATAATTAAAGGCTAGAAAAGAACGATAGAGATCGGAATTAACGATTTGAAGACCAACAATCTCAGCTTCGAGCTGGAGGGTTGTCGATTCAGGATGAAAGATGATATGCACTCTTAGATTATCATCAAACGCTAAGCTTACTTCATTTTCCGTTAGATGCAGTGCAGGCAAGCCTATTTGATGAGCAAACTTTAGCAAAATCTCATCGATAGTTTGGCGTGCTGACATAGGAATAGTCCCTTTTGAAATTTTATCAAGGAAAATATTAGATGTATCTCTTCGTGTTTATCAATATTGGTCGGTTGTTATTATATTTTGGTTTTTAATTTCGGTGAGCTAAATAGAACAGCGATAACAAATGTGCTCTGATGCATATTGTGGTGCTTCTTAGATATTTAAATATCTTTGTTCTCTAATATACCCACCTAATTGAAAGTGTATTAAGGTGCAGTCTCTAAGAGTGAAATTAAATCTAATGTTAAATATGTGTTGTTGAAGAATGCGATTTATTGTCCGCTTGTAGTATAAATATAAGTTGATCTTTTATATTTTTACATAAAGAATTGTGTGAAATTAAAATGAACTAAGTCTATAAAATAAGTTTATGGTGTCATAATGAACAATTCTATATGGGCTGGTTTTATCGGACTATTCCTACTAAGTGGGTGTAGTCAATCTGTGCCGATTGTAAGGGAAGGTAGCTTTGACACAAAGAGTCAGGCGACACTCTATGGTTGGGTTTCTGTCGATGGATACTTTCCACCTTCGATTACGTCTCTTGATGTGGAAATATGTAAAGTGATTGAAAATCAGTGTCTTAGATCTGCATTGCAGCACTACCAAGGCGTTCAATTACCCGTACAGTATTCATTTTTAATTGCACCGATTCAAGCTGGTGACGGAAACATGAAGATAATTGGAAAGCTATACTCGAATGGGGAACTTGTAGCGGAAAAAGAAAAGAACTATTTATTTTCAGTGGAGGGAAAACAGGAAAACTTGATACTCGTGCCAAAAAAATAACCAGATGAAAAGTAATCGGTTACATTTAATTAGACCTTACTAAATTATTAAAAATAAAGATTTGCTCTTTCCTGTTGTGAAAGTTTTGTTGTTTTTTACAAACATTAATCACATGGTTTAAGTCATCGGGTCAGTTGTTTTTTAGACTTATACTTGTTGCAAAAATAGAATTCTTTATGATTATATCTCGCTCCTTGAACAGGTTGGCTTGGCGTTTTAGGCTATAAAACATACAATTTTAAGATTTTGGAAATTTCAGTTTGTTCGATAAACGATACCATAATCTATTTAATTTTATTCTAATGTATAACAAAAATCCTAAACTTTAATAACGAAATGATATTTAAGTTTTGGCTAATAATAAACGCTATCTGATAAAAATAATAAAGACGGACAGCAGAGTTTACTAAGATAAACTTTTACCTTTAGGTAAGGGTAATGCTTAGGCCCGAATTCAACTGCGAAGTGCGACACTCGCTAATATCAAGCAGCCAATGCCATTTCTTTAAATACAATTGCTGGCTGCTTGAAGTCTAAACATTTTCTCGGTCGATAATTTATCCGCAA
>NZ_JAMZAS010000030.1:0-1089 GCF_024181935.1 Vibrio sp. Y51_MX_L26
CCCGAATTCAACTGCGAAGTGCGACACTCGCTAATATCAAGCAGCCAATGCCATTTCTTTAAATACAATTGCTGGCTGCTTGAAGTCTAAACATTTTCTCGGTCGATAATTTATCCGCAATAGAGCGAATTCAATATCGCTGTCTGTTACCGTTGTTAGGTCGGTTCCTTTCTTCACATATTGCCTTAAAAGACCGTTAGCATTCTCATTGGCTCCACGCTCCCAAGAGCTATAAGGGTGGGCAAAGTACACCTCAGCCTCCAACTCCTTTGCGATGGTTTCATGACCTGCAAACTCTCTCCCGTTATCTGTCGTGATGGTATGCACATGCTCCTTATAAGGCATGAGTAGCTCTATTGTTGCTTTGGTGACATCATCCGCTGACTTGGATGGCACTTTCTTTACCACGTAAAATCGTGTTTTACGCTCTAAAATAGTCACCATTGCTCCAGTGCCGTGCTTGCCTAATACGGTGTCGATTTCCCAATCACCAAATCGCTCCTTACTGTCAACGATGCTCGGCCTATCATCGATCGAAACGGCATTCTTGATTGCTGGCGCTTTCTCTTTTTTACCGCGACGATACCGCTTGTGTCCTTGCCTCAAGTGGCGATATAACTTGCCACCCAAGCGTTTATCCAGCGCAACAAATCGGTATATCCACTCATGGCTGACGGCGGCACCGACTTTAGTTAATACACTGGAAATCTGCTCTGGACTCCAATCCGCTTCTAAAAGGAGGCGGATAAAATCAACACGCTCCTGAGGTATACGGTATTTACGCGCTGATGTACGTTTTTTGATTGACAACACCTGGGCTTCGTTTGGGCAATAATGACTGCCCTTGCGGCCACGTTTAAGCTCCCGATATACCGTAGAGCGATGGCACTGAACTGTTTTAGCTATTTCAGAAACGGAAATTCCCCGTTCCAAAAGAGCAGAAATCTGGTATCTTCTGCCCTCGGTCAACTGCTGATAATTCATGGTAGTACTGCTTGTTTCTTTGGCGAGAAGAGCGTACCACTTTCAGCAGTTGGCTTCCTCTTCTACACCTTTCCATGAATGTCGCACTTATTATCTGAAATCGGG
>NZ_JAMZAS010000031.1:0-1006 GCF_024181935.1 Vibrio sp. Y51_MX_L26
CTCATAATCGATTGGTCATGTGTTCAAGTCACATAGGGGCCACCATTATTCCTTAAGGCTTATGGAGAAATCCGTAAGCCTTTTTTCGTTCTGGTCCTTTCCATATCCGGTCTGCGATTACTTCCGGTAAGCTCTGGTCCATTAGCACCACTGAAACTCTCCACGTAGTCACCACAGAGCCACACTTCCCCTATCAGAGTGATATCCACCATCAGAACCTTCTCTCGTCTGTACAGTACGAATCAGGGCAGATACATACCACTCAACATCAGAACCGAACCCCAGAAAAACTTCGCGCTGGAACCAACAAAAATATAACCAACATTCTGTCCATTAGCTGAAGTTAATTCATATATAGATATGGGATGGATAGCTAGTTCAGTGACAGGAAGGACATCTATGTTCCTAAAGCTCTCAGAACTAGCCAGTCAGGAAAAAACAGCATTCAATGATGACCGATTACCCTCAGTGGTAATCGGTCTGTTATCTCGTAAATGATTTCGGCTAGTAATCAGCAGCAATCAACCACAGCACCAGAAACAGTGGCTAATCACGGGGCTGGTATTCATACTCGAACCGGAAAAACCAACGGCACACTGGATTACAGCGCGAATCCTATAGTAATAGGACAGCAGAACCCCACGACTAGAACCTCGGGGAAACTCTGACCAGAATCGGTGCAGAACTACCTACCAGACATACCTGACAGGGTTGGAGGGGTTGATGGGGTTGAGCTCAATCTGATGGGGTTAACAGGGTTGTTGAAGTTAGCTCTGAGGGTACAAATGTATTCGGCGAGGGATACTACCCTATTAACCCTAGATTCCAACTCAAAGACCGGATAGAGACCGGAACCCCTGCACAATCATGGTAATACTCTTCGGCGTAATTCAGCAGAGTGTCGGGGTTGCATGGGTTGATGGGGTTAACGAGGGTCAATCTGGTGTGACCGACCCAGCGATCTAGGATTTTAGGTGGTGTGTTGGTGTCAGTTGTTGGTGAATGG
>NZ_JAMZAS010000003.1:0-88515 GCF_024181935.1 Vibrio sp. Y51_MX_L26
CCACTGCGGAGTGGTAGTTCAGTTGGTTAGAATACCGGCCTGTCACGCCGGGGGTCGCGGGTTCGAGTCCCGTCCACTCCGCCACTTATATTAAGCCTCAGTCGAAAGACTGGGGCTTTTTCGTTAATGCGAGTATATTTTTCCCTTCAATCGAATGAGTCCTGCGGAAAGGCCTGTTAGTAGCCTAGAACCGCTGCCACTTATATTAAGCTTCACTTGAAAGACTAAGATTTTTGGTATCTGTAGGACCAGCTTTCTCTGTAACCAAGTTGCACAATTCTAGTTGAATGTAATCTTGCCCATTTCTCTACAGATTCGAGCCTATAGTAAATGCTGGGGACTGATGGGTTATGCCGGTCATTAGACCAGAGAATTCGCATAAGCTAGCTCGTAGTCTGCATTCTTGTCACTGCGTATTTCGTTAACGCTCCTCTCTAATAAGAGTTTTCTACTGCTACTTCGCAAATATTCATCGTTCTAGTGTTCTGGATAGTCCCTAGGAGAATGGATTGCTGGAGTTTGTTACCGCTAGTCTGATTTAGTCATTGGAAGAGAATGAGCGTCTAGACTGTTAAGAGAGTAAAGTCATTCGAACATTCATGTCTTTTAGAAAACTTTGTTTTCTTTGCTGATCTTGCTAGTAACGATTAACCTAAGAGGAGTTCTCGTAGGAGTAAGTTTGATGATGCAACAAATAAAAAATGAAACCTTGAAATCCGTATTTAAGCAATGGTCTTCCGAAGAGGGAATTGTGGTCATCAACCCTGCAACTGAGCAAGAGTTAGTTCGGTTAAAGCCTAGTAGTCTAGAGGAGTTAGATACTCTCATTGGTCAGTGCAAAACTGAGCAAGTTCGTTGGGCAAAGTTAAGTGCCAAAGAGCGCTCTCGTCGCTTGAAAAAGTGGTATCAATTACTCCTTGATAATGCAGAAGACATTGCCACAGTTATTACCTTAGAGCAGGGAAAACCATTAACCGAGAGTAAAGGAGAGGTGATGTATGGCGCCTCTTTTGTCGAGTGGTTCTCAGAAGAAGCCAAACGTGCTTATGGCGAAGTTATACCTGCCCCCACGACAGATCGACGTCTGTCTGCTATTCGCCAGCCTGTAGGGGTATGCGCTGCAATTACGCCGTGGAACTTCCCTATTGCGATGATTACAAGAAAAGCAGCACCAGCCCTGGCGGCAGGCTGTGGTATGCTGATTAAACCCTCTGAGCTTACCCCTCTTACTGCAATTGCTGTTGTTGAATTAGCTTATCAGGCAGGAATCCCAAAAGAACTGCTTCCTGTGGTGGTATCAGAGCAGGCAGCTGAGTTTGGCCAAGTACTAAGTACTGATCCTAGGATTAAGAAAGTTTCTTTTACGGGCTCTACGCGAGTCGGGAAGATTTTGATGAAACAAGCCAGTGACTCTGTCAAAGCGGTTTCGATGGAGTTAGGTGGTAATGCACCTTTTATTGTTTTTGACGATGCAGATTTAGATGCGGCGGCGGAAGGGCTTGTCGCTTCGAAGTTCCGTAATGCAGGGCAAACATGTGTTTGTACCAATCGGCTGTATGTCCATGAAGATGTAAAACAAGCTTTTATTGAAAAAGTATTGTCGAAGTTAAACAAATTACAGCTTGGTAATGGTTTAGAGAAAGGTGTCACATTAGGTCCTGTTATTACGATGGCTTCTAAACATCGCCTAGAGGCAGTGATCGATCAAGCCGTACAAGAAGGAGCTTCTATTGCCAACTCTCCGCAGAGACGCCCTGGGCGCTTTATGGAGCCTGTTCTTTTGGATAGCGTCAAGCAGCATATGTCGATTGTTCAGCAAGAGCTATTCGGGCCTGTATTACCTATTATTACCTTTGAGAATGATGAGCAAGTTCTCGGAATGGCGAATGACACAGAGTATGGTTTGGCTTGTTACTTCTACACGAATAACTTCAAGCGTATTGTTGCTTTCAGCGAAGGTCTGGAATACGGCATGGTTGGTGTCAATGAGGGGATTATTTCTACTGAGGTGGCCCCGTTTGGTGGAGTGAAAGAGTCAGGAGTTGGCCGAGAAGGTGCGAAACAAGGGCTCGATGAATATTTGGAGACAAAGTATATTTGTCTCGGTGGTTTAAGCTGAGTTGGTTGATTTAAGCAAAAAGCTGGGTTTTACCTGGCTTTTTTTGATCTGGGAGATGTGTGCCAATCACTATGATTATTATTTATTGGTGAACATTGCTTATGGTGGGACTATCGATAGAAAGCAGAGTTGTTGGTGAGCAGATATTCCACTCTAAGTTAAGCGATTGCCTTCAAGGTAATAATCTAAACTCTGATTTTCTTTCCTGAGTGACATGAGTAGAAAAGAGTTTGACTTTAAACCAATGTAAAAAAGCCGTATCAAGAGATACGGCTTTTTCTAATATGGCTCCTCCTACTGGACTCGAACCAGTGACCTGCGGATTAACAGTCTGTCGCTCTACCAACTGAGCTAAGGAGGAACAAATTTTAATAAGTGGTGCCGACTACCGGAATCGAACTGGTGACCTACTGATTACAAGTCAGTTGCTCTACCTACTGAGCTAAGTCGGCACATTTTCGTTAATAAGTAATCGACTTACTAACTGAAAAATGGCTCCTCCTACTGGACTCGAACCAGTGACCTGCGGATTAACAGTCCGTCGCTCTACCAACTGAGCTAAGGAGGAATTGTCTTTTTAAAAGAATAAATGGTGCCGACTACCGGAATCGAACTGGTGACCTACTGATTACAAGTCAGTTGCTCTACCTACTGAGCTAAGTCGGCACACTATATTCTTTAACTATTGTTCGTGCTAAGCACCAACAATTAATAAATTGTGGTGCCCGGAGGCGGAATCGAACCACCGACACGAGGATTTTCAATCCTCTGCTCTACCGACTGAGCTATCCGGGCGACGAGGTGTATTAAACGGTTTTTCGGCTCTTAGGTCAACCATAAAATTAAAATAAAATATCGTTTGATGAAAATGTGCTCGGAGTGGGCTGTTTTTATGCATTTTTGATACAAATACACCATTAACTAAGCTTTCTTTAATGGAGAGATAGGAGTTTGAAAGTAGAGTAAATGGATAAAAACAAAAAAAGCACGCTTGAAAACGTGCTTTATACTAAACAATTGACTTTAACCTAGTGCTTTACAGAGAACTTGTTTACCCAACCTTCTAGCTCATCTGCCAGCGAAGCTAAACTTTGAGTGCTTGATTGGCTCTCCGTTACCACAGAGTTGAGCTGGCTTCCGCTTTCCTCGATAAGATTGACGCGAAGCGCAATATCATCGCTAACCTGAGTTTGTTCGGCTGCTGCGGTCGCGATCTGCTGACTCATTGCGGTGATAGATTCTAACGCCGTTACAATTTGCTGCAGAGCTTCAGAGGCATTCTTAGACTCTGTTACTGTACCCTCACTGGTTTCTGCACACACTTCCATTGTGTGAATAGCGTTACGGGAACCTTCTTGCAGGTTGGAGATCATATGCTGAATCTCTTTAGTGCTGTCTTGTGTTCGGCCTGCCAGGTTACGCACCTCGTCGGCAACAACGGCAAAGCCTCGACCTTGCTCTCCGGCACGTGCTGCTTCAATGGCTGCATTGAGTGCGAGTAAGTTTGTTTGCTCTGCAATATCGCCAATTACATCGAGCACTTTCACTATACTATTTACATCCTGATCTAGATCGGCGACCGCTTTACTTGCAGTATTTAATTGAGAAGCTAAACCTTGAATGTTTTCAACAGTGCTGTGAATCAGCTTCTGAGTATGCTGACTTTGTTTATCGGCTTCGTCTGTGTTGTTTGCTGTATCACTTGCCGAGTTGGCAACATGGTTGGCTGAAGATGCCATTTCAGTCATCGCAGTGGCAATCATTGCTGTTGACTGCTGCTGGGATACGGTGAGATCGGCAATCGTATTTGAGCGAGATTCTACGGCAGATAACTCAGCGCGCAGTGCGTGCATGGATTTCTCAAGGTTTGTCACCATGGTGGCTAGTGATTGACTCATATCTTGCACCGCACGATAGATACTTCCTCTCGGCGCCACTGTATCAAAACTGGTCTGAATGTCGCCTTGTGCGACAGCTTGAACGGCTTTGCGCACATCGTTTGGCTCTCCACCAAGTAGATTGAGCATCTTGCGAATCGAGATTATCAGGCCACCGAGAATACTCCCCGCGATAACTAAACACAGTACAAGCTGCCATTGAGCGGTAGCCCAGAAGCGAGCATTCACCTCATTAAAGCCGATCCCTGTACCTACAACCCAGCCCCAATGTGGTGTTTTCTCGGCAATAGAGTGTTTTTCTTCAATGCTTCCGTCGGCCTGCTTTTGACTCCAAGTATATTCGACGATTTGACCTGTTTTGCGCCCCAAAACATCTAAGATAAGTTGGCCGACGCTGTTGCCATCTCCATCACGAAAGTCGTGAAAGCTTGTTCCATGTAATTGAGGGTCAAGCGGAGCTGCAACAAAAATCATGTTCTCATCTGCGACATAAACGTATTCGTTGTCTTTGTAGATATTATTACGGAGTAGGCGAGTGGCTAATGATTTCGCTTCGTCCTCTGGCATTTTGCCTTCGATAGCCATTTTTTCTACTTCGGTAAGAATGCTGTACGCACTTTTGAATAGCTCAGTAACCCGAGCTTTGTTATCAAGGTTACTTGCGACGCGAAGTGTCCATAAGCCCGTTGCGGTCAGTGCTAGGAGTGCTAGCAATATGATCGCAGATAATAAATAGGCTTGAGTTTTTAGTTTCATATTTGGCTCACAAATAAAGTGTCATCACTATGCAAGGCATAGTTAAAAGAAGAAATGTAATAACTCGGGCATCTTAGTGAAGATGAATATGAGCGCATACTAGTGCGTATTGAAATTATGATGAGGATTAAATTTTTAGCGTAAAATAAGTGTTTTTTAGAGACTGGGCTTAATATTTTGCGATGCTAGAAACAGAGAAACAGAGAAACAGAGAAACAGAGAAACAGAGAAACTGGGGGAATGAAATGAACGTAGGGCAGATGCCAAAAAGCCGCATCAAAAGATGCGGCTTTTTAAAAATGGCTCCTCCTACTGGACTCGAACCAGTGACCTGCGGATTAACAGTCCGTCGCTCTACCAACTGAGCTAAGGAGGAATTATTCGTGTATCGTGTTTAGCAATGACACCAAATAATGGTGCCTCGAGGCGGAATCGAACCACCGACACGAGGATTTTCAATCCTCTGCTCTACCGACTGAGCTATCGAGGCAAAAGAATGGTGCCGACTACCGGAATCGAACTGGTGACCTACTGATTACAAGTCAGTTGCTCTACCTACTGAGCTAAGTCGGCACACTTTATTCTTTTTAGAAGAGATGAACTCTTCGTTTTAAGAATCTCATTTATATGAAATTCTTGAAGTTGGCTCCTCCTACTGGACTCGAACCAGTGACCTGCGGATTAACAGTCCGTCGCTCTACCAACTGAGCTAAGGAGGAACTATTCTGTTTTGTGTCTTGCCAATGATTTAAAATTAAGCAAGCGCACCAAATATGGTGCCTCGAGGCGGAATCGAACCACCGACACGAGGATTTTCAATCCTCTGCTCTACCGACTGAGCTATCGAGGCAAAAGAATGGTGCCGACTACCGGAATCGAACTGGTGACCTACTGATTACAAGTCAGTTGCTCTACCTACTGAGCTAAGTCGGCACACTTTATTCTTTGTGCTTTTGTCCGTGTTATAACATTTCGTTAAGACACCAACAAATCAAATTGTGGTGCCCGGAGGCGGAATCGAACCACCGACACGAGGATTTTCAATCCTCTGCTCTACCGACTGAGCTATCCGGGCGACGGAGCGCTATTAAACGGATTTTCCCGCTTTGCGTCAACCACTTTTTTTAAATAATTTCAAAAAAGTGCTTGTTCGAACGCTTTTTATTCAACTGTCACTACAAAGTTTGCTTTGAGTTAAATTCCTTTTTGAAATTTGTAACTTTTTCTAGGTAGCGACGTGCTTCTGCGTTCGGGTGTTTCTTAGTTAGTGCCCAATAAACTTGGTTGGGTTGCAACGAGTTAAGATCTTGCATTGCGCGTTTGCGATCGCTGCGATGGAATGTGTTTAAAACACCTCCAGTACCACCATTGTAAGCGGAAATCATACTGTACTCGAGAGAGCTTGGGTGATGGACTTCTCTTAAATAACGGTTTTTTAAGATGTAGAAATACGCAGTACCGGTATCGATGTTGTTTTCTGGATTAAACAAATATTCCGGGCTTGGCTGGCCTGAGCGCTTTTTCACGAGCTTGAATACGTCTCGACCGGCGGTTTTAGGTACAACTTGCATTAAGCCATACGCATTTGCCCAACTTACTGCGTACGGGTTGAAGCTGCTCTCGGTTTTAATAATGGCGTATATCAAATCTTCTGGAATATCGTATTTCTTGGAAGCTCGGCGCACGATATCGGCGTATTGGTAGCTGCGTGTTGAAAAATGGTCTTCAACCATGGGGATTTCGACGTAATACGCTTTCTTGAAATCAACGTCTTTGGTCTTGATTTTGTTTGCGATGAGATACTCCGCAAATCGGTTTGCCCGCCAAGACCACTGAATTGGCTTATTGTCTTGATCGACAACTTGTTTATACAGAAATGGTTGCCCTTCTAACGTGATTCCTTTTGAGGAGAACAAGTCGACGTGAGCTGGATCGTCTGGCGTGAGTAAGGTAGTGACAATCGCCTCTTTGAGGTGCTTTTGGGGCTCGGTCGGTGATACGGTTTCAATCGTGATCACGCCTTTGCGAAAGTCGACCTCGGCACGGCTAAGGTAGTTATCGATATATTTGACGTAATTACTTTTGCCTGCGTACTTAATTTCTTTTTTACCCCAGCGCTTTTGAATATTACCAGAGAAACTATTGATCAGGGCATCCAACGCGGCGGTATCTTTTTCAAATTGTCCAGGTAGCTCAGCTAAGTTATTGGCAAAACGGTTTGTGGGCTCGTAGTTGACGTCATAAATCTTTTCGACGAATTCACGGCTACAGCCAGCCATTAAAAGTGCGGCAGCAATAAAGACAATTTTTTTCATAAGTATCAGGGCTATTGAAGGTAATAGAAAAATGACACCACAAGTGGTTGTGATGTCATTGTTTTAACTCAAGCGACTTTATTCGCTCGGCGGTGTGTAACCTTCGATATGAACGTCTTTTCCTTCAAAGAGGAAGTTTACCATTTCTGTTTCGATCAGTTTTCGGTGCTCTGGATCCATCATGTTGAGTTTCTTTTCGTTGATCAACATGGTTTGTTTGTGTTGCCACTGAGCCCACGCTTCTTTCGAGATGTTGTCGAAAATGCGTTTACCTAGTTCACCAGGGTAAAGTTGAAAGTCTAGACCTTCGCCTTCTTTTTTTAGTCGAGCACAAAATACAGTGCGGCTCATAATGACTCCTTGTATTCAATTAACGAAGTTCGTGGGGTAGCGCTTCCAGCAATAGTTTTACTGGCGCGGCTAAACCGACTTCTTCAGGTTTAGATAAGTTATACCAAAGACCTTTGTTGCCTTCCATTATCACGTCCGGTTGCTTTGATAAATCAATCAAAATTGGCGTGATATCGAGGTGGTAATGGCTAAAGGTATGGCGAAAGGTAATCAGTGTTTGCTGCTGCTTGATATTGCTGGCTTGAATGCCACGTTGATCCAGTAGCAATTCAATGTCGCTTTCTACATCCACATGTTCGGTTTGTGGGAAGCAAAATAAGCCCCCCCAAATGCCTGTTTGTGGTCTTTGTTCTAACCACACTTCATGACCATTTTCGGTGTTGTGGTGAAGCATTACAAAACGAGTTTGCTTGATTGGCTTGTCTTTTTTCGGTTTTTTACCCGGGTAGTCGAGCACATTGCCTTGTTGTTTTGCCACACACAGATCCGCAATAGGGCAGAGGCTACATTTGGGTTTGCTGCGTGTGCAGACCATTGCGCCCATGTCCATCATTGCCTGGTTATACTTATCTACGTCTGTTTGTGGGGTATGCGTTTCGGCAATTTCCCACAGCTGGTTTTCAACCTTTTTTTGTCCTGGCCATCCTTCGACTGCGAAACAGCGGGATAGGGTGCGCTTCACGTTGCCATCGAGAATCGCATGTGGTTGTTTATACACAGACGATAAAACGGCGGCTGCGGTAGAGCGGCCAATCCCCGGTAAGGCGTTCATTTTCTCTATATCAAGAGGAAACTCACCATTGTATGTAGAGGCGACCTCTTGTGCTGCTTTGTGAAGGTTACGGGCTCGGGCGTAATACCCTAAGCCAGTCCAAAGGTGTAGGACTTCATCTTGCTCAGCATTGGCAAGATCGATAACGGTTGGAAAACGCTCCAAGAAACGTTGGTAATACGGAATAACCGTAGTGACCTGAGTTTGCTGAAGCATGATTTCAGACAACCAGACACTGTATGCGGTCTTATTTTGTTGCCACGGAAGATCTTTTCTTCCATATGCGTCATACCATTCTAGGATGGCATTGGCGAAAGGTGTCACGACTTGCTCTGTATTCTATTATTGGTTAGGTGCAAAATTGCACCACATAATGGGCAAGAAGTACAACGGATAAACAGTAGGGATATAAAGAGGTGTGCTATTGCTTTTGGGCTGCCATAGGCCAAGAGCTCAACAAATACTTGCACCTCAGTAAATTCTTTGGATAATCCCCGCTTTGATTAATCAATGTGCAGGCAAAATCAATGAGTGAAGTAACCACTAACGAATACAACGAAGACGGAAAGCTGATCCGCAAAATCCGCAGCTTTGTGCGCCGTGAAGGGCGTTTGACTAAAGGTCAAGAGAGCGCGATGAATGAATGCTGGCCAACGATGGGTATTGACTTCAAAGCTGAACTTCTCGATTGGAAAGAAGTGTTTGGTAACGACAACCCCGTTGTACTAGAGATCGGTTTTGGTATGGGTGCTTCATTGGTTGAAATGGCAAAGAATGCACCAGAGAAGAACTTCATTGGTATCGAAGTACACAGCCCGGGTGTTGGTGCTTGTCTTGCGGATGCGCGTGAGGCGGGAGTTACTAACCTGCGTGTGATGTGCCATGACGCAGTGGAAGTGTTTGAGCATATGATTCCAAACGGCAGCCTATCGACATTGCAGTTGTTCTTCCCAGACCCTTGGCACAAGAAACGTCACCACAAGCGTCGCATCGTTCAATTAGGTTTTGCTGAAATGGTTCGTGAGAAGCTGATCCCTAATCAAGGTATTTTCCACATGGCGACAGACTGGGAAAACTACGCAGAGCACATGATTGAAGTTATGAACCAAGCGCCAGGTTTCGAAAACATTGCTAAAGATGGTGATTTCGTTCCTCGTCCAGACGACCGTCCTTTAACGAAGTTTGAAGCTCGTGGTCACCGTCTTGGTCACGGTGTGTGGGATATCAAATATAAGCGTATCGCGTAACTAGAGGAGTTCATGGGATGTACCATTACGCGATATTAGCGAATCCGGGTCATAACCGAATTTACTTTGATAGCGCAATGACCATTGCCTGTTCAGAGCTAAAAGCAATTTTAGCTTCACAAGGCGTGGATGTGACAGAAATTGGTAGTAAAGAGGTTGGCTTACCTGCAGCGTTGGCGTTTTCTTGTCAGGAAGCTCTAAGCGATGAGCAGACGCGAAGAATCGCAGCCTCTTCGATTTACTATGCACTATTTGAAGTGCGCGAAGATGGTTTACTTCGACCAATTCAAGCGCCAGCGTTCAATACTTTCCCGGAAAGCATGAGTCAGATTCTGCGTTATACCGGGAAAACAAACGAGCAGTTTACTCGCTTGATGGTGAATATCGGCATTAGTGCGTCCAATACGGGAAGTAAACAACTGACCTTAATGGATCCAATGTGTGGTAAAGGTACAACCTTGTTTGAAGGCTTGATCCATGGTTTGAACGTGGTGGGGGTAGAGATCAATGCCAAGTGGGTGCAAGAGATCCAGACCTTTATCGTTAAGTTCATGAAGAATGGCCGCTTTAAGCACAAAGTGAGCAAAGAAAAGCGCACTGCGGGTGGCAAGAAAGTGGCGGATGGTTTCGTAGTTGAAGCTGCAGCAAATAAAGAAGATTACAACCAAGGCAATCTTCAGTTTATGAAGCTGTATTCGGCTGATACTCGTATCGCTGATCAAGTCGTGAAAAAGAACTCAGTTGATGTGATGGTGTCTGATCTGCCTTATGGTGTGCAGCACGGCAGCAAAAATGCCAAGGACAGCAAACTGAACCGCAGCCCACTAGAGCTTTTAAAAGAGGCTCTGCCTGCATGGAAAGTGGTACTGAAAAAACAAGGTTCAGTGGTGTTGTCTTTCAATGAATTTACGTTGAAATGGAAAGACGTCGCGGCATTATTTGAAGAGCAAGGTTGGAAGGTACTTTCAGAAGAGCCTTACATCGGTTATCTTCACCGTGTTGATCAATCTATCAACCGCAATATTATTGTGGCAGTAAAACCATAATCGACTTGAGTCGAACGAACCCTATGGAAAAGCCAACGACACGTTGGCTTTTTTTACCTCTGAGCTCAACGAGTTCTCTTGTAAATAGAAGGTAGAGAATGAAACCGACAGTGGAAATTTTGACAGATATTTTGGCGGAAGTGCGCCCTTTAATCGGCCAAGGCAAAGTGGCTGATTACATTCCTGCTCTGGCAAAAGTACCCAGCAACAAGTTAGGTATTGCGGTATACACCAACGAAGGTGAGGTTATTAAGGCGGGCGATGCCGATGAACCTTTCTCTATCCAATCTATTTCAAAAGCATTGAGCTTGACGTTAGCGATGTGCTTGTACAAGCAAGAAGAAATTTGGTCTCGAGTGGGAAAAGAGCCTTCGGGGCAGGCGTTTAACTCGCTAATCCAGCTAGAAATGGAGCAAGGTATTCCTCGCAATCCTTTTATTAATGCTGGAGCGATAGTTGTGGCGGATCTGTTGCAAACTCGCTTATCTGCACCTCGTCAGCGCCTATTGGAATTTGTACGTCAGCTTTCTGGTGATACTCATATTGTGTATGACAAAGTCGTCGCGGCATCCGAAATGATGCATGGTGATCGGAATGCGGCGATTGCATATCTCATGCGCTCGTTTGGTAACTTCGAAAATGAAGTAATTCCAGTGCTGCAAAACTACTTCCACGCTTGTGCACTGAAGATGAGCTGTGTCGACTTGGCTAAAACGTTTAGCTATTTGGCAAATAAGGGCACATCGGTACAAACGGGTAAGCCCGTTGTTTCTCCCGTGCAAACCAAACAACTTAATGCACTGTTAGCAACGTGTGGCCTGTATGATGGCGCGGGCGAATTTGCTTATCGTGTTGGCATGCCTGGTAAGTCTGGTGTCGGTGGTGGCATTATCGCGGTAGTACCTGGCGAAATGACCATTGCAGTATGGTCTCCAGAGCTTGACCCTTCAGGTAACTCCCTTGCTGGTACTAAGGCGCTTGAATTGCTATCGGAGCGAATTGGCCGTTCGATTTTCTAATGTTGAATGTTCTATATAAAAAGCCTCTCAATTGAGAGGCTTTTTTGTTTTTGGGCTGCGTTACTCTTCGCTTTCTTCGGCCATAAAGGCTTCGAGCAAGTCATTAAGGAAGAGCTTCCCTTTTTCAGTAATTTGCCAATGAGTGGCGGTTTCACTCAAGTAGCCCATTTCTAACGCCCAATCAATAGTTTCTTGAATCGTACTGAGCGGCAAGCCTGTGGTGTCCACGTAATCTTGCTTCGGGCATGCTTCCATTAAGCGGAATCGGTTCATAAAGAACTCGAATGGACGGTCTTCATCCGCGACGACATGTTCTGTATGCAGATAAGGTTTGACCATATTTTGATAAGCCGCTAAATAGCCACGCGGGTGTTTTACCTTTGTCGTTCGAATAATACGCCCGTCGGTAAAACTGAGTTTGCCATGAGAGCCACAACCAATACCAAGGTAATCGCCAAAGCGCCAGTAGTTGAGGTTGTGCTGACACTGATAGCCCGGCTTGCTGTAACCCGAGATTTCATATTGCACATAACCCGCGGCTGAAAGTTTTTGGTGTCCGAGCTCGAAAATATCCCACAAGTCATCATCGTCAGGTAGCGTTGGTGGCTTGTAGTAGAACATGGTGTTTGGTTCGATGGTCAGCTGATACCAAGACAGGTGCGGCGGTGCCAACTCAATCGCTTTGTCCAAATCTGCCAAGGCTTGTTCGATGCTTTGATCTGGTAAGCCGTGCATGAGATCGAGGTTAAAGCTGTTCAAACCGATTTGGTGCGCCAGCTTAGCAGCATTGACGGCTTCGTCTTGGCCGTGAATGCGCCCCAAACGCTCAAGCTTCTGTTGCTCAAAGCTTTGCACGCCGATAGAGATACGCGTTACACCAGCTTTGCGGTAGCCAACAAAACGCTCTGCTTCGATGGTGCCTGGGTTAGCTTCCATGGTGATCTCAATTTCTGGCTTAAACGGAATACGCGCTTCAATGCCCTTAAGTAGACGCTCGATGCCTTCTGCCGAAATCAAACTCGGCGTACCACCACCAATGAAGATTGAATGCAGTGGACGTGGCACTTCGTTAAGGCGGTATTTCTGAATGTCAGTATCTAAATCTTCTAGAAGAGCACTGATGTACTCTTCTTCTGGAATCTCGGTTTTGAGCGCGTGAGAGTTAAAGTCGCAATACGGGCACTTTTGTACACACCAAGGGATGTGTACATACAAGCTGAGTGCAGGGGGCGTTAACATGGTCTAATTCGCTCGTGATTACTGAGACACTTGCTCAGACAGTTGAGCAAACAACGACTTGAGCGCTTTACCGCGGTGAGACAGTTGTTTTTTACGTGCAGGTTCAAGTTCGGCTGACGCACAGTTGTTTTCAGGAACAAAGAAGATTGGGTCGTAGCCAAAGCCATTTTCACCGTGTGCTTCAGTTAGAATGCGGCCTTCCCATTTTCCGTGGCAGACGATAGGCGTTGGGTCGTTCTCGTGGCGCATGAGGACTAATACGCAGTGGAAACGTGCTGTACGTTCTGCTTCTGGTACGCCTTCCATTGCCGCTAGCAATTTTTCTAGATTCTCTTGATCAGATGCGTTATCGCCTGCGTAACGTGCAGAGTAAATGCCCGGAGCGCCTTTTAAGAAATCGACTTCTAAGCCAGAGTCATCTGCAATCGCAGGAAGCCCTGTTTCTTGTGCGGCATGGCGAGCTTTGATGATCGCGTTTTCAATGAAGGTTGTACCCGTTTCTGCTACTTCCGATACATTGAATTCACTTTGCGCTAATACTTCAAAACCGAAGTCAGACAATAAATCTGCCATTTCACGAACTTTGCCTTGGTTACCGGTTGCTAGCACAATTTTTTTCATGGGAATCTCTTTTAATAGTGATAGAGGAGAACAAATCGTTCTCCTCTAGATATTCTTTAACTAATAAGTGGTTTTTAGCCTGCTTAGATCCAAAAGCTTTTGGATCATCACAACCCAATTACTCTTCAACATAAAACTTCTGGGTGAATTTAAGCTTACCTGAGCCTTTGTTTCCAGCTTTTACGTCAATATCGAAAGTAAAAGTTTCTTCGTGGGCAATTGGTAGTTCGGCTAAATAGTATATCGCATTGCCTTCTTTGACTTCACGAAAGGACAAGGTCTGAGTTTGGCCGATGAGGTTTTTCGCGCGTCCAGCAATTTTTGCTTCTAATGCAGGTTTACCCAATGAAGCTCTATCTAGCACGCTAATATTAACCACAGCGAGGTATCCATTACGCTTGATATCGTAGCTACGTGCGACTTTCGGTGTTAAGAATGTCGAGTTAAACGCGACATAGTGTACTTCGATATCTTTCATATTTTTAAACTGATCGGCGAAGCTTGGTAACGACAATAGGCTGATCAGTAATGCGGTAATCCATTTGCTCATTGTTACTTCCTCAAAGCACTTGTTATAAAACAACCATAGCCGCAATTTTACCTTGGTCACGGGGTAAAAATGCGAACTCAGTCATTGGTACTAGTAAGTGTGGTACAAAATTGTAAATAAAAAGCCATCATAAGATGGCTTTAATTTCTGTCGGTATCTGGGTAGGTGATTTTATCCGAATTTGTTTGTGCCGTCCTAATTCACCTTTTTCTATGTGAACCAAACCCTTAGCGATTTTAAACTGCTTGGCTAAGAACTTAGTTAGGTGCGCATTAGCTTTGCCATCGACAGGTGGAGCAGTAATGGCGATTTTGAGCTCTTCACCATGCAAGCCAACGATTTTATCGCGGCTTGCTTTAGGTTGAATATAGAGCTTTAGGATGATGTCCTCGCCATCTTGCCAAACTGCGGCTGACATTATAACTGGAACCAAATTGGACCAATGATATCACCCATCAAGAAGTTCGCGAACTGCAAGCCGATAAACAGCACCAGTACGCTCAAATCAAGACCACCAATAGCCGGAAGAATACGACGGATTGGAGCGCACATTGGCTCGGTCAGTTGATGGAATACGTACTCGATAGGGCTGCGGCCTTGGCTTACCCAGCTCAAAATTGCACGGATCAATAGTACCCAGAACAGCAGACCTCCAGCGGCTTTGATTAATGATAACAAGCCTAAGAACAAGAAATCAGCGCTGAAAGAGACGGAACCGTTCGAAGCTATCAGGATCAGAACGACAAATTTAAGCACACACAACACGTAGGCAAACAACACGGTTGCTAGGTCAATATTCCCCACGGATGGGATAATGCGGCGCAGTGGACCAATGACCGGCTGAGTCGCTTTTACTATGAATTGCGAGAATGGGTTGTAGAAGTCTGCGCGTGCAGCTTGCAACCAAATTCGCAAAATTACGACCATGATGTACAGGTCAAATAGGGTTGAGATGAGAAAACTCATTGAATTCATAAGGTACCCTTAACAAGTGATGGATGATACTAAACGGAGTTCATCCAAATAATTAAAACAGTTTTTCCATTTCTTCCGCGCGAGCCACAGCAGCTTGCATGGCTTTAGCAACAATATCTGAAAGTTGATGTTCGTTGAATGTACGCAGTGCTTCTGCCGTTGTCCCACCTTTCGATGTCACATTCTCACGCAGGGTCGATAGCTCAGTTTCTGGGTTGTTAACCACCATACTGGCCGCGCCCAATGCAGCTTGCTGAACCAATAGTCGAGCGGTGTCTTTATCAAAGCCTTGAGCAATCGCTTCTGCTTGCATCGCTTCCATAAACAGGAAGAAGTATGCCGGAGCACTGCCCGCTGCGGCAATCACATTATTGATACCAGACTCTTGCTCAACCCAGCATACCTTACCGACCGCTTCCATTAACTCTGCAGCAAAAGCTTTGTCTTGCTCAGTTACATGGGCTGGTGCGAATAAACCACTCATGCCCAACCCAAGTTGTGATGGAGTATTTGGCATAACACGAACCAAGTTCAATTTGGTGGCTAGCATATCATCCAATCGTGAACAGTTGATGCCAGCGGCAATAGAAATCACCAGTTTATTAGTGAAATCGATCGCTTGCAGTGGTTTACAAACATCCTCCATCATTTGCGGTTTCACAGACAATACCATCACATCCGCCTCGGTCGCAGCTTGGATGTTATCGCTGGTGGTACGGATGCCAAAATCTTGTTCTAGCGGAAGACGGCGTGCCTCTGAAGGAGCTGTCGCGGTAATGTTTTGCGCTGGGTATCCGTTAGCAACCAAGCCAGAAACAATGGCTCTCACCATGTTGCCAGCACCAATGAAGGCGATTTTTTTATGTTCCATTTGTCTGATTTCCATCATGATATTTAGAGTTTGTTGTGCGCTCAGGTGTATAATGGCGCCGCTGTTACTTACTGCTCCTATTGGCGAGTAAGATGATTGCGCGATTTACTCTTTAATTTAACGACGAATTTATGTCGCTAGTGAGCGTTTTGTTAATTTAGCTGTAGTCTCGTGCGCCGAAAATAGCGGTTCCAATACGAACCATTGTACTACCAGCTTCGATTGCAGCGGTCATATCACCACTCATTCCCATTGATAATGTATCGATTTCTGGGAACTGAGCTTCGAGTGTTTGCTTCAATGTGGCCAACTTCTGAAACTCATGAAGTTGTGATTCGTAGTCAGACACGTTGGCAGGAATCGACATCAACCCTCTTAAAGTGAGGTTGGGTAGGCGAGAAATCAACTCCGCCAGCTCGAATACTTCCGCTTCGGCGACACCAGACTTAGATGCTTCACCACTGGTGTTAACCTGAATCAGAACTTGTAGCGGTTTAAGTTCACTGGGACGCTGATCATTCAGGCGTTGAGCAATCTTGGTTCGATCGATGGTGTGAACCCAATCGAAATGTTCAGCAACAAGTCGCGATTTATTCGACTGAATCGGGCCAATGAAGTGCCATTCGATTCGATTATCTGGATAATGCTCGGCAAAGTGCTGAACTTTACTGACGCCCTCTTGGACGTAGTTTTCACCAAAGGCGGTTTGTCCCGCTTGGTAGGCTTCGAGAATTGCCTCGACAGGTTTAGTTTTGCTTACCGCTAGAAGTTGCACTGACTCTGGAGTTCGACCACATTTTTGCTCGTCATATCGAATTTGAGAGGTGATATGTTCAATATTTTGTTGAATACTACTCATAGCTGTACTTTAGACTTAAGGATTTTAAATGGATATCACTGAGTTACTGGATTTTAGTGTAAAACATAATGCCTCGGATCTACATCTTTCTGCAGGTGTCCCACCAATGGTTCGTATTGATGGGGATGTGAGAAAACTAGGCATTCCAGCGTTTACACACCAAGAAGTGCATCGTTTGGTTTTCGAAATCATGAACGATGCCCAACGCAGTGAGTTCGAAGAAAAACTCGAAGTCGACTTCTCTTTTGAGTTGCATAACGTTGGTCGTTTCCGTGTCAACGCTTTCAACCAATCTCGTGGCTGTGCGGCAGTATTCCGTACCATTCCAAGTAGCATTCCAACTTTGGAAGAGCTGGAAGCTCCCGAGATCTTCAAAAAAATTGCGAACGCTGAAAAAGGCTTAGTTCTGGTTACTGGCCCAACAGGTTCTGGTAAATCGACGACCTTAGCAGCCATTGTTGACTACATTAATCGTAATCACAACAAGCACGTACTCACAATTGAAGATCCGATTGAATTTGTTCACAACAACAATAAATGTTTGATCAACCAGCGTGAAGTACACCGTGATACGCATAGTTTCCAAAACGCACTGCGCAGCGCATTGCGCGAAGACCCGGATGTCATTCTGGTTGGTGAGATGCGTGACAAAGAAACCATCAGCCTTGCGTTAACGGCGGCAGAAACGGGGCACTTAGTGTTCGGCACGTTACACACTAGCTCAGCGGCAAAAACCATTGACCGTATTATCGATGTGTTCCCTGGCAGTGATAAAGACATGGTGCGCTCGATGCTTTCTGAATCCCTTCGTTCGGTTATCGCGCAAAAGTTATTGAAACGTAATGGTGGTGGCCGTATTGCATGCCATGAAATCATGATGGCAACGCCTGCGATTCGTAACTTGATCCGCGAAGACAAAGTCGCGCAGATGTATTCGATCATTCAAACTGGTGCGGCTCACGGCATGCAAACCATGGAGCAAAATGCTCGTCAGTTAATGGCACAAGGAATGGTCGCTCGTGAAGAGGTCGATAGTAAGATCGGGTTAGAAGTGCAGCAATTCTCGTAATACGTAGGTGAACACGGAAGATGGATCTAAATAAATTTCTCGAAGGTATGCTGGCGCTGAAAGCGTCGGATCTTTACATCACGGTTGGTGCGCCAATTTTGTTTCGCGTGGATGGCGAATTGCGACCTCAAGGTGAAAAACTCACCGAGAGTGATGTAGCGGCATTACTCGACAGTGCTATGGAGCCAGATCGGCGTCAGGAATTTCGTAAAAGTCGTGAGTCGAATTTTGCCATTGTGAGAGATTGTGGCCGCTTCCGTGTTAGTGCCTTTTTTCAACGAGAATTACCGGGTGCGGTGATTCGTCGTATTGAAACCAATATTCCCACCTTTGAGCAATTAAAGTTACCGTTAGTGTTGCAAGATTTAGCGATAGCCAAGCGTGGTTTGGTGCTGGTGGTTGGTGCTACTGGGTCAGGTAAGTCCACCACAATGGCGGCAATGACGGGCTATCGAAACAGCAACAAGACGGGGCACATTTTGACGGTCGAAGATCCGATCGAATTCGTGCATGAGCATAAGCGCTGTATCGTGACTCAGCGCGAAGTTGGGTTAGATACGGAAAGCTATGAAGTTGCGCTTAAAAACTCGCTGCGCCAAGCACCAGATATGATTTTGATTGGTGAGATCCGTAGCCGTGAAACAATGGAATACGCGATGACGTTCGCTGAAACAGGTCACCTGTGTATGGCGACTTTGCACGCCAACAACGCCAACCAAGCCTTAGAGCGTATTCTTCACTTGGTACCGAAAGATCAAAAAGAACAATTCTTGTTTGATTTGTCGATGAACCTAAAAGGTGTGGTTGGTCAGCAGCTGATCCGAGATAAGAATGGGCAGGGGCGCCATGGTGTATTTGAGATCTTGCTAAATAGCCCACGAGTATCTGATTTGATCCGTCGCGGAGATTTGCATGAGTTGAAGTCAACCATGGCTCGCTCAAATGAGTTTGGTATGCTGACGTTCGATCAATCTCTTTATAAGTTGGTGATGCAAGGTAAGATCAGCGAAGAGGATGCGCTGCACAGTGCCGATTCGGCGAATGATTTGCGCTTGATGTTGAAAACACAGCGTGGCGAAGCATTCTCTACGGGCAGTCTTGCTAACGTTAAGATCGATATGGATTAAGCGTGTTTAGACGAAAAAAGGTTGGCACTTGCCAACCTTTTCTTGTTTTGAGTATTGTGTTTTATTCACCCCAGAGGGCTTCAAACCAGCTTTCTAGAATCACCACCGCTGACTGGCAGTCCACATTCCCTTTCGATAGGGCTTTGTAGCCGCCCATGCTGAACAACTCCGCACGAGCTTCTGCTGTAGATAATCGCTCATCATGCAGTTCAACAGGTAAGCCGTATCGGCCTTGCAGACGCTTAGCAAATTTTCGTGCACGAGGGGTTATGGTCTCAAGGTCTTTGCCATGAAGATCAGTTGGTAAACCGACCACTAGCAAATCTGGCTGCCACTCTTTGATTTGCTTTTCGATATCGTCCCAATTTGGAATACCGTCATTGGCTTTAAAGGCTTTTAATGGGGAAGCTGTACCAGTAATTTCTTGGCCAATAGCGCTACCAATGCTTTTGGTTCCAAAGTCAAAAGCCATAATTGTGCGTGACATAAGGTGTCTCTATCTAATGTAACTGTATTTCGGACTAAGCATGTCCAGAGTCTGCTGAAAGATGACTGGGGTCGATGCCCAGCTTTTCGACCGCTTTCTTCCAACGCTCGTTGATTGGTGTATTAAAGATAATTTCAGGCGTCGCTTCAATGGTGAGCCAAGAGTTTTCGACCAGCTCACTTTCTAATTGGCCTGCACTCCAACCTGAGTAGCCAAGTGCCACTAAGTAATCACTTGGTTCTGCTTCTGTTCCTAACACCGAAAGAATATCACGTGAAGTGGTTACAGCGAGGTCATCGGTCATTTGGACGCTGGACTCGTAGTAATCTTTAGGTTTATGCAGAATAAAACCACGATCTTCCGAGATTGGGCCGCCATTGTAGACTGGTCTATCTAGGCTGGCTTCAAATAGGCGCGGGTGTACTGGCTGAACTTCCACCTGCTTGAGCATGTTGCCGACGGTGATATCAACAGGAGCATTGATCATTAACCCCATAGCGCCGTCTTCGTTGTGCTCACAAACGTAGATCACGCTGTTTTGAAAGTACGGATCTTTCATCCCAGGCATGGCAACCAAAAAGTGATTTGTGAGATTCATACTCATATTGACCCTTAACTCTCGTAAATGCCCTAAGCAAACATCATACAGTTTACCATCTAGGTATGTGCATGAGTTTGCTTAAGTTAATGTACTACGCTCTCTATTAACTGTAATACAGTTTGAGTTATTCGCCTTTTACTCGACGCTCAATCGCATCCATCAGTTTGCCAGTGATTGAGATGTCAAAAGCCGCTTCAATTTCGCGAATACAGGTTGGGCTGGTGACGTTGATTTCTGTTAGCTTGTCGCCAATTACGTCAAGGCCAACAAAGATAAGGCCTTTTTCTTTCAGTGTAGGAGCCACAGTTTGAGCAATCTTAATATCGGTCTCGCTTAGTGGTCGAGCCTCACCTGTGCCACCAGCCGCAAGGTTGCCGCGCGTTTCACCTTTTGCAGGAATACGAGCTAGACAGTAAGGCATTGGTTCACCATCTACGACTAAGATACGTTTGTCACCGTTGCTGATATCTGGCACGAAGGTTTGCGCCATTGCGTAGTTTTGACCGTGGTTGGTCAGTGTCTCGATGATTACAGAGACATTAGGGTCGTTTTCTTTTACGCGGAAGATAGATGCGCCGCCCATACCATCAAGCGGTTTTAGGATGACATCACCATGTTTTTCACGAAACTCTTTAATTTTCTCTGCTTTTCGCGTCACGATTGTCGTTGGTGTCAGCTCAGGGAACCACGCTGTAAACAGTTTTTCATTACAATCACGTAGACTTTGAGGTTTGTTAACGATCAGTGCACCTTGTTCTTCTGCACGCTCAAGGATGTAAGTCGCGTAGATGTATTCTGTGTCAAACGGAGGATCTTTACGCATTAGTACAGCGTCTAGCTCAGACAGTTCGATCGTTTGCTCTGATTTGAACTCGTACCAACCGTTTGGATCTTCTTTTAGCTCCACCACTTTAGTATCTGCAATGGCAACGCCTTGATCGAGATGCAGATCATTCATTTCCATGTAGTGGATTTCATAGCCGCGTCGTTGCGCTTCAAGCATCATGGCAAAGCTAGAGTCTTTTTTGATGTTAATGGACGAAATTGGGTCCATCACAATGCCGAGTTTGATCATTATTTTTCTCCGTTTAACCAAGATCGCCGAAACGAACTTGTAAGGCTGTAATTGCTGTCAGAGCAGCTGTTTCGGTGCGCAGAACGCGAGGGCCGAGTAGCGTTTCTTCAAATTGATATTCTCGAGTCATCTCGATCTCTTCAGACGATAAACCGCCTTCAGGGCCGATCAGTAGGCGCACTTTTTCAACCGGTGTTGGTAGTGTGTTGATTGAGTAGTTAGCACGAGGATGAAGATTGAGCTTTAAGCCATCGTACTCTTCTTTACACCACTCTTCCAAGCTCATAATTGGACGAATTTCTGGAACGACATTGCGTCCACACTGCTCACAGGCACTGATGGCGATTTTTTGCCATTGCGCGAGTTTTTTCTCAAAGCGCTTTTGGTCAAGCTTGACGCCACAACGTTCGGAAATCAGAGGTGTGATGGTATTGACGCCAAGTTCCACTGACTTTTGGATAGTGAACTCCATCTTATCGCCACGTGAAATAACTTGACCAAGGTGCAGGTCTAAAGGGGATTCAATACTGTTTTCTACACGCTCAGTAATGTTAACCAAAACCGTCTTTTTGCTGACTTCACTGATAACCGCTGGGAATTCTGCGCCGCTGCCGTCAAATAGGAGAACGTCTTGGCCTTCTTTCATTCGCAGAACACGGCCGATATGGCCTGCTGCGTCGTCACTTAAAGCAAGTGAGCCAAGTTGATGAATGGTTTCTGGATGATAAATTCGAGGGATACGCATGAGATTTCCAGCAAGAGAATAAACTTAAACCCTAACATGGATGCTTTCTACCGAAAAAACAAGGGGCAAGAAGCGTTTCAATATCAGTTATTGAAACGCTTCAAGGTAGAGGAGTACTAGAGTGCGCGACAGGCTTTTTGAACAAATGGGTTATGATTGCCTTGTACTTTGGCAATGCGCTCGTCACGCTCACATTCCCATTTATCGACTGGGTAGGTTTTGTTCCAAGCACTCATCAACTGCGTTTGCTGTTTTGATAATTTAAAGCCGTACTCTTTGCTCATGTATAGGTAGGTACGAGCAATCGAACCTCGAGCACGGTCTGGTGGCATGACTTTACGCTGCTTAAAGTTCACTTGCATCTCACAGCGACCATAACTCACGCCATCGACGCCGTTCCATTGGCTAAAGTTGTAGTTCGAACGGTCACCGTTTACTTCACCAATAGCAGGGGTTAGGTTGTGCAGGTCTGCTTCCATCAAGCGAAAGGTTTTGTCTTTTTTCTTGCAGTTTTTACGTCCGCCATCTTGCCAGCATTGACGCTGGTGGCCAAATTGCCACGCAGGTACCACATGCTCCCATTCGATTCGTGCGGCCCGCTTTTCCTGTTTACGGACTTGGTAACCGCAAGAGGCTAAATCTGGGGAGCCTTTTTTGCCTTGCCATTGAATGTTGCAGCCACAGTAAAAGCTCGTTGGATGGTCTTGATAAATTTTTACCGCCTCACGTTTGGCGGCAGAGAATGAACTTGGTGGCGCGGCAACCGCAGTGCTAGAAAGCGCGATAAGTAACAGAGAGAATAGGTATTTCATGATTAAAGTCTTTATAAAGTATGACTTTATTCATGATAACACGCATAAAATGGCTTTAGTGATGAGTAAGTTAACAATAAGTGGCGAAGGGAAGGTTTTGATAAACTCGATCTTTATTTTGGGAACGCAAGTAACACTATGAGATATAGATTACGATAACTGAACGCCCGTGAAGTTAAGTGGTTGGCGGCATTTTTGACAAGAGTACGTCGCCTCTTTGCGCAGCACTTTATTATGACGGCGAATCGATAGAGGGTAGGTCATACAGCCACAACGATACTCAAAGGTTTTACCTTGAACGGATTTTACTTCAAAGCTGTGAGTGGTTTTGGCGGGCACTTTAAATACGGCTTCCATGACACCTTGCCATTCTTTGCCGTGAGGCCTAACTCGTCCGTAAACCTGATAAGTAATCAGGTGTGCCACCTCGTGAGGAATGACTTCATCTAAGAATGCTTGGGTGTTTTCGCGAAATAAAACGGGATTCAGGCGCACTTGATTCAATTGAAGGTAGGCTTTTCCTGCCGCTTTCCCGCGGACGTTGAAGGTGATTGTTGGAATAGGGAAAGAACGTTTGAAAGCTTGCTCTGCCATCGCGATGCAGTCCGCCATCACTTGCTTCGCTTTATAGCTTAGTTCTATATCCACAATTCACCTCGATAAATCAAATAAAAAAGCCCCCGCATTTGCGAGGGCCAGATCATAGCATCAGTTAATTACGGAGTGTGTTTTTTCTTGATGGTGGCATGGTAAGCATGCCATGTACCGTAGCCTAGAATTGGCATGGTAAACAACATTCCGATCCCGTAGGTCGCAAAGCCGATAAGAATACCGCCGCAGATGATCGCCGCCCAAACAATCATCGCTGGAATGTTGGATTTCACCGCATTAAAGCTAGTAAATACAGCGGTCATCATGTCTACGCGACGCTCCATCATGAGCGGAATAGAAAAGGCTGAAATGCTAAACACCACACAAGCCAAAACAAAGCCAACTAGAGAGCCGATGACAAGGAAGGGGAGGAACTCACTTAAAGATGCCCCTTGAACAGAAGGGTAAAGCGCATGAAGTAGAGCGGCAATACGCATCCAAAATATCATACACACTGCGAGTAACACGGCGAATGCCCATTGAGATGTTGAATTACGACCGATCGCTTTCATTGAATGGAACAAGCTTGCTTTGTGTCCGCGCTCTCTCTCCCAACTGGCATCATACAAGCCGAGCGCGAGAAACGGACCGATTAACATGTAAACAATCAAACTGGGCATGACGACCAAGTGTGTGCCTTGCCACTGAACGAGCAAAACAATGCCTATGGCAGCTGCCATAAAACAGATGCCATAGAAAGCACTAATAAGCGGCATTCGCACGAAATCATGCAGACCTAATGCGAGCCAATGAAAAGGTGCAGAAAGATTGACCGTATTGCACGGTATGGTTCTGGCGTATTCGTTGTCTGGCACTTCCTTTCGCTTGTTGTGGAAGTCCGATGGATTAACAGTTCGAGGCATAACTCCTCCTTGATTTATTCCCACATTATCCGCTTATACCAACTGACAGCGGTTTTTGTTCAGTCAAACTTGAAGCGACTTTTTCAAGTTTACATCTGAGCATTGGCTTAGTTTGGTATCGGCCATAAAGATGCCTGACTCATGTCTTTACTTAAGTGTTGCTTCCACAGTCGCCAGCATCCGACGTCTCTATTTAAATTGGAATTAACAATATTTTAACTATTGGCGGAGATGGGATAATTTACAAATAATTGCTGAAAATTTATTCGGTATAAAAGTGAGGGAAAAACACGACTACTTCGTGAGGCGGGGCGGTATTAGTCGAAATGGCTGGATAAAAGTTGCTGAAGATAAAAAGCCCCCGCCAGAGGCGAGGGCTTGATTAATTCTTGCTTGGCTTGATTATTTGATGCCAGCGAAATCACGTAGAAGTTCAGCTTTGTCTGTCGCTTCCCACGGGAATTCTTCACGACCGAAGTGACCGTAAGCCGCTGTCTTCTTGTAGATAGGTTGAAGAAGGTTAAGCATTTCTTGTAGACCGTATGGACGTAGGTCGAAGAATTGACGAACCGCTTCAATGATGATGTCGTGAGATACTTTCTCAGTACCGAACGTTTCCACCATGATAGACGTTGGATCAGCAACACCGATTGCGTAAGAAAGTTGGATCTCACAACGGTCAGCCATGCCAGCCGCTACGATGTTTTTCGCTACGTAACGTGCTGCGTATGCTGCACTACGGTCAACTTTTGATGGATCTTTACCAGAGAACGCACCGCCACCGTGACGAGCTGCGCCGCCGTAAGTATCTACGATGATCTTACGACCTGTTAGACCACAGTCACCCATAGGACCACCGATTACGAAGCGACCAGTTGGGTTGATGAAGAAGTTTGTTTCTTTGTTGATCCACTCAGAAGGTAGCACTGGCTTAATGATCTCTTCCATTACCGCTTCACGCAGGTCTGAAGTTGAGATTGAATCACAGTGTTGAGTTGAAAGAACAACCGCGTCGATACCAACGATGTTACCTTGATCGTATTGGAACGTTACCTGAGATTTTGCATCAGGACGCAACCAAGGTAGTGTGCCGTTTTTACGAACTTCTGCTTGCTTTTGAACAAGACGGTGAGAGTAAGTAATTGGCGCTGGCATTAGTACTTCAGTTTCGTTACAAGCGTAACCAAACATAATGCCTTGGTCGCCTGCACCTTGTTCTTTAGGGTCAGCTTTATCAACACCTTGGTTGATATCTGGCGACTGTTTACCTATTGTGTTTAGTACCGCACAAGAATCTGCATCAAAGCCCATATCTGAATGTACGTAGCCGATTTCACGAACGGTTTCACGAGTTAACTCTTCGATGTCTACCCATGCTGAAGTCGTGATTTCACCACCCACCATTACCATACCGGTTTTAACGTAAGTCTCACATGCAACACGAGCCTTTGGATCTTGCTCTAGAATCGCGTCAAGAACCGCATCAGAAATCTGGTCTGCAATTTTATCTGGATGACCTTCTGATACTGACTCAGAAGTAAACAGGTGCTTAGCCATGTTAGCTCCACTATATCTGGTTTAAAACTGGGGAATGATAAACTCTCCAGCGCAAATTAATACTAATTTTTGTAGGTGTATCTACATCTAGACGTCTATTCTAAATTTGATTGCTCGAATTACAAGCTCTTTTTTGGTTTTTGTTATAACCAAACGTTTGCCTGATTTATTGATAATTTTAAGAACTTCGAACGATTTGGCGCGAAAGGTGCAATATTTGTGAGGTTTTGGACTGGAAAACGTTTGCACACCCAACAGGGCTTTGAGAGAATTATGACCTACTTTTCGTTTCGCTTAATGTACTCAGGAGCAGACATGTCGTCTCGTAAACATCTTGCCAATGCAATTCGTGCTCTAAGCATGGATGGTGTTCAACAAGCTAACTCAGGCCACCCAGGCGCACCAATGGGTATGGCTGATATCGCTGAAGTTCTTTGGCGCTCTCACCTAAACCACAACCCATCAAACCCAGAGTGGGCCGACCGCGACCGCTTCGTGCTGTCAAACGGTCACGGCTCAATGCTTATTTACTCTCTACTGCACTTAAGCGGTTATGAGCTATCTATTGACGATCTGAAAAACTTCCGTCAATTGCACTCAAAAACCCCAGGTCACCCAGAGTACGGTTACGCGCCTGGTATCGAGACAACAACGGGTCCTCTTGGCCAAGGCATCACTAATGCTGTTGGTATGGCTATCGCAGAGAAAGCACTAGCGGCACAGTTCAACAAAGAAGGTCACGACATCGTTGACCACTTTACGTATGTGTTCATGGGTGACGGCTGTCTAATGGAAGGCATCTCGCACGAAGCATGCTCTCTAGCAGGTACGCTAGGTCTAGGCAAACTGATCGCGTTTTGGGATGACAACGGTATCTCTATCGACGGTCACGTTGAAGGTTGGTTCTCTGACGATACACCTAAGCGTTTCGAAGCTTACGGCTGGCACGTAATCCCAGCGGTAGACGGTCACGATCCTGAAGCAATCAACGCAGCGATTGAAGCGGCTAAAGCGGATCCTCGTCCGACTCTAATCTGTACTAAAACAATTATCGGTTTCGGTTCTCCTAACAAGTCTGGTTCGCACGACTGTCACGGTGCGCCATTAGGTCACGATGAGATTCAAGCGGCTCGCGAATACCTAGGTTGGGAGTACGGTCCATTTGAAATCCCTGCAGATGTTTACGCTGAGTGGGATGCAAAAGAAGCAGGTGCAGCGAAAGAAGCGGCTTGGAATGAAAAGTTCGAAGCATACGCAGCAGCTTACCCTGCAGAAGCAGCAGAGCTTAAACGTCGTCTAAACGGCGAACTTCCAGCGGAGTGGGAAGAAAAAGCGAACCAAATCATTGCTGATCTTCAAGCAAACCCAGCGAACATTGCATCACGTAAAGCATCGCAAAATGCACTAGAAGCGTTTGGTCAAATGCTTCCTGAGTTTATGGGTGGTTCTGCTGACCTAGCGCCTTCTAACCTGACCATGTGGTCTGGTTCTAAGTCTCTAGAAACGGATGACTTCTCTGGCAACTACATCCACTACGGTGTACGTGAATTCGGTATGACCGCTATCATCAACGGTATCGCATTGCACGGTGGTTTCGTTCCTTACGGCGCAACATTCCTAATGTTCATGGAATACGCTCGTAACGCAATGCGTATGGCTGCGCTGATGAAAATTCAGAACATCCAAGTGTACACGCACGATTCGATTGGTCTTGGCGAAGATGGCCCAACTCACCAACCGGTTGAGCAAATGGCATCTCTACGCGTAACGCCAAACATGAGCACATGGCGTCCGTGTGACCAGGTTGAGTCTGCCGTAGCATGGAAACTAGCGATTGAACGTAAAGATGCACCAACAGCACTTATCTTCTCTCGTCAAAACTTAGCGCAACAAGATCGTACAGCTGAGCAAGTAGTGGACATCGCGAAAGGTGCTTACATCCTGAAAGATTGCGAAGGCAAGCCAGAGCTTATCCTTATCGCAACAGGCTCTGAAGTTGAGCTAGCAGTAGAAGCTGCGACTCAACTAACGGCAGAAGGTAAGAAAGTACGCGTTGTTTCAATGCCATCAACGGATGCATTTGACAAGCAAGACGCTGCTTACCGTGAAGCAGTATTGCCATCAGACGTAACAGCACGCATCGCTATCGAAGCGGGCATCGCAGACTTCTGGTACAAGTACGTTGGTTTCGACGGTCGCATCATCGGTATGACTTCATTTGGTGAATCTGCACCTGCTGGTCAGCTATTCGAGATGTTTGGCTTCACGACTGAAAACGTAGTGAACACAGCAAAAGAATTGCTAGCGTAACTGCTAGATTGTCTCAATAGTCCGAACGTAAAGGACGACTGTTAGATACTAAAGTTGGAAAGGCCATCATTGCGATGGCCTTTTTTGTTTTTTGTCAGGTTTTCCAACCTTGTGGAATGCTTTGGTGAATACAGTCTAAAAGTACGGATAAGCGCAGTGGTGGTCTTCCTGCAGGCGTATAGCAGTTAATGGAGATGGGCTCTGAAAGCCAACCTTCTAAGCAAGGTGTGATTCGACCCGGATGATGTTTCTCGTAGCCGCTTGCTGTCCAAGTTGGCAGCAGTCCAATACCATGACCATTCGCGATGCTGTCGATCTGCATTGCGATGTTGTCGCTGTATAAGCGACTCACAAATGGCTCTAAAAAGAACTCACCGTGTTGAGGGTGTGTGAGCATCAATCCATTTTCTTGTACCGAGCCAAAATCGATCCACGGATGCGCTTCAAGCTCTTTGGGGTGCAGGATCGAACCGTGTTGTTCAAGATAAGCTGGAGAGGCAAAGGGCGTGTAACGAAATGAGCCTAATACCTCTTTGCGCCAATCGAGATCTTTACGCTCACCGAGCCAGATGAACAAATCTGGGTCATGGTGCGCTTCAGAAAAGTCACTGGTAAGTTGAACCCTAACGTCAGGATTATCGGCAAGAAAACCGTTGAGCACACCACCTAGCCAACTTCTAACTAATGCTGTGTGACAAACAATATGTAGCGGCCCTGAAACTTGGTTTGTTAAACCTTGAAGCGCGTCATAACTCTCTTCACTTAGCTCAAGAATCTGGCGACTGTAGTGGGCAAAAATTTCTCCCGCTCTTGTCAGAACTAATCGGTTACCTTGTCTTGCGGTTAGAGCCTGACCGAAATCTTCTTCTAATTGTGCTAAGCGACGACTCAGCGTTGATTTAGGCTGGTTGAGGGCCTTGGCAGCGGCGGTCAAACTCTTATGCTGATTGAGCGCATCAAAGGCTCTAATTGATGCTAAGTCGTGCATATTTCATTTACTCCTTACTGCGTTATGCACGGGTTCCATAAATGGGAAGAACCGTTCCATAACTCTCACTATGCATCTCATTCTATTTGTGAATAATTCACCTTCGAAAATAATAATCATTATCAATTATGGAGATGTAGATGTCTACTCTTAGACTGCCAGTTATTACTGCAACTGGTATTTTAGCCTTCGTCAGTGTCCCTCATGTGTTTGCCAATGATGCGGTTTCTAAAATGGAAACAGTGGTTGTAACTGCATCAAGTTATGAGCAATCTCAAGCGGACGCGCCTGCAAGTATTAGTGTGATTTCGCGTGAGGAGTTGGACTCTCGTTATTACCGCGATGTGACTGATGCACTAAAAAGTGTGCCTGGTGTCGTCGTAACAGGTGGTGGTGACACTACCGATATCAGTATCCGTGGTATGGGTTCTAAATACACTTTGATACTGGTCGATGGTAAACGTCAAAGCACACGTGAAACTCGCCCAAATAGTGACGGCCCTGGTATCGAACAAGGCTGGTTACCCCCTCTTCAAGCGATTGAGCGAATTGAAGTTATCCGTGGTCCAATGTCGACGCTTTATGGCTCTGATGCGATTGGTGGTGTAATTAACGTGATCACGCGAAAAGACGCGATGGAGTGGACAGGTAATGTTCAGCTAGGCACGGTTCTGCAAGAAAACAGTCGCTCGGGCGGAGAGCAGAGCGCGAATTTCTTCGTCAATGGGCCGCTAGCCGAAAATCTATCTCTCCAAGTATACGGTCAGTATACCGCAAGAGAAGAAGACGATATTGAATACGGCTATGAAGATAAAGATATGCAAAGTATCTCTTCAAAACTGACCTACCAGATTAATGACCGCCATTCTGTGCAACTAGAGGGTGGCACATCGGCACAAAGTCGTCGCGGTAACGTTGGCCTTTCCGTACCAACGACGGGGTGCCGAAGAGGTTGTGAGGATTCACTCAACGAATATCGTCGTAATTATGTAACGCTAAGTCACAATGGCGACTGGGACTCGGTTGGCATCTCAGATACTTACTTACAACGTGAAGAGAGCGAGAACAAATCTCGCGAGATGACGATCACCAACACCACGTTCAAATCGAGCTTAGTGATTGGTATTGGAAACCATACGCTGACAACCGGTGTGGATGCTACTCACGCCGAGCTTGAAGATTTTACTTCCAATAAAGCGTCATCGAAGACCGAAACATCGAATACGCAGTGGGCTGTTTTCATTGAAGATGAGTGGAGAATCGCCGAGCCGTTTAGCGTTACGCTTGGTGGTCGTCTAGATCATGACGAAAACTATGGTGCGCACTTTAGTCCGCGTGTCTATGGTGTATGGCGAGTTGACCCATCTTGGACTGTGAAAGGTGGCGTGGCAACAGGTTTCCGTTCTCCGCAATTACGTGAAATTACTCCTGGTTGGGCGCAAGTCAGTGGCGGAGGTAATATCTACGGTAACCCAGACCTTGACCCTGAAACGTCGCTAAACAAAGAAATCAGTGTCTTGTATCAAGGTGACTCTGGTTTAGATGTCTCTTTGACTGCGTTCCATAATGAGTTCAAAGACAAGATCACACGTGTTGTTTGTCCAGATACCATCTGTACAGATGGACCAAACCAATGGGGGGCAGATCCAACGTACCGCATTAACGTGGACGAAGCGGTCACACAAGGTATTGAAGCGACCTTAGCATCGCCATTAACGGAAACCATTTACCTCAGCTCGAGCTACACATTTACCGACTCAGAGCAAAAAACAGGTGAATACAAAGGCATGCCGCTGCAACAGTTACCAAAGCATCTGTTTAATGTGGATGTAACTTGGCAAACAACAACAGATCTAGAAAGCTGGGCTAAAGTCACTTACCGAGGTAAAGAAATGGATCCGGTTACTGGCCCATCAAGAAACAGTATTGTAGAGCCTGCTTATACCTTTGTGGACGCTGGTGTGACATACCAGTTAACCGATAATACTCGTATTAAAGGCGCGATCTATAACTTGCTGGATGAGGAAATCAGTTACGAAGAATACGGATATGTCGAAGATGGTCGTCGCTACTGGTTAGGTTTAGACGTCGCATTTTAATTATTGTTGTAATAAGGCCGAGCATTGTCTCGGCCTTTTTTAATCCTGCTTTACTATGATTCAACAGGTGCGTTTTTCAGCCTGATCAGGTAGTATCTGTGACACGAAATTTTTGGTAGGGCGAAGGATAAATGCTAAAGGTTGCGATCAATGGATTTGGACGTATAGGTCGTAATGTTCTGCGAGCCGTATATGAAAGCGGAAAACATCAGCAGATCAAGGTTGTGGCGGTTAACGAATTAGCGCAGCCAGAAGCGATGGCGCACCTACTGCAATATGACACTAGTCATGGTCGCTTCGGTAAAAAAATCTCCCACGACCAAGAACACTTGCATGTTCATCATGATAGCGGCGAATATGACTCTATTCGCATTCTTCACCTCTCTGAACTCGAACTACTTCCTTGGCGTGATTTAGAAGTCGATATTGTCTTGGATTGCACTGGCGTGTTTGGTTCACAAGCCGATGGGCAAGCGCATATAGAAGCTGGCGCGAAGAAAGTGCTGTTTTCACACCCGGGCGCAAACGACATAGATAATACGATTATCTATGGTGTGAACCACGAAACTCTGAAAGACGAACACCGTGTTGTCTCCAATGGCTCTTGCACCACCAACTGTATCGTTCCCATCATTAAAGTGTTAGACGAAGCCTTCGGTATTGAGTCCGGTACCATTACCACGATTCACTCTTCCATGAACGATCAGCAAGTAATCGATGCGTACCATAACGATCTACGCCGTACCCGCGCAGCGAGCCAATCTATTATTCCGGTTGACACCAAGTTGCATAAGGGGATTGAAAGAATCTTCCCGAAATTTTCCAACAAATTCGAAGCAATTTCTGTTCGTGTCCCAACCGTTAACGTCACCGCAATGGATTTAAGTGTCACAATTAATACAAATGTGAAAGTTAATGACGTAAATCAAACCATTGTTAACGCATCTCAGTGTACATTACGTAACATTGTTGACTATACTGAATCGCCACTCGTTTCCATCGACTTTAACCACGACCCCCATAGTGCGATTGTTGATGGAAGCCAGACTAGAGTGAGTAACGGGCAACTCGTAAAAATGCTCGTTTGGTGCGACAACGAATGGGGCTTTGCTAACCGGATGCTGGATACTGCCTTAGCAATGCAAGCTTCTTCTCAAGTGGAGCAGTAATGACGAAGAAGTAATGGAGATTTTTTATTTCAAGCCTTGAAATAAATCCATGATATCTCCATATCATCTATAACCAGTTTGAAGAATTAACAGGCTTGGCAGGGTTGCCGAGTTTTCAAAAACTTTAATTATCAATATTTGAGAGGACACATCATGTCTGTAATCAAGATGACTGACCTGGATCTTGCAGGTAAACGTGTATTTATCCGTGCTGACCTAAACGTGCCAGTAAAAGACGGTAAAGTAACTTCAGATGCACGTATCATCGCATCTCTTCCAACTATTAAGCACTGCCTAGAAGCAGGCGCTAAAGTAATGGTTACGTCTCACCTAGGTCGCCCAACTGAAGGTGAATACGCTGAAGAGTTCTCTCTACAACCAGTTGTTAACTACCTAAACGACGCACTAGATTGTGAAGTGAAGCTAGCAAAAGACTACCTAGATGGCCTAGAGCTAAACGCTGGTGAACTTGTTGTTCTAGAAAACGTTCGCTTTAACAAAGGCGAAAAGAAAAACGACGAAGAGCTATCTAAGAAATACGCAGCACTATGTGACGTATTCGTAATGGATGCATTCGGTACGGCTCACCGCGCTCAAGCGTCAACTCATGGTGTTGGTATGCACGCACCTATCGCTTGTGCTGGCCCTCTTCTAGCAAACGAGCTTGAAGCGCTAGGTAAAGCAATGGACAACCCAGCTCGTCCAATGGTTGCAATCGTAGGCGGTTCAAAAGTTTCTACTAAGTTAACTGTACTTGAGTCTCTATCTAAAATCGCTGACCAACTTGTTGTTGGTGGTGGTATTGCTAACACATTCATCGCAGCTGCTGGCCACAACGTTGGTAAGTCTCTATACGAAGCGGATCTAGTAGACACTGCTAAGAAACTAATGGATGAGTGTGCAATTCCAGTAGCAACTGACGTTGCATGTGCGAAAGCATTCGACGAAAACGCAGAAGCAGAAATTAAACACGTTTCTGAAGTACAAGACGACGACATGATCTTCGACCTTGGCCCAGATTCAACAGCTGAACTAGCAGAAATCCTTAAGAACGCGAAGACTATCCTATGGAACGGTCCAGTAGGCGTATTCGAATTCAAGAACTTCGAAGCAGGTACTAAAGGTATCTCAGAAGCTATTGCAGCATCTGAAGGCTTCTCTGTTGCAGGTGGTGGTGACACGCTAGCAGCTATCGACAAGTTCGGTATCAAAGCTGACGTTTCTTACATCTCTACAGGTGGCGGCGCTTTCCTTGAATTCGTAGAAGGTAAAGTTCTTCCAGCAGTAGAAATGCTAGAAGCACGCGCTAAGTAATTAAAGCAAAGCGGGGGAGTGATTCTCCCGCTTTCTTGTTTGCTGCAACGTGTGAGGAACTCTGCTAGAATAGCCTCAGTTGTGAGCAAACGTTTGCAAGATTTTCAACTTAACAAGTTTTGTTTAAAAACGACAGATAAATAGGATTACATCCATGTCTAAGATCTTCGACTTCGTAAAACCAGGTGTTATCTCTGGCGATGACGTTCAGAAAGTATTTGAAGTTGCAAAAGAAAACAGCTTTGCACTTCCAGCAGTAAACTGTGTGGGTACTGACTCTGTAAACGCAGTACTTGAAGCAGCTGCAAAAGTTAAAGCTCCAGTTATCGTTCAATTCTCTAACGGTGGCGCTGCTTTCTTTGCTGGTAAAGGTCTAAAACTTGAAGGTCAAGAAGCTCAAATCCTAGGTGCTGTTGCTGGTGCGAAATACGTTCACGCTGTAGCTGAAGCTTACGGTGTACCAGTAATCCTACACACTGACCACGCTGCTAAGAAACTACTTCCTTGGATCGACGGTCTACTAGACGCTGGTGAAGAGTACTTCGCGCAAACTGGTAAGCCACTATTCTCTTCTCACATGATCGACCTTTCTGAAGAGTCTCTAGAAGAGAACATCGAGATTTCTGCTAAGTACCTAGAGCGCATGGCTAAAATGAACATGACTCTAGAAATCGAACTAGGTTGTACTGGTGGTGAAGAAGACGGCGTAGACAACTCTGATATGGATGCGTCTGAGCTATACACTTCTCCAGAAGACGTTGCATACGCATACGAGAAACTAAGCGCAATCAGCCACCGTTTCACTATCGCAGCATCTTTCGGTAACGTACACGGCGTGTACAAGCCAGGTAACGTTGTTCTAACTCCAACTATCCTACGTGATTCTCAAGCGCACGTTTCTGAGAAATTCGGTCTTCCAGCGAACTCTCTAAACTTCGTATTCCACGGCGGTTCAGGTTCTTCTCTAGAAGAAATCCGTGAATCTATCGGCTACGGTGTTATCAAAATGAACATCGATACTGATACACAGTGGGCTACTTGGGATGGTATCCGTAAGTTCGAAGCTGAAAACCACGATTACCTACAAGGTCAGATCGGTAACCCAACTGGTGAAGATGCACCAAACAAGAAGTACTACGATCCACGCGTATGGCTACGTGCTGGTCAAGCTTCAATGGTAGCTCGTCTAGAGCAAGCATTTGCTGACCTAAACGCAGTTGACGTACTATAATCGTTACTGATTAAGTTACTTAAAAACCCGCTTTTTGAGCGGGTTTTTTTATGTCTATCATTTTGCCCCTATGTTTCTTTCCCTGTTTTCCTATTGATATCTTTATGCGTCAGGTTGTATTTTCTGGTGGGATGTTCCCCCTTTAACGTTTTTAAATAAAAACATAGGAATATCAGTCATAGGAGTGGCGAAATAAGAGTGCATTGCGTAACCTGTAACAAGCCAATATCAGAAAACTCTGATAAAGTCTTGTTTTGCATATCTTTGCGAAACTCTGACTTTGAAAAAAGTCAAAGTTGGGATATTGTGCCAAAAATCTGACACTGTTCAGTGGGGCAATAGGGATGTTGTTTTAGAAAAGAGCCTTTAAAAAACAAGGTTCATAAATTAACGGCAATTGGATTTATATATCTTTATTTTTGAGGATAAGAATTATGGCAGGTGAATCGGTGGGTATCGATACCACTTTAACGGATGGTCTAACTCAGGCTGAAACTTGGCTGACAAACAACTCAGATCTACTGGTTCAGTACGGTGTGAACATTATCTCTGCGCTGCTTATTCTGTTTATCGGTAATATTATCGTTAAAGCAGTCGCTGGTAGTGTTTCTAAAGTACTAGAAAAGAAAAACATGGATAAGGCTGTCGTTGAATTTATTCACGGTCTTGTTCGTTACTTGCTATTTGTAATTGTACTTATCGCAGCTCTTGGTCGATTAGGCGTTCAAACCGCTTCAGTCGTGGCTGTAATCGGTGCGGCAGGTCTTGCTGTTGGTCTTGCGCTACAAGGTTCACTATCAAACTTTGCAGCTGGTGTACTCATTGTTGCGTTCCGTCCATTCAAATCTGGCGACTACGTAGAAATTGGCGGTGTAGCGGGTAGTGTTGAAGCAATTCAAATCTTCCAAACTGTTCTAAAAACACCAGACAACAAGATGGTTGTTGTGCCTAACTCGTCAGTAATCGGTGGTGCAATTACTAACTACTCTCGTCATGCAACGCGACGTGTCGACTTAGTGATTGGTGTGTCATACAAAGCGGATCTTAAACTAACGAAGAAAGTAATTCGCGAGACGCTAGAAAAAGATCCGCGTATCTTGAAAGATCCTGATATCACAATCGGCGTACTTACGCTGGCAGACTCTTCAGTAAACTTTGTGGTTCGCCCATGGGTGAAAACTGCAGATTACTGGGGCGTATACTTTGATGCAATGCAAGGTATTAAAGAAGCATTGGATGAAAATGGTATCGAAATTCCATTCCCACAAATGGATGTTCATCTGAACAAAATCGACGCTTAATACAAGCGGTAGATATTCGAAAGCGAGGCCAATTGGCCTCGCTTTTTTATATCTCATAAAGAATGTGATTACCGGCAAGCAATAGACGTTTTAGATGTTTACCGGCAAAGCCAAAGGTGAATTCAGGCAACCCTGGCGTATAGAGCAACTCTTCGTGTTGATACAGGGCTGTATCAACAATGAGCGTGACATATTCAGGTAAGCCAATCGGACATACCGCTCCAGGCAAACAACCTAACACTTCGACCATTTCATCGTCGTCACAAATTGAGGGGCGTTTACCTGTGACGGCCTTTATTTGTTTGGCATCGAGGCGAGAGTCTTTTTCTGTTAGATAAATTGCGTAGCCTTGCCCTTTAAGTTTTAAGAAGAGGCTTTTGGTGTGCGTGCCTGTCCATCCAAGCTCGGACGCAACTCTTATATCCGTGTCAAAGTCTAAGATAGCTTCATGCTGCCATTCCCGAAAAGGAATAGAGAGCGCGTTGAGTCGCTCTCTATTGATATCATAGATACGCTTTAGTGACTCCATGTCTTTGTTGTCCTGTTGATTACCAGTACTTTTCAATAAGTTCACTAGCTAAAATATACGCTATCGTGAACATCATTACTGCGACCGCGATGTCGATGCCTTTTTTCACTCTTGGCTTTGATAGGGTAGGGCCTAGTTTTGCGGCTCCTATTGACAAGGTATAGAACCAAACAAAGGAAGCCATCATCGTACCTAGTGCAAAAGCAATTCGGTCATGGCCTTCAAACTGCCCACCAATAGAGCCCAAAATAACGACGGTATCTAAATACAAGTGGGGGTTAAGTACTGTGACGGCTAACGCGCCTAAAATGACCGTTCGACGACCACGTGCGACGACTTCACCTTTTGATTCTGACTCACTGTCTGACTTAAACGCGCTCTTAAGTGACAGTAATCCATAAAAGCTCAGGAAGGCAATACCACCAAGGGTCACCGATGTTAGTAAGATTTCATTTTGAGACAGAATCGCACCACCACCAAAGATACCTAGAGAAATGAAGATCATATCTAGGATGCTACAAATAGTGGCAGTCGTCAGGTGATGATTGCGCTTTATGCCTTGATTTAAGACATACGCATTTTGTGCGCCGATCGGAATGATCATTGATGCCCCTAAACCAAATCCTTGCAATAGAACCCACAAGCTCACACTTCACCTCACTTCAAAATAACCAATAAATTCTCAGAAGAGTGAAAGATAAAGAGTTTATCTAAATAAGTATAATTAATGATTTTAATATTATATTAGCCAAGCTAATTTAAGGGTTGATGTTTTATCAGGAGAGGAAGATCAGGATGAGAGGGTTGGACTATAAATGGATTGAGGCATTAGATGCCGTGGTTTATCAGGGGAGCTTTGAGCGTGCAGCCGAACATTTATTTGTCTCGCAATCAGCGATTTCTCAACGTATTAAACAATTAGAGAAGTTTCTCGCACAACCCGTTTTGGTTCGTAGTCAACCACCCAAGCCAACGCCGATTGGTAAAAAGTTATTAGGCCTTTATCGTCGAGTGCGCTTACTCGAGCATGAAATTCTGCCCGAACTCAAGAATGATACCAGTACTCGACCTGTACAACTCTCTTTGGCGACCAATGCTGATAGCCTTGCTACTTGGCTACTGCCTGCACTGCAAGATGTCATGAAGCAGCGTCAGGTTGAACTCAAACTCACTATCTATGGTGAATCTCGTTCCATCGAAAAGCTAAAAAGTGGCGAAGTGACGGGGGCGATCAGCTTAGAATCCCAGCCGATACCTGGCTGTAGAGCGGATTACTTGGGACGTGTTGATTACGTTTGTGTCGCGAGTCCGGAGTTTTATCAGCGTTACTTTGCTCAAGGCGTCAATAACCAGACTTTGGCCAAGGCGCCGGCCGTTTCGTATGATCAATATGATGACCTACATAAAACCTTTCTTACCGAGCATTTCAATGTCAGCCCTGATAGCGTCATTCACCATAACATCAGCAGCTCTGAAGCGTTTCTAAAAGTGGCGTTAGCTGGTGTAGCCTATTGCTTAATCCCTCGTTTGCAAATTACCGACGAGCTAGAGCGTGGCGCGTTGGTTGATGTTACTCCCGGTTTTTTAATGTCCCATCGGATTTATTGGCATCATTGGCAACTGGAAACGGGGGTTCTACAAGAAATCTCACACGCGATAGTCGGGTATGCTCAGCGACACTTACCTCAATAAGTTCATTGTTGCAGCGATGGGTTCATTGCCGATAGAGTGTTTCGTTGAAAAATTACGCCAATGTTACATAGTCAAAGTTGTGTTAGAAGTCATTCTGAGTGCTTGGATAATCGACAGAAGTTTCTATTATGAAACCATACACTTTCTCAGTAGTGATAGTTTTGTCTGAATCTTGAGCCTTTCTGCTGAGAGTAAGTACTTTATTTTTGTATGGATGGATTTATTGAATGAGACTGTATTCATTTTTGCTGGCTTCTGCACTCAGCCTTACTAGTGCTTCAGTGTTGGCGAACTCGCCTGAATTTGCTCACGTAACGACGACAGGTTATGGTGAAGTTATTGCTACACCAGATATGGCGACGTTTTCTGTGAAAGTGGTAGACACGACAATGACTGCTGAACAGGCCAAGCAGTCAGTTGACAAAACCGTTGAGCAATTTCTGAAAAATCTGTCCGATGCTGGCTTATCAAAAGACAATGTTACCAGCTCGAATTTATACCTTGCGCCTCAATACCACTACCCTAAATCTGGTAAAGCAGAGCTCGTTGGTTATCGCGCTTCTCGTAGCATTGATGTGACGGTTACGGATCTAAAAAACCTAAACCAGTACCTAGATATGGCGTTAGAAGCAGGGATTAATCAGGTTGATAATATTCAACTTAAGGTAAGCAACCAGGCTGAGTATCAGCAAAAGGCACGCATGGCGGCTATCCAGGATGCGCGAGAAAAAGCAGCGTCACTGGCTACTGGCTTTGAGAAAAAATTGGGTGATGTTTGGCAGATCAATTACAGACAGATGCACGTTCAGCCAGTTCTAATGCGCTCGATGGCGATGGACAGTAAAGAAGGGGCAAACAGCTACCAGGATTCTACCATGATTATTCGCGATCAAGTTGACGTGATTTACAAGCTGAAGTAATACTGGGTGCAAAAAGAAAAGGCAGGGTACTCCCTGCCTTTGTTATTTCTGCTTCACAAATTAGTGAAGGATACGAGCACGGATAGTGCCTTCAATACTTTTCAGTTTCGCTAGCGCTTCTTCTGAGCGCTCGGTTTCAACATCGATCACTACGTAGCCGATTTCAGCGGCTGTTTGTAGGTACTGTGCGGCAATGTTAATGCCGTCTTCCGCGAAGATGGTGTTGATCTGAGTAAGAATACCAGGACGGTTTTTATGGATGTGAAGCAAGCGAGAGCATTCACCACCGTGCTCTGGCAGTGACACCTCTGGGAAGTTTACGCTTGAAAGCGTAGAGCCGTTGTCAGAGTACTTCGCCAGTTTTCCTGCGACCTCAACACCGATGTTCTCTTGTGCTTCTTGCGTTGAACCACCAACGTGTGGAGTGAGAATGACATTATCGAACTTCTGCAAAGGAGATTCGAACGGGTCGGCATTCGTTTTCGGTTCTGTTGGGAATACATCAATCGCAGCGCCCGCAATATGACCTGCTTCTAAACTATGGCAAAGCGCTGGAATATCCACGACAGTGCCGCGTGCTGCATTAATAAAGATTGAGCCTGGCTTCATGCGAGCAAACTCATCTTCACCCATCATATTTTTTGTTTCTGGCGTTTCAGGAACGTGCAGAGAAATTACGTCACACTTGTTTAGTAGTTCACTCATGGTATGTACTTGCGTCGCATTACCAAGGGACAGCTTGTTTTCGATATCGTAGTAGTAAACGCGCATACCTAAGTTTTCGGCAATAATACCTAGCTGCGTACCAATGTGGCCGTATCCGATAATGCCAAGACGTTTGCCACGTGCTTCGTAAGAGTTGTCAGCACTTTTCTTCCAAATACCGCGATGTGCAAGCGCATTCTTTTCAGGAATGCCACGCAGAAGTAGTAGGATTTGACCAAGTACCAGCTCAGCCACACTGCGTGTGTTAGAGAACGGTGCATTAAACACAGGAATGCCGCGTTTTGCTGCTGCGTCTAGGTTTACTTGGTTAGTACCGATACAAAAACAGCCAATTGCAACCAGTTTATTCGCCGCATTGATTACCTCTTCGGATAGGTTCGTACGGGAGCGAATACCGATGAAGTGCACGTCTTTAACCGCTTCAATCAATTCTTCTTCCGGAAGGGAACCTTTATGGTACTCAATGTTGGTATAACCAGCTGCTTGAAGAACTTCAACTGAAGAAGGGTGGAGTCCCTCTAACAAGAGGATCTTAATCTTTTCTTTTTCCAGTGAAACTTTGGCCATTTTTCTCGTCCTTAAAATGGAAAGGTGGGCTAATGTGGCGCACATTGGGCAAAACTATTAAAAAGGGGATAATTGATAGTTTTGTAGGAGGACAAACGTTTCCTTGTGCGTCTTCTGTTCAATAAAGTAACAAAAAAAAATTGCTTTGGGTAAGAAAATTACGGAATAAGAGATAATTTTCTTAGAGAAAGGAATAAAAAACGGTGCCTTGCAGCACCGTATGTAATGAAATAACAGAAAAGTGAACCAGATAGGTCGATTTGAGCTGTTATTTATTCTTCAATTTTTGCACCTTCTGGTGTACCTGTGATTACGACGTCAGCACCACGGTGAGCAAAAAGACCCACAGTCACCACACCCGCGATACCGTTGATCTTGTCTTCCATTTCTTTCGGGTTAGTAATCTGCATGTTGTGTACATCCAGAATTACGTTGCCGTTGTCAGTCACAACGCCTTCACGGTAAGCCGGGTCACCGCCCAGTTTTACTAATTCGCGCGCAACGTAAGAGCGTGCCATTGGGATCACTTCTACAGGTAGTGGGAACTGACCTAGTACGTCAACTGCTTTGGTGCCGTCAACAATACATACAAACTTATCAGAGATTGCTGCGACAATTTTCTCACGAGTCAGAGCCGCGCCGCCGCCTTTGATCATTTCACGTGCTGGGTTAATTTCGTCTGCGCCATCAACATACACATCCAGCTTCATTACGTCGTTACACTCGTATACTTCAATACCAAGCTCTTTAAGGCGCTCAGTTGAAGCGACAGAGCTAGACACTGCACCTTTAATATCGTCTTTGATAGTGCCTAGTGCATCGATGAAGTGATTCACGGTAGAGCCAGTACCAACACCGACAATGCTGCCTTTCTCAACATATTTTAGTGCTGCCCAACCAGCCGCTTTTTTCATTTCATCTTGAGTCATGCCAATCTCCTGAATAGATGTTCGTTAACGTTTGCGGGCGTGATTATAGCGGCTTACTTGCCACTTTCCCATTGCCATATTCGGCTTGGGGTCACGATCTTAGGTAATGGAATGTCCCAGCTTTCAATTGGTAAGCGTTCTACATGTTGGCAGTCGTGAGCGATACCAACAGGCTTGGCACCTTCTCCGGTTATAAACCAATGAGACAGGGTACGGTCATAATACCCTCCGCCCATGCCTAAGCGGTGGCCGATGCTGTCGAATCCAACCAAAGGTGTACAAATGATATCAAGTTGACGAATGGGCTTGAGGTGGCGGATGTCCAGTTTGGGCTCTAAGATGCCGTATTTGTTGTAGACCAATTGATCATCACTTACGTACAGAAGAAACAGTAACTGACCTTTGGAAAACGGATGGATGACAGGTAAATAAACCGATTTTCCCTGTTGCCACAACCACTCAATGAGCGGCTTGGTATCAAGTTCACCGTCAGCAGAAAGATAAATAGCAATATGCTGTGCTTGCTGGATTTCAGGAAGTTGAGAGAACTGAGTGACAAGGTCGATCCCCGCTTGGAATTGCGTATCGCTACACAATGCGTTGCGCTTTTCACGAATCAGTTTGCGGAAGTCTTGTCGAGAGAGGTCTGACATAGAGAGAATACCCCAGGGTGCCGTTGAGGATTGTGGCCCTTGAACCAGCTGGTTCAAGGCGGATCAGCAATGGCAACCGTAGGCTTCTCGGTGCATGCCGAGCTTGCTCAATAGTTACCAAATACTAACCCTTAGGTATTGCTTATCGGCTCAGGGACTTAAATCCTGCTGACGCACACCCCAGGGTAAATTTTGTATTTACTGCTGTCCTTGCGTAACTTTGCTTAGTGCGTTCTCAAGAGACGCAGTGAGCTTTTCCATTCGCTCAGTAATTTCTTGCTGTTGACCGTTTGATTCGTATGACTTGGTGTGCAACTCATAACAAATATTCAATGCAGCGAAGGTCAGCAGTTGGATTTCATTGGTTACCTTAGTACGTTCGCTCATTTCTTTCAATCGGCGATCCAGATCTTTTGCCGCTGCAACAAGAGACTCTTCTTGTCCTGTCGGACAATTCACTCGTGTAACTTTGCCTAATATTTCAACGTCGATCGCTTGATTGCTCATGATGAATAAACTCTATATTCGCGCTATCTAAGGTGTTGCTTCATACAACCACCGAGGAGCAAACTATAGGAAAACCGCTATTAAGATTCAAGCATTTCCCATCACAGAAAGAGAAATGATGACGAGATCACACAGGAATTGGGCAAATTGAGCAAATGCTGTTCAAAATTGAATTTGATAGCCGTTTCAGACCACTAACCTTGATGGTAGGATATACCAATACATTATTATGCAAGAATGAGCCAAGTTATGAGTGAAATCACCCTTCCTGAATACCAATCTATTGCTGCTGAACTGCAATCTGCAAGCCTAGCAGTAACACCTGCGGAATTACATGGCTTATTTGTCGGCATGTTAAGTGGTGGATTGGCGATTAATGATCAAACTTGGCAGCCTATTCTGTTTGACTACACCAATGATGGTATGGGTTGGCCTTCTACCGCGCTAGCTTTTGCTCAAAGCGTATTCACTGTTACTGTCAATGAACTCACGGGCACGTCGATGGAGCTGTCTTTATTATTGCCAGATGAGCCGGGAGAAGAAGGCTTATTCACGTTGGCTGACAGCGTGTCCGATTTCGTAAACCACTTTATTTCTGGTTTAGGTCTAGCAGGTGTTGCGCTAAATAAAGCGTCAGATGACGCTAAAGAAGCATTGGCTGACTTAGAAGAGATTGCCAAATTAGGCATTGATGAAGATGATGACCTCGGTGAACAAGCGCAATTGCTAGAACAAGTGATTGAACACATCAAAGCTTGCGTACTAACGATTCATGCTGAGTTTGGTGTTCGCCCTGAAAGTAGCGATAAAAAGCCTACTATTCATTAATCGTAGATGGTCCAGAGGTTAGCATGAAGCAATATGATGTAGTCATTGCTGGTGGTGCCATGGCAGGGGCAACGTTGGCATTAGCAATTGACCATTTGTCTCAGGGAAAGCTCCGCATTGCCGTCGTTGAGCCTTTTAAAGCGCAGTCAGATATGCACCCTGGTTTTGACTCTCGCTCAATCGCATTGTCTTACGGTACTGTCAATCTGTTGCGTCAACTACAGCTCTGGACCTCGATAGAGCCGTTTGTCACACCCATTGAACATATCCACGTTTCTGACCGCTCTCATGCTGGGATGACGGAAATTACCAAGCAAGAGATTGGCGTTGAAGCACTAGGGTATGTTGTCGAATTAGCCGATGTTGGTCGCGTATATCAAGAATTATTAGATAGCAGCGCATCTATTACGCTGTTTTGCCCTGACTCTGTTACCGATATCGAGCGCGAGCAAGACTGTACCCATATTACGTTGAAAAGCGGTGGGAAGCTTGACGCAAAACTGCTGGTGGCAGCCGATGGTGCTGTTTCGACTTGTTGTCAGAAAATTGGTTTAGAGCTTTCTGAGCAAGATTTTGAACAAGTGGCTGTCATTGCCAATATTGTTACTCAAGAACCTCATCAAGGTAGAGCCTTTGAACGTTTTACTGAAAATGGCCCTGTAGCTTTATTGCCAATGAGTGACAATAGAATGTCTTTAGTTTGGTGTCTGCACCCTGAGGAAGCCCAAGCAGTTCTTGAGTTATCTGACCAAGCATTTCTCCAACGTTTACAACAAGACTTTGGCTGGCGTTTGGGCGCGATGAAAAAAGTGGGACGACGTGCGAGTTACCCATTGCTTCTTCGCCATCGAAAGCAAAATATTTCTCATCGTTTTGCGATTGTTGGGAATGCGGCGCAAACGCTGCATCCGATAGCTGGACAAGGTTTTAATCTTGGTATTCGCGACGTTGTCTCGCTAGCAGAAGAAATCGTGCAGCAAAGCGATGATGTTGGTCTTTATCAAGGCTTGATGCGCTTTAGTCAGCGTAGAGAGGCAGATCGAAGCGAAACGATCTGGCTAACCAGTGCCTTAGTGCATATTTTTTCAAATGATTTACCCGCGATGCGAATTGGGCGAAATACAGCCTTAGCAGCGATGGATAACCTTTCTATTTTTAAGCAGCCGCTACTGCGCCATACGCTTGGTTTGGTAAAACGATGAACGGCCGCACTGAATTAGGTAATAAAAAGCAATGATGCAAAGTGTAGATATCGCCATCATCGGCGGAGGGATGGTTGGGTTGGCACTTGCTGCCGCGTTCAAGGACAGCGATCTGCGTGTCGCCGTAATAGAAGGCAAGGTGCCAGATGAGTCGTTGAAAGAGTTACCTGATGTGCGTGTGTCTGCGTTGAGCCGTTCTAGTGAGACGATCTTGCGTAAGCTTGGCGCTTGGCAGGGAATAGAGCAACGCCGAGCTTCACCATACTACGGAATGGAAGTGTGGGAGCAAGATAGCTTCGCTAGTATTGAGTTCAATGCACAAAGCATGGCACAACCTGATTTAGGGCATATTGTTGAGAATCGAGTGATTCAACTCGCACTGCTCGAACAAGTCCAAAAGCTCGATAACGTCACTATGTTTATGCCTGCACGTTGCGCGACCTTAGCGGTGGGCGAACAAGAAAGTTGGTTGACGCTCGACAATGGTCAAGCCATGACGGCTAAGTTAGTGGTCGGAGCCGATGGGGCAAACTCGTGGCTTCGTCATCAAATGGATATTCCGTTAACGCATTGGGATTATGGACATCATGCTCTGGTCGCGAATGTTAAAACCGCTGCTCCGCACAATAGCATTGCACGACAGATTTTTACTCCTCAAGGGCCATTGGCGTTTTTGCCAATGTCGCAACCAGATATGTGCTCTATTGTTTGGTCCACTGAGCCAAATCGTGCAGAGCAGCTATTGGCAATGAGTGAGCATGATTTCAACAAAGCATTGACGAGCGAATTTGATACACGACTTGGTCTATGTGAAGTCGTGGGAGAGCGTGCCGCGTTTCCTTTGAAAATGCGCTATGCGCGAGATTTTGTTGTAGAGCGAGTCGCGCTGGTTGGCGATGCAGCCCATACCATTCACCCACTAGCGGGGCAAGGTGTGAATTTAGGTTTATTAGATGCAGCCGGCCTCGCTCAAGAGGTGTTAGCGCTATGGAAGCAAGGCCAAGATATTGGCAGCAAACGCAATCTAAGAGGTTATGAGCGTTGGCGCAAAGCGGAAGCAGCAAAGATGATTGCTGCAATGCAAGGATTCCGAGACCTGTTCTCAGGAGAGAATCCTGCTAAGAAGCTGGTTCGTGGCATTGGTTTGAGTTTAGCGGGTCAATTGCCGGGAGCGAAAGATGAGATCATGAAGCGTGCGCTTGGTCTAAAAGGTCATCTGCCGGATCTGGCACGTCAGTAGGTGTAAAGCGAACTTCAAATACACAAAAGGCTGGTTAATCCAGCCTTTGTTTTATCAACGTTTTGCTAAGCATATGCGCATCGGAGTTTCATTATTTCTTGGTTGATCTCTTTGACCGCTCGGAAATGGCGTTGCTCTGCTTTCTCCGGCAGTATTAACTTGCCGTTATCAAACTCGAATCTACCGACCCCGTAAATATAAATTCTTCCTTTAAAAAGACGACTTATATGTTTAGCAATCATACTTGGTGTATAGCGCTTAAACAGTCTCATATTTACTTTCCTTTTATCTAACCTAGCCTAGGTATTCTACGTTTTGGACGCGAAAATTATTGTGACAGCCATAGTATTAAATACAGATGTAGGGTGTTGCGTCAGAGATTTGTGTTGTCTTAGACAATTTGACAGTGTCACCTCTTAAATAGCGTGAGGATTACCCCAAAAAATCACCGTTCAAGGAACCCTTACGACAATACATTCCTTTTTACGTGACGCATTAAGCAATAGTTTTGTTACAGAATTAAGAATAGAACGAAAATGATTGTTTGCTAATTGTTTCTATTAAGGTGGTATCCGACAGAACAAGCTTTACGTCCTAACGGTTAGAGAAAGAGGAAGAGAAAAAAGTTCCGCACAAAAAAAAGCCCGCTTCAGCGGGCGAATAGTCACAGATGCATTACACAAAAGTGGACAGCTGACGGCATGAATACTGTCATTCAGTCAGCTGATTCACTTTATGTTGGTTAAGTGCTTGTTTGAAACTTAACCAACAAATTCAGCATATACGAGTTTTATCTTTGTGACTATTTATGTTTTATATGTGATTAAAAATTCTCTCGTCTATTTTTATAGATATGAGCGAGATCACGTGGTGATAGAAAAACTACGTGCTATTACATTATTTTTAGACGACTAACGACATATCTCAGCTACGGTCGGCTGACACAATTGGATCAGATCTTGGATAGAAAGCGCCAGTCCAGCCATGCGATCGCCACTGCTGATCGTGACTTCCTGTTCTTCTAGTAAGCTAGGATCGAACACGATCGGCATGTGTCGTTTGAGTAATAGTGGAGTGACAGTACCAATTTTGTAACCTGTGATGGCCTCAACGTCGGCTTGATCAACGCAAGTCATCCGGCGGCATCGCAGTAACGAGCGCACTTTTTTGGGATCGACACTACGATCACCAGGCGCACAGGCGAGAGCATATTGATTACCCATGTCTCGTAGCAAGATCGCTTTTACCATTTGAGAAGGGCGAATGCCGCGTTGTTGCGCGGCATCCTCAATAGTGGTTGCTGGTCTTTGATGCGGTAACAGACGAAACGGAATGTGTTGGTCTGTGAGAAATTGCATCAAAGGAGTATTGATTGTATTACTCATCATCAAGGCTGTAAGGCAGTGATTCGATTGTCCATTCACATTCTGGTTGAGCAACCAAACGAAGACGAGTGTCTTCATCGAGATTATTGGGCAGTACGATCAGGCCAATCGCTTGATTGTCGCTGAACTGGTAGTGGTTTAATAAAGCACCCACTGAACGCCAGTTTTCACCCACGCTGCGTTCGAGCTCAATTGGCTCGTCACTAAATGGAGCAGAAGTTGCCCCTTTTACGATGTACATCGCACGTTTATTTGTACCGCGATACTTAGCTCGTGCTACCGTTTCTTGTCCTGTGTAGCAGCCCTTTGTGAAGCTAATGCCTCCTAAAGCTTGCACGTTGAGTGCTTGTGGAATGTGAGCATTCTGCGCGGATGCAGAGACAAATGGTAAACCAGCTTCAATGTCGAAACGATTCCAAAGTTCATTTGTCGTAAGGGCAGCATCTGTATTTTCAACGACTTGTTGCGCAGCTGGCGCACTTAATATCAGTAGCCAGCGGTTTTGTGAAACTTGTACCGCGGTGCCGCCTTCAACAGGGCGAACGCTGCCAGTCGTTTTGCTCATTGAAGAAATAAGCACATCGGCTTTGACGCCGGCAACACCTAAGATAACTTCATCAGAAGCTTCAATCGTTACTTTAGAGAAAATGGCGTATTTTTTTATTTCGCTAAGTTCTACGTCAATCGCCGATTTTGGTTGGATCATGCCGTAGCCATCGTGGTGATGGAAAAGGCGGAACACACTCCACACTTTACCTTTCGCATCACAATGTGCGCCTAATGTTGATTGGTCTTGTTCTAAAGAAACGACATCGCAGGTAACCTGACCTTGTAAGTATGATTTTTTATCGTCACCGACCATGGTGATCATGCCGAAATTGTCCAGCAGAGAGATAGATAACTCTGGAAGTGCGTCTTGAGTTGAGAGAGGTAGTGCTGAAAAACGAGTTTGCCATTCCATAATTACAATGCCTTTTGAAGATATTTTTCCGCTATGTTATACCCAAATAACCTTGAGATACTAGGGGAGCGATTTACGAATCAACATTTGTCTGCTTTCACTATCGTATTGTGACCCGCACACTAGTGACGTAGCACATCCCTTGTTACACTCCGCACTAACAACAAGACATCTATGAAGGAATAGTGAATGTACACTCCGGAAGAAAAAGCGCGTATTAAATGGGCTTGTCGTCGAGGCATGCTTGAGCTTGACGTAGTAATTATGCCGTTTTTTGAAGAGTGCTTTGATACTCTGAGTGAACAAGAGCAGCGTGACTTTGTTTCTTTACTTGAATGCGATGATCCTGATCTGTTTACTTGGATAATGGGGCATGGCCGCAGCGAAAACTTAGGTCATGCTGCAATGGTTGATAAAATTGTCGCCCATAACCTCAGCAAAGTTCGTTAATTTTACCGCTTCTCCCTCTCTGACTGCCCGAGTTCTCAATGTAATACTTTTCTTACTGATGACTTGGGCCGTTACCCTCTCTAGCATCCCTCTCGTATTATCGATTTATTTGTTATTAATGATGGTTAAGGCACTACTGAGCCAAGGCTTTGTTAAACCGACAAGTCAGGGTTATTGGTATGTGCATTGCGATGGCTCGGTTAGGTTTGAGGCCCTTGAGTATAGTGAATGTTCGGCGGCTCTTGAGTCTGAAAAGGATCAGTTACAACGAGTCGATACATCGACATTGCCATTCAAGATAACATTTCGATTGCAGTCTGGCCGTAGCGTCACGATTTGGCGTGATAGCTGTGACGATCAGCATTACCGTCAATTATCTTTGGTATTACGCCAGTGGGAAATGAAACAGGGAGCCAATGCTCCCTGTTGATGTAATAGTTTATTTTGTCGAATTAAAGCTGTTTAGCTGGAACCAAAATCGTTGGTCCGCTGTTTTCCAGTTGGTTCGGATAATCAAGCGTGTAGTGCAAACCTCGACTCTCTTTACGCTGCATCGCACAACGAACCATCAGCTCTGCTACTTGTAAAAGGTTACGCAGTTCTAATAAGTTGTTCGAGACACGGAAATTGCTGTAGTACTCATGCGTTTCTTGTTGCAACAGTTGGATACGGCGCAAGGCGCGTTCTAAACGCTTGTCAGTTCGTACAATGCCCATGTAGTCCCACATAAACAGACGAAGCTCGTGCCAGTTGTGCTGAATGATCACTTCTTCATCACTGTTGGTCACTTTACTTTCATCCCAACATGGCACCTGTGAAGGAAGCTCCACGTTAGTGTGATGTTTTAGAATATCTTTCGCCGCAGACCAAGCATAAACCACGCATTCGAGAAGTGAATTTGATGCCATGCGGTTAGCACCATGCAGCCCTGTATAGCTGACTTCGCCAATTGCATACAAGTTTTTAAGATCGGTGCAGCCATTTCTATCCACCATGACACCGCCACAAGTGTAGTGCGCAGCAGGTACGATTGGGATTGGCTCTTTGGTCATATCAATGCCCAAGTCCATCAAACGTGAGTAAATGGTTGGGAAGTGTTTCGTAATAAAGTCCGCAGGTTTGTGACTGATGTCGAGGTACATACAGTCGGCACCCAAACGCTTCATTTCGAAGTCGATAGCACGAGCCACGACGTCACGCGGAGCAAGCTCTTTACGCTCATCGAAATCTGGCATAAAGCGAGAACCATCTGGACGACGCAGGTAAGCACCTTCACCACGTAACGCTTCGGTCAACAAGAAGTTACGCGCCTCGGGGTGGTATAAACACGTCGGGTGGAACTGGTTAAACTCCATATTTGCCACACGACACCCTGCACGCCAAGCAATGGCAATACCATCACCAGACGAAACATCTGGGTTAGAGGTGTATTGATAAACTTTTGAAGCGCCACCTGTAGCGAGAACCACAAATTTGGCCCGCACGGTTTCGACATGCTCTTCGTTGCGGTTCCAAATATAAGCACCGATAACTTTGTTTTTATCACCGCCAATTTTGTCTTCGGTGATTAAGTCCAGCGCATTGTGACGTTCGAGAACATGAATGTTTGGATGGTTGTGAGCGTTATCTTGCAGGGAGGTTTGCATCGCCATACCTGTTGCATCTGCCGCGTGAAGAATACGACGACGGCTATGGCCACCTTCTCGAGTTAAGTGGTAACGAGGCTCATCGTCAGAGTCATCCTCTTCACGATCAAATGGGACACCACCGTCGATCAACCACTGTACGCACTCTTTTGAATGTTCAGCAATGAACCTCACGGTGTCCTCATCGCAAATACCATCGCCGGCGATTTGCGTGTCTTCAACGTGTGAATCAATGGTGTCTGACTCATCAAATACAGCAGCAATACCACCCTGGGCATAATAGGTCGCCCCTTCGCTGCGTGGCCCTTTACTCAGCACCATCACTTTACAGTGGTTAGCAACGCGCAAAGCCAACGACAAACCAGCCGCGCCACTCCCTACCACTAACACATCACACTCATGTTCACGATTTGTGTTCATATAACTTTTATAATCCCAAGCTAAGGTAACAAAGTTACCTTGTGTATTATTTGCACACCATGTGCATTCCATTATCGCGACACCTGTCGCTAAGGGCTAAGTTGGGAGACCTATCGACATCCGTGTTACTGCGGTGACTGAGCCACTCTTCTTTTTCATGCAGAGCATGAGCATGCTTCCTAAGTTATAATTTGTAACGCGGTGTTCAGATAGCCATTAGCCATGCAAATGAAAAGTAATAGTTTGTCAATGCCATTGCTTTTCCATGCTCGACCCAGCACAATCTGGGACAGAGATCATTCATTATACCCATTTCCCTCCAAGATGCTCGCTTGTCAAACTTAGACTAAAGTCAGGCAGCGGTGGTCATTTGGGTACAGACATCACACTGTGAAAAAACAATGACAAAAAACTTGAGAAACCATGGAACTTTCTCATTCACGTTAGGGTCACAATAGTGCTCAAGTAAGCAGTGGTGTCAATACTACGTTTTGCATAATTAGTACCCATATCTGAGAAGAGTAGGGGCATAACAAATAGGAGTATCCGCTCGAATGAACGAGCAGCTGACCGATCAAGTATTGATTGAGCGAGTTCAGAATGGCGATAAGCAAGCATTCAACCTGTTGGTAACAAAGTACCAGAATAAGGTATGTAATCTTATTTCCAGATACGTTAGTAATCCTGGCGATGTACCAGATGTAGCACAAGAAGCGTTTATTAAAGCTTACCGAGCTATTCCCAGCTTTCGTGGGGAGAGTGCGTTTTATACGTGGCTGTATCGCATTGCAGTGAATACTGCGAAAAATCACATTGTTGCTCAAGGGCGTAGACCTCCAGCGACAGATGTCGATGCTGAAGATGCTGAATTTTACGAAACAGGTAGTGCACTTAAAGAAATATCGAACCCTGAGAACTTAACGTTGTCCAAAGAATTGCAACGGGTGGTGTTCAGTGCAATCGAAGCTTTACCTGAAGATTTAAAAACCGCAATGACATTACGAGAGCTCGATGGCTTGAGTTATGAAGAAATTGCAGAAGTGATGGATTGCCCGGTAGGAACGGTACGATCGCGTATCTTCCGTGCTCGTGAGGCGGTGGAAAAGAAAATCAGACCTCTTTTGCAACGCTAGTACAAGTAATAACTATGGTGAAAATAATGGCTGACAAAGAAAAACTTTCAGCTCTCATGGATGGAGAATTGGTCGATAAGGCTTTAATTCAAGAGTTAGAGCAAGACCAAGAGAGCCGTGATGCTTGGCAGAACTATCACCTGATTGGTGATGTGATGCGAGGCGAAGCGCCAGCAAAACCTGAGTGGAATATTGCTGAAAGCGTGGCGTTAGCGTTAGAAGATGAACCTGCACATCGTGCGTTTGATTCGCACGGTGCAAATGTTATCTCAATTGCTGATACGCCAAAAGAGTCGCAACCAGAACCGCAAAAAGCAAAACGTCAGTTGCCAGGTTGGTTGACACAGTTTGGTCAAGTTGCTGTTGCTGCATGTGTATCGCTTGTCGTTATTTTAGGTGTACAGCAGTACGGTGGTAGCGATTCAATGTCGCCGCAAACAGATCAATTACCTGTGTTGCAGACAGTTCCGTTTGCTGGCAGCGCAGAGCCTGTGAGTTTAACTCGTGAGTCTGTTGAGCGTTCTGTAGGTGAAGCAAATATGCAAGAGCAACGTAAGCGTGTTCATGCTATGCTGCGAGACTACGAATTGCAGTTACGAATTAACAGTGATGCATCTCAACAAGATGCAAATCTGAATCCGGATATTGAATGAAAAAATTTCTGATCAGCGCTTGCGCTCTGTTCAGTATGATGTCTTCTCAAGCCTTTGCTGGTGATAAGCCAGCGGAGGCTTTATTGCATCAAATGAGCGAGGCGAGTAAGAATTTAAGTTACGAACTCTCTTATATCCTTATCAAAAAGAACAGCATTGAGCCGTTGCTGTATCGTCATGCCACGCATGGTGACGATCAATATGCTCATCTTGTTTATTTAAGTGGCCCTGTGCGCGAAGTGATTCGTCGCGGCACAGAAGTAAGCTATATCGAAACGGGTTTAGAACCATTCACCATCGAGTCAGGTAAAATGGTCGCTCCGACCATGCCTATGCTCAACACCAATATCGATGAGCTAAACTTGTATTACGACTATGTAAAAGTGGGTAGAGCTCGTGAAGCAGGTGTAGCAACACAAGTGCTGCGTGTCGTCCCTAAAGACGGTCTGCGCTATTCATACGTACTATGGATCGATGAAAAGAGTAAATTGCCGTTACGTGCCGACCTTGTGGACCGTGATGGTGAGATGCTTGAACAATATCGCACTATTTCTTACACGGTGAATCCAAAAATCGCAGAGTTAATGAGTGGCCTACAAGATGTTCAATTACCAGCTGTTCTCACCATGCCAAAAGGTGATATTGGAACCAGCAATTGGCAGGTAGGTTGGATCCCTGAAGGTTTCGAACCGAACGAGCTGAACCGCTACCGCATGGCTGTTACCAATCAAATGGTGGAGAGCCAGCTGTATTCTGATGGTCTGTTTAGCTTCTCTGTTTACGTAGCAAACAAAGATGAGCATTCGTTAAAAGGGCAGTTGGTTCGCCAAGGCCGAAGAACGTTGCATAGTTTTGTGAGCGGTCAACATGAAATCTCCGTAGTTGGAGACATTCCGCCGACCACAGCACAGCGTATCGCTCAATCTGTCACATTTAATGTAACAAAGAGTAAACAACAATGATGACCGCGTTGGCTACTGTGACAGACGTACATCATCGCGGTAAACAATACGAAATTGATTTAAGCTGCGAACAACAGACCAGTTGCAGTAGTTGCTCTTCACAGAAAAGCTGTGGAACGGGCGTTGTGACTAAAGCCATTGGTAACAAGAGTTTATCTTGGCACCTGCGCACGGATAAATCAGTGAAGATAGGTCAAGTCGTTGAGATAGGCTTTCCTGAGTCGAGCCTGATAAAATCAGCAATGGCGGTTTATTTACTGCCGTTGTTTGGTTTGATTATCGGTGCGATGTTTGGTCACTTCCTATTAGCGCCGCTGACCGCGGGCGGGGAAGGTATCATCATATTGGCATCAGTATTATTTGCAGCTGGTGGAATGTGGATCGCAAAACGTGTTTCTCGTCCGTTAGAGGATGAATCCAAGCGCCAAGTTACCCTTGTTCGGGTACTTGGAGAGCCAATCCAGTAAGCGCTCTCCCCCTCCGCTTAAGGTTATTTGGGTATGTACTTTAAATTACGTGCGCCCGTTAACGAAATTCGGTAGAATCTGCCAACTTGATTGAAATGCCGTCAGTAGATGGCGTTTCTTACTGTCCCTATTTGTAAAGAGTTAGTCACCCTAAATCTATGAAGCACATTCGTAACTTTTCGATTATCGCCCACATCGACCATGGTAAGTCGACCCTATCAGACCGTCTAATCCAAGTTTGTGGCGGGTTAACCGATCGTGAAATGGCCGCACAGGTTCTGGATTCTATGGATCTTGAACGTGAGCGTGGTATCACCATTAAATCTCAGAGTGTGACGCTAAACTACACCGCTAAAAACGGTGAAACGTATCAGCTGAACTTCATCGATACTCCGGGGCACGTTGACTTTGCATATGAAGTATCACGTTCTCTAGCGGCTTGTGAAGGTGCGCTATTGGTTGTAGATGCGGGTCAAGGTGTTGAAGCTCAAACACTGGCTAACTGTTACACCGCGATTGAGATGGATCTAGAGGTTGTGCCAATCTTGAACAAGATTGACCTACCAGCAGCCGATCCTGAGCGCGTGGCAGAAGAAATTGAAGAAATCGTTGGTATCGATGCAATGGAAGCAACCCGCTGTTCTGCGAAGACAGGCATCGGTGTTGATGACGTTCTAGAGAACATCGTATCAGCGATTCCAGCACCGGAAGGTGACCCAGATGCGCCATTACAAGCGCTGATCATTGACTCATGGTTTGATAACTATCTTGGCGTTGTTTCTCTAGTTCGTATTAAAAACGGCGAACTGAAGAAGAACGACAAGATCAAAGTGATGAGCACGGGTCAAGTTTGGGGTGTAGACCGTCTTGGTATTTTTACGCCAAAACAAGTAGATACCGATATCCTTCGTACTGGTGAAGTAGGTTGGGTGGTTTGTGGTATTAAAGACATCCTTGGTGCACCAGTTGGTGATACGCTGACTATGGCTAAGAATGGCTGTGAAAAACCGCTACCAGGCTTTAAGAAAGTAAAACCTCAGGTTTACGCAGGTCTGTTCCCGGTATCTTCTGACGATTACGAGAACTTCCGTGATGCGCTGGGCAAATTAAGCCTAAACGACGCATCGCTATTCTACGAGCCAGAAAACTCCGCGGCACTTGGCTTTGGTTTCCGTTGTGGTTTCCTTGGCATGTTGCACATGGAAATCATCCAAGAGCGTCTAGAGCGTGAATACGACTTAGATCTTATCACCACGGCACCAACGGTAGTTTACGAAGTTGAAAAGACCGATGGTGAACTACTGTACGTTGATAGCCCTGCTAAACTACCAGCGATCAATGATATTGAAGAAATTCGTGAACCGATCGCTCGTTGTAATATCCTGGTACCTTCAGAGTATCTAGGTAACGTGATCACGCTGTGTGTTGAAAAGCGTGGTACTCAGGTCGATATGGTTTACCACGGTAACCAGGTTGCCGTGACTTACGATATTCCAATGGCAGAAGTGGTACTGGATTTCTTCGACCGTCTGAAATCGACCTCTCGTGGTTATGCGTCTTTGGATTACAACTTCCAGCGTTTTGAAGCTTCGAATATGGTACGTGTAGACGTTCTTCTGAACGGTGACACCGTTGATGCATTGGCGATGATCACACACAAAGACCAGTCTCAGACTCGCGGTCGTCAGCTGGTAGAGAAGATGAAAGAATTTATCCCTCGCCAAATGTTTGATATCGCAATCCAAGCAGCGATTGGTAACCACATTATCGCACGTTCAACTGTAAAACAGCTGCGTAAGAACGTAATCGCGAAATGTTACGGCGGTGACGTAAGTCGTAAGAAGAAACTTCTGAAGAAACAGAAAGAAGGTAAGAAGCGCATGAAGCAGATCGGTAACGTTGAGCTGCCTCAAGAAGCGTTCCTAGCCATCCTTCACGTAGGTAAAGACTAAAGTTGAACTTTGTCTCACACTTGTCGGTCTTAAGACGTTAGATATTAAAATAAGTGAAAGGGTTTCGGCTCTTTCACTTTCGTATTTTTAGATAAGGGAATTTAATGGCGAATACATTCTCACTGATGCTGGTTATTGCGACTTTGGTAACTGGCGTAGTTTGGCTATTGGAAAAGCTGGTTTTCGCGAAAAAGCGTCAGGAAAAACTGGCGGAGATTCAAGCTCAGACGTCTAATGGTTTGGATGCAGTGACCTTGCAAAAAGTTGAGCGTCAGCCTTGGTGGGTTGAAAATAGCGTCTCAATTTTTCCTGTGATTGCGTTCGTTTTAGTATTACGTTCTTTTATCTACGAACCATTTCAAATCCCATCAGGCTCAATGATGCCGACTTTGTTGGTGGGTGACTTTATTTTGGTAGAAAAATACGCCTATGGCTTGAAAGATCCAGTATGGCGCACGCAGCTAGTGGAAACTGGCAAGCCTGAGCGTGGTGATATCGTGGTATTCAAATACCCGCCACAACCAAGTGTGGATTACATTAAGCGTGTTGTTGGTTTGCCTGGTGATATCGTGCGTTATTCAAGTGATAAGCAGCTTTGCGTGCAAAGCCAAGGTGAATCGGCGTGTAAACCAGTTAAACTGAGCAATGTTGAAGAAAGTCAGTTTAGCTCGAACGGTATTCCAATGATCCAACTGGATGAAAAATTGGGTAACGTGGAGCACAATATTTTGGTTAACCCTCTTGTTCGTAACCGTGTGGAGCAATACTTCCCACGTAGCGGCACGACAGAGTGGGTTGTACCACAAGGTCAGTACTTTGTGATGGGTGATAACCGTGACAACAGTGCTGACAGCCGTTACTGGGGCTTCGTTCCTGAAGCAAACTTAGTCGGCAAAGCTGTCGCCATTTGGATCAGCTTCGAGTTTGATCGTGGCGCAGATAGCGTTCTACCTTCATGGATTCCAACTGGTGTGCGTTTTAACCGCATCGGTGGTATTCACTAACCATTTTATATCGAGAGAGTATGAATTCTCCAATTGATAAACTAGAGAGAAAGCTCGGCTACCAGTTTCAAGATGCCGGGCTTATCAACTTGGCGCTGACTCACCGCAGCGCCAACAGTAAGCATAATGAACGTCTTGAGTTTCTGGGCGATTCAATTTTAAGTTTTGTCATCGCTGATGATCTGTACCATCGTTTCCCGAAAGTGAACGAGGGTGACATGAGCCGTATGCGTGCTACTTTGGTTCGTGGACATACATTGGCGGAACTGGGTCGTGAATTCGATCTAGGAGATTATTTAAAATTAGGTCCAGGTGAATTGAAGAGTGGCGGTTTCCGCCGAGACTCTATTTTAGCCGATGCGGTTGAAGCCATTATTGGCGCAATTTACCTAGACAGCGATCTTGAAGTCGTGCGAGGCATTGTACTGAGTTGGTACAACTCACGCCTTGAAGCCATTAAACCTGGCGTCTCACAAAAAGATCCGAAAACTCGCCTACAAGAGTTCCTACAAGGCAGAAGAAAACCGCTGCCTGTGTACACAGTGACTAATATTAAAGGTGAAGCGCACAACCAAGAGTTTACGGTTGAGTGTGAAGTAGCAGGTGTGGACAAGCCTGTAATCGGGAAAGGCACCAGCCGCCGCAAGGCAGAACAAGCGGCTGCTGAAACAGCACTTGAGCAATTAACAAATGGCTGATAACGAATTCGATATCGATGCGTTTTTCGCATCACAAGGTGAGCCAAGCTCGCCAGAAAACCAGCACTGTGGCTTTATTGCTATTGTTGGTCGCCCAAATGTAGGTAAGTCGACACTTCTGAACAAAATCTTGGGTCAGAAGATTTCGATCACCTCACGTAAGCCACAAACAACACGTCACCGCATTATGGGTGTGGACACGGACGGCGATTACCAAGCGATTTACGTCGACACGCCAGGACTTCACATCGAAGAAAAGCGTGCGATTAACCGCCTGATGAACCGTGCGGCTAACTCATCTCTAAGTGATGTAAACCTAGTGTTCTTCTTAGTCGATGGTACGCATTGGACCAAAGACGATGAGATGGTGCTAACTAAGCTTCAAAAATCGAACTTCCCAGTTGTGCTTTGTGTCAATAAAGTCGACAACGTGCAAGATCGTAACGAAGTGATGCTACACATGGCTGAGATGTCTAAAAAGATGGACTTCGTTGACGTTGTGCCAATCTCTGCGAAGCAAGGGAAGAACATTGATGTACTGCGTAAGCACGTGCGTAAGCACTTACCTAAAGCAACGCACCACTTCCCAGAAGAATACGTGACTGATCGCTCCCAGCGTTTTATGGCATCTGAAATTGTGCGTGAAAAGTTAATGCGTTTCACGGGTGAAGAATTGCCATACTCGGTAACGGTCGAGATTGAACGTTTTGATTACAACCCAGAAACCGACGGTTTCCATATCAATGCCTTGATTCTTGTTGAGCGTAATGGCCAGAAGAAAATGGTGATTGGTAAAGGTGGCGAGAAGATCAAGACCATTGGTCGTGAGGCGCGTTTAGATATGGAAGAGTTGTTCGGTCGTAAGGTTTACCTGGAAACATGGGTAAAAGTGAAATCTGGCTGGGCAGACGACGAACGAGCACTGCGCTCGTTGGGCTATATCGACGACTTATAATCTTGGCTGCGAAGATGCTTCGCTCCAACATCGATGAAAACTCAGTATCGATTAAAATAAGGAGCCGCTCGGCTCCTTATTTTTTATTTCACACTTTTTAGGCACAATGACTTAGATGAGTAATCTGTCTTCCGAAGGTTTACAGCGCTGTTTTGTTTTACATCGCCGCCCTTACAGTGAATCGAGCTTAATCCTTGATGTATTTAGTGAGGAATATGGCCGAATGACTTTAATGGCCAAAGGCGCGCGCAGTAAGCGTTCGAACTTAAAAGGCGCATTGCAACCTTTTACTCCGCTGTTACTTAAATGGTCGGGAAAAGGTTCAATGAAGACTTTGCGTCAAGCTGAGCCGATAAGCCTAGGTTTACCGTTAACGGGCATTAATCTCTACTCTGCCATGTACGTTAATGAACTGATTGGTCGGATATTGATGGCTGAAGTGCCGATGCCAGCGCTATTTCATGATTATTTGCATGCGTTAACAGAGTTGGCACACAACGAGAACCCTGAGCCAGCACTGCGTCGTTTTGAGTTAGCATTGCTCTCTTCTATGGGGTATGGCGTGGATTTCTTGCACTGTGCAGGTACTGGCGAGCCCGTTGACCCAGAGATGACGTATCGTTACCGGGAACAAAAAGGCTTCATAGCTTCGGTTAGGCGCGATAACCTTACGTTTTTAGGGAATGAGCTGATTGCTATCAGTGAGCGGCGGTTCGTCACTAAAGAGCAGCTAAAAGCGGCAAAACGCTTTACACGTATAGCCTTAAAGCCGTATCTTGGCGGCAAACCTTTAAAAAGTCGTGAATTTTTCATTCAGACCCCCAGAGCACGGAGTAACGGAAAATGAGCTCAATTTATTTAGGCGTCAATATCGACCATATTGCCACTCTACGTAATGCACGTGGTACAAAATACCCTGATCCTGTTCACGCTGCAGAAATTGCTGAGCGTGCAGGCGCGGATGGTATCACAATTCACTTACGTGAAGACCGTCGCCATATTTTGGACCGTGATGTACGTATTCTGCGTGAAACCATTCAAACGCGCATGAATCTAGAGATGGCAGTGACGGACGAAATGGTTGAGATTGCGCTGCAAACTAAACCAGAGTTTGTGTGCTTAGTGCCTGAAAAACGTGAAGAACTGACGACGGAAGGTGGCTTGGACGTTGTGGGGCAGCTTGAAAAAATTAAAGCTGCGACGAAAAAGCTGACAGATGCAGGCATTAAAGTTTCACTCTTTATTGATGCTGATCGTCAACAGATTGAAGCTGCGAAAAAGTGTGGTGCTCCGTTTATTGAGCTGCACACGGGTCATTATGCTGATGCGACGACAGAAGACGAACAGCAAGCAGAACTGAAGAAGATTGCCGCTGGTGCGAGTTATGCTCATGACCTAGGTATTATTGTTAATGCCGGGCATGGCCTGACTTATCACAATGTCGCGCCAATTGCTGCATTACCAGAAATTTACGAACTCAACATTGGTCACTCAATCATTGGTCGCGCGGTATTTGATGGTTTGAATAAAGCGGTTGCGGACATGAAAGCACTGATGATTGAGGCACGCCAGTAATAGGGCTATCTAGATGGCGATTATAGGGTTAGGGACCGACATTGCAGAAATTGAGCGTATTGAAAAAGCGTTAGCTCGTAGTGGTGAGCCTTTTGCTCAGCGTATTCTTTCAGAAGAAGAAATGGCTAAATTTTCACAGCTTAAGCTGCAAGGCCGTTATCTTGCTAAGCGCTTTGCGGTCAAAGAAGCGGCCTCAAAAGCATTGGGGACAGGGATCGCGAAAGGGGTCACGTTTCACGATTTTTCCATCTCGAACGATGCGCTTGGAAAACCGGTGCTCGCATTGACGGGCACAGCAAAGCAAATAGCGGATGCGATGGGCGTTAACCACATTCACCTGTCCATTTCCGATGAGCGTCATTACGCTGTGGCGACGGTCATTTTTGAATCCTAGCTTGTAAGTCTTAAACAAAATACTAAAAAGCCAGAGCAGATGCTCTGGCTTTCTTGTCTCTCGAGCAGATTACTGTTCAAGGTATAATTTTGCAGTCGTTGTGACTTTAATCATTTCATCTTGCAGCTCGAACATTTCAGGCTCAACCTCCTCAAGACTGATCCCTGAGCGCAGTGCTTGCTCAAGCGTCGCACAGAGTGATTTCAGCCTAGGCACTCCGCAATATGAGCTACTGCCGTGCAGCTTATGGATGACATGAATTAGGTCATCACGGGAGATATCTTCTTGCTCCAGAGCTTGGTCAACGACTGCTTCTACTTCAGGGATAAACTCAATCAACATGCGCAGCATGTCTTTGGCGAGATCCTCTTTATTCGCGCTCTGTTTTAAGGCAGCTTGCCAATCAATAATCACATCCTGCTGAGGCGAAGAAACGGATTGTGGCGCGCTCCCTTCAGGCTCATCAACGTATGAAGGGGCGACTTTGCCAATGCTCTCTGTACAAGCATTTGGGTTCCAGTGAACCAAAACCTGTTGTAGCACATGCTCTTCAATAGGTTTGGTCAAGTAGTCATCCATTCCTGCCGAGAGCAAGCGATCTCTTTCACCCGCCATGGCATGCGCAGTTACCGCAATCACTGGCGTGTCTTTATTTAACTCCAACTCTTTAATGTGCTGACAAGCGGTCACACCATCCATTTGTGGCATTTGGATATCCATGAAGATTAAGTCGTACTTTTTCTCCGTCGCAAGGTTCACCGCTTGCTGGCCATTGCTACAGGCGGTGACGGTTTCTACTCGTTCGCGAAGCAGAGCGGAAATCAGCTTCAAGTTCGCTGGGTTATCATCCACCGCTAACACCGTCAGAGGTAAACGCTCCCCTTCGCTTGGCGTAATTGGAGCACTCAATGTTGGTGGTGATTCGACATGTTCGCTAATCAGGCTTTGTAGCAGTTTACGGCGAGACAATGGCTTCGTCAGGCATTGGACGTGATGCTCTGTCATAATTTGGTCGGCAAGTGCCAGTTCGGTACTCGGCGTCCCTAGGATCACACTCGGAGCCATGCGTTTCGCTTGTTCTATCCAAGGTGTAATGACGTCTGCATCATGCGTTTGATTCGCCGCTAAATTCAGTAATACATAGTCATATTGTTCTTCGTTTTTCGGTAGCGAAGAGCGGTAGGTTACTAAGATACCTTCTTGACTTAGAATCTGTTGGGTTACGGATGCGGCTTGCATGTTTGGTTCAATCAACAGCAACTGTTTGCCCGTTAGAAGCTCCACTTCAATCAGTTCGCTCATTGGCATCTCTGTTGAGTGCAAGCGCACCGTAAACCAGAACGTCGAACCTTGGTGTAAGCGACTGGTTAAGCTGATCTCGCCACCCATCTGGCTTACCAATTTCTGCGTGATAACCAAACCTAACCCAGTGCCGCCGTAGCGACGTGAAATGCTGGCATCCGCTTGGCTAAATGCTTGGAATAATTGCGCTTGCTGACGTTCAGAAATACCAATACCAGTATCGCGCACCATGAACTGCAACTCGACGGAGTCCCCAGATTGAGAGCGCATTTCAACACTAACATCAATGTTGCCTCGCTCGGTAAACTTGATTGAGTTGCCGACCAAGTTCGTCAAAATTTGCTGGATACGTAGTGGGTCCCCAACTAAACCCGGTGGAATTTTAGGGTCCACTTTTAGGGTGATTTCTAACCCTTTCTCATGTGCACTTGTGGCTTGTAGGTTAATCACTTCTTCTAAACTTTCTCGGAAATCAAACGGAATGTTTTCCAGCGCCAGCTTACCCGCCTCAAGTTTCGAGAAGTCGAGAATGTCATTGATGATGTTCAGTAGATTGTTCGCCGACTTCTCAATCGTCTGTAGGTAATCAGTTTGGCTGTTAGAAAGCTGCGTTTTAAGCATTTGACGAGTAAAGCCAATAACCCCATTGAGCGGAGTACGCAGTTCGTGCGACATGTTCGCCAAGAACTCAGATTTAACCCTGGCCGCTTCTTGCGCGCGTTTCTTCGCGATATCCAGCTCAACGTTCTGAATTTCTAGCTGCTCAAGCGTTTCACGTAAGTCTGATGTGGCTTGGTCTATACTGTGCTGCATCTCCACGTGATATTCTGATAACGATACCGCCATGGCGTTGATGCCATTTTTTAGCTGGTCTAACTCACCGTGCATTTTGCCTTCGATACGCACATCAAGATGACCGCGGCGAATGCGGTCAACGACATTCTTCATGTGGGTGATAGGTTGGGTCACATCGTGCATTAGACGTGAAGCAAACACACTTGCTAAGCCAAGACCGAGAACCAGAACTAAAAACGCAGAGAAAACTTCTTGATACTGTTGCAGCCTTAAAGAGGAGAGATCTAACTCGACGGCGATGTAACCAATCGCTTTTGTGCCTTGGCTTTCGTTCGACAACTCCGCTAAGTAGTGACCTTCTGACAAAATGGGGACACGCAATATCAGTGAGTTTTCGTAGATTTCCGAATTGCCCAGTTGCGGGATCGGTTTATCTTTAGGGAACATCAAGGCTTCGAAATTAGGGTGAAAGTTAGATGTCACGAAGAGCTCATGATGTTCATCAAACACCGCGATACTACGAACCAGTTTAGAGTTTTTGCGATGGGCGTAGCTTATCAAGCGACGTACCGCCTCTCGGCTTTCTGATAGTAGATGAGTTTCACTGGCAATTGCTAACGGCTCAATGATGCTGTTACCAGTGGTGATAACTTGTTTCTCAAGGTCTTGGTAGCGATTAAATGAGAAAAAGCCGCTCAGTAATAAACCAATGATGAGAGTGGGAGCGAGAGTCAGTGTAATTACACGTGCTCGTAAGCCATATCTGGTCATGTTATCTAATTACATCGGAGTCTGGATATGGGAAAATAACGCATTATTTCTCAAGCGCACGATAAGGCGTTGAGCAAAGAAGTGACGTCACCTAATAAACGGTAAGCATAATCAAGTCACTCGAATCACACAACGGCTGCAATCAAGAATAGTGAAGCCGAAGAGCAATTAGACATAAATCAGGCATAGAGCATGGCACGCATCTTTCAACCGAAAAAGAAAACCCAACTCAATACTCGTCATCAAGCGGTGCAAGTGGAGCGTTTAGATCACCACGGCGCAGGTATTGCTTACCTAAAGAAAAAACCGCTGTTTATTGATGGCGCATTGCCGGGAGAAGAAGTCGTCACACAATTAGTGGAAGAAAAAAGTAAATTTGCTCGCGGTAAACTGATTAAGATTCTCAAGCCGAGTGACACTCGCGTGGAGCCATTTTGTCCGCATTACCACGAGTGTGGTGGCTGTGATTTGCAACATCTAGATTATGACCAACAATTGACGTACAAACAGCAAACACTGCGTCAGCTGATGCGAAAATTTTCAGGCAATGATATCGAGCTTGATGCGCCATTATTAGGGGATTCACTGGCCTATCGTCGTCGTGCGCGAGTGAGCTTATTTGTCGATAAAAAAACACGTCAATTGCACTTTGGTTTCCGTAAAAAGCAGAGTAAGCAAATCGTGCAAGTGACCGACTGCCCAGTGCTGGCGCCGGAATTGAACGTTCTGCTTCCAGAGATTTATTCAGCACTAAAAGCGTTTAAAAAGCCGGAGCAATTGGGCCATGTAGAGCTGGTACTTGGTGATAATGGGCCGTGTATTACGTTGCGTCACTTGAGTGCTCTGACAGCGAGTGAAACTCAATCTCTAACGGAGCTGGCAAAACGTCGTAATGCATCGCTGTACTTAATGCCAGCAACAGATCAGCTAAACCTTGTTGAAGGTGATATGCCTTTTTATCAAGAGGTTGGCGTGAAAATTCCTTTTGCGCCAAATAATTTCATTCAAGTGAACCAAGCCGTAAATCAACAAATGGTCAAGCAAGCGGTTGAGTGGTTAGACCCGCAAAAGAGTGACAGAGTGTTAGATTTGTTCTGCGGCGTAGGCAACTTCAGTTTACCGATTGCGAAGTTAGCTAAGCACGTGGTTGGTGTCGAGGGTGTTGCAGAGATGGTCGAAAAAGCTACAAATAATGCATCCTTGAACCAAATCAATAATGCGCAATTTTATCACGCTAACCTTGAGCAAGATTTTGAAGGGCAGGTCTGGGCGGCAGAACGGTTTGATAAAGTGCTGTTAGACCCAGCACGCGCGGGGGCAAGTGGGATCATCGATCAAGTTTCTGAGCTTGGCGCACAGCGTGTAGTTTATGTTTCTTGTAATCCTGCTACCCTTGCTAGGGACAGCCAAAGCTTGATGGAGCAAGGCTATAAATTAACTAAATTAGGTATGCTGGACATGTTCCCTCATACCAGTCATCTAGAATCGATGGCATTGTTTGAAAAGTCCTAACTTTAGGACTTTGGCCCCTTATTTGTGGTGGGTGGTCATAAAGCCAGCGTTTACGCGCAGGTAAAAGAACTAACCTGGACGGTGTTAGTCAAACCACACGAATATAATAATTAGGATGATGAGATGGTTGCGGTAAGAAGCGCGCATTTAAACCAAGATGAACAGTTTGAACTCGAAAACTGGGTGGCTAGCCTAGGACAAGAGAAAAACACAGCCTCACGCTTAATCGAAGTATATCGAGATTGCCAGACGGTATTAGCCGATAACGAGCAAGCGGAACTGTTGTTGTGGCGTGGACGAGAAATGATCGAAATTTTGATCACCTTGTCTATGGATCAGGCCACCTTAGTGGCTGCACAACTGTTTCCTTTGGTTTCAAGTGGTGCTTTTAACAGAGAAATTCTGGAAGAGAAATACAGCAAAGAAATCATAAAATTAATCGACGGCGTTGAAGAAATGGCGGCTATTGGCCAACTCAACGTCAACATGGAGGGCAGTGCAGCGTCATCTCAGGTAGATAACGTACGCCGCATGCTGCTTGCCATGGTGGATGACTTCCGCTGCGTGGTTATCAAGCTCGCGGAACGAATTTGTAACCTTATTGAAGTTAAAAAAGCGCCTGATGAAGTTCGACGTGCGGCGGCAAAAGAGTGTGCCAACATCTATGCGCCGCTAGCAAACCGATTAGGTATCGGTCAGCTGAAATGGGAAATTGAAGATTACGCTTTCCGCTACCAACAGCCGGAAACTTACAAACAAATTGCCAAGCAGCTTTCTGAGCGACGCATCGTTCGTGAGCAGTACATCAAAGACTTTGTTGAAGACCTCACGCACGAAATGGAAGTGTCAGGTATTAACGCCGAAGTGAGTGGTCGACCTAAGCACATCTACAGCATTTGGCGAAAAATGCAGAAGAAGAGTTTGGCATTCGATGAGCTGTTTGATGTTCGAGCAGTACGTATCATCGCAGACAAACTGCAAGACTGTTACGCGGCTTTGGGCGTAGTTCACACCAAATACAAGCACCTACCGAGCGAGTTTGATGACTACGTTGCTAACCCTAAACCAAACGGTTATCAATCGATCCACACCGTAATTCTAGGGCCAGAAGGCAAAACCATCGAGATCCAGATTCGTACCAAGCAAATGCATGAAGAGTCGGAGCTGGGTGTTGCAGCGCACTGGAAATATAAAGAAGGGGCAAGCAGCCGAAGCGGTTATGATGAGAAGATCACGTGGCTGCGTAAGCTACTGGATTGGCAAGAAGAAATGTCAGATTCTGGCGAAATGCTTGATGAGCTACGTAGCCAAGTCTTTGATGACCGCGTCTATGCGTTTACGCCTCGTGGCGATGTTGTCGATTTACCTATGGGGGCAACGCCGCTAGATTTTGCCTACCATATTCACTCCGAAGTGGGACACCGTTGTATTGGCGCCAAAGTCGGAGGTCGTATTGTACCGTTCACGCATAAATTACATATGGGTGATCAAGTTGAGATTATCACTCAGAAAGAACCTAACCCATCACGTGACTGGTTAAACCCATCATTAGGCTTCGTTCATTCTGGCCGCGCGCGTGCCAAAATTAACGCCTGGTTCCGAAAGCAAAGCCGTGAGAAGAACCTCGAAGCGGGTCGTGAAATTCTTGAACATGAGTTAGCAAAAATTGGCGCAACGTTAAAAGATGCTGAGCATTACGCTCTCAAACGGTTTAACGTCAAAACACCAGATGAGCTTTACGTTGGTGTTGGTAGCGGTGATTTGCGTATCAACCAAATCATTAACCATATTAATGCGCTCGTTAACAAGCCAACGGCAGAAGAAGAAGACCAGCAAGCACTGGAAAAACTGCAAGAAGCAGAGCACAAATCACCAGCGCAAAGCCGACCGAAAAAAGACGCCGTCGTTGTAGAAGGCGTTGATAACCTAATGACGCACCTAGCGCGTTGCTGTCAGCCAATTCCAGGTGACGATATCTGTGGTTACATCACGCAAGGCCGCGGGATTTCAGTACACCGTAGTGACTGTGAACAGCTAGAAGAACTGCGCCATCACGCGCCAGAGCGTATCATCGATACTGTCTGGGGCAGCGGCTTCGTCGGGTCATACATCCTCACCGTCCGTGTTGAAGCGATGGAGCGAGGTGGTCTACTCAAAGACATTACGACACTGTTCGCCAACGAAAAGATCAAAGTGACCAGTATGAAGAACCGAGTCGATTACAGACGTCAACTTGCCATCATGGACTTTGACCTAGAAGTCACCAATATTGAGGTGCTTTCTCGTGTTTCGAAGCGTGTTGAGCAGATTAAGGATGTGATGACGGTGAAACGCCTCGGCTAACTTTCACGTCGTACTTGTCACTTTTACTGCGTTAACTGCGTTTTCTTGCTCCATCACATAGGCGAGCTATGCTCAGGAGTCGCGAAAACTTGTTGCCTTGTCAAATTAACAATTACTTAGTGAAAGCTGCTGAGAAAATATAATGTAGAAGGTGAGTGGTTTTGACTGCTCACCTTTTTCTTTAGTAGAAAGGTTTAAAGGAACAAAAAATGAGTCATCCAATTGAACAGTTAGAACAAATTATGGCGAAGTTGCGTGACCCAGAAAACGGTTGCCCTTGGGACTTAAAACAAACCTTTGACACCATCGTTCCGCACACCATCGAAGAAACCTACGAAGTGGTGGATGCGATTCAGAATCGTGATTGGCTAAATCTGAAAGAAGAGCTGGGTGATTTGTTGTTTCAGGTGATTTTTTACAGTCAGCTAGCGAAAGAGCAAGAGCTGTTCGACTTTTCGGATGTCGTCGAAACCGTGAATGAAAAACTGACTCGCCGTCATCCTCATGTTTTTTCAGATGTTGAGTTTGAATCGGACGAGGAAATCAACGCCAACTGGGAAGCCGAAAAAGCAAAAGAAAAAGCGCAGGTGGGCAAAGCGGAAGAAAGTATCCTAGACTCAATACCAAACTCTTTGCCGGCACTTTCTCGTGCTACAAAGATACAGAAAAAATGTGCGAAATATGGATTTGACTGGGACTCTCTTGGCCCGGTAGTCGATAAGGTGCGAGAAGAAATTGATGAAGTCATGGAAGAAGCATTACAAGTTCAGCCTGATGAAGAAAAAGTGGAGTTGGAACTCGGTGATTTGCTATTTGCGACCGTCAATTTGGCACGCCATCTTGATAAAAATCCAGAAGTCGCACTAGGGAAAGCAAACTTAAAGTTTGCGAGACGTTTTAAGCAAGTTGAAGGAAAGGTCCAGCAGTCAGGCAAAGCGCTTACAGATTGTTCTTTATCAGAGCTCGACGATTTCTGGGATGAAGTAAAGCGAGAAGAGTCGAGATAGGGGAAAATAAGCGGAATATACAATATGAGGACAGTTTGCCTCTTAACACGAAAACGGACGTTGGTTTGTCTTTGCTCACTTTGATTTGAAGCAAAAAATAAAAAATTACGGTGTGATAGATTTCACGTTGTGGCGGTAAGGAGCTTCTGGTATATTTATCTCCCGTCCAGAAGCACTCCATTTCCCTCATTCAACCAATTTCAGGTTAAACATGACGACAAATTACATTTTTGTTACTGGCGGGGTTGTATCCTCTCTAGGTAAAGGTATTGCAGCAGCATCTCTTGCGGCTATTCTAGAAGCTCGTGGTCTTAAAGTGACTATGATGAAGCTTGACCCTTACATCAACGTTGACCCGGGCACAATGAGCCCTACTCAGCACGGTGAAGTGTTCGTTACAGAAGATGGCGCAGAGACTGACCTTGACCTTGGTCACTACGAGCGTTTCATCCGTACCAAGATGACCAAGCGTAACAACTTTACTGCAGGTCGTGTTTATGCCGACGTACTTCGTAAAGAACGTCGTGGTGACTACCTAGGCGCAACTATTCAAGTTATCCCTCACATCACTAACGCGATCAAAGACCGTGTAATTGCTGGCTCTGAAGGCCATGATGTGGCTATCGTTGAAGTTGGCGGTACCGTTGGTGATATCGAATCACTACCATTTATGGAAGCGATTCGTCAGCTAGCCGTTGAACTAGGCCGTGAGCGCGCAATGTTCATGCACCTAACACTTGTTCCTTACCTAGCGGCAGCGGGCGAAGTGAAAACTAAGCCAACTCAACACTCTGTAAAAGAACTTCTATCTATCGGTATTCAGCCAGATATCCTAGTTTGCCGTAGCGACCGCGTTATTCCAGCGAATGAACGTAAGAAAATCGCACTATTCTGTAATGTTCCAGAAAAAGCAGTAATTTCAATGAAGGACGTAGATTCTATCTACAAGATTCCTCAATTGATCAAGTCTCAAGGTCTAGATGATCTTGTGTGTGCTCGCTTTGGCATCACAGCTCCTGAAGCTGACCTTTCTGAGTGGGAACAGGTTATTTACGAAGAAGCAAATCCTACTGGTGAAGTAACCATCGGTATGGTTGGTAAATACACTGAATTGCCAGATGCATACAAGTCTGTGAACGAAGCGCTTAAACACGCTGGCTTGAAAAACCGTCTAAGTGTCACAATTAAGTATGTAGACTCACAAGATATCGAAACAAAAGGTGTTGAGCTGCTAGAAGGCTTAGACGCGATCCTAGTACCAGGTGGCTTCGGCGATCGTGGTATTGAAGGCAAGATCCGTGCAGCTCAATACGCACGTGAAAACAATGTGCCTTACCTAGGTATTTGTTTGGGTATGCAAGTTGCACTAATTGAATACGCGCGTAACGTTGCGGGTATGGAAGGTGCACATTCAACAGAATTTAACAAAGAGACTAAGTACCCTGTGGTAGGTTTGATCACAGAGTGGGTAGACGAGTCAGGTAACGTAGAAGAGCGTACTGAAAAGTCTGACCTAGGTGGTACGATGCGTCTTGGTTCACAGCTATGTCACCTAGAGAAAGGTACGAAAGCTCGTGAACTTTACGGTAGCGCGACGATCCATGAACGTCACCGTCACCGTTACGAAGTGAATAATGTGCTTCGTCCGCAAATCGAAAAAGCAGGTCTGAAAGTTTCTGGCCTATCAGCGGACAAGAAGTTAGTGGAAATGATTGAGAACCCAGCTCACCCATGGTTTGTAGCGGCTCAGTTCCACCCAGAATTCACATCGACTCCTCGCGATGGCCACCCATTGTTTGCAGGTTTCGTTAAGGCTGCGGGCCAAAACGCACGCGGCGAATTCGAGAAGTAAAAGGATACGGGCGGCGGCGAAGGTTGTGCTGCTGCCCTTTAAAATTGACATTTATATTTGAAACGAGAGGAAACATTAATGTCTAAGATCGTTAAAGTTCTAGGTCGTGAAATCATCGACTCACGTGGTAACCCAACTGTAGAAGCTGAAGTACACCTAGAAGGCGGTTTCGTAGGTATGGCGGCAGCTCCATCTGGCGCATCTACTGGTTCTCGCGAAGCTCTTGAGCTACGTGACGGTGACAAAGCACGTTTCCTAGGTAAAGGTGTTCTTAAAGCAGTTGAAGCTGTAAACGGCCCAATCGCTGAAGCTCTAGTTGGCAAAGACGCTAAAGACCAAGCTGCAATCGACGCAGTAATGATCGAACTAGACGGCACTGAAAACAAATCTAAATTCGGTGCTAACGCTATCCTAGCTGTTTCTCTAGCAAACGCTAAAGCTGCTGCTGCAGCGAAAGGCATGCCTCTATACGAGCACATCGCTGAACTAAACGGTACAGCTGGTCAGTTCTCTATGCCTCTACCAATGATGAACATCATCAACGGTGGTGAGCACGCAGACAACAACGTTGACATCCAAGAGTTTATGATCCAACCAGTTGGTGCTAAGACTCTTAAAGAAGGTCTACGTATCGGTGCAGAAGTATTCCACAACCTAGCTAAAGTTCTTAAGTCTAAAGGCTACAGCACTGCAGTTGGTGACGAAGGTGGTTTCGCTCCTAACCTTAAATCTAACGCTGAAGCTCTAGAAGTTATCGCAGAAGCTGTTGCAGCTGCTGGTTACGAACTAGGTAAAGACGTTACTCTAGCTATGGACTGTGCAGCATCTGAGTTCTTCGACAAAGAAGCTGGCATCTACAACATGAAAGGCGAAGGTAAAACTTTCACTTCTGAAGAGTTCAACCACTACCTAGCTGAGCTAGCTAACCAATTCCCAATCGTTTCTATCGAAGACGGTCTAGACGAGTCTGACTGGGATGGCTTCAAGCACCAAACTGAACTACTAGGTGACAAACTTCAACTAGTAGGTGACGACCTATTCGTTACTAACACTAAGATCCTTGCTGAAGGTATCGAGAAAGGCGTAGCTAACTCTATCCTTATCAAGTTCAACCAAATCGGTTCTCTAACTGAGACTCTAGCTGCAATCAAGATGGCTAAAGACGCAGGTTACACAGCAGTAATCTCTCACCGTTCTGGCGAAACTGAAGATGCAACTATCGCTGATCTAGCGGTAGGTACTGCTGCAGGTCAAATCAAAACTGGTTCTATGAGCCGTTCTGACCGTGTTGCTAAGTACAACCAACTAATCCGTATCGAGGAAGCTCTAGGTGAGCGCGCTCCTTTCAACGGTCTTAAAGAAGTTAAAGGTCAAGCTTAATTCTTAATTGAATAAGTTTAGCTAAATAACTTTCTAGAAACGCTCCACTTCGGTGGGGCGTTTTTTTATTTAAGAGCGATGAGCACGCTCCTCCATGTTTCAAAGAAGCGGTCTTAAAGAAGTTCAAGCTTAGTTCTTCATTGGATTAACCGCTTAGATTAAAGCTTTGAAATACCCTGATTTTGCGGGGTGTTTTTGTATCTATAGGCTTGTATTTCTTGGTTTTACTTTGGTGAGTGCTAAGAATAGCTTCATATGTCTTTGTTTCATTTTGCTGCTTATTTCTTGTAAGGAGCGTGTGAGTCTCCCTTTCTCCCCTAGAGGCAACCTCGCATTTATGCTATATATGTCACCTTATCTAATTCCTTCCGGTACAGAATGTTAGCAGCGATATGCGAATCTTTGTTATAGCCCTTACGCTACTGTTTGGCTTGCTTCAATACACTCTATGGTTTGGTAAAAATGGAGTGTCTGACTACTACACAGTAAAAGATGAAATTGAAGTTCAGCAACAAGTGAACAGCAAGCTACAAGCTCGCAATAATGAAATGTTTGCTGAGATTGATGACTTAAGGCAAGGTCTTGATGCGATTGAAGAACGTGCGCGTCATGAGCTTGGTTTAGTTAAAGATGGCGAGACTTTCTACCGCATTATAGGTGAGGAAAATCATTAAAATGTTGGATGTGAACTCATCGCATGTCGCAATTGTTCCTGCTGCCGGTGTCGGTAGTCGAATGAAGGCTGACCGCCCTAAGCAATATTTATTGATCGACGGAAAAGCGGTGCTGGAACACACTGTAGAAAAGTTGCTGTCGCACCCACGAATTTCGAAAGTGGTTGTCGCCATTACCGAAGGTGACCCTTATTTCCCTGAGTTAACCATCGCGAACCATCCCGATGTAATTCAAGTCGCGGGTGGCAAAGAGCGCGCTGATTCCGTACTTTCAGGGCTAAACTATGTCAATGAACATCTGGAAAGCGAGTGGGTATTGGTCCACGACGCTGCAAGGCCATGTGTATTAACATCCGACATTGACCGTTTGATTGATGTTTGCTGCGCTCACCCAACGGGTGGCATCCTCGCATCTCCAGTGAGAGACACAATGAAGCGAGCAAACGTAGCACAAGATATCGGTCATACGGTAGAGAGAGAAGCATTGTGGCATGCATTAACTCCACAAATGTTTAAAACTCAACAACTGACTCGAGCACTGGCTGACGCATTAGAACAAGGCGTAGCCATCACGGATGAAGCATCGGCTTTAGAGTGGTTGGGCGAAACGCCTGCTTTAGTCCAGGGTAATGCGAATAACATAAAAATTACTCAGCCAGAAGATCTCGCGTTAGCCGAGTTTTATCTGAGCCGTGAGCGCGGCTAAAAAAGAAAGGATAAAAAATGATTCGAATTGGTCACGGTTTTGACGTGCATAAATTTGGTGGTGAAGGCCCGGTCATTATCGGTGGTGTTGTTATCCCTTACGAGCAGGGCTTAGTAGCCCACTCAGATGGTGATGTTGCTCTTCATGCTTTGACTGATGCGCTACTCGGGGCGATTGCTGCGGGTGATATTGGTCGTCACTTCCCGGATACCGACGATAAATGGAAAGGGGCTAATAGCCGCGAATTGTTGAAAGATGTATATCGTCGTGTCAAAGAGCAAGGCTACCGCCTTGGTAATGCTGATGTCACCATCATGGCACAAGCACCTAAGATGGCCCCTCATATTGACGCGATGTGCGCGGCGATTGCGGAAGACCTAGAAACCGATATTAGTAACATTAACGTAAAAGCGACGACGACAGAGCGTCTCGGTTTTACTGGACGCAAAGAAGGCATTGCAACGGAAGCCGTGGTGCTTCTGTTCAAGCAATAACTAACCAACTTGCTCCTTAATGCTGTGTAAACAGCGGAAAAACATCATGTCAGATATTTTATCTTCATTGGCTTATCTAACGGGTAAGCCTGTTGCATCGGCAAAAATCAAAGCGCAACCAGAACATTTTCAGGTTCGTGAGGATTTAGGTTTTGCCTTTACGGGCGAAGGCGAGCACCTAATGGTGCGCATTCGAAAAACTGGGGAAAATACCAGTTTTGTTGCGAATGAGCTGGCGAAAGCTTGTGGCGTAAAGTCGAAAGACGTTAGCTGGGCAGGACTTAAAGACCGCCATGCGGTGACGGAACAGTGGCTGAGTGTCCATTTACCGAAAGGGGAAACGCCGGATTTCTCGGCATTCCTAGCTCAATATCCGAGTATTGAGATCTTAGCGACTGATCGACACAACAAAAAACTGCGTCCTGGAGACTTAATAGGGAACGAGTTTGTTGTCACTTTGTCTGAAGTGACTGACGTTGAAGATGTAGAGCAACGCCTTGAAAAAGTGAAACAAGTTGGTGTGCCAAACTACTTTGGTAGTCAGCGTTTTGGTAATGATGGCAACAACCTTGAAGAAGCACGTCGATGGGGACGAGAAAACGTTCGTACGCGTAACCAAAACAAACGCAGCATGTACCTGTCTGCCGCGCGTTCATGGATCTTCAACCGCATCGTTTCTGCTCGTCTAGAAAATGGTGTGTTTGATAAATTCATCGATGGTGACATCGCACAGACATCACAAGGATTGTTGGCTGTTGATGCGAATAACCTTGCTGATATGCAAAACAAGCTTGCATTGAGTGACGTTGAGATTACTGCCGCTTTAGCGGGTGATAATGCGTTACCGACCCAAGCTGATGCACTTGCATTAGAACAACCATTTATTGATGAAGAACCTGATTTAATGGCTCTGATCCGTGGTAATCGTATGCGTCACGATCGTCGTGAAATCGCACTCAAACCAAAAGACTTAGCTTGGAACGTTGAAGGTAACAATATTACGTTGACCTTCTCACTCGATGCAGGCTCTTTTGCCACATCCATTGTTCGTGAGTTGGTGAATGAGGTCAAAGTAGAAAGAGAATACTAATGGAACTGGATTCACTAAATACAAAACCTTTAAGAATTCTAATTAGTAATGACGACGGTGTGCATGCTCAAGGAATTCACGCGTTAGCGGATGAGCTGAGAAGCATCGCGGAAGTGATCATTGTTGCCCCAGACCGAAATCGTTCTGGTGCATCAAACTCATTGACTTTGGAACAGCCTCTGCGAGTCACAGAAATTGCTCCCAATACTTATTCGGTTCAAGGGACACCGACAGATTGCGTTCATTTTGCTCTAAATGAGCTGATGAAAGATGACCTGCCAGATCTTGTATTATCTGGCATTAATCATGGTGCAAATCTGGGAGATGACGTTCTGTATTCTGGTACCGTCGCTGCTGCAATGGAAGGGCACTTTCTTGGCGTGCAGGCCATTGCGTTTTCACTGGTTGGTAAACGTCATTTTGAGTCGGCTGCTAAAATTGCTCGACAGTTGGTTGAGCAACACTTGGCAGCGCCAATCCCAACCAACCGTTTGTTGAATGTGAATGTACCTGATTTGCCTCTCGAGAGTCTTGGTGAAATCGAAGTGACCCGTTTAGGTGCTCGTCATCACGCAGAGAATATGATCAAGCAGAAAGATCCGCGTGGGCATGATATCTATTGGTTAGGGCCTCCGGGGAAAGAACAAGATGCGGGTGAAGGTACCGACTTTTATGCGATTGAGCACGGTCGAGTTTCTATTACCCCAATGCAAGTAGACCTCACTGCTCATGAGTCGCTGCGTGCAATGGATAGTTGGTTAAAGGAAGAGAAGTAATGAGTAACCCACATGCTGACAGGTTGATAGCGTTTCTTATCTCCAGTGGCATCAAAGACCAAAGAGTTCTGGATGCTATCCAACGCTTACCACGAGAAAGCTTTGTCTCTCAAGCGATGATGCACCAAGCCTACGATAACAATGCGTTACCGATTGGTCAGGGACAAACTATTTCTCAACCTTATATTGTTGCTCGTATGACCGAGTTACTCGAACTAGAGCCAACGAGTCACGTACTGGAAATCGGAACGGGTTCCGGTTATCAAACCGCAGTACTGGCGCAAATTGTTGACCATGTATACTCCGTTGAGCGAATTAAATCGTTGCAATGGGAAGCAAAACGCCGTCTGAAACAATTGGATATCTACAATGTTTCAACCAAGCATGCTGATGGGTGGCAAGGCTGGGAAGCTCGTGGTCCTTTCGATGCCATCATTGTTACCGCAGCCGCAGAAGTGATCCCCCAAGCACTTCTCGCACAATTAAAAGATGGCGGTAAGATGGTGATTCCTGTTGGAGATAAGGAGCAACAGTTACTAAAAATTGAACGTAAGGGAGATGAATATCTCTCTACTGTTGTGGAAATGGTTCGATTTGTACCTCTGGTTGCGGGTGATTTAGCTTAAGGGTTAGGGATAGGTGAGTAAGTTATTACGTCATATTGGTATTAGCTTTGTGTTTGCTGCAGGACTAGTTGGTTGTGCAGCGCATTCTCCTGCACCTGTCTCTAGCTTAAAGAAAGACTATTCAAGCCTTGAAAGAGGAAGTTACAGAGGGAGTTATTATGAGGTAAAAAAAGGCGATACACTTTACTTCATAGCTTATGTCACAGATAAAGATGTAAATGATCTTGTCCGTTACAATGAGTTAACTCAGCCTTACACCATCTACCCTGGACAGAGGCTAAAACTTTGGGCTCCGAAATATGTCGCCCCTAAATATGGCCAAAAAGTTGAACCCGTTGTGGTTCCTGTTGTTACGACGCCACCAGCCCCAGTGACGAAAACATCAACAGCCTCTAAACCGAAAACTTCAAGTAAAAACTCTAGTCAAAAACCTACAGAGACTAAGCCTAAAGTCGTACAAAAACAGCCTCCAAAGAAGGTTGAACAATCGAAAACAAAGGAGTATGTTGGTTCAAAAGATAACCAAAAAGTGAAGCAAAAAGCGCCAGTTACCACGGCGAAGAGTGATAAAGTTTCTAAGTGGTTGTGGCCGACAAAAGGGAGAGTAATCAAGAACTTTTCGGCGGGAGAACAGGGAAATAAAGGTATTGACATCGCAGGACAGCGTGGTCAACCTATCGTTTCAACCGCAGCCGGCACCGTTGTTTATTCAGGCAATGCGCTACGAGGTTATGGCAACTTAATTATAGTAAAGCATAACGACAATTATTTAAGCGCCTATGCACATAATGACAAACTGCTGGTATCAGAAGGACAAAGTGTAAAAAGCGGACAGAAAATCGCCACCATGGGTAGTTCCGGTGCTAAATCAGTCAAGCTACACTTTGAAATCCGCTATCAAGGTAAATCGGTGAATCCAAAACGCTATTTGCCTTAAAACTTTGAAAAACAACTTGCGACATCATTTAGCGACATATTGAGTTGTCATGTCTTGCTAACTCGCCAGGGGGAGGCGTTATGAGTATCAGCAACACAGTAACCAAAGTTGAAGAGTTTGCATTTGACAATGCGTCAGTGAAGACCATTGATAACGAACTCGAAAAATCATCATCCACAGAAAGCAAAACGGCTGCGCGTGAAGAATTTGACGCGAGCAGTAAAAGCTTAGACGCAACTCAGTTGTATCTAGGTGAAATTGGCTTCTCACCTCTACTTACTGCCGAAGAAGAAGTGCTTTATGCTCGACGAGCCCTGCGTGGCGACGAAGCGGCACGTAAACGTATGATCGAAAGTAACCTACGTTTGGTGGTCAAGATCTCTCGTCGATACAGTAATCGAGGTCTAGCACTACTCGATCTGATTGAAGAAGGTAACCTTGGTTTGATCCGTGCGGTCGAGAAGTTCGATCCAGAGCGTGGTTTCCGCTTCTCTACTTATGCGACCTGGTGGATCCGACAAACGATCGAACGTGCGTTGATGAACCAAACTCGTACGATCCGTCTACCTATTCATGTCGTGAAAGAGCTGAACATTTATCTGCGTACTGCGCGTGAACTTTCTCAGAAGCTCGATCACGAACCTACCGCAGAAGAAATTGCTGCTCAGTTAGATATTCCAGTCGAAGATGTAAGCAAAATGCTACGTCTCAATGAGCGTATCAGTTCTGTCGACACACCAATCGGTGGTGACGGTGAAAAAGCGCTGTTGGATATTATTCCCGACGCAAACAACTCCGATCCAGAAGTCTCGACTCAAGATGACGATATCAAATCATCGCTGATTCATTGGTTAGAAGAGTTGAATCCAAAACAGAAAGAAGTACTTGCACGACGTTTTGGTCTTCTAGGCTATGAGCCTTCGACGCTTGAAGAAGTTGGTCGAGAGATTGGTTTGACACGTGAGCGTGTACGTCAAATCCAAGTAGAAGGTTTACGTCGTCTTCGTGAGGTTTTAATCAAGCAACGTTTGAATATGGAAAACTTATTTAACGTCGAAGATGATTAAATAATCCGTACTTCAGTAGATATGCGAAAGGCTATGGTTATCCATAGCCTTTTTTCTTTTGCGCTCGCTTAAGTGAATCGATTTAAAGCATCTTCTTCAAACGATACAACTCTTCAAGTGCTTGGCGTGGAGTCAAATCATCAGGATCAATACCAGATAAGGCTTGTTCGATCTCGCTAGGTTCTGGAATTAGACTCAATTGGTTAGCCACATCTACTGCACTTGGACGTGGTGCGTCACTGTTTTGCCCTAGTTGCTCTAGCTGAGATAGCTTGTTACGCGCATTTTTGATAACCGTTTTTGGTACACCTGCTAAGCCCGCAACAGCTAGGCCGTAAGACTTACTTGCCGCACCTTCTTGAACTGCGTGCATAAAGGCAATGCTGTCTCCATGCTCTACGGCATCCAAGTGAACGTTCGCTAAGTTTGGCAGTTGGTTTGGCAACTCTGTCAATTCGAAGTAGTGAGTTGCAAATAGTGTCATCGCACCAATTTGTGTTGCGAGCCATTCCGCACTTGCCCAAGCTAAAGATAGGCCATCGTAAGTACTGGTACCGCGACCGATTTCATCCATTAGCACTAAACTGTTTTTAGTTGCATTGTGCAGAATATTAGCGGTTTCCGTCATTTCTACCATGAAGGTCGAACGACCAGATGCAAGATCATCTGACGCTCCAATACGAGTAAATATACGATCTAAAGAACCAATTTGTGCAGATTCTGCAGGTACATAAGAGCCGATATGTGCCATCAATGCAATCAGCGCAGTTTGACGCATGTAAGTGGATTTACCACCCATGTTTGGACCGGTGATGATTAACATTTTACGTGCTGGGTTAAGCTCTATTGGGTTCGCGATGAACGGTTCTGTTGTTACTTGCTCTACGACTGGGTGACGACCCGCTTGAATGTGAATGCCAGCGTCTTTCACAAGCGTTGGTCGGCAGTAATCCAACGAATCTGCACGCTCTGCTAGGTTTTGTAGTACATCGAGTTGAGACAGAGCAGAAGCTAAATTCTGCAGCTTCTCCAGATTTGGCATCAATAGATCAAACAGTTCTTCCCACAGCTGCTTTTCAAGTGCCAGCGCTTTCGATTTCGAGTTAAGTACTTTGTCTTCGTGCTCTTTAAGCTCTGGGATGATATAGCGTTCGGCATTTTTTAGTGTTTGGCGACGTACATAGTGCGGCGGAACCAAATGGCTCTGGCCACGGCTCACTTGGATAAAGAAGCCATGTACGTTGTTGTAGCCGACTTTAAGCGTATCGATGCCGTGTCGTTCACGCTCATCTCGCTCAAGCTGCTCAAGGTATTCTGTTGCACCGTCTGCTAATTTGCGCCATTCATCGAGCTCGGCATTATAGCCTTCAGCGATCACACCACCATCACGAATAACAACTGGCGGATTTTCTTTAATTGCACGCTCTAACAGATCACATACTTCGTCAATCGGAGCTGCGTATTGCGCCAGTTTTGCTAGATATGGATGGGTCAAAGAAGCGGTTACAGATTCTAGCTCTGGTAGCTGCTGCATGGCATTGCGAAGTCTAGCCATATCGCGAGGGCGAGCAGAGCGCAGTGCAAGGCGTGCTAAGATACGTTCAATATCACCAATTTGTTTTAACGTTGGTTGAAGATCGGCAAACAGCGCTTGTTCTTTAATCTCACCAATCGCATCAAGACGATTGTTTAACGTTTCAATGCAACGCATAGGCTGATGTAACCAACGCTTCAGCATTCGGCTGCCCATCGGCGTCGCACAATGGTCGAGTACCGCAGCGAGTGTGTTATCGGTTCCACCTGCTAGATTTTGAGTAATTTCCAGGTTGCGTCGGGTAGCGGCATCAAGGATGACGGATTGGTCCTGATGATCAAACGTTAAAGAGCGAATATGAGGCAAAGCAGTGCGTTGCGTATCTTTCACATACTGGATCAAACAACCAGCAGCACATAACCCTAAGGACGCATGTTCTACGCCAAAACCAACCAGATCTTTAGTGCCAAACTGTTGATTGAGTTGTTGCTTAGCCGTATCAAGCTCAAACTCCCATACTGGGCGACGACGGTTACCATTGCGGCTCGCCATTAAATGTACAGGTTCAAAATCTTCTGGGAATAGTAGCTCACGTGGTGCGGTACGCTGAAGCTCGGCTGTCATCGCTTCTTCGGTTTCTGGTTCTGTCAGTTGGAAGCGACCAGAAGTGACATCCAGCGTCGCATAACCGAACTTACCGTTGTGATGGTAAATGGCTGCGATTAAGTTATCGACACGCTCAGAAAGCAGTGCTTCATCCGTCACAGTACCTGGTGTCACGATACGTACAACTTTACGTTCTACCGGACCTTTGCTGGTGGCTGGATCGCCAATTTGTTCGCAGATTGCGACTGATTCACCAAGCTGAACAAGTTTTGCTAGATAGCCTTCTACTGCGTGAAATGGCACTCCCGCCATAGGAATAGGCTCTCCAGCTGACGAACCGCGCTTAGTTAGCGAAATATCAAGCAGTTGGGACGCTCGCTTTGCATCATCGTAAAAGAGTTCGTAGAAATCGCCCATGCGGTAGAACAGCAAAATCTCAGGGTTCTCAGCTTTTAGCTTGAGGTATTGCTGCATCATCGGAGTGTGTTTTTGTTCAGCTTTCACAGGTAAGTTCTTTTGTTTATTTCCGTAGCGGCTTAGGATACGTGAATCCCTATCAAGTAAAAAGAGACAAAGGGCATTTTGGCTATGGAAAAAACAACAAAATTGAGCGCAGATTTAGGCGCATTACTGGCAAAGTATGGTCATGTTTTAACGACGGCAGAATCGTGCACGGGTGGCGGTGTTGCGACCGCTATTACTGATATTGCAGGCAGCTCAGGTTGGTTAGATAGAGCTTTTGTCACTTACAGCAACGAAGCCAAAATGGAAATGCTGGGTGTGAGAGTGGAAACCTTAGAGGAACATGGTGCCGTGAGTGAGCCTGTTGTGATTGAAATGGTGCAAGGTGCGCTTCAACACTCGAATGCCACTATTGGGGTTTCCATCAGTGGTGTTGCTGGACCGGGGGGAGGCACTGATGAAAAGCCGGTTGGAACCGTCTGCTTTGCTTTTGCGGATAAGCACGACTGGCTCTTTGTTGAGACCATGCATTTTTCTGGTGACAGGGCGGAAGTTCGTCAACAAGCGGTGATGCATGCATTGACTCGATTGCATCAACATTTAATTTAGAATTTCTTACACTGTCTTAGCCCAGAATTGATAAGGGCTGGAGCAAATCCTTAGAAGCCGTGAACTAAATTTTTTCTATACAGGTATAGACACTGTATGAATCAACAGTATAATAACTTTCATTGCTGAGCAGGTTAGCTGCTTAAGAAAAATGAATTACTATTCGTCGCCCAAAGAAGATGAATAAATCGGAGAAAGTAATGGACGAGAACAAACAGAAAGCGCTCGCCGCTGCGCTAGGTCAAATTGAAAAGCAATTCGGTAAAGGCTCTATCATGCGCCTTGGTGATAACCGAGCAATGGACGTAGAAACCATCTCAACAGGCTCTCTTTCTCTTGATATCGCTTTGGGTGCAGGTGGTCTGCCAATGGGTCGTATCGTAGAAGTCTACGGTCCAGAATCTTCAGGTAAAACAACACTAACGCTTGAGCTTATCGCTGCTGCGCAACGTGAAGGTAAAACTTGTGCGTTTATCGATGCAGAGCACGCTCTGGATCCTGTCTACGCGAAGAAACTTGGTGTTGATATCGATGCGCTCTTGGTTTCTCAGCCAGACACTGGTGAGCAAGCACTAGAGATTTGTGATGCACTAGCTCGCTCTGGCGCTATCGACGTAATGGTTGTTGACTCAGTTGCGGCGCTAACACCAAAAGCAGAAATTGAAGGCGAAATGGGCGACAGCCACATGGGTCTACAGGCTCGTATGCTTTCTCAAGCGATGCGTAAGCTAACTGGTAACCTAAAACAGTCTAACTGTATGTGTATCTTCATCAACCAAATCCGTATGAAGATTGGTGTGATGTTCGGTAACCCAGAAACGACCACGGGTGGTAACGCACTTAAATTCTACGCTTCTGTTCGTCTTGATATTCGTCGTACTGGCGCAATCAAAGAAGGTGACGAAGTCGTTGGTAACGAAACTCGCATCAAAGTAGTTAAGAACAAGATTGCTGCACCGTTTAAAGAAGCCAATACGCAAATCATGTACGGCCAAGGCTTTAACCGCGAAGGTGAACTAGTAGATCTAGGCGTGAAGCACAAACTGGTTGAAAAAGCTGGTGCTTGGTACAGCTACCAAGGCGATAAGATTGGTCAAGGTAAAGCGAACGCGTGCAACTACCTACGTGAGCATCCTGAAGTGGCTAAAACTATCGATACTAAATTACGTGAAATGTTGTTAGCGCCAGCCCTTGCGGAAGCTCCTGAAGCAGGCGAGGCGCCTGAGCAAGCTGAAGAGTTTTAATCCCTTCACAGATTAAAAAGTGATAAAGCCCTGCAATGCGGGGCTTTGTTGTATCTATTGACATCAAAAATCCGAATCATCACAAAGGCCATTGAGAGTCTGTACAGCAAAAATACTTTTAGGATCACCATGTACCAAAAGCGCCAGACACCAACATTATCGAGCAAAGAGGCGGCTATCCAACTGCTTAGCCGTCGCGATCATGGTCAGTATGAGCTGTACCAAAAATTGTCGATGAAAGGCTATGAAGCATCAGACATCGAAATCGCGATTAATTTTTGCTTAGACCATAACTATTTAGATGATTTACGTTATGCGAAGAGCCAAATTCGGCAGCATGTATACAAAGGACATGGAGAGCGTCGAATTCGCCAAGAGTTAAACCAGAAACGTGTTGCGGAATCGGTGATTGAGCAAGCCATGGCTGAAGAACCGCAAGACTGGTTTGAACTTGCTAAGCAGGCGGCAGAAAAGAAATTTAAAGGCGTCAAAGCCAAGGACCAAAAAGAATACGCAAAACAAGTCCGTTTTCTACAATACCGAGGCTACAGTTTCGACCAAATTAGCTATGCGTTTGCCTTTGAAGACCAAGATTAGCGTTGATCCAATTGCGCTGATTTTTGTTTTGCTTCAAATTTTTTCTTCTGCTCCCTCTTTTCCTCAAGAAAACTAGTCTCAGCTGTTTGCATGATCTACAATACGGCAAAATTCTAACTCGACTATTTTCAGGAAGAGCTGCATGTACATGAGCACTGACGAGGTTCGTAACGCGTTCCTCAAGTTCTTTGAAAGCAAAGGACACCAAATCGTAGAAAGTTCATCGTTAGTTCCACATAACGACCCAACCCTGCTGTTCACAAACGCAGGTATGAACCAATTTAAAGATTGTTTCTTAGGCTTAGAAAAACGAGCCTATACTCGAGCGACTACGGCTCAGCGTTGTGTACGTGCTGGTGGTAAACACAACGACCTGGAAAATGTTGGCTTTACCGCTCGTCACCACACATTCTTTGAAATGCTAGGCAACTTCAGCTTTGGCGACTACTTCAAAGAAGATGCGATTTCATTTGCTTGGGAATTCCTAACCGAAGTTCTTAAACTGCCTGCGGATCGTCTATTGGTAACCGTTTACGAAACCGATGACGAAGCATTCGACATCTGGAACAAAAAAGTTGGCGTGCCTGCTGATCGTATCGTGCGCATTGGTGACAAAGAAGGTGGCAAGCCTTACGAGTCTGATAACTTCTGGCAAATGGGCGACACTGGTCCTTGTGGTCCATGTACTGAAATCTTCTACGATCACGGTGAACACATCTGGGGTGGTCGTCCTGGCACGCCTGAAGAAGATGGTGACCGTTTCATCGAGATCTGGAACAACGTATTCATGCAGTTCAACCGTCACGCAGACGGCACTATGGAACCGCTACCAAAACCATCGGTAGATACTGGTATGGGTATCGAGCGTATCTCTGCAATCATGCAAGGCGTTCACTCAAACTACGAAATCGATGTATTCCAAACTCTTATCAAAGCAGCGGCTGAAGTCATTGGTTATGAAGATCTATCGAACCAATCGCTACGCGTTATTGCTGACCACATCCGTTCATGTTCATTCTTGATTGTTGATGGTGTGATGCCTTCAAACGAAGGTCGTGGTTACGTACTACGTCGTATCATTCGTCGTGCCGTACGTCATGGTAACAAGCTAGGTGCACAAGGTGCATTCTTCTATAAGCTTGTTGGCGTATTAGCAGAAGTAATGGGTACAGCAGGCGAAGAGCTGAAGCGTCAACAAGCAGTGGTTGAAAAAGTGCTGCGTATCGAAGAAGAAAACTTCGGTCGTACACTTGAGCGCGGTATGGTAATTCTTAACGAAGCATTAGATAATCTAGATGGCAAAGTGCTAGACGGCGAAACGGTATTCAAGCTTTACGATACTTACGGCTTCCCAGCAGACCTCACTAACGACGTTGCACGTGAGCGTGAGTTCGCGATCGACGAAGAGGGTTTCGAAAAAGCGATGGAAGAGCAGCGTCAACGTGCGCGTGAAGCTGGTCAATTCGGTACAGATTATAACGCAGCAATCAAAGTTGATACGCAAACAGAATTCTGTGGTTACACAGGTACTAAAGGTTCTAGTTCAGTCGCTGCGATGTTTGTTGAAGGCAACGAAGTAGATTCACTATCTGCAGGCGATAAAGCCATCATCGTGCTTGGTGAAACGCCATTCTACGCAGAGTCAGGCGGTCAGTGTGGTGACGCGGGTGAAATCCGTACTGAGTCTGGTGTATTCCGCGTTGAAGACACTCAAAAACTCGGTAACGCAATCGCACACCACGGTGTAATGGCAGAAGGCGTGCTAGCGAAAGGTGACGAAGTGGCAACTATCGTTGACGCAGAGCGTCGCGCAGCTATCTCTCTTAACCACTCAGCGACGCACTTGCTACACGCAGCACTACGCCAAGTTCTTGGTGAGCACGTAACGCAGAAAGGCTCACTAGTGAAAGCTGACAGCCTACGTTTCGACTTCTCACACCTAGAGGCAGTAACTGCAGCAGAACTGAAAGAAGTTGAGCGTCTAGTAAACGCACAAATTCGTCGTAACCACACGATTGAAACCAATGTGATGGATATTGAGTCTGCTAAGAAGAAAGGCGCAATGGCATTGTTTGGTGAGAAGTACGATGACGAAGTTCGCGTGTTGTCTATGGGTGACTTCTCTACTGAGCTTTGTGGTGGTATTCACGCATCAAGCACGGGTGATATTGGTCTATTCAAAATCACATCAGAAAGCGGTATCGCAGCTGGTATTCGTCGTATTGAAGCGGTAACAGGCGAGGCGGCATTAGACGCTATTGAAGCTCAAAATGCGAAGTACGAAGAGAAACTGGCAGAATCTGCACAGAAAGCAAAAGCACTAGAAAAAGAAGTGCAGAAGCTAAAAGATAAGATGGCAGCCGCAGAAAGCGCTAACATCATGGGCAAAGCGGTTGAAGTAAATGGCACAAAAGTTCTAGTTGCGGCCCTTGAAGGTGCTGATAGCAAGAACCTACGTACCATGGTTGATGACATCAAGAATCAAATGGGTTCTGGTGTTGTACTGCTTGCAAACGTAACGGGTGACAAGGTTGGCTTGATTGCTGGTGTGACTAAAGATCTCACTGGTAAAGTAAAAGCAGGTGATCTGGTTAAAATGGTTGCAGAGCAAGTCGGTGGTAAGGGCGGTGGTCGTCCAGACATGGCTCAAGCCGGTGGTACTGATGTTTCAGCACTACCAGAGGCAATCAAAACAGTTCAGCCTTGGCTAGAAGAGCGTTTATAAGCTCTTAACTAATAAAATTACGCTCAATCAAGTTTCTTTGATTGAGCGTAATTTTTTTTAGCAACCAAGTGGTTTAATTGACCAAAAGTTAACCGAGTCATTTAAGCTGCTTGGTTTTTGTTGTAACTACTGCTTATATAATTTTTCTCAAAGGAAATATTTAAGATGTAAGCAGTTCTAAAGAGACTTCGGTCTTGGGAAGGTGAAGACTGGTGAAAAAGCCCCTTATCGTGCAAAAGTTTGGCGGAACCTCTGTGGGTTCAATTGAAAGAATCCACCAAGTCGCTGAACACATCATTAAGGCGAAAAATGATGGCAATCAAGTTGTTGTTGTCGTGTCTGCAATGTCAGGCGAAACAAACAGACTGATGGATCTCGCTAAACAGATAGATAGCGTACCTACAGCTCGAGAACTTGATGTTTTGCTCTCTGCTGGTGAGCAAGTGTCAATGGCACTGTTAGCCATGACTTTGAATAAAATGGGTCATGCTGCGCGCTCGCTTACCGGAGCACAGGCGAATATTGTGACGGATAATCAACACAATGACGCAACGATTAAACACATTGATACCACGACAATTATGGGATTGCTTGAGCAAGACCAAATCGTGATTGTTGCGGGCTTTCAAGGTGTGAATGAGAATGGGGATATCACCACATTAGGTCGAGGTGGCTCAGATACGAGCGCTGTGGCACTGGCGGGCGCATTGCGCGCTGACGAGTGTCAAATCTTTACCGACGTTGATGGTATTTATACTTGTGACCCACGTATAGTGAAAAATGCGCGCAAATTGGCGGTTATCGATTTTCCTTCAATGGAAGCGATGGCAAGCCGAGGCGCAAAAGTATTACATTTACCTTCAGTGCAATTTGCATGGAAGAATAATGTGCCACTACGCGTGCTTTCGACATTTGATGTTAATGAAGGCAGTTTGGTTAAGGGGGAGTCAGGCAATCAAGCCGTCTCTGGTATAGCCATTCAACGTGACCTTGCCATTATCGAAGTCGATAAAGAACATTTATCTAGTGCTACAAAACAATGTCAGATGTTGGGTATAGACATTTGGAATGTGATCGAGGAAGCAGAACGGGCAGGTATCATGATAAAACAAGATGCATGTGCCAAGTTCGATCTGGTGTTCAGCGACAAAATCCGTAATAGTGAAGTGGTAAGCCTGTTGACCGCAGTGGGGCTTGAGGCCAATGGAATGGTAGAGCACGCATGCGATTTGTTGGCAAAGCGAGATATTGAGATCAATTTCAGCGCAACGAATGCACTCACTATGATGCTAGTTTTAGCACCCGAATGTGTGGATACAGCAGCAAACATTCTGCATGATGCTTACATTACGTCTAGTGAAGCATTAAACATTCAACAAAAACATGCCTTTTTAGGCTGATTTTCGCTAACAAGGTAGTTTACGAAAATATAACTTTTGTTGGATAATAGCTTTGTAGCAAGAAAATTTAGAGATTACTCAAGGAGCAAAGAATGCTAATTTTGACTCGCCGCGTAGGCGAAACACTGATGATTGGTGATGAAGTGACTGTAACTGTACTAGGTGTGAAAGGTAACCAAGTACGTATCGGCGTTAACGCTCCGAAAGAGGTTTCAGTTCACCGTGAAGAAATCTACATGCGCATTCAAGCTGAAAAAGGCAATGGCAACGTTGCTTCAGGTAACTACTAAGTCGCTCCTGTTTACAGAGCTTAGTTTGAATGAAAAAGGCTAACCGAAGGGTTGGCCTTTTTAGTCTTTAATGTTTTTGAAGATTTGCGGAAACCATTGTGTTGAGTGTGGCCGTGAATCCGTCAATATTGTTGAATCGAACACCAGGAAGTTGTTTGAAAATAAATGTCTTTTTTTCAGAGAAGACTCTCTTTTTTTCATCATAATAGAGTGGTAAAGTTCGTTTAATAGTCACTTTGATTAAATCAGCAACGGTTAAGTCAGTTTCGTGGATTTTTTCAAAGAAAGTGTTTGACATATTTTCGGTAAAACGTAATATGTGCCTCCGCAAGACGGTGAGGTGGCCGAGAGGCTGAAGGCGCTCCCCTGCTAAGGGAGTATACGGTTTATCCCGTATCGAGGGTTCGAATCCCTCCCTCACCGCCATTCTTGCAACGTTGAGAAATCAACAAAAGAGTGCGTCCTTAGCTCAGCTGGATAGAGTACCTGGCTACGAACCAGGCGGTCGGAGGTTCGAATCCTCCAGGACGCGCCATATCTCTTTTGAGATATAACAATGAAAACGGTGAGGTGGCCGAGAGGCTGAAGGCGCTCCCCTGCTAAGGGAGTATACGGTTTATCCCGTATCGAGGGTTCGAATCCCTCCTTCACCGCCATTCATTGACTGGCCCGATGGCCTTTTTTTTGTTTCGTAAGAAATGAATGTGATTTGCTTCACAACTTCCTAGCAAGAAGATCTGCGCGTCCTTAGCTCAGCTGGATAGAGTACCTGGCTACGAACCAGGCGGTCGGAGGTTCGAATCCTCCAGGACGCGCCACTATTTAATAATTCGTTTGATAAACGGGTTATACAAAGTAAAATAAGATTATTGCGCGTCCTTAGCTCAGCTGGATAGAGTACCTGGCTACGAACCAGGCGGTCGGAGGTTCGAATCCTCCAGGACGCGCCACTTATTAAAGGGTATTGCCCTGATATTGACGAAAGTTGATGTCGAAAACTGCGCGTCCTTAGCTCAGCTGGATAGAGTACCTGGCTACGAACCAGGCGGTCGGAGGTTCGAATCCTCCAGGACGCGCCACTTATTAAAGGGTAATGCCCTGATGTTGACGAAAGTTGATATCGAAAACTGCGCGTCCTTAGCTCAGCTGGATAGAGTACCTGGCTACGAACCAGGCGGTCGGAGGTTCGAATCCTCCAGGACGCGCCACTTATTAAAGGGTATTGCCCTGA
>NZ_JAMZAS010000003.1:88614-534365 GCF_024181935.1 Vibrio sp. Y51_MX_L26
AAGTTGATATCGAAAACTGCGCGTCCTTAGCTCAGCTGGATAGAGTACCTGGCTACGAACCAGGCGGTCGGAGGTTCGAATCCTCCAGGACGCGCCACTTATTAAAGGGTATTGCCCTGATGTTGACGAAAGTTGATATCGAAAACTGCGCGTCCTTAGCTCAGCTGGATAGAGTACCTGGCTACGAACCAGGCGGTCGGAGGTTCGAATCCTCCAGGACGCGCCACTTACAAAAAAAGCCTCGCAATTGCGAGGCTTTTTTTGTATCTGGACATCAGGAACTATAGCCTAGAGTTGTTAGAGGCGAGGTCCTTCTTTTCCAAAAGCGAATATGTGCTTATCTAAGCAATTTGGAATAAAGTTTCTGCTGTAGTTTGTGAATCCATCCTTACTATCTCTCCTGTATATTGATTTCCGTTTCTTTCACTTCAATTGTTTAAATGTAACTTCTTTGTTTTTTATTTGTTTATTAATTGTTATTAAATGGCATCCTTTTGTTTTTATTAGCTTTTATGTGTAAATCTCGATTTGGTTTTGAAATCCAAATCGCAGTTTTTATTTATGTCCTCCTTTACTCTGTTCGTAAGGAGATAGCAGATTCGCAGTAATTATTTTGTCATGAACTGTGATCTGGGTAGTGAATAAATAATCATTTATCAGGATTATTACAAACCTTCCTTAAACAAAATTGACAAAATTTAACCAATCGAGATAATCCATTGGTCGGGATTTGACGCTATTAAAGTCCTGCACGTTGTCAGGATGACAAAGAAAGGAAGCAACATGACTAATATAGGAAGCCTGCTAGTAGATGCGGCCACCCTGATGCTAACGGGGATGGCGGTCGTATTTATTTTCCTCACTATTCTTGTTTATCTCGTTCGGCTACTGTCGAAATTGGTACCAGAAGAAGTACCAGAGCCGATCGCAGCACCAAAAACAAATACTAATATTCAATCAACCTCTTCAGCTGTTAGTCCACAAGTAGTGGCGGCGATCTCGGCTGCGATTCATAAACATCGCGCCTCATTCGCGAAGTAGCCGAACCAGGATTAAAAAGGAGTTTAAGAGCATGTCTAAACCACTAGCTATTACAGATGTGGTCCTTCGTGATGCCCATCAATCACTATTTGCTACGCGTATGCGTATTGAGGATATGCTGCCTATCGCAGCTGAGTTGGATAAGGTTGGTTACTGGTCTCTAGAGACTTGGGGTGGCGCAACGTTTGATTCTTGTATTCGATTCTTAGGGGAAGACCCTTGGGAGCGTTTACGTGAACTAAAAAAAGCGATGCCTAATACACCAATGCAAATGCTACTGCGTGGTCAAAACCTTTTAGGATACCGCCATTATGCCGACGACGTAGTAGAGAAGTTCGTTGAACGCGCGCATGCTAACGGTATGGACGTGTTCCGTATCTTTGATGCAATGAATGACGTGCGAAACTTCCAGAAGGCCGTTAAAGCAACGGTCGATGTTGGCGCACATGCTCAAGGTACGCTGTCTTACACAACAAGCCCTGTGCATAACGCAGACACTTGGGTTGACTTGGCAAAACGCCTAGAGGATTTAGGTTGTCATTCACTGTGTATTAAAGATATGTCTGGCTTACTTAAGCCTTATGAAGCGGAAGAGCTTATTACGCGTATCAAAGCGTCTTGTGATGTGCCATTAGCACTTCATTGTCACGCGACGACAGGCTTGTCTACTGCGACAGCGGTAAAAGCAGTTGAAGCTGGTATTGATATTCTCGATACAGCGATTTCTTCAATGAGTTGTACCTATGGTCATACACCGACTGAAACGGTAGTCGCGATGCTAGAAGGAACCGAGCGAGATACGAATTTGAAGCTCGAGCAACTAGAACCTATCGCCGCGTATTTCCGTGAAGTACGTAAGAAGTACGCGAAGTGGGAAGGTCAGTTGAAAGGTGTAGACTCTCGCATCCTGATTGCTCAAGTGCCTGGCGGCATGCTGACTAACATGGAAGGCCAGTTGAAAGAACAGGGCGCGGCGGATCGCATTGATGAAGTATTAGAAGAGATCCCTCGTGTTCGCGAAGATCTTGGTTTCATTCCATTGGTGACTCCAACTTCGCAGATCGTCGGAACGCAAGCGGTGATTAACGTGCTTACTGGCGAACGCTATAAGAGTATTACTAAGGAAACCGCTGGTCTATTGAAAGGCGAATACGGTCAAGCGCCAGCCGAGTTAAATGCAGAGCTGCAAGCTAAAGTACTTGATGGCAAAGAGCCTATTACTTGTCGTCCTGCCGATTTGCTTGAGCCTGAAATGGAGACGCTTACTGTTGATCTGATGGAGAAAGCGAAATCAGAAGGTATTAAGCTAGCAAGTGAGCGTGTTGATGATGTACTTACTTATGCGCTTTTCCCTCAAGTTGGTCTCAAGTTCCTTAAGAATCGTGACAACCCAGAAGCATTTGAACCTGCACCAACGCTAGAAGCCGCGAAGCCTGCCGTACCTGCGGCGCAACCAGCAACTGGCGGCGTAGAAACTTATAGCGTACGTGTTGACGGACAGGTGTATGAGGTGGAAGTTGGTCCTCAAGGCGAGCTAACCTCTGTCGCTCCTTCTGCGGCGCCTGCAAAATCGACGGCACCTAGCGCACCTTCTAGCGCTTCTGCTGAAGCGGTGCCTGCTCCTCTTGCCGGTAACATCTTTAAAGTGAATGTTCAGCCTGGCGCTGAAGTGGCTGAAGGCGATGTACTACTGATTCTTGAAGCAATGAAGATGGAAACAGAAGTGCGTGCGGCGCGTGGTGGTGTGGTTCAAGAGTTGAACGTTAAAGAAGGCGATGCTGTCACAGTAGGTGCGCCTCTGTTGAGCCTGGCGTAAGGGAGTATCATGGACGGATTGTTAACCCTTTGGGCAGAAACAGGGATCGCTAACTTCGAGTTCGGCCAAATCTGTATGATGCTGGTTGGTTGTACCTTGCTGTTTTTGGCAATCAAAAAAGGCTTTGAACCTTTACTGTTATTGCCGATTGGTTTTGGTGCTATCTTGGCGAATATTCCAAATGCTGGCTTTACTGAGCCTGGCGGCTTGCTCTACTACGTTTACTACATTGGGATTGAATCGGGTGTGTTCCCGTTGTTGATCTTCATGGGTGTGGGTGCGATGACCGACTTTGGTGCTTTGATCGCAAACCCAAAAACGTTGTGGCTAGGTGCGGCAGCTCAGTTTGGTATTTTTGCGACGCTGTTTGGCGCTATTTTGCTCAACTATGTACCTGGCATGGAGTTCTCCATGGCGGATGCATCGTCTATCGCTATCATCGGTGGTGCGGATGGCCCAACGGCGATTTTCTTAGCAAGTAAGTTATCACCAGATTTGCTTGGTGCGATTGCTGTAGCCGCGTATAGCTACATGGCTTTAGTGCCAATCATTCAGCCGCCAATCATGAAGGCGCTAACCACTAAGGAAGAACGTGAGATTCAAATGGCGCAACTGCGTCACGTGGGTAAATGGGAAAAGGTATTGTTCCCGATGGCAGTATTACTCATGACGATTCTTTTCCTACCTTCAGCAACGCCTCTTGTCGGTATGTTCTGTCTTGGTAACTTAATGCGTGAAGCGGGTGTGGTCGATCGTCTATCGAAAACCGCACAAAATGAGCTGATCAACATCGTGACGATCTTCTTGGGCTTAGGGGTTGGCTCGAAGCTGCAAGCGGATCAATTCCTGAACTTAGAAACATTAGGCATTCTAGGTCTTGGTGCGGTTGCGTTTAGTATTGGTACGGGTGCTGGTGTGCTAATGGCTAAGTTGCTTAACAAGTTCTCGAAAGAAGACATCAACCCACTTATCGGTGCGGCTGGCGTTTCTGCGGTACCAATGGCCGCGCGTGTGGTGAACAAAGTCGGCTTACAAGCTAACCCGCAAAACTTCTTGTTGATGCATGCGATGGGACCAAACGTTGCAGGTGTATTGGGATCAGCGGTTGCCGCTGGTATCTTGCTAGCACTTGTCGGCTAGTCATTACCGAAAATGGAATGATCAACCAATTTACAAAATCACGATTAACTTCGGTTAACAAAATGGTTTATAGTCAAAGGGATGCTTTCGCATCCCTTTTTGTTTTCTTGCAGGGAATGGTTTATGGAACACAAACAGATCGTTATCACTGAATTTGGTGATGCCAACGTACTCGCGATTCAACATGCTTCTACACCATCACCACAGCCTGGTGAAGTCTTAGTAAAAGTCGCTTTTTCAGGCGTAAATCCTATTGATGTTAAAACTCGAGCCGGACTCGGTTGGGCAGCTGCGCAGAACAAGGATAATTTACCTTGGGTACCAGGTTACGACATCTCAGGAAAAGTCGTGTCCTGTGGAGACGGGGCGTCGCGTTTTAATGATGGTGATGAGGTGGCTGGATTTATCGGTTTCCCAGTCCGAGGCGGTGGGTACAGTCAGTACATATGTGTTCCAGAAGCTGAGTTAAGTCATGTTCCCAGTTCAGTTACTTTGGAGGCTGCAGCAGCATTACCGTTGGCTGGCCAAACTGCGGCACAAGCACTCAGCAAAGCCAATGTGACAGAAAACGATCGCGTACTTATCCTCGCTGGAGCCGGTGGCGTTGGACACCTAGCGGTACAAATCGCGGTCGCGACTAAAGCGGAAGTCTTTACAACCTGCAGTGAACGAAATTTAGACTACCTGGCTACCCTTGGCGCTCACGCAGTGAACTATCAATTTGCACCAGTGTCAGAACGTGTTGAAGACGTTGATGTTTTGATTGATTTAGTAGGTGGAGATGCCGCGTTAGATGCGCTTAAATGCCTGAAAGACGGTGCGAGAGTCATAACCGTTCCAACCATCACGGCTGAGCTGATTTGTGAAAAAGCCAAACTCCTAGGCTTTGAGGCTAACGGCATGTTGGTTGAGCCAGATCCAGCGCAATTAGATACCTTGTTGTACATGGTTGGCGTTGGTTTACTGAAGACTGAAATTCAACAGGTTTATCCGATGAGTGATGTGATTGCTGCTCACCAGCAAGTTGAATCAGGAAGAACCAGAGGCAAGGTGTTGCTTGATATGACATGCTAGAAGCATTTAATACGAGCTTTGAAAGTTTAGCGCTTTGGTTTTCAGATTCAGCATTATGGGTGCTTTTCATGACCGGTTTTCTCAGTGCCACTTTGTTACCTGGTGGTTCTGAGGCGGGCTTAGTTGCCACTCTCTCATTAAATCAATATTCCGTTTCGTCAATTATTATGGTCGCCACTATCGGCAATACGCTTGGTGGCTTAACAAATTATTGGCTTGGCTTGTGGATTCCCAACAAAGCGCAAGAAGAAAAGCACGGTCATACCGCATTAAAGTGGCTGTCAAAGTATGGCTATTGGGGATTGTTTTTTAGCTGGTTACCTGTGATTGGAGACCCGCTGTGTTTAGCCGCAGGGTGGCTGAGAATGAAGTTTCTGCCTTGCGTGATTTTAATATTTTTAGGAAAGGCTGCTAGGTATAGCTTACTTGCGGCCATCTATCTCGGATTATTTTAAGGAAAGTACATGAAGATGTTTTGGGTTGGCGCGTGTTCACTTTTGGTGATCACGGGCTGTGCATCAAATACGCCAGTTTCATCACTGCCGAAAGGGGTAACTTTCGTCGAGTCATCGAAAGCGGAAGAAGGCAAAGTTAAGATTCCATACCAAAAGTATAAACTCGATAATGGTTTAACGGTGATCTTAGCTCCTGAAGATTCCGACCCATTGGTCCATGTGGATGTGACTTACCATGTTGGTTCGGCTCGTGAAGAGGTGGGTAAGTCTGGTTTTGCGCATTTCTTTGAGCACATGATGTTCCAAGGTTCAGAGAACGTTGGTGACCAAGAGCACTTCAGAATCATCACAGAGGCTGGAGGTACGTTAAATGGTACGACAAACCGTGATCGTACTAACTACTTTGAAACTGTCCCGGCTAACCAGCTAGAGAAAATGCTGTGGTTAGAGTCTGACCGTATGGGCTTTTTGCTGGATGCGGTTTCTCAACGCAAATTTGAAATTCAGCGTTCTACTGTAAAAAATGAGCGAGCTCAGCGTTACGATAATCGTCCTTATGGCTTAATTTGGGAGCGTATGTCTGAAGCGCTATATCCTGAAGGTCATCCGTATTCGTGGCAAACTATTGGTTATGTTGAAGATCTTGACCGTGTTGATGTGAACGATCTCAAAGCGTTTTTCTTACGTTGGTATGGCCCAAACAATGCGACTATCACGATCGGTGGGGACTTAGACGTTGAACAAACTCTTGAGTGGGTAAATAAGTACTTCGGTTCGATTCCTCGTGGGCCAGAGGTTGAAAATGCGCCGAAACAACCTGCAAAGCTGCAAGAAGACAAATACATCACGCTAGAAGATCGCATTCAACAACCGATGGTGATGATCGCGTGGCCAACAACTTACAACGGCGAAGAAAGCCAAGCGTCTCTCGATACGCTATCTGAAGTGCTAGGTGGCGGTACAAACAGCGTGCTCTACCAAGACTTAGTCAAGACTCAAAAAGCCGTCGATGCGGGCTCATTCCATGACTGTGCAGAACTGGCGTGTAACTTTTACGTTTATGCAATGGGTGACTCTGGGGACAAAGGCGACCTATCAAAACTGTACGACGAGCTTTTACAGTCACTCAATCAGTTTGCTGAAAAAGGCGTGACAGAAGATCGCCTTGAGCAGTTAAAGGGTAAGGCGGAAGCGGATGCTATTTTTGCGCTAGAAAGCGTTAAAGGTAAAGTAACGCAGTTGGCATCCAACGAGACATTCTTCGGCGATCCTGATCGTCTTGAGCAACAGCTTGAGCAGATCCGCGCAGTGACGCCAGCATCGGTAGAAAAAGCGTATACGGATTTTATCCAAGGTAAGAACAAAGTGACCCTAAGCGTGGTACCAAAAGGAAAAACTGACCTTGTCGTAAAACCAGCGACCTTTGTGACGCCAAAGCGTACGCTACCAGAATACGAGAAGATCACTGATGATCAATTGGCGTATCGTCGTGCGACCGATAACTTCGATCGCTCTGTGCAACCGCCTGTAGGGGAGCCAGTGAAAGCGACGATGCCTGAGTTGTACGAGCTTCATTTTAATAATGGCTCGGAGTTGCTTGGCGCGGTTAGCGATGAAACACCAACGGTCATGATGCAGTTTAGTTTACCTGCGGGAACACGTTTTGTTGAAAAGGGCAAAGAAGGTCTTGCCCAATTGACCGCCGCGATGTTGCAAGAAGGCACAACGAAACGTAGTGTCGAAGAGATTCAAGCTGAGCTCGATAAACTAGGTAGTGTCATCTCCGTGAATGCAACAGGCTACACAACAAACATCAGCGTTTCTGCTTTAGAAAAGAACTTAGAGCCGACGTTGAAAATTGTCGAAGAGATGTTGCTGTCTCCTGCATTCAAGCAAGCAGACTTTGAGCGTGTGAAGATGCAAGCGCTAGAAGGTCTTGTGTATGAGCACCAAAATCCAAGCTGGATGGCATCACAAGCGACTCGCCAGGTGCTTTATGGGGACTCTGTCTTTGCTCGACCAAAAGACGGCACGCAAGCAGGTGTTAGTGCACTAACGTTGGATGATGTCCGTGAATTCTACTCGAAGCATTACACGCCACAAAGTGCGCAAATCGTCGTTGTTGGTGACATTGATCAACAGGAAATTGAACAGCAACTGACGTTCTGGAAAAACTGGCAGGATGAAGCTGCGCCATTGTATGCACCGCAAAGCATCGCTGCATTAGGTGAGCAAAAGATCCATCTTGTTGATAAACCAGGTGCACCACAAAGTGTGGTCATGATGGTTCGTCAGGGTATGCCTTACGATGCAACGGGCGATTTTTACCTAAGCCAACTGGCAAACTTCAACTTAGCTGGAAACTTCAATAGCCGCATTAACCAAAACCTACGTGAAGACAAGGGTTACACATACGGCGCTTACGGCTACTTCTCTGGAAATCCAGAAACTGGCTCGGTTGTTTTCACCGCGCAAGTACGAGCGGATGCAACGGTTGCTTCTATCATTGAGATGGAAAATGAGCTAAATGAATACTCGCAGTCAGGAATTACTGATGAAGAGATGAAATTTATGCGTCAAGCGGTCGGTCAAAAAGATGCACTGAAATATGAAACGCCAACACAAAAAGCGGAACTTATCAGTGATATTCTTAAGTACAACCTCGATCAAGATTACTTGCAGCAAAGAAACGCTATCGTAGAAAAAGTCGATAAGCAGACTTTGAATGCACTGGCTCAAAAGTGGTTTGATCCAAATGACTATCAAATTATCGTCGTTGGTGATGCTAAATCACTGCGTCCTCAATTAGAAAAGTTGGGGAAAGACGTAGAAGAGCTTGAAATCATTCGATAGAGTACACATTTAATAGCGGAGAAACGTTTCTCCGCTATTCATCTAGATAAGCGACTTTTCGTGGGTTATTTATCTAGATGCATTAAATATCAATAACTTAGCTTACGCTTGTCCTTTGTGATAAGTGTCCTGCTCCCAATATAAGCGAACCTCATTTTGACTGATTTTGCTGCGCGACTAAAAAAAGTTGCATCAAACCCCGAAGTATTTAAGCAGTTTGGACGCGGTGTTGAGCGAGAAACTTTGCGCTATCGTCAGGATGGACATCTAGCAACAACACCTCATCCAGAGGGGTTAGGCTCAGCGTTCACAAACCAATGGATCACGACTGATTTTTCTGAATCATTGTTAGAGTTCATTACTCCTGTGTCACATGAAATTCCAGAACTGATGGCACAACTGAAAGATATCCATCACTTCACGCAGACAAAAATGGGTGAAGAAAAGATGTGGCCTCTTTCTATGCCATGTTATGTTGGCTCGGAAGAGGATATTCAGCTTGCTCAGTACGGCTCTTCGAATGCAGCAAAAATGAAAACCCTGTACCGAGAAGGTCTAAAACGCCGCTATGGCAGCCTGATGCAAATCATTTCAGGTGTGCATTTTAACTTCTCGTTCCCTGAGACATTTTGGGATGCGCTATTCGGCGAGCAAGATGAACAAGCCCGCCAAGATGCTAAGTCTGATGCCTACTTTGCGCTGATCCGTAACTACTACCGTTTTGGTTGGATGATTCCGTATTTCTTCGGCGCATCGCCAGCGTTATGCGGCTCTTTTATTCAAGGTCGTGAAACCGATCTGCCATTCGAGAAAATTGGCGGCACTTTGTATTTGCCGAAATCGACGTCTTTGCGTTTGAGCGATCTGGGCTACACCAATAGTGCGCAAAGTGTACTGAAAATTGGCTTTAACAGCATTGATCAGTATCTGGATGGTTTGAGCGATGCGATTCGTCACCCATCAGAAGAGTTTGCGAAAATAGGCGTCAAAGTGGACGGTGAATACCGCCAGCTTAATTCCAATATTTTACAAATTGAGAACGAGCTATACGCTCCAATTCGCCCGAAACGCGTGTCGAAAAGTGGTGAGAAACCTTCAGATGCGTTACGACGCGGTGGGGTCGAGTACATTGAAGTTCGCTCTCTAGACGTTAACCCATTCAGCGCAGTGGGGTTGGATGAAGAGCAAGTACGATTCCTTGATCTCTTCCTGACTTGGGCGGCCTTGTCAGACTCGGATCCAATGGACAACTGTGAATTAGAGTGTTGGCGCGACAACTGGAACAAAGTCATTGTTTCTGGTCGTGAAAAAGGGCTAATGCTGCAAATTGGTTGCCAAGGTGAACGTCTATCTCTGCAAGATTGGGCGCATCGAGTTTTTGTCGAGCTGCGTCAGATAGCACAGCAAATGGATATGGCTGCTGGTGGCAGTGCATACCAAGATGTGTGTAATAAACTCGAGACATGGGTTGATAACCCAGAACTAACGATTTCAGGTCAACTATTAGAGCTGACGAAAGAGCTTGGTGGGTTAGGTAAAGTCGGCTGTGCGCTTGGCATGAAGTACCGCGAGGAAAATCTAGCTCACGGTTATCAGTACTACTCGCAAGATACGATGGAAACGGAAGTGGCGTCGTCAGTAGAAAAGCAAAAGCAAGCGGAACAAAGTGACACGCTATCTTTTGATGATTTTTTGGAAGATTACTTTGCTTATCTGAAGCAGTAGTGAATAGGTAAAGGTTGGGTGGGATTGAACATTAAACCGTTAGTAGTATCGGTACTCGGAAGCATGTTACTTGCAGGTTGTGCCACGGCACCGCCAAAGCAGCAGAATAATTTATGTGAGATATTTCGAGAGAAATCCGGCTGGTATGATGATGCCAAAGATATGGAAGAAAAGTGGGGAACTCCCATTCATGTCGCTATGGCTATTATTAAACAAGAAAGCAGCTTTCGGCACGATGCGAAACCACCCAAAGACTATTTATTGGGATTTATCCCTTGGGGACGAGTCAGCAGTGCGTATGGTTACGCTCAAGCTCAAGATCCTGCTTGGGAAGATTTCCAAGATGCGACGGGTCAGGGCGGTTCTCGTACCAACTTTGATGATTCAATGATGTTTGTCGGTTGGTATACTCACGAAACGAGGCGCCAACTAGGGATTTCGTTATGGGACCCATACAGTCAATATCTGGCTTATCATGAAGGTCGAGGTGGGTACAAGCGAGGTACTTATAAGCGAAAGCCCAGTTTGCTCAAAGTCGCTCGACGTGTTGAACAAACTGCAAAAACTTATGGCTGGCAGCTGAAGCAATGTCGTCAGGAATTAGAAGACAACAGCAGCTGGTTCTTTTAACCCACAGCCTGTTTATGTGCTGAAGGGATGAATGACATTTATCCAGTACCGAGAGGTATTGGAGTTACAATCAGGAGAGATGTAATGCCTTTACTCGATAGTTTTACCGTGGACCACACTCGCATGAATGCACCAGCAGTGCGAGTGGCGAAGACCATGCAGACCCCAAAAGGGGACACGATTACTGTCTTCGATTTACGCTTTACCGCGCCAAACAAAGACATCCTTTCTGAAAAAGGTATTCATACGCTAGAGCACCTTTATGCAGGCTTTATGCGCAATCATCTTAACAGCGATTCTGTTGAGATCATCGATATTTCGCCTATGGGTTGCCGCACGGGCTTTTACATGAGTCTGATTGGCACTCCATCAGAGCAGCAAGTAGCGGATGCTTGGATTGCGGCCATGGAAGACGTACTAAAGGTAGAAAGCCAGAACAAGATCCCTGAACTCAACGAATACCAATGTGGCACGGCAGCGATGCACTCTTTAGAAGAAGCACAACAGATCGCCAAGAGCATTTTGGATGCTGGTGTATCGGTGAACAAAAATGATGAACTGGCTTTGCCTGAATCGATGCTAAAAGAGCTGCGTATCGACTAGTTGCTAAAAACTTATCAAGAAGCATATTTATCCAGAACTAAAAAGAGCCTGACATGATCAGGCTCTTTTATTTTTTATCGTTGAGTTTTTCTCATCGTGAGTTGTAAATAGAGGCTATTTTTTCTTTTTAGGATAAACACGAACGAGCTTGATGCGGTTTTCTTCAATCTCAACAAGCTCCATTGGATGACCAGCCACTCTCACGCTTAAATGGCTCTCTGGAATGTCTTCTAGGTGCTCCAAAATAAGACCGTTTAACGTTCTTGGGCCATCCGTTGGTAAGTCCCATTTCAGGCCTTTGTTGATATCTCGGATATTGGTGCTGCCTTCAATGAGGAAGCTTCCGTCACCTTGAGGACTGATTTCATCAGAAAGGCTTGGAGAAATCGAGGTCGTGAACTCGCCAATGATCTCTTCCAGAATATCTTCCAATGTCACCAAGCCAATAATGTCGCCATACTCATCAACAATCAGACCAATACGCTGTTTGTTGCGTTGGAACTTTAACATTTGCACGTTCAGTGGCGTACCTTCCGGGATGTAATAGACTTCATCCGCAGCACGTAATAGCGTCTCTTTATTGAACTCGTTTTTTTCCAGCATCAGGCGGTAAGCTTCACGCAGGCGCAGCATGCCAACCACTTCATCAATTTGGTCACGATAAAAAACAATGCGTCCATGTGGTGAGTGGGTAAGCTGACGAACGATGGATTTCCAGTCATCATTAATATCGATACCGGTAATCTCATTGCGTGGCACCATGATGTCGTTCACAGTGACGTGCTCAAGATCCAAAATAGATACCAACATGTCTTGGTGTCGGCGAGGGATCAATCCGCCAGCTTCGTTTACTACGGTACGCAGCTCATCGGAACTAAGATGGTCTTCTACTGAGTGATCGGCTTTTACGCCAAGTAAACGAATAAAGCCATTCGTAATAAAGTTAACAAGCATCACTAAAGGCGACAGTAACTTCATCAGTATGGTCAATAATATACTGCTCGCGTAGGACACACGTTCAGGATAAAGCGCTGCAATTGTTTTAGGGGTAACCTCGGCAAAAACCAATACAACCATAGTTAGTGCACCGGTTGCGATAGCGACACCTAAATCACCATACAAACGCATACCAATAATGGTCGCGATGGCGGACGCGAGAATATTAACGAGGTTGTTGCCGATAAGAATAAGACCAATCAAACGATCTGGACGGTCTAATAGCCTTTCGACTCGCTTAGCGCCTTTATGCCCATTTTTGGCTAAGTGCTTTAAGCGATAACGGTTCAGAGACATCATCCCTGTTTCTGAGCCGGAAAAGTAACCTGATATGACGATAAGACACGCGAGTAGCGCAAACAAGATACCCGTAGAGATGTCGTCCAAAACGTTGCTGTTCCTTGTAAGTATTGGGTTATATAACGGTTGAGTAAGTCCGTTAAGTCAAAGGGTTAAGGCGTACTGTATTTTATCTAGCCTAAAATATAAAGGATAGGAGCCCTAGAGCTCCTTAATTCAAGATGATTTCTTTCACAAAGCGACTGCCAAAATACGCCAGAGTTAACAGCGTTGCCCCTGCGACAGCGAACCAAGTAACTTTTCTACCACGCCAACCTTTTTGATAATGACCCCAAAGCAGTATTGAGTACACAATCCAAGCGATGAAAGAAAGAATGCCTTTATGCGCTTTACCTTGAGCAAACATATCCTGCACAAAGACAAAGCCAGTAATGAGCGTACCAGTTAACAATAAGTTACCGATCAAAATGATTTTGAATAGCTGACGCTCTACCATTAATAAAGGCGGCAGGTTTGGGTTAATCGCCAAAGATTTTTTTGTTTTCAGTTTGTGATCTAACCAAGCCAGCTGAAGTGCGTAGAGTGCACCGATAGTTAAAGTTGCGTATGAGAACAGCGCAAAAGAAATGTGAATGAGTAGCTTAGGGTCATTCTCTAGGTGCTTGATAAACGTGCTTGGCAAAAATGTGGCAGCAGATAAATTGATGGCAGCAAAGCTATAAACGACAGGCAATAAAAACCACAACCGATTTTTCAACATAGCAAGGCTCATGACCAGAGAAATAATAAAACTGATCAAAGAGGCTACGTTTAGAATACTAAGGTTTTGACCTGAACCATCAAAAATCAGATCACTCAAAATCCACGCATGAAAAACAAGCGCACAGGCAGCACTAGCAAACACTGTTTTTGCTTTGATTCCTGACTGCTGTGAGAGTCCGGGTATGATGGTCGCAATCGCCAAAACATAAAGTATGGCGGCCGCGATGGCTATTAAGCTATCCATGAATCCTAAATATTATTGTGCACAATGAGGAAATTATACCTTGCATTACACTTTGGGGCTACGTTATATCCGACATCAATCGTGAGAGATGAGATATTGAAATTAATAAGTTACCGCACCATATAGAAATAGAGACAAGAATAGAGCAGCGGTACGGGTATGACTCAGACCTTGGCTAATGTATACTCACACTAATTAATCGCCATTTTAGCGAAGAGACAAAGATGTTTGAGAATTTAACGGATCGATTATCCAAAACGCTGAAAAATATCAGTGGCAAAGGTCGTCTGACCGAAGACAACATTAAAGAGACCCTACGTGAAGTACGAATGGCCTTACTTGAAGCTGACGTTGCGCTTCCGGTTGTTCGTGAATTTGTTAACCGCGTTAAAGAAAAAGCGGTAGGTGTAGAAGTTTCTAAATCTCTGACTCCTGGTCAGGAATTTATCAAGATCGTTCAAACAGAACTTGAAGCCGTAATGGGTGAGTCGAATGAGGCGCTAAACCTTGCCGCTCAACCACCTGCTGTGCTTCTTATGGCGGGTCTACAAGGTGCGGGTAAAACCACATCGGTAGGTAAGCTATCTAAGCTTTTAAAAGAACGTGACAAGAAGAAAGTCTTGGTTGTGTCTGCCGACGTTTACCGCCCTGCGGCAATCAAGCAGCTTGAAACGCTGGCATCAGACATCGGTGTTGACTTCTTCCCATCATCACCAGACCAGAAGCCTATTGATATCGCCAATGCAGCGATTGACCATGCGAAGAAAAAATTCTACGACGTATTGATTGTCGATACCGCAGGTCGCTTGGCGATTGATGAAGAGATGATGGGGGAGATCAAAGATCTTCACGCAGCTATCAACCCAGTAGAAACGCTATTTGTTGTTGACGCTATGACGGGGCAAGACGCAGCAAATACAGCAAAAGCCTTTGGCGATGCGCTACCTCTTACCGGTGTAGTTCTAACTAAAGTTGATGGTGATGCTCGTGGTGGTGCGGCACTGTCAGTACGCCATGTAACGGGCAAACCAATCAAATTCTTGGGTGTCGGTGAAAAAACTGACGCGCTAGAACCGTTCCATCCAGATCGTGTTGCTTCACGTATTCTTGGTATGGGTGACGTTCTGTCTTTAATTGAAGACCTACAACGCAACGTTGACCAAGAAAAAGCAGAAAAGCTGGCGAAGAAGTTCAAAGAGAAGAAAGGTTTCGACCTTGAAGATTTCCGTGAACAGCTAGGCCAGATGCAAAACATGGGCGGCATGATGGGCATGATGGATAAGCTTCCTGGCATGTCTCAGCTACCAGACAATGTGAAAGACAAAGTCGATGACAAGATGTTCAAGCAGATGGAAGCGATCATCAGCTCCATGACAATGAAAGAACGTCAACGCCCAGAGATTATCAAAGGCTCACGCAAGAAACGTATTGCGGCTGGTTCTGGTGTGCAAGTTCAAGACGTAAACCGCTTACTAAAACAGTTCACCCAAATGCAGAAGATGATGAAAAAGATGCAAAAAGGTGGCATGAAAGGCATGATGCGCAACATGCAAGGCATGATGGGCGGCATGGGTGGAGGCGGTGGCTTCAACCCATTTGGTCGTTAATTAATCGATCACGCATAGATTCAGGGTGTTAGGTACGTCACAAACTTTAAATTCAATTTATGTTGGCGAAAAAGTAACTAAACTCCTTGCATTGCTCCGGGAGAAGAGTAAAATTCCGGAGCTTTATTTTGGCACGAGACCCCAAACTATTTAATTTCTTGAATGGTTTTTGGGGTTAATTTTATTTTTGAGAAAGCAAAGAGGACGACATGGTAACCATTCGTTTGGCACGTCACGGCGCTAAAAAGCGTCCATTTTATCAAATCGTAGTAGCGGACAGCCGCAACGCTGCAACTGGCCGTTTCATCGAGAAAGTTGGTTTCTTTAACCCAACTGCTAAAGGTCAAGAAGAAGGTCTACGTCTAGACCTAGACCGCGTTAACCACTGGGTTGGTCAAGGCGCGTCTGTATCTGACCGCGTTGCTAAGCTAGTTAAAGACGCTCAAAAAGCGGCTTAATTTTTTACTTGAAAAGTAGAAACTAGTTTATGTCGATGAAAGGTAAAGAAACAATGAGCAACGAAAAGATTGTTGTAGGCAAGTTTGGTGCTACTTACGGCATTCGAGGTTGGCTTAAGGTTTTTTCCTACACAGACAATGCTGAAAGCATTTTCGATTACAGCCCTTGGTACATTAACCAAAAGGGTAAGTGGGTTGAGTACAAAGTAGAAAGCTGGAAGCGCCATAACAAAGGTATGGTGGCTAAGCTGGAAGGCATGGATGTTCGTGAAGACGCGCATCTAATGACGAACTTTGAAATTGCTATTGACCCTGCGGTACTTCCTGAATTGTCAGAAGATGAGTTCTACTGGCGCGAATTGTTTGGGATGCAAGTTGTAACCACTAAAGGTTACGATCTAGGTGTCGTTACTGACATGCTAGAAACTGGCTCAAACGATGTTCTGGTTGTTAAAGCAAATCTTAAAGATGCTTTCGGGCAGAAGGAACGATTAATCCCGTTCCTTGAAGAGCAAGTGATCATTAATGTTGATCGCGAAGCTCAACGGATCGAAGTTGACTGGGATCCTGGATTCTAATCTCCAAAATTACAGAGCGAGATAAACATGTGGGTTGGCGTTATTAGCCTTTTTCCAGAAATGTTCCGTTCTGTTACTGATTTTGGAGTAACAGGTCAAGCGGTTAAAAAAGGTCTTTTGTCGATTGAGACTTGGAATCCTAGAGATTTTACTCACGACAAACATCGCACTGTCGATGACCGACCTTACGGTGGTGGCCCTGGTATGTTAATGATGGTTCAGCCTTTGCGCGATGCCATTCATACCGCGAAAGCAGCCTCACCGGGCAAGACGAAAGTCATCTACCTTTCTCCTCAAGGTCGCAAGCTAGACCAGAAAGGAGTGGAAGAACTGGCAACGAATGAGAACTTGCTTCTGATTTGTGGTCGTTATGAAGGGGTAGATGAGCGCATCATTCAATCTGAAGTCGACGAAGAATGGTCGATTGGTGATTTTGTGATGACGGGTGGTGAGATACCAGCCATGACGTTAATCGACTCTGTCTCTCGGTTTGTTCCGGGTGTACTAGGGGATTTCGCGTCAGCAGAAGAAGACTCTTTTGCAAATGGCTTGTTAGATTGCCCTCACTATACGCGTCCAGAAGTATTGGATGACAAAGAGGTACCAGCGGTACTGATGTCAGGCAATCACAAGGACATTCGTCAATGGCGACTAAAACAGTCGCTGGGCCGAACTTGGCTTAGAAGACCAGAGCTCCTGGAAAACCTAGCTCTGACTGACGAACAGGAACAATTACTTGCTGAGTTCATTAGTGAACATAACGCAAAGTAACCTAATTTATTTAGTATCAGTTTATTCTAGGAATTTAAAAAATGAGTAACATCATCAAAGCTCTTGAAGAAGAGCAAATGAAATCAGACCTACCTAAATTTGCACCAGGTGACACTGTTGTAGTTCAAGTTAAGGTAAAAGAAGGTGACCGTGAGCGTCTACAGGCTTTCGAAGGCGTTGTAATCGCAATCCGTAACCGTGGTCTACACTCTGCTTTCACTGTACGTAAAATCTCTAACGGTGAAGGTGTTGAGCGTACGTTCCAAACACACTCTCCAATCGTTGATAGCATCGAAGTTAAACGCCGTGGTGCAGTACGTCGTGCCAAGTTGTACTACCTACGTGAGCGTTCTGGTAAGTCTGCTCGTATCAAAGAGAAACTTGCTAAGAAGTAATGCTATAACTAGCGTTCTCATCTTAAACGGAGTCCTTTTAGGGCTCCGTTTTTTTATTTGTGTAATTAGCTTGCTCGTTTTCTTTTCATCCGACCTGTACTGCCGATGCTCATGCACTGGCATATACTCCGCGCCTCTGCCTTGCTCGAATAAAAATAGCTTTGCTAGATCATCAAAATAGTCAGAGTTGAAAAGAGGGGAATGAATACCGATTGCAGACCGCAATGGTTAAAATTCATCATTCTGGATAGCGAAGAAGTAGCGGGATTCAGAATCTACTAGCCGAAAGCACTAGTGTTTAAGTCGTCAACTTCAGAAGTGTCCTTGCTGTGAGTTGATTCCTGATGTCGCTATGGCTCCTCGGAATGACGGCAAATGATGGTCAAAGGTTACAGGACACCACGGTTAAAATTCGTCACTCTGGACAGCGACGAAAGAGCGTGATTTAGACTCCCCAAGAAGGAGCCTAGGATATTCCCTTACCCTAGGCCTCAATTTAATACTGGTCTTCAGACCAGCCATCACTGTCGGACATATCGGGGGCGCCTGGGATGGTGTTTTCTTCATCTGCCCATTCACCAAAATCAATCATTTGGCATTGTTTACTGCAGAAAGGGCGATGAGGACTTTGTTCTCCCCATTCTACGTCGGCGCCACATTGTGGGCATTGAACGATGGTAATTTTAGACATAGTTGAGCGTCCCATTACTAATTGGTGTTAAAGGGTAGTATACCTAAATGAATTCAAGATGGCTTATTCAACGCGCTATTGCTGCTACGAAATTTTATCCAATATAAGCGCAATAAAGCGTTGAATTTTAGATTGTGGGGGTGAGGCTTAGTGTCGCCTTAGCTGCACACAGCAAGTTCAAACTCAATATCTTGTGTGCACGCTTGACCGTTTTCAAACGACATAAACTTGATCGCAAAGCGGTTTTTATGGCCAGAAATCATAGGATAAACGCCATATTCCATTGGGATGTGAAGTCTTAGAATATTAGCTTCATCAGCGTCACTTTGGAAGAAACCCGCACGACCGATTTGAGCTTTAAAATGTCCGGTCTCTCTAGTGAGCTTTAACCATAGCGAAAGCGCATCAGATAAGGGCTTTAAGCTTACTTGCCACTGCTGTGCATCATGCTTTTTACGTTCAATGGGTAGGTGAAGCCAGTAATGTAACGCTGGCAAATCAAAACAGCATGAACCACCCGGTAGATTAAAGCGTTGTCGGATAGAGCTTAAGAAGCGATCTTCTTTTAGTGCTTGACCAAAACGCTCTGCACCCATCAGTTGGCTATGAACGACATCTATCTCTTGTAGTAGGGTATTTAATGCGTCTTGATCGACGCCATCAACATTTAGCCAATGGCGGTACGACAGTCGTTGCTTCTCTAAATCTTTGGCCAGTTCACTTTTCAGCTGGATCTGTTCGAAGATCTCAACCATATCGAATAACGCACGGAAAAACAGTTGGTACTGGTGATTTTCGCTAAACCCAGAGGCCAAGTGAGCCTGACGCAGCAGAGACTCCACTCTTAGATAAATACGAGTTTTCTCATTTAACGGATGTTCAAATTTGTGCGTGGTCATCGACATAAGCCTTTGTGAGTTTCGTTCCTATTTTCGCAGATTTTTCTTACACATGGCTAGGTACTTTTCGTGCAAATCTGTGATTTGAAGCAAAAGATCTGGGTCACTTGGATTATTCTTAACCACATCGTCTGCAAGCGCGAGTCTTTGCTCTCTTGATGCTTGAGAGGCAAGGATGGCGCGAGCTTGTTCTTCACTCACATTGTCTCGTTTCATCGTGCGAGATATCTGTGTATTCGGTTCTACATCGACGACAAGAACTCGATCACACAAACTGTCTAGCTTGTTTTCTACGAGCAACGGCACCACAAGTAACGCATACTCTGAGGTGACTTGCTGCAAATCTTCGATCATCTTTTCACGAATTATCGGGTGCAACAGTGCGTTGAGCCATGCTTTTTCATCTGAGTTTGAAAAGATTTTCTCTCTCAGCTTTGCGCGATCTAAAGTTTGGTCTTCACGAACGATATCGTGACCAAAATGTTCAATAATCGCGTTTAGGCCGGGAGTGCCTGGCTCGACAACTTCTCTTGCTACAATGTCGGCATCGACGATATCGATTTTAAATTGTTGTTTGAACAGATTCGCGACGGTTGTTTTACCGCTAGCGATACCACCTGTTAAACCAATAACCAAAGCCATTTACACTCCTAGAACTGAAGTAAAGTACCAGTTTAAAATCTGGTCGCCCCAAATTAAGCTTATCCAACCAGCAATTGCTAAGTAAGGACCGAAAGGAAAAGCTTTTTCAATTCCCTGTTTTTGCAAGCGTAGTTGAATGATGCCAAATACGATGCCAACCACAGAAGAAAGTAGAATGATCATCGGCAGTGACTGCCAGCCCAGCCAAGCCCCTAGTGCTGCTAGTAGTTTAAAATCACCATATCCCATTCCTTCTTTACCGGTAAGTAACTTAAAGCCCCAGTAAACGGACCAGAGACATAGGTAACCAGCAATAGCACCAATGACAGAATCTTGTAGAGTAACAGGACTTATTTCGACTAATGCTAAGGCAATGCCAGCCCAAGTTAATGGTAATGTTAATTGGTCAGGTAACAACATAGTATCGAGATCGATAAATGTTGTGGCGATTAAGATAAAAGTGAAAAAGAGTAGGGCAACGGTAAAGTAACTAAAACCAAAGTGGTAAGCGACAAAGCCTGAGCAGAACGCAGTGAGCAGTTCAATCAGTGGATAGCGTGCGCTAATGGCTGTCTGACAGTTGTGGCATTTGCCTTTTAAAAGCAGCCAGCTAATCACAGGGATGTTGTCTCGAATACGTATCGGCGTTGCGCACTTCTGACAGGAGGAGCGTGGGACGCTCAAGGTCAGCACTTCTTTAGGAGGTTCTATTTTGTATTCGGGAAATGACTCGGCACATTCGCGTCGCCATTCTAGTTCCATGATTTTAGGTAGTCGATAAATAACCACATTGAGGAAGCTACCCACGATCAGACCGAAGATGGTGGCAAACACAACGAATAGCCAAGGGTAGTACTGGAATACTTCCATATTTGTCTCTTGAGCGATGAGTGAAATCAGCAAGATGCTGTTTTAAAGGAGTTAACAGCTCATTCTAGCCCAATACACTCATTAAGTTAAAGATTGGCAAGTACATTGCTGTCACTAATCCGCCAACAACGATGCCTAAAAAAACGATAATTAGCGGCTCTAGGATTTTACTAAGGTTGTCGACGGTGTTGTCGACTTCAAACTCGTAGATCGTTGCAACTTTATTGAGCATGTCGTCAAGTCGACCAGATTCTTCACCGATCATAACCATTTGTAACACTAATTCAGGGAACACATTACAGTTACGCATGGCAACATACATTGGCATACCTGCGGCGGTATCACGGTAAACTTCTTCTATGGCGAGTTGATAGTGTAAGTTTCCTGAGGTTTTTGATGTGGTTTTTAAACTGGTTAGAATTGGAATACCCGCTGTAAAGCTTGTGGCGAGTGTTCGACTAAATTTGGCGATAGCGGCTTTTGATAATACAGGGCCCAGAACAGGAAATTTAAGCACAGAGCGGTTGAGCATTAAGCGAAAAGAATCTGAACGCTTAGAGAGGACTCTCGCCGAGATGAATAAACTAATGGAGCCTAGTGCGATAAACGGACTCCAGTTTTTTGTCCAGGCGGAAAGATCTAATACTTGCCTGGTAAACCAAGGTAAGTCAGCACCAAAACCAACAAACATTTTTTCAAACTCGGGAATGACTTTGGTGAGCATGATAAACGACACGCCTAACGCTACTAGCACTACCATCGCTGGGTAAATCAGTGCTTTGATCACTTTCGCACGGAGTTGTTCATTTTTTTCTCGGTAGGTGGCTAAGCGCTCGAATACTTCTGCTAAGTTACCGGATTGCTCACCTGTGGCGATAAGGTCGGTATAGAGTGGGTCAAAGTGTTCACTTGCAGTGCGCATGGCTTTTGACATGGGCGTCCCCGCTTCAACGGCGCGTGTCACACTCATCAAAATGGATTTCATCTCTGCTTTTTTGTGATTTTCTGATACCAATTTTAAAGCCTGAACTAAGGGTACACCGGTTATCAACATCGTCGAAATTTGACGGGTAAACACCGTGATGTCTCTGCCTTTCACGCGATGGCTGAGTTTAGTGAGAAACGAGATACTGCTTTTCTTTAACTTCTTGATCTTGATGTGTTGTGCGTCTAGACGCTCGCGTACTTCAATTTCTGTCATCGCGAGGGTTTGTCCAGACGTCTTTTTGCCTGAACTGTTGATGCCTTTCCAGCGGAAGTTTTTTAGTTGTGGTGTAGTGGTTTTCATAGAGGTGACTGCTGATTAAAGGATTAAAAATAAAGTACGCGCTGTAGTTCACTAAAACTTGTGATCCCTTGTTTGAGTTTTTCTATGCCCGACATTTGTAACGTGCTCATACCATTTGCGATGGCGAGTTTTTCTAGTTCATGCACTGATGCGCCTTTTATAAGCGCTTCGGAAAGAAATTCATCAAAGCGCATCACTTCATAAATCCCCGTTCGGCCGGAATAACCATGGGTACACTCATTGCATCCATCGGGATTGGCTTTAAAAATGTTGTCGCTTGTTTGAATTCCGAGATGTTGTAGCTGAACGGTAAGCTCTTGTGATTGTTTGCAGTGTGAGCACAGTTTACGGGCCAAGCGCTGGGCAATAATCAAACTAAGAGAGGAGGCCAAGTTAAAGCTTTCTACGCCCATGTTTGATAAACGAATAACCGTTTCAGCCGCAGAATTGGTATGTAAGGTTGAAAGTACTAAGTGACCGGTTTGCGATGCTTTTATGGCTATTTCCGCAGTGTCTAAGTCACGAATCTCACCGACCATTACTACATCGGGGTCTTGACGTAAGAAAGAGCGCAGGGCTTCGGCAAAACCAAAACCAATCTTAGGCTGAACTTGAACTTGGTTAATGCCCGATAAGTTAATTTCTACTGGGTCTTCTGCCGTGGAAATGTTGATTTCTGGTTTATTGAGAATACTCAGCCCAGTGTACAGAGAAACGGTTTTACCGCTCCCGGTTGGGCCTGTCATCAGAATCATGCCTTGTGGGCGACGCAGCGCATCCAAGTACAATTTTTTTTGTTGTTCGCTATAACCAAGCTTGTCGATATCCAGTGACGCAGAGCTGCTGTCGAGCAGTCGTAGTACAATTTTCTCTCCGAATAGAGTAGGTAGCGTGGATACACGCATATCAATTGCGGTGTCTTGATTCAACTTGAGCTTAATACGCCCGTCTTGTGGTAAACGTCGCTCTGCAATATCAAGCTTAGAGAGGATTTTGATACGAGCGGATAAGCGGCGACTTAAGTGGCTTGGTGGCTGCTGTGTTTCAATTAAGATGCCATCACAGCGTAGGCGCACGCGGTACATCTTTTCATAAGGCTCAAAGTGGATATCGGATGCGCCTTTGCGCACAGCGTCCAGCAGAATTTGGTTTATGTAACGGCTGACGGGTGACTCGTCTTGGCTCAAGTCTTCAATGTTGTCGATTTCATCTGCGCCCACATCAACCAGGTTGGCTAACTCTTCTTGGTTGATCTCTTTTAACCCGGACTTCTCATGACTCAATGAACGACCATATAAGCGTCGAATTGCCGCGCTGAGTTGACGAAAATCCGCCAACACCATTTCAATCTGTAAACCAGTGGCAAAGCGAAAATCGTCTTCTGCTTGTTGGTTCGTGGGGTCGGCAACGGCGAGTAATAACGTTGAAGTCGTACGGTGGAGTGGGAGTGCGTTATGCCGTGTGATTAATTCCCTAAGGCCAAGTTGCTGACAAAGCGAAGCGTACTCGTACTGAGATAACTCGGGCTGATTTAATCCAAAAATAGAATTTAAATGTTCAGTGAGTTCGCGTGATGTAAATAACCCTGAACTGAGCAAAGCCTCCGGCATCGAAATGCCAGAAGCTTTGACTTGCTCTATTAACGATTCTTCTTGGGAAAATGTTAGTAACCCGGCCTGGCGAAGAACCGTGGAGAGATTGGTTAGCATTAGTTACCAGAACAATCAATGCTGCGCCCAGGGGTTGTACAACCAGTACCAGCAAGTGTCCACTGAACAACGCCGCTACCAATATTCGGTGTTAACGTTAGTGTTAGCTCGGTACCTGCGCCATCAACACCTGTAGTGGTCATGGCAATAACGCCATCGTTCACAGTTAATTGGTCCACATAAGCAATGGTCGCACCAGCGTCATTTGCTGCAATTGCTGCTGGGATGTCATTGGCGGCGTTGTTGCAACCGTTAAGCTGGCCACGCTCTTGAGCACACATGGCAATGGCTGTTTTAAAGCCACTGATCCCTGCTGCTGCGCCCGCAACACGAGTTCGTTGTGTGTAGTCTGAGTAGGCAGGCACGGCAAATGCAGCCAAAATACCGATAATCGCCACCACAATCATCAATTCAATCAGGGTGAAACCCTGTTGTTTTTTATGTTTACTGTTTTTCATTTTTAACCCTTTCTTAAAAATTAATAATGCTCTTGCATTAGCGAAAGATTATGGAGAGTTAAGGTGGGTTGAAAATGGGGAAGGGATGGGCTCTCGAGTGAGATAAAACTCTTTGGTGAAAAGTTGCATATCGCATGCAGAGTTTTGCGAGTAGTACTATTTTTTGAGTGGATAAAAAGAAAGGGCCAATTGGCCCTTTTTAATGATGAATCACTCACAACTAACTGAGTTAGTTAAAGTAATTGAGATTGTGTTTCTTTTATTATTTGAAGCGCATCGAAAGATCCATCGCTTTTAGATGCTTAGTCAACGCGCCTACCGAAATGTAATCGACACCGGTTTCTGCGTATTCTGCGATGGTCTCTAGCGTAATGTTCCCTGAGTTCTCTAAAGCGGCACGACCTGCGTTAATCGCTACGGCTTCACGCATCATTTCTTTCGTGAAGTTATCTAGCATGATGATGTTGGCACCGGCGTCTATCGCTTGTTTCAACTCTTCTAAGCTTTCCGTTTCTACTTCTACTGGCTTGCCTGGGTTAAGCTCTTTCGCTTTTTGGATGGCTTGAGTGATGCCACCACAAGCAATAATGTGGTTTTCTTTAATAAGGTAAGCATCGAACACGCCGATGCGATGGTTAAAGCCACCACCACACGTCACGGCGTATTTTAGTGCGCTACGCAGACCAGGAATGGTTTTACGTGTGTCTAGTAGACGACACTCAGTATGCGCGATTTTTTCAGCGTACTCTGCGGTAACTGTTGCGCAGCCAGACAGCGTTTGGATGAAGTTCATTGCGTTACGCTCACCAGTCAACAAGTCACGAGCAGGGCCTGTCAGCGTGCAAAGGGTTTGGTTAGGTTCGACTTTATCGCCGTCCTTTACGTGCCATTCAATACTGACCTTACCACCGAGCTGCTTAAAAACTTCATCAGCCCATGCTTGACCACAGAACACACCATGCTCACGAGTAATAATCGTTGCGGTATTAACCGCCTCGGCAGGGATCAAAGATGCAGTAATGTCGTTATCTGCGTCGACATTGCCACCTAGATCTTCTTTTAAGGTATCAGCGACAGAGCGAGTGATCTCTAAAGGGAGTTGTTGTTTAAGGTATTCTAGGCGTTCTTGAATGTTGTGTGTGTTCTTCATCGCAAATCTTGTCTTGAAAGGGAGATGGCAACGAATGATACTCTCCGGTGTCAATAATTTCAGCAGTTAATTTGCAAAGTAGAGAGGTTGATATGCGCCCAATTATCGAGAATGGCTGGCTGACACAGGCAAAGCATGTTCCGTCACCATTTTTTGATGCTCGCTCTGATATAAACGACATCTCTCTGCTGGTGGTACACAACATCAGTTTGCCTCCTGGGCAGTTTGGTGGACCATATATAGAGGACTTCTTCACTGGCAAGCTAGACCCAAACGCACATCCATTTTTTGAAGTTATTCACAAAATGGGCGTTTCTGCACATTGCTTGATTAAGAGAAACGGCGAGGTTGTTCAATTTGTTTCTTTTCTCGATAGAGCATGGCATGCCGGTCAATCCAGTTTCGCGGGCAGGGAGCGTTGTAATGACTATTCCATTGGTATCGAGCTTGAAGGGACAGAATTTACTGCCTACACAGATGCGCAATATCAATCACTTGCAGAGATCACTGAGGTGATTATGCAGTCTTATCCCCACATCACCCTGCCACGAATTACCGGTCATCAATATATTGCGCCCTTGAGAAAAAGCGATCCTGGTCTAAGCTTTGATTGGGTGAAATATAGACAGCTTATACAGCGTTGATTTGTAGCGAAAGTGTAAATTCAAAAAAGCGAAATAAATAAGGCATACGATCAGGTATGCCTTTTTTTGATACCAGAAATATTAATGATTGTTAAAAGTTAACTACATTTTTACGCTCGTATACGCCGTTTTGGTGAAGAAATAGACTGATAATTTTGTCATTTTCTGTATTTCTTTTCCAAAATTGCTAGCACGTCGACTTCCCATTTGTATGCTTTATGTAATTGGTCATACCAATTCTATTGCTGTTTTAACAGTCGATTGTTATCAGAGTGTTGGAAGTAAGCTCGTTCTATGATTTAGGTCAATTTTCGGCTGGACAGTGGCGTTTTAATTATGTTAATTTCTGCACCAACTTAAAATTGGTATTACCAATTACCTGCAAGAGTAGAAGAACAATAAATTATGGCTTATCAAAGGATTCGTCAGCCAAAACTCTCTGATGTTATAGAACAAGAGTTAGAAAGGTTGATAGTGGAAGGAACATTGTCTCCGGGGCAACAACTGCCTCCAGAGCGTGAACTGGCAAGACAGTTCGATGTGTCTCGTCCTTCAGTCCGAGAAGCCATTCAACGCTTAGAAGCGAAGCGTTTGTTGACTCGTCGCCAAGGTGGCGGAACATTCGTAAGTGAGAATATCTGGAAGAGCTTTTCAGATCCCTTGTTGAATTTGTTGTCTAGTCATTCTGAAACCCAGCTTGATGTGCTTGAGTCTCGTCATGCAATGGAAGGAATTTCAGCTTACTTTGCAGCTTTACGTGGTACCGAAGAAGATTTTGCGCGTATTCAAGGTTGCCTTGAGCGCATTAGCCAAGAGCAAGCAAACAACGATATCGAAGCTGAATCTGCGGAAGTGATGCAATTTTTGATCGCTTTGACAGAAGCCGCGCACAACGTGGTTTTGTTGCACATTGTTCGAAGCTTAGCACCTTTGCTTGAGCAAAATATTCTACAAAATTTTAAATTACTACGTCGCCGCCCAGAAGCGGTCGAGAAAGTCAGTAAACACCGAGCCAATATCGTGGATGCGATTGTTTCTGGTCAGCCTGAAAAGGCGCGAGAAATGTCCCACTCGCACTTGGCTTACATCGAAGAAACATTGTTGGATTTGACTCGAGAAGAGTCTCGACGAGAGCGTTCTCTACGTCGAATTCAGCAGGGTAATGACTCGTAAGAGCGTTACTTAAATAAGTAGATCCAACCAACAGAAGGATAGATCGCCATGTCTGATATGAAGCATGACGTAGATGCACTGGAAACTCAAGAATGGCTACAAGCGCTTGAGTCAGTTGTACGTGAAGAAGGTCTAGAGCGTGCTCAATTCCTATTAGAGCAAGTTCTAGATAAAGCACGTCTAGACGGTGTTGATATGCCAACAGGTATCACAACTAACTACATCAACACGATTCCTGCAGACCAAGAACCAGCATACCCAGGTGACACAACACTTGAGCGTCGTATTCGCTCAATTATTCGTTGGAACGCTATCATGATCGTTCTACGTGCATCTAAGAAAGACCTAGAGCTAGGCGGCCACATGGCGTCTTTCCAGTCTTCTGCTGCGTTCTACGAGACATGTTTCAACCACTTCTTCCGTGCGCCAAACGAGAAGGACGGTGGCGACCTAGTTTACTACCAAGGTCACATTTCACCAGGTATCTACTCACGTGCATTCGTTGAAGGTCGTCTAACTGAAGAGCAGCTAGACAACTTCCGTCAAGAAGTAGACGGCAAAGGTATTCCTTCATACCCGCACCCTAAACTGATGCCTGAATTCTGGCAGTTCCCGACAGTATCGATGGGCCTAGGTCCAATCGCTTCTATCTACCAAGCTCGTTTCCTTAAGTACCTAGAAGGCCGTGGTCTTAAAGATACTTCAGAGCAGCGCGTTTACGCGTTCCTAGGTGACGGTGAGATGGATGAGCCAGAATCACGTGGTGCTATCTCTTTCGCTGCGCGTGAGAAACTAGACAACCTATGTTTCCTAATCAACTGTAACCTACAGCGTCTAGATGGCCCTGTAATGGGTAACGGTAAGATCATTCAAGAACTTGAAGGTCTGTTCAAAGGTGCTGGTTGGAACGTAGTGAAGGTAATCTGGGGTAACAACTGGGATTCACTACTAGCTAAAGATACTTCTGGTAAGCTTCTACAGCTTATGAACGAAACGATCGATGGCGACTACCAAACATTCAAATCTAAAGATGGCGCGTACGTACGTGAGCACTTCTTTGGTAAATATCCAGAGACAGCGGCACTTGTTGCTGACATGACTGATGACGAAATCTTCGCACTTAAGCGTGGTGGTCACGAGTCTTCTAAGCTATACGCGGCATACAAAAACGCGGCAGAAACTAAAGGTCGTCCAACAGTAATCCTAGCTAAGACTGTTAAAGGTTACGGCATGGGTGAAGCGGCTGAAGGTAAGAACATCGCGCACCAAGTTAAGAAGATGGACATGACTCACGTACTACACCTACGTGATCGTCTAGGTCTTCAAGACATCCTAACTGACGAAGCTGTGAAAGAACTTCCGTACCTGAAACTTGAAGAAGGTTCAAAAGAGTACGAATACCTACACGCTCGTCGTAAAGCGCTACACGGCTACACACCACAGCGTCTACCAAAATTCACTCAAGAATTCATCGTTCCTGAGCTAGAAGAATTCAAGCCACTACTAGAAGAACAGAAGCGTGATATCTCTTCTACTATGGCATTCGTACGTGCACTAAACGTTCTACTTAAGAACAAGAACATTGGTAAGAACATCGTTCCTATCATTGCTGACGAAGCGCGTACATTCGGTATGGAAGGTCTGTTCCGTCAAATCGGTATCTACAACCCGCACGGTCAAACTTACACACCAGAAGACCGTGGCGTTGTCTCTTACTACAAAGAAGCGACTTCAGGTCAGGTTCTACAAGAAGGTATCAACGAGCTAGGTGCTATGTCTTCATGGGTTGCTGCTGCGACTTCATACTCGACAAACGACCTACCAATGATTCCGTTCTACATCTACTACTCAATGTTCGGCTTCCAACGTGTTGGCGACATGGCGTGGATGGCTGGTGACCAACAAGCACGTGGTTTCCTACTAGGTGCAACTGCGGGTCGTACAACGTTGAACGGTGAAGGTCTACAGCACGAAGACGGCCACTCGCACATTTTGGCGGGTACGGTTCCTAACTGTATTTCTTACGACCCAACATTCGCGTACGAAGTAGCTGTAATCATGCAAGACGGTATCCGTCGCATGTACGGTCCAGAACAAGAAAACGTGTTCTACTACCTAACGCTAATGAACGAAAACTACGCAATGCCAGCAATGCCAGAAGGCGCTGAAGAAGGCATCCGTAAAGGTATCTACAAGCTAGAAACTTACACGGGCGACAAAGCGAAAGTTCAGCTGATGAGCTCTGGTACTATCATGAATGAAGTACGTAAAGCAGCTCAAATCCTAAGCGAAGATTACGGTGTTGCTTCTGATGTTTACTCTGTAACGTCATTCAACGAACTAACTCGCGATGGCCAAGATGCAGAGCGTTTCAACATGCTTCACCCAGAAGCGGAAGCGAAAGTACCTTACATCCAAACAGTAATGGGTACTGAGCCTGCTATCGCAGCAACTGACTACATGAAGAACTACGCAGAGCAGGTTCGTGCATACATTCCTGCTGAGTCTTTCAAAGTTCTTGGTACTGATGGCTTCGGTCGTTCAGACAGCCGTGAAAACCTACGTCGTCACTTCGAAGTGAACGCAGGTTACGTAGTAGTAGCAGCGCTAACTGAACTAGCGAAACGTGGCGAAGTTGAGAAATCTGTAGTTGCAGAAGCAATTAAGAAATTCGACATCGACACAGAGAAAACAAACCCGCTATACGCTTAATTAAGAAGGTAGATAAGAAATGGCAATCGAAATTAATGTACCAGACATCGGTGCGGATGAGGTTGAAGTTACTGAGATTCTTGTAAGCGTTGGCGACAAGGTTGAAGAAGAGCAGTCTCTGATCACAGTTGAAGGCGATAAAGCTTCTATGGAAGTTCCTGCTTCTCAAGCGGGTATCGTTAAAGAAATCAAAGTTGCAGAAGGCGACAAGGTTTCTACTGGTTCTCTAATCATGATTTTCGAAGCCGAGGGTGCAGCTGACGCTGCACCTGCTCCTGCGGCAGAAGCAGCTCCAGCAGCAGCTCCAGCTCCAGCAGCAGCGGCAGAACTAAAAGAAGTTCACGTACCAGACATCGGTGGTGATGAAGTAGAAGTTACTGAAATCATGGTTGCCGTTGGCGACAGCATCGAAGAAGAGCAATCTCTTCTAACTGTTGAAGGCGACAAAGCTTCTATGGAAGTTCCAGCGCCATTCGCAGGGACTCTAAAAGAGATCAAAGTTGCAGCTGGCGATAAAGTATCGACTGGCTCACTTATCATGGTATTCGAAACAGCAGGTTCAGGCGCTCCAGCAGCACCAGCGGCAGCTGAAGCTCCTGCGGTAGCAGCTCCAGCAGCGTCTGCGGCAAAAGAAGTGAACGTTCCAGATATCGGCGGCGACGAAGTTGAAGTTACTGAGATCATGGTTGCAGTTGGCGACACAGTGGAAGAAGAGCAATCTCTAATCACTGTTGAAGGTGACAAAGCTTCTATGGAAGTTCCTGCACCATTTGCTGGTACGGTTAAAGAAATCAAGATTGCAGCTGGCGACAAGGTGTCTACTGGCTCACTAATCATGGTATTCGAAGTGGCGGGCGCAGCACCTGCTCCTGCAGCAGCTCCAGCTCAAGCGGCAGCACCTGCAGCTCCGGCTCCTAAAGCAGAAGCTCCAGCGGCAGCAGCTCCAGCAGCGACTGGCGATTTCAAAGAAAACGATGAGTACGCTCACGCGTCTCCAGTTGTTCGTCGTCTAGCGCGTGAATTTGGCGTTAACCTTTCTAAGGTTAAAGGTTCTGGTCGTAAGAGCCGTATCCTAAAAGAAGACGTTCAAGCTTACGTGAAAGATGCACTTAAGCGTCTTGAGTCTGGCGCAGGTGCAGCAGCATCTGGTAAAGGCGACGGCGCGGCTCTTGGTCTACTACCATGGCCAAAAGTGGACTTCAGCAAGTTTGGTGAGACAGAAGTTCAACCGCTATCTCGCATTAAGAAGATCTCTGGTGCAAACCTACACCGTAACTGGGTAATGATCCCGCACGTTACACAGTGGGATAACGCAGACATCACGGCTCTTGAAGCATTCCGTAAAGAGCAAAACGCGATTGAAGCGAAGAAAGACACTGGCATGAAGATCACGCCACTTGTGTTCATCATGAAAGCGGTAGCTAAAGCGCTTGAAGCGTTCCCAGCGTTCAACTCTTCTCTATCAGAAGACGGAGAGAGCCTAATTCTGAAGAAATACGTGAATGTTGGTATCGCGGTAGATACACCAAACGGTCTAGTTGTTCCTGTATTTAAAGACGTGAACAAGAAAGGCATCTACGAGCTATCTGAAGAGCTAATGGCGGTTTCTAAGAAAGCACGTGCAGGTAAGCTAACTGCTGCTGACATGCAAGGTGGCTGTTTCACTATCTCTAGCCTAGGTGGTATCGGCGGTACGGCGTTTACTCCAATCGTAAACGCGCCAGAAGTTGGTATCCTAGGTGTGTCTAAGTCAGAAATGAAACCGGTATGGAACGGTAAAGAGTTTGAACCGCGTCTACAACTTCCACTGTCTCTATCATACGACCACCGTGTGATCGATGGTGCTGAAGGTGCGCGCTTCATCACTTACCTAAACTCATGTCTATCTGACATTCGTCGTCTAGTTCTGTAATAGAAATTAGATGAATGAGAGGCGGCAACTTAGCCGCCTCTGCTAATCATAATTACCGACAATTTGGTTATCAGCCTTGCTTCGTTCAGGGTTTTCACAATCGAATTGTTGTCTAGCTCACAGGCTAAATTGATTTACTTTTCACACCATTAACATCTCTGTAAACTGTTAGCGGTCTGAAAATAACTGTTTAAAACAAATCTCTCTTAAACATAAAAAATCGATACCCACTCAGCCTGTTAGGGATAATGACTACAAGAGGTCAAAATGAGCAAAGAAATTAAAGCCCAAGTTGTTGTACTTGGTTCTGGTCCTGCTGGTTACTCCGCTGCATTCCGTTGTGCGGACTTAGGTCTTGAAACTGTACTAGTTGAACGTTACAGCACGCTTGGCGGTGTATGTCTGAACGTGGGTTGTATCCCATCTAAAGCACTGCTTCACGTTTCTAAAGTAATTGAAGAAGCGAAAGCGATGGCTGACCACGGCGTTGTATTCGGTGAGCCTCAAACAGACATCAGCAAAATCCGCATCTGGAAAGAAAAAGTTGTTAACCAACTAACTGGCGGCCTAAGCGGCATGGCTAAGATGCGTAACGTTACAGTAGTTAACGGTTACGGTAAGTTCACTGGCCCTAACTCTATCCTTGTAGAAGGCGAAGGTGAGCCAACAGTTGTTAACTTTGACAACGCAATCGTTGCGGCTGGTTCTCGTCCAATCAAACTGCCATTTATCCCGCATGAAGACCCACGTATTTGGGACTCTACTGACGCTCTTGAACTAAAAGAAGTGCCAGAAAAACTGCTTATCATGGGTGGTGGTATCATCGGTCTAGAAATGGGTACGGTTTACCACTCTCTAGGTTCTAAAGTTGAAGTTGTTGAAATGTTTGACCAGGTAATTCCTGCAGCAGACAAAGATATCGTGAAAGTATTTACTAAGCGTATCAAAGACAAGTTCAAGCTAATGCTAGAAACGAAAGTAACAGCAGTTGAAGCAAAAGAAGACGGTATCTACGTTTCAATGGAAGGCAAGAAAGCGCCAGCTGAAGCTGAGCGTTACGATGCGGTTCTAGTTGCTATCGGTCGTGTACCAAATGGTAAGCTAATCGACGGTGAAAAAGCGGGTCTAGAAATTGACGAGCGTGGCTTCATCAACGTTGATAAGCAAATGCGTACTAACGTTCCTCACATCTTCGCGATCGGTGATATCGTTGGTCAACCAATGCTTGCTCACAAAGGTGTGCATGAAGGTCACGTAGCTGCTGAAGTTATCTCTGGTAAGAAGCACTACTTCGACCCTAAAGTTATCCCTTCAATTGCGTACACTGAGCCAGAAGTAGCTTGGGTTGGTAAGACTGAAAAAGAAGCGAAAGAAGAAGGCATCAAGTACGAAGTGGCGACATTCCCATGGGCAGCATCAGGTCGTGCAATCGCATCTGACTGTGCAGACGGTATGACTAAGCTAATCTTCGACAAAGAAACTCACCGCGTAATCGGTGGTGCTATCGTTGGTACTAACGGTGGTGAACTACTTGGTGAAATTGGCCTTGCAATTGAGATGGGCTGTGATGCAGAAGATATCGCTCTGACTATCCACGCTCACCCAACTCTACACGAGTCTGTAGGTCTAGCTGCTGAAGTATTTGAAGGTTCAATCACTGACCTGCCAAACAAAAAAGCAGTTAAGAAGAAGTAAGCTTTTTCTGACTGAATGATAGAAACCGCTGCATTGCAGCGGTTTTTTTATGTTTGTTAGGTAGGAATATAAACGTGTGCTCGGATGACAGCAGACAATAAAAAGCCCACCAAACGGTGGGCTGACATATATTGCGAGTTAAGCTTTAGTGTTCACGGTTGTAAATGCAAAGCATGTCTAAGTATGAACTAACAAGGTGCTTAAGTTCCGCTTCACTTTTTGCTCGGTTCGCTTGGACAAACAGTGAGTAACAAATACCGTGGAACAAGTTTGCCAAGTGTTCTGAATCGTGCTGGTCACACACTTCGCCACGTTCAATCGCTTTAATGAACATGTTTTGTACCAGCAACTGGTTAGTACGGTTAGTTGAAACAAACAATGGCCATACTTCATCACGTGTTGAAGCGCTCCACTCGAACCAAACTTTTAGCCAGTGACAATCTTGGCTGACAAGCTCGATCATCGCATTAGTAATATTGGCGATGTTTTCACGTGCGTGTAAGTCTAAGTCAATGTTATCCGATAGGAAGTTCGAGAACTGACGTACGACGTGGTTGAGTACTTCATCCACCAAGTCTTCACGAGTCGGGAAGTAGTTAAAAACGGTCGCCACAGAAACTTGAGCAATTTCTGCGATATCTGCATGACCACCACGACCGATGCCGCGGCGCGCAAACACTTCCAATGCGATTTCCATTAACTGTTGCTTACGCTTAATCGGGGAAAGCCTAGTTCTAGGTCTCTTTGCAATTGAGTCCATATCCATTTTCCTTGCCATTTGAGTTGATATTGGGGGTAACCCCCTAATTGATTATTTTAATAGTTGCTTAAAGCAGTGATGAGTGTAATGGTGCATATCAACAAGGTCAACATCTGTAGAACGATTTATATACAGTAATGTCATTATTATTGATAAAATTAGCTATGAACTTTATAAAACTAAGACCTTCTTCCAAGATTTTTTGGCAACAGGATGTGACTTTCAACCCAATGAACGTGGTGATACACTACACGCCGTAAGATTAGGTGATCGTTTGCGTGCGACTTACCTCAACCCACAAATTAGATTGAGCACAGTATGAAACATACAATAGAAGTCATGATTTCTGAGCAAGAAGTTCAGGAACGAGTTCGTGAATTAGGCAAACAAATTACAGAGCGTTATCAAGGTAGTGAAGATCTTGTGTTGGTAGGCTTATTGCGTGGCTCATTTGTATTTATGGCAGACTTGGCACGTGCTATCGAACTGACTCACCAAGTTGATTTTATGACTGCGTCAAGCTACGGCAACACAATGGAAAGTTCACGTGACGTTCGTATCTTGAAAGATTTGGATGATGACATCAAAGGCAAAGACATTTTGCTTGTTGAAGACATCATTGATACTGGTAACACACTAAATAAAATCCGTGAGATTCTTTCGCTGCGTGAACCGAAGTCTATCGCGATTTGTACACTCCTAGATAAGCCATCTCGTCGTGAAGTGAATGTTCCTGTGGATTGGATTGGTTTCGAAATCCCAGATGAGTTTGTCGTTGGTGTGGGTATTGATTACGCGCAGAAATACCGCCACTTACCATACATCGGTAAAGTTGTACCTCAAGAATAATCATTGAGAGCAGCATTAAAAATACAAAAAAAAACGCCCATATAAGATGGGCGTTTTTTGTTCAACTTTTAGATGTAGCTTAGCGACAAAGCAGCTTATTGTCTGTATTTAGAATCGTCGAAAGGGCTTTCTGATAAGACGCTTCTACGGTTTCCTTAGAGTTAGAACGAATGCCTAAGTACTCTAAACGACCATCTTCAATTCCGTATACCACGCCATGAATTTCAACATCTTGCCCACGCTCCCAAGCGTTTTGCAGGATGGTTGAGTTACCCAAGTTGTACACTTGCTCTGCGACATTAAGCTCGCCTAGTTTATCTGCTCGATCTTGCTGCGGCATTTGATCTAGGTAAGTGCGGTGTTTGAAATAGATATCTCTGATATGTAACAGCCAATTATTAATAAGACCTAGCTTAGGGTTATCAATGGCAGCGTTTACGCCACCACAGCCATAGTGTCCACAGACAATGATGTGCTTAACCTTAAGAACGTCTACGGCGTATTGAACGACGGACAGACAGTTGAGATCAGTATGGATGACTTGGTTTGCAACATTCCGATGAACGAATAGTTCACCCGAGTATAGTCCGGTTAGTCGCTCGGCAGGGACACGGCTATCAGAACAGCCAATCCAAAGAAAATCGGGCTTTTGACCCTCTGCGAGTTTTGCGAAGTATTCAGGTCGATCAGATTTGATCTCTTGAGACCATTTTGAATTGTTTTCAAATAACTGTTTAATTTCCGGCATCTTGCAAACTACTTCCCTTAAAAGACAAAAGCGCTGCCGCTTATATGAACATGCAAGCGATCAGTGTTGTAACTATACACAATGTTACAATTTCGATCCCGTTAAATATTCGTCAGACAGGACTCATCTGACTAGTTTTCATCAATAAAAACGTAAAATTAGGCCTAATTATTTGTGGTGTGAATTTAGCCTTAATCTATTTATGGTTTAAATTTTCGCCTGGCTCGTTAAAGTAATGACATTTTACTTTTTAAAATTGAATGCAGGGAAATCAGCAGTGTTCGGTAGTCGTTTTGAAGATATTAATTTCAAAGGGGATGTATTTGGCGGGGTAACCACGGCGATTATCTCTCTTCCTTTGGCGTTAGCGTTCGGTGTTGCATCCGGTGCAGGGGCAGAAGCAGGCCTCTGGGGCGCAATAATGGTCGGTCTGTTTGCTTCATTGTTTGGTGGTTCTAATACGTTAATATCAGAACCAACAGGGCCAATGACGGTAATCATGACCGCTGTGTTAACCAGTATGATGGCGAAGTATCCAGAAACGGGCATGGCCATGACCTTCACGGTTGTTATGATGGCTGGCGCGTTCCAAATCCTATTAGGGACGTTAAAACTGGGTAAATACGTTACCTTGATGCCTTATAGCGTGATTTCGGGCTTTATGTCAGGGATTGGCGTGATTCTTATCATTTTGCAGCTATCACCTTTGATGGGGCATGCTGCTCCTTCTGGAGGAGTGCTCGGAACATTATCTGCTTTGCCGGAGACCATTTCTAACCTCAAGTTCAGTGAACTGTTTTTAGGTCTACTGACTTTGGGGATTCTCTTTTTCTTCCCTAAGCAATATCGAAAATATATACCAGCGCAACTCGTGGCGTTGGTTGCGGTGACTTTATTGTCTGTGATGTTCTTCGATACGGAAGACATTCGTCGTATCGGTGAAATCCCGGCAGGATTGCCTTCTCTCGTTGCTCCTCATATTGATCCAGATATGTTTGTTGAGATGGTTATTGATGCGTTGGTGCTCGGCACCTTAGGTTGTATCGACACTTTGTTAACGGCGGTTATCGGTGACTCCTTGACTCGTAAAGAGCACGACTCAGACAAAGAACTGCGAGGCCAAGGTCTTGCCAACATGATCTCAGGCTTGTTTGGTGCACTACCTGGCGCGGGCGCAACGATGGGCACGGTGACTAACATTCAAGTTGGGGCTCGTTCGCCATTGTCCGGTGTGATTCGTGCACTTATGCTTGCATTGGTCGTATTGGTTGCGGGTGGATTAACGGAGCCGATCCCAATGGCTGTGTTGGCTGGCATTGCAGTATATGTCGGCTTTAACATTTTGGATTGGAGTTTTATTCAACGAGCACACAAGGTTAGCTTTTCCGGAATGGCGGTAATGTATGGCGTTATGTTGCTCACAGTGTTCGTTGATCTTATCGTTGCCGTGGGCTTGGGCGTCTTTATTTCCAACATTATTATCATTGAGCGTCTGAGCCGAGAGCAGGCGAGACAAGTGAAAGCGATCAGCGACGCGGATGAAGACGATGTGCCGCTAACTGACAGCGAGCGTGGCTTGCTTGATCGCGCCAATGGCAAAGTACTGTTCTTTTATCTTTCGGGCCCAATGATCTTCAGTGTTTCTAAGGCAATTTCACGCCAGCATTCCAGTATTTCGGATTATGATGTGATGATTCTCGATCTTACCGATGTACCTATGATTGATGTTACTGTCGGTTTAGCGTTAGAAAACGCGATTAAAGATGCGCTCGATGCTAATTGTGCCGTGTATTTGTTGTGTCCAAATGAGCGTACGCGAGAACAGCTAGAAAAGTTCCACGTTATTGATCTTGTCCCGAATGACAATATGTACCAATTCCGTTATGAAGCATTAAATGCGGCGGTAGCACATGTCGAGGCGGACCAGTATCAGCGTATAACGGCGTAATCACTCTGATCGTTAAAACGCAACAGCGCTCTGTTGCGTTTTTTATTCCCTAACTTTTCCTTACTTGCAGATAACCTTTACGTTGATAGGGACTATATTTCCAATATTATCGAAAGGTTTAATTGTAATCATCGTTATTCAACGATAAACTGATGGACCTCCAGTACAATACCCAAGGCGATTTCGTAGTAAACCGCTGATAAACATCGAGTCGGTATTAGTAATCACAAACAAACGGCAATCACGACCTTATGTACGCATTAGAAATTGAACAGCTGCGCAAGACGTATGCAGGTGGCTTTGAGGCGTTAAAAGGTATTAGTCTCCAAGTGAAAAAGGGTGACTTCTACGCGCTTCTGGGTCCCAATGGTGCAGGAAAATCGACCACGATCGGCATCATCTCTTCCTTAGTGAACAAAACTTCTGGGACGACGAAAGTTTTCGGTTATGACATTGATACCGACCTTGAGTTGGCCAAACAGAATTTAGGCTTGGTGCCACAAGAGTTCAACTTCAATCAGTTTGAAACTGTTGAACAAATCGTGATGCAGCAAGCGGGCTATTACGGTGTGTCTAAAGTATTAGCCAAAGAACGAGCTGAAAAGTACCTGAAAAAACTCGATTTATGGGAAAAACGTAAAGAGCGTGCCCGTAATTTATCTGGCGGGATGAAGCGCCGTTTGATGATCGCCCGAGCTTTGATGCACGAGCCGCAGTTGCTCATTTTGGATGAACCAACGGCTGGGGTGGACATTGAACTACGCCGCTCAATGTGGGAATTTCTGAAAGAGATCAACCAAGAGCAAGGGATTACGATTATTTTGACGACGCACTACCTAGAAGAAGCGGAGATGCTGTGTCGAAATATCGGCATTATTAACCGAGGTGAGTTGATCGAAAACACCACCATGAAGGCGTTGCTAGGTAAGTTAAGCGTCGAGACATTTATCCTAGACATTGAATCTGAAGGTGAGGTGCCTGAGCTTGAAGGCGTCAATCGACAAAGTATTGTTGATGGCTCTTTAGAGATAGAGCTAGATAAAAGCCAAGGATTGAATTCAGTGTTCAGTCAGTTAACAGAGCATGGTATTAGAGTTCTTTCAATGCGTAACAAAGCCAACCGACTGGAAGAGTTGTTTGTTAGCATTGTAAGAGAAGGGAGTAAGTAAATGTACGGTTTATATTGGACGGCATTTCGTAGCTTGCTGAGCAAAGAGATCACCCGTTTTACGCGCATTTGGGTGCAAACTTTAGTTCCGCCTGCAATCACAATGACACTGTATTTCATCATTTTCGGTAATCTTATTGGCTCTCGAATCGGTGAGATGAGCGGCTTTAGTTACATGGAGTACATAGTTCCAGGTTTGATCATGATGTCGGTGATCACCAATTCATACTCGAATGTGGCGTCTTCGTTCTTTAGTGCAAAACTACAGAAGAACATTGAAGAACTGCTGGTGGCACCAGTGCCAAATTACGTGATCATTGCTGGCTACGTAATGGGCGGTGTGACTCGAGGTTTGTTAGTAGGCGCTATTGTTACCTGTGTGTCTCTATTGTTTGTGGATCTGCAAGTTGAACACTGGGGCATTATTGTTGCGACCGTCTTCATGACATCCGTTGTATTTGCTCTAGGCGGACTGATCAATGCGGTCTATGCAAAAACGTTTGATGATATTTCGATCATTCCTACATTTGTGTTGACTCCGTTAACCTACTTGGGTGGTGTTTTTTATTCCATCAGCTTACTGCCTGAATTTTGGCAAGGTGTCTCTAAGATTAACCCAATCGTCTACATGGTGAATGCGTTCCGTTATGGTTTTTTAGGCGTATCGGATGTGGGTATTGTCACCTCATTCAGTGTGCTTGCGGTGTTTGTGATAGCGCTGTATGCCGTTGCTCATTACTTAGTAACGAAAGGTATTGGGCTAAGAAGCTAAGACTCTCCCACACAACAAAGAGCAGCGAATCATGCTGCTCTTTGGCATGCATAACAATACACTCCCATACAATCTTTCGGTTTTTATCATGTTAGGTTTCAATCATTTGTAATAAATGAGTGATCCTATGAATATTGTCCCGCCGCCGCCTTTCTCCTATCAGTTACTTAAGCCCAAGTATTGGTCTGTTTGGCTAGCATTTGGCTCTCTAGCGGTCATTGTAAATCTACTCCCTTACGTGGTGTTGAAAGTTTTAGGTAGAGGCATCGGTTGTATTGCGATGCATGTAATGAAGCGCCGACACAAGATCGCTCTGCGTAATCTCCAGCTGTGTTTCCCTGATTTTACGGATTGGCAATGTAAGGACGTAGTACGAAAAAACTTTCAATATACGGGAATGGCGATCATCGAAACGGGCATAGCCTGGTTTTGGCCAGATTGGCGGATACGTCGGATAACCGCTATTGTTGGGAAAGATCGTTTACTCGCTGAGGAAAAGAATGGGCGTGGTGTGTTGGTGGTGTGCAGTCACCATTTAAACTTAGAGATAACCGCTTGTATTTTTAGCCAGTTTGCCAAAGGTTACGGTGTGTATCGCCCAAATTCGAATCCTGCTTATGAGTTTATTCAACATCGAGGCCGAACTCGTTTTGGGCATCAAATGATTGATCGAAAAGACGTGAAATCAATGCTCAAAGTTCTGAAAAATGGTCATCGACTTTGGTATTTGCCCGACCATGATTATGGCGTCAACCATTCTGTTTTTGCGCCGTTCTTTGCTGTTGAACAAGCCGCGAGTACTTTGGGCTCTAGTGTGCTTATAGACGCAACAAAGTGTGCGGTCATATCTGGCGTCACAGTGAGCAAGAATCACCATTACACGTTATATATTGGAAAAGATATCAGTGAGCGTTTCGAGAGGCGTAATGCGATTAAAGCGGCAAGTATCTTGAACCAAGAGCTTGAGAAAATGATAAAACGTGATATTCCAGCGTGGATGTGGCTGCACAAGCGGTTTAAAACACGCCCTGAAGGGTTAGATTGCGTCTATACGTAGAACATAAAAAAGGTCGACTAAGAGTCGACCTTTTTACGTCTTGATGGCTCAGTGCTTACTCTGCGCTCTCTGAGTTTGTATTACTAGACTCTGCTTCTTCCTTCGCTTCGACAACCATATCTACCGTTTGGTTATCGATAAGACGAGCTTTGCCTAAGAACGCAGACATCAGAATGACGGCTTGTGTCGTTTCTGGCGTGATCACTTGTAAAGTACGAGCATCACGAATGAAGATCTCATCAGGATGCAAACCAGCAGCTCGCAGTTGGTCGCTCGCATCTTCGATGATCGATGCGTAGTCATCACGGCCGCCACGAATGGCACTACTGATCCAACGCATTGTACGAGCAAGTACTGGCGCACGCTGGCGCTCATCCAGCGTGAGTAAGCCATTGCGAGAGCTCATAGCTAACCCGTCCATTTCACGTACGGTTGGTACACCGATGATTTCAATGTCCATTGCTAGGTCATCAACCATCTTGCGGATAACAGCAAGTTGTTGGAAGTCCTTCTCGCCGAAGCACGCGACATCCGGTTGTACGATGTTAAACAGCTTATTCACAATCGTCGTCACGCCACGGAAATGACCTGGTCGAGACGCGCCTTCGAGAATTGTTGATAGGCCAGGGACATCGACGAAGGTTTGCTTATCCAGACCTTCTGGGTAGATAACTTCTGGTGTTGGCGTAAATACCACATCGACCCCTTCAGAGGTTAACTTGCTTAAGTCTTCCTCTAGCGTGCGTGGGTAATTATTTAAATCGTCTGCACGATCAAACTGCATCGGATTAACAAAGATGCTTACGACAACGATATCAGCGTATTCGCGTGCTTTACGCACTAAAGTTAAGTGACCTTCGTGAAGGTTGCCCATGGTTGGGACAAACGCAATTTTACGACCTTCACGTTTAAAGGTTTTAAGGTGTTCACGAACTGCTGAGATTTCCGCAAAAGTATGCATGCATTTATCCTCTAGGCAATGGTATGAGCGTCGTCTGGGAATACACCGTTGGCTACATCTTCAATGTATTTAGCAACGGCTTTGCGCATATCACCTGTTTCAGCAAGAAAGTTTTTGGAGAATTTCGGCATGTAGTTGGCAGAGATACCGAACATATCATGCATCACGAGAATTTGACCATCTGTCACGTTACCAGCTCCAATACCGATAACAGGCACGTCGAGCACTTGCGTAATACGCTCAGCAAGCTCAGCAGGCACGCACTCTAGTAAGACGATTTGAGCGCCTGCTTCTTGCAGTGCTAACGCATCTTTCACCATGCGGTCCGCTTTTTCTTGATCGCGACCTTGGACTTTGTAACCACCAAAAATATTCACGGCTTGAGGAGTTAAACCAAGGTGAGCACAAACTGGAACCGAGCGTTCAGTGAGCATTTTTACAGTGTCTACTAGCCAGTCACCACCTTCAATTTTCACCATATTGGCACCCGCACGCATCAGTGTAGCCGCATTTTCGCAAGCTTGCTCTGGCGTGGTGTAGCTCATGAATGGCATGTCAGCCATCAACAAACAATTTGGGCTACCTGCGCGTACGCAACGAGTATGGTAAGCGATATCATCGACCGTTACTGGCAGAGTATCGTTGTGACCTTGCAAAACCATACCTAGAGAATCACCAACAAGAAGTACTGGCATTTCTTGGCTTTCAAACAGTTGGGCAAAGCTCGCATCATAAGCGGTTGAAGTAGCAAATTTACGACCTTCTTGCTTCCACTTGATTAGGTCGTTGATGGTCATTTTTTTCATGGTTTTATCCTTACTAGGAGTTGGCTATGACTGCCAGATACTGAGGCCGTTTCTATCTACTTGTTCCAGTAGTTCAGAGACCTCGGTCCCATCGGGGAGTTGTAAACTTGGTGCAATTTCCGCAAGAGGGTAGAGTACGAATTCACGCTCTTTCATTCCATAATGAGGAACGATCAGCCTCTCGGAATTAATCACCTCATTGCCATAAAGAACAATGTCGAGGTCCAAGGTTCTTGGTCCCCAACGTTCGTCTTTACGGACACGCCCTTGTTCTTGCTCAATGGCTTGCGTGCAATCGAGCAACTCAAGAGGCGTCAAACTGGTGTTAATCGACACAACCGCATTGATGTAATCCGGTTGGTTTTGTGGTCCCATTGGCGTGCTGCTGTATAGCGAAGAAGCCTGAACAAACTCTGATTTAGGCAGCGTTTTTAACGCTTCAATCGCTTGCTTCGCTTGGCTGACAGGATCAGCCAAGTTACTGCCTACCGCAATGTACGCTGTGATCATGACTTAGGCTTACTCTTTTTCTTGCGATAGGTTTTACGGCGGCGCTGACCACTCTTCGGTGATTGACCGTCTAGGTCGGCAGCCATTGCTTGACGCATTTCTCGGCCTGCATTTTGGAAAGTTTCCCACCACTTGGCAAGCTTCTGAGTGTCACCACCTTCAATTTCACCGCGCATTTCAAGAAAATCAAAGCCAGCTCTAAATTTATTGAGCTCCATCAGGCGGAATGCACGTTTACCGTTGCGTCGTGGAAGACGAAGCTGTAACTGCCAAATCTCGCGAATGGTTGCGGTGTGGCGTCTTGGGATGGCAATTGTACGAACTTGCTCATCAAGAATGATGTTACTCGCTTCCATAATGGCGTCGTAATGGCCTAGGTTGCGCTCTTCCATCAGCTCATCGGCTTTCGCACACAGTGGATACCACAGCATTGCAGCAAACATAAATGCTGGGTTGATGCGTTTCCCATCTTCGATGCGCATGTCAGTAGAATCCAACACGAGATCCAACATCTGCTCAGTGTGAGAGGAGTAATCTTCTGTAAAGTGCGCTGCAATCGTCGGGAATAGTTGCTGGAATAGGTTGTACTCACGCAGTAGGTGGTAGGTTTCTAAGCCATGACCGGATTGCAATAATTTGAGTGACTCTTCAAAAAGACGCGCTGACGGAATGTCACCGAGCAACGGTGCCATGTGTTCGATTGGCGCTGCGGTGTCTTCTTCAATATCAAAGTCTAGTTTTACCGCGAAACGAACCGCACGCAGCATGCGCACTGGGTCTTCACGATAGCGTGTTTCTGGATCACCAATCAGTCGAATTAGGCGATCTTCTAAATCTTCAATACCACGTGCGTAGTCGTGAATCGAGTAATCCGCGATGTTGTAGTACATCGAGTTAATCGTGAAATCACGGCGCTCAGCATCTTCATCGATGGTGCCGTAGACATTGTCCCGCAGCAGCATTCCTTCTTTCGATTGCTGAGAGATGCTCTTATTCTTTTGCTCTTGGTGGTGACCACGGAATGTCGCAACCTCAATGATGTCTCGGCCAAACATAATGTGAGCCAAGCGGAAGCGGCGACCAATCAAACGGCAGTTACGAAATAGCTGTTTGATCTGTTCCGGCGTTGCGTTGGTCGCAATGTCAAAATCTTTTGGTTTCTGTCCAAGCAGTAAGTCTCGAACCCCGCCACCCACAAGAAAAGCATCGAAACCAGCACCATTTAGGCGGTACAGTACCTTCAGTGCATTATCACTGATCTGCTTACGCGAAATGTTGTGCTCTTCACGAGTTATTACATTGAGAGCGAGCTCTGGAATAGTGGCAGGTTCGCTTGGTGTATAGTCGTTTGTATTCATGTACATCTGGCAATAACTGGGTTTAGTCCAATCTTGCTTTGGTTAGTTTTTGCGCCTCTAGGGCCTAATTTGCGGCTAATGATAGCCTACACAATGCCATTTGAGAATCACGGTGTGATCTCGATCTCTGTTGGAAGCTGTTCCAAGCGCCAGTTTTCGCAGCCCCAACGAAGAATCTCTTCTATGTTGGCCGCTTTTATGGCTTCCGGTATCTCGAAGCCCAAAAATGTCATGGCGCGTAATAGAGTAGGCTTTGGTGTCTCTATATCAATAGCCGTCGCGTGATTTTGTTTCGACAGTTTATTGCCGTTGTTGTCCATCGCCAATGGTAAATGCAAGTAGCTGACTTCAGGCTGCCCAAGTATCTGGTACAGACTGATTTGACGCCCTGTTGGCTCGATTAAGTCTGCACCACGCACGACTTCGGTGACGCCTTGGTCGATGTCGTCCAATACTACCGCAAGATTATAAGCAAATAATCCATCTCGACGTTTAATAATGAAATCTTCATTAACGAGTTGCTCTGGAATCTTAATTGTTCCACGCTTCTGATCGAAGAAATGAGCGACAGGCTTGGTCATTTTTAGGCGAATCGCGCCGTCTTTCAAGTTTTTATCGCGGCAAGTGCCAGGATAAAACCCGCCATGCTCTTTAATTTGCTTTCGAGTACATTGGCAATAATAGGCCTCACCATTTTCGAGCCATGTGTTTATTTGGGCTTGGTAAAGGTCATGACGTTCACTCTGGTATACCACCTCTCCATCCCAATGCAGCTGGTAGGCTTTGAGCGCATCTAGGATTAGTTGCGCCGCACCTGGCATTTCTCTTGGTGGGTCCAAGTCCTCAATACGTACTAACCAGGTTCCGTTGTGTGCTTTCGCTTGAAAATAGCTGCCAAGAGCGGCAATCAGTGAACCAAAATGTAAAGGACCAGAAGGAGATGGGGCGAATCGACCTACATAGCGTGTCATGCGTGTATCTCGAATTTAGTAAACAAATGGGATGCAAAGGTAGTCAAAACAAAAAGGGAGCCTGAGCTCCCTTCAATAATCATAATGCTTGGTTGATTAACCTTGCATTTGCTTCTCTTTGATTTCTGCAAGTGTTTTACAGTCAATACATAGGTCAGCGGTTGGACGTGCTTCAAGACGGCGAACGCCAATCTCTACGCCACAAGACTCACAGAAGCCAAAATCGTCTTCTTTGATTTTATCCAAAGTCTTTTCAATCTTCTTGATCAAACGGCGTTCGCGGTCGCGGTTACGCAGTTCTAGGCTGAACTCTTCCTCTTGAGAGGCGCGGTCAACTGGATCTGGGAAGTTTGCTGCTTCGTCCTGCATGTGGTGAACGGTACGATCCACTTCAGCTCTCAGCTGGTCGCGCCAAGCTGTTAAGATTTTCGTAAAGTGTTCAACCTGCTCTGGTGACATGTACTCTTCACCAGGTTTTTCCTGATATGGCTCCACGCCGGCAATGGCTAGGATGCCTATCGTTTTCTTCTTTGATTCTGGCATACAGCATCTCCTACTTACACCTAGTCAACTGCTACGCAGTCAATTTAAGGCGGGTATCTATAGCAAAAAGAGGCGGTGCAAGCAAATACTGAATCGCAAAGTTATCGTCAATGTGAAGACGACATCATTTTTTCTCTTAATTGATAAAATCAATAGCGGAAATCAGCTTCATTCCAGTATCGCTCAGTTCAGCTTTGTAGCAGAGAACTTCCACTCCAGCGTCTTGTGCTTGTTTGAGTAATAGTGAATATTTCGCGTCTATATGGTGCGCCGCGGATACTTTTTCAATACCTGAATGTAAAACAGTGAATAAAAGTATGGCTCTACTTCCATTTTGTGCCATTTCTGTGAGCTCTCTCAGGTGCTTTTGTCCCCGAGTCGTGACCGCATCTGGGAAGTATCCTTGTCCAGTAGAGTCGGTCTCATCAAGAAGAGTGACGCTTTTCACTTCTATATAGCACTTTGGCTTGTTGTCTGCGCTGAGCAAGATATCAATTCGGCTATTTTCATTACCGTATTTCACCTCAGTTTGAAGTGTGTCATAACCACAAAGCTCTGAAATGACATTATTTTCAATAGCCTCAACGGCTAATTGGTTGGCGCGCGCGGTATTGATACAAATGCGGTGGCCTTGTTCGGTTTCACTCAACTCCCAACTATTGGGATATTTTCGTTTCGGGTTGTCGGAAGTGGAAAACCAAACTTTGTTTCCGGGTGTCGCACAACCTGTCATAGCGCCAGTGTTTGCGCAGTGGATAGTACGAACTTCACCGGTATCGAGTTCGATATCGGCAAGAAAGCGTTTATAGCGTTTGAGTAGAGTGGCGGACTCTAAAGCGGGTGTGAAATGCATTTGCTTATTTAGACAAAAATTTTTTTATGTACAATGTTGCCACCATTACACCACAAGGTATTTCCTTTGTCACAATTGCCGATTGAAGCCGTGATGCCTGAGTTGCTGACGGCGGTCAAAAATCAACATCAAGTGATCTTAAAAGCGGCGCCTGGTGCCGGTAAGTCGACTTACTTCCCTTTGCAATTACTCTTAAATCATTCGGTTGCTGGCAAAATCATCATGCTCGAACCAAGACGACTCGCGGCGCGTAACATTGCCCGTTATCTTGCTGAGCAATTGGGAGAACAAGTTGGTCAACGCGTGGGTTATCGAGTTCGCGGCGAGGCAAAGGTAAGTTCTGCAACGCAGTTGGAGATCGTGACTGAAGGGATCATGACTAGGATGATTCAAACTGACCCTGAACTGGATGGTGTTGATCTGCTGATCTTTGATGAGTTTCATGAACGCAGCATTCATGCCGATACCGCTTTGGCATTCAGTTTAGAAGTTCAAGAGGCATTGCGAGACGATCTCAAGCTGGTGGTAATGTCGGCAACGCTTGATCAACAAGCCTTACTGTCGTTGTTGCCGGAAGCCAGTTACATTGAATCAGAAGGACGCAGTTTCGACGTAGAAATGCGTTACCAACCGTTAGGTGTGAATGATCATTTACCTACGAGTATGGCAAAAACAATAGAAAGTCTTATGAACAAAGAGTCCGGCTCTTTGTTGGCTTTCCTACCGGGCGTTGGGGCCATTAAACAAGTCGAAGAACGTTTATCTCATTTGGCGGATGATATTGAAGTGTGTCCGCTTTATGGGCAACTGAGCTTTACTGAGCAACAAAAAGCCATCACGCCGGCAGAACACGGCAAGCGTAAAGTCGTACTCGCGACCAACATCGCAGAAACTTCACTGACGATTGAAGGCATTCGCCTTGTGGTTGATTCTGGGTTAGAGCGTATTGCCCGGTTTGATTTGAAAAACGGTTTAACACGCTTAGAGCAAACACGCATTGCACAGTCTTCAGCGATTCAGCGTGCAGGACGAGCGGGACGAATAGAAGAGGGCATTTGCGTTCGCCTCTATTCTGAAAGCCAGTTCAAGCAACAGCCGCAGGTTTCTCAACCCGAAATTTTGCATTCCGATCTATCGAGCTTAGTCATGGAGCTGGCCTTTTGGGGAGCGAGTGATATCCACGCTCTCAAGTGGCTTGATGTTCCCGCTAATGCGTCATTGGAACAAGCGAAGCAGCTATTGGTGTCATTGGGACTACTGACGGAAAAAGGGCAATTAACGTCCGAAGGAAAACAGGCGCATGAACTAGGCGTTGAGCCTCGTGCCGCTGCGATGCTAATTAAAGCGCAATCTTACAGTGATAAGATGTTAAATGCTGCTTTGGCGGCGGTCGCACTGATTGAAGAGCCAGAGAGAAACGTTACCAATATCGCTCATAGCTTGCATCGTTGGCTTGTTGGTACTCATCCAAAAAAGTCGCTGTTGTTCAAGCGTGCTCAATCTCTAGCGTACAAATTGGATACGGTATTTGACCTGAAAGGCGTGGATGAAGAAGCATTACCGCTGGTGTTAAGTTTGGCATTTCCAGATCGCATTGCGCAGCAGCGCACAAATCAATTTGGGCGATTTACTTTGGCTAATGGTCATGGTGCAGAATGTCGTCAGGAAGACATGCTAGGTGGCTGTGAGTATTTGGTTGCCGTTGACTTAATGCGTTCTCATTCTAACTCCAGTCAAATTCATTCGGCATGTGAATTGGATGTTAATATATTGCGAGCGACCTTTGAAGCGCTATTTTCGTCTGAAGAAGTTGTAGACTGGGATGAAAAAAGAGGGCGTCTAATGGCTGAGCGACAAACAAAACTCGGTCAGCTGGTGGTTGAACGCGAGCCTTTGCCAAGCCCTGGCAAAGAAAAAATGACACAAGCTTTACTCACGTATGTCCGCCGCCAGGGCTTACAGAGTCTAAACTGGACACCGGCAGCGGAGAGCTTGTTGGCTCGGATTCGTTGTGCGGTGGAATGGTTACCCGAGCAATCATGGCCAATGTTTGATGAAGCCAGTTTGTTGGATTCATTAGAAGAGTGGTTAGAGCCGTACATGACGTCCGTCAGTTCGGTTAACAATTTGAGCAAGATAAACTTGGTCGAAGCGCTGAACGCTCGATTAGGTTGGCCACTCAATCAACAACTGGATGAATGGTTACCAGAGCATTACCAACTGCCTACAGGTTCAAAGAAGCGTATCCGTTACCAGTATGGCCATGAGCCGAAACTATCGGTGCGTATGCAAGAGGTATTTGGTGAGAGTGGCTCTCCTACGGTAGCACTTGGTCGTAAGCGTTTGGTGCTTGAACTGCTTTCGCCGGCACAACGTCCGCTGCAAGTGACGTCTGACTTGGCGGCTTTCTGGAACGGAAGCTATAAAGACGTTCAAAAAGAGATGAAAGGGCGCTACCCAAAACACGTTTGGCCAGATGACCCTGCCAATCATGTAGCAACTACGAAAACAAAAAGACAATTGAATAATGACTAACAGCAAGAAGCCTAGCGCGAAAAAAGCGCCAGCGAAGAAAAGTACAACCAATAAAGGAACGACAAAACCGACTCGACGCACACCGAGTAAAAAGCCGACTAACAAGAAACGTTCGTGGCTGAAAGTTTTGTGGTCATTTAGCTGGAAAGCCGGTGTTGCGCTTGCCGCTGTTTTGCTGTTTGTGGGTATTTATTTAGATAGTGTTGTGAAAGAGCGCTTTGAAGGCCAGCTGTTTGAACTGCCAACGGTGGTTTATGCTCGCATCTTGAACTTAAATCCGGGTGAAAATATCACTATTCAAGAACTGCGTAACGAGCTGGATGTACTGAATTACCGTAAGGTAAGTCAGCCTCGCTATCCTGGTGAGTACTCTTCTTCTTCCACTCGTATTGAGCTGATCCGTCGTCCATTTGAATTTGCCGATGGTCCTGAACCGGATCGTCACGTGATGCTCCATTTTTCAGATTCTGGCTTACAGCGTATTCAGTCTTTAGAGTCCCGAGGCGATCTTGGTTACTTACGCTTAGAGCCTAAGATGTTGGGGATGCTGGAGAAAGATCAAGATGAGCAGCGTCTATTCTTGCGTCGTGATCAGTTCCCGGAAATTTTAGTTGATGCACTGCTTGCGACCGAAGACCGGGATTTTTATCAACACGATGGGGTGTCTCCACTCGCGATTGCACGAGCAATGGTTGCAAACATTAAAGCGGGTCGTACTGTTCAAGGTGGTAGTACGCTAACTCAGCAGTTGGCGAAAAACCTTTTTTTGACCCGTGATAAAACGCTGTGGCGCAAAGTTAGAGAAGCGTATATCGCGTTAATTTTGGATTACCGTTACAGCAAAGATCGTATTTTGGAAGCCTACCTTAACGAAGTGTATCTAGGGCAAAGTGGTGGTGAAGCGATCCACGGGTTTGGCTTGGCATCGCGTTATTACTTTGGACAACCGATCCAAGAGCTGCGAATCGATCAACTGGCGATGTTAGTTGGGATGGTAAAAGGACCGTCTTACTACAACCCAATTCGTTACCCCGAGCGCACGAAAGAGCGCCGCGATCTTGTATTACGTTTGTTGATGCAGCAAAACATGCTGACTTCAGAGCAGTATGAGCAAGCCGTCAGTCGTTCGCTTGATACGCAGAGCAAACCACGTATCGCGAGCCGTCAGCCCGCTTATTTCCAGCAATTGAGCATTGAATTGAAAGAAAAAGTGGGGGAGCGATTTAAAGCGGAAACCGGACTGCGCGTGTTTACGTCTCTGGATCCGGTATCGCAAAGCAAAATGGAGCAAGCCATCGCGAAAAAGATCCCGGAGCTAGCTAAACGAGGCGGTAAAGAATTAGAAGCCGCAGCAGTTGCGGTTGATCGTCATAGTGGTGAAATCCGTGCCATGGTTGGCGGTAAACGTGTTGGTTATGAAGGTTTTAACCGCGCGCTCAATGCCAGTCGTCCAATTGGTTCTCTAGTTAAACCAGCGATTTACTTGACGGCTCTAGAACAACCGGAAAAATATAACCTAGGCACGACGCTGCACGACACGCCGCTAAGCCTGAAAAGCAGTAAAGGTAATGTATGGACACCGCGTAACTACGACCGAAAATACCGTGGTGATGTGCCACTCTACATTGCTTTAGCGAAGTCACTCAACGTGCCAACGGTGCGCTTAGGCATGGCGCTTGGTATCCCAGAAGTATCCGATACTTTAGAGCGTTTGGGCGTCAACAAAGACGAAATCCGCCCAGTGCCTTCGATGTTTTTGGGCTCGTTTTCTTTGACGCCGTTTGAAGTCGCGCAGATGTATCAGACACTGACGAACTCAGGCAAACGTGCGAAACTGACCGCTCTGCGTTCAGTGATGGATATGGAAGGTAATGTGCTGTATCAATCCTTGCCTCGTTCATCAAGAGCCGTGGATGAGCAAGCAGCATGGCTAACGACCTACGCGATGAAACAGGGGGTTGCTCAAGGTACAGGCCGCTTCTTACAAAGCCAGTTTGGTTGGGCTGCACTGGCAGGAAAAACGGGTACCAGTAACGATAACCGCGATAGCTGGTTTGTCGGTGTTGATGGCCGTGAAGTGACGACAATTTGGCTAGGCCGCGACGATAACAAACCGGTTCATCTAACGGGATCGAGCGGTGCATTACGAGTGTACGCAGAGTATTTGAAGCAACGCATTCCTGAGCGTTTAGAGCTTCCATGGCCAAGAGAGATCACCACGTTAGGATTTAAGCCGACATCAGATGGTGGTTTAGAAATGAACTGTCGTAGTGATTACAAACTGCCAGTTTGGGATAAAACGGGTCAAATAAAGCAGCAGTGTGAGAAGAAATCAAACTGGCTTAACAGCTTATTTGATTGGTAGCATCGCCAAATCAACAACATTAGCTTGTCTCTCTGGTCAATTCTTAGTACATATTAGGGCGTGTTAGTGCGGTGCTGCTAGCACGCCCTACTTGATAAGAAATTCAACAAAGGAAGAAGTGAATGTTCAAAAAGCTGTTATCAAGCCCGTCGACTCGCCATTTCGCGCTTTGGGTTAGTGCCTTTTTGATCACCACTCCTTCAGTTTCCCTCGCCAACTCTCTAGCAAAAACGGATGACGTGGAGCCTCGTCCAAAGGTGGCAGTTGTGCTCGCCGGTGGCGGAGCAAAAGGCGCTGCGCATATCGGCGTCCTCAAAGCGTTAGAAGAGATGCAGATCCCGGTCGATATCGTAACGGGCACCAGTATGGGCGCTTATGTTGGTGGCCTCTATGCAACGGGGATGAGCGCTGATGAAATTGAAAGTTTTATCTACACCGTCGATTGGAGCAGTGGTTATCGAGATCGTGTCGACCGTAGTCAACGCCGAGTTCGTGATAAAGAGTATGAAGACCGCTATCAAATTAACACTGACCTCGGCTTAAGATTTGGTGAGGTTCGTGCCCCAACGGGTGTCGTGCAAGGCCAGAACATGTTGCGCGTATTGCGTGAGACTACAGGGAACTTAGGGCGATTCGATTCTTTTGATGATCTTGCCATTCCTTATCGCTCTGTGGCGACAGATATTCTTGCGCTAGAGGAAGTGGTTCTTGGCAATGGCTACCTCGTGGACGCCATGATGGCCAGTATGTCTGTACCAGGAGCGCTCCCTCCCTATAAGCTCAATGGCCATATGCTTGTCGATGGTGGCGTGGTCAATAACATGCCTGTCGATGTGGCTCGCGCCATGGGGGCAGATGTTGTTATTGCTGTTGATATTAGCACCGACTACAAAACCGAAGATGAGTTTACCGGGCTGTTTACTGTAGCGGATCAACTTTCTAATTACCTAGTCCGTCGCAGTACGCAACAGCAAGTGGACGAGCTTGAACCACAAGATATTTATATTCGTCCCAATGTAGGCACCATGGAAACGGTCGAGTTCGACAAAATGCCTTGGGCTTTTCAAGCGGGCTACGATATTACCAAGCAGCTTGAAGATAAGCTGCAAGGTCTAAGTTTATCGAACGCAGAATACCAAAAGTACATTGATCACAAGCAAGAGGTACGTAAGACGCTGGTTTACGGTGATAAACGCATTGTTGATGACATTGTGATAGTGAATAACACCCACTACAGTGATGTATTACTTACTAACCGTATTCAATTGAAAACAGGTCGTCGTATTCCAACGGCTGAAATAGAAAAAGCCGTTGAAAATCTCTATGCGCTGGATCGTTTTGAGTTAATCACTTATCACTTTGAAGATGTTGATGGTAAGACATTGTTGGTTTTTGATGTTAACGAAAAGTCGTGGGGGCCGAATTACGTTAACTTTCGATTTTTTCTTGAAGATGACTTCGATACGGATAGCCAATACGGCATCGGTATGTCGACCAATTTTACTAATTTAAACTCGCATGGTGCAGAGTTGGCGTTCAACGTAGAAATGGGCACGGATAAGCTGATAGAAGCTGAGTTGTATTCGCCTGTTTTATCTAGTCAAACGCTTTTTGTTGCTGGCCGTGTTGGATACAGCAGTGAAGATAGAAACTTACCTTTTAGCGAATTTGAAAATCCGGACCTCAGCTCAGTTAACGACTTCTTACCCGTTTCCTATAATGACTTTGCTTCTGAACTGGCGATTGGCATTCAACCTACGTTATGGCAAGAGTTGCGCCTTGGTGCTCGTTACTCTACAGGAGATATTGAGCTGTCTACCTTGGCCTCGGCAGGGCAGCTAGACTTCGAGCGCAAAGGTATATTTGCGAGCTATCGACTCGATACGCTTGATGATTTTGCATTTCCTACTCGCGGACTGCTGGTCGATCTTGAATATTTCGTATCTCATGACAAGAGTCCGGAAGGCATCACTCTGCTCGACACGGAAAAGATGATTGAAGATACCGTGTATGAAATCTCCGCGCGATTCAAAGGTGCGGTCAGTCATCAGCGTCATACTTTAGTCGGACATGCAGAATATAGTTTTGTAGAAAGTAAAAATTCATCGGTTCCACTTGATCCGAGAGAGTTAGGCGGCTTTTTAAACCTATCTGGTATCCCAAGAAATAGCTTGATTGGACAGAACCTGTTTTTTAGTAGCTTGGTGTACCGATACAAATGGTTCGACAATGACTTTGGACTATTTGAAGCGCCAGTCTACCTAGGTGCATCAGTGGAATACGGTGGAGTGTGGTCAGATAATGATCTGAAGCTGAATGAAGCGCCGCTTTACAATGCTGGCTCTATTTTCTTTGGTGTTGACTCACCAATCGGGCCAATTATGTTGGCTTATGGTCGTACTGAGCAGGATATGGATGCTGTGTATTTGATCGTAGGAACGTCGTTTAATTAACCGGGTATAAGAAAGCAAAAACTTGGCATATTTGGTCAAAATTAGCAGAACTTTAGTCGTAAGTTGCTATGTTGGTCAAAATGATAAGATTTTAATTTAAGGTTAAATTTGCTATTATTTTGCCCACAGTTTGGCCTCTACGGCGCTGTTTCTCAATCATAATTGAATGAAAACAAGGGCAATGGAGAGCCAAGTTTCCAAGGATGTTCACTCCTTTACTTTAACAATAGTAATAATAGAGGAGGAACCGCAATGAGAGGAAAAAGTCGTGCTTGAAGCCTACCGTAAACACGTCGAAGAGCGTGCTGCTGAAGGAGTTGTTCCTAAACCGCTAGACGCAGAACAAGTTGCTGGACTTGTAGAACTTCTGAAAAATCCCCCGCAAGGTGAAGAAGAGTTCATTCTTGACCTACTTGAAAACCGCATCCCACCAGGTGTTGATGAAGCCGCTTATGTTAAAGCGGGTTTCCTAACCGCTGTAGCAACAGGTGAAGTTAAATCACCACTTGTGAGCCGTGAAAAAGCGGCTGAACTGCTAGGCACTATGCAAGGTGGTTACAACATCGCACCGCTCGTTGAGCTATTGGATGACGAAGCACTGGCAGAGATTGCTGTAGAAGCACTGTCTCATACACTTCTGATGTTTGATGCTTTCTATGATGTAGAAGAGAAAGCAAAAGCAGGCAATGCGCATGCACAGAAAGTACTTCAGTCATGGGCTGATGCTGAGTGGTTCCTTTCTAAGCCTAAGCTTGAAGAAAAAGTCACTCTAACTGTATTTAAAGTAACAGGTGAAACGAACACGGATGACCTTTCACCTGCACCTGATGCTTGGTCTCGTCCTGATATCCCAGTGCACGCACTTGCGATGCTGAAGAACGAGCGTGAAGGCATCAATCCTGATCAACCGGGCAATATTGGTCCGATCAAGCAAATTGAAGAATTGAAAGAAAAAGGTCACCAATTGGTTTACGTTGGTGATGTTGTTGGTACTGGTTCTTCACGTAAATCTGCAACCAACTCAGTACTTTGGTTCATGGGAGATGATATCCCTTACGTTCCAAACAAACGTGCTGGTGGTTACGTGCTTGGTGGTAAAATTGCACCTATCTTCTTCAACACAATGGAAGATGCGGGCGCACTACCAATTGAAGTCGACGTGACTAAGCTCAACATGGGCGATGTTATCGATGTTTACCCATATGAAGGTAAAGTTTGTAATCACGAAACAGGTGAAGTTTTAGCTGAGTTCTCGCTGAAAACGGAAGTACTGATTGATGAAGTTCGTGCTGGTGGTCGTATCCCATTGATCATCGGTCGTGGTTTGACAGACAAAGCGCGTCAATCGCTAGGTCTTGAGCCTTCGGATGTATTCCGTAAACCTGGTGAAATCGCAGATTCTGGCAAGGGTTACACGCTTGCACAGAAAATGGTTGGTAAAGCGTGTGGCGTAGAAGGCATTCGCCCTGGTACCTACTGTGAGCCGAAGATGACGACAGTAGGTTCGCAAGATACTACCGGCCCTATGACTCGTGATGAACTTAAAGACTTGGCGTGTTTGGGCTTCTCTGCTGACCTTGTCATGCAGTCTTTCTGTCACACCTCTGCGTATCCAAAACCAGTAGACGTAAACACGCACCACACACTTCCGGACTTTATCATGAACCGCGGTGGCGTATCTCTTCGCCCAGGTGACGGTATTATCCACTCATGGCTAAACCGTATGCTACTGCCGGATACAGTCGGTACGGGTGGTGACTCACATACTCGTTTCCCGCTAGGTATTTCATTCCCAGCAGGTTCGGGGTTGGTTGCCTTTGCAGCTGCGACAGGCGTTATGCCACTAGATATGCCTGAGTCAATCTTGGTTCGCTTTAAAGGTGAAATGCAACCGGGTATCACACTGCGTGACCTTGTTCATGCCATCCCTTACTACGCGATTCAGCAAGGTCTACTAACAGTAGAGAAAGCGGGCAAGATCAACGAATTCTCTGGTCGTATCCTTGAGATTGAAGGCCTAGAAACGCTAACTGTTGAGCAAGCATTTGAGCTGTCTGATGCTTCTGCTGAGCGTTCGGCGGCAGGTTGTACTGTGAAACTGTCGCAAGAGTCGATCGAAGAGTACCTAAACTCTAACATCGTGATGCTGAAGTGGATGATCTCTGAAGGTTACGGTGACCGCCGTACTATCGAGCGTCGTATTACAGCGATGGAAGAGTGGCTAGCAAATCCTGAGCTGATGCAAGCGGATAAAGACGCTGAATACGCACATATTATTGAAATCGATATGGCTGAAATCAATGAGCCAGTACTATGTGCACCGAATGATCCGGATGACGCTCGCTTGTTGTCTGAAGTACAAGGCACAGCGATTGATGAAGTGTTCATCGGTTCTTGTATGACGAATATCGGTCACTTCCGCGCTGCTGGTAAGCTGCTAGATAAGTTCAACGGACAGCTTGCAACTCGTCTATGGATCGCTCCGCCAACGAAGATGGACAAGGATCAGCTAACGGAAGAGGGTTATTACGGTATCTTTGGCCGTGCTGGGGTTCGAATCGAAACACCAGGATGTTCACTGTGTATGGGTAACCAAGCGCGTGTTGCAGACAAATCAACAGTGATGTCTACCTCAACGCGTAACTTCCCGAACCGTCTAGGTACTGGTGCGAATGTTTACCTGTCGTCTGCGGAACTAGCTGCCGTAGGTGCAATCCTTGGTAAGATTCCAACTAAAGAAGAGTACTTGGAGTATGCGAAGCAAATTGATGCAACCGCTACAGATACTTACCGCTACTTGAACTTCCATAAAATGGATCAGTACACCAAGAAAGCGGATGAAGTGATCTTCCAAGAGCCTGCATAAGTTTAACTGCACAATTAAAAAGCACCTCAAACGAGGTGCTTTTTTTATGGGCGCAATTCGCTATACTCCGCACCAAATTGATACGAAAAGGCAATCTCGATGGAATTTGAATTCATCCGTAACACGTTGATGGGCGAGTACTACGTAAAATGCAGCATGGGGCATGAGATTGTTGGGCGCTGGCTACAAGAAGAAATTGGCAAAGATCCTATGAAGATTGCTCAGGTTGAAAAGCTAATTGAGCAGTCATTTTCAGCGCCTTCTCAAGAGCATAACCTAACAGGTACAGAAATTAGCTTGATGATTCAGGGCGATGAAGTCCTAGTGCAAGAAAACGCATTGGCCCATGACCATGATGTTGAGATGGAAAGTGAACTCGATTTCTACAATGCAGAAAGTACAGCAAGCTGTGGAATAGAGGACTTCATGATTCTTATCGAGCGATGGAAAGACTTTTTGAACATTTAGTGCACAGTTTTGGGTAACTTTCCTTCTGTTGCTTTAAATTTGTGAAAAGGGCGCACCGATATGGTGCGCCCTTTTTGTTTATAGATATGTAAATTGACGTTAGTTTTTATTATTCAATGACTTAAAAACTTGGCACGTAGATTGGATTATTAGAAGTGTTTCAGGATGAAAGCTTCGGAGAGAATTGAATGAAAATAATCAATGCCATTATTAAGCCGTTTAAATTAGACGATGTGCGAGAAGCATTGGCTAACGTCGGTATCGAAGGGATGACGGTATCAGAAGTTAAAGGGTTTGGTCGTCAAAAAGGCCACACGGAACTGTATCGCGGCGCTGAGTATCAGGTCGATTTCCTACCAAAAGTGAAAATTGAAATCGCTACTCACGCGGATAATGTTGAGCGAGTGGTTGAAGCGATTACAAAAGCTGCGCAAACAGGAAAGATTGGTGACGGTAAAATTTTTGTCTACGACCTGAACCAAGCGGTGCGTATACGAACGGGCGAAATGGACGCAGAAGCACTTTAAGAATTCAAGGGATTGGAGAAACTTATTATGGAATTAACAACAACAGTAACCGAGTTACGTTACGCACTTGACACCTTTTTCTTCCTCATTTCCGGTGCGTTGGTAATGTGGATGGCAGCTGGTTTTGCGATGCTAGAGGCTGGTCTTGTGCGCTCTAAGAACACAACAGAAATTCTTACGAAGAACATCTGTTTGTACGCAATTGCATGCACGATGTTTCTGATCGTTGGTTACAACATCATGTATGTCGACAACGGAGAAGGAGGCTGGTTACCTTCATTTGGTGCGTTGATTGGTACCCAAGGAGAAGGGGCTGATCACTCTCTAGAATCTGACTTCTTCTTCCAAGTCGTCTTCGTTGCAACGGCAATGTCCGTCGTTTCTGGTGCGGTGGCTGAACGTATGAAGCTTTGGTCTTTCTTGGTTTTCTCTGCAATTTTGACCGCATTTATCTACCCAATGGAAGGTTATTGGACATGGGGCGGTGGCTTCCTAGCAGAAGCTGGATTTAGCGACTTTGCAGGTTCAGGTATCGTACATATGGCTGGTGCTTCTGCAGCTCTTGCTGGTGTATTGCTTCTTGGTGCTCGCAAAGGTAAATATGGCAAAAACGGTGAAATCTACCCGATTCCAGGTTCAAACATGCCTTTGGCAACACTAGGTACTTTCATCCTTTGGTTTGGTTGGTTTGGGTTTAACGGTGGTTCTCAGTTGATGGTTTCAGACTTTGAGAACGCAACAGCGGTAGGTCAGATCTTCCTAAACACCAACGCAGCTGCTGCTGCAGGTGCTATTGCGGCGCTATTTGTATGTAAAACAACTTGGGGCAAAGCGGACTTAACGATGATTCTCAATGGTGCGCTAGCTGGCTTGGTTGCCATCACTGCAGATCCTCTATCACCATCGCCATTATATGCAGTTGCTATCGGTGCAGTATCTGGCGCGCTAGTCGTATTCAGCATCATTGGCCTAGATAAACTGAAAATTGATGACCCAGTCGGTGCGATTTCAGTGCACGGTGTTTGTGGCTTCTTTGGTTTGATGGTCGTACCACTAAGTAACGGCGATGCTACATTCGGTGCACAGCTTTTAGGTGCTGTCGTTATCTTTGCTTGGGTATTTGGTGCCAGTCTAGTGGTGTGGGCTATCTTGAAAGCAACCGTTGGAATTCGCGTCACGGAAGATGAAGAAATGGAAGGTATGGACATGCATGATTGTGGCGTCGGTGCGTACCCAGAATTTGTCACTGTGAAGTAATCAATAGCCTGTAATAAATAGTTACACTCTCAACATTAAAAAACCTGCTCCGATGAGCAGGTTTTTTAATATTTGTCATTGTCTTCTTATTGAACATACATATAATAACGCAACTGATAAACGTTATCATTAGCATGGTAAAGGATTAAACAATGAAAAAACTGCTAACTCTTTCAGCATTAACTTGCGCAACCTTAGCTCCAACAGCAATGGCTGCTGAAGAAGTGAACGTCTACTCTTACCGTCAACCTTTCCTAGTTGAACCTATGTTCAACGAGTTCACTAAAGAAACTGGCATCAAAGTAAACGTAAAATTTGCTAAAAAAGGCTTAGCAGAAAAGCTAGCTCAAGAAGGCGAGTACAGCCCAGCTGACGTTATCCTTACGACAGACATCAGTCGTCTAGCTGAACTGACAAACAAAGGTTTAGTTCAGAAAGTAGATAGCAAAATCATTGAAGAAAACGTACCAGCTCAATACCAAGATAAAGAGAATGAGTGGTTTGCCCTAACTCTACGCTCTCGTAGTGTTTACTCTTCACGTGATCGCGTAGGTAAACTAGGCGCAGATTTCAACTATGCAGATCTAGCTAAGCCAGAGTTCAAAGGTAAAATTTGTACTCGTAGCGGTAAGCACCCGTACAACGTTTCTCTAGTTTCAGCAATGATTGCTCACAATGGCGAAGCAGAAACCAAAGAGTGGTTGGAAGGCGTGAAAGCAAACCTTGCTCGCAAACCACAAGGCAACGATCGTGCACAAGTTAAAGCGATCAAAGAAGGTCTATGTGATGTTTCTCTAGGTAACAGCTACTACCTAGGTAAAATGGTTAATGACAAAGAGCAAAAAGCTTGGGCAGATGCAGTTTACATCAACTTCCCTAACCAAGAGACTACAGGTACTCACGTAAACATCTCTGGTATGGCGATGGCGAAGTACTCTCCAAACAAAGACAATGCTGTGAAGCTAATGGAATTCCTAACGGGTGACAAAGCGCAGCAGATGTACGCAGAAGTTAACTACGAGTACCCTGTTAAAGAAGGCGTGAAGCGTTCTGAACTTGTGGAATCTTGGGGTGACTTTAAAGCAGACAAGCTTTCTCTAGACGATATTGCAGCCAACCACGAAGCGGCAATTAAGCTATTAGACGAAGTGAAATTTGACCTTTAATTCCTTGTGGGGGTATAACAGTACCCCCATTTGATTAAAGGATATGAGATGTATTTGCAACAGCATTTGTATTTCATACAGCCTTGCAGTAATTAGGCGATGAAAGATAAACACTCTTTATGGAAAACCAGTAGTGGGGTAATAACTCTGTTACTGGTTTTGCCGATCTTAGCGATCTTCTACACCGCAATTGGTGAAACGGATGATTTGTTTGCCCATTTAATGGCGACAGTCATGCCGACTTATATTTTTAACACGGTTGCGCTCACTATTGGCGTAATGGTGTTGTCCTTAATTCTTGGTATACCAAGCGCTTGGATAATGGCCATGTGTAAACTGCCGACCGAAAAATGGTTGCAGTGGGCATTGGTGCTACCTCTTGCGATGCCAGGTTATATCATTGGTTATATTTTTACTGATTGGTTTGATTTTGCAGGGCCGATTCAGATCTTTTTGCGTGATGTAACCGGATGGGGACCTGGCGAGTATTGGTTCCCTGATATTCGCACCTTGCCTGGCGCGACCTTTGTGTTGGCTTTAGTGCTGTACCCTTATGTGTATTTGCTGTGTCGAGCTGCATTTATGGAGCAAAATGTCTCTTTGTTGCAAAGCGCGCGTTTGCTCAAATGCTCTCCATGGGAAAGCTTTTGGCGCATCTCGATGCCATTAGTGCGACCTTCTATCGCTGTGGGTTTGTCGCTGGTCGCAATGGAGACTATCGGTGACTTTGGTACTGTAAGTTACTTCGCTGTGAATACGTTAACCACAGCGGTCTACGATACTTGGTTGGGGTACTCTAATCTTAATGCTGCAGCCAAGATTTCTGCCATGATGCTCGTCATTGTAGTACTGCTTCTCAGTGCCGAACGCTACAGTCGTCGTAAACAAAAGCTTTTTCAAAGCCAATTTAACAGTCACGAAGATTTTCGTTATGAGTTGACGGGCTGGAAAAAGTGGACCGCGCTGGTTTGGTGTTGGGGCTTGGTTTCGGTCGCGTTTATTTTGCCATTACTACAGCTGATTGATTATGCGATAACTTACTTTGCGCAGAGTTGGACCCCCGAGTTTCGTGAATACGCATGGAATAGTTTGGTCGTGTCGGTTATTGCCGCCATTATTGGTGTTGCTGTCGCACTGATCGTTAACTTTACCCATCGCGTCAATGGCAAGCGCGAAAGCTTGGCATTTATGCGTCTTTCTTCGATGGGGTATGCAGTGCCAGGAACCGTATTAGCGATTGGTGTGATGGTCGCAGTACTGTTTATGGATCACCGCGTCAACGACCTTGCTAAAGCCATGGAATGGGGAAGACCGGGACTTATTTTTTCTGGCTCCATGTTCGCCCTGGTTTTTGCCATGGTTGTGCGCTTTTCAGCGGTGGCGATTGGTAGTATCGAAAGTAATTTAAATAAAATTTCGCCTTCGTTAGATATGGCGTCTCGCACCATGGGTTGTAAGCCTAATGCCATGCTGTGGCGTGTGCACTTTCCGCTGGTTAAACGTGGTGCACTGATTGCGGCTCTGTTAGTGTTTATCGAGTCGATGAAAGAGCTCAATGCGGCTCTATTACTTCGTCCATTTAACTTTGAAACACTAGCCACATACGTTTATAACTTCGCCTCGGATGAGCATTTAGAATTGGCCGCTTTGCCTGCGGTTCTGTTGGTTCTTGTTGGGTTGATCCCGCTTGTTGTTGTTAACCGTTCACTGGAGCGAAATCACTGATGAGCTGCGCATTATCAATTAAAAACCTAACTTGCCAATATGATGATCAAACCGTACTCGAATCATTATCTCTTGAGGTGGAACAAGGGCAAATTGTCTGTTTACTAGGTGCAAGTGGTTGCGGAAAAACAACACTATTAAAAGCCGTTGCAGGGCTATTGCCATTAACGTCAGGCGAAATGAGCTTAAATTGCGTCACGATTGATGATGGGGAGAACTGGTTGCCACCAGAACAGCGTAATATCGGGATGATTTTCCAAGATTATGCGCTTTTTCCTCACCTGACGGTGGAGCAAAATATTGCCTTTGGCTTAAAGCATTACTCGACAAAAGAGAAAAATGGCAAAGTTCAAGAGATGCTCGAGCTCGTGCATTTGCAAGGCTATGGCGATCGTTATCCACATCAGTTGTCTGGTGGACAGCAGCAGCGTGTTGCGATTGCTCGCTCATTAGCTTACAGCCCAGACTTATTGTTGCTAGATGAGCCGTTCTCTAATATTGATACGCAAGTTCGCCATGAGCTGATAAGTGAGATCCGTAAGATTTTTAAGGCGCAAGGCGTGACTGCCATTTTTGTTACGCATAGCCGTGAAGAGGCTTTTGCCTTCGCTGATAAAATGGCAGTGATGAACAATGGTGTTATCGAGCAATATGGCACGGCATCTGAGCTTTACTACCAGCCTTCAAGTAAGTTTGTTGCGGATTTCTTAGGTGGTGGTAGCTATCTGGCCGCTAAACGAGTTTCGGATTCAGAATATGAAACCCACTTGGGTGTGGTTGAAGCCACAGCCCAACAAGAGATCCCAGTGCAGTCTGAATGCTCTTTGTTGCTAAGGCCGCAACATGTACAAATTCAATCCGATGAAGAGAGCTCAGTAACGGTGCTGGAGCAGCACTTTATGGGTGACCATTGCCGTTACGTGATTGATGCGAATGGCGACCGTTTGTTGGCTACAGCATCGCAGGCATTAAATATTGGTGAGTCTGTTGCAGTGAAAATTGAAACGCAGGGCGTGCTGGCATTCGCATAATTACTATTCTCTTATGTCTTCCTACACAATAAAAAAGCCCGGCAGTGATGCCGGGCAAGTATTCTTCCCCTTAGCGACAGCTTGAATTACATGACAAGCTTATCCGAAGTGCTCGAAGCGGGCACAAGGTCAGTTATAAAGATAAGAAGTCTTTAAACTGTTGAAGAACACGTTCCGCAGTGTCCTTATCGTGCATTTCTGCAAAAATACGTAGTAACGGCTCAGTACCAGAGAAGCGTGCGATGATCCAACCGCCGTTCTTGAAGTAGACTTTCGCACCATCTTCATAGCTGACTTTTTCGATTTCAAACTCAAACTCAGGCAACTGCTTTTCAATATAAATTTTGTTGAACAGTACCTCTTTTTGCGCCGGTTTGAACTTGCAATCACCTTCTGCCATGTACGCGTAGCCGTACTTGCCATAGATTTCATCCAGTAGCTCAGACAGTTTCTTGCCTGTTACTGAAATCATTTCCACCAATAGGCTTGATGCGAATACGCCGTCTTTACCTTTGATGTGGCCGCGAATGGTTAGGCCGCCAGAGCTTTCCCCACCAATCAGTGAGTCATCCGCTTCCATTTGAGAACTGATGTGCTTAAAGCCTACTGGTACCTCAAAGCATTTTTCACCATGGTCTTCAGCAATTTTATCGAGAAGATGAGTCGTCGCGATGTTACGTACCACGGAACCTGTCCAACCTTTGTACTCCAATAAGTAATAATAAAGTAGAATCAGGACTTCATTCGGATGAATGAAGTTACCTTTTTCGTCAATAATACCAAGACGGTCCGCATCGCCATCGGTACCGATGCCAATATCGTAACCTTGCTCTTTTACTAGGTGCATCAAACGGTAGAGTGTTGCAGCACTTGGCGAAGGCATTAACCCACCGAAGTCTGGGTTTTTTCCATCGTTAATCACATCAACGTCACAGCGGCCGTTGATTAATACGGTTTGCAGCGCATTTTTTGCGACACCGAACATTGGGTCAATCAAAACGCGTAGGTTGGCTTTTTTGATCGACTCAATATCAATAAAGTTAATGATCGAATCTACGAATTCGTTCATCGGGTTGATTATTTGAATCAGCTTATCTTCAACCGCTTGTTCAAAATCGACACTTTTTACATCTTGTGCAATGAGCGTATCGATTTGTGATTCGATTTTTTGGGTGATGATTTCATCTGCATCACGACCGCCTTCAATGAAGACTTTAATGCCGTTGTAATCGGCCGGGTTGTGCGATGCCGTAATACATGCAGAGTAAGCGCAGCCCATTTCCTTCGCTTTAAACATTACGATTGGCGTTGGAACAAACTTATCGATAAAGCTAACGACGATGTCGTTTGCTGCTAAAACTTCGGCAAACCAACGGCCAGCTTTGTCAGACAGAAAACGTCGGTCATAGCCAATGACAAAGCCGCGATCAGCAACAGATTCGTTATTCGTAATGTTTGCGACTGCCTGAGCCACCAAACGTACATTATCTTTGGTGAATTCTTCACCGATGAATGCGCGCCAACCGCCTGTACCAAATTTGATCATGATTCGAACCTCAATAAGGGCGGCAATACACCGCGCCTTAAAATTTTGCTAGCGAACCCAATGCACAAGCTAAAAAGCAAAAGTGCATTGGGACGTTTTGAAGCGATTAACCTAGTGTTACGATCACTTCGTTGACGGAACCTTCCGCTTGAACTGGTACTGATGCGCCAGTGATAGCTTCGCCGTTCAGAGTGATAGATTTCACGCCTTTGCTGACTGAGTCAGGGTTCACCACTTTGATGTTGTAAGTCGCGCCTAGCCACTGACGAGTCACTTCAAACCCTGGCCAGTTTGTTGGGATACATGGGTCGATAGTCAGACCATCAAAGCCTGTACGTACACCAAGGATAAAGTTGGTTACGGCGAAGTAAGCCCAACCAGATGTACCTGTTAACCATGGGTGGTTTGCACGACCGTGGTCTTGGTGGTCACGACCCATGATGAACTGTACGTACGAGTAAGGTTCTGCAATACGTTTTTCGATGATGTCGTTCTGGTTGTATGGGTTTAGTGCATCGTAGAACTTCATTGCACGGTCACCACGACCTAATTTAGCCTCAGCTACCCAAGCCCATGGGTTTGGATGTGAGAAGATTGCCCCGTTTTCTTTTACGCCTTGGTAAACGCGAGTCACAAAGCCGATGTCATCGTTTGGTGTTGCGAATGATGGTGAATTTAGGTGAAGTCCGTATTCAGAGAACAGGTTCTCGTCGACTGCGTCCATTGCCTTTTCACCGCGCTCTTGAGAAACCGCGCCAGACAGAACCGCTAGCGTGTTTGACTCAAGGTGTACACGACCTTCTTTTTGCTGCGCAGTACCGATCTTGTCGCCATTTTTCGTTAGACCACGGATATACCAGCCGCCTTCTTCGTCCCAAAGGTGTGTTTCACACGCTTCACGCACGTTTGCCGCCATCTCGGTGTACTTCTCAACGTCAGCGTCTTTGCCTAGGTATTTTGCAAGGTCGATAAACTCTTGTAGCGCCCAGAAGTGTAGGAACGACACCATTGAAGATTCACCACCTCCTAGGTTTAGACAGTCGTTCCAGTCTGCACGTAGACCTTTACAGATGCCCGTTTGACCCACGTATTCAGCTGAGAAGTCTAGCGCAGCTTTCATGTGGTCATACACGGTTGCATCACCGCCATCCGCGTAAGGAATCACTTCGTCGAAGAAGCTGTGCTCACCGGTTTCCATCACGTATTTACAGATGGTTGGTACTAGCCATAGGTGATCATCAGAGCAAGTGTCTTCAATACCGTGGATCTTATCTTCATCGGACGGAGTAGGAACAACTGTTGGAGACTTAGATGGTTTAACATCTGCTTTTTCAGGATCGAACCAATCAGGATCGAATAGGTGTAGGCCGTAACCCGCTTTTACTTGACCACGCAGTAGGTCAACGATACGTTTGCGCGTCATTGCTGGGTTAGCGTGAGGAACTGAGATTGCATCTTGCGCTGTATCGCGGTAACCAAGACCAGTACGACCACCCACCTCAATGAACGAAGCAAAACGAGACCACACCACACAAGTTTCTGCTTGGTACAGTGTCCAAGCATTGATCATGGTGTCTAGACCTTCGTTTGGTGATTTCACTTGGAACTTGCCACAACGCTCATCCCAGTGTGCTTTGATACCCGCAAATGCATTGTCGACTTCTGCAAGGTCTTGGTACTTAGCACGCAGACGTTCACCGTTACCTTTGCCGATACCCAGAATGTAAGCAAAGCGAACTTCTTCACCTGGTTGGATAGTAAATTGCTTGTGCAGAGAGCCACAGTGGTTGTAACACGTTTGTGCGGTGTTAAAACACTTACCTTGTTCTACTGCTAGTGGGTTTGCTTCGTCGCGGTATAGACCTAGGAAGCTATCACGTTGACCGTCGTATGAATCTGGATCAAACGTTGACGCTAGGTAGTAGAAGCCTTCGAAATCGTTCGTGTTGTAGTACAGGTCGTATTCAATCACGCCTTCGTTGTATGACGTACCAGCAGAGTAGAGAGACATCTGGTGGTTTTGGTTATCAGATTGAATGTGGCTGAACGAGAACTCGACAAATGAGAATGCGCTGATCGTACGCGGTTTGTCAGAGGTGTTCTTGATGACCACATCCCAAATTTCTGCATCTTCGCCTTTTGGTACAAAGAGCGTTTTGGTTGCGCTAATGCCGCTGTATTCACACTTGAATTTAGAGTACGACAAACCATGACGAACTTCGTAGTTCGCTTCGTCTAGGCTTTTGGCAACTGGTTGCCAAGAGATTGACCAGTAATCACCCGTCTCATCATCACGTAGGTAAACGTAGTGTCCTGGGCGATCGAATGTCGCGTTTGGACGGAATTTAGTAACACGGTTGTATTCTGGAGAGTTGTAGAACGAGTAGCCACCCGCGTTGTGCGAGATAACGGTACAGAATTTTTCTGTACCTAGGTAGTTGGTCCAAGGAGCAGGTACATCAGGGCGAGTAATGACGTATTCACGATTCTCGTTATCGAAATAGCCGTATTTCATTTGTGTATTTCCTTTTTACAAAGCTGCATCTGCAGCCAAAATTTAAAAACTCTTCAAGCGTGATGCTTCTACATCAGCTCTGTATTACTTCCACGGTTTACGGTAATTCACTCCCTGCAAATCAAGCAGCGATAGGTGTCCTTTCAAGCGTGATAAATAGTCGGTCCAGTCTCGGTGTTGTTTGTCTGTCCAACATGCTTCTGCCATTGCGGTTAAGCGCGGGAAGACCATGTAGTCCATACGAGACTGGTTGTTGATGATTTCACACCACAATGCTGTTTGAATGCCCCAAATGCGTTTACGTATTGGATCGTCGGTTGGCACTTCAGCGAGTGGTTCATAGTTGTAAGCTTTTTCTAGCGGCAACGGGTTCGCCCAATCCACGCCCGGTTCTTCTGGTGCGTAATCTTGGGTCATATCTAGGTAGGTGGTTTGTGCAGGTTGTAGCACCACATCGAAACCTTGGCGCGCGCAGTTCAACGCCGCTTCTTCGCTTAACCACGAATAGATCACTGTGTCTTTGCTGACTTTGTCGCCATGCTGTGCTTCTTCCCAACCCAGCATGCGCTTGCCAAGTTTGCGCAGTTTGTCTTCGGCATGACGCAAGAAGTGCCCTTGTAACTCTTTGTAGTCGCTGTAACCTTGTTGCTCCATTAGTGCTTGGCACGCAGGGCTTTTTGACCATACGCCGTTAGGTACTTCATCCGCACCGATATGAACATAAGGCGCAGGGAACAGCGCGGAGACTTCTTCCAACACTTTGTCGATAAACTCATAACTTCCCGGAAGAGCAGGGTTAATAACGTTGTCGTTGTAATGCTGAATACTGCGGTATTCGGTGGTATCTTCAGTTTCTACCAATAGGTGTGGTAACGACTTGATGGCAGCTCGGCAGTGGCCTGGTACATCGATTTCAGGGATAACCGTGATGCCTCGTTTTGAAGCAAAGGCAACCACGTCTTTGATGTCTTCTTGAGTGTAAAAACCACCATAGCGTTCTGATAGGTGCGTGTATTGAGGCTCTATCGTTTCATCAGGGCCACGCCATGCGCCAATATCGGTTAGTTGAGGCAGTGATTTGATTTCAATTCGCCAACCTTCATCATCGGTCAAATGCCAATGGAACGTATTGAACTTGTAGTGGGCTAATTGGTTGATCAAGCGTTTGACTTGCTCAACGGAGTGAAAATGACGTGCGCAGTCCAGCATCATTCCACGATAACGAAAACGCGGTCTGTCTTTGATTGAACAGCAAACCACTTCCATGGAATTCGGTTGATCGCCAACTTTGATCAGTTGCAATAACGTTGCACAAGCATGGGTAAAGCCAGACGAAGATCCTGCTTCAATTTTGATCGACTCTTCTGCTGCCTTCAGTTTGTAAGCGCCTTCATCCAAGGTTGGGTTGCCTTTGAAGATGATCTGACTGCCATTGTTTGATGCGAACTCAAATTGATGAATGCGCTTAAGCTCTTCAAGTAACCATTCTTTGGCTGAATTGGCTAGGTTTGAATAAACCGCAACGCCAGCTTGATGATTAAAGCTAAAGCAGTGATCACTGACCTCTATATGGTTTGGTTTTGGCAATAAAGGCTGCGCATGCGTCAAGCTGGAAGGGATCTCACTACGTTCACGGTACGGTGAAGCCAATACGATCGGCGTGACATCGACTTGAGCTCGCTGAAGGTTGCCGTTGACTTCAAAGTTGACCAAGGCTTCATTGAATCCATCAGAATAGTAACGGAATGGGTTCGAACCAATACTGAACTCGCAGTAAAAATGATGGTTAGCTGCCAGCACCAACCCTTCTGGTTTGAGGGTGCAGTAGCTGCCAATTTGCTTGAGCTGACCATTCGAAATACTATCCGGCAGAATGTAGCGATCAAAAGCAAAAATCAGGCTCCAATTGTGGAGATCTTGATCGCTCAAGTTATGGAAAGTCAGTCCGAAACGGCAGTTTTGCTTTTGTTCTGATAGGACGACGAGATCAACACGATATTCCATATCTACTCCTACGCCGCACTGAGCGAGTAAAGGTTATGTTCAGGTTTACCTGCAAACATAATTGCGCCTTCAATCGCGTCAAACTGTGGCTCAACAACCCATTGCTGAACTGGTGGCGAAAGCCAACGTAAAATACGTTCAGCAATGCTGCCCATTAAACAAATACGTGTTGCGCCGCGCTTGTTTAATGCCACGAGAAACATTTCTATATCAGCTGCAGTTTGCTTCAGCATCTCAATTGCTAGTGCATCACCTTGTTCTGCATGTTGGAAAATTGCAGGAGAAAACTGGCCATAATCACGAGGAAGCGCTTGTTTAGACCAAGCCACCACGTTATCAACGTCATTTTCGAAATGCGCCATGACGTGTTGTGCTAGAGGCGTTTTCTCTCTGATGCCATCTTCTGCTAACAAAACTTGTTGAACTAGGCGAAGCCCCATCACTGCGCCGCCACCTTGATCCGAAATCGGGAATTCACGACCACCGACAACGTGCTGCTCCAATCCTTTAAGATAGATGCCACAAGAGCCCGTTCCTGCGATCATGATTGCGCCATCTTCGCCATTGTGTGCACCAACGCACGCGCCGTAAGCATCTGTATTAAGAGTCATACTGGCAAACGGATGAGGAAGAGACATAAAGGCTTGCCAAGATGCTTTGTGCTCAGCACCTGCAAGGGCTAAGCCGACATGCATCGATGTAAAATCTTGTTGTGTCAGGCCACCTTGTTCGGCAGCCGAAGAGATGGATTCAAGAATCGAAGCCATTGCAACTTCAGCGCCTAGCATGATGTTGGCGCTGCCGCTTTTGGCCTCGCCAAGAAAATTACCTTGTGAATCTTTAATCCTGGCTCGACATGACGTGCCGCCACCATCGATACCAACAAAATACATCCCCATGATTATTGTTCCTTAATATTTTTAGAGGTTGCCAACTGAGAAATATGCTGAGCTTGACTCATTATCGCGAGTAAGTACCAAGCGCCATGCGGGATCCATTGTTCGCCCCAGCGCCAGTTTTGTAACATGTCGTCTTTTTGTGCTGGTGGGTTAAATGCGATGTCTTCCTCGTCTTCAAAGCCGCCAGTGATTCCGTTACACACACCGCCTTTAGCGTTGAAGAAACCATATTGAGGAAGGTAATCAGGGTTGTTACGACCGTGGCCATCAAGCATGCACATGTCGTATGGGTTTAAGCCTACAATCCAGTTCAATGCATCTTGAGCAAACACGAAAAGTTGTTGCTGTATTTCTTGCGACGCTATATGCGGTTGAGCAAGATACGCCATGGTCGCGAGTGAGCCCAATCGAGCATTCTCGCCTTGCCACCAATAGCCGGATTCATTGTTGTGTGCGACAAAAAATGCATCGCGTTTTGACTCATTTACGCCTTTAACATACTGGCGAGGGTAACCGAATGGGTTGGTCACTTTATTGGATATTTTGATCTCAAACTCACACGCTCGGTTAACGATGCGTTTTACCGATTCTGTCTGTACGGAGTCGTCTTCAATTGCTAGGTATTCGCACAGGGCAATAACGGGTAGACCTGCTTCGGCAGCGTGAAAGTATGGACGACTGCCGTCTTGGTTTGCTGACCAAAAGTGTTGAATCTGTTCGTCGCTCATTTGGCGGGCAACTAAGCGTTGTGCCCACAAACGGCTCTCTTCCAAGTAGCGAGTTTCTTTGGTGGCTTTAAACAGTTCTACACTAGCTAGTAGCGCACAGTATTCGTCGATAATGTTTTCTTCACCATCATTGAGGTACTGCGTATTGTGCTCTTTTAAGTGCCAGTAACCATTTTCAGCAGCGTTGCGGTATTTCTGTTGATCGTATTCGCCGTGAACACCTAAACGCGACGCCGCGGCCAGCGCTGCGATGGCGACACCGCCACCTTGTCGAAAGCCTGCTTGGTAGTCATCAAATTTGTGACCAAGTTGCGTTTCGTAGGCACAGATTTCTCGTTGCGCAGTATCTTTGCTCCACTTATCAAAGACTGTCATGTAGAAGAAGCCTTTTTCGTTTTGCATACGAACAAGGAAGTCTGCACCGAACAGGGCTTCTTCAATAAGACGTGTACGTGTGAAGGCTGCAATGTCTTCGCTTCCTTCAAGCAATGAAAGTCCTTTTAGGATGTTCCAAACCACCATTGGGGTTTGTTGAGGGTTCAAATAATTAGCGTATGAAAGATGACTTAAATACTTGCTAACGTCTCCAGATGCGTCGTACCACCCTCCGTGTACATCAACCGTTTGGTTGGCGCTGAGCACTGGAACTTGTCGATCTTGTTGATCGAAAATTCCACCACAACGTTGTGATTTGAAGTAGTGGATCACATCCGACAAAGTTTGATCCAACAGAATATGTTCGCCAATGGTGAAAGAGGAAGAGCGCGTATCTTCCACTTGCAGGAAATAGTCGCCTGAATCTGTGAAAGGTGAAAAGTCGATGAGGTAGAAATAGCCCTGATGCCAGTTCGCCACTTTACCCTGTTCTTCAACCGCAAAAGTTGCCACGGTTTGCTCGGTAGTGGCACAAATCAATTGGGCAGTGTAAGAAGACAAGTGTGGTTGTTCGGTCTGGACAATGGCTTTCTTTGGGCCCAGATGTTCATAACCAATGTGGTTAGTCAGTAGCAGCATTCAATGTCTCCGGGAAACGATAAAACAGGAATGGGTCAGGCTGAACCTGACCCTCGTTATAATTAATCTTCAAATAAGTAACAGCGAACAAAGTGGTTCTCAGAAAGCTGAGTGACTCCTGGTAGTCGTTCGCGACATTTATCGGTTGCGTGTACGCAGCGTCCTGCAAATGGGCAGCCGACTGAATCCGGTGTCCAAAGTGGGATTTCCCCTTTGTTGCCTTTCAGCTTCTCGTGGATAGACTTCGATGGATCAGGCACAGCAGATACCAAGAGTTGCGTATATGGGTGCTGAGGATCGTGAATGATTTCCTCAGTATCCCCCCATTCAACCATGTGACCTACGTACATAACCGCGAGATCCTCAGCAATGTAGCGCGCCGTTGCGATGTCGTGAGTGATGTAAAGCAGAGACATTTGTTTCTCGAACTTCATCTCTTCCATCAAGTTCAAAACACCAGCACGAATTGACACGTCCAGCATTGATGTTGGCTCATCTGCCAATACCACTTCTGCACCTACAGCGATGTTACGAGCTAGGTTTACACGTTGACGCTGGCCGCCAGACAGCTGATGTGGGAACTTTTGCGCGGTTTCTTTTGGCGGAATCAGACCAACTTGTTCTAGTAGGTCATACACACGCTCTTCCAGTTCCTTTTTGTTGCCTGGTGCAATCTTTTTATGGATCAGCAACGGGCGAGCAATATGGTGAAAGATATTGTGTGTAGGGTTTAGTGAGCCAAATGGGTCCTGCCATACCATTTGTACGCCTTCACGATATGTCATCAAGTCATGTCGAGAGGTAATATCTTGGATATCACGACCTCTGTATTCGATTACACCCTCGGTAGGGGCGTACATTTTAGCTATCATTTTAGCGGTAGTAGATTTACCAGAGCCTGATTCACCTACTACTGACAAACCGCGGCTCTTGTACATCTTGAATGACACGTCGTTGATCGCGCGCATTTTTGACTGCTTGATTGAGTTACTATTTAAAGGGAAGTCCTTAACGACATGTTTACCCTCAATCAGCAGTTCGCCGAGTTGTTTGCTCATAATTCTCTCCAGTGTAATTTTGTTCTTAGCTAGCGTTATTTTTTGTTGTTAAACCTTAGCTTGAGCAATCGTGTCGCCGTATAAGTGGCAATTTGAAAAACGACCAGGTTCAATTTGACGCAGCTGAGTTGGTACTCGTGTACAAGCTTCGTGGACGCGGTCGCAGCGGGCTTGGAAGCGGCAGCCTTGAGGAATCTCTAATAGGTTCAAAGGGTTGCCTGGAATACCAGTTAATTTGGTTTTAGGACCAGTTAGTGGAGGGAAAGAGCTACCCAAACCTTTAGTGTAAGGGTGGTAAGGACTTTCCAGAATTTGCTTAGAAGGAGCGACTTCAATTAACTCACCGGAGTACATAATGCCGATTCGATCCGAGAACTCGACCATGAGTGACAAGTCGTGGGTAATGAAAAGGATCGAGAAGCCGAACTCTTCTTTTAGTGCATAGATCTTTTGTAAGATTTCACGCTGAACCACAACATCGAGTGCCGTCGTTGGCTCATCCATGATGATCATTTTTGGGTTGAGAGCCAGAGCAATCGCAATGACTAAGCGCTGGCGCATACCACCAGAAAATTGGTGTGGGTAGTCATTCAAGCGGCTTGGATGAATATCAACGATTTCCAACAATCCTTCGGCGCGCTTTTTCGCTTGTTCACGTGTCATGTTGGTGTGGCGCATGATGACATCGCAAAACTGCTCTTCCATCGTAAGCACCGGATTTAATGCGTTCATAGCACTTTGGAACACCATCGACATCTCGCTCCAGCGGAATGATTGCATACGTTCATCGCTGTACTTGATGATGTCTTCTCCGTTGAAGATGACCTCACCACCAGTGATGAATGCTGGCGGCTTATGAAGACGCATGAGCGAGAAAGCAACCGTGGATTTACCACAGCCAGATTCACCAGCCAGGCCAAAGACTTCACCTGGCGCAATGTCAAAGCTAACGTTGTTACAGGCGCGGACATCGCCCGCATCTGTGATGTAATCTACGCATAGGTTACGGATAGAAATTAGTGGTGCAGTCATGATTATTTATCTCCGCTCCATAGTGCATTTTGTGGTGCCATTTCAGGCGCGCGCTCTTTCTTGTCTTTCTCTGCCAGTTTCTTCCAGCGTTTCATGCCTTTGTGAGAACGAAGCTGTGGGTTAGCAATTTCATCAACGGCAAAGTTAAGTAGAGCAAGACCAGTCACCAAAAGAGTTAAGGCGATACAAGGTGCTAATACTTCCCACCATGCGCCAATCAACATCGCTGATGAGGTTTGCACGTTGTAGAGCATGATGCCCCAACTGATGGTGTTGGCATCGCCCAGGCCCAAGAACGAGATTACAGCCTCAGTATTGATAGCGAGCATTACTGAGCCGATGAAGCTTGCACCGACAATCGGGATTAGGTTTGGTAAAATTTCAACGAAGATGATGCGGAATGAAGATTCGCCCAATACTTCAGCGGCTTTCACAAACTCTTTCTCGCGTAGAGCCATGGTTTGAGAACGGACAACACGCGCGCCCCACGCCCAAGAGGTACCAGCGATAATCAAGGCAATGGTGAGTGGACCTGCTTCGCCAATAAAGGCTGCCAGTACAAAGAGCAATGGGTATTGAGGGATTACCAGCATGATGTTCATCGCTGCACTCAATATGTCATCCACTTTGCCGCCGAAGTAACCTGCCGAGATACCAATGACCGTTGCTAGGAAACATACGATGATGCCAGCACCAAAGCCGACACCCAGCGATACGCGAGCACCGTAAGCCACTTGTGACCAAATATCACGACCCATACGTGAAGTCCCCAGAACGTGATCAGCCTTTTTCGACATAATCAGCGTACGACGATCATCTGCTAGATTTTTAGCTACCCAGCCATCAGGATTATTTTGCGCTTGTTTTACGACAAAGCTAGGGTATTCGTGTGGATTACCGGTTCGCTTGTCTGGCGCATGTTTCGTAAGTAAAGGAGCTGCGATCGCAACGAATACGAATACGGTAACAATACCAAGACCGATTCGAGCGAATGAGTTACCTAAAATAAGTTTGAATAGTTCTTTCATGATTATTTGCCTCCCGTACGTAGGCGAGGGTCTAGAATCATGTACAGCATGTCAGCCATTAAGTTGAAGCACAGCATGAACATCGTCATGATAATTAACTGACCTTGAAGTACTTGGTAGTCACGAGCGTGAATTGCGTTAAGTAGCACGGTGCCTAAACCTGGGTAGTTGAAAATCATCTCGATGATCAATTGGCCACCAATGGCCATACCCAAAGACATAGATAGCGCGGTTACACTTGGAAGTAGCGCGTTACGTGCGGCGTAATTGAAGACGACACGGTTCTCGCTCAGCCCTTTGCCTTTCGCCATCGTGATGTAGTCTTCGGCGAGAAGGTTGATCATGTTGTTACGCATATTGACGAGGAAGCCGCCGATCTGAACGATGGTTGCACAGAATAGAGGGAGTACTGCGTGGTAACCCACGTTTTTGATGAACTCCCAGCTTGACCAATCAGGGATAGTACCTGGCGTGTAAGCATAGCCAGATGGGAACCATTTTAGGCCAATCGCAAAGGTAAACAGCGCTAACATTGCGATAACCATCTGTGGGATAGCTTGAATGATCAATGTACCAGGCGTTACGAATGCATCGTACTTACTACCACGCTTCCATGCGGCAAAAATACCGAGTACAGAAGCGATTGAGAAAGAAAGTACAACCGCAGTACCAGCTAGGAAGAGAGACCAGCCAAATGCACTACCTAGTAAAGAGTTAACTGAAAGAGGGTAGAACTGGATTGATGTACCTAGCTCCCAACTTAGAATGTTTTTAATGTACGAAAAGTACTGAATGTAAATCGGCCCATCAACGAAACCGAGCAGTTCTTTCATTGCTGCGATTCGTTCTGGCGTCACCTGTACAGAAGCGTTAGCAAACATCATGGTAACTGGGTCACCAGGCATTGCTCGCGGAATAATAAAGTTTAACGTCGCTGCAACTAAGAGCGCGACAAGATAGAACGACAAACGTCTTAAAAAATAACCCATAACTCACACCTTACTCACCCAGATTTTTTCCCTGTTTCTGGTTTCAGGTCGCTCCTAGCGAAATTTAGAGCGAAAAATCCCCTGACGACGAGCGCCACATATTGGTTTCGTTAACAAGGGATTTTTATAGGCGGCACACGGGATGTATGCCGCTTGAAATGAACTTCTACTTATTTAACTGGTTTTAGGTCCAGCACGTGAAGTAGACGCTCTGGGATACCTGCCCAAATGTTTGGACGGCCCTTAGGATTTTCTTCGTTCCACCAACCAGTGAAGCGAGTTGTGTTGTATTGATACATGTACGCGCCAGATAGCACAGGAATGGTTACTTGGTCCTGAGCAATGATCTTCTGGATACCATGAGCGATTTCTAGCTGTTCTTGCTTATCAGCGGTTTTGTAGAAGCTGTTAAGAAGACCGTCTAACTTATCGTTCTTGTAAAAGTGCATTGCAAAGCGAGGCATACCGTCACCAGACTGTAGCTTCGAGTTGTAGCCGCTGTCCCAGTACAAGTGTGGATCCGCACCGTGGAAGTAGTTGGTGTAAGCAACGTCGTATGTACCTTCTAGCATTGCTTGGTTGTATACCGAGAAATCTGGAGTACGAGCACGTGCTTTAATGCCGACTTCTGCTAGTTGCTCAACAGCTAGTTGTACAGTGTTGTTAAAGTCAGTCCAACCGTTTGGCGATTGAATGAGAAGCTCGAAAGACTTGCCAGATGGTGTATCTACAAAGCCATCTTTGTTTACATCTTTGAAGCCTGCTTTAGCAAGAAGCTTTTTCGCACCTTCGGCGTTGTATGTGTTGTAACCTTTGTACTTGTTGTGCGTCTCTTCGTCAGACCAAGCTTCGAATGCGTAGCCTAGACCTGAAGCGAAGTCATTTACTGTACCGCCACCGTAGAATGCAATGTCGATAATCGTTTGACGGTCTAGCGCCATAGAGAACGCACGACGGAAGTCAACGTTAGTAAGTGCTTCGTTTTTCGCCGCGTCTGGGTTTTTGAAGTTCACTACAAACGCTTGAGTACCCGCTGGTGGGTACCAGTAGTGGTGATTCGGACTTGCTGCAGCGTAAGTGCGGTCGATGTCTGGTACGAATGAAGACGTCCAGTCCATTTCGCCGTTAACGATTTTGCCCAAGAATTGGTCGTTGTTCGCGATTTGTGGCACTCGTAGACAGTCTACATCTAGGTTATCAGCATCCCAGTAATTCGGGTTCTCACACTGAATGTATAGTTGCGGTGTAAAAGTGTCGATTTCGGTAAATGGACCACTACCTACTGGATTTTCGTTTGTGAATGTTGCTGGATCTTTCACTTTGCTCCATACGTGCTTAGGTACAACTGGTACTTTCGCAATTTCGTAAGGAACGTTTGAGTTTGCTTCGCTTAGACGGAATTTAACTTTGTAGTCGTTAACTTTCTCTACGCCAGTAACCCAAGAGTTGATACCAGACTGGTCTAGCTCTGGCTTCTCTTTAACTAGGTTGAAAGAATAAACTACGTCATCAGCGGTAAACGCTTTGCCGTCAGACCATTTTACGCCCTTACGAATATCGAAGGTCACGCTCATTAGGTCATCAGCCATGGTAAAGTTTTCTGCTAGACGAAATACTGGCGTGTTACCGTGCATTTCGTTAAAAACAACGAGCGGCTCGTAAATAAAGTCGGTTGTTGTGTGCAGGTTAGTTGCACCCAAGAAAGGGTTAAAGTTACGAACGAAAGTTGTAAACTCTTTAGGGTGGATAGTCAGTTCACTGCGTTCAGCCGCAGTAGCTACCGATGCAAAACCTGTAGTAGCCGTTGCAATAATTGCTGTTGCTAGTGCTGTTTTTTTAATATTGGCAAGCATAGCTGTTCCTTACTATTTGCTTTCATTTCACTAAATGGAATTGAATGTCATCAATTGATAAACACTCTCCAAGACCTACCTCTTGTTTATGCATTACTCATTACAACATTGAGTTTCGCCAAGAGTGGCCTGTAGGCCTTAGGCAGGAGTAAGAAAACACCTTATCCATAAAATAATCAAACTCGATTCTCGTTAAAAACGTTAAAATATCGTCACTCTCCGTTATAAACGTTATTTTGGCTAATTTTGACTAGAGATAGACCAAAAAATAAACGTTGATATGCGTCGCAGTTTATATCCTTATTAATAGTGAGTGTTAGTGATTGCTAACCTACAATCTATTTAAAATAAAAGCCTTCTGATTCTCTTCCTGGTTCGGAGATCTCGCTCACATGCAGAAAATGTGTTAATTAATTAGCTAAAAATTAATCTGCCGTTCTGTTGTGATTGAGTTCGCAATCTCTGTCAATTGTTGGTTAAAAACCGTTTGTTATCTGAAAAATAGTCTCTTTTATCGACAGTTTTCTCTCATTTATTGCTCTTTTTTTATTGTGAAAATGAAGTGTTTTATTCGCTTGACTCAACCTAGTTTGGGTTGGTTATATCGATAGAAGCGTATGTTTGGAATTCCTAACATGGACAACTTTGTCCAGAGGCTTATTCCTCTTTAGAGAAAGAGAAGGGCTGGATAATAAAAAGCCCAGCGTATGCGCTGGGCTAGTTTTTTGATAGGTATTAGCTGGTCAACAGTCGCTGTAGTTTATCTCGTTGAGCTTCGATGTATGCACGCTCAGGACTCTGTTCTTTACAGTGTTCAAGGATGAATTCTATTGAGCTCAACACCGTTCTCCAACGTGGCGTTTTCGGCAGAGTTTCTATACGCATGTATTTATCCAAAGTGCGTGTTTGCAGAGTGCTACGGTCAAGATAAACGCGCCATAAGCCACTTTGTTCGGCAAATGCGAATTTACTTTCACCAGTGACTGACTCCCAATACTCTAAGGCGTGTGTCATTGCGTCGACCAGAATTTCTCGCATTAGCTCTTGTTTGTCTTTTTTGTTACCAAGCGCTTTGTCTGCAAGCCGTGTAAACTCTCCACCGAGTTCTTTCAGCTTCTGCAGCTGGTCTTTATCGCCATCAAAAGCATAACTTGAAAGCACCTCTACTGCGGTTTCTAGGTTGTGTATGCGAGCGGCATTGGCTCCTCCGCCAACATTAAAGATATACATGACATCTAAGCCTGAGCCTTCAGGTAGTTTAAGAATGTCTGCTTCGATGTTTTGACGAATATCTTCAATATAGATATCAATCTTGCCACAGTAATGAGGTTGTTTGACGGTCAGATACTTAGGTGCAATCAACTCATCGGCAGATGAACGTTTTAATTGTTCTAAGTTACGCTTGAATAGCTTGCAAGCAGCTTCATTAGCAAACCGGATACGTTTATCTTCACGCAAACAGATAATCGCTTCAGGAGCCGATTCCAGTTGTTCCAACAATCGCCCTTGAGTTTCTAATAAGCTTGCCTCTACAGCCGCTCGTTGGCGAAGTTCAGATTCAAGTATCTTATTCTCCATGTGGCGCATTTCAGCTTGGCTTGCCGTTAAGTGCGCTTGGATGCGCGCAGCTAGCTCTTGTTTATTGAATGGCTTAGATAAATAGTCGTTGGCTCCTGCTTCAAAGCCTCGTACACGATCTTCTGTTTGACTAAGCGCGGTTAGCATAATGATAGGTAGCTCGGCATGGTCATAAGTTTCACGTAATTCACTGCAGACTTGATAGCCGCTCATGCCTGGCATCATGATATCCAATAACAGGAGTTCCGGTTTTTCCTGCTCAACGAGTGCTAATGTTTCTGGTCCATCAGAGACGGTACGTACGCGATAGCCCTCTAAACGTAAGAAACTCTCAAGCACACGCAGGTTTACTGGCTCATCGTCAGCGACATACAGTAACGGGCCGTCTGGATTCTCTGGCAGTGATAAGTCTTCATTGTTCTCTACATCGATTTCAGGAATCTGGAAGTGTCCGTGCGCTGCAAGGGTTTGAGTTGTTTGGATCTCTTCTTCACTGGCAAGTGGTAACGTGAAACTGAAGGTGGTGCCGACCATAGGCTGGCTGCTGACGTATAACGAGCCACCCATCAACTCAATCAATTGACGGCTAATCGAAAGCCCGAGCCCCGCACCTTGACGATAGCGACTTGCGTCTTGTCCCGCTTGGATAAGTGGTTCGAAAATATGTTCAAGATGTTCTGCGGGAATACCTTGCCCAGTATCCACAACTTGCACACGAACATGATCATCAACCACATTGGCGGAGATAACGATTTTACCTTCTGAGGTGTACTTAATCGCATTACCGATCAGGTTATATAACACTTGTTCAAGGCGTTGAGGATCGGCAGACACCGCTTTCAAATCCGCTGGTACTTGGTTGATGATACGGATGGTTTTATTTCCGAGTAAATGGCTGGAAAGCTCTAGTACCAGTCGCGTTGCACTGGCTAAACTCACCGCTGACTTCTGGATATCCATGCTTCCGTAACGCATTTTATGATAATCCAATAAGTCATCAACAAGGTTTGCGAGACGTTGCCCACTTTTAATGATGATATCAAGCTGATATTTTTGGCTAGCAGGAATAGCACCGTTAGCGCCGGACGCTAAAGTCTCAGCGATTCCGACCATGCCGTGCAATGGTGTGCGGAGTTCATGAGAAGTGGTGGCTAAGAACTCATCTTTAAGTTTGTCGGCCAATTGCAGTTCATCATTTTGTTTTTGAATGATCTGTATGTTGCTCTCGAGCTCTTCATTTTGCTTCTTAATGGTTTGAATTTTCTCTCGAATAGAGCGTTGCATTCGTTCAAAACTCAGCGCAAGACGGCCAATTTCATCTTTGCGAACCGTATTAAAGGTGGTGTCATCAAGATCTCCGGCAGACACTTTTTCGGCAGCCCAAGTTAACTTCAGCAACGGAGAAGTAATAAAGTTTGATAAATAATGGGAAGCGATTACCACTAGAATGATGGCGATCAGCATGGCGATAACAAACAGTTTTTCTAGTTGATGAATACGAGCGAAAGCTTCGTTTTCTGGTAATTGCACGACGAGTGCCCAAATAACACCACGCGTTTCAATCGGTGCATAAGCAGCGATGATCTCTTCACCTAAACCGTTCGTGTAAGTGCCGACGCCAAATGCACCAGAGAGTGCTTTATCGATCACTTCTAAGCTGTTCTTAATGTCATCTTGCTTGGTGTTAATTGTGCGAGGTTGGTGATCATTTCCAACCAGTAAGGTGTTAATGGATGACTCTCGGTTGGCGTCTGCGGCTAACTTCGTGATGCCATTATTTGGTAAGCGGAACATAGCATAGCTGTGTAGGTAGCCTTGCTGAACAATTGGAGCACCTAACCAAGCGACTTGTTTACCACCTTCCAGTTCGAAATCAGACACAATCACAGGGGTGTAGTCTTCATTCACCTTACGGCGTTCAGTGACGTCATCAGCTAGACGCTTGAAGGTTTTGCCAAGTGCTGAGTCTTTGTAGGGGCCTGATAATAAGTTTGTTCCGTAGTTATCGTCTTTGTTGATCGAATAGGTGACATTACCGTTGATATCGACCAGCAAAATATCATTAAAATCAGAGCGCTTGAGGAGCTCCAAGTAGGCCCAGTGGTAACGTTTATGTAAGAGTCGGTAACGTTCACTTCCGACATAGTTGGAAGACTCGGGTAACGTTGACGTTTTGATTTGATCTCCGCTGCCTTCAATGTAGCGCTGTTGGGCATTTTTACGGGATTCTTCAATGTCATTACCTAAACGACTAAAAGCATTGACGAGACCGTAGAATCGACCACCACTGGCGTAAGCCAGTTCAGAGCGCACAAAGCCCATGACTTCGGTTTCCCGCGCCTCAAAGTAGTCGATAATTTGCTGTTGTTTTGTATCTCGAACAGACAACAAGTGTGAGGTGCTTTGTTCTTGCAGATCTTTACTGTGGGACTGTAGGAAAAAGATCGCAGTAATGGTAAGAGGTGTGATACTGAGCACCAGAAATGCGGTCATCAGTGTACTCTGAAGGCGCTTAAATTTCTGTTTTTTGTAGAATTTAAACATGGATAAGATTACAACTCATAAAGGGCAGTTCTAAAATGTACTTCGCTGCCGAGGTTCTCGTTAAAAACGGATAAGAAGTTCAACTAGATAGAATTAACAAAATTAACGAGTTTTTTTTCTTTGACAAGAAAGTTAGTTGTAAAGCGTGCAGGGTGACGCAGTTTTTCTTATGAGTGTTGAGTTTTTGAGAAAAAATCGCGCAGGTTTGTACCTGCGCGAGGGAAGATTATGACTTTTTCGCGTAGTAGATAGAAAACTTATTGGTCTTATTTAGCGTCTCGCAATTATTAAACGCTCGCTCAATAATTGGTGGATATTTTAAGAAGCTATTCGCGACAATGATCATTTCACCATGGTTATCGAGATACTTTGGAGCCTGACCCAAGAGTGTTTCTGCTGCGTTGTAGTTCGTATCTAAACCACTGTGGAAAGGTGGGTTACTGATGATAAAACGATAATCGTCGGCAGTGTCTGAGTAAATATCAGAGGCGAATACATGGCCGGTTAATCCATTGGCTTTTAGTGTGGCTTGACTCGATGTGATGGCATACGCGTTAATGTCACACATCTCAATCGCAATTTCTGGATTGGCTTTTGCCATGAAAGCACCTAACACCCCAGCACCACATCCAAAGTCGAGGACTTTACCTGATAGAGTAGGTAAGGTTTCGAGTAATAGGCGGCTACCTAAATCGAATTCGCCATGACTGAATACTCCAGGCAAACTCTTAACAGTCAGTGATTGCTCACCAAGTGTGACCGTATAGGTTTTAAACCAGTCTGCTTGATTGAACGGCTTTGGTTCATTGAGGCAAGTGCCCCAGTAAAATGAACAACGACGAGCGGAATCGTATTTATTGACCGGGCCATACTCTTTGAACATCTTCTCGATGCTTTTAACACCTGAGCGGTTTTCGCCAACCACTACAATTTCAGTGTTCACGCCTAGTTTCGCCATCAACATCGCCAGAAGGTATTCGGCTTCGGCTTTGGCTTTAGGCCAGTACAAAAGCACCATGTCTGCTTGTGTCTCAGTATTAAACTCAGAACCAAAATGGCTTTTAACCTTGTTATGAGTGCGAATTTGACGGTAGAAGCTGTAGTTTGAAGTGAAGACTTCCACAGATTCACAGTGTTTGGTCAGTTCAAGTGGAAAGAGATCTTCGACTTCACCTGCAACTAAAACATGTTTTCCGTTGAAGTACTCGAGCTGACGCTGAGCTATTTGGCTAGGAGCGATATAAGCAGACATAAATTGGGTTCATCAGAAATAATTGGGGCAGATTTTCGCACAATCTGCCCCAAGCTTGAAGTGATTAAGCTGTGACTAGCTGTTGTCTTGCTGGTTGAGGAAGTCTTTGAATTCTTCTTCGTAGATATTAAACAGTACCATTGTCACGGCAAAAATCAGTGGACCGTAAATCAGGCCGATCAATCCAAATAGATGCAGACCACCCAGTAACGAGAAGAAAATCATTAGGGTATTCATGCCTGCGCTGCCTTGCATTAGCAGCGGACGCAATAGGTTATCAATAGAACCAACGACGACCACACTCCACACCGTCAAGAAGATAGCCCAAGTCATATCGCCTGTTAAGAACAAGTACGCCGCTGCAGGAATCCAGATTAGTGCGGTTCCGACCACAGGGATGAATGATGCAAAGCCCATCATCGTTCCCCAGAATAACCCCGGGAAACCAGCGAGCCACATACCGATACCGCCAGCCAGACCTTGAGCAATCGCTGTCATGAATGAGCCCATCACGGCTGATTTAGAAACTTGCTCTATCTCTGTCAATATGCGGTCTTCTTGGCTACGTGAGAGTGGCAGAATATGACGAATCGCAGAGATAATTTTGTCGTGGTCACGAAGCAGAAAAAACAGCACAAACAGCATCAGGAAGAAGTTCATTAGGAAGTTGGTGGCGTCTCCTAAAATTTTGGCGCTGATAGCAACTAGGTTAGAGCCAAACGATGTGGCAAATTGACCAATTTTTTCCGCAATGGCTTTTGGCTCGATTTTATCGAAAGGTAAGTACTCATTAACTATAGCTAAACCTTTGATAACGAAAGGATGTTGGAATATATCTTGGATGCCGCCATTAGTGACCCAGTTGTACGTATTTTGTGAAAAAACAGAGCCTTGTTGAACAATGGCTGCAAATACAAATAGCAGTGGGATAACGATAATAAACGTCAAGACGACACATGACAGCAGCGCGGCCATATTGGGGTGCTTGGGAATTTTCCGCTCAAACCATTCGTGTACCGGAAACATGAGCAAAGAAATGATAAAAGCCATCACAATGGAATTGATGTATGGCTCAACCAATAAGTAGCAAGCAAAAGCAGCGGCGAGTAAAGCGACCATTAGCACTCGGTGACTCGACGTTATTTTTACATTATTTGGCATGAGATTAGTCCAACTTACAGGTGACGTTTACGGTTTTCGCCTTCAAAGATGGCGTTGAACCTTTATTACTTTGCACTCTTAACTCTTTCAACCTTATGACAATGCCGAATTAGAGCAGAGCAATATACCTTGTTATAATGACCACAAATCAGTCGGTTATCAATCAAGAGATGAACTATGGGTTGTTGCAACGGTGATAAAAAGTGTCAAACCGAGAAAAAAGCCAAACGAATACCGTGGTTTGGCATTGTTATTGGTGTTTTAGCAGTATTGGTTATATTGAATTGGCAATAAAAAAGGACCGTGATGGTCCTTTTTTAAATTAGTTATCGCAGCTTTTAAGCGATTATTTTGCTTCTTCTGCAAGAGTTGCAAAACAGCGGTCAGCCGCTTCTAGCGTGGCATCGATTTCTTTTGAACCGTGAGCAAGGGAAGTAAAGCTCGCTTCGAACGCTGAAGGCGCTAGGTAGACACCGTGTTTGAGCATTAAGTGGAAGAAGCGCTTGAAGCGTTCCACATCGCACTTCGTTACGTCTTCGTAGCAAGTCACTTTTTCTTGGTCAGTGAAGAAGAAGCCGAACATGCCGCCCACTTGGTTCACAACCAGAGGAATACCGTGTTTTTCTGCTAGAGACTTAAAGCCATCTGCTAGTTGTTTGGTTTTTGAAGCTAGGCGTTTTTCGTTGCCTTCTTCTTTTAGAAGGTTCAAACATGCATAGCCTGCAGCCATTGCGACAGGGTTGCCAGAAAGCGTACCCGCTTGGTAAACCGGACCCGTTGGCGCAACGTATTGCATTACTTCTTTACGACCTCCGAAAGCACCCACTGGCATACCACCACCGATCACTTTACCTAGTGTCGTTAGGTCTGGCTTGATGTTGTAGTGCGCTTGTGCGCCACCAAGTGCCACGCGGAAGCCTGTCATTACTTCATCAAAAATCAGTAGCGCGCCTTCTTGATCACAGATTTCACGTAGACCTTCGTGGAAACCTTCCACTGGTGGGATACAGTTCATGTTGCCTGCAACTGGCTCAACGATGATACAAGCGATTTCGCCTTTGTTAGCAGCGAATAGCTCGCGTACAGAATCTAGGTCGTTGAATGTTGCTGTTAGCGTGTGCTTAGCAAAATCTGCAGGAACGCCAGGAGAGCTTGGTTGACCAAGGGTCAGTGCACCAGAGCCCGCTTTTACTAGTAAGCTGTCTGCGTGACCATGGTAACAACCTTCAAACTTCATGATCTTGTCGCGACCAGTGAAGCCACGTGCAAGGCGAATCGCGCTCATAGTCGCTTCTGTACCAGAACTTACCATGCGGATTTGCTCCATTGATGGAACAAGTTCAGAAACTAACTCTGCCATCGCGATTTCAAGTTCAGTTGGTGCGCCGAAGCTAAGGCCGCGTTGCGCTGCGTCAATGACGGCTTCGCGGATAACCGCGTGGTTGTGGCCAAGAATCATTGGACCCCAAGAGCCAACGTAATCAATGTACGCTTTACCATCGGCATCAAAAATCAGTGGACCGTCTGCTCGTTCGATAAATAGCGGAGAGCCGCCAACGCCGTTGAATGCACGAACTGGTGAATTGACACCGCCAGGGATGGTTTGCTGAGCTTTTTGATACAGCTCTGATGATTTGGTCATGGGGTTATCCTCTTTTGATTGCTCGGACCAAGTGGAGCGCATTGTACCTAGCTATAATCAAGTTAGAAACGTTTTGCTTAATTTATGTGTTGTTTCGCAGTGTAATCTTATATATCCGCATCTGTTATAAAGAATCGGCGGTGAATACTTGAACGAGTTTGTCAGGTATTGGATAATCGTCTCAATTAGCACAAATTTGACGTCTTGCTTCAGGCTTGACGCATTACACGAGTGAGAGAGGTCTTCGTGAGCGAAGTAAACGTACCATTATCTTTTTCTGACGCAGCAGCATCTCGCGTTAAAGCATTGATTGCTGAAGAAGAAAACCCAGCATTGAAACTGCGCGTATACATTACTGGTGGCGGCTGTAGCGGCTTCCAATACGGCTTTACTTTTGATGAAAATGTAAACGAAGGCGATACGACAATCGTAAACAGTGGTGTAACACTGGTTGTAGACCCTATGAGTCTGCAATATCTCGTTGGCGGCATTGTTGACTACACAGAAGGGTTAGAAGGAGCGCGCTTCTTTGTAAACAACCCAAATGCAACGACAACATGTGGTTGTGGTGCATCGTTTAGTGTGTAATTAACACCAATCAGGCAGCCAGTGGCTGCCTGAACTTTACGTAGAAGGATGTCACGTAAAGTCGCTCTCGCAGAATATGCAGAGAAATAATAAAAAGGACTTTATATGTCTGGATCGTCTTTCGGACGTCGCATTGTCGAGCGCCCGTGGCTAGTATCTCTTATCCTCATATTGCTTCTTGTTGCATGGCTGGCAATAGGTCAACTGAAAGCACAAGATGATAATCTCAATTCTTCGTCCTCTTCAACGAACACCACGCCACTTGCAAAGGTGATGTTCGACACCTTTATTGCTGAACCCACAAGTAAAACCATCGAACTGTATGGACGGACTGCCCCCAATCGTCAAGCGCGCCTTGGCGCTGAAGTCGCGGGTAAAATAGTCAGCCTCACTATAGAAAAAGGTCAAACAGTCAAGCAGGGGCAAGTGATCGCAAGCATCGACAAGCGCGATCTTGGTATTCAGCTCAAGCGGGCTCAGGCGATGCTGTTGGTTAAAGAGAAAGAGTTTAATGCAGCTAAATCGCTAAAAAGTCGCGGACTACAGGGCGAAGTTGCGTTTGCGACAGCACAAGCGGCATTGGTGGATGCTCGAGCGAATTTGAGCAACGTGCAAACGGCATTAAGAAATACCGAGGTGAAAGCACCATTCGATGGCATTGTTGATCACCACTTTGTTGAGTTAGGCGACTTTGTAGGGATTGGCGATCCTATTGCGACGGTCATTGATTTGGACACTTTGGTGATTGAAGCTGATGTCAGTGAGCGGCATATACAATACCTTAAGGAAGGTCTACAAGCCGATGTAAGAACCATTAACCAACAGCATTATCAAGGTCGGGTACGCTACATTGGGCGTGTTTCTTCTGCTTCTACTAACACCTTTCCAATTGAAATCGAAATTGATAACCAAGACGCAAGAATTCCGGCCGGTATGAGCGCTGAAGTACAGTTGCCGTTGAGTGAAGTGTTAGCGGTAAAGATTACGGCTGCAATGCTAGCACTCGATGAAGAAGGTAATTTAGGCGTTAAAACACTGCGTAATGAGCATGTTGAATTTGTTCCGATTCAGCTCGTTAAGGCCGAGGATGATGGTGTTTGGCTCTCTGGGTTAGGAGAGCGAGCCGATATTATCGTACTGGGGCAAGGGTTTGTACGCGATGGCGATCAAGTACTGGCCAACAAAGTTGATGACGTAGTTGTTGAAGCGGCTAGTGAGCAGTAAGGAGCACCTATGTACACTCTGATTGATGCTGCGTTATCTCGCGCTCGCACTATGCTGACATTATTGGTGATGATCTTAATTGCCGGTGTCATTACTTACGTCACGATCCCCAAGGAATCGAGCCCTGATATTACCATTCCTATTATCTACGTTTCCGTTGGACATCAAGGCATTTCTCCCGTCGATGCCGAGCGTTTATTAGTTCGGCCAATAGAGCAAGAGTTGCGCTCTATTGAAGGCGTAAAAGAGATGACCTCTGTAGCATCAGAAGGTCATGCTTCGGTGACGCTGGAATTTAGTGTTGGAGTGGATCTTGATAAAGCGATGGCAGATGTCCGAGACGCCGTTGACCTTGCGAAGCCAAAATTACCAGAGGACAGTGATGAGCCAACGGTAAATGAAGTCACGTTTGCATCTGAAGAGCCTGTTTTGACTGTTGTTCTATATGGCACCGTACCAGAGCGGACCATTGTACAGATTGCCAGAACGCTACGTGATCGTTTGGAGAGTTTCCGTCAGGTTCTTGAGGTTGAAATCGCAGGGGATCGTGAAGACATCGTGGAGATAGTTGTCGATCCGCTATTGATGGAAAGCTACGGTCTCGATCAAGCGGATATCTATAATTTAATCGCCTTGAATAACCGGGTTGTGGCAGCGGGGTTTGTCGATACTGGGTATGGACGCTTTTCGGTAAAAGTCCCATCGGTTTTTGATTCACTGAAAGATGTGCTTGAACTACCGATCAAGGTGAATGGCAAAGAGGTGATCACTTTTGGCGATGTGGCGACAGTACGACGTGCATTTCGCGACCCTGAAAGTTTTGCTCGTTTAGATGGTGAATCTGCCATCGTTTTGGACGTAAAAAAACGGGCAGGGGAAAACATCATTGAAACGGTTGAGCTGGTCAAAGAAGTACTGGCTCAGGGTCAGAAGCGCGCCGAGTGGCCCGACAATTTGCAAGTCAAATACACTTGGGATCAATCCGACGATGTCAAATTGATGCTCAGTGATCTACAAAACAATATCTTATCCGCAATTATCCTCGTAGTGATCGTGATTATTGCCATATTGGGGGTTAGGACCGCGCTTCTCGTAGGGATTTCTATTCCGGGATCGTTCTTGACTGGGTTGTTGGTGTTATCGGTATTTGGGCTTACGGTCAATATCGTCGTACTGTTTGCTTTAATTATGGCGGTGGGCATGTTGGTGGATGGTGCCATTGTGGTGACAGAGTTTGCGGATAGGCGCATGCAAGAGGGTACACCTCGTAAAGAAGCCTATCGAGATGCAGCAAAGCGAATGGCCTGGCCTATTACCGCATCCACAGCAACCACATTGGCTGCGTTTGCTCCGTTACTTTTCTGGCCAGACATTACTGGTGAGTTCATGAAGTACTTACCACTTACTTTAATTGCTACTTTGGCCGCTTCGCTGATGATGGCTCTACTGTTCGTTCCTGTCATCGGTGGGATCATTGGCAAGCCTCAAGTAGTCAATCAGAAAGCTCAGCGAGAAATGGTTGAGCTGCATAACGGCAACTTTGAAAAAGCGACAGGCATTACCAAGCTTTATTACCAGACTCTGTCGGTAGCGATTCGTCATCCATGGAAAGTCTTACTCAGCGCGATACTGCTAGCGGCAGGTGTCGGCTTCACTTACAACAAAGCTGGCTTGGGTGCAGAGTTTTTCCCTGAAGTGGACCCTGCCTTTTTTACCGTTAAAGTTCGTTCTTATGGTGACCTGTCTATTCACGAAAAAGATGTTGTTATGCGCGAAATCGAGAAGGTGATGCTCGGTCATGACGAGTTTGAAAGTGTCTACACGCGCACGGGGTCGAGCGATAATGGGGACGAGATTGGCCAGATTCAAATAACTCCTGTGGACTGGCAGTATCGACGCAAAGTGAAAACCATTATTGAGGAACTAAAAGAGACCACAGATCGCTTTTATGGTGTTGAACTTGAATATAAATTCCCGGACGCAGGACCGCCTGTCGAGCATGATCTCGTGATTGAAGTGTCATCACGAAACTTGAGTGTTAGTGCGTTAGATGAAGCGGCCAAACAAGTCCGACACTGGGCTGATGGTAATCCTGCACTGACCAATTTGAGTGATACCACTAATAAGGAAGGGATTGATTGGCAAATTGATATCCAGCGAGATGACGCTTCTCGCTTTGCAGCGGATGCTACCTTAGTCGGGAATACCGTCCAGTTTGTTACGAACGGTTTGAAAATAGGCGATTATTTGCCCGATGATGCGGATGAAGAAGTCGATATTTTGGTGCGCTATCCACAAGATAAGCGCGATATTGGTCGATTTGACCAACTGAGAGTGAAAACGGCAGCTGGTTTGGTGCCAATCACGAACTTTGCTCAAATTAAGCCAGATCATAAGCAAGATACCATTCGTCGTGTAGACGGCCATCGAGTTATCAATATCAAAGCAGATATGGTGGAAGGTTACAATTTGGCGCTTGAGCTACCGAAGATTGCCGTTGGAATGGAACAGCTCGACTTACCGGAAGGCATTGAATATAAGATTCGGGGTCAAAATGAAGAGCAGGAAAACTCATCAGCATTCTTACAAAATGCTTTTATTGTCGCGCTTGGTGTGATGGCTCTGATTTTAATTACGCAGTTTAATCGCTTTTATCAAGCTTTCTTAATCCTCAGTGCTGTGTTGTTTTCTACCGTTGGGGTCTTTGCTGGATTGCTTATTTTCCAAAAGCCATTTGGCATCATCATGTCGGGAATAGGGGTGATTGCGCTTGCAGGTATTGTTGTGAATAACAACATCGTATTAATCGATACTTATAATCAGATGCGTAAACGTGGCTTAGATAAATCTGAGGCTATTTTGCGCACAGGTGTGCAGCGTTTAAGACCCGTTTTACTCACGACGGTGACCACCATATTAGGCTTATTGCCAATGGTGTTAGAAATGAACATCGACTTAGTTAACCAGAAAGTGGAGTTTGGCGCACCAAGCACTCAATGGTGGTCTCAGCTTGCGACTGCTGTCGCGGGTGGTTTGGCGTTTGCGACTTTGCTAACGTTAGTTCTGACACCGTGTTTGCTTATGCTCGGGAGAGAGCATCACTCCGAAAAGTAAGCTTCATCGTGATGATATTAAAGAAACAAAAAGGGCAGCTGAGCTGCCCTTTTCAATACCTGGCTTACTTCATTGCTAGCAGTTTGCTGTAGCGCTCAAGTTTGTCCATGCTAATTTTCGCGTTTGCCATGAAAGTTTGTCTCGCTTTTCCTGTTAGGGATTTAGATTGTGGCAAATTCACCGTGCGCGGGTTTTTATGGACACCATTCACAAGGAACTCATAGTGCAGGTGAGGGCCTGTTACACGACCTGTTCCGCCAAGCGTACCAATGGTTTGGCCTTGTTTAACGCGTTGACCAGCTCGTACCGTACGTTTGGTTAAGTGCAGGTACTTGGTAATGTAAGTATTGCTATGTTTAATGAAAACGTAGTTACCATTAAATTTGTTGTAAGACGATTTTTGAACGACACCATCACCAGCCGCCCAAATCGGGGTGCCTACAGGTGCTGCATAATCTGTGCCTCTGTGAGGACGAACGCGTCCCGTTACAGGGTGTAAGCGGCGTGGGTTGAAGTTAGACGAAACTCGACGGAAATCCAACGGTGCGCGCAAGAACGCCTTTTTCATTGCTCGTCCATTTTCGTCATAATACTTGCCACTTTTCTGATCCAGTATTGCGGTGAAAGTATCGCCTTGGTTTTTAAATATCGCAGCAATGATTTTTCCGCGTCCAATCACTTCACCTTCTACCACTTCCTCTTGGTAAAGCACTCGGAAGCTGTCGTTCTTACGAATATCTAAAGCAAAGTCGATATCCCAGCCAAATATGCCGGCCAGTTCCATGATTTGGTTGCCATTTAATCCCGAAGAGATTCCCGCATTCCAAAAGTTTGATTTGATGGTGGCTTCAGCGTAGTTGTACTGGAAGTCGACTTCTTTTTTATCGACTTCTGAGACGTATTTGCCGTCTTTTAACGTGATACGAAAAGTTTCGAATGCGCTTAATGTTCTTCTTAACTGTACTAAGTCGTTGTTTTCATCAAAACCGAATTGCAATCGATCGCCAGGTCGAAGCCGGGTTAATTGCTTTTCCACTTCTTTGTCTGATGAGACAAGCTCATGCAATAGGCGGGCAGAAAGCCCCACGCGACTAAACAAGATGGCGGCACTCTCACCATTTTTCACTTTGTACGTTTCCCAACGCAGTACAGCGGAGGACGCTGGAGACGAACTGTTTAGTGCACTGAGTTCTAGGGAAACTGGCACAGGATAATGTTGACCAACTTTTAATCGGCTCTGCTGCGGGTCTAGGTCTTGCGGATCAGGTAAAAAGAAGAGCGCGAAGATAATCAGCGCACTAAAAAAACCGATCAATACTTTGTGCAAGAGTGGAAGTCGGACAAAAATCGAATGCATGAGGTACTTGATTGCTAAATTAAACGGAAAAATTGACAACTACCTAGTCTAACGTGTTTCAAAATGCATCGCTATTCAAGTAATATGTTCAGCTATTATATTTTTGCCAAATCTGTGGGAGTGAACAAGAATGGCGAGCATTGAAGCTGCACTAGCCGAGATTAAGCGCGGTGTTGAAGAGCTGATTCCAGAAGAAGAGCTTATCGCAAAACTAAAAGAAGACCGTCCTCTACGTATTAAATTGGGTGCGGATCCTACGGCTCCAGATATTCACCTAGGTCATACGGTTATTTTCAATAAGCTTCGCTTGTTCCAAGAGCTAGGTCATGAGGTGACGTTCCTAATTGGTGACTTCACTGCAATGGTTGGTGACCCAACAGGTAAAAACACAACACGTCCACCGCTAAGCCGCGAAGACGTATTGCGTAATGCAGAAACTTACAAAGAGCAGGTATTCAAAATTTTAGACCCTGCAAAAACTAAGATTCAGTTCAACTCTGAGTGGTTATCTGAGCTTGGTGCAGAAGGTATGATTCGTCTTGCTGCAAACCAAACCGTTGCTCGTATGCTAGAACGTGATGACTTTAAAAAGCGTTACGCGGGTGGTCAGCCAATTGCTATTCATGAGTTCATGTACCCACTTCTACAAGGTTGGGACTCAGTAGCAATGGAAACTGACGTTGAGCTTGGTGGTACTGACCAGAAGTTCAACCTGCTAATGGGGCGTGAACTGCAAAAGTCTCACGGTCAAAAACCACAGGTTGTACTGATGATGCCTCTTCTAGTGGGCCTTGATGGCGAGAAGAAGATGTCTAAGTCAGCAAATAACTACATCGGTATCAGCGAAGCGCCAAGCGAAATGTTTGGTAAAATCATGTCTATTTCTGATGACCTAATGTGGAGCTACTACGAGCTGCTATCTTTCCGTCCTCTGGAAGAGATTGCTCAATTCAAAGCTGATGTAGAAGCGGGCAAAAACCCTCGTGACATCAAAGTATTGCTAGCAAAAGAAATTATTGCTCGTTTCCACAGTGAAGCTGATGCAGATGCGGCAGAGCAAGAATTCGTAAACCGTTTTGCGAAGAACCAAATTCCTGATGAAATGCCAGAATTTGATTTTGATGCAGGTCGCCCAGTGAGCAATCTGTTGAAAGAGGCTGGCTTATGCCCATCATCGTCAGATGCGATGCGTATGGTTAAGCAGGGCGCTGTGAAGATAGATGGTGAAAAAATTGCGGACAGCAAATTTGCTCCAGCAGCGGGTACTTACGTGTTCCAAGTAGGCAAACGTAAATTTGCACGTATTACTATTCAGTAATCAATAATCGCTGCAAATGAAAGCGCCTGATGGGCGCTTTTTTTGTATAAAAATTTAGCGAAAAAGACAAAGTAAAACTTCCAAACATGTTTAACTTTGCTACTATACTCTCGCTGCCAATAATGGCAGCGTTATCGGAGATTTACATGAACAATACCGACCATCCTCCCAGTCGTTGGGTGAGTAAGAGCAAGGGAGCGAAATAACCCGCTTCGGTATTGGCGATCTCCGCCTTACCTAAGTGGTGAGGCATCTTTTCTAATTTTCTTCTCGTTATTTCCTTCATACATTCTGAATAGACAGTGCGTCCGCATTGGTTTTCTCTGTGCATCTTAATTGTTGTGTGACTTTAAGTATGCAAGAGTGACTTTGCGTGCCTTGTCGATGGTCGTTACCAATGCCAATCGGGAGATTCGCCATGACGGTAATGAACAACACTTTTATTGAAACAACACCAAACTTTTCTGAAGTAGAAATTGGTGCAGCTCGCAATGCATTTTTGCAGTATGAGCAAGAGCAACAAGTCCATTTGCTTACGATCATGCCGATCGATGAGGCGGTAGGTATTTTGCAGCATTGCTCTGTCGGTTATGTGAATAGTCTTATTGCTCAACTTGAGCAAGCAGGCCATGACAAACGCGCACGTCATTATGCTCACCAATTGGGTTTGCATATGTCTGAAGTTGATACACCTGATGGTTATTTATCGACTAGTGTTTTGGGGCACGTGAAGCAGCGTATTGGGTGGATCATTGCACTGGCCCTTTTAGGGATTGTGTCGGGTTTGATCATTGCTCAGTATGAGGACACCCTTAGCCAGCTCGTTTTGCTTGCGGTGTACATGCCTGTGATCGCTGCGGCTGGTGGTAATACAGGAACACAAGCTGCAACTTTGGTGATTCGTGCTCTTGCAACTGGGGAGCTAAAGAAACGCCAATGGCTAGAAGTTTTGTGGAAAGAGAGCCGCGTTGCTCTATTTATTGCGTTAGCTATAGCTATCGTGATGATTGGACGCATTATGTTATTTAGTGCCGGTCAATCAACTGGGGGCTTTGAACTTACCGATATCGCATTGGCAATAGCGGTTGCGTTATTCATCCAAGTAACGATTTCTACAACATTAGGTGGGCTGCTACCAATTATTGCACGAGCTTGCAAGATGGACCCAGCGGTATTGGTGAGTCCAGTGCTTGCATCTATCGTCGATATCTCAGGGATGTGGATATACTTTAATGTGGTGAACTATTTCTTGGGTATCGCCTGACTAAAGTTCACAATATCATTGTAAAAAAGCTGCTCAAAATGTGTAATAGGGGCGATGACAGGTTTGTTATCGTCCCTTTTTTCTGGGAAGTAGTCTGAAACAAACTGAACAAAAACGGTATTAGGTTGACCATTTTTATCCAAGCCATATCCGGCCATGTTGTAAGTTCCGTAGAGGGAGCCGCTTTTGGCGATCAATTGTCCTTTAATTGGCAACTTTCGCATACTTTGTCGGTACTTTAGTGTGCCTGACTCACCTGACTTCGGCATGATGGCGATCAGTTTAAGCTCGTCTTCGTGCTGCCAAATATAACGAAGAATTTCCGCCATTTTGGTGGCGGAGATACGATTGTTTCGCGAAAGTCCTGAGCCGTCTTCTAGGCGCGCATTACGAATATCAATACCAGTGTTGGCGAAAATGATCTGCTTGATCGCCTCTGTACCGTTGGCAAAGCTACCTGACTGAACAAAAAACGTAGCGCCAAGTGTTTTGGTTAATGTATCTGCAATCAAGTTATCAGAGTTTTTAAGCATCTCTTCCAGAATGTCTGGTAATGCTTCTGATTGATGCATGGCGATTAGCTTGCGCTGTTTTTCCGGAGCCGAGCCGATCCTAATCTTTCCTGACAACTCAATATTGAGCTGCTTAAGCAAAGCTGCCAATCTATGGCTGGTATAAAGTTCGGGATCTTGAACGGCAAATTTAAGTGGCAATGGTTTCTCCCTCTCAACTAAGCATCCAGTTAGTTTGTAGTTGTTATCAGGGTTTGCGACTAAGCCTAAATCGCAATGACGACTTTTCTTAATGGTTTTAGAAACGGTCTCGACAGTACTTGTGACACGAATAGGTTGATGCTCAGGTACGTAGACTCGAGTCCCACCGTCTTTTTGCGTATAGATAGAAGCCTGCACACAGTTGTTATTGAGTGTGATGGTCGATGCCGGAGCGCTGTAGCAAACTCCCAAGATATCCCACGGCCAGCCCACTGCACGGTTGTAACCAGTGAATGCGCTGTTATCGAGCCATAAGTCACCGTCAATACGCTTTAAGCCATTTTTCTTGGCTAGGGTAAGAAGTGATTTTAAATCGTTGGTTTGGAGCGTTGGATCGCCGACAAAGTAAATCACTGCGTCTGAGCTCGACGCTTCTAGTTTGGTTCGAAAGCGGAAGTTATCACCCAGCTCTAACTTTGCCGCTAATGCTGTGACGATTTTTAATGTACTGGCTGGTGGGAATAATTGTTCGGTAGGATGAACACCGTCAAGTTCAGCATTCTCACTGAGTTTTTCCGCGACTAAACTGATGCGAGAGCCTTCCGGCAACACTTCTTGATGAGGGTACGCTTGTGAAAAAGCAGAAAGTAATGAAGAGAATATGAGCAAGGGCCAACGTAAACGCATAATGATACTTTCTAAGGTGAGTTATGTGATTGAGTATACGCAAGTCCTTTCAATATGCTAGGTAACTAAAGAAATGCTTTATATGTCATCAGGAATGAGACATGAGAGAAAGGCGCGCGGCTTAAAATGGAGTATAAAAAATGCCCGCTTGAAGCGGGCATTCGATATTCTAATCAAAGACCGGAATTAGAAGTCGTAACGTAGACCTAGAGCTAGCTCGTCTTCAGCATCGATCTTGTTCGCAACTGTCTTACCGCTAGTTGAGCCGAACTTATCGCCAGCGTCAATTAGGTTGAAGTTGTAAGAAACGTAACCGCGGAAGTTAGGTTTGAAGTAGTAAGAAGCATCAACAGCGAAGTTGTTTGCAGAAGTTTCATTGTCAGTTTCTGCATTGTTGTACGTCGTTGTGAATACTGTTTGACCTAGCGTGTAAGCACCCGCTAATTCGTAACCAGTGTAATCAACAGTGTTACGGTTGTTTGAGTCTTCCATTTTCTCGCCGTCAGTGAATACACCAGCGAAGTAAAGATCAGACATTGTGTAAGATGCAGCTAGCATGTACTCGTTAGCTTCGTCTTGATCTGCGTAACCAGCACCTAGCTCAAGACCAGTGTCAGCTAGAGCGTAGATTGCAGATAGAGAGTAACCGTCTTGTTTGTTGTCGTAGTACTCACCAGTGTTTTTGTTTTCCATACGATCAGCGAAGCGGTAGCTTGCTTTAACACTTAGGTTTTCGAATTGACCTTTGTAAGCCATCATGTTGTCTGTACGGTCTGCTACAGCTAGTTTGTCTGCTGCAGAGTTACCGTGGTAAGCCATGATATCTGTGAAGTCAGTGATAACGCCTAGTGCACCTTCAGTTTTACCGTATGCGAACTCACCGTAAGCACCGCCAAGACCAGCGTAAGCAAGACGAGTTTCTAGATCGCTCTTGTCGTCGCCGTCTACAGTACCGTTTTGAGCAGTCTCAAATTCACCTTCCCAGAAACCAACACCGTATAGGTTGTCATTGATCTCTTGTTTACCAAGGAAGTTTAGACGGATGCGAGATTTGTCTTGAGCGTCGCCATCTTTCATAGATAGACGTGCTTCAGCACGGCCGCCCATTTCTAGAGAAGTGCCGTCTTGGTTGTAAAGTTCAGCTGCGTTTACGCCAGTTGCCATAGCTGCTGCAGATACAGAAAGAGCAATTAGAGTCTTTTTCATCTTATTTGTCCTAGTTAGCTGTCCATAATCATTGTTGTATGGGGGAGAGGTAATCTCTCACAAGTTGTTGGTCTATAATCGGCCAATGAGCGGTATAATTCGCCCTTGTAAGCCTTTGATCTAACAACTCGCTGGACATGTTTTACTGCTAAAGTTTCCGTATGAGTTAGTAAAATGATATAAATCGTATCGATGAACACTGTTCGATTGGTCTGGTTTTTGATTTAACTTTTTGTTTTAAATGGGATTTTGTGGATATAACATTCGTCTGACATTGATTAGTTTTTATCTTTTTTGATGTTTTTTGTGTAATGAACAGTGTTGTTTTTCAACAAATTGCGACAGTGATGCACTCTAGAATCGTTCTAAAAGTGACTTATATCATTATGCCGAAAGGGCATAGTCTTACAGCGTTTCGAATTAAGATGATTTCGTCCGGGAGTTTGTTTACACTAAATGAAATACATCTTTAAGCGCACTACCCAGCCCTATGGCAGGGTGGGCTTTTTTTTGTCCAAAGACCCATTTGGGCTTGAGGTTATAAAATGGAAAAAGTTCCAATGACACTACGTGGCGAGCAAAAGCTACGTGCAGAACTCGATCGTCTACTTAAACTACGTCCTCAAATTTCAGAGGCAATCGCTGAAGCTCGTGAGTTAGGTGATTTAAAAGAGAACGCAGAATATCACGCCGCTCGAGAAGAGCAGGGTATCTGTGAAGCACAAATCCGTGACATTGAATACAAACTGTCAGTTGCTCAAGTAATTGATGTAACGAAGATGGAGAACACGGGTAAAGTTATTTTTGGTTCAACCGTAACCTTGATTGACATCGACACCGAAGAAGAAAAAACATACCAAATTGTTGGTGATGACGAAGCAGACATTAAAGCTGGCCGTATTTCAGTAAGCTCACCAATTGCTCGTGGCTTGATCGGTAAGATGGAAGGCGATGAGGTTGCTATTCAAACTCCGGGTGGCGCGAAAGACTTCGAAATCGATCGAGTAGAATACATCTAAGTCGTTGAGAGTAATTTTGTTACTCCAATAAAACGCAAAAAGGTCGCCAATGGCGACCTTTTTTCTTCAGCAACGTAAGTAGAATTACTTACGAGGGATTTCGATTTTACGCTCTTCAGACTGGCGGTACAGCACAAGCACTTTACCAATAGTCTGAACTTTTTCTGCGCCCGTCTCACGTACGATAGCGTCGATGATTAGCTGTTTTGTTTCACGATCTTCTGAAGCAACTTTTACTTTGATCAGTTCGTGATGGTTAAGAGCGATTTCAATTTCTGCTAGCACGGCTTCTGTAAGTCCATTTGCGCCCATTAGCACGACAGGTTTTAAACTGTGAGCTAGGCCTTTAAGGTGCTGCTTTTGTTTGGTGCTTAGGTTCATTACGCGGCCAATTTTCTTTAAAATAAGGGTTGAAAAAAGCTATTTTAACGCCATCTATTGCTGAAGACTATAATTTATTGAGTAATAGGTAGCGCCTATTAAAACAATAGCTCCAATTTGCGCCTTGTTGGGATTAAAATGAGTAAACAAAAACATTCGGCTAGTTCTGGTCGTTGGTTGAAAGAACACTTTGATGATAAATACGCGAATGAGGCTCGTAAAAAAGGCTATCGCTCACGTGCTTATTTCAAGATCGATGAGATTCAAACGAAAGATAAATTGTTAAAGCCTGGGATGACAGTCGTCGATTTGGGTGCGGCTCCGGGCGGGTGGTCTCAATATGCTGCTAAGATAGTAGGAGACAGTGGTCAGATCATTGCGTGTGATTTGCTTCCTATGGACCCGATTGCGGGTGTCAGCTTTTTACAAGGCGACTTTCGCGATGATGCTGTATTGGAAGCTTTGCTAGAAAGAATCCAACCTTCAATGGTAGACGTAGTAATGTCTGACATGGCACCTAATATTGCGGGAAATAACTCTGTTGACCAACCTCGTGCTATGTATTTAGTTGAATTGGCTTTAGATATGTGTCGACAAGTTCTAGCGCCTAATGGTAGCTTTGTCGTAAAGGTTTTCCAGGGGGAAGGCTTCGATCAGTATGTGAAAGAAGTCCGAGACATGTTTAAAGCCGTAAAAATTAGAAAACCAGACTCATCGCGAGCTCGCTCTCGAGAAGTCTTTGTTGTAGCCACTGGTTACAAAGGTTAACCATTTTGCTCTCTTGAGAGCGTGTTAACACTATAGCTACAGTGAATGAACTGTAGTACCCTACCTTTAATTACAATTAGTTATCGAGAGGCTTACACCTTGAGTGACATGGCAAAAAATTTAATTCTGTGGCTTGTTATCGCCGTCGTATTGATGTCGGTATTCCAGAGCTTTGGCCCTGGAGAAAGCAATGGCAGAACCGTGGATTACACCACGTTTGTACAGGAAGTTGGCCAAGGCCAGATTCAAGAAGCAACTTTTAAAGACGGTGAAATTAGCTTTGTTCGTCGTGGCGGCGGTGCCAAAATGGTCACTTACATGCCAGTGTATGACCAAAAGCTTCTAGATGACCTAATTAACCAAAACGTGAAAGTACAGGGCACGCCTCCAGAAGAGCAGAGCTTGCTTGGTACTATTTTCATTTCTTGGTTCCCAATGATCTTACTGATTGGTGTATGGATTTTCTTCATGCGTCAAATGCAGGGCGGCGGCGGTAAAGGCGCCATGTCTTTTGGTAAGAGTAAAGCTCGAATGATGAGCGAAGAGCAAATCAAGACCACCTTTGCTGACGTTGCAGGTTGTGACGAAGCAAAAGAAGACGTGAAAGAGCTGGTGGACTACTTGCGTGATCCAAGCCGCTTCCAAAAACTGGGCGGTAAGATTCCTACTGGTGTGTTAATGGTAGGTCCTCCCGGCACTGGTAAAACGCTTTTAGCGAAAGCCATTGCTGGTGAAGCAAAAGTACCGTTTTTTACCATCTCGGGTTCAGATTTTGTAGAAATGTTTGTGGGTGTCGGTGCATCTCGTGTACGTGACATGTTCGAACAAGCTAAGAAAGCAGCGCCTTGTATTATCTTCATCGATGAAATCGATGCGGTAGGTCGTCAGCGTGGTGCTGGTGTTGGTGGTGGTCACGATGAACGTGAGCAAACACTAAACCAAATGCTAGTAGAGATGGATGGTTTCGAAGGTAACGAAGGTATCATCGTAATCGCTGCAACTAACCGTCCAGACGTTCTTGACCCAGCGTTGCTACGTCCTGGTCGTTTTGACCGCCAAGTAGTGGTTGGATTGCCAGATGTACGTGGTCGTGAGCAGATTCTAAAAGTACACATGCGTAAAGTCCCTCTAGCAGGTGACGTAGAGCCTTCTCTAATCGCTCGTGGTACACCAGGCTTCTCTGGTGCTGATTTAGCAAACCTAGTCAACGAAGCGGCGCTATTTGCTGCGCGTGGTAACAAGCGTAACGTTTCTATGGTTGAATTCGAATTAGCGAAAGACAAAATCATGATGGGTGCCGAGCGCCGTTCAATGGTGATGTCTGAAGAGACAAAAGAGTCAACGGCTTATCACGAAGCAGGTCACGCAATTGTTGGTCGTTTAGTACCTGAGCACGATCCAGTGTACAAGGTGTCGATCATTCCACGCGGTCGCGCGTTGGGTGTGACTATGTACCTACCAGAGCAAGACCGTGTCAGCATGTCTCGCCAGCACCTAGAGTCTATGATCTCTAGCTTGTACGGTGGTCGCCTAGCAGAAGAACTTATCTACGGTGCTGATAAAGTCTCAACAGGCGCGTCAAACGATATTGAACGTGCAACTGATATTGCTCGTAAGATGGTTACTCAATGGGGTTTCTCTGAAAAGCTTGGTCCTCTACTGTATGCAGAAGATGAAGGTGAGGTGTTCCTTGGTCGTAGCGTGACTCAGACTAAGCATGTATCTGACGATACGGCGAAACTGATTGATGATGAAGTTCGTCAAATCATTGACCGCAACTATGACCGTGCGAAGAAGATTCTTCAAGAAAACATGGATATCATGCATGCGATGAAAGATGCGCTGATGAAGTATGAAACCATTGATGCTCGTCAAATTGATGATTTAATGGAGCGCAAAGCTGAAATTCGTGAGCCTGCGGGTTGGAGTGATAACTCAACTGGCAAACCTGAAGACAGCGAGAAGCCTCAAGCAAAGCCAGAAGTTAAAGAAGAAGCAACGGACGCTGCGAAAGATGCAGAAAAGTCTAGCTCTCCAGAAGCGACTTCTAGCGAAGCGCCTGAAAAGAAAGACTCTGAATAAAGAGTGTTGATAATAATAAACCCCGAGTTATCTCGGGGTTTTTGTGTTTATGATGATGATTACAGCAAATAACAAATCTTTAGATCTTTCCCGTCCACATGTTATGGCCATTCTAAATGTGACTCCGGATTCCTTTTCCGATGGTGGTAAATACAACTCGATTGAACTCGCCCTTGCTCAAGTTGATAAAATGATAAAGGCTGGTGTAAGCATTGTTGATGTTGGTGGGGAGTCGACAAGGCCTGGCGCGCCAGATGTGTCTCTAGAAGAAGAACTTCGACGTGTTGTCCCAGTAATCAAGGCCATTCGTGAAAAGTACGATGTGTGGATTTCGGTCGATACCAGTAAAGCGGAAGTTATGCGTCAAGCAATTGATGCTGGGGCTGACTTGATCAATGACATTCGATCTTTGCAAGAGCCTGGTGCTCTCGAAGTCGCAGCAGAAGCAAAGCTTCCAATTTGTCTGATGCATATGAAAGGTCAACCTAGAACCATGCAAGTTGCACCTCATTATGATGATGTGATGAGCGACGTATCAGCCTTTCTAGAAGAACGTATCGCGGCATGTGAAGCAGCAGGGATTGATAAATCTCAACTGATTCTCGATCCTGGATTTGGCTTTGGCAAAACGATAGAACACAATTATCATATGCTCGCTCATCTTGAAAAGTTTCATGAATTCGGCCTGCCAATTTTGGCTGGCATGTCTCGTAAGTCAATGATTTTTAAGTTGTTGGATAAGCCAGCGGCTGAATGTACAAATGCGAGTGTCGTTTGCGCTACGATTGCAGCAATGAAAGGCGCGCAGATCATTCGTGTGCATGACTTTGAAGAGACAATCGAAGCAATGAAAGTTGTTGAGATGACGAAAAGCAATATTTAAAAATAATAAAGGAAAGTTTATGTCGAATAAAAGACGTTACTTTGGTACTGACGGTGTGCGCGGTAAAGTAGGACAATACCCAATCACTCCGGACTTCGTACTTAAGCTTGGCTGGGCTGCTGGTCGTGTACTAGCAAAACAAGGCACAAAGAAAGTTATTATAGGTAAAGATACGCGTATCTCCGGTTATATGCTTGAATCTGCATTAGAAGCAGGCCTTGCTGCAGCGGGACTTAAAGCAACATTTACTGGTCCAATGCCAACCCCAGCAGTGGCATATTTAACTCAAACTTTCCGCGCAGAGGCGGGGATTGTGATTTCTGCATCGCATAACCCATATTACGACAACGGCATTAAATTCTTTTCTTCTGAAGGTACTAAGCTACCTGACGATATCGAGTTGGCGATTGAAGCTGAGCTGGATAAAGACATTGAATGCGTTGAGTCTGCAGAACTTGGTAAAGCCACTCGTCTAAATGATGCTGCTGGCCGTTACATCGAATTCTGTAAGAGTACTTTCCCATCTGAATTGAGTCTTGCAAACTTTAAAATCGTAGTAGATTGTGCGCACGGTGCAACGTACCACATTGCTCCAAATGTCTTCAAAGAGCTTGGCGCAGAAGTTATTGCAATGGGCGTAGAGCCTAACGGCATCAACATTAATGAAGAAGTGGGCGCAACAGATGTTCGTGCGCTTCAAAAGCGTGTCGTTGAAGAGCAAGCGCACCTTGGTTTAGCATTTGATGGTGATGGTGACCGTATCATTATGGTCGACCACCTTGGCAACAAAGTCGATGGCGACCAAATTGCTTACATTATTGCTCGTGATGCTCTTCGTCGTGGCGAGCTAAAGGGTGGTGTAGTTGGTACGTTGATGACTAACTTGGGCATGGAAAATGGCTTAAAGCAGCTAGGCATTCCATTCGTTCGTGCCGCTGTTGGTGACCGTTATGTCATGGAACAACTGCTAGAAAAAGGCTGGAAAATTGGTGCTGAAAACTCAGGCCATGTGATCTTATTAGATAAAGTCACCACGGGCGATGCGATTGTTGCAGCACTGCAAGTGCTTGCTTCTGTAGTTGGCAGCGATATGTCTTTGCATGAGCTATCGCAAGGCATGACGTTGTATCCTCAGGTTCTAGAAAATGTCCGCTTTGCAGGGGAAAGTAATCCTCTTGAAGCTCAAGCAGTACTAAACGCCGTCGCCGAAGTAGAAGCTACGCTGGGTGATAAAGGACGTGTATTGCTGCGTAAATCTGGCACAGAGCCTTTGATTCGCGTTATGGTGGAAGGTGAGGATGGCGAGTTAGTTCAAAGCTCTGCATTGAAAATTGCCGAAGCTGTAAAAGCAAGTTGTTAATCATTGCGTTAAAGTGTGCAGTGTATGAAAAGGGCATCTTTTGCCCTTTTTTTGAGCGCTTAGCGCATTGGCATTGATTTTTTACTAATTTTCCCTTGTCAGCGTTACCGGCTTTCGCTAGTATTGCTCCGCCTCCCGTTAGGAGGTCGCTAGCCTTGTTCAATTATGATTTATTCTCTTGAACGGCGCTGGCTCAACAATTTGGAACATAGGTGGAAAAAATGTTTTCAGTTCTACTTGTGATTTACCTGTTGGCAGCGCTTGGTGTGATTGGCCTTGTGTTGATTCAACAAGGTAAAGGCGCAGATATGGGAGCCTCGTTCGGTGCTGGTGCTTCAAACACAGTGTTTGGTGCTGGCGGCTCAGGTAATTTCTTAACCCGAACAACTGCTATTTTAGCAACCGTATTCTTTATCGTTAGCTTGTTGCTTGGTCGTATGTCTACGCACCAGACTGAATCACAATGGGTAGACCCAACATTAGGTCAACCAGTTGTTGAACAAGTTAAGGATGCAGCGAGTGAAGTTCCAGCCCCTGCGGGTGATGAAATTCCTCAATAAGCTGTAAGGTTTTGATGCCGAGATGGTGAAATTGGTAGACACGCTAGCATGAGGTGCTAGTGCCTTAGGTGTGAGGGTTCGAGTCCCTCTCTCGGCACCATGTATTTACAAACTTGTAAATCACTTGTTTGCGAGTATAATGCTCAGCAAGTCGGACGCGGGGTGGAGCAGCTTGGTAGCTCGTCGGGCTCATAACCCGAAGGTCGTCGGTTCAAATCCGGCCCCCGCAACCAATCTCTTTCTTTAAGAAGAAATCGTAGATTGGCAAGTTTGCGTAGTGCTAACCACACTACGAGTTAAGAGAAGCATTTGTTGGCTATTCTTAACGTATCAGGGTCCAGCAGCATAAAACCCCGACTATCGGGGTTTTTTGTTATCTGAGCTTTTTGAAATAGCTCAGAGACTGCTTGGTTTTTTGATTGGGCTCTGAGCCCTTTTTTTGTTTCTGGAGTGGTTAAATGACTGGTTTAGAAAGACAACTTACTGAAATGCTTGAAGCACCAGTAGAGGCATCAGGCTATGAGTTGGTTGGATTAGAATTCATTCGTGCAGGCGCGCACTCAACGTTACGCATCTACATTGACCATGAAAATGGTATTAACGTGGACGACTGTGCAGAAGTTAGCCACCAAGTTAGTGCGGTTTTAGACGTTGAAGATCCAATTTCTGTTGCTTACAGCCTAGAAGTGTCTTCTCCAGGTTTAGAAAGACCACTTTTTAAAGCAGCACATTACGAGCAATTTATTGGTCACGAGGTCAGCATCGTATTGAAAATGGCTGTAGCAAACCGTCGTAAGTGGAAAGGTATTATCCACGGCGTTGATGGCGAAACAGTGGCAATTACTGTAGACGGTCAGCAAGAAGAGTTTGCTCTAAGTAACATTTCCAAAGCTAACCTGATCCCTAAATTTTAGTTCCCTAAAAAAGTTTAAGCTTAGAGGCTAAATACAATGAGTAAAGAAATTTTAGCGGTAGCAGAAGCGGTATCGAACGAAAAAGCGGTACCTCGTGAGCGTATCTTTGAGGCTCTTGAGATTGCTCTAGCAACTTCTACAAAGAAAAAATATGAAATCGAAATCGACGTACGTGTTGCCATTGACCGTAAAACTGGTGAGTTTGTGACTTACCGTCGTTGGTTAGTTGTTGATGATGTTGAGAACCCTACAAAAGAGATCTCACTAGAAGCAGCACAGTACGAAGATGACTCAATCGAGCTTGGCGACTACGTAGAAGACGAAATCGAATCAGTAACGTTTGACCGTATTACGACTCAAACGGCTAAGCAAGTTATCGTACAAAAAGTTCGTGAAGCTGAACGTGCACAAATCGTTGAGCAGTTCATCGACAATGAAGGTGATCTAATCACTGGCGTTGTGAAAAAAGTAAACCGCGACACAATCGTACTTGACCTTGGTAACAACGCTGAAGCGGTAATCCTACGTGATGACCAACTTCCTCGTGAAAACTTCCGTCCAGGCGACCGCGTTCGTGGTCTTCTTTACAAAGTCGCGCCAGAAGCACGTGGTTTCCAACTGTTCATCACTCGTTCTAAGCCTGAAATGCTGGCAGAACTATTCCGTGTTGAAGTGCCTGAAATCGCTGAAGATATTATCGAGTTGAAAGGCGCGGCACGTGATCCTGGTTCTCGTGCTAAGATCGCTGTCAAAACAAATGACAAACGTATCGACCCTGTAGGTGCGTGTGTTGGTATGCGTGGTGCACGTGTACAAGCTGTTTCTGGCGAACTTGGTGGTGAGCGTATCGATATTGTGCTTTGGGATGATAACCCAGCTCAATTCGTTATCAACGCAATGGCGCCAGCTGATGTTGCTTCTATCATCGTTGATGAGGATGCACACTCAATGGACATCGCAGTTGAAGCTGACAACCTAGCGCAAGCTATCGGTCGTAACGGTCAAAACGTGCGTCTAGCATCTCAGCTAACAGGTTGGGAACTGAATGTTATGACAGTTGCTGATCTTCAGAAGAAACACGCTGAAGAATCACAAGCATCTATTGAAAACTTCATGAAGTACCTAGATATTGAAGAAGACTTCGCTCAACTTCTTGTTGAAGAGGGTTTCTCAACGCTAGAAGAAATCGCATACGTGCCAGTTAACGAGCTACTAGAAATCGATGGTTTGAATGAAGAACTAATCGAAGAGCTTCGTGGACGTGCAAAAGATGCACTAACGACGATCGCACTAGCACAAGAAGAGTCTTTTGAAGGTCTAGAACCAGCTGAAGATCTGCTTGCACTTGAAGGTCTTGAGCGTGAGATGGCATTTAAATTGGCAGCGAAAGGTGTAGCGACACTGGAAGATCTTGCTGACCAAGGTATTGACGATTTAGAAGGTATCGAAGGCCTGACCGAAGAACGTGCAGGTGAGCTAATTATGGCCGCACGTAACATCTGTTGGTTCGGCGAAGAAGCATAATTTTCGGCAAGGAGGAAGCGGCATGACACAATTAACAGTTAAAGCACTGAGTGATGAGATTGGTACGCCAGTCGACCGCTTGATTGAACAACTTGCTGACGCTGGCATTAAAAAGGCGAGCTCTGACAATGTTACTGATGAAGAGAAGCAGAAGCTTCTCTCTCATCTAAAGAAAGAACACGGTGATAAATCAGGTGATTCAGAGCCGACTCGCCTTACGCTTCAGCGTAAAACTCGTAGTACACTTAGTGTGAACGCGGGTGGTGGTAAGAGTAAGAATGTTCAGGTTGAGGTGCGCAAAAAACGTACATACGTGAAGCGCAGCACAATTGAAGATGAAGCGAAACGTGAAGCTGAAGAAGCAGCACAACGTGAAGCAGAAGAAGCAGCAAAACGTGCAGCAGAAGAAGCTGCAAAACGTGAAGTTGAAGAAGCTGCAAAACGTGAAGCTGAAGAAGCTGCAAAACGTGAAGCTGAAGAAAAAGCGAAACGTGAAGCTGAAGAAAAAGCGAAGCGAGACGTAGATACGAATGCACAACGTAATGCTGAAGAAAAAGCAAAGCGTGATGCTGAAGAGAAAATTAAGCAAGAAGCAGCGCGAAAAGAGGCCGACGAGCTTAAACGTCGTCAGGAAGAAGAAGCTAAGCGTAAGGCTGAAGAGGAAAGTCAGCGCAAGCTTGAAGAAGCTCGCGAATTGGCTGAAAAGAATAAAGAGCGTTGGTCTGCTGCAGAAGAGAAAAAGGGTGATATGGAAGATACAGATTACCATGTAACGACTTCACAATACGCACGTGAAGCCGAAGATGAAGCAGATCGCAAAGTAGAGAGCGGTCGTCGTAAGAAGAAAAAAGCTTCAGGTAAAGACGACCAAGCTCGCGGTGGCCGTAACAACCAACGTGGCGGTAGAGGTCGTAAAGGCAAACTTGCTAAACCGACTTCAATGCAGCATGGCTTTGATAAGTCAGCAACGGTTGCTAAGCAAGACGTTGTAATTGGCGAAACGATCGTTCTATCAGAACTTGCTAACAAGATGTCGGTTAAAGCGACAGAAGTTATCAAAGTAATGATGAAGATGGGCGCTATGGCGACTATCAACCAAGTGATCGACCAAGAAACAGCACAACTTGTTGCTGAAGAAATGGGCCATAAGGTAGTTCTTCGTAAAGAGAACGAACTGGAAGAAGCGGTACTATCTGACCGTGACACTAACGCGGAAGCAGTTCCACGTGCTCCAGTTGTTACTATCATGGGTCACGTTGACCACGGTAAAACGTCAACACTTGACTACATCCGTCGCACACACGTTGCTTCTGGCGAAGCGGGTGGTATTACTCAGCACATTGGTGCGTACCACGTTGAAACAGACAACGGCATGATCACGTTCCTTGATACTCCTGGACACGCAGCGTTTACTGCAATGCGTGCTCGTGGTGCTCAAGCAACAGATATCGTTGTTCTTGTAGTTGCAGCAGACGATGGCGTAATGCCACAAACAGTAGAAGCGATTCAGCACGCGAAAGCGGCAGGCGTTCCTCTAATTGTTGCTGTGAACAAGATCGATAAAGAAGACGCGAACCCAGATAACGTTAAGAACGAGCTTGCTCAATACGACGTTATTCCTGAAGAGTGGGGCGGTGAGAACATGTTCGTTCACATCTCTGCTAAACAGGGTACAAACATCGATGGTCTTCTAGAAGCAATCCTTCTTCAGTCTGAAGTTCTTGAACTTACAGCTGTAGCTGAAGGCATGGCATCTGGTGTTGTTGTTGAATCTCGCCTAGATAAAGGTCGTGGTCCAGTTGCAACAGTACTTGTTCAATCAGGTACACTAAACAAAGGCGACATCGTTCTTTGTGGTCAAGAATACGGCCGTGTTCGTGCAATGCGTGATGAGCTAGGTAAAGAAATTACTTCGGCTGGCCCATCTATCCCTGTAGAGATCCTAGGTCTTTCAGGTGTACCATCTTCAGGTGATGAAGCAACAGTAGTTCGTGACGAGCGTAAAGCGCGTGAAGTAGCTAACTACCGTGCTGGTAAGTTCCGTGAAGTGAAACTTGCTCGTCAGCAGAAATCTAAACTAGAGAACATGTTCTCTAACATGACTGCTGGTGAAGTTGCTGAACTTAACGTTGTACTTAAAGCAGACGTTCAAGGTTCTGTAGAAGCAATCGCAGACTCACTAGTTAAGCTATCTACTGACGAAGTTAAAGTGAACATCGTTGGTTCTGGTGTTGGTGGTATTACGGAAACTGACGTAGTACTAGCGGAAGCTTCAAACGCAATCATCCTTGGCTTTAACGTTCGTGCAGATGCTTCTGCTCGCCGTGCTGTAGAAGCCGCAGCTGTTGACTTACGTTACTACTCAATCATTTACCAATTGATTGACGAAGTTAAACAGGCAATGGGCGGTATGCTTGCTCCAGAATTCAAGCAAGAGATCATTGGTCTTGCTGAAGTTCGTGACGTGTTTAAGTCACCGAAACTGGGCGCTATCGCTGGTTGTATGGTTACAGAAGGTGTGATCAAGCGTAACAACCCAATCCGTGTACTACGTGATAACGTTGTTATTTACGAAGGTGAACTAGAGTCACTACGTCGTTTCAAAGATGACGTTCAAGAAGTTAAGAATGGCTACGAATGTGGTATCGGCGTTAAGAACTACAATGATGTTCGCGTTGGTGACCAAATCGAAGTCTTCGAAATCGTTGAAATTAAACGTACTCTAGACTAATTGACTAAAATTACTAATATTGTCTTTGAAAGATAAGTAGTAATTGGTTGTTGAATACACCATGGGGGGCTGGCTTTGACCAACCCCCCATTCTTTCTATATAAGAGTAAAGATATGTCAAAAGAATTTAGCCGCACGCAGCGCGTTGCACAGCAGCTGCAAAAAGAACTAGCGATGATCCTTCAACGTGAAGTTCGTGACTCACGCCTTGGCATGGTAACGATCTCAGACGTAGAAGTTTCTCGTGACCTTGCTTACGCAAAAGTATTTGTAACCTTCCTATGTGTGGGTGAGCAAACACCAGAATCATGTCTAGCTGCACTACGCGAGCACGAAGTGCACATTCGCATGATGTTAGGTAAGCGCATTCGCCTACGTCTAACGCCAGAAATCCGCTTCCATTATGACAATACGCTTGTTGAAGGTATGCGTATGTCTAACCTAGTGTCTGAAGTGGTAAGCTCAGACAAGAAAAAGCAAAAAGATTCTGGTCGTGAGGACGAAGAATAATGGCTCGTCGTCGTAAAGGTCGTCCAATTAATGGCGTTATACTGTTGGATAAACCAACAGGTATCTCTTCCAATGATGCACTGCAAAAAGTAAAGCGAATCTACTTTGCTGAGAAAGCAGGCCACACTGGTGCCTTGGACCCATTAGCGACAGGCATGCTGCCAATTTGCTTGGGTGAGGCGACGAAGTTTTCTCAGTTTCTTCTAGATTCTGATAAACGCTACCGTGTGATCGCAAAGCTTGGTGAACGTACCAACACGTCTGACTCGGATGGTGAAGTCGTAGAGACACGTCCAATCGATGTTACGTTAGACAAGCTAGAAGCGTGCATTGAGAAGTTCCGTGGCGAATCTGATCAAGTACCTTCCATGTTTTCAGCGTTGAAATATCAAGGGAAACCCTTGTATGAATACGCTCGCAAAGGCATCGAAGTTCCGCGTGAATCTCGTAAGATCACGGTATACGAGATTGTTCTTCACCGTTTTGAAGGCGATGAAGTCGAGATGGAAGTTCATTGCTCAAAAGGCACCTACATTCGTACCATCGTGGATGACCTAGGCGAAATGTTAGGTTGTGGTGCGCACGTAACTATGCTTCGACGCACTGGTGTTGCGAAATACCCTTACGAGAAGATGGTGACACTTGAGCAACTGAATGAGTTACTAGAGCAAGCACACCGTGAAGAACGCGCTCCTCGAGAACTACTGGACCCATTGCTGTTACCAATGGATACAGCGGTAGAAGACTTACCAGAAGTCAACTTAGTGCCTGAACTGGCGGATATGGTTCAGCATGGGCAACCTGTTCAAGTATTTGGTGCGCCTACCGAAGGCTCACTTCGCCTTACCATGGGTGAAGAGCGTTTGTTTATTGGCGTTGGCGAAATGAACGAAGATGGCAAAATCGCTCCTAAGCGATTGGTCGTGTTCCGAGATGACGTCGCATCCAAGTAAATGATTGAAAATACCGACCTGAGTGTCGGTATTTTTATATTGCACGAGATAGGAAATTTCCCTATAATCCGCGCTTCGCGTAGCGGCTGAATCAGAGATTGGCTGCTACAACTTTAAACCTACTCTTATTAGGAGAGAATTATGTCTCTGAATGCAGAAACTAAAGCAGCAATCGTTGCAGAATACGCACAAGGCGAAGGCGACACTGGTTCACCAGAAGTTCAAGTAGCTCTACTTACAGCTTCTATCAACCACCTACAAGGTCACTTCAAAGCGCACAAAGGCGATCACCACAGCCGTCGTGGTCTTCTACGCATGGTTTCTCGTCGTCGTAAGCTTCTAGATTACCTAAAAGGTAAAAACCTAGCTCGCTACCAAGACCTAATCAAACGTCTAGGCCTACGTCGCTAATCAGCGACTGCATAGCAGTTTGTCTAAAAAGGGGCTTTATGCCCCTTTTTTGTTGCCTAAATTTAGCCAAATTAGACTTATGCCGTTATAATACTGGCGGCTAAACCTCGTAAGAGGTTTTCTCAAAAGCTCATAGCATTACAGTCAACCACGTCGACCAAAAGGTCGCGACTATTCAAAAGGAATTTCCGAGTTTCTTTTTACTAGTCGCGATTCGTAATGTCTTGAGTGTCAATTAACACATCTAAGATTTCTTTAAGCACTAAAGGAAGATTAGAAACAAGGAATAACAATGTTCGAAAAACCAGTTGTTAAAACGTTCCAGTACGGTAACCACACAGTTACTTTAGAAACTGGCGTTATTGCACGTCAAGCTACAGCAGCAGTTATGGTCACAATGGATGATACGTCTGTATTCGTATCTGTTGTAGGTAAAAAAGAAGCCGTTGCAGGTCAAGACTTCTTCCCACTAACGGTTAACTACCAAGAGCGTACTTACGCTGCGGGTAAAATCCCAGGCGGTTTCTTCAAGCGTGAAGGTCGTCCTTCTGAAGGCGAAACGCTAACAGCTCGTCTAATCGACCGTCCAATCCGTCCGCTATTCCCAGACGCGTTTAAAAACGAAGTTCAGGTTATCGCGACAGTAATGTCTGTAAACCCAGATGTTCAGCCAGATATCGTTACAATGATCGGTACTTCTGCTGCTCTTGCTATCTCTGGCATTCCATTCAACGGCCCTATCGGTGCGGCGCGTGTTGGTCATATCGATGGTCAGCTTGTACTTAACCCTAGCCAAACTGAACTAGAAGCTTCTAAGCTTGATCTTGTTGTTGCTGGTACAGAATCAGCCGTACTGATGGTTGAATCAGAAGCGGACAACCTAACTGAAGAAGAAATGCTAGCAGCGGTTGTTTACGGTCATGATCAACAACAAGTTGCTATCAAAGCTATCAACGAATTCAAAGCAGAAGTAGCAACTCCTGCTTGGGATTGGGTTGCTCCTGAAGAAAACACAGCACTTAAAGATAAGATTGCTGAGCTAGCAGAAGCGAAGCTTGTTGAGGCTTACAAAATCACTGAGAAGATGGCTCGTTACGACCGTATCAATGAGATCGCTGCGGAAGTAAATGAAGTTCTTCTTGCTGAAGATCCTGAAGCGGATACAAAAGAAATTCACACTATCTTCCATGATCTAGAGAAAACAGTCGTACGTCGTAGCATCATCGCGGGTAACCCTCGTATTGATGGCCGTGAAAAAGACATGGTTCGTGCACTAGATGTACGCACTGGTGTTCTTCCTCGCACACACGGTAGCGCACTATTCACTCGTGGTGAAACTCAGGCTATCGTGACGGCAACTCTAGGTACTCAGCGTGATGCTCAAATCATTGATGAGCTAACAGGCGAGCGTAAAGATCACTTCCTACTGCACTACAACTTCCCTCCATACTGTGTAGGTGAGACTGGTTTTGTAGGTTCTCCTAAGCGTCGTGAAATCGGCCACGGTAAACTGGCTAAACGTGGTATCGCAGCAGTAATGCCATCAGTAGATGAGTTCCCATACACAGTACGTGTTGTATCGGAAATCACTGAATCTAACGGTTCATCTTCAATGGCTTCTGTATGTGGTACGTCTCTTGCGCTTATGGACGCAGGTGTGCCAATCAAGTCTTCTGTTGCGGGTATCGCAATGGGCCTTGTTAAAGAAGGCGACGACTTCGTTGTTCTTTCTGACATCCTTGGTGACGAAGACCATCTAGGTGATATGGACTTTAAAGTAGCAGGTACTAACACTGGTATCACTGCTCTTCAAATGGACATCAAGATCGAAGGCATCACTAAAGAAATCATGCAAATTGCGCTTAACCAAGCTCAAGGCGCACGTAAGCACATCCTATCTGTAATGGATGAAGCAATCTCTGGTGCCCGTGAAGACATCTCTGAATTTGCTCCTCGTATTCACACGATGAAGATCAGCGCAGAGAAGATCAAAGACGTTATCGGTAAAGGTGGTGCAGTTATCCGTGCTCTAACTGAAGAGACTGGTACAACTATTGAAATCGAAGACGACGGTACTATCAAGATTGCTGCAACTGAAGGCACTGCTGCGAAAGAAGCTATCCGCCGTATCGAAGAGATCACTGCTGAAGTTGAAGTTGGCCGTATCTACACGGGTAAAGTTGCACGTCTAGCTGACTTCGGTGCATTCGTAACGGTTCTTCCAGGCAAAGATGGTCTCGTACACATTTCTCAAATCGCCGAAAAACGTGTTGAGAAAGTGTCTGACTACCTAGCTGAAGGCCAAGAAGTTCAAGTTAAAGTTCTTGAAATCGACCGCCAAGGCCGTGTACGTCTAAGCATGAAAGAAGCGGTAGAAAAGCCAGCTGAAGAAGCTGCTGCTGAAGCACCAGCTGCGAAAGACGAGTAAGACAAAATGAGACTTTCAGCCTTTTATTAGATTAAGGGCCTGAAAGCATGTTATAAAAGGGGAGCATTTTCGCTCCCCTTTTTTTGGTTTATTTCGACGCATTAACCTCAAACAAGGTTATCGCCTATATTGCATTAAGAGAAATAAATTTTGAGCGGTCCAAACAGGAGTATCAATTAGTGAAATGGTTTCAAACCGCAAGTTTATGTGTTGCTATCGCGCTGACCGGTTGTGCAAATACTTCTCAGCAATCAGCACAAAAGTGGCTATATCCACCGATGGCGGTGCCACTTCAGCCTAGCGTTCAACAAGAAGTACAAATCGCGCGTTTATCGCAGTTGCTACAACGTCCTGATCTCAGTGATGAAGTACGCGCTAAAATGCATTATGAGCGCGGTAGCTACTACGATAGCGTTGGTTTGCGTGATCTTGCCCGTTTGGACTTTAACCAGTCTTTGCAGTTGAATCCTGCTCAACCGGATATCTTCAATCTTTTGGGGGTGTATTTCACCCAAGTGGGGGAGTTTGACGCGGCTTATGAAGCGTTTGACTCGACCATAGAGTTGGCTCCGGATAATACCTATGCTGAGCGCAACCGTGCGATTGCACTATATTATGGTGGCCGAATCGATCTCGCTTTAGAAGATATGACCAAGCACTATCAAGAAATGCCAACGGATCCTTTTCGTTCATTATGGCTGTACATCATCGAAGCTGAGCAAAATCCAGAGCAAGCAAAAGCCAATCTTCAACAGCGTTATTTACGAGATCGTAGTGAAGAGTGGGGATGGGTTCTTGTTGCCATCATGCTGCGAGACGTCTCGGACGAAGACGCGCTTAAAGCCATTATGGATGGAACGAGAGAGAACTATCGCCTAGCTGAACGATTAACGGAAACGTATTTCTACCTTGGAAAGCGTAATCAGCTTGAAGGTGACATCGCAAGTGCCATCTCACTTTATAAGCTCGCGATTTCGTTCAACGTTTATGATTATGTTGAGCACCGGTATTCCTTCTTGGAACTGGCACAAATCTACGATCAATTACAGCAAGATAGATTAGCCAAGCTAAAGGCCGCTAAGAAGCAGGAAATGGAATGATTTAGAGCCGCTCGATGAGAGCGGCTTTTTTTATGATTGAACTTGATGAGTGACTCATTTAAAATAGTTAGCCTTGCTAACTAAGTGGTGGTGGATTTTATGGCACTAGAAGAAAGCTTGATTGATTTAGAGCGTTTTTGCGCCAAAGCTTGGCGTGTTTATGCCAAAGAAGATCCGTTATCACATCTAAGCTTTAATGAGTTCGATTATTTACGTGTGATTCAGGTTTACCCTGAGGGTGTACGAATAACCGATCTTGCAGAAGAGTTGCAAGTGACTAAGCCTTCCGCATCGACAATGGTTGTTCGTTTGGAAAAAAAGGGTTTGGTGAAACGCATCGCATGTAATGAGGATGCCCGTGCTAAGCGTGTATTGCTGACAGAAGAAGTCGCAGAAAAAATGTCTTTGGAGCAGGTGGTTTACAAAGATATCTCTGAACAAATGATGCAACAATTAAATCAGCAAGAAGCTGAGCAGTTACAAGCTTTACTGAATAAAGCATTGAGCAATAAGTCATTTTAAATTAAACCAAAGGCCTCCGCTGTACGCATTAGCCTTTGGTGTTTCATTTTTCTTTTATTTAATTCAACCATTTAGTTAGTCTTGCTAATTAAATGGTTAGCTTTGCTAACTACTGGTGGCAGTCATGCAAAACTCAATTTATAGACAGTTTTGGAAATATACGATTCCAACCGTCGCAGCAATGCTCGTGAACGGTTTATATCAAATAGTTGATGGCATTTTTATTGGCCGTTATGTTGGTGCTGACGGATTAGCAGGGATCAATGTTGCGTGGCCGATCATCGGTTCTATCCTCGGTATAGGGATGATGATTGGGGTGGGGACTGGTGCGCTAACGTCGATTAAGCAAGGAGAAAACGATCATGAGGGCGCGAAGCGTATTTTAACGACCGGATTGGGGTTGTTAGCGATATTGATGCCGGTCGTTGCTACCATATTGTTCTATTTTTCCGATGAATTTATTCGTTGGCAGGGGGCGGAAGGGCGAGTGTTTGAACTCGCGCTACAATATCTGCATATTCTGATTGTCGCGTGCGTATTTACGCTAGGCTCTATCGCGGTTCCATTTCTTTTACGCAATGACGACAGCCCGAACTTAGCAACGATGCTGATGGTCATCGGTGCCGTCATTAATATTGTATTAGACTACGTATTTATTGCTTGGTTGGGGTGGGAGTTAACCGGAGCGGCCATTGCTACAGCGCTGGCACAATTGGTGGTAACCGTGCTTGGTATTGGTTACTTCTTTACTTCAAAAGCGACCTTACGCCTTCGAATCAGTGACTTTAAGGTTCAAGTTGATGTTGCACCAAAGATTATAATGATCGGTACATCTAGCTTCTTTATGTACGCGTACGGCTCTGTGATGGTGGCAATGCACAACGCATTATTTGCTCAGTACGGAAGTGCAATGTTGATCGGAGCGTACGCCATTTTGGGGTACATCGTGACGGTTTACTATCTAATTGCAGAGGGAATCGCGAACGGTATGCAACCTCTAGTGAGTTTCAATCACGGGGCGCGCAACCAGGCGAACGTCAGAAAATTACTGCAAGTCGCAATGGGGACATCTGTGCTTGGTGGTGTAGCGTTTGTTGGTTTGATGAACCTTTTCCCGTACGAGTTGGTCTCGGTGTTTAACAATGCTGATCAACAGTTGATTGATAGCACGGTGATCGGGATTCGTTTACACATGTTTGCGTTGTTCCTAGATGGCTTTTTAGTCGTGGCGGCTGCGTACTACCAATCGGTAAACAAAGGCAGCAAAGCCATGTTTGTGACATTAGGCAACATGTTGGTTCAACTGCCGTTTTTATTCGTTATGCCGAAACTGTTTGGCGTGACAGGTATTTGGCTGGCTTTCCCATTGTCCAATATTGCGCTGAGTTTAGTCGTGGTCAGTATGTTGTGGCGGGACGTGAAAAAGCTGCTAAACGAAACTTCGGCTGAGCCAACAGTGCAAGCCTGTTAACAATGGCTGATAGAGAAAGCGAGGTCGGGCCTCGCTTTTCTTTTTTGGGGAGCTAAATGCTTTTTACTTCTAAGCCAGCTAGCTGATGCCAATAGCCATTGCATTGGCGGCTTTCGAGTTTTTCAGGGTTGTCGCCGTGCTCGTTTGAGCGAAAATGCTCTAACTCAGAAAGTGTACTCACACCGAGAGGGCTTAAGCGGACTACATCAACCAGCCCTTGCATGCTTGGTAAGTCATTGATCAGGTTATAACAATACCCTGATTGCGTTTGAATGCCGTTAAGGTTAAAGACTTCTTGCCCTTCTTGGCTACTGACCTGGATTCCCGTAGGGTATTTGATACAGCAGGTTTCGCAATCGTCTTTCGCTCGGTTTTCAGCTCGGGCTGTGAAACAGCGAGCGGAATACGCTAAAGGTAAATAACCGTGGCTAAATACCTCAACTTCAAACTTGTTACGAATACCCAGCTCGTCACACTGAACTAAAGTATCGTTTAACCATTCGCGAGAGAGCTCGACAGGCATGCACCAACGCATCATACCTTGCTTCAAAAATAAGTTGAGCGTGTGTGCGTTATAAGTATTGATTGCAGGACCAACGACGAAAGGCACTTTATGCTCTGATGCTAATTGAACCGCCGCTACGTCATTAGCCTCAATGGCGAAGTCACCGTTATTAATGTACTTCTTCATGATGTTTACTTCACTCGGTGCTTCCAGTAGCGCCATCGTAGAGATAACGACTTGCTTGCCAGAGGCAGATAAGTCTTTGGCGATTTCCAACCAGTGGGCTGGTTTCATTTCTCTGCGTTTAGAGCAAACCGATTCACCCAGGTAAATAATGTCTGCAGAGCTTTGTTTTGCTTGTTGGTAGAAGGCTTCTACATCTTGTTTTGGCCAAAAATAGAGTAGTGGACCAAGTGCGTATTTCATTGAGTTATCCATCTTAACCTCTACTGCCATTTACGGTGGTAAGCACCTAGGGTGGTTTGCGTTCCTTCCGACACATTTGCGAGCGTCGCATCCCATGCGGCTTCAACTTGGTAAGCTTCCGGGTTGGCTTGGTAGCGATCAATCGCGGCTCGCCATGTTCGAGTGACTTGCTCTACGTATGCTGGGCTGCGTTGGCGCCCTTCAATTTTTACAGACGCGACATTAGCGGCAAACAGTTCTGGCAGCATCGAAAGGGTGTTCAAACTGGTTGGCTCTTCCAGAGCATGATAGCGTTTTTTCTCACCATCAATTTCTGTTTCAAAACGACCTTTACAGAGTGTAGGGTAGCCCGCGTTTTCTCCTGCGCAGTAGCGGTCAATTAGGATGTTGTTCAGACGAGACTCAAGGCCTTGATCAGTTTCTTGCCAACGAACGTATTTGGCAGGAGAACAGGCACCCACAGTGTTTGGTGACTCACCCGTCATGTATGATGACAAATAACAACGGCCTTCGGACATAATACAAAGGCTACCAAAAGCAAAGACTTCTAGCTCGACATCGCTAGTGATGTTGCGCGAAAGCTGCTTCACCTGATGAATCGATAAGACGCGAGGCAGCACCACACGTTTTACGTTGAAGTTCTGTTTATAAAAATCAATGGCTGCGACGTTGGTCGCTGATGCTTGCACTGAAAGATGTAGTTCCAGATCGGGATATTTGCGAGCTGCATACTCCAGAACTGCAATGTCTGCAACAATCAGCGCGTCCACACCCAATGCCGCTGCATTGTCTACCGCGTTCGTCCAGCGCTCAAAGCCATTAGGATGAGCGAAGGTATTCAACGCGACATGAATTTTTTTGTCGCGGTCGTGAACGTATTGCACCGCTTTTTCTAACTTTTTGCCGTTAAAGTTGAGGCCAGCAAAGTGACGGGCGTTGGTATCATCTTTGAAGCCAATGTAGACGGCATCGGCACCGCAATCAATCGCAGTTTTTAACGCAGGCAGGTTACCCGCGGGACACAAGAGTTCCATATGCTCACAATCATTGAGAATAAAAAGGTGTCCGCATTTTATGAAGAATTATGAATAGCGAAATTGACCTAAGTTAGGTTTAGCTCAATAAAGTCGATATTTACCCCTTGAGAGTAAGGGTATCGAGTCGGGGTTAGTTCTTGTGACGACGATTCTGTACAAACAGCTCTTCAATTTCATGTTTTGGCTGTGGGCGATAAAAATGGAATCCTTGAATCGCATTACATTGAAGGTTAGAGAGCAAAGTAGCTTGCTGGTGGGTTTCCACCCCCTCGGCAACGACCGTCAAGTCGAGTGACTTACCCAGATTAATGATGTTTTCAATCACAGTGACCTGTTTGGGTAGCGTGTCGATATCGTTAATAAACGCGCGATCGATTTTCAGCTCGTCGATAGGGAAGCGCGCTAAGTAGGAAAGGGAAGAGTAACCAGTACCAAAGTCATCGATAGAGAGGGCGAAGCCCAGTTTCTTAATCGCATTCAGCATTTGCAGTGTATGTTCGCTATCACTCATCACGGCACTTTCGGTTAGCTCGAAGGTAATGCAGCTTGGATCAAGCTCGGTAGTGCGAAGCAACTTTTCCATAAAGTCGATCAGCTGTGGGTTACCAAATTGCTCGGGAGAGAGGTTGATAGCGACACGACCTGGCAGTATGCCTTGTTGTTTCCAACGTTTTACCGTATTGAAAACATCACGCATCACGACGCGTCCAAGATGTTCGATTAACCCTGCACGCTCGGCGACAGGAATGAATGAACCTGGGCTAATGTAACCTTCGACAGGGTGTTTCCAACGAACGAGCGCTTCGGCACCATTAATGCTGAAGTCACGCGCGTTAACCTTTGGTTGATACCACACCTCCAAACCGTTCTGCTGCAATGCTTTTTGCAGTTCGATTTCAAGCCACAAACGCATGCGCGCTTCTTTGTTCATCTGGTCGTTAAATTTGATCAGGCGATTTCGGCCACGATCTTTGGCTTCATACATCGCAGTATCAGCATTTTGTAGCAGGATTCGCGCATCTTGCCCGTCTTCAGGGTAACGAACGCTACCAATTGAGCACGCAAGGCGTTTACTGAAGTGGTGCAAGTCGAAAGGCTGATTGATCAATGAGATAATGCGATCTGACAAAATTTCAGCCATGCGGGTATTTTCTGGTTCTGGCAGAATGACGCCAAACTCATCGCCACCCAAATGACCAATAATCGCTTGATTTGGCAGTAATCGTTTAAGACGGGCCGATACCTCTTGAATCACTTTATCGCCAATGTGGTGACCAAGTGAGTCATTAATGTTTTTGAAGTTATCGATATCCAAATAGAACACCAGAAGCGGCGTTTGCTTTTTGATCAGCTGTTCCAAACGTTTGGTAAAACCAAAGCGGTTGTAGAGTTTGGTGAGCGAATCAATATGTATGTCTTCATTCGATGCAGAAGACAAATTCTTAGGTGTATCGTCAGCGTCTTGGATCAGGATGATTTGAGACTCGCTACCTAATATCGCCGTGGAATCAGCGTGTAACTGAACTTTTCGTTCAAAGCCACATCTCGCGCTGGTTAAGCAAACAAAAGGCTTGTCAGAAATTAATGTACTCAAACGATGACTAAACACTTTCTTGCTGTTTTCATCGATGAATAAACGGCTGAGCTCCTCGCCTAGCAATTCATGGGGAGAGTTCAGTCCCAGGAGGCGTGCTGATGCAGGGTTGGCAGAAATGATAATGTCATCTTCGATAAGCAGCAGACCGTCAGGCAGTAGTTGTGTTAATTTCGCAAACTTACTTTCGGACTCCTCTAAGGAGCGTACGAGGATCTGCTTTTCTGAAGTATCCACGGCGTGAAAAACGACAAAGCGAATTTCGTTACCTTCAAAAACCGGTGACAGACTAAAGTGCAGGCTGGTTTCAAGGTCGGTTTCATCGAGGGTGATTTCGGCTTCGACATGCGTTCCTTTGAATGCACGCTGATAGTAAGGGGCCAGCTTTTTATAAAACTGCTCACCCAGTACCTGGCAATCGTTTAAGCCGATGATTTCCTCATGACTTAAACCTGCGATATCGCAGTAACGGTCACTTACCATTCGATAATTGTGTTTTTTATCAAGAATGGCAAAGAAGAAAGGGCTATTTGAGGTTAGCGTGGCAAACCAATGTTTTAATTGCTGGGAAGGCATTAGGGTATTACCGATCTCCAATGAGCCAGATTATTCGTCCGTGTATAAAAAGCGACACCCTGATAAGCCTGCGGCGGTCTACTATCAAGTCCAGTATCGCTTGCCATTAAAGGGCTCGCGGTTTTAACTTTACAGTCGACAATCACATGGATACGCTCAGATAACTATAACTTTGAAAATACGGTTGTAAAAGTGTTTATCCACCTGTTCGCATCAATAATACACGTAACTTCAAAAAAAGAAGCGTTAGTGAACAATAATCCACCAATCTAAAATAAGCACTTTATTGATACATAACAGTAATCTCATTGCCACGATTGCTTAATATAGGCAACCTAATGACAAAGTAACGGATAATGAACGTGTTAAACAAGATTCGCAGTCAACTAGTAAAGAACGCAGCTAACATTTTGCGTTCTCCAGTCCAGTTATTACCACAGCCAATTCAGCAAAAAGCATTGCTGGAGGGGCTAAAAATGGTGTTTAAAGAAGCCTTGGAAGATGGTGACTTTGAGTTCCTTGAAGACAAGTGGTTAAAAGTTGCGATTAAAGACTTGAACTTAGCATGGTACATCAGCTATCAAGACGAAAAATTAGTGGTAGCTGAAAAACCAGTTCAGGAAGATGTGAGTTTTAGTGGTAATCTAAACGACCTAGTACTGATTGCTGGTCGTAAAGAAGACCCTGACACACTGTTCTTCCAACGTCGCCTTTCAATTGAAGGCGATACTGAGCTTGGCTTAGAAGTGAAAAACTTAATGGACAGTGTCGACTTAGAGCAGTTACCGAAAGCAATGCAAGTCGCTTTGAATCAATTGGCTGATTTTGTTCAGAAAGGGGTTCAAGCGCCAGCACAACCAACCGGAGTAGCGAATGCTTATTCGAACTGAAGCCCCTGCGGACATTCTTACCATTGACCGCTTATTGAAACACGCCTTCCCGACGGAAGCTGAAGCTAAGCTTGTGATGCGTTTGCGCGAAAACAGCAAATTCACACTTTCCTTAGTCGCGTGTACAGATGAGGGAGAGGTGATAGGCCATGCTTTATTTAGCCCAGTGACCTTAAATGGTGAAGATTTGTCGTGGCAAGGGCTGGCGCCATTGGCTGTTCATGAAGATTACCGTCGCCAAGGCATCGCTGCAGAGTTGATCAAAGAAGGTTTTGATTCACTGCGTGATTTTGGCTATCCAGTGTGTGTGGTGTTGGGCGATCCTAATTATTACGCGCGCCAGGGCTTTCAATCATGCGACGAGATGGGATTCGAATGCGCTTGGGATGTTCCTAAAGGTGCATTTCGTATCGCAGAGTTGGTCGAAGGTCAATGTGCCGGACGCTCCGGACGCATAGATTACGCGCCAGAGTTCTCTGAACTGTAAATGAAAGAAGCCCACTAACTCAGTGGGCTTCTTTCTTAGTTCATTGAAAACTGAGATAGGGAGATTAAGACGACTGGTCACTTTTCTTCTTACCCCAAACCTCTATTTTTGCTTTCTTACTTAGCCCTAAAACATTGAGTTTTCTGCTGCCCCAACTACTGTAAGTCATTTCAATCTGTTTTAGCTTCGCTTCTCTTGAGCCGGGAAGGCTCCATGCACGAGTCGATAATCCACTTGTTAGCACACCCATAGAGGTTAGCTTTTTCTCACTACCGTCCGTCATCACGACTTTTAAGTCGTTAATGTCTACCGTGCCCTGCACACATTTCAGTTTAATTTTACTGAAGCTGCGATTTCGGAATAGGCTATTTGGTGTCACGGTATCCGTTTCTGTTTGGAATTTGACGGTTTTCGTTGCAATCAGCTCCCACTCATCGCTGCTATTAGCAAAAATACTCATGCTGGTGGTGGCTACCAGTGCGCAAAGCAGCAGTGTAGGTAAGAATTTCATAATGTACCTCATATGTTATACCTACGGTGTGGCCATTGTCATAGGCAGAACAGTTCAATCATTCCAATGTATTGAGGTGTTCCTTGAAGTCCTTTAGGTATAATCACGATTATTTGTTAGGATTGCCCTCGTTCAAATAGGTGACGGAAAATGTCAATTAACGAGAAACAGTATTTACACGAAATGGGCATCAGCACATGGGAGCTGGTACACCCAGATAGATTGGCAGGTTACCAATCGCCAAAAATCGATTTGCAAAGTTCTTGCAAACTCCTGTTGATCTCTCCGGTATGTCCAGAGAATGAGACGGCGGTTTTGTTTGAAAACATCCTAAAGAGTATGAAGTTAACGCTTGACCAAGCGTTACATATTGAGCCAGAGCGATTTCCATTACTTGGCCAGCACGAGCTTGAGTGGGTTTGGTTTGCAGGGTGTGAAGCCGAAGTATTGCCTGACATTAAACAACTGACATCGCCATTGTTGCAAGATGTGGATGGGAATACCCAACAAAAACGTGCACTTTGGCAACAGATTTGTTCTTACAACAATTCGAGCAAATAAGCATTAATCCCCGTTTTACTGCAATTGGTATTGCACATGAACCCCTAGGTAAATAATGACAACTAAAATCTTACCAATGTGCGTTGAGCACTTAGATCAAGTTTGGCAAATTGAGCAGCAAGCACACTCGCATCCGTGGGCAGAGTCTTTGGTACGTGATTTATCCAGCCGTGGAGCATGTCATCATGTGATGCTCGATGGCGAGATGGTGATTGGCTACTTTTATGCGCAGAATATTGTCGGTGAAGTTACGTTGCTGAATATTGCTATCGCGCCGCATCTTCAGGGTAAAGGCTATGGTCAAAAACTGTTGGATGCGTTCTTAGAACATTGTGAGCAATCAAAAGCGGAGAGTGCTTGGCTTGAGGTGCGAGAGAGTAATAAGCCTGCTATTTATATTTATGAACAAGCTGGATTCAATGAAGTTGATCGACGTCATAACTATTACCCTGCGAAAACTGGCACGGGAAAAGAAGATGCGATCATCATGAGTTATCTCTTCTTTCACTAACGTTAACGCATCCCATAAGGGAGGTCGCCCCTAAAGCGATCAGTTGCCCCTGAGGCAATAATAAGCGAGAATACCGCGCAATATTGAATCTAAAAAGCGTGTTTGCTTTTCGAGCAAGCATTCAGACATCAAAGAAGACCAGTTTCATGTCAAATACACCTTTTCTAAGCGAAGTGTCTAAACGTAGAACGTTCGCTATTATTTCTCACCCGGATGCGGGTAAAACCACCATTACTGAAAAAGTCCTTTTATTCGGAAACGCGATTCAAAAAGCAGGTACGGTTAAAGGTCGTGGTAATGCACAGCACGCAAAATCAGACTGGATGGAAATGGAAAAGGAACGTGGTATCTCGGTAACCACGTCTGTGATGCAGTTCCCTTACAATGATTGCCTGGTAAACCTACTTGATACTCCTGGACACGAAGACTTCTCGGAAGATACATATCGTACTCTAACGGCAGTCGACTCGTGTTTGATGGTTATCGATGCAGCGAAAGGTGTCGAGGATCGTACTCGTAAGCTGATGGAAGTAACCCGTCTACGCGATACGCCAATCGTGACCTTCATGAACAAACTTGACCGTGACGTTCGTGATCCAATGGAAGTATTGGACGAAGTAGAAAACGAATTGGGCATGATGTGTGCGCCTATCACGTGGCCAATCGGCTGTGGTAAAGAGTTTAAAGGTGTGTACCACATTCACCGTGATGAAACGATTTTATACGAATCTGGTCACGGTCATGAGATTCAAGAAGTTCGAATCATCAAAGGTCTAGATAACCCAGAGCTTGATGAAAAAGTCGGTGCAGGCCTTGCGGAAAGTGTTCGAGAAGAGCTTGAGCTTGTTATGGGTGCTTGCCCTGAGTTTGATTTGGAAATGTTCTTAACGGGTGACCTGACACCAGTTTACTTCGGTACCGCATTAGGTAACTTCGGTGTAGACCACATGCTAGACGGTCTAACAGAGTGGGCACCAGCACCGAAAACGCGTCAAGCGGTTGAGCGTGAAGTTGAAGCGACAGAAGAGAAGTTCTCTGGTTTCGTATTCAAGATCCAAGCAAACATGGACCCGAAACACCGTGACCGTATCGCATTCATGCGTATTGTATCGGGTACTTACACGCAGGGTATGAAGATGAACCACGTTCGTCTTGGCAAGCAGGTGAGTATCTCTGATGCAGTAACCTTTATGGCTGGTGACCGTTCACGTGCAGAACACGCTTACGCGGGTGACATCATTGGTCTGCATAACCACGGCACTATTCAAATTGGTGATACCTTTACTCAAGGTGAGTCACTGAAGTTCTCTGGTATTCCGAACTTCGCCCCGGAACTGTTCCGTCGTATTCGCCTGAAAGATCCACTAAAGCAGAAACAGCTACTAAAAGGCTTGGTGCAACTATCAGAAGAAGGTGCGGTACAGGTATTCCGTCCACTACAAAACAACGATCTGATCGTTGGTGCCGTTGGTGTACTTCAGTTCGATGTTGTTGTGGCTCGTTTGAAGTCTGAATATAACGTTGAAGCGATTTATGAAGGCATTAACGTTGCAACTGCGCGTTGGGCTGAGTGTGATGATGCGAAGAAACTGGATGAGTTCCAACGTAAGAACCAAGCAAACTTAGCATTGGATGGTGGTGATAACCTAACGTATATTGCACCAACAATGGTTAACTTAAACTTGGCGAAAGAGCGTTTCCCTGATATTGATTTCCGTGCGACGCGTGAGCACTAATCAAAAAGCGGTTTGGGTAAGCTTTAACGCAAACTAGATTTTAAAACGCCCTTGGCTATAAACTTAGCCAAGGGCGTTTTTCATAAGGATGAGGTATGAACTGGTTTAAACGAGGATTGAAGCGTTACGACGACTGGTGCAAGGAGATGGGGCTAACCCCCGATCAAAAACGCAGCTGCGTTCCGTATCGAAAAGATCCTGCCCATCAAAATGAAGAGAACAGTGAAGCTCTGATATTTTCTGATTCTCAGTTTGTCGGTACAGATAAAAAGTCTCAAGATGAAGCTCTTTGATACCCATTGTCACTTTGACTTTGATGTATTCCAAGGTGACTTTGCACATCAACTTCAGCTAGCTCAAACGCAAGGAGTGACAAGAATTCTGATTCCTTCAGTGGGACCTCAAAACTGGGCTCGTATTCAAACCTTGGCAGATCAACATGCCAATTTGTATTACGCCCTTGGGTTTCATCCGTATTTTCTTGAAGATAACGTCGAGCAGCACTTTGCTGAATTGGAACATTATCTAAAACAAAATGCTCCCCAGTGCGTGGCAATAGGAGAGTGTGGGCTAGATTTTGCTATTGATGTTGACCCACAGTTGCAAGAAAAGACACTTGAAGTTCAATTTGAACTGGCTAGACGCTTCGAACTCCCAGTTATTTTACATAGCCGAAAAGCGCACAATCGCCTTATTCAAATGGTTAAAGCGGCGAAGCTCCCTCGGGGCGGTGTGCTACATGCTTTCTCTGGGAGTTATCAGCAAGCAATGGAGTGGGTCAAATTAGGTTTTTTTATCGGTGTAGGAGGAGCCATCACCTACCCAAGAGCGAAGAAAACGCGCGACGCAATTCAAAAATTACCACTCAAACATCTCGTGATCGAAACAGATGCACCGGATATGCCTATACTTGGGTATCAAGGGGAGTCGAATCACCCAGCCAAACTCATTCACGTCTTTAATGAACTCGTAGAGTTGCATAACGGCTCAAAGCAATCGATTGCCTCTCAGTTATGGAAAAATAGCAATTTTGCTTTCTCGATATGTGAATAAAATCTAAAGATGTGGTTTGAAATAGAAAACGTTTTCCTGCTTATTGTGAATTAACTCACAAAGCTGGCTGAATCAATCATGAATCTTATAGGAAAGTGTGAGGCTGGCATTACTTTAATTGATTCTGCATGAGTATAATTGCTCCCGCTTTATAGCTCCATTTTGTAACACGCCAATAAATAACTTATAAGGAAGTCATAAACTATGAGCCTGTTTATGAGCCTAATCGGTATGGTAGTGCTTCTTGCGATTGCAGTGGCATTTTCTAATAACCGAAAAGCTATCAATCTAAGAACTGTGGGTGGCGCATTCGCTATCCAATTCGCATTAGGTGCATTTGTTCTGTATGTACCTTGGGGCCGTGATCTACTAAACGGTTTCTCTTCAGGTGTTTCTAACGTTATCAACTACGGTAACGATGGTTCATCATTCCTGTTCGGTGGTCTTGTTTCTGACAAGATGTTCGAAGTATTCGGCGGCGGCGGTTTCATCTTCGCATTCCGTGTTCTTCCTACACTGATCTTCTTCTCTGCACTGATTTCAGTTCTTTACTACATTGGCGTTATGCAATGGGTTATCAAGATTCTTGGTGGCGCACTACAAAAAGCGCTGGGCACTTCACGTGCGGAATCAATGTCAGCAGCAGCAAACATTTTCGTAGGTCAAACAGAAGCACCTCTAGTTGTTCGTCCATTCGTTCCAAAAATGACTCAATCAGAGCTATTCGCGGTAATGTGTGGTGGTCTAGCTTCTGTTGCTGGTGGTGTACTAGCGGGCTACGCTTCAATGGGTGTTCCACTAGAGTACCTAGTAGCAGCATCATTTATGGCGGCACCAGGTGGTCTACTATTCGCTAAAATCCTTCACCCAGAGACTGACCAGCCTCACGAAAGTATCGAAGAAGCGATGGATGGCGGCGACGACAAACCAGTAAACGTAATCGACGCAGCAGCGGGCGGTGCGGCTTCTGGTCTACAACTTGCGCTTAACGTAGGTGCAATGCTAATCGCATTCGTTGGTCTAATCGCGCTGATCAACGGTATGCTAGGTGGCATCGGTGGTTGGTTCGGCATGCCAGAACTAACGCTAGAGCTAATCCTAGGTTACGCATTCTCTCCACTAGCATTCCTAATCGGTGTTCCATGGGCTGAAGCAGTAACTGCTGGTTCATTCATCGGTCAGAAAATCGTAGTGAACGAATTCGTTGCTTACTTGAACTTCACACCATACCTAGGTGAAAACGCTCAAGTAATCGCGGCAACTGGTGAAGTAATGTCTGAGAAGACAACAGCTATCATCTCATTCGCACTATGTGGTTTCGCGAACCTTTCTTCTATCGCGATTCTACTTGGTGGTCTAGGTAGCCTTGCACCAAACCGTCGTAGTGACATTGCTCGCATGGGTGTTAAAGCTGTTCTTGCAGGTACGTTGTCTAACCTTATGGCAGCGACAATTGCAGGCTTCTGCTTAAGCCTTGCAGCACTATAATTAGAATCGGTTCTTAATATATAGACGCCGTTTTACATCATGCCCTGTAGCAAGAGATTGCTGCGGGGCATTTTTCGTTTTTCGGGCTCCAAAATCTCACCGGGTGCCGACCTCAGTCTATGAGTTACGCAGCCGATGGAATAGGGGCTAGGAAATTTTGAGATACAAACCGTTTGCGCTCTATTTGGTGCTACAGTTTTGCGGTGAAACTCTATAATGTATTAATCACAGGATAGTGGTTAAGGTTGATACTTAATCACGTAATGAATATTACATAATCGATGGGCAAATGACTTGCCCAGCAATATCAGATCTAATAGGCGTTTTGCTGTGTGATGTGATATTAAAGACACCGCAATCATAGATTGTTGTGCCATAGGCCAAACTGGTACTGTGCGGTGACAAGGATAGCAATTGGCATATGAAACTTTCGCTGTATATGCCGAGTCTTCAGGGAACCAAGTCCGTTCATTAATAGACTGTTTAGCCATTTACTCACATTGTCTCGACTTGTTGATTATAGTTAGAGACGTGATGTAAGGCTGAGTAGTGAATTTTTTGAATATTGATCGGAGATAGAAATGAGCGATTTAAAAGCAGCAGCGCTACGTGCACTTAAACTTATGGACCTAACTACGTTGAATGACGATGACACTGATGCAAAAGTGATCTCATTATGTCATGACGCGAAAACAGCAGTAGGCAACACAGCTGCAATTTGTATTTACCCTCGCTTTATTCCTATTGCTAAGAAGACACTTCGTGAGCAAGGTACGCCAGAGGTTCGTATTGCAACAGTAACGAACTTCCCACATGGTAACGACGACATTGAAATCGCAGTTGCTGAAACAAAAGCGGCGGTTGCTTACGGTGCAGACGAAGTTGACGTAGTTTTCCCTTACCGCGCGCTAATGGCAGGTGATGAGAAAGTAGGCTTCGAGCTAGTTAAGCAATGTAAAGAAGCTTGTGGTGACATTCTTCTTAAAGTGATCATCGAAACAGGTGAACTAAAAGAAGAAGCACTAATCAAGAAAGCATCTCAAATCTGTATTGAAGCAGGTGCTGACTTCATTAAAACTTCAACTGGTAAAGTGCCAGTAAACGCAACACCAGAATATGCACGCATGATGCTTGAAGTGATTCGCGACATGGGTGTTGCAGAAACTGTTGGTTTCAAACCAGCAGGTGGTGTGCGCACTGCTGAAGACGCAGCTGCATACCTAGCAATGGCTGACGAAATCCTAGGTGACAACTGGGTTGATGCCCGTCACTACCGTTTCGGTGCGTCTAGCCTGCTAACTAACCTACTAAATACATTAGAAGTGACAGACGAAACTGCTGATCCAGCAGCGTACTAATCCCAATAATATGTCTGAACGGTAGCACCTAAACGGGTGCTACCAAACCTCTTTTATCCTACTTAACCATGGCTCACTGAGAGCATGGGAGGCACTAATGTATTTACCACAAGAAATCATTCGTAAAAAACGTGACGGTGAAGTACTTACCGCAGACGAAATCAACTTCTTTATTCAAGGCGTAGCAAATAACACCGTATCTGAAGGTCAGATCGCGGCGTTTGCTATGACGATTTTCTTCAATGAAATGACCATGGATGAGCGCATCGCCCTAACGTGTGCAATGCGTGATTCGGGCATGGTTATCGACTGGAGCCACATGAACTTTGGTGGCCCAATTGTCGACAAACACTCTACCGGCGGTGTGGGTGACGTAACGTCTTTGATGCTTGGCCCTATGGTGGCAGCATGCGGCGGTTTCGTACCAATGATCTCTGGCCGTGGTCTTGGCCACACAGGCGGTACGCTAGATAAGCTTGAGTCTATTCCAGGCTACAACATCACACCAAGCAACGATGTGTTTGGGCAAGTAACTAAAGACGCTGGTGTGGCGATCATCGGTCAAACTGGTGACCTTGCTCCAGCGGATAAGCGTGTTTACGCGACTCGTGATATTACCGCAACCGTAGACAACATTTCTCTGATCACTGCTTCCATTCTTTCTAAGAAATTGGCAGCGGGTCTGGAGTCGCTAGTGATGGACGTTAAAGTCGGCTCTGGTGCATTCATGCCAACTTACGAAGCGTCTGAAGAGCTAGCGAAATCAATCGTTGCAGTAGCAAACGGTGCGGGTACTAAGACCACTGCAATCCTGACAGACATGAACCAAGTATTGGCCTCTTCGGCAGGTAATGCGGTGGAAGTTCGTGAAGCGGTTCGTTTCCTAACGGGTGAATACCGTAACCCACGCCTACTTGAAGTCACCATGGCTTCTTGTGCAGAAATGCTGGTACTTGGCAAACTGGCTGAGAACACAGAAGATGCACGTGCGAAGTTGATGGAAGCACTAGACAACGGTAAAGCAGCAGCATGCTTCGGCAAGATGGTTGCGGGTCTTGGCGGCCCAGCAGACTTCGTAGAAAACTACGATAACTACCTAGAAAAAGCGGAAATCATCAAGCCTGTTTACGCGACGGAAACGGGCATTGTTTCAGCAATGGACACGCGTGCGATTGGCATGGCTGTCGTTGCTATGGGTGGTGGTCGCCGTGTTGCTACTGATGAAATCGACTATGCCGTAGGTTTCGACGAGTTCATCCGCTTGGGTGAAGTTGCAGATAGCGATAAACCTCTTGCCGTTATCCACGCTCGCAGTGAAGAGCAGTGGGAAGAAGCGGCAAAAGCACTGCGCAGTGCAATCAAAGTAGGTGGTGAGTACACACCAACTCCAGAGGTTTACCGCCAAATTCGTGCAGAAGATATTTAATAGAACAAGTAATTACACAAGGCCTACTCAACCATAATAAAAAGCCGAGTGGGCCTAAGGAACGAGCAATGAAAAGAGCATTTATTTTAGTACTAGACTCATTCGGTATTGGTGCAACCGCTGACGCTGAGAAATTTGGTGATGTAGGTTCAGACACACTAGGCCACATCGCAGAACAATGCGAAAAAGGCTTAGCAGATAACGACCAACGTCAAGGCGCACTTCGCCTTCCAAACCTATCTAAGTTAGGTTTGGCAATGGCACATAAAGAGTCAACAGGTCGCTTCGCACCTGGCCTAGACGCAGATGCAGAAATCATTGGTGCGTACGGTCACGCCGCAGAGCTTTCTTCTGGTAAAGATACGCCGTCTGGTCACTGGGAAATCGCAGGTGTTCCTGTTCTGTTTGACTGGGGTTACTTCACAGACAAAGCAAACAGCTTCCCTAAAGAGCTGACGGATCGCATCCTTGAGCGTGCTGGTCTTGACGGTTTCCTAGGTAACTGCCACGCATCTGGTACTCAAGTTCTTGATGACTTGGGTGAAGAGCATATGAAGACTGGGCAGCCAATCTTCTACACCTCTGCGGACTCTGTATTCCAAATCGCCTGTCACGAAGAGACATTCGGCCTGGATCGTCTACTAGAGCTTTGCCAAATTGCGCGTGAAGAACTAGAAGATTACAACATCGGCCGTGTAATCGCGCGCCCATTCATTGGTCCGGGTAAAGGTCAATTTGAGCGTACGGGTAACCGTCGTGACCTATCTGTAGAGCCACCATCAGCGACTATCTTACAAAAGTTAGTTGATGAGAAGGGCGGTCAGGTTCATTCCATCGGTAAGATTTCAGATATTTATGCAGGTTGTGGGATCACTAAGAAAACCAAAGCAACAGGCATTCCAGCACTATTTGAAGCAACGAAAGAAGCGATCAAAGAAGCGGGTGATAACACCATCGTATTCACTAACTTCGTTGACTTCGATTCAGCTTACGGCCACCGCCGTGATGTAGCGGGTTACGCTGCGGCGCTTGAGTACTTTGATGGTCGCATCAATGAAGTGCTTGAACTGATGGGTGAAGATGACGTGCTTATCCTAACAGCAGACCACGGCTGTGACCCTACATGGCCAGGCACTGACCATACTCGTGAGCACATCCCAGTATTGGTTTACGGCCAAAAAGTGCCAGCAGGCTCTCTTGGCCGCCGCGAAACATTCGCAGACATCGGCCAAACATTGGCGAGCTACTTCGGTACTTCTCCAATGGATTACGGTAAGAATTTCCTATAATTAGGATATTGAAAACTAGGAGCTGAATGCTCCTAGTTTTATGTTTGCAGTATGCAAGTACTGCTTGTCGGAAATGAGAATACTCTGGCTTATATCGCCTTAAGCGCGGAGCGCTAGAGAAAGGTTAAGGAAAAGAAAATGGCAACTCCACATATCAATGCTGAAATGGGTGCATTCGCAGACGTCGTACTGATGCCGGGTGACCCGCTACGTGCAAAATACATCGCAGAAACCTTCCTTGAAGACGTTGTGCAAGTGTGTGATGTGCGTAATATGTTCGGTTACACAGGCACATACAAAGGCCGTAAGATCTCGGTAATGGGCCACGGTATGGGTATCCCATCATGCTCGATTTACGCAACGGAGCTAATTAAAGACTTCGGCGTGAAGAAAATCATCCGTGTTGGTAGCTGTGGCGCAGTAAACGAAGACATCAAAGTGCGTGATGTTGTGATCGGCATGGGCGCGTGTACGGATTCTAAAGTGAACCGTATCCGTTTTAAAGGTCATGACTTTGCTGCAATCGCAGACTACAAAATGGTTCGCGCGGCAGAAGACGCAGCAAAAGCACGTGGTATTGATGTGAAAGTCGGTAACCTATTTTCAGCGGAGCTTTTCTACACGCCAGATCCAGAAATGTTCGACGTAATGGACAAGTACGGCATTGTTGGTGTTGAAATGGAAGCGGCGGGTATTTACGGCGTAGCGGCAGAATACGGTGCAAAAGCTCTGACAATCTGTACGGTTTCAGATCACATCAAAACGGGTGAGCAAACAACTTCTGATGAGCGTCAAACAACATTCAACGACATGATGCTAATCGCACTAGATTCAGTATTGCTAGGCGACGAAGAATAAGCGACAAAGAGTCATCTTAGTTTCTTGACATTAAGAACTAAAAGAACAGCCCGCACAATGCGGGCTGTTTTTGTATTAGATGTTGATTACCGACTGACTATTTGGTTAGCAGTAGGTTTTGCGCTTTTTTACGGCGGATAGGCTGTCTACGTAAAATCATAATGAATAACATGCCGCACACAAAACTCATTAGCACCATCATGTACATGTAGCGATCACTCTTACGATAGTGGTGGTCAGAAATCGCGGTTACACGACCTGTCTCAAAGGTAACGCGAACAAAACCGATGAGTGCTTCATCGGCAAATACTGGTTCAACCAACTGCTGGCGGCCAATGGAAGCTGTTGCCAAGGGCGTGTCTAAGCCTAAAACTTCGCGTACCGATAGCGCATCTTCACTAGACGCTAAACGTACGCCTTGTGCATCATATATTGTCGCATCAAACACCAAACGGTCTTGTGCTAGCTGGTTTGTCAGCTTAAGTAAGCGTTCTTGATCTTTGGTCAAAATCATTTCACTGGCAGAAAGAGACGCCTGTGAAATCAAAACTTTGGTGAGTGTCTCAAGCTGCTGTGCTTGAATTTTCTCGTTGCCCTTACTGATCACAACACTGTTTTTGATCGTGATAAACAACATCACACACAGTAGGATTAGTGCCAGAATTCTTAGGGCATTCCTTACTGAGAACAAGGATTCACTCATGCTCTTTACTCATCCATTTAAAATAAAACAAAGACTTGCCTTTTTAGTTTGTTGAGGTAACGTTTTAGCAAAGTCATAAGGGATTATATACATGGACGCGTCAAAAAGCTTGCCTATCAGAAAACATACGACACTTTTAAAACGATTACCCGAGACTCGATTTGCCTCCCAACTAGATAAAGCAAAAGCAAACTGGATAGTGTTTGCAGAATACCTTTCGCCACGTCATTTTGAAGACATTGATTTCTTCACAGGGGTCTACAACCCCGTGTTAGAAACGTGGAAAGTTGGCCAATATGAAGTCGCCTTGATGGCAGGAGAGTTGACCCCTCAACACGAAACGATCTTACAAAGCCTCAACTTGGATTACGCCTCGCTTAATGAAGTTCCAGATCTCTCAACCCAAGGTTTGATTGTATTTGACATGGACTCAACGGCAATCCAGATAGAGTGTATTGATGAAATCGCAAAATTGGCCGGAGTCGGGGATGAGGTGGCAGAAGTTACTGAACGTGCGATGCAAGGAGAACTGGATTTTGAGCAAAGTTTGCGTCAACGCGTAGGCAAGCTCAAAGGTGCTGATGAATCAATTCTTGAACAAGTTCGTTCCCAATTGCCATTTATGCCGGACTTTGAAGCGTTAATCGCAACGTTAAAAGCACTAGGCTGGAAAACAGCGATTGCTTCCGGTGGTTTTACTTACTTCTCGGACTACATCAAAGATAAAGTCGATTTAGATTTTGCTCGCTCTAATCAGTTGGAAATCATTAATGGTAAGCTCACGGGGAACGTACTTGGCGATGTGGTTACCGCGCAGATGAAGTCAGATATCCTGGTGGAGTTGGCGGATGAATACGAAATTGAGCAGCACAACACGGTTGCTGTCGGTGATGGCGCTAACGATCTTGTGATGATGTCGGTAGCTGGTTTAGGTATCGCGTACCACGCAAAACCTAAAGTGGAAGCTCAAGCGCAATCTGCGATTCGCTTTGCAGGCTTAGGCGGTGTGCTCTGTATTTTATCTGGTGCACTGGTGAAGCAGCAAAAGGTCAGCTGGAAAGCAAAACCTTAATTTATCCATTCAAAAACACCGCCTTTCTGGCGGTGTTTTTCGTTGACTTGGTATGGCTCTAAATTTACTCGGTTAACTCCAATCTAATTACAACCTCTTCCGTAATGTCTTCAAACTCACTGTAACCGACCAAAGCGGTCAGCTCCTTTTCTAATTTGCTCGCTTGATGTACGCCAAATTGGGTTAAGTCACTTAAATCTTGTTGCAGCAACGATGTCATCGGATCGAAAATTGGGGCTGTAGATAAGCGAATCACGTAGAAGTCCCCCATCATTCGCGCTTTCTTTATAAATTGAATCCGTTCTTTTACGCTGTTGAACTCTTGATGAAGCTTAGACTCAATGCCTGTAATTTTATTGCCGACTTTGGCTGCGCTAATGTAGATATCCTGATGCCTTGCTTGAGCTCCCTCTACACGCTTTATCGGCTCTGCGATTAATGTGCTTGTTCGACCTTTAAAGATAGGTTCAAGTGACAACAATTGATCGTGCCCAAGGCGTGCAAAAAGCTCAATGTGCTTAGGTAGCGGCAAATTCACCCCAATAACGGGGGTTTTGATTGAAGACGACGCTGTTTTACTGATAAAAATGGGTGTGCTCAGAGTTCGAGAGAGCAACATGCTATGCAGTCTTTCAAGTAACGCATTACTCGGTAGCATCTCTTTTTGCGGGATCAACTTATCTTGATTGTGCTCGATAATGCTGTTGAAAAAGGCGATCACTTTAATGGTGTGGCTGCTTTCATCAATAACTAGCTGTACGCTACAGCCATCTGGGCTAACACGAATTACCCGGTATGGCACCGACGTTAAAGGCAGCTTTTTGTCGTAGAGTTGTAACTCTCGGAAGTTGATCTGAACCTCTTGCCCAGAGCGCAACATGGTAGGTTCGTCCAGTTTAATGCCGAGCCCTCGCTTTGAAATATCGACGGTGCTGCCGCTCGCTGTGACGGGTCCAGAACGCAGTTCTATTGGGGTCTTAAATCGGTAACGTGGCTCTTTACGACGAGACTTGGCATCAAAATAAATGCCTTTCGGGTTGCCTATAATTCTTCTCGGATGGCGAAATGCATTTAACGTATTCGCGGGTAAGCGCGGCTTTTCAGTGAGCAGATAATCCTGCCCTGATTTTTCGTCAGCAATTTCTTGCAAGATGCCAATATGAGTCAATGATTGGGACGTTTCAGCTAACTCCGGAGAGAAAGCGGCTAAGTCTTCCTGTTCTTGCTCTGACAGTTCAAATATCGAAATTCTAAACGCGCGCCAACTTTCACGTTTAGCACCTAAATGCCAAAATAGCTGGCGTTGTTCACGAGTGGCCTCTGGACGAAGCATCGAATAGAAATAGGTTCGGTTTTCGTGCTCGTGAGTAAATGAATAAAGGACATTGGTGGTGCCTTTAACGCCAGGTTTAATGAGCGACGCGACTCGCTTCTCATTAAATAAGGACCCAAACATTTGCTGGTTCCTTTCATCATGCCAGTACTGCCAAAGCTTTTGATTGTTTGGCGTCAACATAGCGAGTTTCAGCTCACTGCCATCAAAGAATAGGGGTAAGCTGCTAGTGTGCTTAAGTGCGATGTGCTCATAGCCACGAGTTCGAGCTCGAATGATCTTATCTTGATTATCGTGACGAGCTCTTTTAGCTGCGCTGTTGAGCGCTTCATCGATCACTCGAGTAACGACATTGGTTTCAGTTAAACGTATGGTTCTGAGGTATCGAACTGAGTCATTCTCGTAACAGTCATCGACCGCAAGTATGCGGTACGCCAGCGGTTTCTCGATACCGGCAACCTGAGATTTGCTGGCAAACTCAGTAAACGTGACCTGAATAATCTCCCCAAGGTTATATTTAAACGCACTTGGGACTTTGAACTTTGCGCCAGAGCAGGATAAGTCAATGCTTAACCCATGCAGAAGTTGCCCTTTAGATCGGCAAATCTCGACTTGAGATTGGACTTTCAAGCGCTTTTCTTGGCGCTTTAAGTCATAGCCGAGGTGAACGGGCTCCGCTAAGAAAGGGCTTTTAGGATCCGTTAACGATTGCGTTTTTTGTTGAGTAAGACGTTTGCTCATTACGCGAAAGTTATTCCGTGTGTTGACCAAAGCTTCCCACATTCCCTCAGTGTAGCCGCCAAACTTTTTGATGTTTTTATGGTAAGCGTTGAAAGCAACGTCATCTAACCAATGTGGAATACCATCCAAAATATACTCGCGACATTCACCTTGGACGCGACCGCGCAGATCGATGCTTTTTTTGCACGGAGCCATCAAGCGGTTAAGTTCCATTTTCACTAAGATTTTGGCCGAAGGCGGCTCTTCCTCGGTCAATTGGCCAAGGACAAAGTCAAAGTCATCCGAACCGTAAACGGGAATGAGTCGTTCTGCGATCGAGAGAATTTCAGATTGCTGCATTATTTCTGTTAGAGTATGTCGTTACTTTAAATTGTATCGGCTAAGCGAAGTAAAACTTAAGTATATCAATAGTTCATTTCAGTTAAGGTCTGACTTGGCTGTGCTTAGTCACATTTGTAGAAAAAATCGAGGCATCATGGCGAAAGCAAAACGAGCGTATGTTTGTAATGATTGTGGCGCGGATTTTCCCCGTTGGCAGGGGCAGTGTAACGCATGTGGTTCGTGGAATACGATAACAGAAGTCCGTATCGCTGCATCGCCAACGGTTGCTCGTAATGAACGTTTATCCGGCTACGCGGGCTCCGCAACAGAAGCTACAGTTCAAACGTTATCCGAAATTGATCTGCAGGAAGTGCCACGCTTCACCAGTGGGTTTAAAGAACTTGACCGCGTATTAGGTGGGGGCGTTGTACCCGGCGCCGCTATTTTGATTGGTGGTAACCCTGGCGCTGGTAAATCCACCTTGTTGCTGCAAACCATGTGTAGTTTGTCTGCGCAAATGCCAACGCTCTACGTAACAGGTGAAGAATCGTTGCAGCAGGTAGCAATGCGAGCTTCTCGATTGGGCTTGCCGAAAGAGCACTTAAAGATGTTATCGGAAACAAACGTCGACAAAATTTGCCAAATTGCCGAAAAAGAGCAACCTCGCATTATGGTGATTGACTCGATTCAGGTAATGCACGTTTCAGATGTCCAATCGTCACCGGGCAGTGTTGCTCAAGTACGTGAATCTGCGACAGCTCTGACACGATACGCAAAACAGAATAACGTCGCGGTATTTATTGTTGGTCACGTAACAAAAGATGGTACCCTTGCGGGCCCTAAAGTTCTTGAGCACATTATAGACTGTTCAGTGCTGCTTGATGGTGGTACTGATAGCCGCTTTCGCACATTGCGTAGTCATAAAAACCGCTTTGGCGCTGTGAATGAGCTCGGTGTCTTTGCAATGACAGGCCAAGGGTTGAAAGAAGTGAGTAACCCATCCGCGATTTTCCTTTCTCGTGGTGAAGAAGAAACATCAGGTTCTTCTGTTATGGTCGTGTGGGAAGGTACGCGTCCTCTATTAGTAGAGATTCAAGCGTTGGTGGATTACTCGCAATTGGCAAACCCTCGCCGTGTTGCGGTCGGTTTGGAGCAGAACCGCTTATCACTTTTGCTCGCTGTGTTGCATAAGCATGGTGGCTTACAAATGGCAGACCAAGATGTCTTTGTTAATGTGGTTGGCGGTGTTAAGGTGACGGAGACGAGTGCCGATCTTGCGTTAGTTATGGCGCTTTTATCGAGTTTTCGTGACCGTCCACTACCCAAAGATGTGGTTATTTTTGGTGAGGTCGGGCTTGCAGGCGAAATCCGTCCTGTGCCAAGTGGGCAAGAACGTTTGAATGAAGCGTTCAAACATGGTTTCAAGAAAGCCATTGTGCCTGCAGCTAACATGCCGAAAGGCGGCATTCCTGGCATGCAAATTCACGGCGTTAAGAAATTGTCGGAAGCCATAGAGGCTTTTGACGAGCTGTAATGCTCATAAGAATGGTATTTGTGGAATCACAAACTGTTCTATCCGTCCTCAATAAAATGCGAATAAAGTACATAAATTGCTGTGTTTGACTATGCTTTGGGGACGGAAATTTCACGTTAAAATTTTTTTTCTTCCATCCGCACGCAAGGGTATCAGTATTGACAGAATGTGATATACTCTGCGCGCACTTTATACCTTATTAACAGAGTAAGACAATGACTGATTTATCAAAATACAGAAACATTGGTATTTTTGCTCACGTAGACGCGGGTAAAACTACCTCTACAGAGCGTATCCTAAAGCTAACTGGTAAGATCCATAAGATCGGTGATACACACGACGGTTCAACTACAACTGACTTCATGGAGCAGGAAGCTGAACGTGGTATCACAATCCAGTCTGCAGCAACAACTTGTTTCTGGAACGATCACCGTCTAAACATCATCGATACTCCTGGACACGTTGACTTCACTATCGAAGTTTACCGTTCTCTAAAAGTACTTGACGGTGGTATCGGTGTATTCTGTGGTTCTGGTGGTGTTGAGCCTCAGTCAGAAACTAACTGGCGTTACGCTGACGAATCACACGTATCACGTCTGATCTTCGTTAACAAACTAGACCGTATGGGCGCAGATTTCTACAAAGTTGTAGATCAAGTACAAAACGTACTAGGTGCTACACCTCTAGTTATGACTCTACCTATCGGTATCGAAGAAGATTTCGTAGGTGTTGTAGACGTACTAAGCCAACAAGCTTACGTATGGGATGAGTCTGGCCAGCCAGAGAACTACGAAGTTCAAGATATTCCAGCAGACATGGTAGAAAAAGCTGCTGAATACCGTGAAATGCTAATCGAAACTGCTCTAGAGCAAGACGAAGATCTAATGATGGCTTACCTAGAAGAAGGCGAAGAGCCATCTCTAGAAGACATCAAACGTTGTATCCGTAAAGGTACTCGTGATCTAGCATTCTTCCCAACTTACTGTGGTTCAGCGTACAAGAACAAAGGTATCCAACTTATTCTTGACGCGGTAATTGATTACCTACCATCTCCAACAGAAGTTGATCCACAGCCTCTAACTGATTCAGAGACTGGTGAGCCAACTGGTGAAGTTGCGACTGTATCTGCAGACGAGCCACTACGTGCACTTGCATTTAAGATCATGGACGACCGTTTTGGTGCTCTAACCTTTATCCGCATCTACTCTGGTAAGATGAAGAAAGGTGACACAGTACTTAACTCTGCAACTGGTAAAACAGAGCGTATCGGCCGTATGGTTGAGATGCACGCAGACGAGCGTAACGAGATCGATTCAGCACAAGCTGGTGACATCATCGCTGTAGTTGGTATGAAGAACGTTCAAACTGGTCACACTCTATGTGATCCTAAGCACGAATGTACTCTTGAGCCAATGATCTTCCCAGATCCAGTAATCTCTATCGCAGTTAAGCCTAAAGATAAAGGCGGTTCTGAGAAGATGGGTATCGCGATCGGTAAAATGGTTGCAGAAGATCCATCATTCCAAGTTGAGACTGATGAAGATTCAGGCGAAACTATCCTGAAAGGTATGGGTGAACTTCACCTAGACATCAAGGTAGATATCCTTAAGCGTACTTACGGCGTTGAGCTAGAAGTTGGTGCTCCACAGGTTGCTTACCGTGAAACTATCACTCAAGCAATCGAAGACAGCTACACGCACAAGAAACAGTCTGGTGGTTCTGGTCAGTTCGGTAAGATCGATTACCGTATCAAACCAGGTGAGCCAAACTCTGGCTTCACGTTCAAGTCAACAGTTGTTGGTGGTAACGTACCTAAAGAATTCTGGCCTGCAGTTGAGAAAGGCTTTGCGTCAATGATGGAGCACGGTGTTCTAGCTGGCTTCCCTACTCTAGACGTTGAAGTTGAACTATTCGACGGTGGTTTCCACGCAGTTGACTCTTCAGCAATCGCTTACGAAATCGCTGCTAAAGGCGCATTCCGTCAGTCTATGCCTAAAGCTGGCGCGCAACTTCTTGAACCAATCATGAAAGTTGACGTGTTCACTCCAGAAGATCACGTTGGTGACGTAATCGGTGACCTTAACCGTCGTCGTGGTATGATCAAAGACCAACAAGCTGCGTCTACTGGCGTACGTATCAAGGGTGATGTACCTCTATCAGAAATGTTTGGTTACATCGGTACTCTACGTACAATGACTTCTGGTCGTGGTCAGTTCTCTATGGAGTTCTCACACTACGCACCATGTCCAGCAAACGTTGCTGAGCAAGTAATTGCTGACGTTAAAGAGCGTAACGCTAAGAAGTAATTCTTAAGTTAACTCTATAACTTGAAAGCCCCGCCTAGTGCGGGGCTTTTTGTATCTAACCGCTTATACATAGCGCGTTTTTGTTTCGCTGATATACGCCTTTGGTGTTGTTTACCTACTATTCTGAAGCTGAGCCAGTATTACTAACATTGAGGTCGATGGTTTTAAAATCTGGTATCACTGACTTTTCAAATGTTTCTATTTCTTCTCTCAACCATTGTGCAAACAATTGGGCTTTAGGTCGCTTTAAGTAGCCTTTTGGAGCGCACAGGTAATACGCAAATTTGGGTTTAATGGCTATATCACCAATTCGGACCAGTTTGCCTGAACGGAAATATTGATGAGCTAAACTGTGTTTGACGAGCGCTACGCCTTGTAGTGATAACGCGGCTTCTAACACTAAGTGTGAGCCACTGTATTTTAAAGCAGGCTTTGCGGCTGAATGACCAAGTCTCGCTAACCACATGTTCCAGTCCAGATCTGGCCATACGTCTTCGATGAGCTCTGCTTTGCTTAAATCTTCAATGCGATAGATTCCGTGCTCTTTCTGATATACCGGGTGACAGGCAGGATAAAAAGCTTCATCCATTAACCATTGTGATTCTAAATTAGGGTATTTTCCTAAACCGTAACGGACACACAAATCGATCTGACTATCTTGAAAAGACACCAAATCATTGGTTGGTTCTAATAGTAAGGCGATATCAGGGTGACGCTGACGAAAAGCCGTAATTTTCGGGACTAACCAATGGTGAGCGAAAGAGGGGAGTGTTGATATCGAAAGGTGGTTAGGATTAGGATCTTGATTAACCAATCTAACCCCTTGCTGCAAATGAGCAAACCCTCTTTCAGCCTGAGTAAACAGCAGCTCTCCCTCAGGTGTGAGCACGATTTTTCTGTGCTGGCGAACAAATAAGTCCGTTCCTAAAAACTCTTCAAGATGACGAATTTGCTGACTAATTGCGGCTGGCGTAACAAACAATTCTTTTGCCGCTGTTTTAAAGCTTCCTTCCTTTGCTGCAACGAAGAAGTAATACAAGCCCTGTAAAGGAGGCATTCGATCTTTCACATTAGTTTTCCTTAACTCAATGGCAGATTCTATCGTTTGAGGATATCAGCGTAGTCGCTGATTATTAAGTGGTCAACATTGTTATAGGAGTTGGTTACATGGAAAACATGACACACACTTGTGAGCGCACTTTATCAGCTGACCATCAGACCGGATTACAGTTAATTTATTCTAAACTTGCTAGTTGGAGAAGAAACTACAAGACACGTCGTCACTTGAGAGAGTTACCAGAACATCTTTGGGACGATATAGGATTAGATGAAAAGGAGATTAATAGTGAAGTGAGGAAGCCGTTTTGGAGAGAGTAGTTTATGAGTTTGATTCAAGCTCAGAATTAAACTGCACTCCCCATGATATTGAGGAGTGCAGACAAGGCTATAAGTCTTCTTCCCACACAACCAATTCACCTTTCGGCCAGTTGTGACCAATTTCATGATACTTTTGCTCAAGCACATGACGTTTAATTTTGAGTGTTGGCGTCAATACGCCATTTTCAATGCTCCAAGGCTCTTTAATCATTAATACGCCTTTGATTTGCTCATGAGAGGCGAGTTCTTGATTCATTTTTGCAATGACTTTGCGGGTGGTTCGTGCGTACCGCTCCCGATCAAAGTTAGGAAAATCATGTGGCACAACCAAAAGAATCGGGGCTGGTAGCCCTAAACCGATGAGGCACATCATCTCTACGCGACTGTATTCGAAAAGTTTTTTCTCGATAGGAACTGGAGAGACAAACTTACCTTTGGCGGTTTTAAAGTTATCTTTTTTACGGCCTTGAATGGTTAGGTAACCATCTGAGTCGATAGAGCCTATATCGCCTGTGTGTAGCCAGCCCTCTGAATCAAAAGACTCTTGGGTGGCAATGTCATTTTTGTAGTAGCCAGAAAATAGCCCGTTGCCACGCACCATGATTTCATCATCGTCAGCGATTTTTAACTCAATACCTGGTCCAGCATTACCGACACTACCAATTTTGTCCGCTCTAAATGGGTAGTTGAGCGTGCTATAGGCAAATGATTCTGTCATGCCCCAAGCTTCAGTAATATTGAGTCCTACAGAGTGGTACCACTCCAGCAGTGCTGGTGATACCGGGGCAGAGCCACAGCCTAATACTCGAGCCTGATCCAACCCCAATCCTTCTGCGAGCTTTTTCTTGATCAGAGAATTGACGAATGGGATTTTCAATAGAATGTTGAGCTTCTTCTGTGGAAGTTTGTCTTGAATACGTTGTTGGAATAGCGTCCATAATCGCGGGACTGAGATAAACAGAGTCGGGCGGTGCATTTTTACATCTTCGATAAAGGTATCCAATGATTCTGGAAATGCTGTTAGTACACCACCCATGATGGATGAGCCAAAAATGTAGACGCGCTCTGTAATATGAGCCAAAGGTAAGTAAGAAAATAGACGATCATTTTCTTGAATACCGATATGGTTTATCAGTTGTTGTACTGACCAGTTAAACGCTCCGTAGGTTAGCATAGCACCTTTCGGTAATCCTGACGTACCAGAGGTATACACCAAAGACATTAGCTTATCGTCGTAGTGCTGTGGACGCTCTTCACTTGGCATTGCATCGGCAATGAGTGCTTGGTATTCATACTGACATTTTGGTGCAGTATCGTAGGGGAGCGAGATACTAATGAGCTCCGGCATTGCATCAATGACTTGCTGGGTTGCATTAGGATCATCGAGTTTTCCGCCAATGAGCGCTTTACTTTCACTATGAGTCACACAGTATTCGATGGTGTCCGCGCCGGCGGTAGGAAAGATTGGCACACTGACATAATCGCCAAGCATCATCGCAAGATCGCAAATAAACCACTCTGCACAGTTTTTAGACACTAACGCCACTTTGTCGCCAGGCTGTACTCCGAGGTTGCGTAGTGCACTGACGAGTTTTAAGGCTTGATCGGCAACATCAGCGAACGTGTATTCAACAAATTGTCGGTTAATAATTTGCTTTAGGTAGACCTCATTTGGGCGCTCTTGAGCCCATTTGAGAATCATTTCATTTGGTGGTGGGAGAGCGCAACCAGCAGCGCTGTTTAGATTCGGCTGATTCATTTTTAGTGACTCCATGTCTTCTCGTTGTATTTATAATTGTTAACGCATTGTTAACTTTAGCATGTTAAATAACGACACGGGAATGCATTTTGATGAAATATGTGGGGAGGATAGCGTTAGTTACCCCTAAAGTCGGTACTAATAGCGCCTAAAACTGTTGCCGATAATTCGCTGGGGACAGGCCTGTTTTTTTCTTAAAAATTCGAGAAAAGTAAGAGACATCTCGGTATCCACATTGATAAGCAATATAGGCAATTTTCATGGATTCATTTTCAACGAGCATTTTCTTTGCTAATGAAATGCGTTTCGCAGTGACATAATCACGAAAGCACATACCAACTTTGCGATGAAATACTTTGGAAAAGTAGTTCGGTGAGTAGTGACAAAGCGCAGCAGCTTCCTCTTCTCTTAGGTCTTTATGGACGTTATTGGCGATGTAATGAACCACGTCAGAAAAATTCGACTTTCCGCTTCGAGAAAAGAGTTTATCGACCGAAATTTGTTCTTCGTCGACCTTGCTGTGCAAAAAGTATTTCAATTTTATCTGTGATAGCCAAATCGGGAGGGTGATTTCATTCAACGTATAATATTCCGCACAAATATGCTTTGGCGGTAAGTGAGGCTCGATATCGGTTGGGTGTATAACGATCAGTTTTTTGTCGAGATTTTCACAGAGCGTGATGACGCCTTTCAGGTGCTCTCGATGATCGCAAGTCATGTAGTAGAAGAAATAGCTGTGTTCTTTATCGCTAAGCACAGAGATATCGTTGCTACAGTCCATAATCTCAAAGCTCTTATCAAACTCACAGCGAAGTGATTCCGGCAGCGAGCAAAGAGTCTCTCCAATCCAATAAGCTTTGGTCAGTCTATCCATATGAATCCCGCTCAGTACGTACTACACCAACGTAACGTTAGTATGTATTGAGGTCAGTCGAGCCTCATTCCTTGAGCTTCAGACCTCACCCTTTCGTTTATTAAGCTTAGGCTTATATAGTCATACTGCAAGTGTGAAAGGTGTCACATAGTTGGTGGTGATGTGTCTCGTTATTGATACATTTTGATTCTGAAGCGCAGGTAGGCAAGAAAGTACCAACCTTTGGCAAAAAAGTCCTAACCCCCCTAATTCTCGGTGACTAATGTTTAAGCATGATTCAGGTGCACATGAGACCTGTATCATTAATAGCGAGATACGTTAAAGGGGATAATCTTATGGATAACTTTCGCAATCTAATCAAGGACTTCATGGAAGATGAAGAGGGGCTAACACTTTTAGAGTACATTCTAGGTGCGGCGTTAATTGTTACAGCGTTCTTGACTTCAGGCTTCTGGACGACTTTGTCTAACAAGTTTACTTCAGTAGCTGGTCGTATCAGCAGCTCGTAATGGTTAGCGAGTTAGTTATTTGGTCATTGCTTATTGCGATTGGAGTATCAGACGCTCAGAAACACAGAATACCAAACAAAGCGGTGCTTATGCTTTTGGTTGCTGTTACTGCAAACGTAATTTACAACCCAGCAATAAGTGGCTTGGATCATTTATATGGTGGGTTGGTTGCGTTTGCAGTGTGTTTCGCGCTGTATCTGTTCAAAGTAATGGCTGGAGGAGACGTTAAGTTACTCGCCGTCATAGGGGCATGGCTGGGTCTGAGTAACCTTGGGGAAGCGTCTACTGGAATAATACTTGCTGGAGGCATCGTGGGCATTTTTTATCTAATGTTACACGTGTCATCGACTAGTGTTGCTCTATCACACCAGATAAAAGGGTATTGCTTAGAAAAAGTAACACCAGGCTTTAGGTCTAATAAGCCGTTAGTCATTCCTTTCGCGCCGATAATCGTAATTGGATTAGCTTATTTCTCCTACACCCATTAAATAATAATAAAAAATGGCATGCAGCATCAGTTGACTAGGCAACTTCAAGAGGGGAAGTGTGATGGGCTCTGTGTATTGGGAAAAACTCGTGCCACAAATAAATCCACCAAAGGTGCCTTCGTCTGTCGAGGGTCTTGGCGTGCCGTCTTCAGTTGTTGAAAACCTAGTGTTGAAACATCTGTCTGCCTATCCCAAATGTGACTTAATCGAATTAACGCAACGGCTTTGTATTGTTTCGAATATTGTCGAGCTTGCTTTGGCGCAGTTAAGAAAGCGAAGTTGGGTAGAAGTTTATCAGCCAGCATCAGACAAGTTGAGTACATCGTATTCCAACGTACGCTACAGTTTAACTGAGCTTGGGCTTGCAGAAGCAGACATTGCGTATAGAAAAGATCCGTATATCGGTCCTGTTCCCGTCTCTTTGGAAGAATATTGGACGGTTGTTGAGGGACAAGATCTTCGCAAGCATCCTATTAATCGCAATGATGTTGAGCGAGCGCTGTCTGACGTGTTTGGTTCGGATCATTTGATACCCGTTTTAGGACCAGCCATTAACTCGGGGCGCGCTTTGTTGCTGTATGGTCATGCGGGTACCGGTAAAAGCTACGTCGCATCAAGAGTGCTCAATGCAATGAACACTTCGGTATTCATTCCTTATGCCGTATATGCCGATGGCAACATCATCAAAGTGTTCTCAGAGCATCATCACCGTCGTTTAGACAACTCCCATTCTCAGGTTTTCGTTAAGTTGGAAACGCATTACGACAAACGCTGGGTTCTTTGTGAAAGACCAAACATTCAAGTGGGCGGTGAGCTGACATTGGATATGCTTGAGGTAAACCACAGCGAGCATAATCGTGTATGGATTGCGCCACTGCAAATGATGGCTAACAACGGAATCTTGGTGATTGATGACCTTGGTCGTCAGTCAATGCCTGTTGATGCCCTGCTAAACAGATGGATCGTTCCAATGGAGTACTTATTTGACCACCTAGCTTTGCCAAATGGTCAACAAGTCACGGTGCCGTTTATGCTCACTCTGGCATTCTCCTCCAACTTTGCACCAAGCAAAATTGCAGACCCCGCTTTTTTACGTCGTTTGGGTTACAAGATCGAGTTTACACCGCTTGGTTTGACAGATTATCAAGCGCTTTGGGTTTCGCTTGCTAAAGATTACCAAATGACGCTTGTGCCTGAGTTTTTCGATACGTTAAGTCAGTTACATCGCGACAATGATGTCGCCAACTACCCTTGTTTACCAAAAGACTTACTCGGTATTAGCCGCGATATTTTGGTGTTCGAAGGGAAAGAGAAGGTCGTCTCATCAGACATTTTAACCCGTGCCTGGGGACTGTACTTCACAGTGGATGAATAGGGAGATCTAAATTATGAGTCGGACTCAAGTCATCATGTTGCTGTTGCTCTCCATTGTTTTCGGCCTTGCCGCCGTGTTGATCGCTAAACAATGGATGGATGGCAGAAACCAACCAACTGTCGAGTTAGAAGAGGTCGAAAGACACCCAGTTTTAGTTGCCGCCATGGAACTAGAGCCAGGGACCATTCTATCTGAGAAACATTTGTCTACTAAGCTCATGGAAGTGGATTGGATAGACGATGAAACGCTAAAAGTACAAGAACAGGCATTGGGAAGAATTGTTGCCAATACCATTTATGCGGGCGAGCTGGTTAATTCGAATCGTCTTGCATTGCCCGGTGAGGGCGCGACACTTGCTGCTTTAATCCCTGAAAACAAACGAGCAATCACCATTCGTGTTAATGACGTTATCGGTGTGGCTGGGTTCTTGTTACCGGGCAATAAGGTCGATGTATTGAATACCGTGAGTTATGGACAAGGTAAAAACGCCACAACAAAAACGGTGCTTAAAAACATCAACGTCCTTGCGGTCGACCAAACAGCCAAAACCAATGATAACAAACCCGTTATTGTGCGTGCGGTGACTTTAGAAGTAACACCGAAAGAGGCAGAAAAGCTCCTATCGGCGAACAGCAAAGGCGACATTCAACTTGCTCTACGCAACCCTCATGAAGTGGATAAACCTGTTGTAGCAAGAAAATACACGCCACGACCTAGTGTGACCATTATTAAGGGATCTCAGGCATCCAGTGTCCGAGTCAGCAATTAGGTGAATTATGAAAACAATAATATTACTCGTTAGCCAGTTACTTTTTGTCAGCTTGTCTGTTAACGCAGCCACGGTGCAGTCAGGAAAAGTCGTGACCGTTGCGCATCACCAATCAACCCAATTGATGATATCCGGCCAAGCGAAGAAAGTGACGTTAGGGGATCCAGAAGTCTTGGATATTTTAGTGCTCAGATCGAACGAGCTGTTTCTTATTGGTAAGAAGTTAGGTACCACGAATGTGTCGGTGTGGGATCGCCGAGGCCGGTTAATTGAGCAGTTTAACGTGGAAGTCACGCATGATCTAAACACGCTTAAGTCGAAGCTTTATCAGTTCTTGCCGGATGAAAATATCGAAGTGCACAGTGCGCAAGAAAAAGTGGTACTTAGAGGCTTGGTCAGCAGTCAGCAAAACATGGACACTGCGGTCAAAATTGCTGAAACCTTCGCTTTAGGTGAAGCGGCAGATGAAGAAGATGACAGCTCTAAAGATGATGACAGCATGGTGATCAATCTACTTTCTATTGGCGGGGCTCAACAGGTGACGCTAGAAGTGACCGTTGCCGAAGTGCAGCGCACACTAGTAAGACGCTTTGACTCAAATTTCCACTTTTTCCAAAGAAGTGGAGACTTTACCTGGGGCGGTACGACTGCTGGTGGCGGTATTGATGGCATTGGACCGATTTTGAACGTCCCAACAGTCGAAGATTTCGGTTTTCTTGGGTCGTTTATCGACAGCAATACCTTGTTTACCTTCGCACTTGATGTGGCGAAACAAAATGGCGTGGCGAAAGTGTTGGCAGAGCCTAGCCTTACCGCATTAAGTGGTACGCAAGCCGAGTTTGTCGCTGGTGGTGAATTCCCAATTCCAGTGCCAAATGAAGATGGTATTACCATCGATTATAAAGAGTACGGTGTTCAACTCGACTTCGTTCCGTTTATTTTGAGTGATAAGAGAATCAACCTCAAATTGAACGTCAATGTGAGTGAAATCTCCAACTCAGGTGTGCTGACGTTTAATCCAAACGAAGTGAATGCCACGTTCTTTATTCCGCCAATCACTAAACGAAGTGCTGGCACCACGATTGAGCTGGCTGATGGCCAAACCATTGGTATTGCAGGCTTATTGAGTGAAAACGCACGTAATGTCGCGGATGGCATACCTGGTGCGAGTGATCTACCTGTGTTAGGCCGCTTGTTTAAGAGTGAAGAATTTACCTCTGGGGAAACAGAACTAGTCATTCTGGTTACTCCTCGATTAGCAACCCCAATCGATCGACGTCGAATCACACTGCCAACGGATGGCTTTGTGGCTCCGAACGATGTGGAGTTCTATTTGCTTGGTAAAGGTGCTGAGTTGGATTTCGATAGATACCAGCTAAACGACATCAGCGAAGAAGATACTAACAACAACTTTATTCAATACGGTTCGTCAGAAGGTGGCTCTGAGGGCAAGTTTGGGCACAGTCTATAAGTGGGAGAGCAAGATGAAAAGCATAATGATAATGACCATTTGTTTCACATCATTCGGCTTGTTTGGCTGTGCGAATGACCCCGAGCTTGGTATCTCGGTTAGCCAGTTGCGCGCTGAACAAACTCTTAATCCAGAAGCGTGGTATGAGAATTTGGGTTATTTACCGGAAGGTAGTGGTGAGCGTACACAAGTTAGCTTAGAGGTATATAACAACAACGGGGTAGCCAAAGATGAGTAAGTGATGTGTTCACTTAGGAGGGGCTATGCGAAGGAATATGCATATAGCACCAAGGCGAACCCAGAAAGGGATTACCTTAGTGTTGATAAGCTTGGTTTTGTTGATTCTGCTAGGCGTTGCGGCGTTTGGTATTGATTTAAACCACCAAGTTCTTAATAAAACACGTTTACAGAATGCGGTCGATACTGCGGCCCTTGCAGGTGCTGTCGTTGCCGATAAGACAGAGGATGTGAATCAGGCTGAAACCGCAGTGAGAACAACGCTTAGTGGAATATCAACCGAGCCTGGAAATTCTGAGCTGACGTTTAGTGACAGTAATACAGCAGTGACATTCTCGCATGACATGCAGACGTTTGTAAGTGCAGCAAGTTTTACACCGCCATTGGGGGAGTACGATATTTATGTCCGCGTAGCGGTCACCGATATTAGCCTAACGCAGTATCTGAGTGGTTTGTTTGGGATTGATAAAGAGGTCTCTGCGAGTGCGGTTGCAGGGCGGAGTGCGGCTATTGCATATACGTGTAATTTAACGCCAATCGCCATGTGTGGTGATCCTGCTGGTGATGTGAGTGATGCATGGGGGTATCGTCCGCCGGGTTACGACCCTAATGTAGATATGGATCCTTCTCTAGTGCATGAGCTGAAAGTCGGGGATCAGAATAACACCGATATGGGGCCCGGGAACTTTCAGTTACTCGATTTTGGGCAAGGAACGGGTAATAGTGGTGCAGCCTTAGTTCGTGATGCATTGTCTGGTGCTTACAACGGTTGCGCCTCAATTGGCGATACCGTTACGACTAAACCAGGTAATAGTGCAGGTCCAGTTGCACAGGGACTGAATGTGAGGCTCAACGACTTTTCGGGACCGATTAAAAATGACGGAACGGTTTTACCAGACAAATACGTGAGAGAGCCCGATGTTTTGGCTGAGACCGATGCGGAGTACGCAGGCGATCTGTATTACGCCAACTATCGTCAGGAACTAAGCTCTTGTGAAAGCGGAGGAGCTTGTGATGGCGGTAGTTATACAGGTGATGGTGGTCTGAACGGACGCCGGATTTTACGTATCCCTATCGTAGATTGTACGGCTTCTACTGGTAAGTCTGATTTTGATGTTTTGGGCTTTGGTTGCTTCTTTTTACTACAAAAAGTCAGTAACTCAGGTCAATCATCAGTATTTGGGCAATTTCTTTATGATTGTTTAATTAATAACGGTTCGACTGGCACGGATCCGACAGATAAAGGCTTCTACCGTATCCAGCTATACAAAGATCCGTTTAGCGGGGCCTCTTGATATGTTGTATTCAAATAGAAAGCATCAAAGGCCAAATATTTGCAGTCAACAAGGGCTGGCAATCATAGAGTTTATTCTCGCCTTGCCAGTGCTATTGATGCTCACCGTTTTAGTGATCGATGTGAGCCGAGCTTTTATTCAGTATACCGAGGTCAATAAAGCGCTGCAGAATGGGGCAAGGTATGCGGTCGTTGATACGTACGGCACGTTGAACTTTGAGTCAATTGCTGACGAAACCAGTATCAAGAATGTCGTTGTGTATGGAAGCCCAATTGCCTCTACTACACCTGTGATAGACCATATCAGTGTGGACGATATTGTCATTACCCAACCAACGAGTACCAATAAGGTGGTCACTCTATCGGCGACTTACAATTACGTGCCGATATTCTCGACTTTACCTTTTTCGAGCACTTCTTTGCAATTTAGCATTGGGGCGACCACGTCTATGAGGACAGGCCCATGAAACGATTGATAACGAAACAAAAAGGAGTGACTCAGCTTGAGTTCTCGGTAATCGCTTTGGCCGTTATATTAGTCCTGTTTTTGATCATCGAGTTTGCGATCTATTTCTTTTCGGTGCAAATGGTCAATGAAGTAACACGAAGAGCTGCGAGGCTTGCCACCGTGTGCTATATCGCTGATAGGGATGACATTCCTAACTTACCAGCTGTATCAGATCTCTACCCATCAGGCTTTTCTGCGAGTAATTTACAGATAGATTATCTTGATGAAGCTGGTGCAAGTGTTGATGTATCAGGCTTTCTTTCTACCCCTCCTGCGTCTAATGACGTATTAAATGCGCAGTTTTCTCAAATTAAATATGTTCGAGCAAGAGCGGTGAATTATACTTTTCAGTTTTTTGTTTTAGCTGCTTTAATTAATGCAGTAGGGAGTACTCCAGCTTTTGAAACTATATTGCCTGCAGAGAGTTTAGGAATACTTAGACCCGAAGGGACCAATGTCATTACGGATTGCTAATGGAGTAGCTTTATGTTGAAACCAGTTAAAATAAATGAAGAAACATATAAAAGTTTAAAAACTAACTTGATTGTTTGGATAGTTTATTCTACGTCAAACTTTAAAATTCATATTGCTGATGAATTATCCGGATGTGTCAATCTAAATATTGATTGGATAGAGCTAGAGTCTTTTAATTTGGACTTTGTGAAAAATAAGCAAATTCCCGATCTTATTTATATTGAAACCGGTGAAAGTTGGGCGCAGAAAGTGGCTCATGTGTACTCTAGTGACAGTAGCTTACAGCATAATCACACCGCTTTGATTGTATTTGGTGATGAAAACGATACTGCATCTCTCAAAATGGCGTTGAGGCTTGGCGCAACAGACTATTTGTCGCGTTCTGTTGATCTTGGTGAGCTTTATCCGCTATTAAAATCGACCGCGGATGAAAAGATTGCCAATAAACAAATGGGCGATTTAACTTTATTTATCAATACAAAAGGTGGTTCGGGTGCAACAACACTGGCGATCAACACCGCGATAGAACTGTCAAGTTACGCGAAGAGTAAAGTATTACTCATTGACTTAGATATGCAGTTTAGTGATGCGGCCGATTATTTAAACTGTAAGCCAAAATACAATATTAATGATGTGATTGATTCTGTTAATGATTTGGATGAGTTATCACTAGAAGGTCTCGTATATCAACATCCTTCAGGTTTGAATTATTTATGTTTTAACCAAAATGATACCAAGGATAATCATAAACACGCAGTTCAAGTCAGTAAGTTATTACCTATTCTGAGACAGTTTTACTCACATATTATTGTGGATTTGTCTCATGGTGTTGAGCATGTTTATCAACAAATTGTTTCTCCGGCTACGCATATCTTTTTAATTATGCAGCAGAATGTTACTTCGGTTAAGCATGCTGTCAGCTACATACGTTCTTTAGAATTAGACTATGGTTTAAGTAGTCATCAGGTTGAACTGATTGTTAATCGTTTTGAAAAGAAATCAACAATATCTTTGAAAGACATTGAAAATGCAGTTAGTGGACATGCGATACATTTAGTACCTAATAATTTTGCTATTGCTATCGAGAGCGCTAATTTGGGTAACCCAATTGTTCAATCTAAGAAAAATAGTGCGCTGAAAGCTTCTTTGGCTGAAATATCGCACTTATTAGAAAGTCCGACCAAAGAGAATCAAAGTTGGATCAAAAAACTATTTTCTTAGTAAGGGGGAGTTATGTTTTTCAAACGGAAAGGCGTCGGGAGTTCTTTCAATTCCGTAGATGAAACAAAAGAATCCAAAGTTGTGAATGTCGAGTTGGCAAAGTCTGACGAAGATACGTCAGATGAGCAAAGGGCTTTATCGCCTGTTGAAGCCAAGATGAAAGCGATCGAGGAGCAGAAAAAACAGCTAGAACAAGATCTCTCGATCAAACACTACTATCACAAAAAGCTACTGGATACCTTAGATCTCGGGCTTCTATCGCACTTGCAAGAAGATCGTGCGAAAGAGGAGTTACGCGAAGCGGTCGTTCAGCTCATTGCTGAAGATCAAACACACCCGTTGAGCTCTGAAGCTCGCAATCGCGTGATACATCAAATTGAAGATGAAGTGTTTGGTCTAGGGCCGCTGGAACCGCTGCTTGAAGACCCAACGATCTCAGATATCTTGGTCAATGGTCCGAAAAATATCTTTGTCGAACGTTTTGGTAAGCTCGAGAAAACGCCACATACCTTCTTAGATGAGCGCCATCTGCGCAACATCATTGATCGCATTGTTAGCCAGGTTGGACGAAGAATCGATGAAGCATCACCAATGGTGGATGCTCGACTCAAAGATGGTTCGCGTTTCAATGCGATTATTCCTCCTCTTGCCATTGATGGCCCTTCCGTTTCTATTCGACGTTTTGCAGTTGAACGTTTGAATATGGATAACCTATTAGAGCTTGGTTCGTTATCTCCAGAGATGGCGAAGTTTCTCAATGCTGCGGTTGTGGGGGAAATGAATATCCTGATATCTGGTGGTACAGGCTCTGGTAAAACAACCACGCTGAATATTTTGTCGGGCTTCATTCCAAGTGATCAACGTATTGTGACTATTGAGGACTCGGCAGAGTTACAACTCCAACAGCCACATATTATCCGCTTAGAAACACGTCCTTCTAATATCGAGGGTAAAGGTGAAATATCTCAGCGCGATTTAGTGAAAAACTCGCTACGTATGCGTCCTGACCGGATAGTTGTTGGTGAGGTTCGTGGCTCAGAAGCGGTGGATATGTTATCGGCAATGAACACGGGTCATGATGGGTCGCTGGCCACCATTCACGCTAACACACCAAGGGATGCGTTGAGCCGTATTGAGAATATGTTCTCGATGGCGGGTTGGAATGTGTCGACCAAAAACTTGAGAGCGCAGATTGCCTCCGCCATCAATATTGTCGTGCAAATGGATCGCCAAGAAGACGGTAAACGCCGCATGGTCAGCGTACAAGAAATCAATGGCATGGAAGGCGAAGTTATCACCATGTCGGAGATCTTCACCTTCCAAAGAAGAGGGGTCGATCAAGAAGGTAATGTGTTAGGTGATTACATGGCAACAGGGATTGTACCAAGCTGTCATGACCAATTAGTAAAACGAGGCTTAGACGTACCATTTGAAATATTCAATGAAAAAGCCCGTTAGGAGATTGCTATGGATAGTCAATTCCCCCTTTTTCTTGTGCTGCTTTTTTTGTCCGTATTCTTTATTAGCCAGGCGTTAATTCTGCCTTCTGCGGGTAAAAAGGTTAAGCATAAGCAGTTAATTAAGCGGATACACGAAAGCCATAAACACATCGATCAAGAGAGTATTTCCCTACTAAGGGAAAACTCGCTCAAAAACCTTTCTCCATTAGAGCGATGGCTTGTGAGGTTCAGCCTATTCGATAACTTTAAGAAGAAGTTGGAATTGGCTGGGATACACATGGGTTTCAGTCGGTTTATTTTTCTCACCTTCCTCGGTGGGGTTGCGGTTGGGCTATTTCTGTTCTTATTCGGGCAAGTTTGGTACCTCTGTGCCGGTGTTGCTGTCGCTTGTTGGGTGTCGGTTTACTTCTACCTACAGAAAAGAATTGCCGATCGTTTAATGAAGTTCGAAGAGCAACTACCAGAGGCGCTCGATATCATTAAGCGCGTCCTACAGGCCGGTCAGCCAATTACACAAGCGTTTGGGGAAGTAGGCAGAGAGGTCAGTGCGCCGCTTGGCCCTGAGTTCATGAATACCTTTAACTTACTCAACTATGGTTATGACCTCCGCTTGGCGATTATGCAAATGTCGGAAAGAACCCCTACGGTATCCATGCTTGCTTTCTCGAGTGCGGTGTTACTGCAAAAAGAAACGGGTGGTAACTTAGTCGAAAACATTGAAAAGCTCTCTCATATCCTACGTGCTCGTTTCAAACTCGCTCGAAAAATCAAAACTATTTCTGCGGAATCTCGAATGTCGGCATGGGTATTAGTATTAGCGCCTTTTGGGTTGTACGTCATCATTTCACTCGTTCGGCCTGAGTATATTGAGCTGCTTCATACGCACCCAATGGGGATCAAAATGGTGATTGGTGGGATGGTGGCCTTATTTATCGGCACGCTGTGGATTCGTAAAATCGTCAATATTGAGGTGTAGCTATGGAAAGCATTCAAGGATGGTTAAACGGTTTTGCTGTCGGCCAAGAGACGTTACTCATGGGGTTGATCCTCATCACTACCGTGTTGGTGGTGATGACGCTAGGATCGATAATTATTGGGGTTAATTCGCCAATTAAAAGAAAGTTAGCCGAACTGTCTGGCGACAAAAAAGAAGTCTCTCACCACAACAAAAAAATGGCTGACACATTAGAGTCGTTAGCGCCTTTAACTTCACCAACCAGTGAAAAAGAGCGCCAAACGACACGCAATAAACTGATGCATGCTGGGTTTCATGAAAGCAATGCATTGTCGATGTTCTATGCCATTAAATCGGTCACAACAATACTAGGTGTGATGGTGGCGGCATTGGTGTATTTCTCGATTCCGGAATCTAAATATCTGTACACCTACATGGCGTTATCCGTATTTATTGGGCTTCTGATTCCTGATTTTATTTTGCGCCGAATGGTCAACAAGCGTCAGCAAGCGATTCGTGCAGGTGTGCCCGACATGCTCGATTTGCTGGTGGTTTGTACCGAGTCAGGGCTTGGCTTTAATGCGGCTTTGCGCCGCGTTGCAGACGAGTTGGTTATCTCTCACCCAGAGCTTGCCGATGAAATCGACACGGTGTGCAACAAAATTAAAGCGGGTAAACCAATGCCTGAAGCCTTAAGAGAGCTAGTATTAAGGACAGGGTTAGAAGAATTGATGGGGCTGGTGAGCATGCTTAGCCACGCCTCTCGAATAGGTGGGAGCTTAGTCAACTCCTTGCGTGAGTATACCGAAGACTATAGGGATAAGCGTCAACAAGCAGCAGAAGAAATTGCTGCAAAAATCCCAGTCAAAATGATGTTTCCAATGGTGCTGTTTATTTGGCCATGTTTTTTCATCGTGGCTATTGGACCTGCGTTAATTTCATTGGCTGAGGCATTTTCTAATTAAAAAGCAAAATAGGGATCGTTATGTGGATTAAGAAATACGTCATCATCTCGTTGTTGGTGCTTACCGCATGTTCAACAACTGAACAGTCATCAGACTTCGATTCAACGCTGTACTCAGGTAAGCCCGTTGAGTCACTCACCAATGATGAACCTCCAAAAACAGAGGAGGAGGCAATCTCTCGAGGGGATATTGCATTAAGCAATAAAAATGTCGACTTAGCGTTGTATGAATACATTCGCTCGCTCTCTTTTCCTAACGCGGTCCATAAAGACAAAACCTTATACACCGTGGGGCGCATCCATTTGGCAAGAGAGAATTCAGAACTTGCGGATAAATCATTTCGAGCATCTTTAGCAGAGAACCCTGATCACATTGGTTCCCTCACAGAACTTGGCACTCTGTATACGAAACGTGGCGAAAAGGATGTCGGGAAGAGTTACTACATCCGCGCTTTGAACGCTGACCAAATTCGTATGGATGGCAATCCTATTATTACCAAAGACAATATTACAGCTGAGAGCGTTGCAACGTATCGCTATGATGATAAATCACCGGTTTCTGCTTACTCTGGTCTAGGTGTACTTTACGACATTCGTGGCGACCACGATATTGCGCAGGCATTAATTCGAAAAGCGTTGGATATTGATTCAAGAAACGTCAATGCTTTAGTCAGCCTAGGCTATTCCTACTACATGGAAAAAGCTTATTCAAAAGCGGCGCACTTTACTCAAGCTGCGCTGAGCATTAAGCCGGGGGATGAAAAGGGAATCAATAACTTGGGTCTCATTGCACTGGCAAAAGATCAACCACGACAAGCTCTGAGTATTTTTAGTCGACACATGACAGAGCCGGAAGCGCTCAACAATGTTGGTTATTTCTTGATCCTTCAAGGCAAACCAGGCGAGGCGATTCCTTATCTACAACAGGCTATTGATAAGAATCCTGCCTACTATGAACTGGCAAATAAAAACTTAGAGCGAGCATTAGCAATGGTAAGAGAGCGAGGGGATACATCAACGGTTGTGTTGCAGTAAAAAACTAGGTAATGACGGGATGTTAGAAGCAAATATAGAAAAAGAGAGCACTTTTCAAAAAATATATCAGGAGCTTTATAAAGACGTGCTTCTTTATATTTTTGTTTTATCTACATGTATTATTACATTTCTAATATATATTTATTATAAGGAGAGGATTTTATATGAATATCAGTTGGTAGACTATGTGAGTAGATTGATTAATTGCCTAATCGCACTGCTTTTTGCTTGGAGTATTTATTTTTATTTCAAAATGATGTTAAGTAAAAAAGATAAATTGTTTAAAACTTATTTTCTAACATTGTTGGGGATGCTATCGAAACTTGAGTACGTTATTGTTTTTATTGTTAGGTTGATTCTAATAAATATATGCATAGCAAATTACACATATTTAAAACAAATTATACCCGATATCAACCCATTTTATTATGATAATTTCTTCTTTCAATTAGATAAATTGTTGCATGGAGGTGTCTCTCCTTGGGAAGTTTCTCATGATGTTTTTTACAGCTCTTATTGGACGTTTTTATTTAACTTTGCTTATAATTTGTGGTTTATTTTTATTTGGGGGGCGATTTTATACTTTATGTGGTATTGTAAAGACCATTATGTTAGACAGGCTTATTTATTGTCTTTTTTTATGTCTTGGTTCTTTATTGGCGGCATATTGGCAATATTAATGAGCTCTGCTGGCCCCTGTTTTGTTCACTTATTAGATCCTGAAAATACGCATTATCAGCCTCTTATGGAGCGTTTGTCTTATCAAGTCGATAGTTTTTGGCTTCTTAAAATCTATGGTGGTGAAACTAGCCAACTTCAATCTTACCTGTGGCAAGCCTATTCTAATCGGAGTAGTGATATTGGTGCAGGTATCTCTGCTATGCCAAGTATGCATATCTCCTCTTCGGTTTTATTGGCGATAGGAGCGTTTAAGGTGAATAAAAAAATTGGGCTGTTGTTTTGGTTGTTTACTTTGATAATCATGATTGCCTCTGTACACCTTGGTTGGCATTATGCTGTTGATGGTTATGTGGCGATTGTTGTTACGCTTTTAACTTGGCGATTTGCTAAATTTATTTTAAAAAGGCAAAAGCTAATTTATCTTCTTTAATTGCTTAAAATCTGTCTTATAAATACATTGTTTTAATTATTTTTGGGTTTTAAAGCATACCCCACACTTTTCCATAATATGATGGTTAATATTGTAGCAATATAACCATCAATGGCGTAATGCCAGGCTAAATGTACCGAACCGATTTGAATGATGACGACGAAAGCGTAAGCAAAGTAGCCAATGGTTTTGTTGAGTCTATAAATTGATAGCGCCATCAAAACAGCAATGGAGACGTGCAAACTCGGCATTGCCGAAATACCAGAACCAATACCATTGGCATTCGCGATGTACTCATCCCAAAGATATTGCTGTGTAGGCAATGTCCACAATTGCCCAGCGTCCACATTGGTAAGATATTGGCTTTGGGCTTCGAGCGTTTTCATCAGAGGAACAAACTGTTCATCTCCAGTGATAAGCTCCACGTAGCAAGGACCTGCTGAAGAGAGTAACGTAGCGAAGAAAACGCCAAGAATCATCCAAGACAGCGCAAAGGTAAGTAAAAATTGTTGCCTTACCAACGGGTATTTTTTGTAGATAAGGAAAAAGATGAGTATCCCCCACATACAAAAAAACCATGCGTTGTAGGCAACGTTTAGCGCCAGTGAGGCCCAAGCATTGGAGAACAATGCATGGGTCAATTCCCAAGGTGCAAAGCCGAAGTGCAACAGCGTATCAATATTCGCAAAGGTTAGATCCCATTTAAAAGGATTGATGATTGGAATAAGCGATTTCAAAAACGTGTGGTTAGAGAAAATCAGGTTAAGTGCCATCATCGAAACAAACACTGATACAGGGCGGTGGAGTGGAAAAATAAGATGCTTCAGTTTTCGTATGAAGCACTTTGCTGGCTGTTTTTCTTTGCGCAGTATGAGATAGAAATAATAATAGATACACCAGCTTAAACCTGTGACATACAAAGCTTGCATGAGCGTTTCAAGGTAAGTGGTAAAAGAGTAATCAATAGGGAAATCGAGGTATAAAGAACAAAGATAAATGACAGCAGTCGAGATAAAGCAATAGGTGTAGAAAATCTTATCGATCAATAACTCATTCTTCATAGACTGGAGCCAAGTCGCTGCTTTTTGCTGCCAACTTACGTTGATCTGGTAATTGTTGTCTTGTTCCATCGACGATCCATCATCTCTATCCTTCCAATGTCATTAAGCTTAGTTGAGAAAACGGGCACTTGTATTTAAGTGCTCGCTAAGAGTTTGTCGTTTAAGATTTTTACATCATGTCCGTGACAAGGCCTGCTGCCACAAAAAACACGATCATCCATAGCACCGATAGGTTGACCTTTTTGTGTAGATAGAAACCCGCAATCACTAACGCCATGTCGATGGGAGCAACAACTGCGCTGCTAAATACTGGCTGGTAAAGTGCCGCGAGTAGCAACCCTACTACCGAGGCGTTTACACCGTTGATGGCACCAGAGACCAACGGTTTGCGTGCCAGTGCTTGCCAGTTCTTAAGAACGCCAAGCAGTAAAAGAAACCCTGGTAGGAATACGCCAAGCGTTGCGATCAGCGCGCCTAAAATTGGCGTATCCGAAAGCTCATAGCCGATAAAAGTCGCAAAGGTGAACATTGGCCCCGGTACAGCTTGTGCAGCGGCGTAGCCTGTTAAAAATGCATCTTGGCTAAGCTGGTCACCAACAATGTTTTGCAGAAGCGGCAGAACCACATGACCGCCACCAAACACTAGGCTACCAGCTTGGAAAAAATCACTAAACAGCCCAAGCAAAGGCAACGTATGAGCCACTAACGGTAAGCCGAGTAAAAGCACCGCAAATAGAGCCAATGGCGCGATAGACGGTTTAAACGGCTCGGTTGATGGCGCGGAGTCTTTCTTCAGATATCGCATGCCGACAAAACCTGCTGCGAGCAACACGAACATTTGCGTCATGATGCTTGGTGCCACCAGCAACGCAATCGCAGTCGCGACGCACAAACCCGCGGTCAGTTTGCTTTGGCAGAAGTTTTTGTACATGCCCCAAGTCGCATCCGCCACGACGACGACTGCGAGCAGTTTTAGGCCGTGAACGATGTTTTGGAACACAGCGGTGTCGGTGATTTGGCTGCTTACCATCGCCAGTGCCAACATGATGATCACCGAAGGAAGCGTGAATCCGACAAATGCTGCGCATGAGCCACTTAAACCGCCGCGTTTATAACCCAATGCAAAGCCGACTTGGCTTGATCCCGGTCCCGGCAAAAACTGACTGAGTGCGACGATTTGTGCGTACTCGCTGTCATCAAGCCATTTCAGTTTCTCAACAAAGGTTTGGCGAAAATAACCAATATGAGCCGCAGGGCCGCCGAAGCTGAACCAACCCAGCCAGAAAAAAGTTTTGAAGATGGTGAACATGTCGAGCCTGTTTATCTAAAAAGCATTGCTGCTAATTTATCGGATGCTCTAAAATGACTCAAATTGATAGATTTAATTTCATTTATGAATGAAATGGGATGAGGATGTTGAGGTGAAAGAGGACATTCAGTGGCGCAACATTGACTTGAACTTATTGGTGACGTTTTCCTACTTGTATCGCCATCGAAGCGTTAGCATCGCGGCAGAGAAAAGTTACGTTAGCCAGTCGGCGATGAGCTATAGTTTGTCTCGTTTAAGGTTGTTGTTTGATGACCCGCTTTTTGAGCGAAAAGGGCACAAGATGGAGCCCACCGAGCACGCTCACCACATCGCGCCAACCGTGCATCATTTGCTGGACTCTATCGCCAAAGACTTGCTCACTAAGTCTGCCTTCCAGCCTGAAAATTACGCGGGTGTATGTCGCATTGGGTTAACGGATTATGCCGAGTTTATTTTTGCTCCTCTGCTTTATGACGAAATACGCCAGCGCGCACCAGAGGCCCAGATCAGTTTTATTAACGTCAATCGTAGCAACTACGTGGCATTAACTGAGCACGAAAAGCTCGATGTCATTATTGGCAGCATGCCGGTGTTGGATGACAACTTTGAGAGCTTGTACTTGTACACGGAAAAACACGTGTGTATGTGTGATAAACAGGTATTGAAAGGGGAAACACAGCTGTCTCTGGAAGCGTTCGCGAACATAGAGCAAGCTCTGGTAAGTCCCGATGGGAGCTTAAAGACACAAGTAGACCAAAAGCTCGCAGAACATGGCTTGAGCCGTAAAGTCACCGTGGCGTCGCGCAACTTTCTCACGATTCGGCATCTATTGAAAAAGCGCGATCTCATTGCCATCGTGCCAGAAAAAATGGCGTTGGCTGAGGGCTTTTCGGACGATCTCATTACTGTTAAGCCGCCGATCGCCGTTGCGGATTTTGATATTGCCATGCTGTGGCATTCCAGCCGAAACAATGAAGACAAAGGCATTTGGCTACGCGAGCTGGTTTCTTCGACCATCACCTCTCACATATAAAAAAGGGCACCAAAGGGTGCCCAGAATGTTTGTCATTGAGAGTCTGTGTTATACCGCTTGCGAAGCTGGCGCGGCTTCTTTTATACGCTCTTCTTGATTCAATGATTTTTCGTATTGGCTGTACTTCCACCAAGCAAAGCCAAGGAAAATCACGATACCGCCAACGTTGTAGAAAATGATGGTCATGATGTCGGCCCCAGTAGGGAAGGTCGATGCTAAGAAACCAACCGTAAAGATAGCGATCAGTACCGATACGGTAGCGATGCCCATTTTACGTGAGCCCATTTTGAAATCACGCTCGACGTGATCCAGTTTCAAGCGCAGATTCAGGTACGCCAGCATGATGAACAGTGGTGGCAGCATCGAGGCGGCAGCGGTCATGTTGATCACGGTATTCATCAAATCTTGAGCGGTGTTAGAACCTAATGTTGGGATGATCATCAATGGAATGACGATAAGGAACTGATACCAAGCTGCGCGAGCTGGTACGCCGTTTTCGTTCAGCTCTACGGTTTTCTTACCAAAAATGCCTTCTGGAATCTCAGAGAAGAAGATTTTCACTGGCGTTGCTGTCCACATCAGTAGAGAGCCAAACATAGCGGTAAAGGATACCAAGCCTACAAAGCGGTTCATCAATACTTCTGGCAAACCAAAGTACGCAGCCAAACCTTCAAATACTTGTACCGAGCCACCCGTGTATTTTAGGGTTTCGCTAGGAACAAACACGTTAATCAAAACAGACGCGACTGAGTAAAGCACACCGATAAAGATACCTGCGATGATGATGACTTTAACAAACGATTTCGAGCCGCCTTTCACATCGTTTACGTAAACCGCGACCGATTCCGCACCGCCTGCCGCCATAAAGATCCATGTAGTAATGCCTAAAAATGCCCAGCTGAAATCAGGGATCATCGCTTCTACAGTAATTGGGTCAGCCGGTTCTACGCCGCCGATCAACGCTGCGCCAGCCAGTAAAATGTACGACATTGTCAGTAGCAGCATGAGGGAGGAGGTCACCGACGTAATTGGCCCCAACATTTTCGCGCCGTTTGTCGATACGTAGGTCGCAAACGCAAACAAAATCATACTGAGCACGGTAGTGGTGAATGGCGTCAGAATGTATTCATAGCCCAAGAACGCATAAGACGCATAAGCGATAACGCGCGGTAGCAAGGACGTGAAGAAGAATAGGTTAACGAACCAGTAAGTGTAGGCAGAGATAAACGCCCAGCGACCGCCGAGTGAGCTTTTTACCCATGCGTAGACCCCCGCTTCAGAATCTTTATTCAGAGATACGAATTCTGCGATGATCAAACAGAAAGGGATGAAATAAAAAATGGTCGCCAGAAAAAACATTGGCGCAGACGCTAGACCGATCTCGATGTTGTTATTGATTACGTTATTAAAGCTAAATACTGCAGCAAAGGTGAGGGACAACAACCCGAATTTGCCTATCGTATTACGTTTGGATTCAGACATGTTCTATCTCCGGTGAATCACGTTGGAATTGTAGGGAGGAAGGGCTTGTAATGCTGTGACCACAGCCCTTCTCTTGTTTTATTTATTTAGGAAGTAGCCATCTTCGATGGTCACTTTGAGCACGACTTTTCTTACGCGGTTGTCTCCGTGGAAGCGGTACGCTTCACTGTTTTCAAAAATCGCCACTTGGCCTTCGCAAAGCTCGCGTGTTACACCCTGACCAGAAAAAAATTCGCGGTCGGTTTCATCACGATAAGCTTGTTCTAGTGTTAACGCGGTTTTATCCGCGAACTCAACGCTTTCTCGGCCTTCGAGGTAGTAATGCACATCGAAGTAACGACGGTTACCGATGAACATTTCGGTTTGTTTCGCGATGCCATCTTCAACCATGTAAACCAGTGAATCGCCAATCGAGTGCATCACGCCATCTTTGATGTTTCCGATGTTGCCAATGGCTTCCACACAGCGGTTCCATTTACGACCGTTGCGATATACCTGTTTGAATTGCTCTAAGCTGTCTAACACGATCATGGGTTACGCCTCGTTGACTGATTGAGTATTGGTTTGAGTGAAAAATGCGTTGTCGAAATCATGGTTTGCCATCACGTGTGCGTTGCAATCGCCTGCTTGCAGTGGCATCAGCGTCAAACCGTAACGGAACTCGTCCATGTACACGCGGTAAGAGTCGAGCACTTCGCTGCCCCATGAGTTCGAGCCTAACCCCATCACTTGATGGTCAAGGTTAAGGGTGATGTAGCCACTCTTTTCTAGCTCGATCGTATGTTGCGCTTCATGCAGATTTTGGTTGGTGTAGAACCACGCGCTGAAGTTGATTTCTTGCTGGGGTTTCACCAATAACCCTGTGCCATGACGGTTGGTGAGTGAGGCCCAGCGCACGTGTTGGCGGTTGCCGTTGTTTTGCGGGAACGGGTAGTTCTCGAACATGTCTTTTACGGTGCTGTGGTAAACATCAATGAGGTTGGCTTGGCAACTGTCTTGGTAGTTTTCTTCTGGGCCACGGCCGTAGTAACTCACTTGATCAAAGCTGCCGTTGATGCCCAAATCCAAGCCGATGACCGGAATCACGTGAGGGTAGTCGCCGTATCGTTCGCCACTCAGTTCCACGTTCAAATGGCCTTGAGCATTGATTTGATAGCGATAGGTACAACGCATGCCAAAATCAAAGACCGGCGGCGCAATGATGCTGGTGGTCGTAATCAAGACGGAATCATCGGTTGCCTCCACAGCAAGTGTGCGGAAGTGCTCCTGCATGATTTGCAGATGCGCTGGGTGCCACAACCCTTCGTACTCTTGTTTGTGGTTATCAATCATCGGTTTGAAGAAGTTCAGTCTCGGCTCTGATTGAATGATCTCTTCGCCATTTACGCGCCAAGAAGTCAGCTTGCCGTTTACTTTGGAGAAGGTAAGCGCGAAGTTATGACCTGTGATCACGTGCTCTAGGCGGCTTTCTTCAAGCACCAAGGGTTGAATATTGTGGTTGACCAGCGCAGGCAACGTCGCGGTGTTTTCTTTCAGTTGGAACTGATACACCGCAATTTCATGGTTGGCTTCGCTGTAAAGCGTGCGACTGTCTTTGCGTACGGTGAAGTTCACAAAGGCTTCGCGCTCATCCAATTCTGGCAAGTCGATGGTCACTTCACGTTCGCTGTTGGCGACCAAAGCTTCGACTTTGAATTGCACGCTACGCAGGGTTTCGCCTTCGGCACGCACGTCAGCATTAATGGTGTAATCATCGAGGTTGGTGAACCACAATTTGTTCTCAATGATGAAGAGATCATGGCAACCTTCAACGGCGCGGATTTTCACCGGTGCAATGACTTGTTTGTATTCTTTCAGGCCAGGGCCCGGGGTTTGATCTGGGTAAATCAGACCATCCATACAGAAGTTGTAGTTGTTTGGGTAATCGCCGTAATCGCCACCGTATTTGTAGAACTCTTGGCCGTGTTCATCACGCGCTAGAATGCCGTGATCACACCATTCCCAAACGTAGTGACCTTGAATGTGGTCGTGCGCATAGAACACATTTTGATATTCGGTTAAACCACCCGGTCCGTTACCCATCGCGTGGGCGTATTCGCAGATAATGCGTGGTTTCTCGTGTGGGTGCTCGCCAAAGTAATTCATCAGTTGAGCGCGTGAGTACATCGTCGAAATCACATCGACGACTTCAGCATCTCGGTCTTCTTCGTAGTGAACCAAACGGGTGTCATCAATTGCTTTGGTCGCGGTATACATCGCACGGATGTTACAGCCATAACCCGATTCGTTACCGAGTGACCACATGATGATAGAAGGGTGGTTCTTTTGCGCATGAACATGACGCACTGCGCGATCAACAAACACCGCTTCCCAAGCAGGATCATTGGTGATGCGGCTCAGGTCGCCAACGTTGGCAAAGCCGTGGGTTTCCACATCGGTTTCTGCCATCACAAACAGGCCGTAAATATCACACAACTCGTAGAAGCGTGGGTCGTTCGGGTAGTGTGCGGTGCGAACTGAGTTGATGTTGTGTTGCTTCATCAAAATCAGATCTTTTTCCACGCGGTCCATACCCGCTGCACGACCTTTTAGGTGATCGTTATCATGACGGTTGACACCATGCAGCATCACGTATTGATTGTTGATGTAAAACAGGCCACCGCGCACTTTGATGTCACGAAAACCTACGCGTTGTGGGATCACTTCCACTACGTTGCCTTGGTGATCTTTTAAGGTGATGAACAAGTGGTAAAGGTAAGGATTTTCTGCTGTCCAATGCGTTGGATTCACCATATCAATCGCAAAGCTTGTTGAGTGGTGGTTTTGGATAGTCAGTGAATCGCATTGACCACTGGCTACGACAGTGCCTTTGTCATGCAGCGCGTATTCTAGCGTATAGCCAGACGCGATAGCGGTGGAAAGGTTTTCCAATTCGATTTGAACACTGAGCGTCGCACTTTGGTAATCGTCGGCGAAATCGGTGCGAATTGTTAGGTCTTGGACGTGAATGTTCTCTTTTCCGATTAGGTAAACATCACGGAAGATCCCCGCCGTCCACCACATGTCTTGGTCTTCAATGTAAGTGGAATCGGCCCATTGCATCACGCGTACAGAGAGTAAGTTTTCGCCTTGTTGGACGAACTTAGAAATGTCGAATTCCGCTGTGAGTCGGCTGCCTTTGCTAAAGCCGACGTACTCGCCGTTTACGTACACTTCAAAGTAGGTTTCCACGCCGTCGAACTTGATGATGGTTTGTTGGTTATCCCACTGTGGACCAAGTGTAAATGTGCGTTGATAAGCGCCCGTTGGGTTGTCGGTTGGTACAAACGGGACGTCGATCGGGAATGGGAAGCCCTCATCGGTGTATTGCAGATCGCCGTGACCTTCCATTTGCCACATGTTTGGGACGGTAATGTGTCCCCAGTCGTTCATTGTTTGTGAGTAAAACTCATCAGGTACCAACATTGGGTTGGTGAAATAACGGAATCTCCATTGGCCGCTGAGTAACATAAAGCGGCGACTCAGTTCACGTTGAAAGGTTTGTGCGCTCTGAACAGAGTCGTAGGAGAAAAAGTACGCACGCGGTGCCATACGATTCTCGTGTAAGTGTTGGAAGTTTTCCCAATTGTTCACGTTTTGATCTCCCCTCGGCTTGGTGCGCTTATGTTGGAGTGCGGGACGGTTTCATCGCGGCTCAACATCAGTGCAAAAATAACGGCCGATGTATTGTGAAAAATGCTTATGAATAATCTGAGAAAGATATTAGTAAAAGTTTTACTAAAATAAATTAGTGAAAACGTTTTACTTTAACTTGGTCACGTTTTAAATGACCAATGTTGAGCAAGATGTGATCAGCGTAAAGGAATGCGTTCTAGATTGTTTTGGAAAGTAAAAACAGTAAACATTCGGTAGAAAATAAAAGAAGAAATAAAAAAGCACTGAAAATTCAGTGCCTTATTTGAGCAGTTTTGAGGGGGTTTTTATCGAGTTGTGCCGCGTAGCTTGAGCTTGCTTGGAACGTACACTTGAAGGGGCAGTGCGCGTCCGTCACGGTATTTTTCTACTAACAAGTTCACGCCTTGAATCCCCATCATTTCAGAATGAATACGAACGGTCGATAGAGGAGGGAAGGTAAAACGCGCGGTAGGAATGTCGTTCACGCTGATCAGCGCAATATCATCAGGAATGTTTAAACCAAACTCATGCACTGCTCGTAACACACCAATCGCAATGGAGTCCGAAGCAATGAACATCGCTTTTGGGAAATCGCCTTTGGCCAGCATCTCTTTCGCTAAGTCATAACCGGACAAGCTAGAGAAATCGCCACGATAAATGTCGTCTTCAGAAACCACACCTTTTAGACTGCCGTAGTCCACAAACGCATTTTCACGAATGTCTGCGGTGTTGGGCTCGTCTTGTCCACCAATAAAGCCGATGCGTTCGTAGCCTTGTTGTACAAAGAAATCAACCACTTGCTTGCTGATTCTTACAAGGTCGATATCAACGCAATCGTAAGGGCTAGTTGGATCTGAAAAGTCGATGTAACAGATGCTATCGGCTAGGCGTTTAGGTAACTTATTGACCACCTTTTGGTCGACTTTCCCGACTAAAAGGACACCGGTGATCTTTTGCGTTTCAACATCAATTTCGCTGTTGTAGCAATTGGTTAGCGTAATGCCGAGTTTGTCGCACTGAGTTTCAATCCCATGACGAATCGACAAGTAGTACGGGTCGTTCACTTCTGCTTCTTGTTTGTAATTGTACAAGGCCAAAAAGTGATGTTTTTGCTTGGCTTCTTTGGTGGCTTTCTTCGAGCTGCTGGTGCGGTACTCCAGCTTTTCTGCGATTTCTAAAATGCGGCGTTTGGTTTCTTCTTTAACGCTCAACGTCGGATCGTCATTCAAAACTCGCGATACGGTTGCAAGTGAGACGCCCGCTTCAGTGGCGATATCTTTTAGTGTTGCCATGTACATTTCCCGTTGGCATTGCTCACAGTCCAAGTGAGAACTCAATAATCTGGCTATTGTAAACAGCTACTTAGGGATGCACAAACTTTTAGTAAAATCGTGCGATCCACGAAAGAGAGCGGTATCGGCTCGACTCATCTTCACTGTTCATCATCTTCCTGGTTTAATTTAACTAAAGTCAGCATCTAAAGTAAGGCTTTTGTGCAATTTTGTGGAAACGTTTACACATTTTGAATTCGATCACGGATCTGGATCAAGATTGGTTGCTAGACTTTTAGCCAGTCAAGAAATGGGCGTACCGATTCGATGCAATGGCGATTGGCTTTTAGCGCATCAGAGTGAGGTATGAACAGAAAGCAGCAAACGTGGAGAAGCAAAAGTGAAAGTTCTTGTCACAGGCGGTATGGGATACATCGGTAGTCACACTTGCGTTCAGATGATTGAAGCGGGAATGGAACCCATCATCGTCGATAACTTGTGTAACGCCAAACTGGAAGTGTTAAACCGTATTGAAGCGCTGACTGGCAAACAGCCTGCGTTCCACCAAGGTGACATCCGTGACGAAGCCTTTTTGGATACGGTATTCGCGCAGCACGACATCCAAGCCGTGATCCACTTTGCTGGCCTCAAAGCGGTTGGCGAATCGGTGGCAAAACCACTTGAGTACTACGACAACAACGTCAATGGCTCATTGGTGTTGGCGCGCAGCATGCGTAAAGCGGGCGTGAAAAGCATCGTATTCAGTTCATCGGCAACGGTTTACGGTGACCCAGAAATAGTGCCGATTACGGAAGATTCGCCAACAGGCGCAACGACCAACCCATACGGACGCAGCAAATATATGGTGGAGCAGTGCTTAAGCGATCTGTTCCATGCTGAAAACGATTGGAGCATCACCTTACTGCGTTACTTCAACCCAGTTGGCGCGCACCCATCGGGCTGCATGGGGGAAGACCCACAAGGCATTCCCAATAACCTGATGCCATTTATCGCCCAAGTCGCTGTTGGTCGCCGAGAAAAACTCGCGGTATTCGGTAACGACTATCCAACCCCTGACGGCACTGGCGTACGTGATTACGTCCATGTGATGGATCTGGCCGACGGCCATATTGCGGCTTTGAAATCGGTGGGGGAAACATCGGGTTTGCACATTTACAACTTAGGTACAGGTAAAGGCTCGAGCGTACTTGAGATGGTGGATGCGTTCGCGACCGCTTGCGGTAAACCTGTGCCTTACGAGTTATGCCCGCGTCGTCCTGGGGATATTGCTGAATGTTGGGCAAGCACGGAAAAAGCTGAGCGTGAACTAGGCTGGAAAGCAATACGCACGGTGGCTGAAATGACCGCTGATACGTGGCAATGGCAGTCAAAGAATCCCAATGGCTATTCCCCTGCGTAGTTTACGTCGCCGCATTGTTGTTTGCACTTTCCAATTCCATTGAGAAATGCAGATGAAAGAATTCTTAAAAGTTGAGTAAGTAACATGTCGAATGTCGAATTTAACCCAGTGGATCATCCACACCGCCGTTACAACCCTCTGACTGGGCAATGGATTTTGGTTTCACCTCACCGTGCAAAACGCCCTTGGAGTGGCGCAGATGAAAAGCCCGCGTTGGATGAGCTACCAAGCTATGACGGTAAATGTTTCCTTTGTCCAACCAATGAACGTATCTCTGGCGATGTTAATCCAGACTACCAAGGCACTTATGTGTTCAATAACGATTTTGCTGCGCTGATGGTGGATTCACCAGATGCACCGGAGTCAAACAACCCGCTATTCAAAACGCAAGGCGTGCGTGGTTTGAGCCGAGTGATTTGCTTCTCGCCAGATCACAGCAAAACCTTACCAGAGCTGCCAGTGGATAAAATTCGTGGCGTGATAGATACATGGAACGAACAAATTGAAGAGCTAGGCAAAGAGTACGTTTGGGTTCAGGCGTTCGAAAACAAAGGCGAAACCATGGGCTGTTCTCAGCCGCATCCACACGGTCAAATCTGGGCGAACAGCTTCTTACCAAATGAGATCGAGCGCAAAGAGCACAACCTAAAAGCGTACTACCAAGAACACGGCAGCAACTTGCTGGTGGATTACGTGCAAGCGGAACTCAAAGACGGCTCACGCATTGTGGTGGAAACCGAACACTGGCTGGCGGTGGTGCCTTACTGGGCTGCTTGGCCGTTCGAAACCATGTTGTTGCCGAAAACGCACATTCGTCGTATGAGCGAACTCAGCGATGAGCAACGAGACGATTTAGCGCTAGCGATTAAGAAGCTGACCAGCCGTTACGACAATTTATTCCAATGCTCTTTCCCTTACTCGATGGGCTGGCACTACGCGCCGTTTTTTGACCAAGGCACAGACATCGACCATTGGCAGCTTCATGCACTTTTCTATCCGCCACTACTGCGCAGTGCCACGGTTCGTAAGTTCATGGTGGGCTACGAAATGCTGGCAGAAAGCCAACGCGATCTCACCGCAGAGCAAGCCGCGCAGCGTCTGCGTGATGTGAGTGATGTCCACTACAAAGAATGCTAAGTCTTTAAATTGGACTGATTACGAATAACGGGATAGCGCGACTTTACAGATAGAAAGTTAGGCTCAACGCGCTATCCCACACAAATTACTATTTTAAGAGAATGTCCCTATGTCTGAACTTATCCAAAATGTGAAAGCGTCATTTGAGCAAGTGTTGGGCTACGCACCTAGCCATATTATCCAAGCGCCTGGTCGTGTGAACTTGATTGGTGAGCACACCGATTACAACGATGGTTTTGTCCTACCGTGTGCCATTAACTACCAAACGGTCGTGGCGGCGGCAAAGCGTGAAGACAATATTGTGCGTGTGGTGTCGGTCGATTATGGCAACGCAGTGGACGAATTCGATATCACGCAAGCCATTACCTTCCAGCAAGACAAAATGTGGGCGAACTACATTCGCGGCGTGGTGAAGTGTCTTCTGGCGCGTGGCTACCAGTTTACTGGGGCGGATATTTCAGTCAGCGGCAACGTGCCTCAAGGCGCGGGTTTGAGCTCATCGGCGGCATTGGAAGTAGTGATCGGTCAAACGTTTAAAGTGTTGTTCAACCTTGAGATCAGCCAAGCCGAAATCGCGTTAAACGGTCAGCAAGCTGAGAACGAATTCGTCGGTTGTAACTGCGGCATCATGGACCAAATGATTTCAGCGGAAGGGCGTGAAAATCACGCGATGCTATTGGACTGCCGTAGCCTAGAAACGGAATCGGTTTCCATGCCAGAAGAGATGGCAGTCGTGATCATCAACTCGAATAAAAAACGTGGTTTGGTCGACAGTGAATACAACACTCGTCGTCAGCAATGTGAAGAAGCGGCGCGTATTTTCGGTGTGAAAGCTTTGCGTGATGTGACGATTGAGCAGTTCAACGAGAAAGTCGCTGAGCTGGATGAAATGGTGGCAAAACGTGCCCGTCATGTCATCACAGAAAACGAGCGTACTGTGGAAGCGGCGCAAGCGCTGCGAGCACACGACATGAAGCGTATGGGCGAGCTGATGGCCGAGTCTCATGCCTCGATGCGTGATGATTTCGAAATCACGGTAAAAGAAATCGATACGTTGGTGGAGATAGTCAAAGGCGTGATTGGCGACCAAGGCGGTGTGCGCATGACTGGCGGTGGCTTTGGTGGCTGCATCGTGGCACTTGTACTGCCAGCACTGGTTGATGAAGTGAAAGCGGCAGTTGAAGCGAAGTACCAAGCGGCTACGGGCTTAAAAGAGTCGATTTATGTTTGCCAAGCCAAAAATGGTGCGGGTTTGGTTGAAGTGCTGTAAGGAATGATGATGAAAGCCTATTTTCAACAACTAGAACAAGCGATGGCGCAAACGCCGTCGTTTGATGGCCAAACTGCGAATCTGATTCATTTGACCAACGCGAATGGTATGACAGCGTCGTTTATGGATATCGGTGCTACGTGGTTGAGTTGCACATTACCGGTAAATGGTGAAAACCGTGAAGTGTTGTTGCGCTCACCAAATATGGCTGAACACATGAAGCAAGACGCTTACTTCGGTTCCATTGTTGGCCGCTTTGCTAACCGAATTGCGAAGGGGCAGTTTGAGATAGACGGAGAGAAGTATCAACTTGGTATCAATAACGGTGAAAATTCACTGCACGGTGGCCTAGAAGGGTTTGATAAACGCCGCTGGAAGGTTGAAGAGCAAAATGATCAACGGGTCACTTTTTCACTTCGCTCCCCGGACGGTGACCAAGGCTATCCGGGAAACCTCGATGTGAAGGTGATGTACACGCTCACTGACGAGAATGAACTAGCTATCGCCTATGATGCTAAGACCGACAAAACATCTCCAGTGAATTTAACCAATCACGCTTACTTTAACTTGGCTGGTGAGGCGAGCCGCGCGAAAAGTTTGGATCATACTTTACAGCTCAATGCTGGGCATTACTTGCCAACGGATGCGGGGTTAATTTCTTCCGGTGAACAAAAGCCAGTTTCGGGTACCAGTTTCGACTTCACCGAGCCAAAATCGATTGGCCAAGAATTTCTTGCAGAGCAAGATCAGAAAACTGCTGGTGGCTACGATCACGCCTTTGTCTTCATGCCTGAAGTGACCGATGGCGTGTCTGTCGCTGCGGTTTTAATTGCACCACAAGAAGATGTGGTGATGAAGGTGAAAACCACCAAGCCTGCCATCCAGTTTTATTCAGGTAATTTCTTAGCCGGTACGCCAGGTGCAAGTAAAACTTACGAACGCTATGACGGCCTAGCATTGGAAACGCAGTACTTTCCAGACGGGCCAAACAAACCAGAATGGGGACTCAACAATGGGGTGTTGAGCTCTGGGGATTGCTATCAGCATCAAACTACTTATCAGTTTGAATTTTAGATAGCACTTCTGCCCTTTGAACTTGCAGCGGCAGCGATGCTGCAACTCCAACGACTTTGGGTGTTATGGTGGGCTACATGCCCACCTTTTTTGTTTTTGTCGAAGAGGTTCGAACGATGAGCTCACCCTCTACTTTGCGTTTGTTAGAAAGCAACGGCTGCCCTTCAATCAGTGCCATCAACGATTCGATTGCGAGTTTACCCATGTCTGAGTAGGGCAGTTCAACCGACGTTAATGCTGGAAAGCTTTCAGAGGCGATTTGCTGATTATCGTAACCGACAACGGCAACATCCTGAGGAATCTTCAACCCCAACTCCGCTATCGCTTGGTAGCACCCCATTGCCATATAGTCGCTGCCACAGAAAATCGCTTCTGGCGGCTGCTCCATATTCAGTAGTGCCAGTGTTTGCTGGTGCGCTTCTTTTAGCGACCAGTTTGCATCGACTAAATACTCTGAGTTAGGAATGATGTCTGCATCAATGAGAGCCTGACGATAACCATCGGCACGTTGCTTACTGGCTAGCATCCAACTTTCACCAGACAGCATGGCAATGCGACGATAACCTTGCGCTGTGAGGTGTGAAACTGCTTTGTAAGCTCCAATCATATCGGCTGGCAAAATACTTGGCGTTTCGGTGTGTTCTTCGTTGGTGCAGTTCAGCAGCACAGTCGGTAAGGAAGTTGTGACGCGTTGCTGCTCCAACTCTCGCGTCATACTGGATGCGTAAACCAAACCTGCGTAATCACCGCCGTTGATCTCCGACTCAATCTTGCTTGCCAACACTTCATCATGGCTGTAATTGAACGTCACCAATATGTAGTCGTTCGACCACGCTTCTTCTCTCGCTGCATTGATGGCATCGATAAATGGGTCATAACTGGTTAAGCCGTTGATCACCAATGCGATCTTTTTAGGGCGTCCCAAAGCATGGGCAACCTTTTTGTTTTTGTAGCCAAGTGATTCTGCGGTTTCGAGCACTTTACGTTTGGTCGCTTCCGCGATTTTTACGGAAGTTGAGCCATTCAATACCAGCGATACGGTCGACTGAGAGACGCCAGCCGCCGCCGCAATGTCACTCATGGTGATTTTTTTAGCCATTCTGCTCTTTTACTTAATTTCGTTAGCTAAAGATATTAGCTAAAGATTAAGTTCGGATCATCCTTTAAAGATGAAGATCACAAAAGTAAGTCAGAGCAACTTAAAAGCTGTGATTTTAACCACGTTTATTCTTTGACTACCTAGTCATTAAATTATTAATTAATATATTAGCTAATATTATTAGTTAATAATTTAGCTTTAAGGTGAGTAAGATGAAAAGATGGTCGGAAGAGAAAGCGTGGCAATGGCAAAAAGAGCATGGCTGGCTACGTGGCTTTAACTATTTACCGCGCACAGCGGTTAACTGGAATGAGATGTGGCAAGCGGAATCTTTTGCACCTGAGGTTATGGAACAAGAGTTAGCTTGGGCGCATGATGTGGGTTACAACACTTTACGTACCAACTTACCATTTATAGTTTGGCAAGCGGATCGCGATGGTTTACATGCGCGAATTGAGCGCTTTCTGGATATTTGCGAACGCAATCAAATCAAAGTGATGCTCACGCCGATGGATGACTGCGGTTTCTCGGGCGACCATCCTTATCTTGGTGAACAAAAAGCGCCCGTACCGGATTTGCACAACAGCCAAGCAGCAGCAAGTCCTGGTCGCAATGTGGTGATGGACAAATCTATGTGGGGTGAGGTCGAAGCGTATATTCGCGACATCATCTCTACCTACAAAAATGACCCTCGAATCGTTATTTGGGATCTCTATAACGAGCCAACCAACCGAATGATTTTCACCACCACGGGTGAGATCGCTTATGACGAAGAAATGGAAATCTTTAGCCATGAGCTGATGGAAAAAGCGTTTGAGTGGGCACGTGAAGAAAACCCAACTCAGCCTCTCACCGTTGGCGCTTGGCATGCGCCAAGCATTCTTGACCGAAGCCTACCGATTTATGAACACCCAACCGATCGCAAAGCGATGGAGCTATCGGACATCATTACTTTCCACGCTTACTTACCACTCGATCTGTTCCATAAAGCCGTTGAAATTGTAGAAAGCTACAACCGACCAATGATGTGTACTGAGTGGCTTGCTCGTCATGCGCAATCGTACATGCACGAACAGCTTCCGGTCTTTAAACAGAAAAACATTGGTTGCTACCAGTGGGGATTAGTGAAAGGAAAAACACAAACGCATCTGCCTTGGCCAGAGATAAAACGTAGCGATGCTAACTATGCGAGTCAATGGTTCCACGATCTGCTTGATGAGCAAGGACAGCCGTATGACGCAAGCGAAGTGCAATTGATCAAAACACTCGCAGAAGTGGATTAATTGCCTGTGAGCCGACTCTGAGAAATGAGTCGGTTTCTTATTTACAATAAAATCAATTGAGACGTGAACAATGACTACTCTACAAAACAAACTCACTAATAAGGAGCTGATGTCTTACTTCGGCTATGGGGTAGGCCAGTGCTTTAGCTTTGGTCTAGTCGGCTCTTTTATTCTTTATTTCTATACCGATATTTTGGGCATTTCTCCAATTGCGGCGAGTACGATTTTTTTGATTGCTCGTGTGTGGGATGCGGTGAATGATCCGCTCATTGCCGGATACATGGACACGTTAGACTCTCGCTTTGGTAAATTCCGCCCTTACATGCTGTTTACGCCGGTTCTGATTGTTCTGGTCACGGTTGCCGCTTTCTATAACATCGATGCTGATACATCGACAAAAGTGATGTATGCCGGTATCACTTACATTCTTTGGGGTACGCTTTACACAATTTCTGATGTGCCGTTTTGGTCTATGTCTTCTGTTATGACGGATGAACCGCAAGAGCGAGCAAAAGCGGCAACTTGTGCCATGTTAGGGGTGAATGCAGGTATTGGTGCAACTTTGGTTGTGTTCCCGAAACTGAGCGCTTACTTCGCTGATGGCCGAGCAGATCAGGGTTACTTACCAGCTGTGATTGTGTTGATGATCGCGGGTTTGTTCTTCATGCTGAACGGTTTTTATAACACCAAAGAACGCATCTCGACGAAGAGCTGTGAAAAAGTCACGCTAAAACAAACCTTTCAAGCCGTTCGTAAAAACAAGCCGTTGTTTTTTATTCTGGCAGCGTTTTTCATGAATGTGTTCTTCAATCTGGTGAATGGCTTATACATTTTCTTCTTCACATACAACATGGGTGACGCAGGGTTAGTCTCTCTGATTGGTACCATCACTTTGGTAAGTGCGATTGCGTGTTTGGCTACGCCTGTGCTGACAAAGCGTTTCAAAAAACGTGACATCTTTATTGCGCTGTGTGTTTTAGAGATCATCGCTCGCATTGGGTTCTATTTTACTGGCTATGATAATCCAACGGTCGTGATGGCGTGGTTAGCGGTGATTACAGGCATCTTTATGATGACCAACCCTCTTATCTCGGCCATGATTGCAGACACAGTAGAGTACTCGTACTACCACAGTGGCAAACGTACCGCGGCGATCACGTTCTCGGGACAAACCTTTACAGGCAAACTTTCTGTTGCGGTAGCGGGCGGCTTAACGGGGGTAATCTTGACGATGATTGGCTATGTACCAAATGCGGCGCAAACGGAAACCGCGCTCAGTGGCATGTTCTTCTGTATTGCGTTGCTACCCGCATTGGGAGCTTTAGTGCGCATCTTTATTATGTCTCGCTACACATTTACCGAAGACCAACATGCGATTTTACGAGAAAAATTACAGCGTGGTGAGTTTGCGGAAGGCGTTGACGTGAAGTCTGCAAAACCGAACGAAGCCTTGAGCTAGAATCCATATCGTCTCGACAAGTGCTCAAAGAAAAAGCCCGCTCAATAACCTGAGCGGGCTTTTCGTTTTCAATTTACAGGTTATCCACCATCAACAACGCTCGACAGAGTTTCTTCGTACTAAAGTTGGGCTAAAAATAATGGTTTCGTCTTCAATTTTTTCGTCACGAGATAGCGCCAAAGCCAAACGGGCGGCGCGTTCTGCCATCATCTCGATTGGGTAGCGAATAGTGGTCAGGCTAGGGTGAACAAAGCGGGCGATCAAGCCATCATCGAACCCGACCATAGATACCTTATTTGGTACGTCAATGCCATTTTGATCTAACGCTGCCAGTGCGCCAGCGGCCATGTAGTCGTTGTAGGCCACCACTCCAGTAATCTCCAAAGATTTGGTTAACAGGTTGGTCATCGCAACTTCGCCACCATCACTGTTGGGCTCACCGTATTCGATGTAGCTTTTGGAGAGTTCAATACCATGTTCTTTCAATGCGGCTTGGTAACCTTGCAAGCGTTCATCGGTATCTTCGATATCGTGGGATGAGGCAATGCAAGCGATTTTGCGATGCCCGTGACGAATTAAATATTCTGTCGCGAGGAATGCTCCTTTGCGGTTATCAAGGGAAATACAGCGTTCAGCCAGCTCTGGGATATGACGATTGATAAGCACCATACCTTTTACTTCTTGGGCGTAGCCAATTAGATCCTCATCAGATAAGCCTTTCGAGTGGATGACTATTGCATCGCAACGGCTGTTGATCAGCAATTCTAGGGCTTGACGCTCATCATCTGGATTGTGATACCCGTTGCCAATCAAGATATGTTTGCCATTTTCGCGCGCGATATTATCGACGGATTTGACCAGCGTGCCGAAGAAAGGATCGGACACATCACTCACCAACACACCCATGGTATTTGTGCTTTGACTCACCAGTGCGCGAGCTGCGGCATTGGGTCTGTAACCCAATTTGCTCATTGCTTTGGTGACCGACTCTACCGATGATTGACTGGCTTTTGGGGACTTGTTGATCACGCGAGAAACCGTTGCGACCGAAACACCGGCTTCTTTCGCGACATCCTTGATCGTTGCCATATAGAACCTTTAGTGGCTAAAAATTTTGACTGGAAGTATTAAACACCCATTGTGTAATAAGTGCAATTTGATAGGGAATTTGCTTTCGGAAATGAGATCTTTACCACTTGTATTTATTAAGCTTACTGATAGTGTAAACGTTATCTTTTTAGTAAAACTTTACTGAGGTTTTAATTATGGAAACTATTGCTTACTCTGATTTTGCCAAACTGGAAATTCGTACCGGAAAAATCATTGAAGTGGCTCGTCATCAAAATGCAGACAAGCTGTACATTGTGCAAATTGATATTGGTGAAAAAACACTGCAAACCGTAACCAGCTTAGTACCTTATTACACCGAGGAAGAGTTGATGGGCAAACAAGTGGTCGTGTTGTGTAATCTTGCCAAAGCCAAAATGCGCGGCGAAACCTCCGAATGTATGTTGTTGTGCGCAGAAACGGATGATGAGTCCGAAAGTGTGTTGCTTACGCCAGAAAGAGCGATGCCGACTGGGGTGAGAATTGTTTAGAGTTTAATCAAGCAAACGTTTTATTGTTCGTGTTTATGTTTTGTGTCTCATAAATAAATCAATAGGAATATATTCAACTCTATTTATAATCTCCGTGCTTTTAAAAACTGTTTAACAGTATGAAAAACATAGGAAATTATAATAAAAAAAGTATTGCCATTATTGGCTTTAGGTGCAGTGGTTGCTTCAGCGTCAGTTCAAGCAAAAGGTAACTGGTATGTTGGCGCAGATATTCTTAACTCTGATCTTGAAGTTGAAGGTCACTCTTACAGCTCTTCAGCTACAGGTTTGGGTATTGCGGTAGGTAAAGAGCTGCAATATTCAGAAAACTTCAAATTGGCTTTAGAAGGTGAGTACATTTACTACGGTAGCTTCGAAGAAAAAGCATCGGGCGCGGGTAATTGGTTAGAAGCTACTGTTGAAGGTTATTCATTCAACCTTAATGCTAAACCTAAGTACCAATTCTCTGGCACTGGTTTTTATGTTGGTGCTGTTGTTGGTCTAGGTGTAACTGGGGTTGATTTAGAGGCAAAATCAAACCTTTCTGGTTTCACTGGTAAGACTGATGGTAGCGATGCTGGCTTTAACTATGGTGCTGAAGTGGGTTATGAATTTGCTTCAGGTCTGGTTGTTTCTGGTGGCTACCGTGCTTCTACAGTAACCATCGATGTTGAAGGTGGTGGCGATCTTGAATTTGATTTTGACAGCCTGTACGTTGGCGTTGATTACAAGTTTTAAGCTCGCATAAGCAAAACATAGATACTAAAAAGGAGCCGTTAGGCTCCTTTTTTGATTAGATTATCAATCAACTCGTAATGATGCTCTTGCACGCCTGCAAGGTTGCCGTATTTGGGTTGATGGCGGTCATTTTCTTTTGCGTGTTGCCAGCCAATGGTGTGACGCACAAAATGCTCTGCAAACGCATGAGATACTTCTAAGCAACCTGCTAGCACGGTATCGACATAGCTTTGCATGATTGGGCTTTTTACGCACGGTGGTAATGGCTCGTCTTTTACGTAAACCCAGATGCTATGTTCTTGGTTAAAGCTCGCGTCCGTTTCGATTTGCTCTGGCTGAATTTGAATACGATGATAACCACGCTCACGGTGATCGAATTCTGCGAGAGCTTCTTCATTCACTTCGAGTAAAACGCCGTTGACCTGCCCATCGCCTTGGTTTACAACCAGAGGAGACAGAGTGTAGCTGTCATCAATCTTTCCCCAGTAGCGCACCAGTCCATGAGCAATGACGGGAATGGCTTCTCCCGTTTGTCCGGTTAACTTACGTGACGCAGAATTAATCAAACTGCCATAGCCAAATATGTACATCTTCGTTGCATCCCTTAACTAATGGTTGTGTCTCTCACCGTTTATACCTAACCCGCCTCTGAAGCACAACTTTACCTCTTAAGTATAATCTTAACTCTTAACATATATTTTTAATGCATGTTTGTGGTAGCATCAATATTGTAGTTGAGTTAACCAGCATCAAGAGACGCTTGAGGGCAAGATAATGCTGAATATCACCGATAAAAAAGTGGAAGAAAAAATCCCCGCATGGCTGCGATTAGGCTTTCGGCCGTTTTTTATGTTTGGGTCGATTTACGCCATTGTTGCGATCGCGTTGTGGGTGTGGATGTTCCAGAGCGGAAAGCCAAACGCATTAACTGTACCGGCATTATGGTGGCACGTTCATGAAATGTTGTTCGGCTTTTCGATGGCGATTGTGGTTGGTTTTGTACTGACCGCAGTACAAAACTGGACTGGCATTAATGGCACCAAGCATTACACGCTTTTGATCTTATTTGGCTTGTGGTTGGCACCTAGAATATTGCTTTGGACGCCAGCGCCGTTATGGTTAACCAGCAGCATTGAAGCGGTATTTTTGTTGTTTGTTGCCTATGAGGTAGGCATTCGTGTTTATCGAGCCAAAGGTTGGCGTAATCTGTTTTTTGTGCCGCTGTTTCTTTTGGCCATTTTTGCGAACTTTGCAAGCTACGCAACAATAAAAGGCATGCCGCCGTTTAGCTCTTCTGCTGTATGGCAGGCGATGTTGTGGTGGTTTACGTTGTTGCTGTCGGTCATGGGCGGGCGTGTGATTCCATTCTTTACTGCGCGTCGATTTAATTTCGAAAAAGCGCAACCATTGGCTTGGTTAGAGTGGTTCGCGAACTTGCCGTTGGTAATGCTATTTGTGCTGAGCTTTTTCCCTGTGACGTTTGCAGAACTAGGTAATCCGTTGATGCTGTTTGCAGGAGTTGCTCAGTTGGTGCGTTTTGTTCGCTGGAAACCTTGGTTAACCCTGAGCGAGCCTTTAGTGTGGTCGCTGCATGCTGCGTATTTGTGTTTGCCACTAAGCTTAATTTTGCGAGGCACTTGGGGAGATGCATTTGCCAGCCATAACCTGATTCACCTGTTTGCGATAGGTGCATTAGGCGGCTTGATTTTAGCGATGATCGCACGCGTGACGATGGGACATACTGGTCGCATGATCTACAAAGGTCCGAACATGAGCCTTGCGTTTGCGGCGATTACCGCGGCAGCTTTGGTTCGCAGTTTTGCCGTGATATTTGATCCTGCCAATATGATGCTGTGGATTAATATCAGTGGCGGATTGTGGATTGTCGCATTTGGCCTGTTTGTTTGGCGCTTTGGCGTGATGCTTATTACCCCTCGCGTTGATGGTCATCCCGGATAGGGCGCTAATGTGAGTAGAGAAAGAGGAGCCGCGCGCTCCTCTTTTGATTTTTGTTCTTTATAGGATTAGCGCTTATTCGTCTTCGTCGTCCGTTTTATTCGTGAACCCCAAGCGTTTGAATAGCCACCACTCTAGAGCAAAGATGACAATTAAAGCGATACAGAACCAGGTGAACGCCATGGCGGATTCCACGCCTGGCATACCGCCAATGTTGATGCCAAGCAAACCTGTTAGGAAGCTGGTTGGCAAGAAAATAGTCGCCACCAAGGTAAATAGATAACTGTTTTTATTAGTTTTCTCGTCACGATGATGTTTGATTTCTTCTTGAAAGAGAGCGACTTCACCAAGATAAAACTCAAGTGTTTCATTTATGCGCGTAATATTATTGTGGGCGAAGCGATATTGATGGGGCCTTAAAGCCACCAACTCGGACTCTGATTCAACGAGATCTCGAATAGCATATTGCTGAGGGCGAATAAAACGTTTGATGGAGATAAGCGCTTTTTGAGTCGCCATATGCTTGTACGTCGATTCATCATTCACATCAAACTGGTTTAACGTCTCTTCAATCGTATCGAGGTAAACGTCTATTTTGCTATTTAATCCTTCAATAATCTGATGAAGTAAACCAGCAAGGCTTTTCGGACCTTTGTGTTCCGCCAAGGCTTGACGAATTTCCATGATGGCACGCGATGGGATCTTACGTGTTGAAATCAGTGCGCCTTGAAAATAGAGAATTCGAATACTGAGCATGTCTTCTGGTGAAGCATCGCCATTCATGTTGACGCCTCGTAAAATCAACATGAAGTTCTCGTCATCCAAAGGGTGGAAAGACGGTCGGCTTTCGTCGGCTAACAGGTGATCAACAGTGGCACGTGGTACTTGGTTTTGCTCTAGCCAGCCACGAATATCGGGATGCAGCCGCTCACAATGGTACCAATGTTTGGCTTGAATCTGCTCCGCCGTTGTGGATTGCTGAGTTGCTTCTGGGGTTGAAAAATCCCAATGTTCAATCATAAAACCCATTTTCTTTTCCTTGTCTGAGCCTTTCCCCAAATCACTCGGAAAGAGCCTGTGCTCTTCCGCTGCATTATTTTCCGTGAAATGCATCAGTGATAACGTTCTGAACCTAGCTCCATGAAGTTATTCAGGGATAATTATTTAAATGAGTATGATTGCATTTAACGCTAAATGTCTATGAATAGTTGCTCTTATTTGTAATCAAGTGAAGCAAGCCAAAGTGTGGCGTAAAAACAGCAAAATAAAAAAGCCTGCAACGAGGCAGGCTTTCTAGTAGGGAGGGGAGGAGCAGTTAGCCAACTTGAGAAAGATTAACCACTTTCTGCTGTAGCTTTTCTTTTAAATAGTCCGATAAAGCCTGCTTTTCTTCATCGTTCATGTACAGACCAAGTTTGGTACGACGCCACAAAATGTCTTCATCGGTCATTGCCATTTCATGGTTCATTAAGTAGTCGATCTCACGTTGGTAAACACCGCCGGCTTGCGATGAGAACGCGTGTCCAAGGTCAGCTTCGCTTGCTGTGCCTTCCATTAAGTTCCACGTTTGGGTACCAAATTGTGTTACGTAACGAAGAATCAATGCTTCTGGCGCCCAAGCGTATTTAGCATGAATTTGTTTAGCTAATTGTTCACGACTACAGCTGAAGTTACCACCAGGTAGGGTTTGATTTGCCGTCCAGTCGCTTCCCATCTCTGGTAGGAAAGGAGCCAGCTTTTTCATTGCCGCTTCACCCAGCTTACGGTAGGTCGTCAGCTTACCACCAAAGACAGAAAGCAGAGGTGCATGGTCGTATTCCGCATCGAGTTCTAGCGTGTAGTCTCGTGTGATCGCTTGCGGAGAGTCAGATTCATCGTCACATAAAGGACGAACACCGCTGTATGTCCAAACCACATCTTCGCGAGTCAGCTGGTGGACAAAGTGTTGGTTTACGATGTCGATGAGGTAATCGACTTCGTCATCTGAGATTGCCACTTCGCGTGGGTCACCTTTGTATTCCACATCTGTTGTACCAATGATTGAGAACTTATCTAAGTAAGGAATCATAAATACGATGCGGTTGTCTTTGTTTTGAAGAATGTAGGCTTGCGGTTCGTTGTGGATACGAGGAACAACGATGTGCGAGCCTTTGATTAAGCGAATGTTACGAGGAGAGGCTTGCTCTAATCCATCATCAAAGAACTGTTTTACCCAAGGGCCAGCTGCGTTTACTAGTGCTTTTGCTTTGCGTTCGAAACGTTGGTCTGTCATCACGTCATGAATTGTGACATGCCAGATACCACCTTCACGGTGTGCTTTTTCTACGCGGCAGTAGTTACGTACTTCTGCTTGGTTTTCACGAGCAGCCAGAACGTTAAGTAATACTAAACGCGCGTCATCAACCCAACAGTCAGAGTATTCGAAACCGGTTTTCATTTCTGGTTTTAGCAAGCCCGATTTCGCTAAGTTGACGGTTTTGCTGCCTGGCAGAGTCGTACGTTTACCCAAGTTATCGTAAAGGAACAGACCACAGCGAATCATCCAAGCTGGGCGTAGGAATGGGCGATGAGGCAAACGGAAACGCATTGGTAGTGCAACGTGAGGCGCTTTGCGAAGAATAACTTCACGTTCTGCGAGCGCTTCCGAAACCAAACGAAATTCATAGTGTTCAAGGTAACGTAAACCGCCGTGGATCAGTTTAGAACTTGCCGAAGAAGTAGCGGACGCGAAGTCATTTGCTTCGTATAAGCCAACACTCAAACCGCGGCCAGCTGCGTCTGCCGCAATACCAGCCCCGTTAATGCCGCCACCAATTACGATCAAGTCTAAGGTAGTGGATGAGCTAGTAGTGGAAGCATTTTTTTGTATACTCATAAATTTGACCTCTTGGTGAGCGAACGAGCATTTTAGAACATGATCTAATCCTAGCTTAGGTTTCGTTTGTGATCATCTATTATTTTCGTTTGTGAGCGTTTTGTGTGATTTAGGCACAAAAAAACCTCTGCCTAATTAAGACAGAGGTCATTTGAGAGGCAAATTAATGATTGGAACTACTCGTTTTCGAAGTTTGTCTCGTTCGCTTCAACGACTTCAAGTGGAATTGAAGCTTCTTTTAAAATCGACAAGATTTCTTCTGGTGGCTGCTTGTTGGTAAAGATCATGTTGAGCTGAGCGATATTGCCTAGCTTCACCATGGCATTACGCCCAAATTTGGTGTGGTCGACGGCGAGAAATACACTGCGGCTGTTGTCGATGATCGCTTGTTTGACCCTGACTTCGTGGTAATCAAAGTCTAATAGCGAGCCATCAAAGTCGATACCACTGATGCCAAGAATGCCAAAGTCGAGACGGAACTGTTTAACGAAGTCGAGAGTGGCTTCTCCAACAATGCCGCCATCGCGACTTCGAACTTCACCACCTGCTAAGATGACTTTGATCTCTGGGTTGGGGAAGAGAATGGTTGCCACGTTGATATTGTTGGTAACCACGCGTAGCTGTTTATGGTTTTTATTGAGCGCTCGCGCAACCGCTTCTGGTGTGGTGCCGATATCAATAAATAGAGTCGCACCATCAGGAATGTGCTTGACCACCTCGTCTGCAATGACATCTTTTTCATTGAAGTTGAGCGCTTTACGCGTGTTGTAAGATGTGTTTTCAGAACTGAGAGGGATGGTTGCACCACCGTGATAACGACGAATTTTGTTGTCGTCGGCGAGTTCATTAAGATCGCGTCGGATGGTTTGTGGGCTGACATTGAATCTTTCTACCAACTCATCCGTGCTGACATAGCCTTGTTTTTTCACCAACTCAACAATCTGTTGGTGTCGAGGTATTTGCTTCACTTACCACTCCCTTGTGCATTGGTAACGGCCAATGCTTCAAATTCGAAGCTCTATTGTGCTCGAATTTGCGCGTTGTGAGAAGTAAGCGAGTTCAGGAATCAGGGGCAAAGCGCAAAAAGAGCGCACAAATGGCGCTCTTTTTTCGTATGGAGGTGAGATTAATCTTCTTCGTCGTGAAGTTCAGACCAGGTTTGCGCACATTTCACTGCGCGTTTCCAACCCTTGTAACGACGATTGCGCTTTTCTTCATCATCGTGCGGCTCAAACGTGCGATCAAGCACCGCTTTATTCTGCAACTCGTCAATGCTGTCCCAGTAACCCACGGCAAGGCCTGCAAGGTAGGCTGCACCAAGAGCCGTCACTTCTGTTACTTGAGGGCGGTGTACTTCTGTATTCAATACATCGGATTGGAACTGCATTAGGAAGTTGTTCGCTACCGCACCGCCATCGACGCGAAGATTCGCCAACTTAATACCTGAATCGGCTTGCATCGCATCCAGTACGTCACGAGTTTGGTAAGCGATGCCTTCCAAAGTCGCACGGATAATGTGGTTTGAGTTCACGCCGCGAGTAAGGCCGACAATCGTGCCACGTGCGTAGGCATCCCAGTATGGTGCGCCTAAACCAGTAAAGGCAGGCACGACATAAACGCCGTTTGAGGTATCCACTTTGGTTGCGAAATATTCAGAGTCTTCTGCACCGTTCAGGATTTTTAATTCATCACGTAGCCATTGGATAGAAGCACCACCCATGAATACGGCACCTTCAAGCGCATAAGCAGGCTCACCTTTCGGACCACAAGCCAAAGTTGTCAGTAGGCCGTGCGTCGAAGTGACTTTTTCTTGGCCCGTATTCATTAGCAAGAAACAACCCGTGCCGTAAGTGTTTTTCGCCTGACCCGCTTCAACACACATTTGGCCGTAAAGCGCAGCTTGTTGGTCACCAGCAATACCAGAAATAGGAATACGAGTACCGCCTTTACCACCAATGTTGGTCTTACCGTAAACTTCCGATGAACGTTTTACTTCTGGCATCATAGATGCTGGGATACCAAGCTCATCTAACATTTTCTGATCCCAACATAGATCGTTGATGTTAAATAGCATTGTACGCGATGCGTTAGTGTAGTCGGTCACGTGAACGCGGCCTTGAGTCATCTTCCAAACTAACCAAGTATCGACGGTACCGAACAACAGCTTGCCTGCTTCTGCGTCTTCGCGCGCGCCCTCAACGTTGTCCAGAATCCATTTCACTTTAGTGCCAGAGAAGTAAGGGTCAAGCACCAAACCTGTGTTGTCACGTACGTAGTTTTCTAGACCACGCGCTTTTAAATCTTCACAGATGTCAGCAGTACGGCGACATTGCCATACGATCGCATTGTAAACGGGTTTGCCTGTTTCTTTATTCCAGACGATGGTAGTTTCACGCTGGTTAGTAATACCGATAGCCGCCAATTGGTCGCTACGGATGCCAGACTTAGCTAGAGCTTCTACCAACGTAGAGCTTTGTGTTGCCCAGATTTCCATTGGGTCATGTTCTACCCAACCTGCCTCTGGATAAATCTGAGTAAATTCGCGCTGTGCGACGCTTACGATGTTAGCGTCATGATCAAGAATTACTGCGCGAGAGCTTGTCGTACCTTGGTCTAGGGCAACAATGTATTTTTGCTCAGTCATGGTAAGAATCCTTTTGTTTCGTTATTTATATTTTAGTAAATGTTCGAGTTGCGTCAGTTTTAAGCTCTAGCTTCTTCTGTTTCTTCTTCCGTCTCACATTGGTTTGGAATTGTACAGCCGTGGCCTTGTTGTGGAAGGTAAGCCGCAATCGCTTTTGGATACAACCAACCACCAAAACACGCACCTGCAATCGGAGCAAGTAAAGGCACGATAAAGTAAGGAATGTCTTTAGCACCTGTCAGAGCGTAATCCCAGCCTGCGAAGTAAGCGAACAGTTTCGGTCCAAAGTCGCGCGCAGGATTCATCGCGAAGCCAGTTAGTGGACCAAGAGAACCACCGATTACGGCAATCAAAATACCGATTAACAGCGGGTTCATTGCACCTCGTGCAGCGCCGTTATTTTCATCGCCCAAAGCCAAAATCGCAAACATCAGCACGGCAGTGATAACGAATTCCACAGCAAAAGCGCCAAAGAAAGAGAGGGAAGCATGTGGATAGGTTGAGAAGATACCAGCGGTTGCTAGTGCATCTTGGCTACTGCGGACGAAGTTATGTGCGATTTCGTAGTCGGTGAAAAGGTTGCTGTATAAGCTGTAAACCAACGCAGCAGAGCAGAATGCGCCAAGCATTTGGGCGATGATGTATGGCACCACTTTCGCCTTATCAAAACCATGGAACATAGCGAGTGCGATGGTTACCGCTGGGTTGATGTGCGCGCCTGAAACGCCGGCAGTACAGTAAATAGCGATGGCGACACCTAGGCCCCATACAATACTGATTTCCCATTGTCCAAATGATGCGCCTGTTAGAACTAAGGCTGCGACACAGCCTACGCCGAAGAAGATAAGTAGTCCTGTACCGATAAACTCGGCCAAACATTCTCCGAGCAGAGAGGGGTGTTTGTTCGTTGTCATGTTAAAAGTCCTTTGATCATTTTTGCCTGTCTAGCACGATACTATTGTGCACATATAAACGTTTGCGAAAACAAACGCGCGTTAAAAATGAGCGTTTGAGCATAAAATTGTTAATCAAAGTCTTCGTTTTTGTTAAATGGCGCATCTTTTAATCGAAAAAGAAAACAACGAAAAGAACTTCTTTGCTACGAAGTGTGTTTTGGAAGCGCTCAAATTACCGATGTGAAAAAGAATGCACAACTGGTAAGAGGAGTTTTGTGAAGCTGCTACGTGCTTGGGGATTTATTACTCAGATTTTGCGTAGTAATTAACCCTAAAGAGGTAAGGCGAGGTCAAGTACATCAAGGACTAGCGGTGATATAAGAAAATGCGTTGCTATGTTTATATCTCGAGAGGAACTTGTTATCCAAATTAGTGTTAATTATGAAAATGGAGAGGAAAATAAATATGGTTTATGTCTTGTGTTCGTGAATCACTGTCTAGGTTTGAGTTCAGATAACATTAGCTTTGTTATTTCGTTTGATACTAAGCGCGAACATTTTTCATCTTTTTAGTTATTTAGTGGTTTCGCGTAACAAGGATGGATGTGAAACACCCTTTTTACGGTTAATTTGTGTTCTTATTCGAGCCTTTGTTTCATTGGTTTCGAATTGGAATGCTCAAATGAGAGGTTGAAACATCAGTTTCATATTAACTAATTATGAGTAAAGTTGAACGATGGTCTAATTAATGCGCTCTAATTTACTGTATTTACTTATATTTAATTCATGTGCAACATTTGTCACAGAAATAAAATCCTAACTCAATACAATTCATGAACTTTCGAACGAAGATTTTATTTGTTTCGTTCGCTCCTTTTGTGTTTTTTACCATCGCATACAAAATAATGAGGTTCCTATGTTTGGAATATTCAAACCTAAGGCGCACATTGATCGTCTGTCCCCAGGCAGTATCGATAGCACCTACTCTCGCCTCCGTTGGCAACTCTTTATCGGTATATTTGTTGGCTACGCCGGTTACTATCTGGTTCGTAAAAACTTCAGTTTGGCGATGCCTTATCTTATCGAGCAAGGCTTTAGCCGCGGTGACTTAGGTGTCGCGCTGGCAGCTGTTTCCATTGCATATGGTCTCTCTAAATTTCTAATGGGCAGCGTATCTGACCGTTCCAACCCTCGCTATTTCCTTAGTGGCGGCCTACTGATGTCTGCATTAGTGATGTTTTGCTTTGGCTTTATGCCATGGGCGACTGGCAGCGTCACTGCGATGTTCATTTTGCTTTTCTTGAACGGTTGGTTCCAAGGCATGGGGTGGCCCGCATGTGGACGAACCATGGTGCACTGGTGGTCACGTAAAGAGCGTGGTGAGATCGTTTCGGTTTGGAACGTGGCACACAACGTGGGTGGCGGTTTGATTGGTCCACTATTTATTCTTGGTCTGTGGGCATTTAACGATGATTGGCGCACTGCATTTTATGTTCCTGCATTTTTCGCCACGTTGGTTGCTGTGTTTGTTTGGATGACGGTTCGCGATACGCCTCAATCTTGTGGTTTGCCACCGATCGAAGAGTATAAAGACGATTATCCTGATGACTATGACAAGTCGCACGAACAAGAAATGACAGCCAAGGAAATCTTCTTTAAGTATGTATTCAACAACAAGCTGCTTTGGTCGATTGCAATTGCAAACGCATTTGTTTACCTAATTCGCTACGGCGTACTGGACTGGGCACCTGTTTATCTAAAAGAAGCGAAGGATTTCTCGGTAGATAAATCGTCATGGGCTTACTTCTTATACGAATGGGCCGGCATTCCAGGCACATTATTGTGTGGTTGGATTTCAGACAAATTGTTCAAAGGTCGTCGTGCACCTGCTGGCATCTTATTTATGGTGTTAGTGACCGTTGCAGTGATGGTTTACTGGTTTAACCCTGCTGGTAACCCAATGGTGGACATGATGGCGCTGATTGCAATTGGCTTCCTAATCTATGGTCCGGTTATGCTGATTGGCTTGTACGCACTTGAACTCGCTCCGAAGAAAGCCGCCGGTACTGCTGCTGGTCTTACTGGTTTATTTGGATACTTAGGTGGTGCGGTGGCTGCAAACGCGATTCTGGGTTACACGGTAGACCACTTTGGCTGGGATGGTGGCTTTATCATCTTAGTTGGTTCTTGTATTACTTCTATTGTGTGTTTGATGTACGCCTTCTTAGGTGAGCGTGCGCACCACGAGCAAAAAGAGCGCGAAAAGGAAGCGCTAGCGTAATATTTATTTAAAGAGGCAGTGGAATACTGCCTCTTCGCTTTATCAAGGAAATAACAATGAAAACAAAGTCAGTATGTCTTACTTTTTTAGCACTTAGCCTCTCAGCTGGTGCGATTGCGAAACCGCTTGTAATTGCACACCGTGGCGCATCGGGTTACTTGCCTGAGCACACGCTAGAAGCCAAAGCGCTTGCTTACGCAATGAAACCTGACTACATAGAGCAAGATGTGGTAATGACGAAAGACGACCAGTTGGTCGTGTTGCATGACCATTATCTAGATCGTGTAACGGATGTTGCGGAGCGTTTTCCTGATCGCGCACGCAAAGACGGTCGCTACTACGCGATTGATTTCACACTGGCGGAAATCAAATCGCTGCGAGTAACTGAAGGCTTTAATATCGATGACAAAGGTAATAAGGTCGCTGGTTATCCGACACGATTCCCAATGTGGAAATCGGATTTTACCGTGCCGACGTTTGCTGAAGAGATTGAGCTGATCCAAGGACTTAACAAGACGTTGGGTTACGACATCGGTATTTACCCAGAAATTAAAGCGCCTTGGTTCCATCGTCATGAAGGTAAGGACATTTCTAAAGCGGTGCTTAAAGTCTTGAAGCAGTACGGTTACGACTCGCAAGACGACAAAGTTTACCTGCAGTGTTTTGATGCGAACGAACTGCAACGCATTAACAGTGAGTTGATGCCCGCAATGGACATGGATTTAAAGCTCGTTCAGCTCATGGCTTACACCGATTGGAACGAAACTATGGTGTACAAAGGCGATACAGCAACGCCATACAGCTATGATTGGATGTTCGAAGCCGACGGCATGAAGAAAGTGGCGAGTTACGCCGAAGGTATTGGACCTTGGAAGCCGATGCTGGTGGATGATAAGTCAACCAAAGACAACATCATCATCAAGCCGTTGATGAAGGCTGCAAAAGACGCTGGCTTGCAAGTGCATCCATACACGTTCCGTGCCGATCCAGGACGCATTCCTGCGTACACGGACAGCTTTGAAGGCATGATGGATGTGTACTACAACCAAGTGAAAGTGGATGGTTTGTTTACTGATTTCCCAGATAAAGCAGTCAGCTTTTTAAATCAGTAATCAGCACTCACGCATTTTGCTTTTAGCTAAAAAATCCCCCAACAGTTTCCTGTTGGGGGATTTTTCGTAGGGTTAATTCACTGCAATACCTAAATGACTTCAAGATGCTCAGTTCAGAGCGTGGTCACTGATACGAGTTCAAGGAAAATGGCGAAGTGAAATAGCTCGCTATTTTCAAGTTATTTGACGCGGGAATCGTGATAGTGACACGCTCCCAAAGGGCGAGTTGTCTTGGCTTTCATGCTTTGTTAACGAGCTTTGATTTAGATTAACTAGATCTTCAACTCGTTGCCGCGCCTGCAAGCCAAGTTAGCCTCGCTGAATCAAGCATCTCGAGGTTATTTAGGTATTCTTATTAGTTGTTTTTATGCAATTCGCTGTTCAGTTCAACCGCGCTCTTGTTTGCAAGACACTCGATTTGACCTGTTACAGAGTTACGACGGAACAGTAGGTCAGAAACACCGGCAAGATCGCGTGCTTTCACTACTTCTACTTCTTGGCCAGCAGAATCTAGCATGCGCACTTTTGAACCAGCAGTTACGTATAGACCTGATTCGATAGTACAACGGTCACCCATTGGGAAGCCAAGACCTGCGTTCGCGCCTAGTAGAGAGTTTTCACCGATAGAAACCACAACTTTGCCGCCGCCAGATAGCGTACCCATGATAGATGCGCCGCCGCCGATGTCAGAGCCGTTACCAACCACTACGCCAGCAGAGATACGACCTTCAACCATGCTCACGCCTGTTGTACCCGCGTTGAAGTTGATGAAGCCTTCGTGCATTACCGTTGTGCCTTCGCCAACGTGTGCACCAAGACGTACGCGAGAAGTATCTGCGATACGAATGCCAGTTGGAACCACGTAGTCCACCATTTTAGGGAACTTGTCTACGCAATCTACGCTTAGCGTACGGCCAGCTAGGCGAGCTTCGATTTGACGCTCAGCCAGTTCAGGTAGGTCGATTGGACCTTCGTTAGTCCATGCGATGTTGTGTAGTAGACCGAAGATGCCATCCAGTACGGTGCCGTGTGGCTTGACTAGACGGTTGGAGATAAGTTGAAGTTTTAGGAAGCCTTCAGCAACAGATTGTGGTTGTTCATCCGTAACTAGAATAACCAGTACAAGCGGCTGTGCTGATTCTGCTGCTTTGGTTGCGAAAGATGCGTTTGCTGCATCGCCGTTTGCTTCGAAAGCCGCCGCAAGTTCTGCGCTTTGTGCAGCTGAGATCTCGATAGCTTGGTTGCCTTGTTCGTAACCTGCTACTGCTGCTAGTGCGTTAACAAGCTCTTCATTTGGGTTAAGAACTGGGTTTGGAAAAAACGCTTCAATGATTTTGCCATCGCGGTTTTTAGTCGCTGTACCAAAGGCTAGAGAAAAGAAAGCCATAGTTGATCTCCATGTGTTGAGTCTTGTGTCTCGTCTGTTCACTGACAAGAAATAATTAAGTTGTCAGCCATCATAATGAGAGTGCTAGGGAGTTTAAAGAGGGGAAATAGATAAAGTCTGTAGATGGATACCTTTTGTCTTTTGGGAGATATGTCTGTCTGATGAGAAATGTGGTTGTGAGGTGGTCAATTAGCAGGTGTTTGTTGAAATGAAAGAAGGCGATTTGTCGTATCTGTGCTCGAAAGAAAGGGCGATCTTTCCATGATGATGTGTGCCTTCAGATATAAAAAACGCCACATGATGCGGCGTTTCTTTAACAAATGAGAGGCTTATGCAGCGTCTTCTTGCTTGTCTTCTTCTACAGATTCAAGCTTTTTTGCTTTCTTTGGTGCCGGTTTGCGTTTTGCACCCAGTGCGTAAAGCACTTCTTCTTTGTTTTGAGCGAGGTACATCGCAAGATCTTCTTGCTTCCCTTCATCTTCTAAAAGTTCACTTTTACCTAGCAGCGTGAATAGTTCGTCTGCCATGTCTAGCATTTTATCGTATGCGTCAGCTTCCGCTTTAGAGGTAAAAGTCATTTTCTCTTCTCCATTGCGTTCTACCACGTACTTGACGATTACAGCCATGGTTGGTCCCCTAACTTGGTGTATTGATACTGGCTTTTTATACAGTTTTTGACCAGTTAAGTCTAGCGACAAGCCTAAGAATGAGAGACACGTACAACTAACTGACCAGCATTTAAACTATCTCCGTTTCACTTGGAGGGTGTATCCTCTAGATAAAGGTTATTTGGTCGTTCCCAGTCTTGGCAAAATTCGATAAACGTTCTGAGTAGTGGGCTTTGGTATTTCTCTTTGTGAACCAGTAGCCAGAAGCGACGTTTCATATCTAAAGGCATGTCGAGCAGTTTTACGCGACCGTCACGAATAGCAGGTTCTGCAGACAAACGTGACAAGCAACCTAAGCCCAGCCCAGCAGATACTGAGTTGATCAACGCTTCGGTGGTATTGAGCTGAAAAGCTTCATGCCAATGTTCCAAGCGCGGCGCGACAACGCGCATAAAAAATTCGCGTGAACCAGATCCCGCCTCTCGCAATATCCATTCACTGTTTTCTAGCTCGGTTAAGTTTACTGGCCCTTCGTGCGCGGCTGGGTAATCGGGCGCGCAAATCACGCACATTTCATCTTCGCTAAACTGGGTGGACTGCAATTCAGGGTGAAGTGTTTTGCCTTCAATGAGGGCTATGTCTAACTCGTAATCGGTCAGCATGTCGCAGATTTGTGCAGAGTTAGAAATGAACAGGCTTTGAGAACGATGGTTCGTTTGCTGACGAAATTCGCTAAGCAAATAGGGCGCGACTTGGTTGCCAATGGTGTCGCTGGCACCAATGCGAAGTTGGCCCGATAGCGCTTGGTCACCATCGAAAATGCTCTCGATGTCCTTGGCTCGGTTGAGTAATTCATCCGCCAGTGGCAGTAGCTTTTGACCTTCTTGGTTCAAAATCAGTCGGTTATTAACACGATCAAACAAGTGATGGCCGATCTGCTTTTCTAATTCTGAGAGTGCCATGCTCACAGCGGCTTTTGATAAAAAGAGACTATCAGAAGCTGCTGTGAGCGTTTTGTGTTGCGTGATCGTCGTAAACACTTTCAGTTGTTTAAGAGAAATGTGACTTGCCATACCCCACCGTTAAGTAATTTTGAACGTTTGTTTTAAATAATTAGATATATCGGAACGAAGTGCAAGCGTATTATACGCTCCATCAAGAGTGAGTCTGGTTGAGGTCATCATGATTCAAAGAACAAAAGCAAAAGTAATGGGAGCGCCAACTCCAATGGCGGGTTTGGCTCTTGGTATTGCAAGCTTGGGCTGGAGTTGGGAAAACTTCGCCGAATTACATGGCTACGGACAGTGGATTAGTGCGGGTATCGCGAGCATATTGTTGGCTATATTGGCAACCAAGTTTTTGCTACATAACCATCTATTGAGACAAGATCTTGCTCATCCGGTCGTGGGCAGCGTGGTTCCGACATTTGCGATGGGCACTATGGTGGTATCGAACTCTCTCGGCCATTTTTACCCATTGGCTGGTGATGTGCTTTGGTTGATTGCGGTGGTTCTGCACATCGTGTTCTTGGTGAGCTTTGTTTACCATCGCGCCAAAGATTTTGAATTACATCACATGGTTCCAAGTTGGTTTGTACCTCCAGTGGGTATCATCGTTGCGGATGTGTCTTTCTCTGGCAACCCGATGTTAGCGCCAGTGGCACAAGGTGCATTGATGTTTGGTATGGTGGCGTACGCGATCATGTTGCCGATGATGATTTACCGTTTCATGTTTACCCATGAAATTCCGGATGCAGCGAAACCAACAATGGCAATCATGGCAGCGCCAGCAAGTCTATCATTGGCGGGGTACTTAACGGTCACTGCGACACCATCACCAGTGATCATCGCTATGCTATTTGGTATCGCGGTATTGATGACGGCCATCATATATCTCGCGTTCTTTAAATTGCTTAGACTGCCATTTAGCCCTGGCTATGCAGCGTTTACCTTCCCGATGGTGATCGGTGCGACGGCGCTGTTTAAAATGGCGAATTGGATGGAGTTGCAAGGATTGGCTGCGCACTATGTTCAACAAGTGCGAGGCTTAGCTGGTCTTGAGTTGATTGTGGCAACATTTGTTGTCTCTTATGTGGCTTTACAATACATCAACAACTTATTGATTCAGCCACGCTTGATGCACGCTCATCACGCTTAAATAGCAGATAGGGAAAAGCCTCTTGGTCTTACAGCCAAGAGGCTTTTTTATTTCAATCGGCGTCGATGTTGGACACTAGCCTTTTTTGTAAAATCGCGACATCTCATCCAGAGAATGACGAATGATATCGACAGGAACTTTCTGTTCTTTCTCGACTTTTAACTGGCGATTCAGTTGCTGAGAGTGCCCGCCAGGATTGACCACAAGCATCAGTTCTTTGCCGACCAATGCATAGTTGTAGTAGCTGCCAGCAATATACCAATCGCGAGGGGCAGAGCTATCAAACAAGTTATGACCAACGCTGTATGAACTCGTTGTGCCTTGAACGTCAAACAGCGTATTCATCATGGTTGGCACGACGTCAAAATGGGTCGTGCGGTAATCAATTTGCTCTGGTTGACGATTTGGCATGTACACGTAAAGAGGCACATGCACTTGTACGTCACTGTAGTTACCCGTGTGGCCCCAATAGTTCATCTTATGGTCATTAAACTCTTCACCATGATCAGATGAAATTACCACAATGGTATTGTCTAAGTCGACGTTTTTCAGCACATCACCAATCAAGCTATCGATGTAGTACAACGAGTTCTTGTATCGATTGTGGTAAAGCGAAGCGTCAAAATCGTTGTTGAGCAAAATGTGGTCAACGCGTTCCCAGTATGGTTTGAATTTCGCAAATTCAGGTTCGGGAAATACTGTGCCGTGGGCGGCATCGTAGAACAGAAAACCAAAGTACGGTTTGTCGCTGTCCTGCTTTTGGAACTCGATGAACTTGTCTGTGATCTGCTGATCGCGCTCGACGGCCGTTTCTCCAGTTTGTCTCAGAGTCAAGTCCGACACTTTTTTGAATACCGTGCGAGAAAGTGGCGGGCTGGTGAGCGGTGCTGAGCCAAAAATGCCCATGCGGTATCCTTCTGCTTGCAGCGTATCCATAAAAACAGGAGAGCGTTGGCTTGCGTAAAAGCTTTCCCAGTAGGTCGCTGGCAAGCTGTAAAACAGGCTGAAAATACCCGCTTGAGTTGAGTTGCCGCCGCTCATGTGTTGTGTGAAATTCACTGTCTTTTCGGCGAACTTGCTGACATTTGGCATGACTTCCGGCGTCGCATCACTGTAGCGCCACGCGTCAACCAAGATAAACAAAACATTGGGCTGCTTCTCTTTGCTTTGCACTTGAATGGGTGCAAGCGGGTAGTTGAGTGAGCTACGTTCAATATTGGTTAACTCTACGCGGTTCTTCGATGCAATGTTCTCATCCACTAGGTCGTGTTTGTAAATAAATTTACGAGCCGTCAGCGGGTAGTAAAGTGGCCAGTTATTCGAAAACTGACTGACTTCATCGTCGTAAAGCGCGTTTTTGTACGCATGAATCATCTGTGTGCTGACCAATACAGCAAACCAGACGCTGATCAAAACGAACTTAGCTCGGCTTTGTGCCAGTTTATTACTTACCCAAACGGTACAGGCGAGCCCGATCACCAGAACGGCAACTTCACTGACGAAGATAAGCCAACTCATCCACGAAATATCGAAGACATCACCGCCACCTTCGAAAAACATACGGATTAATAGAGCGTTGATGTGAAGTTTGTATTGCTGAAAAACGAGGATATCGACTTTAAACATGATCAATAGACAGATCGCAATAGCGATCACGATGCCTTTGAATGCTCGAGTCGGTAGAAAAGAGAGCAATAAACTCAACAACATAAATGGAAGAGCGATCAAGCCCAGCCAGCCATATTGAGTCGAAACTAAATAGTAACCTTGCAACAAGGTTAGTGGTTCATTCTGATTGTTAGACAACACAAAAGGATAACAAGCGATCGACAGATACACTGCAAAGCAAGCAAAAAAAGCAATCAGCCAAGCGCTGTTGGAAGACAGTTTGCGAAACATACTTTTTGTTTGTTTATAAATTATGGGTAGTGGGAGTATAAAACAGTGTTTTTTATTATGGAATAGTTGCGACGAATGTCACATTTTGTATGGAAGTGTCAGACTTGATTGACATGTGAAAATTAAGAAGATTCATACTCTATTTGAGTGATATATAACCTTTTGTTTTTTCCGAACGCGAGATCACTGCGGGTTTAAATGGGGCTGTGCTAAGCTAGCTAACAGTTTCAATCGGCGCTCGGTATTCCCAATTTGTTTACTGTTTATCATTCCAACCAAGTTGACGTTCTCAAATCACTCCTTGTCGAACTGATTCGAATCAGTCCGCTGGAAAACCCGTTCGAAAAAGAACAAATTCTGGTTCAAAGTCCGGGCATGTCCCAGTGGCTAAAAATGGAATTGGCCAAAGAGTTTGGTGTTGCCGCGAACATTGATTTTCCGCTTCCTGCTACCTTCATTTGGGATATGTTTACGCAGGTGTTGCCAGACGTGCCAAAACGCAGTGCGTTTAACAAAGAAGCGATGACGTGGAAGTTGATGCATCTGCTTCCGGGGCTTCTCAACCAAGAGGTGTTTTCGCCGTTAGCGCAGTACCTCAAAGATGACAGTGACCACTCTAAGCTGTATCAGCTGGCTGAGAAAATTGCTGATATTTTCGATGGTTACTTGGTGTATCGTCCGGAATGGATCGCAAGTTGGGAAGCTGGGCAGAGTGTGCCAGAGCTGGAAGATGAGCATCCGTGGCAGCCGATCCTGTGGCAAGCGTTGTACGATCACACTGTGTCATTAGGACAGTCTCCTTATCACCGTGCCAACCTTTATGAGCACTTTATCGACACATTAGCGAGTTTTAACGGCAATTTTGACCATTTACCCAAGCGTTTGTTTGTTTTTGGCATTTCTTCGTTGCCGCCTCGCTATATGGATGCGCTAAAAGCAATTGGTGAACACATCGACGTGCATCTGATGTTCACCAACCCTTGTCGTTATTACTGGGGTGAAGTTCGAGATCGTAAATATCTGGCTCGTTTGGCGGCGAAACATCGTCAGCACGTTGTGTGGCAGGACGATCACTCGGAAGTGCAAGGTGAAACTGAGCAACTGAAAGGTTCACTGGAAGATAATGTGATCGATGAGCTGCACACCGATGTGGTCGGAAACAGTCTGTTGGCGTCCATGGGTAAACTCGGACGCGACAATATGTACCTCTTGTCTCAGCTGGAATCTCATGAAATTGAAGCGTTTGTTGATGTTGAGCGCGACAGTCTGCTCCATCAATTGCAAGCGGATATTCTCAATCTTGAAGAACATCAAGATGACCAACAGATTGAAAACAGTCATCACAAACAAGTGGTTAGCTTGGGTGATAAATCACTGAGCCTACACGCTTGTCACAGCCCGATGCGTGAAGTGGAAGTGCTGCATGATCAACTATTGGCGATGTTCGATGCTGACCCAACGTTAAAACCGCGCGATATTATCGTGATGGTCGCGGACATCAACGCTTACAGCCCTGCGATTCAGGCGGTCTTTGGTAACGCACCGGGTGAGCGTTTTATTCCCTATTCGATTTCTGACCGAACCGCCGACCAAGAGAGCCCAATTCTTGCCGCATTTATGCAGTTGGTGAACTTACCCAATACGCGCTGTTTGGCATCAGAACTACTCGAACTTCTGGAAATTCCGGCGATATTAAAGCGTTTTGAACTCAGCGAAGATGATTTCTTACAAGCCAAACAATGGGTTGAAGAATCGGGAATTCGCTGGGGGTTGGATGCCAATACCGGACGCGAATTTGAACTGCCGGAAACCCGTCAAAACACATGGCAATTTGGTATTCAACGCATGTTGCTTGGCTACGCGATGCCAGAATCCGCAGGTTTGTTTGAAACCGAGCAAGGCAGTTTGTCTCCGTACAACGAAGTGCAAGGCATGGGCGCAGAGCTTGCGGGCAAGTTGGCACACTTTATCCAACAAATTAGCACTTATCGCAGCAAACTTTCTCATGTTCAGACTATTGATGGTTGGCGAGAGACTTTGGTTTCACTGCTGGATGACTTCTTCTCAGTTGAGTTAGAAGGTGAAATGGCGCTCAAATCCATTCGCGATACGCTCAGCCAACTCAAAGAGCAATTGGCTGATGCCGCATTTGATGATGCGTTATCGCCGTCGATCATCAGCCAGTACCTTCAAAACAAATTATCTGGCACACGAGTCAGCCAGCGCTTCCTTGCTGGTCAAGTGAACTTTTGTACCCTGATGCCGATGCGCTCTATTCCGTTTAGAACCGTTTGTCTACTGGGGATGAATGACGGCGTGTACCCGCGTTCCATGCCGCCGGAAGGTTTTGACTTGATGACGGGAAGAACCAAACCGGGCGATCGTTCGCGCCGAGATGATGACCGTTACCTATTCCTCGAAGCGATGTTGTCTGCACAGCAAACGCTGTACATCAGTTATGTTGGCCGTTCAATCCAAGACAACACCGAGCGAGTGCCCTCGGTATTGGTTTCTGAGCTGATGGAATACTGCCACCAAAACTATTGTTTAAGTGGTGATGAAGCGTTGCCCGTTGATGAGTCTGGCGACAACTTGTTAAACGCGTTGGTGAATACCCACGCCATGGTGCCGTTTAGCCCAAGTGCGTTCCAAGGCATGCACGCCAGCTACGCGAAAGAGTGGATTCCAGCGGCATTGACTCAAAGTAGTCAATCGCAAGGCTATGTTCGTCGTGATTTTAACCGTGCATTAGACGACTATCTGTTAGGAGCGACGTTCCCACTTGAGCTCGACTTAGTCGAATTGCAACGTTTCTGGCGCTTACCGGTGCAGTTTTTTTTCAATCGTCGCTTAAAAGTAATCTTTGAACCGCCACTGCCGGTGATGGAAGACGACGAACCCTTTGTTTTAGGTGGTTTGGAAAGTTATCAAATGCGTGATGAGCTGTTAGAAACCTTGCTTGAAACGACATTGATGCAGCCAGAGAAAAAAACAGAGGTGCTTAAACACTTTATGAGTCAACAGCGCGCGCAAGGCAAACTGCCGGTGGGGGCGTTTGGTGATATCGAGTTTGAAACCAACCGAGTTCAGGCGGAAGAGCTGGTGGATAAACTGGCGTTTTTATCTGGTGCGCCTCAAGACGATTTGGAAATCGACCTGACGTTTGACTCCTTATTTGAGCGAAATGAAGGCGAAGAGAAAAACGTTCGCCTAACAGGTTGGCTAACCCAGTGTTACCAATCTGGGTTGATTCTCTACCGAAGCGGTAAGATTCGAGCTCAGGATTACCTTGCTGCGTGGATCGATCACCTTGCCATGTCGGCGTCGGGTTATGCCAAGAAAACTCATCTGATTGGCTACGATCGTAAAGAAGGCGCGCTGCATTTGATCTACCCAGAAATTGCCGATGCGCAGTATGCCAAACAGCGACTGACTGAATTAGTTCGCTTGTTCTTCGAGGGTATGACTAAGCCTTTGCCTTATTTCCCGAAAACGGCGTTGGCTTGTGTTGAAGCGGGCTTTAGCCGCGGTCAGTGGGTCGATGACGAAGAGAAATCTTTGAAGAAAATGGCTGACGCATTCAATGATGGCTTCATGAGCCCGGGCGAAGGCAATAACGCGTACATCTCTCGAATTTGGCCTGCTTGGAATGATGAGTTGGCCTCAGAAGTTCGTTTGCTGACAGCATTAGTACTGCAAGGTGCGCGCTTAGCGGTTCAAGACGCTGATGATGTAAAAGCGTAATAAAGACAGTTGGATAAAGAGAAGGAAGAGTAGGGTGGCCGCCAGAAAATCATTATTTTTTGTAGGGCGTTCGCTGTACGGCCACAAGGTCAGAGGGACCATGATACTTTTGTTTAATTCATTTGAGTTGTGCCGCCAAAAAGGTTTGGCTTATCTCGTGGGGCGCATACTAACGGTACGTCTTATGGATAACCGTGAGAAAGATCTCACAAAGCTCTAAATTATCCAACTTGTTAAACATATTAATAGAATTTTTAACTATAGATCACATTTATTAGGTGATACGTCCTAGTAAATAATCCGGAGAGATTCAGCGTTATGGATCAAATGTCAGGTGCAGAGTGTCCTCTACATACGTTAGACCGCACAGAGCAACCTCAACCAACGCCACTAGAACCGATGACGTTTCCTCTGCATGGTGCGAGGTTAATCGAGGCATCAGCAGGTACAGGTAAAACCTTCACTATTGCAGGTTTATATCTGCGCCTTTTGCTTGGTCACGGCAGCGCGGAAACTCGACATCGCGTCCCGCTTACGGTCGACCAAATTCTGGTCGTAACCTTTACCGAAGCGGCAACTGCGGAATTACGCGATCGTATCAGGGCAAGAATCCATGATGCGCGAATCGCGTTTGCGCGTGGACAGAGTTCCGATCCGGTGATCCAACCTTTGCTTAATGAGTTTGACGATCACAAGCAAGCCGCAGAAGTTTTATTGCAGGCAGAGCGTCAGATGGACGAGGCGGCGGTCTACACCATTCACGGTTTTTGCCAACGTATGCTAACGCAAAATGCGTTTGAATCTGGCAGCCGATTTAATAACGAGTTTGTGACCGATGAAAGTCACCTAAAAGCGCAAGTTGTAGCCGATTACTGGCGTCGCAATTTCTACCCGTTGCCGTTTACCTTGGCAGGGGAAATTCGCCAGCTATGGAGCTCTCCATCTGCGTTGTTGTCTGACATCAGCAATTACTTAACTGGTGCGCCGTTAAGCCTTTCTGTTCCTGCAATGAAAGGCAGTTTGGCTGATCTTCATACTGAAAATTTGAAAAAAATTGATGAATTAAAAGTACAGTGGCGAGAAAGCCAAGATGACTTCTTCACGCTGATTTCAGATTCAGATATTAACAAACGCAGCTACACCAAAAAGTCTCTTCCGTCGTGGTTGGAGGCGGTAAACGCTTGGGCAGCAACGGAAACCACAGGTTACGATTATCCAGACAAGCTGGAGAAATTCGCGCAAAACGTCTTGTTGGAAAAAACACCGAAAGGCAGTGCGCCGCAGCATGCGGTATTTGAAGCCATTGAAACATTTCTTGCCAATCCAATCAGCTTAAAAGCGCCACTGCTTGCGCATGCGATTGAACATTGTCGTGTGATGCTGGCCAATGCGAAAAATCAAAAACAGTGGCTCTCTTTCGATGATTTGCTGACGCAACTTTCTGCTTCTATCGATACGGATGAAAGCGAGCTTTTAGCGGCGCGTATTCGTACTTTGTATCCTGTCGCAATGATTGACGAGTTCCAAGATACTGACCCGCTTCAATACAGTATTTTCAGCCGTATTTATCTGAACAACCCGGAATGTGGTTTGTTTATGATCGGTGACCCCAAGCAGGCGATTTATGGCTTTCGTGGCGCAGACATTTTCACTTACATCAAAGCGCGTAACCAAGTAAGTGCCCACTACACGCTTGGGACCAACTGGCGTTCTAGTGCAGATATGGTGCAGGCGGTAAACCAAGTATTTGCTTTGCCAGACAGTCCATTTATCTATGATTCGGATATTCCGTTCTTACCCGTTAAGTACAGTCCCAATGCCGAAAAACGCATTTGGACTATGGGTGGCCAAAAGCAACCCGCGCTGACTTATTGGTTGCAAGAAGCGGACGATAAACCGCTACCAAAAGGCGAGTATTTGACTCGAATGGCAGAGGCGACCGCAAGCCAAATCCAAACTATTTTGACGCAGGCTCAACAGGGGCAAGCGTGTCTGGTGAATGGCGAAAAACAGAAAGCGGTTCAAGCGGGCGATATCGCGGTGTTGGTTCGAACAGGTAGTGAAGGTCGAATGATCAAACAAGCGCTAGCAGACCAAGGCATTGCCAGTGTGTACCTGTCTAACCGAGACAGTGTGTTTACCAGTTCGGTGGCGCAGGATCTACAGCGTTTGCTGCAAGCGGTGCTGACTCCAGAAAATGACCGTGCGCTGCGTGCAAGTCTTGCCTCTGAGCTGTTTGCCCTCGATGCAGCAAGTTTGGATGCGCTTAATAACGATGAAGTGGTGTGGGAAAATGCCGTAAACGAATTCAAAGAATATCGCAAACTTTGGGTTCAGCGTGGTGTGCTGCCGATGTTACGCGCGGTGATCAGCAAACGCCATATTGCCGAGCGATTACTAGAAGAAGGTGCGAGTTCACAGGGTGAGAATGGTGAGCGAGTACTTACCGATTTAATGCACATCGGTGAACTGCTTCAACAAGCTAGTAATGAACTGGATAGCGACCACGGTCTGCTGCGTTGGCTCGCTCAGTCTATCAGTGATGCGGAAAACGGTTTGGGTGGCAGTGATGACCAAATCCAACGTTTAGAATCGGAACGTAACTTAGTGCAGATCGTAACTATTCACAAATCAAAAGGCTTGGAGTATGACCTCGTATTTCTGCCGTTTGTGTTCAGCTATCGAGAAGCCAGTGAAGCCAAATATTACGATGCAGCCAATGACTGCACGGTACTGGATATCACTGGCAACGATGCGTCCATGAAGCAAGCGGACAAAGAGCGTTTGGCGGAAGACTTACGCTTGATATACGTGGCACTAACGCGTGCTGTTTATGCGTGTTTTATCGGTGCCTCACCGTTGCGCAATGGCCGTTCGACCAAAGAGCCAACTGGTGTACACCGCAGTGCGATTGGCTATTTGATTCAAAATGGTCAAGAAGGTGGCATTAACGATTTGCACCAAGGTTTAACAAAGCAACAAGACGAGCTTGATTGTGTCGTTGTGGCCGATCCGCCGCAGCAACTCAAAGATAAGTACGTAGCGCCACAAGAAGAAATACACGATCTTAGTGCGAAAGAACTGCAAAACCCTATCGACAGAAACTGGCGCATCACCAGTTATTCTGGCTTGGTCAAGCAAGGCTCTCATCACGCCGAGCATGATGCCACGATTGAGATTACGGGTTTTGATATTGACTCATCTGAAGAACAAGACGAAGCGGATTTGGTGGAGCCAGAGCGTTCTATTTTTACCTTCCCTCGTGGTGCGCGTCCGGGTACGTTCCTGCACAGCCTGTTTGAGGAAATTGAATTTACTCAGCCAGCCACGACGGAAGAGAATACACAAATCATCCTTGGCTTGATGGAAAGCGAACAGCTCGATGAAGAGTGGTTGCCCATTTTACAGCAATTGATTGATACCGTACTCGCAACGCCGTTGGATGGTAAGTCTTTGCTGCTGAATCAAAAAGCACCGTCGCAACGTTTGGTGGAGATGGAATTTTTGTTGCCGATTGAAGTGTTGTCTGCACCGGCGTTAAACCGAGTTATTCAGCGTCACGATCCGTTGTCGGCGAAAGCGGGGGATTTAGGTTTCCAAACCGTGCAAGGCATGCTCAAAGGTTTTATCGACTTGGTGTTTGAACATCAAGGTAAATACTATGTGCTTGACTGGAAATCGAATCATCTTGGCGACGATGTGGCGCACTACCATGGTGAGGCTCTGAAATCGGCGATGGCGGATCATCGCTACGATTTGCAGTATCAGATTTATGCGTTAGCACTGCATCGTTTCCTACGCAGCCGATTGGCGAATTATCAATACGAGCAGCACTTCGGTGGTGTATATTACTTGTTCTTACGCGGCATGGATGGGCAGAGTGACCACGGCATTTTTGCTGCGAAACCAACCTTAGAGTTCTTACAAGAGATGGATCGTTTGATTGATGGTCAAGCACTGGAAACAAGAGCAACTCAAGCCGGGCAGATGGAGCTACTTTAATGACGACAAATCACAATCTTCATGCTGACCAAGATAGCCTATTGGCAGTGCTAGAACGTTTGGCGCACAAAGGTGCCATTCGTCAGCTCGACTACCAATTCGCCTGTTTTATTGATTCTCAAACGCATGATGAACAGTCGGATAGCCAAGCACTGGCGTTTATCGCTGGTGTTGTCAGTAGTGAGCTTGGCAAAGGACATATCTGTCTGTCTCTGTTCGATGCACAAGGGCAATCAGCGGATTTAGCCAGTAAGTTAGGGCTGTTCGGTGAGTCGGCATTGGCACTCAACACTCAGCTGCAAGGCATAGACTGGATTCAAGTCTTACAAAATTCCGCCGTGGTCGGCGCGCAAGGAGAAGCCTTACCGCTGATTTTCGATGGCGAGCGTCTGTATCTGCACCGCTATTGGCATTATGAAGTGACACTGGCGGAAAAGCTTAATCAGTTGGGCGCTGTAGTGAACTTGCAGCCGCAAGAGTTAGCGCGATTATCCGAGTTGCTCAACCATCTGTTTGCGCGCCAATACCATTTTCTGTTTAACGCGTTAGGCAAAGCAGTAGAAGCGGGAAGCAGCAACCAAGTGTTGCGTCAGCAATTGGTGTGTGATCACCTTGATGTGGTCTCAAGCGAATCGTTGGATTGGCACGCCATTGATGCCGTGCTTAGCAATACGCGCAAGGTTCAGGATTTGCAAACACTGGATGAACTCGTACCACTCTCGGCTTGTGTGAACTGGCAAAAAGTCGCGGCGGCGGTTGCGTTAACCCGTCGATTTGCGGTGATTTCTGGTGGCCCAGGTACGGGTAAAACAACGACAGTAACCAAATTGCTTGCTGCGTTGATTGAGCAGGCGACACAAGAGAAAAATCTGACCATCAAGCTGGTGGCACCAACAGGTAAAGCCGCAGCGCGATTAACCGAATCCATTGGTAAAGCGGTGCAAGAGCTGCCGGTTTCTCCGGAGCTAAAAGCCAAAATTCCGACTGAATCGAGCACCTTGCATCGCTTGCTGGGCGCGATCCCTAACAGCGCAGAATTTCGTCACAACAAGCAGAATCCACTGCATTTGGATATTTTAGTTATCGACGAAGCGTCGATGGTCGATTTGCCAATGATGTACAAAGTGGTCGATGCCTTACCGAAACATGCGCGGCTGATTTTGCTCGGTGATAAAGACCAACTTGCCTCAGTTGAAGCAGGGGCGGTGCTGGGTGATATCTGTTCGTTCCACGCATTGGGTTATGGCAAAGAGCAGGCGTCAGCCATCGCAAAACTGACGGGTTTCGATACTTTAGCGCATACGGGTAACAGTGCATCTAGCATTGCCGATAGCTTATGTATGCTGCAAAAGAGTTACCGATTTGATGCTCGCTCAGGTATTGGTCAGTTGGCAAAAGCGGTCAACTCCGGTTCTGCTGCGAGTGTGGATAATGTCTGGGCGCGTGACTTTTCCGATATCGAACGTTTCGCGCTAAGTAGTCAACATTACAACCAAATGATGCAGACGTTGGTGCAGGAATACGGTCATTACCTCAAACGCATTGGACAACAGGAAACTGATCCTGAAACCGGAGAGCCAGAGTCGCTAACTCACAAAGCCAAAGCGGTGTTAGATACCTTCAACCAATGCCGACTGCTGTGCGCGATCCGTGAAGGTGACTTTGGTGTAGCGGGGCTAAACCAGCGTATTGAGAAAGCACTCGCGGCGCGCAAGTTAATTCAGGTTCAGGATGAAATTTGGTATCACGGCAGACCCGTCATGGTTACGCGTAATGATCACGGTCTAGGTTTGTATAACGGTGATATCGGTATTTGCATGCGAGATGACAGTGAAGAAGAACCACGTTTGAAAGTCTTTTTCGAGTTACCTGACGGCAGTGTGAAATCAGTCTTACCGAGCCGAGTGCCTGAACATGAAACAGCTTACGCCATGACCATCCATAAATCGCAAGGCAGTGAATTTGACTACACTCTGATGATATTACCACCAGACTTTAGCCCGATATTAACCCGTGAGTTGATTTACACAGGTATTACCCGCGCGAAAAAGCGTTTAGCTCTTTACGCCGAACTCAATGTTCTGAAGCGAGGCATTAAGGTGAAAACGGCTCGCGCGAGTGGATTAGTACAGCGGCTTACGAATTAATTTTTACTTGTGATTGTGACATTTTCGAAGATGATTCTTTGTGGCGGGTCTTATATCCGCCATTTCGTTTTCATGAAAAATGGATTGCTATTGAGTAATATTCTTCCTTAAAGATATATTTCTCCTTTCTCATTCGCATATCAAAGGCAACTGAATATGAGTTTGCTCGACTCGTCTTTTCTAACCTTCTTTATCGCCGGAGGAGGCGCGTTTTTATGGTTCGTTATTATCGGAGCAATTTTTATATTTTTTATACCGCCAAAGGTGAAGCGGTTTGCTTTTAATCCGAAACATTATTCAGAAGTAGAGTTAGCCTTAGTCTCGGGTTTTCACTTTGGTGCTTTAGTACATGGTGTAGGCTTAGTTGCGGCGGTCGCTTTACCAACTTTAGCGAGGAGAAGGGGCTTTGCTGATATTCATCAAGTTTGCTCCGGTCTATTCATCGGAATTTGCCGTATTTATATAAGCGTTTTATTGCTTCTAGCTATGATCACTTTAGGCTCAATGGTGGTTTGGATGTCTATTACTTGAGAGCTGGAATAGAAGGTCGGTGAAGTTTGCAGTTATTAGAAGTTTCTTTTATTACATTTTTTGTTGCAGGTGCTTTGTTAGTTTTTTGGTACCTGATAGTAGGTATTTTGCTTATTGTTATCACGCCGCAAAAAGTAAAGCGCTATGCGTACACTAGTGAGCATTATACAGATATTGAGCTTGCTTTAGTTTCTGGATGTCACTTTGGGGCCTTAATACATGGATTAGCCCTTGTTGCCGCAGTTGCATTTCCTAAGTTGGCCAAAAAAAGAAAGCTAACAGATATTCGTAGAGTTTGCCCAAAGTGGTTCATAAGTATTGGGGTAGTGTACTGGACTATTTTAATCTTTATCGTAGTCACTATTTTTGCATCTTTGTTGGCTATGATTTTGTTTTGAATTGATTACGTACTTAAAAGAAGACCGAGCTTATGGCTCGGTCTTCTTTTATGCATGTTTTGCAAACGCATTGGTAAAAGACACGCTGCGTATTTTGTATTGCTGTTGATAAGCAAGAATAAAATCTCGGACAGCGTCATTTACGGGGAAAACACAGTGGACGTCTAGGCCTTCTAAAAACTGATTGTCAGCCATATCCCAGAAGCTTTGAAGCGAATTACAAATGATTGTTCTCATAACAGTGCTCGTCTCGGCTTATTTAAAGTCAGATTAACAACTGTCCTTGGTGTGCAATACGGAGCTAACTAGTTTTTCAATTGCCCAGTATTTTAGGGTGAAGGCTACATTACATCACCTAGATCCATTCGTATTGGTTAAAAACCAATCACTAGCGAGCAGAGTATAGCCAACCAAATGTATATTTAAAAGATAAAATTGGAACGAAAATTAAGCAATGGTTTGCGCATTTCTAAGTTGGGTTTACATGATGACCCGCTAGTCCGGAGTAGGGTTTATGTGTGGCCTTACTCCTAAACAAACTCGTTCCTAAACAAGCTCGATGTGCAGGGTTGAGCGTTAATGAACTGAATCCCGCACCTTGAGGTGTTGGTATAGCGGAACCTTAAATTTCTCTTCCTGATTTAAGGTTAAGCTACAAATCTAGCGCTAAGATTTTTGACTTACGCTGGAAGTTATATAGCCCTTGTTTGGCTCCGGGCAAATAGTCGACACTGACTTCGTAAAAACCTTGCTCTCTGAACCAATGTAGACTGTGTGTCGTGAGGACAAAAATCTGATCAATGGTTTCGGATTTAGAACGATGTTTCATGTAGTTGAGCAGTAACAAACCTCGGTTTCCATCACGATAGTCAGGGTGAATCGCTACGCAAGCCATCTCAGCTTTACGCTCTTCTGGGTATGGATAAAGGGCAGCACAGCCAATAATCAAGCCGTCTTTTTCGATGATGGTAAATTTTCCAATCTCTTGTTCTAGCTGCTCTCGAGAGCGCCTAACGAGTACACCTTGTTCTTCTAAAGGACGAATGAGGTCTAAGATACCGCCAATATCATCAATATTAGCTTGTCTCACTTGCTCAGCGCTTGCCATAACAACTTGGGTTCCGATGCCGTCGAAAGAGAACAACTCCTGAATTAAGGCGCCATCTACTTTATAACTGATCAAGTGGCTACGAGGTACTCCGGCACGGCAAGCGGCAATAGAGCCTTTAAGAAAGCGCAGTGTCCCAGTGTTGTAATCTAGGTCAGGAGACGTATTTTCAGAGAGCGTTTTGATAACATGCTCCGCCTCAATTGGCAGCAACTCGGCGACAGCATTACCGTTGTCATCAATGACACCTTGTTCTGAACAGAAACCAATCAGTTTGTCTGCGCCTAATTTGATCGCCAGTTGTGTCGCAACTTCTTCAGAAAGTAAGTTAAAACACTCGCCAGTCACAGAGCTCGCAATGGGGCCAAGTAGCACAATAGAGCCTTGGTCGAGCGTGCGATTAATCGCGTCGGTGTCAATGCGGCGAATGCGTCCACTATGGCAATAGTCCACACCATCATCAACGCCGAGTGGCTGAGCAATGATGTAGTTTCCGCTAACGACATTGAGCTGGGTACCTGCCATCGGAGTATTGTTGAGGCTCATTGATAGGCGCGCAGTAATCGCAAGCTGAAGTTGTCCGGCAGCTTGCATAACAACAGATAAAGCCGATTCATCCGTAATGCGGATATTTTTGTGGTAAGGCGTAGTGAGGTCTTGTTTTTCTAGCAGCTGATTAATTTGAGGACGTGCACCATACACCACCACGACTTTGATTCCGAGGCTGTGCATGAGGGCGATATCATTAATAATGTTGCCAAAATTTTTGTGTGCGACGGCTTCTCCGCCCAGCATGATCACCATGGTTTTTCCGCGGTGAGCATTGACATAAGGTGTTGATTGACGGAATCCTTTTACGAGAGCAGTACTACGAATTTTCACTACAGCCATTCCTTTGTTTAATTATGTCAAAATAATGCCTTTTTATTCACTTGGTGGCAAGGTGAAATTTTGGAATAAAGCACAAACATATTGAGGTAGGTTCTTGGTACCGTTGAGGGGGAGAGTTACAATGAGCGCGTCTTTTCTCAATACGTGAACCTCATGTCTTCTGCTGTTAATAAGAATGCTGCGATCACTGCTTCAAATCTGTCAAAAACGTCATCTAAATCAATGCTTCGTAAGTGGCTAGAGCGTTCTCTTATGCTTATAGCGATAGTTGGAACCGTTGTCGTGTGCATGCTGTATAGTGATTTGATTACTCGAACCATTAATCCGCCTATTCCTAAATCGACTATTTATGGCCGCTGGGTTGAGCAAGATGTTGCGCCTTATGCTCGTGAAGAATTTGTGTTGAGTGAGCACGGTGTTACTGTAAATGGTTCTACAGTGGCTACCAGTTTTGAATTCGATGGGGATTCGTTTTCGTATCGAGTGGGTTCAAATGAGCGGCACTTCAATTTTGTGGGTAAGCAGCATGCAGAAATGAAGCTGGATGCCAATGCACATTATCTACCTGTATTCCGTTTAGAGGGACGTGCAAGGATTGCGGTAAGATAGTCGTTTTTATCATTGTCTTTTAAGCAGAGAGCTCTTGCGTCTGTGAGTCACATGGATGATCACAATTTCATCTCTCAATAGGTAAATCTTACTTTCAAACATAATCCGGACAATTCCGTAATTCTTCCGCTGTTATCATGTTGCATTAACTGAATGAATTCACAACGAGTAAACGGATTGGCTTAGTGTTGAAACATTTTGTCGTTGCTTTTCAATTGCGTCGTATGCATTTGTTTGCCATCCTTTTGCTATTCTCTTTTACGGAAAAGACACGTGTTAAAAAAACTCCTTCCTATTATCTCTTTGAGCCTACTCTTTGGCTGTGCTCAACAAAATGATCGTGCTCAGCAATATCTTGATGGTGAGTTTCCTCAGATCCTCAATCAAGTGGATGTGGTTGAGTCTAACAAACCACGCGATTTTACTGAATTTAACAAGCAAGCTGAGCAAGTGGTGATAAAGTCACCATCCATGGCGAAGATGTACCAACCGCTATATCAACGATTAAGTGAGTGGGCGCAACAGAGCGGAGATACCAGTGCGTTGAGTGCGTTTGGCATTCAAGCCGCGCAATTGGGTGGTGGTGATAAAAAAGGTAATGTGCTGTTTACCGGATACTTTTCTCCCGTGATGGAACTGCGTCATACACCAAACGACATTTTTAAGTACCCAGTTTATGGCAAGCCAAACTGCTCATCAGATTGTCCGACTCGCGCGGAGATCTATAATGGAGCACTAGATGGACAAGGTTTGGTGCTAGGTTACGCGCCTAATCGTATCGACCCGTTTATGATGGAAGTGCAGGGCAGTGGCTATGTGCATTTTGAAGATGATGATACGTTGGAGTACTTTGCGTACGCGGGTAAAAACAACAAAGCTTACGTCAGCATTGGCCGCATTTTGATTGAACGTGGTGAAGTGCCGCGTGAAAAAATGTCCCTCAAAGCAATCAAAGAGTGGGTGATGGACAACGACGATGCAACAGTACGCGAGTTGTTGGAGCAAAATCCTTCTTACGTTTTCTTTGCGCCAAAAGCAGAAGCGCCAGTAACAGGCTCGGCTGGTATTCCGTTGTTGCCAATGGCCGCTGTCGCGGGTGACCGTTCTATCTTACCAATGGGTACGCCAATCTTGGCGGAAGTGCCACTGTTGAATGCTGATGGTACGTGGAGTGGTGCGCATCAACTGCGAATGCTGATCGTTTTAGACACTGGTGGTGCGGTAAAACAGAACCATTTGGATCTGTATCATGGCATTGGTGCGAGAGCTGGAACGGAAGCAGGGCACTACAAGCATTTTGGTCGAGTGTGGAAACTTGGGTTAGAAAACTCACCAACTCAAGCGCCTTGGGCTTTACCGCCAGAAAAGCTACAATAGTCGTCCAAGAGAGAGGAACACTCTCTTATCTAGACATTTCATCAAAGAGTGCGTATAAATCGCACTCTTTGTTTTTCTATCGATCATCTGGACTTCAATATGCGTGAACTCGATACCCCAGCATCTGACAGCTACAATCAACGCTTTGGCGGCACTCGTCGTCTTTATGGCAACAGCGAAGTGGACATTCTTCGCGCTGCACACGTTTGTGTGATTGGTATTGGTGGTGTAGGCTCATGGGCGGTGGAAGCGCTGGCTCGTACTGGGATCGGTGAGTTGACTCTGATTGATATGGACGATGTTTGTGTCACGAACATTAACCGCCAAATTCATGCGATGACGGGCACCGTTGGCCAAAGCAAAATTGAAGTGATGGCCGAGCGTGTCAAATTGATCAACCCAGAGTGCAAAGTCAATCTGATTGATGATTTCATCACGCCAGACAATCAACATGAGTACTTAAGCAAAGAGTTTGATTACGTGTTGGATGCCATTGACAGCGTAAAAGCGAAAGCGTCTTTGTTGGCGTATTGCCGCAGCAACAAGATCAAAGTGATCACCACGGGTGGTGCTGGTGGTCAGGTTGACCCAACGCAGATCATGGTCGCTGATTTAACGAAAACGATCCAAGATCCTCTAGCGAAGAAAATCAAAGACACCTTGCGTCGTCATCATAACTTCCCTAAGAATCCGGCTCGTAAGTTTGGTATTGATTGCGTGTTTTCAACCGAGCAGTTGAAGTACCCTCAAGCAGACGGTTCAGTGTGTGGTGTGAAGTCGACAGCGGAAGGCCCAAAACGTATGGATTGCGCTAGCGGTTTTGGTGCGGCGACTGTCGTAACTGCAACGTTTGGCTTTGTCGCGGTATCGCGAATCGTTGAGAAGTTGATTTCAAAATATAAGAAGTAAACTAGAAGAAGAGCGCATCATGACAGATTTTCCCGTTTCTCCATTTGGTACAGATATCACCAGCGAAGACATTGTAGCGACTATGCAGCAATTTAAAGGCTGGGAAGATCGTTACCGTCAGGTTATTCTGTGGGGTAAAAAGCTGCCACAAATGCCAGAAGAGCTGAAATCAGAACAAGTTACCGTTTCGGGCTGTGAAAGCTTGGTGTGGTTAGTGAGCCAAGAACAAGATGGCGTTTGGCATTTTTGTGCGGACTCCGATGCGCGTATCGTCCGTGGATTGATTGCCTTGGTAATGGCAGCTTATGAAGGTAAAACGGCCGATCAAATTCAAGCATTTGATATTGATGCTTATTTTGATCAACTGGGGCTTGTCTCCCATTTAAGCCCGTCACGTGGTAATGGCTTGAAAGCTATTGTAGAGCAGATTAAACAAACCGCCGTGTAACGAGTCATTTTCCCAATTCTTAAAAAACGCCGAATAGCCTAGCTGTTTGGCGTTTTTTGTATCTGAGTTGAGATATTTTTTGCATATGGATAAAAAGTATGCAAATGGTCGACTATTTTAGCGTTAATTAACCATTCTATTGATCCTGGTTCATTATATTGCCCACTTGGTTTTTATAAACTCAATTGTATTTAAAATTTGTCTATATTAGATAATAGACATATGCCCCATTCGCTCCTATTCCCCAATGTGGAAACACACTTGGAAGCGATTGGGTTACTTAGATACAAATGCTAGGAACCTCCCTATATGCAATTCACCTTGGAACATGCGCAAGACGTGTTATCCGGAATGCCAGACCCCACTTTTATTCTGAGTGAAGATGGTATCTATATTGATGTTTTTGGAGGAACAGATAAAAAAGCCTATCACGATGGAAGTAATTTGATAGGTGAGACGCTGTACAGCGTACTTGAGAAAGATAAAGCTGACTGGTTTATCGAACAGATAAATCGGTCACTGAAACAAGACAGTATTGTGACGATCGAGTACAAGATGTGCGCCGACAGCATTCAGGGAATAGATGCTAACAGTGGGCCAAGAGGCGACCTATACTACGAAGGCAAGATCTGCCCACTCGCTATAAAATACCGAGGTCGTCGCGTTGTCCTTATTCTTACACGCAACATCTCCAATCGCCACCGAGTTGAAACCCTTCTTCGCCATCAAAGCCAAATTGATGCTCTTACCAACATCTACAATCGACGTGTCTTTTTCGAAAAGCTCACAGAAGAAGTTATTAAATCCCAAGCTCCGGATTATCACTCCGCGTTGTTATTATTTGATTTGGATTTTTTTAAAGTCATCAATGATAAACGTGGTCATGATGCGGGGGATTATGTCTTAGAGACGTTAGCTGATTTGGTTTCTCACTTACTCGTCAAAGACGAAATTTTTGCAAGAGTCGGAGGGGAGGAGTTTGCGATTATTTTGCCAGAAACTTCTCTGTCGGCGGCGAAAGAGGTAGGAGAGGAAGTACGTTCCCATATTCAAAATTGTCAGTTCGAATTTGAAAAGATTGAAATTCCGGTCACGGTGAGTGTAGGCGTGGTGGAAATAGGCAGAAATGAAACCACCAAACGTTTGTATGCGCATGCAGATAAAGCGCTTTATGCTGCGAAAAGAAATGGCAGAAATTGCGTGGCGACTCTGGATAGGCAGATGGAGTAACCTTGTTGGTTACTCCAAATCAAACCGTTGGCGTTATAGCATGTCGACGGCTTTTTCTACGGCGGCGATGAATCTATCTACATCTTCAGCCGTGTTATAAATACCAAAAGAAACGCGTACCGTGCCTTTCACGTTTAGCGCATCCATCAATGGGTGAGCGCAGTGGTGTCCTGCTCGTACCGCAATGCCTTGTTGATCGAGCAGCGTTGCCATGTCTTGGTGATGAACGCCGTCCATGACGAACGTCAGTACAGAGGCGTTCGGTTGGTAGCCTAGAATATGGATGTCATCCAACGCGCTTAGTGCTTGGTAGGACTTATCCTGAAGCACATGGAGATGATCCTCTACTTCGTGATGGTCAAAACCTTGGTACCACTCAATGGCTTTCGCTAGAGCAATCGCGCCCGCAACGTTTGGTGTGCCCGCTTCAAATTTACCAGGAAGTGCAGAAAACGTCGTTTTCTCGAACGAAACGCGTTCAACCATTTTACCACCGCCGTGCCATGGTGGCATAGCTTCTAACAACTCTAGTTTGCCGTATAGGACGCCAATACCTGCTGGCGCATAAAGTTTGTGACCTGAGAAAACGTAAAAATCGATATCTGATACCGATAAATCAAGCTGCTCATGGACGATGCCTTGAGCGCCATCAATCACAACAACCGCGCCAACGCTGTGCGCTAGTTCAGTGATTTTTTCGATAGGTTGTCGTGTGCCCGTGACGTTGGTGATTTGCGCACAAGCAACAATTTTACAGCGGTCAGACAGAAGCGCCTCAAATGCACTGATGTCGAACTGGCAATCTGATGTCATTGGAACTTTTATGACTTTGGCGCCCGTTTGCTCTGCCACGATTTGCCAAGGCACGATGTTAGCGTGGTGCTCCATCTCGCTAATCAAGATCTCATCACCCGGTTGTAACGTGCTGCGGGCGTAAGTCTGAGCAATTAAGTTCAGTGCTTCGGTTGCGCCCCGTGTCCAAATGATCTCTTTAGAGCTGTTTGCACCAATAAAGTTTGCCACTCGTTCTCGTGCCGCTTCAAATTGGCTGGTGGCATTAGCCGTTAAACTATGACTGCCACGGTGAACATTGGCATTTTGCGCACTGTAGTAATGACTGATGACATCAATCACACATTGCGGTTTTTGCGTTGTCGCTGCGCTATCTAGATACACTAAGGGCGTATCGTTGACGGATTGATTTAGAGCGGGAAATTGCTCACGTACAGCATTTACGTCAAACATTATTCTTCACCAAGCTTATGGTAATGCAGAGTAGGCAGAGGGATCATTGGTTCAGCAACTGACCATGCGTGTTTTTTACCTGAGAGTTGAATGATTACTTCCATTGCGAACTCTAAAGCAGTGCCCGGACCTTGACTGGTGATAAGGTTGTGGTTGATATCAAAGGTCACGCGTTTGCTGCGCCACTTCTCTTCCGGGATATGTGACTGAAAGCTCGGGTGACAGGTCATCAGTGATTGTGGGAAAAGATCATGGTGTTGCAATACCAACGCCGGTGCTGCGCAGATAGCAGCGACCAACTTTCCCTCGTAGATGTGCTGCTTAAGGATTTCTATCATCACCGTGCTATCACGAAAAATTTCTGCACCACCAACACCACCAGAAAGCGCTATGGCGTCAAACTCATCATCAGCGATATCGACCAGCTTACAATCGGCTGTTAGTGTGACTCCGCGAGAAGCTTTCATCGTCAATGAGCCATCAAAAGCAGCACTCGCTACCGTAACGTCATAACCCGCGCGAACCATCATGTCGATAACGGTGACGGCTTCCATTTCTTCGGTGCCCGGAGCGATTGGCACTAAGATTTTCTTACTCATTGTTCTGTCCAGCTTTGTTCTATTTGTTTGATGCGTTGGTAAAGTTTTAAATTCTCAGGCGTATTGATGCGATGTTTCTCGGCAGCCTTTAACAAGTATCCGGTTATAAAATCAATTTCCGTTCGACGCTGATGGAATACGTCTTGTCTCATTGAAGAATAGTTCTCAGTTGTGGCGTTCACCACTTGCATTACCGTATCGAAAAGAGAGCGAAACTCGATAGCAATACCTTCTTTACTCATTACTTCAACCAGTTCTTGAGTGATGCTTTCGAGTTGTATCTTAAACTCGGGCTGCGCAAGCTCACCATTCTTACACTGGTGAATCGCAGTCAGTGGGTTAATCGCGCAGTTGATCGCTAACTTAGTCCATAACGCAGATTGGATGTGTGGATTCCAAATGGCCTCTGGAAGGGCATGATGCATAACATCTTGCAGAAAAGCGCACTGCATTCCTTTGTCATTATAACCACCCACTTGCGTTGTTCCGTGACCGGTATGCAGTACGTGTTGGTTATCTGGTTTGTATGCGCCGTGCGTCGTTGTGGCGAGCACTATCGGATTGTTTGGCAGAGCCTTCTCCACTCCAGCGGCGGTACCCATACCATTGTGCATCAGCATGATAATCGTGTCTGCGTTGATATGAGGCAGTAAAGGCTGAATGGCGTCTTCCATTTGCCAAGCTTTTACCGTGATCAAAATGAGATCCGCTTTATTTACGGAGGAAATATCTTGATTACTGAATACGATTGCGGGTGTGTCATCCAACTGAAGTGATTGTTGTCTCTCTGAACTTCTTCCCCACAATGAAACATTGTGCCCGGCAAGCTGAAATTTTGTTGCCCAGAGTGAGCCAACGGCTCCTGGACCTAAGATGAGAATATTCACCAAACGCTCTCATTAAAAAGGTTTGCTGCAAGGATAATGAGGGAAAAAAGGAAAGCAAATAAAAATGGCGCCAAGAGGCGCCATTTTTGGGGTACTTATCGGTTCTATTAGAACTTGTAAGTTACAGCAACGTAGTGTGCTACGCCTGAAGAGTCAACAGTTTGAGTCCATGGTAGTGCTTTACCATCTTCAAAGCCGTATACGTCTTTGTATAGTTTCAGGCCGTAACCAACTGCGAAACGATCAGAGTGCCAGTAGATACCGTTGAACATAGCACCGCCGTTTGACGTGTTAGTGTTGAACTTGTTGCCTTCTTTGTCTTCCATACCAAATTGGTAATCGATGTAACCTTGGTAAGAAATGAATGAACCGTTCTCGAAGAAGTAGAATGGTTTGAACCAGTTAGTCGAGATTTGGAAACCGTTCCAATCTTTGTTGTTGCCGTAGTATGAACCGTATAGGTTTAGGCCTACTTTACCCAACCAAGGAACCATTACGTCAGAACCTAGACCGATTTTTTGGTTGTTTACGCCAGAGTTACCACCCCATTCCATAAGAGTTGCAACGTATAGCTCTTGAACTGGACCGAAAGACAGGTCTTTACCAGTTAGTGCGTCCAGAGACATACGTGGAGCGAACTTCATGAAGATTTTTTCTGCGCCAGCTTTGTCGCTGCCTGGGTCAGAAGCTAGGTTGAATACGTCAACGTAACCGTACAGGTCGAAGATACCAGAGCGACCGCCGAATTCCATCTCTAGGTAATCGTGGCTAGATTCTGGACCTGCACCTTTCTCATCGAATGCACCCATTAGGTTGAACTGCATCCACTTGTAATCGTTTTTGTGGATATCGCCGTCTGAGTAGTCAGCCGCCATAACTGGAGCTGAAGTAGCCGCTAGAAGGCTAAGAGCTAAAAGTGATTTACGCATAAGGGGACTCTCTATGTTTGTAATGATTCAGAACACGCAATCTGTGCTGCGCTTTCCAATTGGCGGGAATAATAGCGATAAAAATCCCAAATGAAAGTGATAAAGGGTGCAAAATTGAACGTTTTTGGTGAGTTGCGTCACGAAATTATCTTTATTTACGGAACTTTTTGTTTGTTGCATTTTATTGCAATAAATATGTGATTTAGATTGTTTGCGTAAGCGATTTTATGACTTTTTAAGCCAGTCGATTAACCAACATAAATCGTTAGTGATCGGAGTGATAAGGGATTCGTATGTATCGGTGAATCAAAGAGGACGTTTGAATGAAAGAAGTCATGTTATTCCCGCTCACCTCGGTTGTACTACCCGAAGGCAAGATGAATCTGCGTATTTTTGAACCTAGATATAAGCGCATGGTGAAAGAGTGTAGTCTGCAAAATGTGGGGTTTGGTGTTTGCCTAGTAGGTAGTGAAGGTGACCCTAAAGACGTGGGAAATGTTTCATCTATCGGAACTTTGGTCAGGATCGTTGATTTTGAAACACTCAGTGATGGTCTTCTTGGTATTACAGTCGCTGGTGAGAAACGCTTTGTTGTCAAACGAGTTCGTGCAGATGCGGACGGCTTACGCCATGCAGAGGTCGAATGGTTAGACAATTGGCAACATCCAGACAACTCACCAGATTTCTTCTATTTAAGCCAGCAGTTATCCCATGTTTATGAAGAGTTTCCTCAACTTGGAAACCTCTACCAGCATCGTTTTTACGATGACTCAGCTTGGGTGACCCAGCGCTGGCTTGAATTACTTCCTTTAGACTGCAATCTGTTCGAACAGCTCGTTGGCGCAGAGAACTGCATTCCTGCGTTGCAATTTCTGACAGAAGCCATAGAAGCCCCCGATTAACAAAGAGGCAAGGATATGAAAGGATTTAGCAGAGCTGCGCTAACTATGGTGGCGGCATTAGGACTGGCGGCGTGTGGCTCCGACAGCGACACCATCGAGTATTCCAATTTGCAAGCAGTACATGCGTCTTCTGATGCGCCGCTTGCAAATGTGTGGATAAACGATAAATCATCATTGACAGGTGTTGATTATGGTATGGGTTCTGGTTACATGAAGTTACGTGAGGGCATGAACTCCATTCAAGTTGATGTTCAACTTCCAGGCGATGAAACCGCGACCGTAATACCTAAAACAGAATTAGATCTCGATTCAGACCTCAATTACAACGTGTTCGTTGTTGGTGATGCCGATGGTTCGCCAAACCCAGTAGAACCTTTAGTTGTGACTCGCAGCGCCGATTCAATGGCTGATGCCAATAGTTTAGATGTTCAAGTTGTTCATGCAGCGTCTGGCGTTCCTGCCGTTGATCTCTACGTCACTGAGCCCGGGGCTGATCTTGCTAGCGCGACACCGCTTATGAATCTTGCATATAAAGCATCTACAGACGTATTGAACATCCCCGCTGGTGAGTACCAAGTTCGACTTGCTGTTGGGGATAGCGTTGCTTTTGACTCGGGCACAATATCTCTTGCTGCTAATTCAAACTTGACGATTGCCGCTATCAGTACCGGAGATTCAAATAGCACGTCACCAGTTAAGTTGTTGGTATTAGATGGTTCAGGATCTTCTATAATCGAGGATATGGGCAGCCAAGCTGAAGTAAGAGTTGGACATCTTGTCGATGGAGCGCCAATCGTCGATGTCAACGTTAACGGGGCGGCCTTCGGTCCTCTTGCCGACTTAGCGTTCAAAGAGATTCGTGGTTATTTGGATCTCGATGCTGGCGCTTACGATATTGACGTTTACGTGGATGGCACAACAACCAATCCTATTATCGATGTTGACGGATTAATGGTTGCGGGCGGAATGGATTACAGTGTTTACGCAGTCGGTGTTGTTAGCCCAGCGATTGATATCGAACCTCTAGTTGTTGAAGACATGAGACGTGCAGTGGCAACTAGCGCGACGCTGAATGTGACACATGCGGCGGCGAATCCCGTAGCGGAAATGGTGGATATTTATCTCACTACAAGCGCTGGAATAGATGGAAGTGATCCAACTGTTGCTAATTTTGCGTACAAAGATAGCGTTCAGGGATTATATGTCGCTGAAGGTACCTATTATGTAACCGTGACAGTGGCAGGCGATCCAAGTACGGTTGCTGTTGATTCAGCACCAGTCAATGTGATGAATGGTGTTGTGTATCAGGTGGTTGCCATTGATGATGGGAACAACGGTGGCTTCAACTTGTTGGTTGATGACGTGACCGATTAGGACGAATGGGAGTAGATGACTCCTCCCTAAAATTAAGGCCGATTATGATGAGTGATAGCCCAAAAAAACTGGGGCGCAGTGATTGGAACGATTACATGGACAAAGTGAAGGCTCGAGATAAAGACGCATTCGCTTTTGTATTCCGTTTTTACGCACCCAAGCTGAAGCAATTCGCTTACAAACATGTTGGTAATGAGCAAGTTGCTATGGAGATGGTGCAAGAGACCATGGCGACAGTTTGGCAGAAAGCGCACCTCTATGATGGGGAAAAGAGCGCGTTATCGACTTGGATATACACTATAATCCGAAACCTATGCTTTGATCTGTTGAGAAAGCAGAAAGGTAAGGAGTTACACATTCATTCTGATGACATTTGGCCGTCAGAATATTATCCACCAGATCTTGTTGATCACTATTCACCAGAGCAAGACATGTTGAAAGAGCAGGTGGTTAAATTTTTAGATATTTTACCGAAAAATCAGAGAGACGTTTTACAAGCGGTGTATCTTGAGGAGCTACCTCATCAGCAGGTCGCTGAATTATTTGATATACCCCTCGGTACCGTAAAATCCAGGCTGAGGCTTGCAGTAGAAAAGCTAAGGCATTCAATGCATACGGAGCAACTATGAACAAACACCCAGATAACAGCTTGTTAGAAGCATACGCTTCGGGAAGCATTGATGCAGTTTCTGGTCTTGTGGTCGCAACCCATTTAGAAACATGCACCAAGTGCCGAGCTTATGTGAACCAAGTCGAAGCCAGCCAAGCGAATATCGTGAGCGACATCCCCTCTGAATATGTCCCTGAATTCGACGATATGTTCAATGATATTATCAATGCGGAGCCAGCGACAGATAACATCGTTATCCGAGATCCTGCCGCAGTGAATGTTGCAGGAAAGAGCTTTGAACTTCCCAAAACCTTAGCGCGTTTCTCTGACCTTGTAGGGTCATGGAGAAGTTACGGAGGCAAGGTTTTCAGTGCTCAGATTGATCTAGGGGAAGATGCTCGTGTTAGCTTAATGTACATCGGAGAAGATGTGCAAATCCCTCAACATACGCACAAAGGCTTAGAATCTACATTGATCTTACATGGTGGGTTTAGTGATGAGGATGGCCAATATGAAGAGGGCGATTTGATGATTAGAGACGCGTCAGTGAAGCACAGCCCTTACACTAAGGCCGGAGAAGATTGCTTGTGTTTAACCGTATTGACCGAGCCGATGATCTTTACTCAAGGTGTGGCACGTATATTTAATATGTTTGGCAAAGGGCTATACCCATAGACCTCTTATCTCATATCTCGGCAAAACAAAAACCACCGAATTCGGTGGTTTTTTTGATGCGCTTCTTAGTGCTTGTGACGTGCTTTTTCCAATAGAGCATCAAAGTAATGTCGTAGCGAGTACAACATAATCAAGCTTGGCACGACCATAACAGCGGTAAGCACAAAGAACGTGCTCCAGTCATTGAGGTAGTCCACCAGTTCTCCACTGAAAGAAGCAAGAGTCGTTCGTCCGAAGTTGCCCAAAGAGGCAAGCAACGCATACTGAGTTGCCGAGAATGCTTGTCCGGTTAGAATCGTCAAAAATGAAACAAAAGCGACAGTTGAGAAAGCAGTCGTAAAGTTATCGACAATAATGGTTGCTAAATACAGGTGCTCATTTGGGCCTACCGATGCAATCCAAGCAAACATCAAGTTGCTGGCAGACATAGCAATACCACCGATCATTAATCCACGTACAATACCAAACCTGACGTTGAACATGCTTCCGACAAAGGTAAAGAAGATAGTGGCTCCCCATCCGATCAGTTTGGAGTAATAACCAATTTGTTCGTTACTAAAACCAATATCTTTATAGAACGCGATCGACATCCTGCCTAAAAACGCTTCGCCAATTTTGAATAGGAAAACGAACAGCAAAAGAGTAATCGCGACACGGACGCCATTGCGATTAAAGAAGTCAAGGAAAGGTTCTACAACAGTCACAGTAAACCAAGCCACGACTTTTGAACCAACCACTTCTTTGTGGCGTTGTTCTGCGGCAGACTGAAGTTGTTCGCGTTGAGTCTTAGGCTCTCCGACTAAAATCGTAAAGACCATTAGAATACCGACTATCACCGCCATCCCGTAATACACGCCATTCCAACCGACACTATCAGCATTAACAAACGCTAAATAACCTGGTAATGAATAACCTGTCCACCAGCCAATAACTGCCATTGCAGAAGCTTGTGGCAGCTTAGATTCTTCTGATTTTGGGAAAGTATCAATACGAAAAGCATCTATCGCGATGTCTTGTGTGGCTGATGCGGTTGCAATACACAAGGCGAGTAGAGACGCAAACACCAAGTTCTCTGCTGGATTCACGCCCGCAATAAATACCGTCGCGACGAGTACGATGCTTTGACAGAAGAAAATCCAGCTACGCCTTTGTCCAAGTAGTCGATAGAGCACTGGTAGCTTCACCCGGTCTACGAGTGGCGCCCAGAGAAAGTTAATTGCATAAACCGCAAAGACACTACCAAAGTAGCCTATTGCGGATAGGGTCAAACCAGCGTCTTTTAGCCAGCCAGACATATTTGAACCGATAAGTACCCACGGAAAGCCGCTAGAGCAGCCCAACATGAAAACCCACATGAGTCGTTTATCGAGGTAACTTTTTACCGTTTCCAACCAAGTGATGGAAGGTAATGAAGACATAAATCAATCCAATAAAATGAAGCCGTTGAAAGAGAAAGCCCTTCGATTATTCAAAGGGCTTATCGTTTTGGCTATTTAAGTAGTGTTGCTTTGGTGATGACGATTTGAGTCTCGGGAACATCACGCATACCGCGAGTCGTCGTAGTTGGCTGTTTTGCCATTTTTTGGATAATGTCGAATCCTTCCGTGACCTCGCCAAATACCGCATAACCCGGTGGGCGAGCGCCGTAGTTTAGAAAATCATTGTCGACTAAATTGATAAAAAACTGACGAGTAGCAGAGTCAGGCGCGTTGGTGCGCGCCATTGCAATCGTCGCACGGTCGTTATTTAAACCGTTATTACCCTCGTTTTTGATTGGAGCGTAAGTCTTCACCATTTGCATATCTTGGTTAAATCCACCACCTTGCGCCATAAAACCTGGAATAACGCGGTGAAAAATAGTGCCTTCATAGCTACCGTCTTCTACATATTTCAGGAAGTTCGCTACCGTAATCGGCGCTTTCTCTTCATTCAGTTCGACAGTAAATGAACCTAACGTTGTTTCAAACGCCACTTTTGGTCCGGCCCAAACGCTGCAGCTGAGTAGCGCGAGAGAAAGAATTGCCTTGCGTAACATTAGAAACGCTCCTGCATGTATTGACGAAGCTCAGGATCATTGGCAATTTCTTTAAGTGTTAATGTCACTACATCATTCAGTGTTTGCTCAATGTCGGCATCAGACGCACTCAATGTGCCAGAACGCTTCGCAGTGCCTGTGTAAGTTTTGACCAGTTTACCTTCTGGTGTTTCTGCGGTGATTTCAAGCACGACTTTCGCATCCATCTCATTTTCCATCACCGAATGTTTTACGTTAACTAATGCTTCTTGAACGTTTAATTCAATTGCATTGTTGCTGTTTAGATCGGCATGGAAGCCTTGAGATGAAAACTGCTTCTCTAATGCTTCTTCTAACGCAATACGTAAATTCTGTTTAGCATGAAGAGGAAGAATGTTCGAACGGCCGTTATCCACCAACGCCACGTACTGAGCTGCACGTACATCTTTGCTGGTCAAACTGTAAGTCTTGCCTTGAACAATTGGATTGGTGCTCAGTGTGCTTTCTGGCATCAAATTCAGCTGAGGCTGTTGAGGCGCTGAACACGCAGCAAGCAACGCAACCGAAGCCGCAAGTACCAATTTTCTCATTTTATTATTCCTTTTAACTATTTTGCTAAAGCTTATTTTGCGCTTAATTTAGCAGGATTTTTTGTGGCCTGTAAAATCACAAACTTATTGTTGGAAGCGATAAGTTTCACATTCTTATCGCCAAACAGCCGTTTTAGTTTTGCGTCGTAACCAAGATGACGATTTCCAATCACCAGTAACTTACCACCTTCACTTAATACTTGCTTTGCATCACAGAACATTTGCCAAGCAATATGATCGGTGATTGCCTGCTGTTGGTGAAAGGGTGGGTTACACATAATCATAGAGCAGCTGTTGTGTTTAAAACCGTCCAAACAATTGTTTGCAACACACTGTATGTCTCTATCTTTACCAAGGTTATCTAGCAGGTTCTGCTTCGCGGACTCAAGCGCCATAAAGCTTTCATCAACACATGTTAATCGAGCATTCGGATTCAGCTGACCAAACTTCACAGACAGAACACCATTACCGCAACCGAGATCGATAACATTATCTATCAATGGGTCTTGAGGTAGGTGCTGCAGCATAAAACGCGCACCTAAATCTAAGCTTTCTCCTGAATAGACATTTGGCATGTTCTTGAGTTCGATATCTTCGCCATCAACGCGCCAAGTAGTGAAAGGGCTCACTTCAATTGTTGGTTCAACCGTTGCTTGAGCAAATACCAATCGGTGCTTTTTCCATGCCAGAGATGTTTTTGTCTCACCCAAGTATTTTTCAAACAGTTTTAGCGTTGAAGTATGAATGTCTTTCGCTTTATTAACTGCAATGATGGGGCAGGATGCAGGCAGTGCTTTTCTTAACTGACTGAGTATCCAAACGAGGTGACGGTTACTTTTTGGCAGTTGCAGCAATACGAGATCAGTATTGGAAGGTACGGGGTCCATCGTGGTTGCAAACGCTACCTTATTGCACTGGTTTTGCTCAAGGTTCTGCTGCACACCTTTATGAGAAATGAAAGAATCACTCATTAGCGTCACATGGTGCTTTTCTGAAAACCAGCAGGAGAGGGCACCAAAGCTGTCATTAATCACGAGGATGTTTTGATTGTCTGGCAAAGCAAGTTCTTCAACATGATTAATAAGATACTCATCACCGGCATCCCACGCTTGTAGAGTTTCATTGCTGCGTTTTGGGAAACGATGAAGTGTTAGGCTTCGCTCGTGAAGATTCAGTTCGGTTTTCATAGCTAAATGTAAGTTGATTTAGAAATTAAGTGTTATTGTCGCAAATGATGACGTGTCGAGATACAAAAAGCTGTCAAATTTTACGTGTTCAGTGGTGCTCGCTCTCTAGGCATGTTCATAGCGTCAAGCGCTTTGAAATCAGTTGAACGTAAAATGCATCAATAATGAGAGTGATGTTTGAGTGATACACGTCTGCTTTACTTAGGTATATACTTATGGAATTCGCATCAATGAGGAACGAATATGATCCAAGAAATCATAGAGAAGAAACTACACAGTGAGCTGCAACCAAGCTATCTCAAAGTGATTAATGAGAGCTACATGCATAATGTGCCACCAGGCTCGGAGAGTCACTTCAAAGTGATTGTTGTGAGTGATTCGTTCGCGGGACAGCGTTTGATTGGACGCCATCGCCAAGTTCATCAAATTTTGGCAGATGAGCTAGATAACCACATTCATGCACTAGCTATTCATACATACACTGATGAAGAGTGGAAGCGAGAACAAGATGGCGCTCCTGATAGCCCTATGTGTATGGGTGGCGGTCACTAAAGACGCAAAATATAAAGGTGCAGAGAAAAGGTGGCTAAGGCCATCTTTTTTCGTTTTACATTCTTTAGGGGCATTGATGTGGCACAAATTCTGGTTAAAAAATGTGTTAACAGTGTTTCAACAAATGAATGGAAATTGCAGGATATTTCAGGCGATGAATATGACTTTTCCATAAGATATGTATGGAATATGGCATTTGTGCGATCGGTCAAAGTTATGACTATTCTTTGACCTTTTAGACCTGATTCTACCGAAATAACCCCTCTATTCTAATGATTGGTCATGGCATCAAGTTCCTAAAAAATGCTAGACTACGGCACCTGATAAATCTCGCGTATTCCTTGTGACGAGATTTTTAATAGGATGTTGCGATTTTGATGTTTAAAACAACATCAAAACCGGACACTGATGTCGTGTCTAAAAGTTACGCAATCAAAAGAATCTTTTTCCCGATAAAAGTAGTGCAAGTGCGTATGATTACAATAAAGAAGGGCTTGGATCTTCCTATCGCAGGAACTCCATCCCAGGTGATTAATGATGGTAAGACCATCAAAAAAGTCGCCTTGCTTGGCGAAGAGTACGTTGGCATGCGTCCTACCATGCATGTCCGCGTTGGTGATGAAGTGAAAAAAGCGCAAGTTCTTTTTGAAGATAAAAAGAACCCTGGCGTGAAATTTACTGCACCAGCAGCCGGTAAAGTGATCGAAGTTAACCGTGGCGCTAAACGTGTCCTTCAATCTGTAGTGATTGAAGTGGCAGGTGAAGAGCAGGTGACATTTGATAAGTTCGAAGCCGCTCAACTTTCAGGTCTAGATCGTGAAGTGATCAAGACTCAGTTGGTTGACTCTGGCCTATGGACCGCTTTACGTACTCGTCCGTTTAGCAAGGTTCCTGCAATCGAGTCTTCTACTAAGGCTATTTTCGTAACTGCAATGGATACTAATCCATTAGCAGCTAAGCCAGAGTTGATCATTAATGAGCAACAAGAAGCATTCATTGCTGGTCTAGACATTCTTTCAGCCCTGACAGAAGGCAAGGTTTACGTATGTAAATCTGGCACTAGTTTGCCACGCTCTTCACAGTCTAACGTAGAAGAACACGTCTTCGATGGCCCTCACCCAGCAGGTCTTGCTGGCACCCACATGCATTTCCTATACCCAGTGAATGCAGAAAATGTGGCATGGAGCATCAACTACCAAGACGTTATCGCGTTCGGTAAGTTGTTCCTAACTGGTGAGCTATACACAGATCGTGTTGTGTCTCTAGCTGGTCCAGTTGTGAATAACCCTCGTCTAGTTCGTACCGTAATCGGTGCAAGCTTAGATGACCTAACAGATAACGAGCTGATGCCTGGCGAAGTTCGTGTGATTTCTGGTTCTGTACTGACAGGTACACATGCAACTGGTCCACACGCATACCTTGGCCGTTACCATCAACAGGTTTCTGTATTACGTGAAGGCCGTGAGAAAGAACTATTTGGCTGGGCAATGCCTGGTAAGAATAAGTTCTCGGTAACTCGCTCTTTCCTTGGTCACGTATTCAAAGGTCAGTTGTTCAATATGACAACGACGACCAATGGTAGTGATCGTTCAATGGTTCCAATTGGCAACTACGAACGCGTAATGCCTCTAGATATGGAGCCTACTCTGCTGCTTCGTGATCTATGTGCAGGTGATACAGACAGTGCTCAAGCACTGGGTGCGCTTGAACTGGATGAAGAAGATCTAGCATTGTGTACCTTTGTATGTCCAGGTAAATACGAGTACGGTACGTTACTTCGTGAATGCCTAGATACTATCGAGAAGGAAGGGTAATTTTCATGGCTCTTAAAAAGTTTCTTGAAGACATCGAGCATCATTTTGAGCCTGGTGGTAAACACGAAAAATGGTTTGCCCTGTACGAAGCTGTAGCAACAGTTTTTTACACTCCAGGTATCGTAACAAATAAAAGCTCGCACGTTCGTGATAGCGTTGACCTAAAACGTATCATGATCATGGTTTGGTTTGCGGTATTCCCAGCAATGTTCTGGGGTATGTACAACGCGGGTGGCCAAGCTATTGCAGCGCTTAACCACATGTACGCTGGTGATCAACTAGCGACAGTTATCTCTGGTAACTGGCACTACTGGCTAACTGAAATGCTGGGCGGAACGATTGCCGCTGATGCAGGGGTTGGCAGTAAGATGCTACTAGGTGCGACCTACTTCCTACCTATCTACGCAACAGTATTCCTTGTTGGTGGTTTCTGGGAAGTGCTTTTCTGTATGGTGCGTAAGCACGAAGTAAACGAAGGCTTCTTTGTTACTTCTATCTTGTTCGCACTTATCGTTCCACCAACGCTACCTCTATGGCAAGCGGCACTAGGTATCACATTTGGTGTTGTTGTTGCGAAAGAGATCTTCGGTGGTACAGGTCGTAACTTCCTTAACCCTGCACTTGCAGGTCGTGCATTCCTATTCTTCGCTTACCCAGCGCAAATCTCGGGTGACGTAGTATGGACTGCAGCTGACGGCTTCTCTGGTGCAACTGCTCTTAGCCAATGGGCTCAAGGTGGTAACGGTGCTCTAGTTAACACAGTAACTGGTTCTCCTATCACTTGGATGGACGCTTTCATCGGTAACATCCCTGGCTCTATTGGTGAAGTATCGACTCTAGCTCTAATGATCGGTGCAGCGATGATCGTTTACATGCGAATCGCTTCATGGCGCATCATTGCGGGCGTAATGATCGGTATGATTGCAGTATCGACTCTGTTTAACGTGATCGGTTCTGACACTAACCCAATGTTCAACATGCCATGGCACTGGCACCTAGTTCTAGGTGGTTTTGCATTCGGTATGTTCTTCATGGCAACGGACCCAGTATCAGCGTCATTTACTAACAAAGGTAAATGGTGGTACGGCATCCTGATTGGTGCAATGTGTGTGATGATCCGTGTAGTTAACCCGGCGTACCCAGAAGGTATGATGCTGGCGATTCTATTCGCGAACCTATTCGCACCTCTGTTCGACCATGTAGTGATTGAGAAGAACATCAAGCGGAGACTAGCACGCTATGGCAAGTAATAACGACAGCATTAAAAAGACGCTGGGTGTTGTTATCGGGTTGAGCCTTGTTTGTTCAATCATCGTATCAACAGCAGCAGTAGGTCTGCGTGATAAGCAAAAAGCTAACGCTGTCCTAGATAAGCAATCAAAGATCGTTGAAGTTGCAGGCATTGACGCGAACGGTAAGAAAGTACCAGAGCTATTTGCTGAGTACATCGAACCTCGTCTGGTAGACCTTGAAACAGGTAACTTTACTGAGGGTAATGCATCTACGTACGATCAGCGTGAAGCATCAAAAGATGCAGAACGTTCAATCGCATTGACACCAGAAGAAGACGTCGCTGATATCCGTCGTCGTGCGAATACAGCAGTGGTGTACTTAGTAAAAGACCAAGATGAAGTCCAAAAAGTTATCTTGCCTATGCACGGTAAAGGACTATGGTCGATGATGTATGCCTTTGTAGCCGTTGAAACTGATGGTAACACTGTGTCTGCTATTACTTACTACGAGCAAGGTGAAACTCCTGGACTTGGTGGTGAAGTAGAGAACCCTTCATGGCGTGATCAATTCATTGGCAAGAAATTGTACAATGAAGATCATCAGCCAGCGATTAAGGTCGTGAAAGGCGGCGCACCGCAAGGTTCTGAGCACGGTGTTGATGGCCTATCAGGAGCAACGCTCACTAGTAATGGTGTTCAACACACATTTGACTTCTGGTTAGGTGACAAGGGCTTTGGTCCTTTCCTAGCAAAAGTTCGTGACGGAGAACTTAACTAATGTCTAGTGCACAAAACGTTAAAAAGAGCATTCTAGCGCCAGTATTGGATAACAACCCAATCGCGCTACAAGTTCTTGGTGTATGTTCTGCTCTTGCAGTAACAACTAAACTAGAAACAGCTTTTGTAATGACGCTAGCGGTAACATTTGTAACTGCGTTGTCTAACTTCTCTGTTTCATTGATCCGTAACCACATTCCTAACAGTGTGCGTATCATCGTTCAGATGGCAATTATCGCATCGCTAGTAATCGTGGTAGACCAGGTGCTAAAAGCTTACCTATACGATATCTCTAAACAGCTATCTGTATTCGTTGGTCTGATTATCACTAACTGTATCGTAATGGGTCGTGCTGAAGCATTCGCAATGAAGTCTGCACCAGTACCATCTCTTATTGACGGTATTGGTAACGGTCTAGGTTACGGCTTCGTTCTTATCACTGTAGGTTTCTTCCGTGAGCTATTTGGCTCAGGCAAACTATTTGGCCTAGAAGTTCTACCTCTAGTGAGCAACGGTGGTTGGTACCAGCCTAACGGCCTAATGCTACTAGCACCATCAGCATTCTTCCTAATCGGCTTCCTTATCTGGGTAATCCGTATTCTGAAACCAGAACAAGTAGAAGCGAAGGAGTAAGGACGTCATGGAACATTACATTAGTCTGTTAGTTAAATCGATTTTCATCGAAAACATGGCTCTGTCTTTCTTCCTAGGTATGTGTACTTTCCTTGCCGTATCTAAGAAGGTTAAGACCTCTTTCGGCCTAGGTGTTGCAGTTGTGGTAGTACTGACTATCGCTGTTCCTGTGAACAACCTAGTATACAACCTAGTTCTGAGAGAGAACGCGTTAGTTGAGGGCGTGGACCTTAGCTTCCTAAACTTCATCACCTTTATCGGTGTAATTGCAGCACTTGTACAGATTCTAGAGATGGTTCTAGACCGTTTCTTCCCACCTTTGTACAACGCGCTAGGCATCTTCCTACCGCTGATCACAGTAAACTGTGCAATCTTCGGTGGTGTATCTTTCATGGTACAACGTGACTACAACTTTGCTGAATCTATCGTTTACGGTTTCGGCTCTGGTGTGGGCTGGATGCTGGCAATCGTTGCTCTTGCAGGTATCCGTGAGAAGATGAAGTACTCTGACGTACCTCCAGGTCTACGTGGTCTTGGTATCACATTTATCACTGTAGGTCTTATGGCGTTAGGCTTTATGTCTTTCTCTGGTGTTCAACTGTAAGTCGGGTAAACCGCAACAATTAAGGAATAGTCAATGGACATTATTCTTGGTGTAGTGATGTTTACTCTGATCGTACTTGCACTAGTACTAGTGATTCTTTTCGCTAAGTCTAAGCTTGTACCAACAGGTGACATTACAATTTCTGTGAACGATGACCCTTCTCTGGCGATCGTTACACAACCAGGTGGTAAGCTACTGAGTGCTCTAGCCGGTGCTGGCGTATTCGTATCTTCTGCTTGTGGTGGCGGTGGCTCATGTGGTCAGTGTCGCGTAAAAGTTAAATCAGGTGGTGGCGACATCCTACCAACCGAGCTTGACCATATTACTAAAGGTGAAGCACGTGAAGGTGAGCGTCTAGCGTGTCAGGTTGCTATGAAAACTGACATGGACATCGAGCTTCCTGAAGAAATCTTCGGCGTTAAGAAGTGGGAATGTACCGTTATCTCTAACGATAACAAAGCGACATTCATCAAAGAGCTTAAGCTACAAATTCCAGATGGCGAATCAGTACCTTTCCGTGCTGGTGGTTACATCCAGATTGAAGCACCTGCTCACCACGTGAAATACGCAGACTACGATATTCCTGAGGAATACCGTGAAGACTGGGAGAAGTTCAACCTTTTCCGTTACGAGTCTAAAGTTAACGAAGAGACCATCCGTGCATACTCAATGGCTAACTACCCAGAAGAGCACGGTATCATCATGCTTAACGTTCGTATCGCAACTCCGCCGCCGAACAACCCAGACGTACCACCAGGCATCATGTCTTCGTACATCTGGTCTCTAAAAGAAGGCGACAAGTGTACTATTTCTGGTCCATTTGGTGAGTTCTTTGCGAAAGATACAGATGCAGAAATGGTATTCGTTGGTGGTGGTGCTGGTATGGCTCCAATGCGCTCACATATCTTCGACCAACTTAAGCGTCTACACTCTAAGCGTAAGATGTCTTTCTGGTACGGCGCACGTTCTAAGCGTGAAATGTTCTACGTAGAAGACTTCGATATGCTACAAGCTGAGAATGATAACTTCGTATGGCACTGTGCACTGTCTGATCCACTTCCAGAAGATAACTGGGATGGTTACACTGGCTTTATTCACAACGTTCTTTACGAGAACTATCTACGTGATCACGAAGCGCCAGAAGACTGTGAATACTACATGTGTGGTCCACCTATGATGAATGCGGCTGTTATCGGCATGCTAAAAGATCTAGGTGTAGAGGATGAAAACATCCTACTAGATGACTTCGGTGGTTAATCCCTCCAAGTGATTGAATCTATGGCTAGCTCTCTAAGAGCTAGCCATTATTTTTTGTAGAAGTAAAAATAATATTCAACAGTTGATATAGGTAATTGGATTTAAGTAATCGGTCCCATTCCCCATATCAATTCAACAACATTGGGAGTTAACAAGTGAAAACGTGGCTTGTTGCATTCGCTTCTCTATTGATTTTGGCTGGCTGTGAGCAACCAGCAGATCAAATTCATCTAAGTGGCCCTACCATGGGGACTTCTTATAACATCAAATATATCGAGCAAGATGGTATTCCAACGCCAAAAGCGATGCAGACGGAAATTGATCGCTTACTGGAAGAGGTTAATGACCAAATGTCGACTTACCGTGATGATTCAGAATTAAGTCGCTTTAACCAGCATCAAACGAGTGAGCCATTTACTGTATCGACACAAACAGCAACCGTAGTCAAAGAAGCGATTCGTCTCAACGGTCTTACTTTAGGCGCATTGGATGTGACAGTCGGTCCTTTAGTTAACCTGTGGGGCTTTGGCCCAGAAGCTCGCCCTGATGTCGTTCCTACAGATGAAGAGCTAGCGGCACGCAAAGCCAATACTGGCATTCATCATCTATCTGTTGATGGCAATAAATTGTCCAAAGATATTCCTAACTTGTATGTCGATTTATCAACTATTGCTAAAGGTTGGGGGGTTGACGTGGTTGCTGACTACCTTCAATCTGAAGGGGTTCATAACTTCATGGTAGAAGTAGGCGGCGAAATGCGCCTCAAAGGCGTGAATCGTGAAGGCGTGCCTTGGCGCATTGCGATTGAAAAGCCGACTATTGATGAGCGCTCAATTCAAGAAATTATTGAGCCAGGGGACATGGCAATTGCAACAAGTGGTGACTATCGTAATTACTTTGAGAGTAATGGTGTGAGATACTCTCATATTATTAATCCAAGAACAGGCAAACCTATTCATCATAAAGTGGTGTCTGTAACGGTATTAGATAAATCGTCGATGACTGCTGATGGTCTTGCAACTGGTCTTATGGTGCTAGGTGAAGACAAAGGCATGGCAATTGCGAACGAAAATAATATTCCTGTTTTCATGATTGTGAAGACGGAAAATGGTTTTAAAGAGCTGGCTTCGGAAGCATACAAGCCGTTCATGAAGAAATAACAACAGAAGTGAGCATGTTCTTATGAGTACATTTCTAATTACGTTTGCAGTTTTTGTTGCGGTAATCGCAGCGATGGCTGTTGGCTACATCTTCCAGAAGAAAGTAGTGAAGGGTAGCTGTGGCGGTCTTGGTGCAGTAGGTATTGAGAAAGTATGTAACTGTCCAGAACCATGTGACGCGCGTAAGAAACGTGAAGCACGTGAAGCGGCGCGAGCTGAGAAATTGGCTGCATGGGAAAAAGATCGAATTGCTTAAGTATCGATCATCCAAATAGTAATACAAAATAACCCAGCCAAAGCTGGGTTTTTTTATATCTCTCGCTCTACTTCTCTGAGAGTTTATACTTTGCTTGCTACGTTTAATCTAGGATGACCGGAAGCTTAAGTCGGTGCAGACTTCACAGCCAAGTCATTTCCCTTTAATCACCGTACTTAACTGTTATTTGGTTATATACTCAAACTAAAGCGCGTTAACTTAGGAGGAAATATGGAAATGCATCAACACGGTATGGCTGAATTGTTTCAACAACTAGGCCTCGGCAGCTCTCCTCAAGAGATAAAAGACTTTATTAACGAACATCGGCACAAAAGAGCTTCAGCCCCTCTGCATGAAGCCAGCTTTTGGACAAGTTCGCAGGCCACATTTCTCAAACAAGCCATTGAAGAAGACGCAGACTGGGCAGAGTTGGTCGATCAGCTTGATGTGATGTTACGAGATTAAAGCACGTTTACAAACTCTCATTTCTATCAAGGCAGATTTAATTTATACTGTGTTTTTGAACAGTGTTTAATGGCTATGTCAGACCGAATCAGAAAAATCATTCACGTCGATATGGATTGTTTTTATGCTGCCGTTGAGATGAGAGATAATCCTAGTTACCGTGGCATTGCACTCGCCGTTGGCGGTCATGAAAAACAGCGTGGCGTGATTAGCACCTGTAATTATGAGGCGCGCAAATATGGCGTTCGTAGTGCAATGTCAACGGCGCGAGCATTGCAACTCTGCCCCCATCTACTGGTCGTTCCCGGTCGAATGCACGTGTACAAACAAGTCTCTCAGCAGATTCGTGCTATTTTTGAGCGTTATACGCCTATCATTGAACCTCTCTCATTAGATGAAGCATACCTCGATGTAACGGATTCGACAGCTTGCCGTGGCTCCGCAACGTTGATCGCAGAGTCTATTCGACGCGACATTTGGAATGAGCTTGGGCTGACGGCATCGGCGGGCATTGCACCGATTAAGTTCCTTGCCAAAGTCGCCTCTGATATGAATAAACCCAACGGTCAGTTTGTTATCCCGCCAGATAAGGTTCAGGAAGTTATCGATACACTTCCGCTGGAAAACATTCCTGGTGTTGGGAAGGTGAGTCTTGAGAAGCTACACCAAGCGGGCTTTTATCGATGTGAGGATATTAAAAACAGCGACTATCGTGAACTGCTGAGACAGTTTGGTCGTCAGGGAGCATCTTTATGGCAGCGTAGCCATGGAATTGATAATCGAGAGGTCGTCGTTGAGCGAGAGAGAAAATCCGTCGGTGTGGAACGGACATTTAGCCAGAATATCTCGAGCTATGATGAATGTTGGCAAGTGATCGAGGATAAACTTTATCCTGAACTCGAGAAACGCTTAGAGCGTACAAGCCCAGATAAATCGATTATTAAACAAGGTATTAAAGTTAAATTTGCTGACTTTCAACTGACAACAATTGAGCATATCCATCCGCAATTAGAGCTTGAGGACTTCAAGATCTTGTTAAGAGATATTCTTAAGCGCCAAAACGGACGGGAAATACGCCTTTTAGGCTTGAACGTGATGCTCAAGCCCGAGAACCAAGCGCGTCAATTGAGCTTTTTCTAGGCTCTTACTGCTTCTACCTGAGCTAATACTTGCTCAAAGCTTGTGTTGGCCATCGCACCATAACCTGACAGTTTTGAAGCTTTTAGCTGGCTAATTAAAGGGGTACTAATGCCACACAAGAAGCGGGCGACAGCATCATTGCTGATAGCTGAAGGGGAGAGCTGAATAAATTCCTGCACCCACATTGCTACTTGAGGTGGCTCAATATCCTCACTTTGTGGTGTTGGGAACGAAGCGACTTGACCACGACACACGGAGCAGTGACCACATTGCTTTGGTGCATTGTGATCAGCAAAGTAGTTCGCCAATTGTGAGCTCAAACAGTGCTCTGACTGGAACAAGCGCAGCATGGTGTGAATTCTTTCGATATCTTTGCTTTCTTTGGATTGGAACAGTTCATACAGTTGTTGGATTAAAACATCAGAACTCTGTGTGGTTGGCAAAACAGAGTACACGTCGGTCAGTTGTTTGCTCTCTAGCTCTATCCAACCATTCTGGTGAAAATAGTCGAGGGCTGCGACAACTCGGTTGCGTTCCGATTGATAGTTCATCCATAACGCTTCTAGGTCAACTTGGCACCACACTTTTGCTTTTTGCGAACAGGAGAAAATAGCCTCCACGAATTGACGTCGCTCGCCTTGAAATTGATTCACAATAAATTGCTGATCGTGCAAAAACTTAAAGCGATATTCCGCAAAATAACTGTATTTTGCTTCAATGAGTTTATGTAGCTCCAAATAAACCAACAAGGTTTTGAGTGGCAATTGGCGGATATTACTTTCACGCGATAAACGCAGTGGCACTACCTCCCATTGTGGAGCATGTTCTTTCGCTTGCTCGACTACATAGTTAATCGAGGTTAGTTCAGGTGTATCACCATAGACAAAGTTTTCCAACACCGTTAAGCCGGACGTATTGCCTAGCAGAATGCACTCAGAACGTTGCCCGTCCCTGCCTGCACGTCCAATCTCTTGTGCGTAGTTCTCGATCGATTTGGGTAAGTCGAAGTGAATGACGCGGCGGATATCAGATTTATCGACCCCCATACCAAATGCAATCGTTGCAACAATACAGTCAATTTGGCTATCCATGAACTGCTGTTGGATTTGTTCACGGATGTCGCTTTTCATACCAGCATGGTACGCGTGAGCATTAATGCCAATATGGATTAGTGATTTTGCTACTTGCTCTGCTGTCTGCTGTTGTGTCACGTATACGATAGTCGGAAGCTTAGGAGAAGAGGCGATGATTTCACTTAGCTTTTCTTGTTTCGTTGCTTCCTCGCATGGGATAACCGAGATATCCAGATTGGGGCGGTAGAAGCCTGTAACGGTAATATGTTCACTGGCAATATCGAACTTTTGTTTCATGTCTTCAATAACTGCGGGCGTTGCTGTTGCAGTGAGAAGCAAAGATTGTGGAATGTTCAGTTCACGTTGATATTGCGGTAGCTTGAGATAATCAGGGCGGAAGTTATGTCCCCATTCGGAAATACAGTGCGCTTCATCAACCACCATCAAAGAGATCGGCACTTGGCGAATGAACTCACGAAAACGCTCGTTCTTTAGGCGCTCAACAGAAATCATCAATATTTTGATCTGTCCATTTTTTACCCCTGCCATGACGCGTTGTGACTCTTCTCTGCTTTGACTGCTATCGATAGAAGCGGCCGGGATCCCTTTACTTTGCAAAAAGTTCAGCTGATCTTTCATTAACGCCAACAACGGCGAGATCACCAACGTAAGATTGGGCAATACGGTTGCTGGTAATTGGTAACAGAGAGACTTACCCGAACCTGTAGGAAAGATGGCCGCAGCAGAGTAACCATTCATAACCGCTTCAATTACGGGTTGTTGACCTTGGCGTAATGAGTCAAAACCAAATACGGATTGAAGTGTTTGATGCAGCGAGTCACTTTGCATAATAGGGAAACCTTTCTTTGATGGTAAACTTAGGTACATTAACACACCCTGAGTGCCAAACGCGCGTCCTAAAAGTATGAATAAAGCTGACTTAGTCCAAATTATCATCCAACATCTGGAAGAAAAACTTCAAGTGGCCCATGCATCGGCTCAGCGAGCCATTGATGCCGCGACAGATGAAGAAACTGTTCCCGAGCATAAGTACGATACGTTAGCACTTGAAGCCGCGTATCTTGCTCATGGACAAGCTATGCGAATCCAAGAGAGTGAAGACGAGCTGCGTCAATATCGCGCTCTAGTGACTCGCGACTTTAAAGGCGCACCTGTTGGTGTAGGTGCTTACGTCGTTCTCGCAGATGAGAATTTGCTTGAAAAGCACTTCTTTGTAGGCCCTTGTTCTGGTGGTCTGACTGTTAAATATCAGGCTCAGGAAGTCTTTGTCTTAACAGCAAAATCTCCTCTTGGTCGAGCGTTATTCGGGAAAGAAGAAGGCGATGAGATTGATGTAAAAATAGGAGAAAAAACAACTTGTTACGAAGTCGTGACGGTTTGCTGACATCTCATGTATCACTCAGTGTTATGTTTAACACGAGTAATGTTAAATAAAAGAGAATGACATGAAAAAGCTTTTTACACTCTCATTGCTGATGGTCAGTGCTACTGGTTATGCAGCGCAGTGTCGTGTGGACATCAATAATGAAGTCCGTATGGATGGGCAAAGCTTGGAAATTCGTCAAACGACGGGTGACAAAGCGGTTGTGGATGAGGATAACAACCTCTTCATCAAAGGTGAGCTAATTGAACTCAATGCCGACCAGAAAGCGGCAATTGAAGACTATCGCGAAAAAATGAACGCGTATATTCCACAAGCAAAGCAGTTGGCGAGTGATGGTTTAGCGCTTGCAAATGACATCATCGATGATGTCGCGGAAAGCCTAGACGCACCTGGCGCGTTTGATAACGTCAAAGTCGCAGTACAGGACTTTTTCGCTGATGTTGAATCACGTTACTACAAAGATGGTGATTTCATTCTACCAGCGGAAAGTTTTGAGTCCATGACACAAGGGTGGACTGAAGACTTTGCAAAAGCACAAGAGATCTTCAATAAAGAGTTTTTAGCGAGTTCGTTGGATGCTTTATCGAAAAAAATGAAGGAAGAGGGGGGAATAAACCTCACTGCATTATCGGAGAGTATGGCTGAACTCAGCGCGAAAGTAGAAGAGCGTTTAGCTGAGCATTCGAAAGAGGTAGAGCAACAAGCAGAAGACTTGTGTGACTCGTTGGATGACATGGCAGGGCAAGAAGACGATTTGTTGAAGAAAATCCCTGAGCTAAAAGATTACCGAGTATTTACGATTTAATTACCCTTCAAAAAGTAGAACTCAATGGTATAAAGAAAGAGAGCACAATTGTGCTCTCTTTTCGTTTTTACTTACTTGAACAAGTAATGAAAGCAAGACGATATTTCCGTTTTACCCGCTTGTTCTTTGATAGCTTATTGCGCGTTCATCTCGGTGAGCTTATCGCCGACAGGTTTTGAGAAATTAAAACCATCATACTGATCCCAGTTGATAGACCACGTCATTACCCCTGCATAATTCGGGTAATTGAACGCTGGCTTAACGGTGCCGCATGAAGTGCCTTTGGTTAAACAATCTAGTGCGCTGATAATATTCTGTGTCGGAGCCTGACCTGAATTTGCCGAGCTAGGACCTGAAGGTAAGCCGATTGCGACTTGATCATCACGTAGTGGTGCAAACTGAGTGCCGTCGGCCAATTCAAAGCCTTCGATAAGCATTTTAGATTGCGCTACCATCATATCCACAGAGCCTTCTGGTGCACTGCCTGGCAGATATGGGTTTGGCAAACCACCGTTGTTATATAGCTGGACGTGAAGTAGGTCGAGCGTGCTGCGTGTCTCGTTAATCACAGGAATGTAAGCTCCCCAAATACCGCTGTAAGCCACATAGCCGCCTTGAACATAAGGATGCTCAGGTGCCATGGTTAGGTACATGTCGCCACCCATATTTTGCTCTATTTGAAGCAAAGCACGACCAAGGCGAGCTTGAATTTGCGAGCCATGAACCAAGTTAGATCCACTCTCTAAATCCACATCAAGACCATCAAAGCCCCACTCAGCGATAAGACCTGTTAGGCTAGAGACAAAGTTGGCTTCGTCTTGATCGGTATTCAGCGTAATAGTGCCTTCTGCGCCACCAAGAGAGAGAACAAACTTCTTACCCTTCGCTTGAAGCGCAGCCATGTCTTGCTTGAATTGCGTTGGGTCGAGCGCTGGACAATCGCTGTAAATATCGCCTGAATATAGATTAAAGTGCACGGTACCATCGCTGTTGCGGTCATTTTCGGCGAAGGCAATATCAATCACATCCCACGCATCAGCCATATCCGCTAGACGAATTGGACAGCCAGCCCCATTTACAAAATTGTGCCAGTAACCGATGAGTTTATGACGTTTCTCTGCTTGCTCAACCACCGTTATTGCTGCTGCGTCAGACAATGCATTGCTTCCTGACAAATCCACAGCTTGGGCGCTAACTGTAAAGTTACCAAGTGCAGTTGGTGTCCAGTTGGCTGTGTAAGGTGCCGTGGTATCGGTTGCAATAATAGAGCCGTTGATCATGAAATCAACGTGTTTAATGCCTGAGGTTAAAGACGTTGCATCGGCACTTAATGCGAGGTTTTTGCCTAAGCCGACGGTTTGACCGCTACTTGGTGAAGTCAGTGAGACGACCAAATCTTTATCGCTGACTTCCACACCAACCAAGGACTCTGACGTGTTGTTAGCATTATCGGTTGCGACGGCTTTAAGCTGGTTAGCGCCAATAAGTGTGGCGTTCCAAGTAACGGAATATGGTGCTTGAGTGATGACCCCTAAGCTGGTGTTGTTCGCAAAAAACTCAACTTGCGTGACTGTGCCATCAGCATCGCTTGCGTTAGCCGTGATTTCGTTATTGCTGCCAGCGAGCACGACTTGTCCATCCGTTGGTGCCGTAATGGTAACTTGCGGTGGCGTCGAACAAGCACCTAGGCCACTCCAAGCATCTTGCCAATATAGCCCTTCACCAGGCTCGTAAGCCCATGTCGCATCCGAGGAACACCAACCCGCAACGTCACAACGATATTTTTGGTTGAAGTGAGAAACTAGGTCGCCAACTTGATAACTCGTTCCCGCCGCGTAAGGCACTGCATCTGCACATCCGCCCGTCCCTGTTTCTGAATTACTAACAACAAGCGTTACTTCTTGGCTCATGGTTGCGAGGTTTGTGTCATCAGTCGCTTGTGCTTTGAACGAGTATGTACCTGGACTCGCGGTCCATTGATATTCGTAAGGTGCACTAGTATCAATGGCGACAGATTGATTGTTTACGAAGAACTCAACTTGTGTGACCACACCATCAATATCATCAGCTTGAGCGGCTACGGTTAGGTTATCGCCTACATTAAGCACTTCTGTGCCTACTGGGCTTGTCAATGAAATGCTTGGTGGCGGCAACTCGACTTGTGGTTGAATTTGGATAGAAATCATCGTGGTGGTAACGGCTCCCTCATTATCGGTCGCAATCGCGGTCAATTGCGAGACACCTTCAATAGCGGTCTAAGATGCTTCGAATGGTGCTTGAGTTATCACAGCAACCGTTTGGTTGCCTGCAACAAACTCAACTTGTGCGATTTGGCCATCTTCGTCGGTTGCGTTGGCTAGCAAGGTGATCGCACTGCCTTCGGGAATTTGTGCGTTGTTTGTTGGAGAGGAGAATGACACTGTTGGCTCTAGATTGTTGCTTCCACCATCACATTGCCCTAACGCTTTCCATGCCTCCCAAGCCCCTGAATTGGTAACAGGGTCATTGCCTTGCGTCCAATACGCGGCCTCGTAAGCGGCTCCTTGCGTTTTTACTAAAGTGCCCGATGTATAAGTCGCAGTGCTGTCCCAGTCGGGTAAGCTTTGGCAGTTATAGGCTTGAGCTTGGTAGCTGACGCTGAGTGCTGCAACCATCGCTCCGTGAAGTAGAGTGACCTTCATTTTCCTCTCCTTGAGTCATGGATATAAATGAGAACAGAGTAATAACTAGCTGATAAATAGACATAAGGGGGAAAAAGCGAAGCATAATATTCTGCTTTTCGACACAGTATCACGAGGAACTATTCGTTCCTTACACCAAAGCTCATTATTTTTCGGCTCACTTCACGATGGGAGAATCACAAATTCTAGGCGTGTGAAAAAGACAAAAGTCGCCAGGTCTTAGAATGATGAATGTGAGATGTACGTTAAAATTTACAAGCTGAATGACTGTGAATTGTTTCAACTGTCGAGTATTTAACCGGAGCGCTCTTGTTGAATAGTGAATATTGCTATAGTGTACTAGTCAGCTAGTTCAATGATATTTTGTGTGAGTAGTATGACACAGCAAACCTCTTCTCAGCCTCGTGAGCATTTTGGCTCTCGTCTCGGATTCATCTTAGCAGCCGCAGGTGCCGCAGTTGGCCTTGGCAATATTTGGGGCTTTCCAACCCAAGCTGCCAGTAATGGCGGCGGTGCTTTCCTGTTGGTTTATTTGGTGATGATTCTTATCGTCGCATTTCCTATGCTGGTGGTTGAAATGGCGATTGGTCGTCATGGTCAAGCCAATCCGGTAGATAGTATGCGTTCGCTTACCAATCATCCGGTAGGTAAAAAGCTCGGCGGTATTGTGGGCTGGATTGGTTTAAGCGTACCAAGCGCTGTTTTAGCGTTTTACTCTATTGTCGGTGGTTGGTTGATCTGCTTTTTACTGGGTGCAATCACAGATCTAATGGGGTTAGAAGCTGCAACTCAATGGCTAAAGGGCTTTAGCGTTGAACGTAACTTGTTCGGAACCATTACTTTTTATGTGCTAACGATTCTCATCGTACAAGGTGGCGTAAAACAAGGTATTGAGAAGTGGTCCACACGTTTGATGCCAGCATTGTTTGTTCTGTTTGCCCTGCTGTTTGCTTACATCATGACGCAAAACGGTGCGATGGAAGGGCTAAAGCATTACTTGGTACCGGATTTCGAAAAGGTATGGGACCGCAAGTTGATTCTTGCTGCAATGGGACAGGGCTTCTTCTCGCTTACGATCGGTGGCTGTTCAATGCTGATTTATGGCTCTTACTTGAGTAAGCAAGAGAACCTACCAAAGATGGCGATGAACGTGACCATGGTAGATACTGCCGTTGCTTTCATTGCAGGGTTAGTGGTGATGCCAGCGATGTTTGTTGCGATGCAAAAAGGCGTTCAAATCTATGCTGAAGATGGCTCTCTATTAAGCTCTGATACGTTGGTATTTACCGTATTGCCATTGATGTTTGATAGCTTAGGTTTGCTTGGTCAATTGTTCTCTATTGTGTTCTTTTTATTGCTGACGATTGCGGCGCTAACGTCTTCCATTTCAATGTTAGAGTGTCCAGTGGCGTTAGTGAGTGAGCGTTTCAACACCAAGCGTAGCGCAACGAGCTGGGTTTTAGGTGGTCTCATCGCCTTGTTCAGTGTGGTGATTGTTTATAACTTTGGCGCTCTGTTTGGTATGGTCGCGACGGTTGCTACTCAGTATCTACAACCAACCGCTGCGCTCTTATTCTGCTTATTTGGTGGTTGGGTATGGAATCGCAACTCAAAAATCAAAGAGCTTGAGCAAGGTTGCCCGGAGTTTACGCAAGGTTGGTTTGGTAAGTTATGGCCTGCGTATGTGAAGTTTGTATGTCCAATTCTTGTGGCTACGGTCATATGGGCTTCATTCGGCTAATCGAAACGTCTATTGGACAAAAGAGAAGGGCTTGATGAGTGATCATCAAGCCCTTTTTCATGTTGGTTATTCCCCGTTTCAGTTACCCGCGGTGATTGCTGCGGGTTAACGGAATTGTCCTGCTTCTGGAAGAAAGTCAAAACCAGCAGAAGCCAGTTTTGCTTCTAGTGCCGCACGATCGATATCGAAGAAAGCTACCAGTTTATCTAAGTCACCACCGAAGTCGTCGCGTAGCTTCATATTTACAATGCTCATGAGCATGACAGAATCCATGGATTCAAAGTTCGCTAGATTCATTACTTATCCTCAAAATCTGAAATCAGTAGGTTTGCCGCAGCAAATGCCGCTTTTTCACGCACTTCTTTAGGCAAAGACTCATCCGCCGCAACATCGTTCAGCGCTTTAACAGCACATGAAATTGCCTGAGGAATGTAAGCTTGATCGCCACTACCAATTTGAGCATAAAGCTCACGAACCAGTTCACAACAGCCGTATACTTGCATGTTTTCTTTCCACTAAATGATAACTTATCTCAATATACACACAGCAGATTTGAAACTCAAAGTGCAGAGTTGTTTTGGCTCAAGTTGAGGAGTTGCTTGAGCGAGATTTAATCACTGCATTTGTACTTCTAACTGCTGAGTGACTTCTGGTGAAAGCTGAAGTTGTTTTGCCAGTTCTTGCAAATACGCTTTTTCCATGAAGTTTTGCTCATCAGCAACAATCAAAGACGCGAGATAAATTTCTGACGCTTGTTGGGGAGAGGTCGCCTGATTAGCAATTTCAGCAGGATCAAGCGGTTTGTTTAGTTCTTGCTGAACGAGTTGACGTACGTGCTCATCTGCGCCCATATCCACGAGGGCTTGCTCGATGCGGGCCATTTCCTCTTCATCTACATGGCCATCGGCTTTTGCGGCTCCAATCATTGCTTTTAAAATTAGTACACTGTGTTTGCTGTCATCGGGGTCAAAGGTCTCATGAACACCTTGACCGGACTGTTTGGCTTGCCAGTCGTTATAAACTTTGTAGGCTAATGCTCCAAGCGCAGCAGCGCCACCGACTTTTAATGCGCCCGAGCCTATTTTCTTGGTCATTTTTTTACTTTTCTTCGAGCCCATCAGCATACCGATAAGGCCTCCGCCAACGGCACCTGCTCCTAGCGTTTTCAGGCTACTTGAGTTTGATGAGGATTTGATGTTGTTAGTTTGTTTACCTAACGCATCAGCCCCTTGCTTGAGTAAGTCTGATTTGAGTGCTTGGTTTAGAAGACTTTTTAAATCCATAACTGACCTCCTTTAGATGATGAAATCAGTTTAATAGCAAGAAGCTGAACCAAAGATTAACAAAGTGAATAGATCTAAAGGGGAGTAGTAAGGTTGCCCAGTAATAAAAAGGGTTGACCGAAGCCAACCCTTTCTAATTATTTTGAAATTACTTCAAATGAGAACCGTCGAGCGCTTACTTTAGTTGAGCCTTTACGTGCTCGATAATATCAGTCATTGCGACTGGCGTTTTCTCACCAGTAGCACGGTTCTTGTATTCGAAGTTGCCTTCTTTCATTGAGCGATCACCGATAATAATTGTATGCGGTACACCAATAAGCTCCATGTCAGAGAACATTACGCCTGGGCGTTCTTTACGATCATCAAATAGCACTTCGATGCCCATTGCCGTTAGCTCAGCGTACAACTTCTCAGCGGCTTCTTTTACTTCTTCTGACTTGTGCATGTTCATTGGAACGATCGCAACCTGGAATGGTGCGATTGCATCTGGCCAGATGATGCCGTATTTGTCATGGTTTTGCTCAATAGCAGCCGCTACGACGCGAGTGATACCGATGCCGTAACAGCCCATTTCTAGGATGACGTTCTTACCATCAGGACCAAGTACACCACAGTTCATCGCTGCGGAGTAAGCGTTGCCAAGTTGGAAGATATGGCCAACTTCGATACCACGCTTAAGCTGGATAATGCCTTTACCACATGGGCTTGGATCGCCTTCAACCACGTTGCGTAGGTCTTCAACTTGACCAAGCTCTGCGTCACGACCCCAGTTAATGCCGAAGTAGTGTTTGCCATCGATGTTCGCACCCGCACCGAAATCACTCATTACCGCTACGCTGCGGTCAACGATGAACGGCAGTTTAAGACCAACAGGGCCTAGAGAACCAGGACCAGCACCGATAAGCTCACGAATTTCTTCTTCAGATGCCATTTCCAGTGGAGCTGCAACCTGAGGAAGGTTCTCTGCTTTCACTTCGTTCAGTTCATGATCGCCACGAATGATAAGCGCGATGATTGGTGCATCAACTTCGTCAGACGCTTTCACAAACAAAGTTTTCACTGTTTTTTCAATTGGCAGCTCAAACTGTTCAACCAATTCAGCGATTGTTTTTGCGTTTGGCGTATCTACCAACGTCATTTCTTGCGTTGGTGCAGCTGCTTCAGAGGCTGGAGCTAGTGCTTCTGCTTTTTCGATGTTTGCCGCGTAATCTGACTCGGTAGAGAATGCGATGATGTCTTCGCCACTTTCAGCCAGTACGTGGAACTCTTGAGAGCCGCTACCACCGATAGCACCGCTATCTGCTAGTACAGGACGGTAATCCAGACCCATGCGATCGAATGCTTTGCAGTAAGCATCGTGCATTGCGTCGTATGACTTTTGTAGGCCGTCTTTATCAATGTCAAAGCTGTACGCATCCATCATTGAGAATTCACGTGAACGCATTACACCGAAGCGTGGACGACGTTCGTCACGGAATTTGGTTTGGATTTGGTACAGGTTTAGCGGAAGCTGTTTGTAAGAGCTCACTTCATTGCGAACAAGGCTAGTGATCACTTCTTCAGCGGTTGGGCTAAGTACAAACGGACGAACATGACGGTCAGTAAAGCGAAGTAGCTCAGGACCCATCTTTTCGCTGCGGCCTGTCTCTTCCCATAGTTCAAACGGCTGAACAACGGGCATCAAAGTTTCGACTGCACCTGCATTGTCGATTTCTTGACGAACGATGTTTTCGACTTTACGCAGTACACGTAGACCAGTAGGTAGCCAGGTGTATAGACCTGAAGCCAGCTTACGGATCATACCTGCACGTAGCATGAGCTGGTGGCTCACTACTTCTGCGTCGTTTGGAGTCTCCTTCAGAGTAGAAAGAAGATAATTACTGGTACGCATTAAATTTATCCGTTTATTTAAGTTAGATACTCAAGCTTGAATAAGCTGGAGTATAGGAGTTCCCGAAAGGGAAATTTATTAGCCGTCTATAATATCAGCCAATTGCGTTTGTCAAAAGCTTTCAATAGCGGTAACCGTTATTAAGTTGCTTGTTGCTGTGAACTTTACGTTCAAGTCGAACAAATTTACCGCATATTCTTTGTCGTCCGGCTTGCTTTTCTTGTATGCAGGACGAGGATCTTGTGCCAGAACTTGTTCAATGACTGATCTTACATAGTCAGTATCGGATCGATTTTCTATCGTTGCTAATGCTTGAGCAGAAAAGTTGACTTGTGACTTTTCTGGTTCTTGGTCTGCGTATCCGCCTTGTGCTTCCGAAATAGAATCCGAATAGGGGATATAAGGCTTAATATCTACAATCGGTGTCCCATCAACGAGATCAACGCTGCCTAAATCAAGATAGATTTGATCGCCTTGCTTAGTGACTCCTTTCACTTCAACGGCTGACATTCCGATTCCGTTTGGGCGGAAAGTCGAGCGTGAGGCAAAGACACCTATTCGTTCATTGCCGCCTAGTCGTGGTGGACGGACGGTTGGCTTCCAACCTGCTTCCAGATTTTGATCAAACAAAAATAACAGCCAAACGTGAGAGAACTGTTCTAGCCCACGCACTGCTTCAGGGCTATTCGCTGCGCCTAACAGTTTTACGCGTGCTTTCGCTGTTGGTACTAAGCGAGGCTGGCGCGGTACTGCAAACTTTTCTTTGTACGGTGTCTCAATGACACCGATGGGTTCAATGGAATACATGGTGGACATCTTTAAGAATTCATTGAGATGAAAAGTATCACAAATTTCTCTTGCTTTTCTTGTTGATAATGATCATTAATTAAAATGTTATAACATAACATTTTAATTGAGAGGAAAAGTATTATGAAACCAGGAATCCACCCTGAATATCGTCCAGTGGTGTTCCACGACACCAGCGTAGATGAATACTTCGTTGTTGGTTCTACGTTGAAAACAGAGAGAACCATCGAATGGAAAGATGGCAAAACCTACCCTTACTTTACGTTAGATGTGTCGTCAGCCTCCCATCCGTACTACACCGGTAAACAGCGAGTGGTTCAAACAGAAGGTCGTATTGCGAACTTCAACCGTCGTTTTGGTCAATTTAAGAGCGAAAAGGAATAAATCATGAAGGTAGTAAAATCATTAAAAAGTGCAAAAAGTCGTCATCCGGATTGCCAGATCGTAAAACGAAGAGGGCGTCTATATGTCATTTGTAAGGCGAATCCGAGGTTTAAAGCAGTGCAGAAGTAATCGTTCTGCATATTTCTGGGTTATGGTTTTGTTTAATTGATAATTTTGACTTAACTGTTTTACATGGATGAAATATCTGCATTTTTGTTTATTATTGGTTATAAAACTCTCTAATGGTCACAGTTTGTAACATTTAGGGCTTTTCTTTAACCTTCTACTCAAGTACCCTTCGCTCGCTTTTTTGACATTTTTGTCACATTTGCACAGGAATAAAAACAAGGAGGGAACAGATGAGTTCATCTGATTCAATTAAACAAAACTCGCCTAAGAAGCCGCTGTTTACGCGCTTTTTGGATACTGTCGAATATTTGGGGAACTTATTACCTCACCCGATCACACTATTTGCCATTTTCTGTTTAGCCATTCTGGTGATGTCGGGCATTGCAGGATACTTCGAAGTTTCCGTTGTAGACCCTCGTCCTGAGGGCGCAAAAGGTCGTGCCGCAGATGGCATGATTCATGTCGTCAGCTTACTTAACGCTGATGGACTCGAACTTATCGTTACCAATTTAGTGAAAAACTTTGTTGGCTTTGCGCCTTTAGGCACGGTTTTGGTTGCGATGTTGGGTGTTGCTATTGCCGAGTACTCTGGTTTGCTATCTGCAGCTATGCGTGGCTTGGTCATGGGCGCATCTCAACGTATGGTAACAGTGACTGTTGTTTTCGCTGGTATCATTTCAAATACGGCATCAGAGCTGGGGTATGTGGTACTTATTCCACTGGCAGCAATGCTGTTCCATTCTCTAGGTCGTCACCCACTTGCAGGCCTTGCTGCGGCATTCGCTGGTGTATCTGGTGGTTATTCAGCAAACCTACTTATCGGTACGGTTGACCCGCTACTGTCAGGTATTACTGAAACAGCAGCGCAAATGATTGACCCAACTTACACTGTTGGTCCAGAAGTTAACTGGTACTTCATGTTTGTTTCGACGTTCTTCATTGCAATCACTGGTGCGTTTGTCACTGAAAAAATTGTTGAGCCAAAGCTTGGCAAATACAGTGAAGAAGAAGCCTCAGAAGATTTGTCGAACGACAAAATGGGCGGCTTAACAGACATTGAAAAGAAAGGTCTAAAACTAGCAGGTGTTGCTGTACTGGTTGTTTCCGCGTTGCTTGCTTGGACGGTTGTTCCAGCTGACGGCATCTTACGTTCTGATGCAGGTACAATTGCAGGTTCTCCATTCCTGAAAAGTATCGTGGCATTCATCTTTGTGTTCTTTGCTATCCCAGGCTTTGTGTTTGGTAAAGTTGTTGGCACGATGAAGACGGATCGCGATGTAATTGATGCAATGGCGAAATCGATGTCTTCTATGGGCATGTACATTGTATTAGTTTTCTTTGCTGCTCAGTTCGTTGCTTTCTTTAAATGGACTAACTTCGGTCAGGTATTCGCGGTTGCTGGCGCTAGTTTCCTGCAAGAAATTGGCTTAACTGGCCCAATGTTATTCTTTGCCTTCATCCTCATGTGTGGCTTTATCAACCTAATGATTGGTTCGGCATCGGCACAGTGGGCAGTGACGGCACCGATTTTTGTTCCTATGTTAATGCTTGTTGGTTATGCACCGGAAACGATTCAGGCTGCTTACCGAATTGGTGACTCGACGACAAACATCATTACTCCAATGATGAGCTACTTTGGTTTGATCCTAGCGGTAGCAACTCGTTACATGAAGAACTTAGGTATCGGTACGCTGATCGCGACCATGCTACCTTACTCAATCTGCTTCATTGTAGGTTGGAGTGTGTTGTTCTATCTGTGGGTATTCGTATTTGGTTTACCAGTAGGCCCTGGCGCAGCAACATACTACACACCGTAAAAACGGTTACCTCACACAGCTCCATTATAAAAAGCCTGCGAACGTCGCAGGCTTTTTTATCGATCCAGATTGTGTGCACGCAGGCTTGCTTGGCTATCGATGTCGTTTTATAGCTGAAAACGCATCAACAAAGGGCGATAAAAGTGCTGAGTGAGCCAGCACAAGCTTTGCCAAATTACGCGTTTGTACCAAGGTAAGTGCGCAATATAAACATAGCTAAATTCAATTTCTGGCTGGGCTTTTCGGTTGCGTTTAAAAGCTGGTGCCCCTGAGCTCATATTAAAGCGACGCTGGCATATCATTGCGTGGCGGATGGTATAAGCAGATATTCTTCTATACAGCGCAAAACTCTGCGGCTTATTGGTATCGTAGCCAAAAATTGGGCAAGTCATGTCGTTATCAATTTCTACTATGCTTAACGTAGCCAGCATCTCGTCTTGATAAAACAGTCCCACTAAATGCACTAAGTTATTCTGGCTAGCCTGCTTTAAATATTGGGTTGAAAACTGGATGTTATTCCGGCTGTATTTATCAAGGTAAAGCATGTCATATAACACTTTGGCGCGCTGAAACTCTTCATCAGTAGCCAGTGGCTTAAACTGCCAATCTTTATCATTAAACAGCTTGAAATCTTTTGTTAAATCTCGGTTGAAGCTGAATGCTTGCCAATCCTCAAGTAAATACACTTGTCGTGTTACCAAGCTTTGCCATTGTTGCTGTTCTAATCGCTGAATTAAGTGTGAGTGCTGAAGTTGGTTGAGGGAGCGAAGCACCAAGGGAAAGGTGGGGTATTGATCGAGTGCCACGCGGCGCAGCTCATCAAGGTTTAAGGATTCCCATTGTTCGCTATACATATTGGTGGACAAGCACTGATTGTTGAGCGTTTGGACTTGATCCAATCCAGCCAATGATAAGATTGGTTTAGTCATATTAATAAGTAGCTTACATACCCATCGAACAGCCACATTTTTGACTTTGTGAAGCTCTTCTTCGGCGTAGCCACTAAGCAGTGTCATAGGGGACACGGCATAACAGTTGTTTGGTATTTTTGGTGTTACGGAGTAGGGAATGGCAACATCATTGATATAGTAGCAACCAAAGCTTGCTGTGCATTCATTAATAGGATTCGATTGCATAAGAGTGATAAAGGTTTTATGCCATTCTTGAGAGGAAAGTGTCATGATGGCAACGCTTCTCCATTCCACTCAATATCAACGGTAGAAGCGGCGCTCCATTTTGCCTTGTTCTGCCTAGCTAACCGGAGTAATTCAAACACACTCCGGATTTGGCTCCCTACCGGCAAGTTATGCTGTTGCATTACATTCACTCCAGACCACCAATCTTGCCAAGTTCGAGCCTTAAATAGGGATAATCCACCTTCAGCGATGAGTGTTATTGGACCTAAATGATGCAATCGCTGCTTGGAAGGACTGGTAAACTCCATATTAGGAAGCAGTTGATTGCATCGAGATGAGAGTAGGTGCAAACCACTTGTGGCTCTTGGGTTGCATTCAATCACGTAGAGATCATTTTGTGATTGGATGAAGTCAAACGACACCTGCCCATGATAAGTATGACGCTCACCAAAAGCTGCGATAAAAGTATCTAGTCGTTCGCATGAGATCGGCTGAAAAGCACTGGCGGCCGAGCCGTTTACACAGTATTTCGGCACATAAGCTTGGTGTGCTTTAAGGTCACCATGTTTAAAAATCGCATAGTTACACACCGGAGTCCCATGGATTTTTTGTTGCTGAACCCAAGGGAAAAGGGGTGATATCGTGGCGGCAGAAATAGACTGAGTTGTCACATCTCTTATGACTTGCCCGCCAAACCGAGAGTAAACTGGCTTTAGAACGGTTCTCTTATTAATTTCAATCTCACTTTTATCAGTGACCAAACGAGTTTTTGGAAGTGTAATTTCTGGCAAACCTTGAAGCTGTTCAAAGACGGTCAACTTGTTGTGTAGGGCATTGAGTAGTCCCACATCGGGCAGAAAAAAATCTACATCTGGGCATTGTTTGGCAACATGAGCCAAGTAATACACTTCTTCACAAGTGGGTATCACCATATCAATACGCATCTGAGTAATGATTTTTAGGATCTGCTGTTGATAGGTGGGAAACGCAAATCGAGGTGAAGCGGTGGGGATATAAGACTCGATACCTCGCAAAAATGATCCCAGAGGCTTTTTTAGCGAATCGGTGAGAATTACTTCATGCCCATGATGCATACACATGGTTGCCCACTCTAGCGCAACTGGTGCTCGGGCTCCGGTGATTAAGACCCGCATATGTTCACCACACGTCGTTGTTTATTCATTGGCGTCCAAATAGGCGCAGGGCGGTAACTAAATCTGACAGGATCAAGCCGTAATTGGTCAAACAACTTTATCAAGGCTTGATGTATAACCCGATGGTGGTGAACATCCGCTTCAATTTGAATGGTTTGTGACCCTGTTTGGGTGATTCGGTAATCCACGCGACCTTGGGCAGATAGTGTTATAGCGCGGTAGATGAGATCTGGTAACACCGTCACTGGGACGTGGTTTGCGTTTAGCGTGAGGCGATCACCACATCGTCCGGCAATCGCGCCAAGAGGTTCAAATACGCCATTATCCTGTTTATTCTCAATAATATCGTCGAGCTGATAACGAATAATTGGCTGAGTTTTACGACGAAAATCGGTAATGATTGGGCTGTAATGAGTACGTTCGGTATTCAGCCAATGTTTTTCGATGTAAACAACATCCTGATTCCAGCGCATTTGTCCTTGCTGATCAGTACATGCAAGAAAACCTTCGGTACATTGATAGACTTCATGGAGTTCGCTGTCGAACCGTTGAGAAATATAGTGACGGTCACTCTCGGTTAGAACCTCTGCCCCAGAAATGATCCGCTGTGGTTGAATTGCGGGTTGACCAAATTGACCGCTGAACTGGGCGCAGAGCTGAAGAGCTTGCGCACTACCAACCAAAAGCGTGGGTTGGAACTCATCCAACTCTTTTATCCATTCTTGGTAAGGTTTGGTTAAATCGGCATAAAAGAATGTGACAGGTCCTTTCGCGACGGATTTATACAGTGGGCTGTTGGCTCGCAAGGCTAGTGCAATTCGGTGCTTTTGCCATAGGTTGGGCAAAAGGCGAGCCAATATATTGCCGGCCCACAGTTGTGTTTCCTGCTTGTCAGCAAGAAACAGCCCGCGCATGCCTGATGTGCCCGAAGAAAGCCCAACAGTAACATCGCCAACTTTCGAAGCGGCGAAGTTGCGTGACTGTTCTGCGTCGAGTGCTTGTTGCATTAGCTGTTCAGCATCTAAGCCTTTCGTATTCAACTCCGAGAGGTTCTCCATCATGGTTTGCTTATTCATGATAGGGAAACCACTGAGTGCTGCACCTTGAAGTGAGCGGTAATACGGTGAATGACAGCATACCCATTCCAAGTGTTGCGTTAAGTGTTGTTGCTGCCATGTTTCGACTTGTTCCCTTGAGCCGAAGGGGCGGTAGCGGGTTCGCCAGAATTCTGAGATAAGCGTTCTCACTTCATCCATCCTTCTTTGATTAGCTGCTGGATAGTTTCCTGACAATGTGAAGGTACGAAGCGAACAACTTGGTGGGTTTGTTGGTAGCAACTTCTCAACTCGGAGAGGGTGTTTTTATAGGCTTTTGTATCATCGCAAAGCATGTTCGCCAGCCAATGCTGATCGATATTTTCACTCAAGCTCTCGATTAACCAGCATGCATCGGCGAGTAAGAACAGCCAACTTTGGTCTCTTTTAACCAGCAAGCCCACTTGGCCAGCGGCATGGCCTGGCAAGCTAACCATATAAATAAGTCCATCGTCGAACATGTCTTTACAGAGCAAGTTAACCCCTTGGCACTGAGGAAGAATTTGGCTGATTGGCACAGAAAAATCACCATGAATGATGAAGTTAGATTCTATTTGTGGAGGAAGCAGAGCTTTTAGGTAGCCTTTTCTTACGCCTCCAATTCGACCACTTTTAGTAATCGCATCTACCCCTTTTTGTTGGCAATGCAATTGAGAGTGAGAAAACTCAGACACGGCGGCAATGTGATCAGCGTGAAAGTGGGAGAGCACTAAATGCTCAATATCATGAGGTTTGAGATTTTCTTTTGCTAACTGCGCAACAATCCCATGTTCTTGTTGATAGCGGCAAGGTGTTGTCCAAGCATAAAAACGTTCAGGGAAGGAACGAGTCGCGCTAAAAAAGTGCTCGTGATATCCCGTATCAAACAGGATGTTGCCTTGTGTCGGGTGTTGAATTAACGCAACGGCTGCCGGAAATGCTCTAGGCTTGATACCAGAGCCTGGTTTGACAACAAAGCCTGGGTGTACGCAGTGTCCAGCCTCAAAGATTTTTATTTTTAGACCAGTTTGCATACTGCTGTATTCCTTCTTGAATTGAAAAAAGTGGTTGGTAATTCAGGTTTTTTATCGCCTTGCTGATATCCAGAGTTTGATGATAGTTAAACAATCCTGCGCTGTATGAAGTGAGCCTTGGCTCTGGCTGATGTGGTAAGCGCCTTCGTATTTGCTCACTGAGCTTTAATAATGGTGATACCACACCGTATGGTAATGATTGTAACGTTACTTTTAGGTTCAACCCCACACATAAAGCTTGTAGAACAGTCTCAATTGGCATTGGTTCGTTGTTGGAAATATTGAAGACATCACCATGCTGAAGCCGGTCTGCCTGAGTGCAAGCGAGCATCGCCGCATGGGCAACGTTGTCGACATAAGTTAGATCAACCACTGGGTTTCTACCCGATGGCAGAAGCAGAGTGTTGTTTTTTATCGCCTTAAGCACTCTTGGGATAATCGCGCGATCGTTGGGACCAAAAATGCCACGCGGTCTTAAAATGATCGCTTTGCTTTGGCCTTTTATGGCTTCAAGTTCAGATAGGTATTTGGTGTGTGCGTAATCATTACACCAGTGTGAAGCAATGGCGTCGGTTTCTCGAATATTCCAACGGTCTTGATGGTCAAAGTAGACGCTGGTGGAGGAAATATGGATAAAACGCGAGATTTGATGCGTATTAGCCGCATTGACGAGGTTTTTGGTGGCATCTACATTGGCTTGATAAAACGCTTCCCACTTGCCCCATGGGCTTGAGAGAGCGGCACAATGGATGATTGCATCCATGCCGTGGCATACCGCATGAACAGCAGAGTGGTCTCTCAAATCGACTAAATGTGGGATAACATCGAATTGCTCAGCGAGTTGTTTGGCGATGATTGTATTTCGCGCTGTAAAATGCAGTTCATGTTGCTGGTGAAACATTCTTAGAATTGCGCTACCCAGCATCCCACTGCCACCCGTGACTAATATCTTCATAGTTTTAGCACTCCCATCCCTAGTGACAACCCTGCGGCGGTGCCAGCTAATAACACATGTTTTCCTGCTGTTTCTGGCTGATTACGCAGCCAGTGTAAGTTAATCGGGAGTGAGGCGGCGACTTGGTTTCCCAAAGTCGAAAAGTGATTAACTGTTTTCTCGGTTGGTAACCCGGTGAGTGATGGCAGTTTTTTTAATCCGTGCGCACTGGCTTGATGCGGAAGAAAATAATCAATATCGCTGAGTGTTACCGGAGAGGCGTCAAAGCCTTTTTTTAGAAACGCCGGTAAGGTTTTACGCACATGTTTAAACAGTGCTTTGCCCTCCATCTCAAACTGGCAGCTTTTTAAATAGGCTTGATGCTCTGAGGTGTGAGGGTTGACATGACTACCTCCGCCCTTAATTTGACAAAATGAATACCCGGCATGATGCGTTTCAAAGTGACTGGTGAGCAATCCATCACCGTTGTGTTCTTCGAGCAAAAACGCGGCGGCACCGTCGGCGAATAAGGTTGCAATTTCTGGTTTGAGCGTAAAATTTCGATTCAGTGTGATGCCAGTAGCGAGTTCGCTGGTGACAATGAGAATCCGACGGTACCGTTTTGCGAAGAATAGACTCTGAGCAAGATCAAGCGCAGAGAGAAATGATAAACAGGTGCTGTTCAAATCAAAGCTTTCTAGCCATGTTGGAGCGTCTAACGCGGCGAGAACCGCTGAGGCGTCGTAGGGCAGAGACTGGTGGTGAGTGCCGCTGGCGTAGATAAGGAGATCAACGGAGCTCAGGGTATGTATGTTTCCTAAACACTGCTCTATCGCCTGCACCGCCATGTAAATAGCGGTCTCTTTTGTATTGGCTACATGACGATATTCAACGTCGAATTTATTTCGGCAGGTCCCTGGCGCCAATTTTAGGAAGCGATCCATCTCTCGATCTGACCATTGATTCGTTGGCAGGTAGCTTCCACTAGAAACGATGTTAAAGCCCATTATTCTCTATACATTTATTAAAAACGTCGTTCAAAATAAACCACGTTGCATATTGAAGCTATGGCGAGCGAGATGAAAAATAAACAGAACAAAACAAATGGGAGTAAGAGCACGCTTTGGGTGCAATGCTGAAAATGAATTTTCAGGAATGAGCCAGGCTTTGATTTGCTGGCTCAATATGAATAGAGTGAGGATTACTTCCTAAATTTAGCCAAAATACGATCTAAATGGTTCGCAAATTCGCGGCGATCGGTTTGGGAAAGCGCAGCGGGACCACCAGTCTGAATTCCGCTTGAACGCATGGTTTCCATGAAGTCGCGGATATTTAGACGTGCTTTGATGGTGTCTTTCGTATAAAGCTCGCCACGTGAACTGAGGGCTTGAGCGCCTTTAGAGATGACCTCATCTGCAAGCGGAATATCTGATGTGATCACCAAATCGTTGGCCTCCACACGCTTAACGATTTCGTTGTCAGCGATGTCAAATCCAGCTGGAACTTGCAGCGAGTGGATGTTGTCTCTTTTGGGCACCGGGACAACGTGGTTGGCGACAAACGTACATTCAATCCCCGTGCGTTCGGCGGCACGCACAATGGTTTCGCGGATGACTTTCGGACATGCGTCTGCATCTACCCATAACTTCATGATGACTTCTCACTTAGCTTGGCTTCTAGCTCTTCAATACGAGCCACTAATTTTTTCACCGTGCTTTCTAGCGCTGCAAGACGATCATTATCGGTGTGCGCTTGCGCCGCGACTTCAACCTTGGGAACACGCTGAGCACTTTTCCAACTTTTTATTGCGGTGATTAATGCAGGCATTGGGACGGGCGTTTTCAAGCGTGCTTTCACTAACGCTACGGTTGGTTCTTTTCCTTGTTGTTGCAGTTGTTCCATTACCGCTTCTAATTCTTTAGTAACGTCTTGAGTTAACATTTTTAATCCTTAACAACGATATATCTATCATCATACGTTGAGTCCCCTAATTTGGCGAATAGCAATTTGGAATGTGTGGTGTGAGAGATCTCTTACATGGGTTGTGAGAGAAAACGATTTCGTGAGCGGAAAAATAGAAATTACAAACATCAAGCTATTGATAAATAATGATTTAACAACTATTTAACCAATGTGGCGTATAAATATTTATCTAGTATAGATTGTCAATTTTTAGGAAAGGCGTAAATTGAGAGTTGTCAGCAGGAAGCAGACATGGAACAGGAAAGCACCAAGGATTTGGTTATCGTCAGGAAGACGATTTGGTTGGTCAGGATGATTAATCAAGCATGGAGCGTAGGACATTGTAAGGACACTATCATCAATAGGATGTTGATGACTAAGGATAGACAATGGACCCCTCTAGGATAGAGGTTATGGACAGCGTCAGGAAGATGCAAGGGACACCGCTCAAGGAACAAGTGATGTGTGCTAACGGGGAATGTTAGCTATCAGGATGATAAGGACACCGCTAGGACGGCGACGTAAGGAATAAGCTGACGGAATCAGCCACTATTATGGATGATGCATGGAGCACTTTTAGTAGCCGGACTGCTGCGAGTAAGACCATGACCCCGATACTTATGTGTCGGGGTCTTTCTTATATAAAAAGATACCTAGTCGTTCTCGTTGAATTAAGCACCTCGAGGTGACGTGGGTATATCAATATCACAAAATTTATAAATTCCTAATAACACTTAATAAAAAACAATCCAGATCAATATCCTTTCCAATCAGTTGGTTTAACTTTCGGCTTCTCTACAAGGTGTTATGCCCCGCAGCTATTGAGCATATTCAAGCTCATCGAGTTTGTGATCTGCGGATAAATAAAGTTTGTTGTAATCAAGGAACAGATGTGGCCATAGTAACCAGAAGAATGCTTCTTCTACCCTACAATGAGTCGTTGCAACTAGAGTTCGTCATGCTGAATTGCTGTGCGAAAAACCGTGCTGAAATGAACGGTCCGTATACTGTCGCGTCTGCCAAACAGATGTTTGAGAAAATACTGGATGATGAAAATATTTATAGTATGGCGGTGCTAGAAAGCACCAGTCGTGACTATATGGGGCACGTGTTCATTTCCCATCTCGATTCCGAGCCTGAGTTAGGGTTTATTTTTGATAAATCTTATTGGGGTAAAGGGTTAGCGACAGAAGCTCTAAAAGCGTTTTTCCCAAAGGCGTGCCGTGAGCTGGGGCTACATAAGGTGAAAGCTAATGTGAATAGCAACCATCAAGCTTCTATGGCGGTGCTGAAAAAACTGGGATTTGTTGAAACAAAAGAAAGTAAGGATCTATATGGCCCTTACTTTGAAATGGAATTTACAAGCGATGCGGTGGTAGGTGAAAGTTCTGCGGCCTGAAACCGACCATGGTTAACTCCCCTTGGTAGCAATCGTCACCAAGAGATGAAAACTCAAATTGATACACCGTATGCCAACGCCAGACTCCGTCTGGCGTTTTTAGTTTATGGGCACCAAAGGCGATGCTGATTAATTGGAGATCCAATTGCTCACATTTACGCGTGATTGCCACTTTTGCGAGTTCGGCTTGACGACGTTGTTGCCAAAACAGATAACAGAAAAAGCATAGCCCTAAAATTGCTAAAAGATCACCAATCATCCCTGAACCTTTATTATCCCTTTGTTGCTTGTTGTAAGCTTACTAGCGCGTTTGCTAGTTCTTCAGATGGATTTGAATGTAGCAAGGGCAATAGCACCATTCTTAACTCTGGTAGCATCACTAAATCGGCAAATAACTGATTAAATAGGGCTTGATTACCGGTTTGAGCTAAACGCAGCAAAAACTGTTCTGCTACCTTTTCATTGGCTAGTAAGTGCCAAGCTCGGCCAGCCACGCCAATCAGTACTTCCTGATGGCTTAAACGAGGGCTTTGTAAAATCGCTTCTAACACTGGCGAGACAATGGCTGTTGGTGCGCCAGCCAAAGCTCGGATAAGCGCTGAAAGTAGGAAGAGATCCGGTTCGCTACTTGCGATTTCTTGTTGTGCTTTTTCCGCGATACGTTCTGCTAAACGCTCTTGTAACTCTACATGCTCAAGCGCACCCAACAGAGCATAAAGTGGCTCATTCGGTAGGTGGTTCAACGCTTTGCGTATCATTACCCCGTTTTGCTCTTTGTCCAAACGAGCGGCCATGTCGGTGATCCCTTGCAGACCTACGGTTTGCCAATTGTCCCAGCCTAAACCGCCTGAAAAGTAATGTTGAGTGTGCTCGTAATATTGGCTGGTAGGAAGATCGAGGTTCGCGCGGACCTGGCTATGAAACACGGCCATTTTATCTTCGGAAGGTTTGAAAGTGTATGGGTTATTAGACAGCTTTTGCTGTTGCTCTTCAGAGATATCATCATTGAGGCGTGTTCCCATAGCTTCCACTACGTATTTAATGAAATTACCGATATCCGCTTGCTTTAACAAACCGCGCTCGTCCAATTCAAACTTTAGAAACCAAATCCAAGGTTGCTTTTGTTCATTCCAATAAGCGATGGCAAGGTGTGCTCTACGCTGCATTGGGAATGGGTACGGTGCTTGACCTTTTTCTACATCGGCAAACTCTTTCTTAGCGATGGTTTTGATACGACGACCAAGATCGAAGATTTGATAATCACAGCGGCTGTTGTTCAACAGTTGAGTGAGGGTTTGAATGTTTTCCATTAAATACGACGTCCTAACGTTCTTTTCACAAGAAATGGTATCATTCTCGGCTAATTCAAGGTTCGAGATAGAATTAATGGTAACAAATACTCAATTGGTCGACTTACTTCACCAACTTGAAGCGCAGCTTAAAGAACATAAGTTGTGGCAACACACTAGGCCTTCAGAGCAAGCCTTACAAAGTGTGGAGCCATTTGCGATTGATACACTGCATCCTCATGAGTGGTTGCAGTGGATCTTTATAGACAGAATGCATGCGCTAGTGGAAAACAACCAACCATTGCCAAGAGAGTTTTCTCTCGAGCCCTATTTTTCAGAAGCGTGGAAGCAGGAACCGCAGTTCGCAGAGCTGCTTGTTACAATCCGAACCATTGATGAACTATGTAAGTAACCAAATGTTAGAACAAGAAATAGCGCGATCTTCAGAACCAGTGGAACTGGAGATCGTTTATCAGGATGAATATTTTGTTGCGGTTAACAAGCCTGCTGGCATGCTGGTGCACCGCAGTTGGTTAGATAAACACGAAACTCAGTTTGTCATGCAAACTTTGCGCGACCAAATTGGTCAGCATGTGTTCCCATTGCATCGTCTGGATCGTCCAACATCTGGTGTGCTCGTGTTTGCTTTGTCGAGTGAAGTCGCGTCACAAGTCATGCCGATGTTTGCTGAACATAAAATGGAAAAGACATACCACGCAATAGTACGCGGTTGGATTGAGGAAGAGGGCGTCTTAGATTACGCGCTCAAAGTCGAGTTAGACAAGATTGCGGATAAGTTCGCTTCACAAGAAAAAGAAGCGCAAGAAGCGGTGACGGAATATAAACCGTTGGCTAAGGTGGAAGTTCCCTATTCGACGGGTAAATTTCCTACAACGCGTTATTGCTTAGTTGAGATGAAACCTAAAACGGGGCGTAAGCACCAACTTCGTCGTCATATGGCACATCTACGCCATCCGATCGTGGGTGATACAACGCACGGGGATGGAAAGCACAACAAGCTGTATCGCACAGAGTTTGATTCTCATCGTTTGCTACTGCATGCTTCAGAGTTACGGTTCGTCCATCCATTTACCGATCAAGAGATTGTCATGACGGCCAATATTGATGAGACTTGGCAGCAATTGTTTACTCGATTTGAGTGGGATGAATCGATGATCAACCGATAATCGGCGCAGTTAGATCTAGATAATGATTGAGTACAAATAAAAAGGGTTAGCATCAATGCTAACCCTTTTTTAATATTTAAGACTTAACGTTTTACTTTAGTTTTTCGAGATCCGCCTCGATCTCTGCGATCTTGCTCGAAACAACTTTTTCTAAATGACGAAGGTCTGAGAGAATTTTCTCTTTGACATCAACCTCAGGTTGTTTCGTTGGCTTAGTGATCTTATTCAGTTCATCAATGACCAATGTGAGGTTACGGTTGATTTCCGTTACTTCTTTATATTTGTGACTGCCACTGTCCACAAGAACATTTTTGATTTGGCGCGGGTATTTGAATTTAACGCTTTTGGCGAACAGCTCGCCTTTTTGCTTGTGGAAATATATCTTGAGCACGTCTTTGTGTGCTTCTTGGCGTAGGGAATAACGTTCAATCTGCTTAGGGTCGTGAATACCCAAACCAGTGAGGTGGGGATACATAGGCTACCTCTATTACATCGAATTGATATTGATATAACTGTAGCAGCCTATGTATGAGCTAGATAGCTGATATTTAGCCAAAATGCTTAACTTGTGGGCAAGATCGCTCTCGCCCTGAACCGAAAAGATTGGCAGGTTTGATCTAAGCAGCGACCTCATCAGATAACTTTTCGATCAATCTCTCTCTTAGCTCATCCTGTTGTTCTTCACTTAATCTTCCCCCTGCATCACTGGTTAAAATAAATAAGTCTTCTGCTCGCTCACCAATGGTGGTGATTTTTGCACCATGAAGGTTGATATTTAAATCAGCAAACGTACGGCCTACTTTGGCCAACAGCCCTGGTGTGTCTAGCGCGACAAACTCCATTAAAGTGTGTTTTTTACCTTTGGTTGGTAAGAAGTCGACTTTGGTTTTCACATTAAAGTGCTGAAGTTTGTTCGGAGTACGGCGCGTTTTAATCTTGGTTGGTCGGCCCGCCTCCAGTACATGGGTTAGGTGTTTAATCACCGCCGCGTGACGAGACTCATCGATCGCTTCGCCATGTTGATCGAGTACCATAAAGGTATCAATCACGTGCCCATCTTTGCTGGTCATGATTTGCGCGTCGTGTACATTAAAATTACGCCTATCTAACTCCGCCACGACCGTCGCAAATAAAGCAGGCTGGTCTTTCGTATATACAAACACCTCAGTGCCGCCACGAGTGGCTTTTTTACTGATCAACACCAAAGGCTTAGTCGGATCTTCCATACGAAGTAAGTGTTCGCAGTGCCACGCGATTTGCGTATGGGTATGACGAAGGAAATAGTCAGCTTTGAAGCGTTGCCACAATACTTCAATTTCGCGCGCGGCAAACCCCTCTTTGCGCAACATTGCAGAGGCCATTTGTTGGTTGTGGCGAATTCGCTCACGCACATCGACAGGATTCTCTAGCCCTCTACGTAAAGCACGTTGTGTAGAGTAATACAGCTCTGCGAGTAAGGTTCGTTTCCAAGTATTCCAAAGTTCTGGGTTGGTTGCACAAATATCTGCAACTGTCAGGCACACAAGATAATCGAGAGATTCTTCGTCTCTGACTTTTTTGGCAAATTCGGTAATTACATCGGGATCATAAATGTCTCGGCGCTGTGCGGTGACGGACATTAATAGATGATGCCTTACCAACCAAGCGACAAGTTTGGCCTCGGGCTTTGATAAGCCATGCTCAATACAGAAGTCGTAAGCCTCACCTTCGCCTATAACAGAGTGATCGCCGCCACGTCCTTTACCGATATCGTGGAAAATAGCGGCAATAATCAGCAGTTCTTTCTTTTGCATCCGTGGGTAGACGTCACAACAAATAGGGTGCTTCGCATGATTTTCTGGGTCACTAAAGGTATTAATGTGTTTCAGTAAGCGAATACTGTGCTCATCAACCGTGTAGGCGTGGAATAAGTCAAACTGCATTTGACCAACAATTTGGCTCCATTGCGGTAAATAGGCCGCCATAACCCCTAATCGGTGCATCAGGCTGAATGCTTTATGCAGAGCATTAGGGTGACGACATAACGCCATGAACTTTTCACGCGCAGCAGGAATGGTGTGCAAAAATTTGTTGAGTCGACGGCGCGCGGTGCGCAGCTGACGTAGTGTTGGTGGGCTCACCCCTTCAATGGTTGAGTCGTTCGCGATATGTAAGAACATATCCAGAATAGTTTCTGGGCGAGCTTGAAACAATGCGGGTTTCCGCGCTTCAATCAAAGAGCCACGACGTTGGAAGTCGGCATCGAGAATCTCGGCACTTTCTGTCGCCCCACCATTAATGATCGCTTGATCAAAAAGTTTGAGTAGCATTTTATTGAGCTCTGCCACACGACGAAGTGTGCGGTAGAACTCTTTCATCATCATTTCTACGCCTCGGTTGCCTTCACCGACGTAGCCTAGATTTTCCGCAACTTGTGCTTGATGGGCAAAGGTCAAGCGGTTGTCATAGCGGCGAAGCTCCATGTGCAGAGCGAAACGCACTCGCCAAAGGAAGTCCTGACATTCAACCAATTCTCGGTATTCTGCGTCAGTTAAAAATCCGTATCGGCTCATTTCCAGCAATGACGTGGCACCAAAGTGACGTCGGGCGACCCAGCTTAATGTATGAATATCGCGCAGCCCGCCAGGGGTCGACTTAATGTCTGGTTCTAAGTTGTAGGTCGTATCGTGGTAACGGGCATGGCGTTCGCGCTGCTCTTGAATTTTCGCGCGGTAAAACGTTTCACTTGGCCAAAAGGAGTCTGATAATACGACTTTCTTCAGTGCCTGAAAGGTATCCTCGCTGCCACACAGTAGACGCGCTTCTTGGAGGTTTGTCGCGACCGTTAGATCGGCTTTACCAATTTCAGCACATTCAGTAACGGTGCGAACAGCGTGTCCGACCTCGAGTTTTAAATCCCACAACAGCGTAATGAATTCGCTGATTTTTGCTTCTAACGCGGTCGGCAGTTTATTGTTCGACAGAATCAAAATATCGATATCGGAGAGCGGATGTAGCTCGCCACGCCCATAGCCACCCACGGCAACTAGGGAAATGTTGTAAATATCTTTGAAGCCAAAATGTTGCCACAAACGATTCAGAAGCAGATCCATGTATTCTGCCCTGGCTAAAACCAAGCTTGTTACCGGATGATGATTGAGAAACTCTTGGTTTTGATCGGAGCTAAATTTCTCTAACTCTTGTTTGAGCTCTCCGATATTGATTTGTTCATCGGAAAAGGTAAGAGGGGACTGAAGTGTCATATTTGCCATCCGTGCAAGCTAATCTAGTTACAATCTAACAAATTTGTGGCAGATAAAAAATATCCCCGCCGAAGCAGGGATATAGTAAACAACGAGTGGTCGTCAGCTTTACGCGTTTTTCATTAGGCGAGGAATCGTATCGTCGCTACGAAGCGTCAGTACTTCACAACCTTCTTTTGTTACAACAATGGTATGTTCCCATTGCGCAGAGTTCTTGCCGTCGCCTGTGTAAACGGTCCAATCGTCTTGAGCGTCAACAGAGCAACCAAATTTACCTGCGTTAATCATCGGCTCAATAGTAAAGCACATGCCTTCTTTTAGTACGCGGCGGTCTTTGTTCTTGTAATGAACCACTTGTGGTTCTTCATGGAACTCATCGCCGATACCGTGGCCACAGAAGTCTTTCACAATAGAAAACTTGTTGCGAGGGTTGTTTTTGTTGTTCTCTTTGATGTACTTCTCGATAGCTGTACCGATGTCACCAACTGTTGAACCTGGCTTAACGGTACGCATACCAACATACAGTGCTTCTTGAGCAACCATGCATAGACGTTTGTTTGCAGGTGAAACATCACCGACTAGGAACATCTTAGAAGTGTCACCATGGTAACCTTGAGGACGCACGCTCAGATCCGCATTTTCGTCATTTGGAACGATTACGGTAATATCAACGTTTAAGATGTCGCCATCTTTTAGTACCGCTGGCTTCATTTGACCGTTGCTACCGATTTCGTCTTTTTCTGCTGGAATACCGTGGCATACGATATGGTTGATTGAAGTACAAATCGACTTAGGGAAACCATGGTAATCAAGCGGAGCAGAGTATGCGCCTTTTTCTAGAGCGTACTCATGACAGATTTTGTTCAACTCTTCTGTCGTCACACCAACTTTGATGTGTGGTTCGATCATTTCTAGAATCTCTGCGGCCAGCTTGCCCGCAATGCGCATGCGTTCTATTTCTTCAGCAGTTTTAATCTTGATTGACATTGGCTTTCTCTACTTATTCCTAAGCACGTAAACGTGCGAATGGCCGCATTCTATCAGACATCGGGGCGTTAACCCAAGTTAGATAGGAATATGCATCATTCTTAATTCGATCGTATGTTTAAAGTTTTGCTTATAAATAGGAGAAAGTGGCACGGTGAAGAAATAATTTTTACTAGCCACAGTGAGCTAAAATATGGTATAAAGCGCGCCGGAATAGAGGACTGTTCTCTTCGTTTAGCAAAGCTAAGCGGCGAAGCAAGCTTCATCCGAATAACCTTTTATCTTTAAATCACACACATTCCGTCACATATTCCGGGGTGCTGAGTAGAAGCTTGGTCGGAGTTATGGGGAATGTGGAGGCCTAACCCCATAGAGGAATTTAAAATGGCAACTGTATCAATGCGCGATATGCTAAAAGCTGGTGTTCACTTCGGTCACCAGACTCGTTACTGGAACCCAAAAATGAAGCCATTCATCTTTGGCGCTCGTAACAAAGTTCATATCATCAACCTAGAAAAAACTGTACCAATGTTCAACGACGCTCTAGCTGAACTAGCTAAAGTTGGCGAGAAGAAAGGTAAAGTTCTATTCGTAGGTACTAAGCGCGCTGCATCTGAAGCTGTTAAAGAAGCTGCAATCGCAAGCAACCAGTTTTACGTAAACAACCGCTGGTTAGGCGGTATGCTTACAAACTACAAAACAGTTCGTCAGTCTATCAAGCGTCTAAAAGATCTAGAGACTCAATCTCAAGACGGTACTTTTGACAAACTAACTAAGAAAGAAGCTCTAATGCGTACTCGCGAAATGGAGAAGCTAGAGAAATCTCTTGGTGGTATCAAAGACATGGGCGGCCTACCAGACGCTCTATTCGTAATCGACGCTGATCACGAACACATTGCAATTAAAGAAGCTAACAACCTAGGTATTCCAGTATACGCTGTGGTAGATACTAACTCTAACCCAGACGGCGTTGACTACGTAATCCCAGGTAACGACGACGCGATCCGCGCTGTACAGCTATACCTGAACGCTGCTGCTTCAGCAGTATCTGAAGGTCGTAACAAAGACGTAGCTGCAGTTGCTGAAAAAGACGGTTTCGTAGAAGCTGAATAATAGCGGCTCTGTGTCACACTTGGTCTATGTGAAACCTTTGTGTAGCATAAACTAAGTTATAGTTAGCAATGGGGGCCGACAATGTTAGGCCCCTGTTTTTTACCTTATTTCGAATCAAACGAGGAATACAGAATGGCAACTGTAACTGCTGCTCTAGTTAAAGAACTTCGCGAGCGTACTGGCGCTGGCATGATGGAATGTAAGAAAGCGCTTGTAGAAGCAAACGCTGACATCGAACTAGCAATTGAAAACATGCGTAAATCTGGCGCAGCGAAAGCAGCTAAGAAAGCTGGTAACGTTGCAGCTGAAGGCGCAATCATCATCAAAGAAGAAAACGGCGTTGCTGTTCTTCTTGAAGTTAACTGCCAAACTGACTTCGTTGCTAAAGACGGTAACTTCACTGCATTCGCAGAAGAAGTTGCAGCTGCAGCTCTAGCTTCAAAAGCGACTGTTGAAGAGCTACAAGCACAATTCGAAGACGCACGTGTAGCTCTTGTAGCTAAAATCGGTGAAAACATCACTATCCGTCGCGTAGAATACGTTCAAGGCACTGCAATTGCTTCTTACCGTCACGGTGAGAAAATCGGTGTTGTTGTTGCTGGTGAAGGCGACGCAGAAACTCTTAAGCACGTTGCAATGCACGTTGCTGCTTCTAAGCCTGAGTTCGTTAACCCAGAAGACGTACCAGCTGACGTAGTAGAAAAAGAGAAAGCGGTTCAAGTTGAAATCGCAATGAACGAAGGCAAGCCTGCTGAAATCGCTGAGAAGATGGTTGTTGGCCGCATGAAGAAATTCACTGGCGAGATCTCTCTAACAGGTCAAGCTTTCATCATGGAACCTAAGAAAACTGTAGGTGAAATGCTGAAAGAAAAAGGCGCTTCAGTTTCTACATTCGTTCGCCTAGAAGTAGGTGAAGGTATCGAGAAGAAAGAAGAAATGAGCTTCGCTGAAGAAGTTGCTGCAGCTCAAAAAGGTTAATCCTTAGAGACTGTATAAAGATTAGACCGTAGCCTTGGCTGCGGTCTTTTTATGAGCAGTGAACGATTAGCCGTGATGAATAGCCATAACTGAATTTGTGTCTATTCATGACTGTTAATCAACAACTCTCTTTGGAAGGTAAACTCCATGACTACGAACCCTAAACCAGCGTATCAACGTATTCTATTAAAACTGAGTGGTGAAGCTCTTCAAGGTGAAGACGGTTTTGGTATTGATCCTGCGGTCCTTGATCGCATGGCACAAGAAGTGAAAGAACTGGTTGAACTGGGTGTTCAGGTTGGTGTAGTTATCGGTGGCGGTAACTTGTTCCGTGGTGCAGGCCTTGCTGAAGCTGGTATGAACCGCGTAGTTGGTGACCACATGGGTATGCTTGCTACAGTAATGAATGGCCTAGCGATGCGCGATGCTCTTCACCGTGCATACGTGAATGCGCGCGTTATGTCTGCCATTCCTCTAAAAGGCGTATGTGACGACTATAATTGGGCTGATGCGATCCGTGAGCTTCGCCAAGGCCGTGTTGTCATCTTCTCTGCTGGTACGGGTAACCCGTTCTTTACAACGGATTCTGCTGCTTGCCTACGTGGTATTGAAATCGAAGCGGATGTTGTACTAAAAGCGACGAAGGTTGATGGTGTATTTACTGCTGACCCTGTAGCAAACCCAGACGCAGAGCTGTATGATAAGCTATCTTACGCAGAAGTTCTGGATAAAGAGCTGAAAGTGATGGACTTGGCGGCGTTTACGCTAGCTCGTGACCACAAAATGCCAATCCGCGTATTTAACATGAACAAACCAGGCGCACTACGTCGCGTGGTTATGGGCGAAGCAGAAGGCACGCTAATCAACGAATAAGCTTGTCCCAAGGTGCCACCCAAAGCGTTAGGGTGGCGTTTGCTTTGCTCAACCGTTTTAGGCTTTCTTCAGGAAAGATGACATTTTTAAGGTGAAACTGTGATTAACGAAATCAAAAAAGACGCGCAAGAGCGCATGGATAAAAGCGTTGAAGCGCTTAAGAACAACCTTTCTAAAATTCGTACAGGTCGTGCACACCCAAGCCTACTATCTGGTATTTCTGTAGAATACTACGGTGCAGCAACACCTCTAAACCAAGTAGCAAACGTTATTGCTGAAGATGCGCGTACACTTGCAATCACGGTTTTCGATAAAGAGCTGACCCCGAAAGTAGAAAAAGCGATCATGACGTCTGATCTTGGTCTAAACCCTATGTCTGCTGGTACTATCATCCGTGTTCCACTTCCACCACTAACGGAAGAACGTCGTAAAGACCTAGTTAAGATCGTTCGTGGTGAAGCTGAAGGTGGTCGTGTTGCTGTTCGTAACATCCGTCGTGACGCAAACAACGATCTTAAAGCGCTTCTAAAAGATAAAGAAATCTCTGAAGATGAAGATCGTAAAGCACAAGACGAAATTCAAAAACTAACTGACGTTGCAGTTAAGAAGATCGATGAAGTTCTTGCTGCAAAAGAAAAAGAGTTGATGGAAGTTTAATACTCCCACACACATCACTGTTGGAAAACGCTGTGCTCACAGCTCAGCGTTTTTTTATGTTAGTCTATCCAACTGATGGAACTCAATTAACTCCCTATGCAAAATTCTCAAGCCTTCTCTGATTCCCTTCCTAAGCATATTGCCATCATTATGGACGGTAATGGCCGTTGGGCTAAGTCCAAAGGAAAACCTCGCGTATTTGGTCACAAAAAAGGTGTTAATGCCGTTCGTAAGACCGTGGCTGCTGCTTCAAAGCTTGGCATTAAAGCCATGACGCTATTTGCTTTTAGTAGTGAAAACTGGCGTCGTCCGGAGGAAGAAGTGGGTCTTTTGATGGAACTGTTTATCACGGTCCTGTCTAGTGAAGTAAAAAAACTACACAAAAATAATTTACGGTTGCGCGTGATCGGTGATACCAGTCGATTTAGTGAGCGTCTACAAAAGAAGATTGTAGAAGCTGAAAATCTAACGGCAGGTAACACGGGGATGGTGATCAACATTGCAGCCAATTATGGCGGTAAGTGGGACATCACAGAAGCGGCCAAAACGTTAGCGTTAAAAGCACGTAACGGTGAGATTCGTGTAGAGGATATCAATGAGCAGCTAATCACTGAGCATTTGACCATGGCAGACTTACCTGAAGTGGATCTTTTGATTCGTACCAGTGGAGAGTGTCGCATCAGCAACTTTATGTTGTGGCAAATGGCTTATGCAGAAATGTACTTTACACCCGAGTATTGGCCGGAATTCGACGAAGACAGCTTAGTTGAAGCTGTAACTTGGTTTATCAATCGAGAACGTCGTTTTGGCTGTACAGGTGAACAAATAAAGGCATTGATGGCAGCTCAATAAGGACTAGTTAGTTTGAAACAGAGAATAATAACAGCACTAATTTTAGCTCCCCTGGTTATTTTAGGCATTTTTAAATTACCCCTAATGGGCTTTATTGCCGCTTTAACTGCAATTACCCTATTAGGTTTTTGGGAGTGGACTCAATTTACAGGAAGCAACTCTCGCTTTGCTGCCCTCGTTCCGGCAGTCATTGTTACCGGACTTAGTTTTCTATATATTTCGCCTGACGCACATAGCCTCAACCATTTAGCAACGCCTCATTATGTTGTGCTGGGCCTTGGTTTTGTTTGGTGGATTATTGCTAGCTTAATGGCGATTACTTATCCCAAAACAACGAAATCTTGGCAAAATAATTTTGTTTTACGCCATGTGTTTGGTTTTCTGACATTAATTCCATTCCTTTGGAGTGTAGTTATTCTTAGAGCTCATGACATTACGGTAGATCCATACCACGGAGCAAAGCTCGTGTTATACGTTTGTTTCTTGGTATGGGCTGCAGATAGCGGTGCTTACTTTGCAGGCAAAAGCTTAGGCAAACGCAAGATGGCGCCACATGTCAGTCCGAATAAAACCATTGAAGGGCTTATTGGCGGCATTATCACGGCATTGATCGTGGCGTGGGCATTTGCTGATTGGTTCGATATTCAGTTCACCAGTCCTGTCCATATGGTGTTGATTACGTTGGTTACTGTTGTTATATCAGTGCTCGGCGATCTGGTGGAAAGTATGTTCAAGCGTGTCTCAGGCATTAAAGACAGCAGCAACATTATCCCAGGACATGGCGGTGTGCTCGATCGTATTGACAGCCTAACCGCAGCATTCCCAGTTTTTGCTCTTCTTTACTACGTATTCTAATTTATCAGGAGCGGCATTGTCGCTCCTGAGCTTTCTAACGGTCTTACAACATGCAAAAGTTAACGATTCTTGGTGCTACTGGATCTATTGGTGCAAGCACGCTTAAAGTGGTCGAACAAAACCCAGAGCTGTTTTCTGTCGTTGCCTTAGCGGCAAGCACCAACGTTGAAAAGATGATCGGGCTATGTCGTCAGTGGCAACCTAAATACGCGGTAATGGCGGACAAAGCCGCAGCGATTCAACTCCAATCTGAGTTACATTTGGTTTCGCCAAACACCGAAGTATTAGGTGGTGTGGATGCTCTATGCCATATTGCTTCATTGGACGAAGTTGACAGTGTGATGGCTGCTATTGTCGGAGCGGCTGGTCTACTGCCTACCATGGCTGCTGTGAAAGCTGGTAAGCGAGTATTGTTGGCAAATAAAGAAGCACTGGTCATGTCAGGCCAGTTATTTATTGATGCCGTAGAAGAGTTTGGTGCGGAGCTACTTCCCGTCGATAGTGAACACAATGCTATTTTCCAGTGCTTACCACAGCAAGTACAAACCAATTTAGGTCGTTGTAATTTACAAGAACATGGCATTTCTCATATTTTGCTGACTGGTTCTGGTGGTCCTTTCCGTTACACTGACATCGCAGAACTGGAAAAGGTGACTCCTGAACAGGCGATCGCCCATCCAAACTGGTCGATGGGACCAAAGATTTCCGTTGACTCAGCCACGATGATGAACAAAGGCCTGGAGTATATCGAAGCTAAATGGTTGTTTAATGCGGCTCGCGAGCAGCTAAAGGTTATTATTCATCCGCAGTCTGTTATTCATTCAATGGTTCAATACCGCGATGGTTCGGTTTTGGCACAAATGGGTGAGCCGGATATGGCGACCCCTATTGCACTGACTATGTCATACCCATCAAGGGTTGAAGCTGGGGTTAAGCCACTAGACTTCACGCAAATTGGCGAATTGACGTTTTTGCAACCTGATTTTGCTCGTTACCCATGCTTAAAACTAGCAATTGACGCTTGTTATGAAGGTCAACATGCAACAACGGCACTGAATGCAGCGAATGAAGTCGCTGTTGATGCATTTTTAAATAACAGCCTAGGTTTTACGGATATCGCTCGCATCAATGAGTCTGTGTTGAATAAAATCAATGCAAGCTGCAAAGCTGAGAATGCGAATAGCTTGGAAAGCTTGTTAGAGCTAGATAGAATGGCACGAACTATTGCCCTAGAAACCATACGCGAGCGTAGCTGATGACTGGTATATTGTGGAATCTCATTTCTTTTATCGTCGCACTAGGCATTCTTGTCGCAGTGCACGAGTTTGGGCACTTTTGGGTTGCTCGCCGTTGCGGCGTGAAAGTTGAAAAGTTTTCAATCGGTTTCGGCAAGTCTATCTGGAGTAAGGTAGGCAAAGACGGAACGGAGTACAGCATCTCAATGATCCCTCTCGGCGGCTATGTAAAAATGGTTGATAGCCGTGTTGATGAGGTGCCAGAACATGAGAAGCACTTAGCGTTTGATAAGAAGCCGCTATGGAAGCGAACCTCTATTGTTGCGGCAGGCCCTGTCTTTAACTTCCTTTTCGCAATTTTCGCCTATTGGCTCGTATTTCTTATTGGTATCCCAGCAGTTAAGCCAGTAATTGGTGAAGTTACGCCCAATTCGATCGTCGCAGAAGCCGGAATTGAATCAGGAATGGAACTTAAATCGATATCTGGTATCAAAACTCCGGATTGGGAATCGGTAAATATGGGATTGATTTCTCATATTGGCGATGATTTGATGACAGTAACACTGACGTCAGCGAATGAAGTTGGTTCAGAAGTAACGAAAACGCTCGATCTGCGCGAATGGGAGTTCGACCCTGAAACTCAGTCTGCGATGCAGTCATTAGGTTTTGCGCCGTATACACCGGAGGTGTATCGCGTTATCGAACAGGTTTCGCAAGGTGGAGCGGCGGAAAAAGCAGGTGTGCTTCCAGGTGATGAGATTGTCGCTATTGGTGAACAACGCGTCACGGAGTGGAAGCAGGTTGTTGAAGCGGTTCGCTCTAATCCTGATACACCGATTGAATTAACGGTATTGCGTCAGGGCTATGAGCAAACATTAACGCTGACGCCTGGTAGCCGTGAGCTAGCTAACAAAGAAGTCGTTGGTTTTGCAGGTATTGCACCTAAAGTCGCAGAATGGCCAGAAAGTTATCGCTTCGACCTTCAGTTTGGTGTATTCGAGTCAGTAGGTAAGGCGGTAGACAAAACCGGCCAAGTCATTGGCTTGACAATCAGCATGCTTAAGAAACTGATTGTTGGTGACGTTGGTCTGAATAATCTGAGTGGTCCAATATCAATAGCCAAAGGCGCAGGTGCGACGGCTGATTATGGCTTGGTCTACTTTTTAGGTTTTCTCGCTCTAATTAGTGTTAACCTAGGTATTATTAATCTCGTTCCTTTACCAATGTTGGATGGCGGTCATTTGTTGTTTTTTGCAATTGAAGCAGTCATTCGACGTCCCGTTCCTGAGAGAGTGCAGGAAATGGGTTTTAGAATTGGTGGTGCGATCATCTTCTCGCTCATGGCGTTAGCGCTATTTAATGATTTTACTCGTCTGTGATAGTTCAGAGACAAAAGCAGTAGCAAGGAATAATTAGAACAAGTATGGCGATTAAGCGAATTCTATTTGCAAGTTTACTGGCGACCAGTGTATCTGCAAATGGAGCAGAGAACTTCGTAGTTCAAGATATTGAAATCGATGGATTGCAGCGTGTAGCACTGGGTGCTGCGTTGTTGAAAATGCCTGTACGTGTCGGTGATACCATTGGCCAAGGCGATGTTGCAGAGATTATCCGTGCACTGTATGCATCTGGTAACTTTGAAGATGTGAAAGTGTTACGTGACGGCGGCGTTCTGATGGTTCAAGTCAAAGAACGTCCTACCATTGCCAGCATCTCATTTTCTGGTAACAAAGCAATCAAGGACGAGCAGCTACAAGAAAACCTGAACGCATCTGGCGTTCGTGAAGGCGAAGCGCTTGACCGCACCACGCTAAGCAACATTGAAAAAGGCTTAGAAGACTTTTACTACAGCGTAGGTAAATACAACGCCACAGTAAAAGCTGTGGTGACTCCACTGCCACGTAACCGTTCTGACCTAAAGTTTGTCTTTACTGAAGGCGTGTCGGCAAAAATTCAGCAAATCAATTTTATCGGCAATGAAGTTTTCAGCGATGAGGACCTTCTTTCTCGTTTTAACTTGAATGTTGATGTGCCGTGGTGGAATTTCCTGTCTGACGAAAAGTACCAAAAACAAGTGCTTGCAGGTGATATTGAAGCGCTCAAATCATTCTATCTGGACCGCGGTTACTTAAAATTTAACGTTGATTCGACACAAGTTGCAATCTCTCCTGACAAGAAAGGGGTATACATTACTCTTGGCTTAGAAGAGGGAGAGGTTTATACCGTCAAGGATGTAAAGTTCCGTGGTGATTTGATTGGTGAGGAAGCGACGTTCGAACGACTTGTACCATTTGAAGACAATGAGACGTACAACGGCTCGTTGGTCACTTCAATGGAAGAGGGTATTAAACGTGTGCTTGGTGAGTCCGGCTACGCTTATCCTCAAGTGAATACCATTCCTGAGTTTGACGATGAGAATCAAGAAGTATCTTTGGTCGTTAACGTCGATCCAGGTAACCGAATTTACGTTCGTGATATCCGCTTCACGGGTAACAACTCAACCAAAGATGAAGTCCTTCGTCGTGAAATGCGTCAGATGGAAGGCAGTTGGTTAAACTCGAAATCGATTGAAACGGGTAAAACTCGTCTAAACCGTTTGGGCTACTTTGAAAATGTTGAAGTACAGACGGTTCGAGTTCCTGGTAGTGATGATCAAGTTGACCTAGTTTACTCTGTCAAAGAAGCGAACTCTGGTAGCGTTAACTTCGGTGTTGGCTACGGTACAGAATCGGGTGTGAGCTTCCAGGTTGGCCTGCAACAAGATAACTTTATTGGTAGCGGTAACCGTGTTGGTATCAACGCGATGATGAATGACTACCAGAAAAACATCAGTCTAGATTACCGAGACCCGTACTGGAACTTAGACGGTGTTAGCTTAGGTGGTAAGGTCTTCTACAACGAATTTGAAGCGAAAGAAGCTAATATCGTTGACTATACCAACGAAAGCTATGGCGCGAGCTTAACGTGGGGCTTCCCATTCGATGAGCTGAACCGTTTTGAATTCGGTGTCGGTTATACGCACAACAAGATCGGTAACTTATCGCCTTACTTGCAGGTAGAGCAGTTCTTACGAGCACAAGCAGACAACATTGATTCTAGTGGAGCGTTGAACACGAACGACTTCGATTTCAATATCTCTTGGACACGTAATAACTTAAACCGTGGCTACTTCCCTACGGCAGGTAACCATCAGCGTGCATTCTATAAAATGACCGTACCTGGCTCTGACGTTCAATACTTCAAAATGCAGTACGATGTTCGTCAGTATGTGCCATTGACTAAAAAGCACGAGTTTACCCTCTTGTTCCGTGGCCGCTTAGGTTACGGTAATGGTTACGGTCAAACAGATGGTAACGATAACTTGTTCCCATTCTACGAAAACTACTACGCAGGTGGCTTTACATCGCTTCGTGGCTTTGGCTCAAACTCTGTTGGTCCTAAAGCGGTTTACCGTGATACATCTGGTTCAAACAATGGCGCAGATACAGCAACAGATGACTCTGTTGGTGGTAACGCCGTAGCGCTAGCAAGTGTTGAGTTGATTGTCCCAACACCATTTGCATCAGAAGAAGTACAAAACCAAATTCGTACCAGTATCTTCTTTGATATGGCAAGTGTTTGGGATACGGAGTTTGACTACCGCGATTCAGGTGCGGAATATGGTGACCGTTACTACTACGATTACTCAGATCCAACCAACTACCGCTCTTCTTACGGTGCGGCGTTGCAGTGGATGTCTCCAATGGGGCCACTAGTCTTCTCACTAGCGAAACCAATTAAGAAATTTGATGGCGATGATGAAGAGTTCTTCACATTCACTATCGGTAGAACTTTCTAAAGAGGAAAATATTTTGAATAAAATGATCAAAGCGGCTGGGATTGGCCTTCTTGTACTGAGCTCTTCAATGTTTGCAAATGCGGCAGAAGCTGCACAGAAAATTGCTTATGTAAATACAGCTCAAGTTTTCCAAGCTCTTCCTCAACGTGAAGTTGTACTACAAAAAATGCAGAAAGACTTCAAAAGCAAAGCTGATGAACTGAAGTCAATCCAAGCGCAAGCTAAAACAAAGATCGAAAAGCTACAACGTGACGGTGAGCTTTTGGGTCAAGACGAAGTTGAAAAGCTACGTATCGATATCGCGAAGCTAGACAGCGAGTACAAAGTGAAAGCACAAGCACTTGAAAAAGCAAGTGCGCGTCGTGAAGCTGAAGAAAAAGCGAAGCTTTTCAAAACGATTCAAGATGCAGTTAAGAAAGTCGCAGACAAAAATGGTTACGATCTTGTGATTGATATCTCTGCTTTGCAGTACGGCAAGCCAGAATACAATATCTCTGAAGACGTAATTAAAGCTCTAAAATAAGAAGTTATGAAGACATTAACATTAGCCGAATTGGCGACAATTACCGGGGGTGAGCTGTTTGGTGACGAGTCTCTCGTTGTAAGCCGTGTTGCCCCAATGGATAAAGCACAAGAAGGTGACGTAACCTTCTTGTCTAACCCAAAATACGCAAAACACCTTTCTGAGTGCCAAGCTACCGTTGTTATGGTAAAGGCTGAGCATAAAGATCAATGCGTTGGAAATGCGCTAGTGGTTTCAGACCCTTATGTCGCATTTGCTCGTGTGGTCCAAGCGATGGATACCACACCAAAACCGGCAGACGATATTGCACCAAGTGCTGTGATTGCCGCTGACGTTAAAATGGGTGAGAACGTTACAATCGGCGCTAATGCCGTGATTGAAACGGGCGTGGAACTCGGCGACAACGTAAGTGTTGGTGCTGGTTGTTTTATCGGTAAGAACGCCAAGCTAGGGAATAACACCAAGCTTTGGGCTAATGTCACTATCTACCATGAAGTGTCATTGGGTGATGACTGTCTCGTTCAATCGGGTACCGTCATTGGCTCTGATGGCTTCGGTTATGCGAATGACAAAGGCGAGTGGATCAAAATCCCTCAGCTTGGTTCAGTGCGTATCGGTAACCGCGTTGAGATTGGTGCTTGTACTACGATTGACCGCGGTGCACTCGAAGATACTATCATTGAAGACAATGTCATTCTGGATAACCAACTTCAAATCGCGCACAACGTGCAGATCGGATATGGTACCGTGATGCCTGGTGGTACTATTGTCGCGGGCAGTACAAAAATTGGTAAGTACTGCCAGATTGGCGGCGCGTCTGTTCTGAATGGCCATATCACTATCGCAGATGGTGTGGCGATTACAGGTATGGGCATGGTAATGCGCAGTATCGAAGAAAAAGGCCTTTACTCATCAGGTATTCCACTACAAACGAACAGAGAGTGGCGTAAAACTGCAACTCGAGTTCACCGTATTGATGAGATGAATAAGCGCCTGAAAGCGGTTGAAAAACAGCTGGAACAGAAAGAAAAAATTTAGAACAAGTTATCTTTCGCTCTGTATTTAACGTGAAAGCTAACAGGCTCTAGTTCCATATTCTGTACGAAGACTCGCGAAATGCGGGTCTTTTTCTTCTATAATGACGCGCTCTAAGTAGATTTAACTCCAAGATGGTGCGTATTTTGCTAGTATATTGCAAAGCGATTCGGCTTTACGACCTATTGCCACGTTTGCCATCTTGGCGGCAAAAAATTGATATAGGAAGACGACTTTGACTACTGAAAAGAAAACGATGAACATCTCTGAAATTCAAGAGCTACTACCTCATCGCTACCCATTCTTATTGATCGACCGAGTGATAGACTTCCAAGAAGAGAAGTACCTTCACGCGATTAAAAACGTGTCGGTTAACGAACCTCAGTTCACAGGTCACTTTCCTCAACTACCAGTATTCCCAGGTGTTTTGATTTTAGAAGCAATGGCTCAGGCAACAGGCTTACTTGCATTTAAATCATTTGGTGCACCAACAGAAAATGAACTGTACTACTTTGCAAGCGTAGACGGCGCGAAATTCCGTAAACCAGTGGTTCCGGGCGACCAATTGGTTATTGAGGTAGAATTTCTGAAAGAACGTCGCGGCATTGCTGCATTTAGCGGTGTAGCAAAAGTTGACGGCGAAGTGGTATGTTCTGCAGAACTGAAGTGTGCTCGTCGAGAGTTTTAATATGATTCATGAAACCGCTAAAATCCACCCGGCTGCGGTGGTAGAAGAGGGCGCCAAAATTGGTGCTAACGTAACAGTAGGTCCTTTTACGTACATCACCTCTACGGTTGAAATTGGTGAAGGCACAGAAGTGATGTCTCACGTTGTGATCAAAGGTCACACGACTATTGGCAAAGATAACCGTATTTTCCCGCATGCTGTCATTGGCGAAGAAAACCAAGACAAAAAATACGGTGGTGAAGACACAACTGTGGTTATCGGTGATCGTAACGTCATTCGTGAAGCGGTCCAAGTTCACCGCGGCACAGTGCAGGACAAAGCAACCACGATCATTGGTGATGACAACTTATTGTGTGTGAATGCACACGTTGCGCATGATGTTGTTATTGGTAACCACACTCATATCGGTAATAACTCGATTCTTGGTGGTCACGTTACTGTTGATGATTATGCTGGTGTGATGGCACTGTCTGCGATTCACCCGTTTTGTACAGTGGGCGCTTACGCGTACATTGGCGGCTGCTCAGCAGTGGTGCAAGATGTCCCAGCTTACGTACTCGCGCAAGGTAACCACGCAACACCTTTCGGCTTGAACCTTGTTGGCTTGAAGCGTAATGGTTTTGAGAAACCAGAGATTCGTGCGCTGCAAAAAGCGTATAAAGAAATCTACCGTTCAGGTAAGACGCTAGAAGAAGTGAAGCCTATTCTGGCTGAAATGGCTCAAGATTGGCCGGCTGTGAAGCGTTTCTCAGATATTCTGGAAACGACGGAACGTGGCATTATTCGTTAATTGGCGAATGAACCAATAAATAAAAAGATCGTGACCGAATTTGAGGTTACGATCTTTTTGTGTTTTATGGATAAGGCAAACCGTTATCCATAGCGCACAGGAAAAATAGCGAAGTAGATATGGAAAGACCATTACGTATTGGCATCATTGCCGGAGAATTGTCTGGCGATACGCTAGGTGAAGGCTTTATCAAAGCAGTAAAGCAACAATATTCAGACGCAGAGTTTGTAGGCATTGGCGGTCCGAAAATGATAGCCCAAGGTTGCGAGTCTCTGTTTGATATGGAAGAGCTTGCGGTGATGGGGTTAGTCGAGGTTTTAGGCCGCTTACCGAGACTTCTTAAAGTGAAAGCTGAGCTCGTTCAGTATTTTACTCAGAATCCGCCTGATGTTTTCATCGGGATCGATGCTCCTGACTTCAACTTACGTCTAGAACTTGACCTCAAGCAAGCGGGCATTAAAACCGTTCATTACGTGAGTCCGTCTGTTTGGGCTTGGCGTCAGAAGCGCATCTTTAAAATAGAAGCGGCAACGAACTTGGTGTTAGCATTTCTTCCTTTTGAAAAAGCGTTCTACGACAAATTTAATGTGCCTTGCGAGTTCATTGGTCATACCTTGGCTGATTCCATCCCACTTGAATCAGAACAAGTGCCTGCACGTGAGTTGCTTGGTTTAGAACAAGATAAAAAGTGGCTTGCTGTCCTGCCAGGCAGTCGTGGTAGCGAGTTAAAAATGCTCTCTGAGCCATTTATTGAAACCTGCAAGTTACTTCATAAAAAATTTCCAGAACTGGGGTTTGTTGTCGCACTTGTTAATCAAAAACGCCGTGAGCAGTTTGAACAAGCATGGAAAGAGCTCGCACCAGAGTTGGACTTCAAGTTAGTTGATGACACCGCACGTAACGTCATCACCGCATCCGATGCAGTGATGCTGGCCTCTGGTACCGTAGCGTTGGAGTGTATGCTTCTCAAGCGTCCAATGGTGGTGGGTTATCGTGTGAATGCATTTACCGCTTTCTTAGCTAAACGTCTATTGAAAACGAAGTATGTGTCATTGCCGAATATCTTGGCGGATGATGAGCTCGTCAAAGAATATCTACAAGATGAGTGCACACCAGACAATTTGTTTACTGAGGTTTCTCGCTTATTGGAAAGCGACAATAAACCGATGTTAGATAAGTTTACGGAAATGCATCATTGGATCCGTAAAGATGCGGATCAACAAGCCGCAAACGCGGTTCTAAAACTGATTGAAAAATAGAGATTTATCATGGCTGTTAAACCAAAAGCGACCAAAACCAAAGTTGAACTCCCTCCGTTTGAATATCCACAAGGTTATCAGTTTGTGGCCGGAGTCGACGAGGTAGGACGTGGCCCTTTGGTGGGAGACGTCGTCACCGCTGCGGTTATCCTTGATCCTAACAATCCTATTGAAGGTTTGAACGATTCGAAAAAATTGACCGAAAAGAAACGCATGGCGCTGATTCCTGAAATCAAAGAAAAAGCTTTGGCGTGGGCGGTCGGACGTTGTTCTCCTGAAGAAATCGATCAACTGAATATTTTGCAGGCGACTATGGTTGCGATGCAGCGCGCAGTGGCGGGGTTACAGGTTCAACCTGATTTGGTGTTGATTGACGGTAACCGTTGTCCGGAGCTGCCAATGGATGCTCAAGCTGTAGTAAAAGGCGATCTACGTGTTGCCGAAATCAGTGCGGCTTCCATTATTGCCAAAGTCGTGCGTGACCAAGAGATGGAAGAGTTGGATAAACTTCATCCACAATTTGGCTTCGCGAAGCACAAAGGTTACCCAACTAAAGCGCACTTTGAAGCGATTGAGCAACACGGAGTGATTAGTGAACACCGCAAGAGTTTCAAGCCAGTAAAAAAAGCGTTAGGCATAGAATAATCAAACGATCTAATTGGTGTTATAAACCCAACCTCTTTAGGTTAGAATCCCCAACAAAATAGAGTTACACGGTACCTGTTAATGTCAGATCCCAAATTCATCCACCTGCGTGTTCATAGTGACTTCTCGATGGTGGATGGCCTCAACAAAGTTCCGCCAATCGTAAAGAAAGTTGCTGAACTCGGTATGCCCGCAATGGCGTTGACCGACTTTACCAACCTATGTGGTTTGGTGAAGTTTTACGGTACAGCACATGGCAGTGGTGTTAAACCGATCATTGGTGCTGACTTTAAAATGCAGTCGGACGAGTTTGGTGAAGAGCTGACTCAAGTGACTTTGCTTGCGGCGGATAATGTGGGTTATAAGAACCTGACGTTATTGATATCAAAAGCGTACTTACGTGGACATGTTCAACACCACCCTGTGATTGATAAAGCCTGGTTGGCTGAAATGTCTGAAGGCCTGATTGTATTATCCGGCGGTAAAAGCGGGGAAATTGGTCGCGGCCTTTTGAAAGGCAACCGTCAAATAGTGCAAGGGTGTGTTGATTTTTATAAACAGCATTTTCCAGATCGCTTTTATCTTGAGTTACTTCGTACCGGTCGTCCAGATGAAGAAACTTATCTTCACTTTGCAGTTGAATTGGCAGAGCAGCAAGACTTGCCAGTAGTGGCGACCAATGAAGTTGTATTCCTGAGTCCAGACCTATTTGATGCTCATGAAATACGCGTAGCGATTCACGATGGTTACACATTAGAAGATCCGCGTAGGCCAAAAAACTACAGTCCGCAGCAATATCTTCGTACAGAAGAAGAAATGTGCGAGCTGTTTGCTGATATTCCTGAAGCGTTAGAAAACAGTGTCGAGATAGCGAAGCGTTGTAACGTGACTGTGCGCTTAGGGGAGTACTTCCTACCAGCCTTCCCAACCGAAGGGATGAAAGAGACTGAGTTCCTAGTCATGAAATCCCGAGAGGGATTGGAAGAGCGTTTAGAGTTCCTATTTCCAGATGAGGAAGAGAGAAAACGTCGCCGCCCTGAATATGATGAACGTCTTCAGATAGAGCTAGATGTTATCAACCAAATGGGATTTCCTGGTTACTTCTTGATCGTAATGGAGTTCATCCAGTGGTCAAAAGATAATGGAATTCCTGTAGGTCCTGGACGTGGTTCCGGTGCTGGTTCTTTGGTGGCTTACGCACTAAAAATCACCGATCTGGATCCACTAGAATACGACTTGCTGTTCGAACGTTTCTTGAACCCAGAACGTGTTTCGATGCCCGATTTCGACGTCGATTTCTGTATGGATAAACGTGACCAGGTTATTGACCACGTTGCGGAAATGTACGGTCGCGACGCGGTATCTCAGATCATCACGTTTGGTACCATGGCGGCAAAAGCGGTAATCCGTGACGTTGGCCGCGTATTGGGCCACCCATTTGGTTTTGTTGATCGTATTTCAAAGCTGATCCCGCCCGATCCAGGCATGACGCTAGATAAAGCGTTTAAAGCTGAACCTGCACTACCTGAATTGTATGAGGCCGATGAGGAAGTTAAAGAACTCATCGACATGTGTCATATTTTGGAAGGCTGTACGCGAAACGCCGGTAAACACGCTGGTGGTGTTGTAATTTCACCTACAACAATTACCGATTTTGCGCCAATTTATGCAGACGCTGAAGGTCACTTTCCGGTTACTCAATTTGATAAAAACGATGTTGAGACCGCTGGCCTAGTTAAGTTTGACTTCTTGGGTTTACGTACCTTAACCATTATTGACTGGGCGTTAGGACTGATTAACCCACGCCTAGAGCGAGAAGGGAAAGAACCGGTTCAAATTGAATCCATACCGTTAGAAGACCCTGCCTCTTTCCGTTTGTTGCAAAACTCTGAAACGACAGCAGTATTCCAGCTTGAATCTCGAGGCATGAAAGAGCTGATCAAACGACTTCAGCCAGACTGTTTCGAAGACATTATCGCATTGGTAGCACTCTTCCGTCCGGGTCCTTTGCAATCGGGCATGGTAGATAACTTTATCGACCGTAAACATGGTCGAGAAGCGATCTCTTATCCAGATGAAAAGTGGCAACACGAGTCGCTAAAAGAGACGCTTGATCCAACCTACGGCATCATCCTGTACCAAGAGCAGGTAATGCAGATTGCGCAGATCTTAGCGGGTTACACGCTAGGTGGTGCGGACATGCTCCGCCGTGCAATGGGTAAGAAAAAGCCAGAAGAGATGGCAAAACAACGTGCTATCTTTGAAGAAGGTGCGATAAAGAACGGTATCGATGGCGAGTTGGCGATGAAAATCTTCGACTTGGTAGAGAAGTTCGCTGGTTATGGCTTTAACAAATCACACTCGGCTGCTTATGCATTGGTTTCTTATCAGACTCTTTGGCTGAAAACCCATTATCCTGCCGAATTTATGGCTGCGGTAATGACAGCCGATATGGATAACACGGAAAAGGTCGTTGGCTTGGTCGATGAGTGTTTCCGTATGAAGCTCACCGTGCTGCCACCAGACATCAACTCTGGCCTATATCGCTTTAATGTTGATGAAAATGGCGCAATTGTTTACGGTATTGGTGCGATAAAAGGGGTAGGTGAAGGTCCTATCGATGCGATTCTTGAGGCGAGAAATAAAGGTGGTCACTTTAAAGACCTATTTGATTTCTGTGCTCGAGTTGATCTAAAACGCGTCAATAAACGAGTGATAGAGAAGCTGATTTACGCGGGCGCGTTGGATCGACTAGGCCCACACCGCGCGGCGATGATGGCGTCACTCAATGATGCGGTAAAAGCAGCAAGTCAACATCACCAAGCTGAGGCGTTTGGTCAAACGGATATGTTTGGTGTGTTAACGGATGCGCCTGAAGAAGTAGAGCATAAGTATACGCAGGTTCCGCCTTGGCCAGAAAAAGTGTGGTTAGAGGGCGAGCGTGATACCCTAGGTCTATATTTGACAGGGCACCCAATTAACGCCTACGTAAAGGAACTAAACAAATACACCAGTTGTCGACTAAAAGACGCAACGCCAACGCGTCGCGACCAATCTGTCACGGTGGCTGGTTTGGTTATTGCCGCTCGTGTAATGACGACCAAGCGTGGTACACGAATTGGCATTATGACACTGGATGACCGAAGTGGTCGCATGGAAGTGATGTTGTTCTCAGATGCACTGGATCGATACGCTGAACTTCTCGAAAAAGACAGAATTTTGGTCGTTTCTGGACAGGTCAGCTTTGATGACTTCAACGGTGGCCTTAAAATGTCGGCGCGTGAAGTTATGGATCTCGGCAGTGCGCGCGAGAAATACGCTCGTGGTTTGTCGGTATCGATAGATGCAACTCAGATCAACGATCAGTTTTTTGAGCAGTTCAGCCGTATTTTAGAACCGCACAAAGCCGGAACCGTACCCGTCAATGTATACTACCAGCGTGCCGACGCCAGAGCGCGGTTAACATTGGGCACCGAGTGGCGAGTAACGCCAAGTGATACATTACTCGACGATTTAAAACAGTTGCTTGGCAAAAGCCAGGTAGAACTCGAATTTAACTAAAAATTCAGCGCAATATGTTAGACGCTGAGTAAACAAGGATTCATAGATGAGCCTAAACTTTCTTGAATTTGAAAAGCCAATCGCAGAACTAGAAGCGAAAATTGAAGCATTACGTGATGTCTCTCGTCACGGTGGTGATTCTGCGATTGACCTGGATAAAGAAATCGAACAGCTTGAGAAGAAAAGCTTAGAGCTGAAGAAAAAAACCTTCAGTGACCTAGGCGCATGGGAAACAGCTCAACTGGCTCGTCACCCACTACGTCCTTACACGCTGGATTACATCCAACACGCTTTTGAGGAGTTTGATGAATTAGCGGGTGACCGCGCGTTTGCAGACGACAAAGCGATTGTGGGTGGCATGGCTCGCCTTGAAGGCCGCCCTGTGATGATCATTGGTCACCAAAAAGGTCGTGAAACCAAAGAGAAAGTGAAACGTAACTTTGGTATGCCAAAACCAGAAGGTTACCGTAAAGCGCTACGTTTGATGGAAATGGCAGAGCGTTTCAACATGCCGATCATCACATTTATCGACACGGCTGGCGCGTATCCAGGTGTGGGCGCAGAAGAGCGTGGTCAATCTGAAGCTATCGCGAAAAACCTAAAAGTGATGTCTGGTCTTAAAGTGCCAGTAATCTGTAACGTTGTTGGTGAAGGTGGTTCAGGCGGCGCACTAGCAATTGGTGTAGGCGACTACGTGAACATGCTTCAGTACTCTACATACTCAGTAATCTCTCCTGAAGGTTGTGCTTCAATCTTATGGCGTGATTCTGACAAAGCGCCACAAGCGGCAGAAGCGATGGGTCTAACTGCTCCTCGTCTTAAAGAGCTTGAACTGATCGACGAAATCATTGAAGAGCCACTAGGCGGCGCTCATCGCGATCATGTTCAAATGGCAGCGAATATGAAAGCAACACTACTTCGTCAGCTAGAAGATCTAGAACAATTGGATGAAGAGACGCTACGTGAACGTCGTTACCAGCGCCTAATGAGCTACGGTTACTGTTAATTTCGGTGATTGCTATTAAGCGTTAGCTGATATCTCAAGTGATAACAGTTAAAATAGAAAGGGTTGGATGAGAGTCCAGCCCTTTTTTGTACCTATCGGATCGCTTATGGAATCGCTTTACCCGCATTTTGCTCAAGTTCTCGGCCGCTACTATCAATCAGGCACTAAGGTTGTCTTGGCGTTTAGCGGAGGAGTGGATTCACGTCTTTTACTCGAATTACTCAGTCGCTATCAACAAGCGCATTCGATAGAGTGTCACGCTGTGTATGTGCACCATGGTTTGAGCTCGAATGCCGATGATTGGGCTGATAAATGCCTACTTTGGGCAAAACAAGTGGGGATATCATGCTCGATCGAGCGAGTGAGCTTAGACATCAGCAATGGTGAAAGTATTGAACTTCTTGCTCGTGAAGCTCGCTACCAAGCCTTAACTAAGTACATTCAAGAAGGCGATATACTGTTGACTGGTCAACATGCCGACGATCAAATAGAGACTTTTCTCCTTGCGCTTAAGCGCGGCAGCGGGCCTAAAGGGTTATCTTCGATGGCGGAGAGTATGCCGTTTTCTTGCGGATCTCTAGTTCGACCATTGCTTACTATCAAGCGGAAGACCATCGAAGAAGCCGCTACTAAATTAGGCTTGGAGTGGGTGGAAGACGAAAGCAATCAAGATACCCGTTATGATCGTAACTTTCTTCGTCATTGTGTTATTCCTGAATTGTCTGGTCGCTGGCCGAATATCCATCAAGCGGTTCAGCGCAGTGCAAGTTTATGTGCTCAACAAGAAGCGCTATTGGATGAACTATTGAGCGCGGTGTTTGAACGCGCTTTACAAACGGATCTAAGTTTGAGTATTGAAGAACTGGCTAAGCACAGTGGATTAGCGCGTGCGCGCTTGATTCGTATGTGGCTGGCTAAGCTTAATACTAGTATGCCGACTCAGGTACAACTCAATCTTATCTGGAATGAAGTCGCATTAGCTCAGCAAGATGCCAACCCCAAACTACAACTTAAACAAGGTGAAGTGCGCCGTTTTCGAAATCGTCTCTACTGGGTAACAGAAATCGCTGACGTCACTGAGTGGCAAAGTACGATTCAAGTCGATACCGTTTTATCGCTTCCAGAGCGGCTAGGGGAACTGACCTTAACGACGAGTTCTAGTAACGCAACGATTGCGCTTCCGAGTCAGCCAGAATTGCTTCGCGTGACCTTCAATCCGGAAGGCTTATCAGCGCATCCAACCACGCGTAATCACAGTCGAAAACTGAAGAAATTATTCCAAGAATACAATGTGCCAAGCTGGCTGCGTCGTCAAATTCCGATTTTGATGTATCAAGACCGAGTCGTTGCTGTGGCAGATCTGTTCGTTGATCAGGCGTTTAATGGTCAAGATTGTGAACTTATTTGGCGCAGGTAATGAAAATTCATGCCACAATGTCGATTATAAAATATAAAAATCCTTAAATAATAATTGATTAGGTGAAGCAATGAAGAAAACAATCATGGGCGCAATGGTGGCGCTAACCATGTTCAGTGGGCAGGCTCTAGCAGCGGGAGATGCCACAGCAGGTCAAGCAAAGGCAGGAGTATGCGCTGCGTGTCATGGCGCCGACGGCATTGCTGTCATTCCGGGTTACCCAAACCTGAAAGGGCAAAACGAGCAATACATTATCAGCTCAATTAAAGCCTATAAAAACAAAGAGCGAACAGGTGGTCTTGCTGCTGTTATGCAAGCTCAAGCTTCACTGTTGTCTGATGAAGATATCGCAAATCTAGCGGCTTACTACGCAAGTTTGAAGTAAACGCGAGTCTGAAAAAGCTTGGACGATTGGGCATTGAGCTGTCCTCATTGGGGTTTTATCAACTCACGATATTCGCCATGTTAATTTGCTCAATCTGGATTTTCGCTGGTGGATCAGAGACAAACATTGAATGTTGCGAAACGCTAAACGATAATAAGCGCAATCGATTGAAGCTTAAGGGATGAACATGAAAAAAATTGAAGCGATTATCAAGCCATTTAAATTGGATGATGTTCGAGAAGCGCTAGCTGAAGTTGGCATTACAGGGATGACCGTCTCTGAAGTGAAAGGCTTTGGTCGCCAAAAAGGTCACACCGAGCTTTACCGTGGTGCAGAGTACATGGTGGACTTTCTGCCTAAAGTGAAGCTCGAAATCGTTGTAACGGAAGATGTGGCTGATAAATGCGTAGAGACGATCATAGAAACCGCGCAAACCGGCAAAATTGGTGATGGTAAAATCTTTGTTACTGATGTTGAGCGTGTGGTTCGTATCCGTACTGGTGAAGAAGACGAAGACGCGATCTAAGGTTTCTTGTTACCTGTCTCGTATTTATTATGCTAAAAGGGAGCCAAGTGGCTCCTTTTTTGTTTTTTACTTTCAGTGAAATCAAATAACCCGAGGTTGGTTGTTCCAGTTTTAGGGTGCGTATATTCAGGTTTGTCGTATGTTTAAGCGTTTTTTTCTGGCGTTAGCTTTTCTTATTATGGCGGTATTGGTCGGCTTCCAGGTTATTTTCACCGTACCAGATCAGCCGCAAATCATTACTCAAACAGGTTCAGAGCTGACGCAGGATATTAGGTGCATCGAATTTAGCGGCTCAAAAGCTCTGGATCAGGGCGGTGAAATCAATGTACTTGTCTGGAATATCTACAAACAGAACCGGACTAATTGGCAAAGCGCACTCAATGAATTCTCTGCTGATAAGCAGCTGCTGTTATTGCAAGAAGCCAGCATGACACCATCTTTTAAGCAATGGTTGGTGGATGGCAACTGGGTCAGCAACCAAGTGAGTGCCTTTAAGGCGCTGGGCAGCGGTGCGGGTGTGATTAGTATCGCTCAAGGGCAACCAGAAAAAGCTTGTGCTTATACGTCTAAAGAGCCTTGGCTGCGTTTACCCAAGTCTGCATTATACAGCCAATATCAATTAAGCAATGGCGAGAGACTCGCTGTGGTGAATGTACATGCGATTAACTTCACGGTTGGCACGCAAGAGTATGTCTCTCAGCTAACGGCTCTTGAAATGCTTTTAAAGCATCATACAGGGCCGATCCTATTCGCTGGAGACTTCAATAGTTGGAGTGAATCTCGCGTTAATGCGATGCGACAGGCCTTAAAAGCCGCGGACTTGCAAGAAGTGACGTTCTCGCCTGATCATCGAGTCCAATTTATAACGGGATTACCGTTGGATCACGTATTTTACCGAGGACTGACCCTCAAATACGCGAAAGCGCCGCAGAGCGACGCTTCCGATCATAACCCATTGTTACTGTCATTTACGTTAGATGACTAGCTTAGGTAACCACAATATAAAGCGCCCAAATAACGTAGAAGAATACCCATGGCAGGCTTGCAATCACCAAGGCTTGCCCACGTTCAAACTCAGTCCAAGTAAGCACAACACCGTAGCCCAGTACAATGTACCAAGGCAGCAGTAGTGGTAGTGAGCTGGCAAAATGCGACCACTCGTTGGTGAGTGGCAGTTTTAACAAACCATTTAGGCTATTTAAATCTGCTGCGTAAGTCATCACCTGACCATGCTTGAGTAACAGGCTCGCGTAGCTTGCGATATCGCCCAATACTGCTGGGAATAAGATTGCACACGACGCGGCAAACCACTTCCAGTAACCATATTGTTGTTTGCTTGCCTTCGTTGCAAGAAAGAACCAAAGCGCAAGCAACAGTAAGGTGGCAAAGCGGTTGAATACAGCATTGATGATCGCACTGGCCATTAGCGTGTTTGGCTCTAATAGCTCAATCTGCTTTGGGTCGATTTGCTGAAACTGCGCGGCAAGTTGGCCACTGAGCCACGTGAAATCGACATTCGAAAAGTAAGCGCCCCAGAATAAAAACGGACTAAGCATCAAGAAGATGAACGGTTGCCATCCCCATCCGCCGCGTTGGTAAAGTGCTAGAAAGCAAGATGTTGGAGAACGAAAAATGTCCAACAGCATCACAAGTGGGTTGCTTGATGGGTTCATACACTTACCTTCGTTACGTCAACGTACAACTTAAGTTTTTGACCTGGTTGTAAGTATTTTTTCTTGTGTAGCGAGTTCCATTTCACGATGTCGTTTGTTTTTACTTTGAACTTGCTTGCAATGCCGCTAATGGTGTCACCGGAGCGAACGTTGTAGAAAACGGTACGAATCACAGCACCTTTGTCTGAGTCCTTCCAAATCACGAGCTTTTGACCAACGCGCAATGGATCTTTAGGGCCCATGCCATTCCATTTTGCTAACGATTTATACGACACTTTATTTTCACGTGCGATTGACCACAAACTTTCTCCAGACTGAACGACATGAGTGAGCTTGAGTTGTCCACGAGCACGTGATTGAGTCTTGCTTAATCGATTTTGTGCCGTTAGTGCGTATTTCGCATCGTCTTTTGTTGACGTCGGAATCAGTAGGTATTGGCCAATACGAATATTGTTATTCGACAGGCCGTTTGCACGTCGAATCACTTTTGTGGTTGTGCCGTATTTATTAGCTAGCACACTTAAAGAGTCACCAGACTTCACCTTGTAGCGAGCGACCTTCATCCCTTTACCACGGTTTTTCTCCACCTTAGTGAGAAAAGTCTCTTTTTTCTCTACCGGAATCAGAAGTTGGTGCGGACCTTCAGGCGCCGTTGACCATTGGTTGTATGCAGGGTTGTAACTTTGTAACTCTTTCACACCAATGCCGGCATAATCTGCAGCAATGGCTAGATCAAGCTGTTCTTTCGGATCGACAAGCGTTAGAACAGGCTTGTTTGGAATCGCAGGAATATTAAGCCCGTACTTGTCTTGGTTTGCGATGACGTCAGCCAAGGCTAGCAGCTTAGGTACGTAACTGCTGGTCTCTTTTGGTAAGTCCAATGAGAAGAAATCGATAGGTTTACCGAGCTTTTTGTTCTTACGAATTGCGCTAGAAACACGGCCACCACCACTGTTGTAAGCAGCAATTGCATGCTCCCAGCTACCATCAAAACGCTCGTTTAGTTGTACAAGGTAGTCCAGTGCGGCATCCGTTGCTGCTGCCACATCTCGGCGACCGTCATACCAGTAGTTTTGCTCTAGTCCCATCATCTTTCCGGTGCCAGGGACAAATTGCCACAATCCAGCTGCACTACCGTGTGAGTAGGCAAAGGCATCGAATGAGCTTTCCACCACAGGAAGCAAAGCAAGCTCCATTGGGAGTCCACGCTCTTCGATACGTTTTGTGATCATGTATAGAAAAGGAGTCGCACGCTTAGACACTGTGTAAAGGTGATTCGGGTGCTTTAGATACCACGTACGGTAGTAGTCCACTTTCTTATGGTTTGGGATATCCATTTCAAGTTGCATGGCGATACGTTGCCATACATCTTCTTGTTCCTGAGGGGAAAGAACTTTAGGCGCGTCGTTAGCGGATTTTTTTGCTAAAGACGATGTGTTGCCCGGTTGAGCCTTCGCTGCATTTTGTTTTGCAGTCTGCTCAGATTTATTGGTTTCTGGTGTAGAAGACGTTGAGTCTGACTGAGTCAATTGACAGCCAGATAATAACAACGCCAACGCCCAGGTATACTTCAAACGCATGGATTCAGCCTATTTAGGGCCTTTTTATCTTCACCCGCCTGTCGCGCAACACAATGTGCGTGGCAGTCGCAAGATAATAGACATCTTTTAAACACTAACTAATTAATTAATAGAGGCAAAGAGCTTCTAAATTATGCAATGGGGAGAAATTCAAATAGATTTATATCAACCCCAAACGTAAGAGAAGCGCCAGTGGCGCTTCTCGAAAAATCAGCCCCTGATAATACTGGGGTCTTGCAAACTTACAAGCAGAAAATGGTTAAAATTCGTTCTTCCACTCACGCAAAGCAGTAAAAACCGAGCATGGATCGCTATTTTTAATGCGACTAGCAACAGATTGAACCACGTCAGGATTGGTGGTTCGCAAGAACGGATTAATCCACTTTTCTTTGCGTATTGTTGTTGGAAGTGTCGGAATGTTTAGAGCTCGCAGTCGGTTTACATCATCGCGATATTGACGGAGCTGCTCATTATCAGGCTCAACCGCTAAAGCAAACGCCACGTTACTCGCGGTGTATTCATGCGCGCAGAAGACTTGAGTTTCTTCTGGTAGAGACGTTAGCTTGTTTAGTGACTCAAACATTTGCTCTGGCGTACCTTCAAAAATACGACCGCAGCCTGCGGAAAACAACACGTCACCGCAAAACAGTTTTCCGTCTCCAACGTAACCGATATGACCTAAGGTATGGCCTGGTAAACCTAGCACCAAAAAGATTTCGCCAAATAACTCCAGTTTGTCGCCTTCTTCCATGGGGGTGGTTAGGGTTGGAATTGGTTCAGATTTCGGGCCCACAACGGCGACTTCAGGAAAGGCACGCACTAAGTCTGGAACGCCACCAATGTGATCGTTGTGGTGGTGCGTAATTAAAATCGCTTCTAAAGTTAATTCGTTAGCCTGCAAGTATTCTAACACTGGCTTCGCATCGCCCGGATCAACGACTGCGCAACGTTTATCGCTATTTTGTATCAGCCAGATGTAATTATCATTAAATGCGGGTATGCTTTTGATCTCTAACACGATTCGTTCTCCGTCACCCATTTTAGTCAGGTGGTTAATGAAACCAGCACTCAGCAACAAAACTATACCACACCCGTCGACTTGGTCAGCAATGAACAACGGTCCGTGGGTGCTTGAGTCAATCCAGACCCGACTTGATGAATGGTGTCCGAAACTCTTCGGTTACCATATGCTCAAACTGGGCGGGTTGAGCTGTGAGCTAACCAGCTGTAATTGTAACATTCAACACCAAGTCAACGTAGATATCCAGAACCCGTTGCATAATGTGATTGCAGATGGTTACGAATTGCCCTTTTTGGAAAAAAGCTTTGATGTTGTGATTCTCGCTCATCAGCTCGACTATGCAAGTGATCCACACCGTTTGCTACGGGAAGTCGATAGAGTGATGATGGATGATGGTTATTTGATAATCACTGGATTTAACCCACTAAGTTTGACTGGATTAGCGAGTTTGCTTCCTTGGCGTAAACATAATTTGCCTTGGAGTGGACGAATGTTTACGTCGAACCGCATCAACGACTGGTTAGGGTTACTTAATTATCAAGTGATTCATTGCGATCGTTACGCGCTGTTTCCGATGAAGCGCTACCGCACGATGTGGACATGGTTGGAAAACAGTCTCGGTGATTGGGCGTCACCTGCAGGGAGTTTGTATTACATTGTGGCACGGAAACGAACATACCCTCTCAAGCCTATCAAACCGCATTGGCGTTTGAAGAAAAAGCTCACACCACTAGGGGTGATGAATCGAGAGGGCAATACTATGAGGAAAGAATCTCGTTAAGAGGGTTGGTAACCGGTATCTTCCTCGGTTGGGTTTTCTGCGGCGGTACGGGCTAGCTCATCACAAATTTCATTCTCACGATGACCAGCGTGGCCTTTTACCCAGTGCCATTCAACTTGATGGCGTGCGGTTTCTTTGTCTAGAGCTTGCCATAGGTCGGCATTCTTAACGGGTTTTTTATCCGCTGTTTTCCAGCCACGCTTCTTCCAGTTATGGATCCACTGAGTAATACCTTGGCGCACATATTGACTGTCAGTCGTTAAAGTGACTTTGCAAGGTTGTTTTAACGTCTGCAGCGCGACGACAGCCGCCAACATTTCCATGCGGTTGTTGGTGGTTAACGTGTAGCCTTTGGAAAGCGTCTTTTCTACGTCTTTGTAACGCAATACAATGCCGTAACCACCTGGTCCTGGGTTACCTAAACAAGAACCGTCAGTGAAAATCTCAACGTGTTTGGTCATATTTTTTGGTACTATTAGCCGAAACATTTAATAAAGCATAGTCTGACATACATAACCTTATGAATACCAGCAGCAATTCTGAATATAACCGCATTGTCGTTCTCGATACCGAAACCACAGGTATGAACCGCGAGGGTGGTCCTCACTACATGGGACACCGCATTATTGAAATCGGTGCCGTGGAGATCATCAACCGTAAGCTGACTGGTCGTCACTTCCACGTTTATTTAAAACCCGATCGTGAAATCCAACCAGAAGCGGTTGAAGTTCACGGTATTACGGATGAATTCTTGGTTGATAAACCGGAATACGCGAGCGTGCACCAAGAGTTTCTTGAGTTTATTAAAGGCGCAGAACTTGTTGCCCACAACGCACCCTTCGATACGGGCTTTATGGATTACGAGTTTGGCATGCTCGATCCCAACATCGGCAAAACGGACGACTACTGCAAGGTGACCGATACCCTTGCTATGGCGAAGAAAATCTTCCCTGGCAAGCGAAACAACCTTGATATCTTATGTGAACGCTACGGTATTGATAACTCGCACCGTACACTCCACGGAGCTTTGCTCGATGCGGAGATTCTAGCCGACGTTTACCTCTTTATGACGGGTGGTCAAACGAGTCTAGAATTTAACGCGAATAAACAAGAGGGTGGGGTAGAAACCATTCGTCGTATTGAAGGAAGAAAAGCGCTAAAGGTTTTGCGCGCAAGTGCCGATGAACTAGAAGCTCACCAAAAAAGATTAGAGTTGGTGAACGACTGTATTTGGCATCAATAGGAGAAGCTATGCTGAGGGCTTTGTTGGTCGCGTTTTTAGCGATATGGAGTAGTCTCTCGAGTGCATTGAGTGAATCTGCTATGTCTTTGTTAGACAATCGCTTTCGAGTGGATCCAACCATCGAGCAGATCACTTTTTTAGTTTATCGTGAGCAAAGTTCTCAGCCAGTTGTTTTAGTCCGCCCTGACGGTAAAAAGTACTATGCTTGGGACGCCTACGACAATGTACGTTGGTACCAAGAAGCTTCACTCGATATTATCTCCGTTGACAACCCTATGCCAGGCCCATGGCAGGCTGTGGGGAAAGTCACTCCTAAAAATAACATCCGATTAATTTCTCACTTAAAGCTCAGCACGGATGTGTTCCCAAACCGATTATATAATGGGGAAGCGCTTAAGTTTACAGCTCGCCTAACCTCCGACGACAAACCTCTTGTACTGCGTGACTTCCTTGACCGCGTGAATCTGCGCGTGACATTTACCAAGTTTGTCGAAAATGAAGATGAGTTGATCAAAGAAGCACGTCCAGTGCCGATGGTTGTGGGTGAGTTTGCTGATGATGGCCGCGGCTTGGATGAAAAAGCAGGGGATGGTGTGTTCACTGTCCAACTACCAATAGACGTTGAGCCCGGTAAGTACCGTGCGCGAATCACCTCTGGTAATGGCGTATTCTTACGAGCGCAAGAGCAAGTCATCTTGGTTTATCCGAACCCAATTTCTCGTACTTTTATTCAGGCGCGCAATCCTGACAAACCACACCAATTGGTGGTGAGTGGTGAGCAAGGTATGATCGCGCCAGGCTCAATCGCAGTCACGGTGGAACAAGATGCACCCGATGGCTTTGCTAGCTACAGCCAAGGCCAGGTTTCTAAAGATGGAATGAGAACCACGCTGAATCTCAATAACGACGCTGAGCTTGGTAAGTACGCATGGCGCGGCGAGATCTTTGCCACTGATTTAGCGACGCAACGTCCACTAGTGTTTCCTATTCCAGAGCAAACCTTCAGTGTTGTTGATGAAGTTGATCTAGAAGCCGCTCGAATTGCAAAAGAAGCTGAATTAGCCGAGCAGCGCCGTATTGAAATGGAAAAGCAAATTATTGCTGAGCGGGAGGCTGAGCGTAAGCGCAGCATGATTATTATCGCGGTGGGTAACGTGATAATGCTGCTGATTGTGATCATTGCATGGATAGTCTGGCGCAAAATTAAAGCGAAGCGCGATGCCATGCCAGAGATGCAGTTAGAAGTGCCAAAGAAATAGTAGTAACACATGAAGCGAGAAACGGAGCCAATCGGCTCCGTTTTTTTCAGTTTAAGTTTGAGGCATAAGTTGATGTTTCTCATGGTCATTAATCATTTTATTTTAAAGTAACACCATGATTTAGCGTTGATTAATCATAATAAAGCTCGCATGATACTCTTTAAGTTTCGACTTGATTTTAGTGAGTATCGACGGAGTGAGTTATGACAATTGGAGCGTTAGAACTAGAACACCTACCACGACAAAAGGCCTTGGTTGAGTCTGCTTATGATGCCTTTTATTCTGAAAAAGACGTTGTTGCTGCGGTATTGCTTGGTTCATTGTCATCAGGAAAAGGTGACCGCATTTCGGACGCTGATATTGTTGTCTTTACTCAAAATAACTTCCATAAAGCCTCAGAGCCTTGCTTTACCCACTTTGAAGCTAATAAAGATATTTTTTATCGCCTTGAGGGAGAGCACAACGAAAATGCGTGCTTCAAAAAATACATTTTTAATGACCTAACCAGTGCAGAGATTCATTGTTTAGATCTCTGTGAGCCTTTCAAACTTTCTAAGCCGTTTAAGACTTTATTTGATAAAGCTGATGTGATTGCTGGCATGGTTACTGATGAACCTGCGCCAAAGCATGAAGATTTCCCAGTTTATACCAGTGGTGATCAAGGCCTGATTTGGGAACTCTTTGATTGTATTAAGTGGTTGAGCAGAGATAACCATGATCTTGCAAAGTCCTACTTGAAAAAACTCTCTGAGAAACTCTAATTTGAGAGTTATCCCCGTTCCTCCCACTCAAGTTAGTTAGGCGGTTAGGTTATGAAATACAAAAAGCGTCAGAAGTATAAATACACTCTCCATTCTGAAGAAAAGATTGAGACTCACATTTCAGTGAGTAACGCGTATGACAGCCCTTTTCTTAGTTTGTCCAAACAAGGCGTGTTAACGATTAAAAAGGGCTACGCATGGGATGGAGCGAGTGGGCCGGCGTTAGACACAAAAAACATTATGAAAGCTTCTTTAGTTCATGATGCTGTTTACCAACTCATGAGGGAAGAGGTGTTGCCACAAAGTGCTCGAAAGCATGCGGATATGTTGCTGAGAGAAATATGTTTAGAAAAAGGAATGTCTAGCTTCAGAGCGACTTATATCTACTATGGCGTCAGAGTTGTCGGTGGCTTCTTTTCCAGACCCGACACTTTGTGTGCTTAATGGGAACATCTTTCCAATTTTAACTGTTTATTTATACAGTTTGGTTATGTAAGCTCCAAGGTGATACAAAGGAGTCGTACATAATGACAATAAGATATGAAGAGCACGTGCCAAGCCCGAAAGAATACTGTGATATGCGCGTCAAAGCCGGGCTATCACCCAAATCGTTGAAAGCTGCTGAAATTGGTCTACCCAATTCGTTGTATGGCGTATCTGTCCGGGATGAAGGAAAGCTCATTGCAATGGGCCGGATTGTTGGTGACGGGGCGTGTAACTTCGAAATTGTCGACGTTGCCGTTGATTCTGATTATCAAGGTAACGGTTTAGGTAGAAAAGTCATGGAATACATCGACGGTTATCTTTCTTCTGTTGCACTTGAAGGCTCTTACGTTTCTATGATTGCTGATGAACCGGTCTTTTACGAAAAGCTTGGTTATAGGCTGGTGGCTCCTAAAAGCCAAGGGATGACAAAAAAGTTTAAGCCGAAGGCGTAATACGTATTCAGCTGTGAAGATAAGTACTTGAAAACAGGAGTTTAATCTCCTGTTTTCTATATTAAATTTCCATTTAAGCCACTTCTGGAATTGGTTTGGGTGGCTGCTCTAAATCAGGCTCTTTTTGAACAGTAGGAATTTGTCCCTCACCCACAGCACTGATGTAACAGCCACTAAGTTTAATGGCAAGGTACATATCGGCTCGCAGTAAGATGCCTCCTTCACTGGTGCTGATACCAGTAAGCTCACACCATTGACGTAAGCGTCGTTTCCTTCCTGCGAGGATTAAGCGTACGCCTCTCTTTTTTAAAGTATTGTGAATATCTGCCAGTGTTGCCATCACACTGAGATCTAAGTGAGTAAAGCTCGATACGGCGTCGATGACAACGCAACTTGCGTCTTTGTGATGTTCTACTTGCTCTAACACTCGGCGTTTAAAGTAAGGTGCGTTGAAGTAAGTCAGCGGCGAGTTAAAGCGGTAAATCACCATTCCAGGAATAGGCGAAGCTTTTCCTGAGTCGTCGATGGTCCGAATGGTGCCTTTTTCATCCAAGCCAAGTAGCTGATCACTCGGTCGCATGACAATACGTAAAAATTGAAACAGCCCTAGCAGTACCGCCAAAGTGATCCCCGGTATTACGCCTACGATCAAAACAGAAATAAAAGTGATGATTGCTAGATAGAACGCATCTTTGTCACGAGATTTTAATTTCCAAATGGCTTTGAGATCGAGCAGCGACAGGGATGCGATGATCAACACGACACCAAGTGATGCGATGGGAATAAACTGTAAAGGCTCATAAATAAATACCGCAATAATGGCAATGGTGATTGCGGCGACAATCGAAACTAATTGAGATTTACCGCCATTTGCATCATTTACCGCTGTGCGTGAGTCAGCTCCGCTTATCGCGAAACCTTGCGAAAACGCCGAGGCAATGTTGGCAAAGCCCAACGCCTGAAACTCTTTATTTGCATCAATATCATAACCGTTTTTGGCGGCGAAACTGCGCGCGGTGAGCATCATGCTAACAAAGCTGACAATCGCAAGGTTGAGCGCCGGGACCACTAGCTCACGAACTTCACCTAGCTCAAACTCCGGCGTTTGAAACTGAGGGAAACCACCTTGAGTGAGCCCAACTACGGATACGCCCATCTCTTGTAAATGGAAAAACCAAACTGACGCGGTAGTCACGAGTATCGCCAGCATGGCAGCAGGCCAAGTTGGTCGGTAGCGTTTGGTGAGTAAATAAACGACAACCGTCACGATACTCAGAGTTACGGTAGGCCAATGAAGCTCGGTTAATCGTTGTGGAGCCTCCCATAAGCGTTCCAGCAAATAACGTTGTTCGTATTTCAAACCGACCACTTTGGCAAACTGACCAACGATAATCGTGAGAGCGACACCGTTGAGTAGACCCAAAAGAATCGGGCGAGAAAGGAAGTCTGCAAACACCCCTAACTTGAAACGACTTGCCAGTACACACCAAATACCAGTCATCGCTGTCATGGTCATGACTAACTGCCAATGTTTTGTGGGGTCACCTGCGGCAAGTGGTGTTACAACAGCAGCGATCACTGCACAAGTTGCTGCATCGGGTCCGACAATGAGTTGTCGAGATGTGCCCATCATGGCGTACACCAACATTGGCAGTACACACGAGTACAGACCGACAATTGCGGATACCCCGGTTAATTGTGCATAAGCAATGGCAACTGGCAGGGCAACCGCGACAACAGAAAAGGCGGCTCTAAAGTCGTTAACAAACCATTCTTTTTGATAATGCTTAAGCTGAACAAGCCCTGGGAACCACTGTGCGAATAATATTTTAGCCAACGGATTTACCATATATGTGAGTGAGTTACTTAAAAGTATACACCGCTTGCTTGGAACGTCTGTGAGTTAGTTATCACTGGAAATCGGGGGGAAGGGTCGGAGGCGTGGATTTTATTGCGCTTGCGCAGAGGTTCTTCGTGGTGTGAGGTGTTATGAAGGCTATTCTGGTAGCAATAAAAAACGGGAGTTGTCACTCCCGTTTTATGGTTTCAGATTAGAGAGTTAGGCAACGCTATCCATCTGAGGGTATAGCGGCTTTGCTGCGAGCAATTCCGGCTCAAAGTCGTCAACGTTGATTGTATCCAGACGATGCTGTTCAGCTTCTCTTAGTAGGTCGGCTTCTTCTTGCGTGATAAAGCCTTGCTCTAGCCCTTCCTGAGCAATCATATCCAAACGTAGGAATGGACGACGTTTGCCTTGCGCTTTACATACTTTGTCGAACACTGGCTCAGCTTGAAGAATGACTGACAGGGCAAGCTCAATCTTACCTGCTGCGTTGTGCTCGGTTGGTTCAAGGTACTGACCTCGACCAATGCGTGAACGTGTTGCACTTGGCGTTTGTAGAATGCGCGCCACTTTGCTGTCTAGCTTATCACTTGGCGCTTTGCGTACACGACCGAATGGCATGATTAACACGCGCAGTGCACGACCAATCACTTTGTTCGGGAAGTTTGCTAAGAATTCGTCTACCGCCACTTCCGCTTGTTTCAAACTGTCTTGTAGACCCCAGTGTACTAATGGTAAATCTTCGACTGGGCGGCCATCTTGCTCAAAACGTTTCAACGTCGCAGAGCTCAAATATAGCTGGCTTAGAATGTCACCAAGACGCGCTGATAGACGCTCTTTACGCTTCAAAGAGCCACCTAGCACTGCCATTGAGATATCCGATAGCAGAGCAAGGTTTGCGCTGTAACGGTTCAATTGTTGGTAGTAACGCTTGGTTGCATCTTTGGTTGGTGATGAAGAACCTAAACCATCGCTCAAACCAAACCAGATACTGCGCACGAGGTTACTCATTGTAAAGCTCACGTGACCCGCAAGCGCTTTATCGAACTTCTCTACAGCATCACTGGCATCAGAGTACGCGGCGTTCATTTCTTCAAGAACGTATGGATGACAGCGAATCGCACCTTGACCAAAGATGATCATTGAACGAGTTAGGATGTTTGCACCCTCAACCGTTACCGCGATTGGCGCACCTTGGTAACCACGCGCTAGGAAGTTCGAAGGTCCCATACAGATACCTTTACCGCCTACGATGTCCATTGCGTCGATGATGCTTTGTTGTCCACGGTGCGTACAGTGGTACTTCACGATAGCTGATATAACCGAAGGTTTTTCACCTAGGTCGATACCTGCCACGGTTAAGTTACTTGCTGCATCCATTACGTAAGCATTACCACCAAGACGTGCCAATGGTTCTTCAACCCCTTCCATATGGCCGATAGGCTGTTTGAACTGACGACGAATACGTGAGTAAGCACCGGTTGCCATTGCCGCAGTTTTGATGCCACCTGTTGAGTTTGAAGGTAGCGTGATACCACGACCAACCGATAGACACTCAACCAGCATACGCCAACCTTGGCCCGCCATTTTTTCACCACCGATGATGAAATCGATAGGAACAAAGATGTCTTTACCGCGCGTTGGACCATTTTGGAATGGCACATTGAGCGGGAAGTGTCGGTTACCAATCTCAACACCTTTGACATCAGTTGGGATAAGCGCACAAGTGATGCCAAGATCTTCTTTTTCGCCTAGCAAACCTTCAGGATCGCGAAGTTTAAATGCTAAGCCTAGTACCGTTGCGACTGGCGCTAGGGTGATGTAGCGCTTGTTCCAAGTCAGGCGCATACCCAGTACTTCTTTTCCTTCCCATTCGCCTTTACAAACCACACCGTAATCTGGAATAGAGCCAGCGTCAGAGCCCGCTTCTGGACTCGTTAAGGCGAAACAAGGTATTTCCTTACCTTCAGCTAGGCGAGGTAAGTAATGATTTTTCTGATCTTCAGTACCGTAGTGTTGCAGTAGCTCACCAGGACCCAAAGAGTTAGGAACACCAACGGTAGACGATAGAACGCCAGAAACACCCGTTAGTTTTTGTAGTACTAGTGATTGCGCGTATGCTGAGAACTCAAGACCACCGTACTTTTTCTTAATGATCATGGCAAAGAATTTGTGATCTTTCAGGTATTGCCATACTTCTGGCGGTAAGTCCGCGAGTTCGTGAGTCACTTGGAAATCGCTCACCATGGCACACACTTCATTCACTGGACCGTCTAAAAAGGCTTGTTCTTCTGCACTTAATTTAGGTGCTTGAATTGCGTGAAGCTTTTGCCACTCTGGTTTGCCTTTAAATAGCTCGGCTTCCCACCAGACGGTACCTGCGTCTAACGCTTCTTTTTCGGTTTGAGACATAGCTGGCAGCACTTTCTTGAAAAGCGCTAATGCTTTGCGGCTTATCAAAGACTGACGTACGCCAGGAACCGCGAATACAGCGGCAGCAAGAACGTAAATCGTCCAACCAGTAACGCCAACCGCGCCTGTTACTGTAAGCGTTAACATAGCTGCTGTGAGTAAACTAATAGATTTCACGAGAGACATGCGGTGGTAGAGCGTAATGCCTAGCACGACCGTCATCGTGATGATTGAGAGCAAGATGTCCATATGTATTTTCCTTTTCAGACTTTATAAGTGTTGTACGTCTGTATGTTAGGTAAGAGGTCTAACCAGTTGGTTTAAGTGTAATCAAAATATTAAGGAAATGTAAAACATAAGATTGGATAAAAAGTGATCTAAGTAGAGTTAAAGTTCTAAAGTTGCGATTTGAGTGATGGTTTCATGAGCAAGTTGACAAGTTTATTACCATCACCAATCTAAATCTGTTGGTTCACTATCGACACTAATTCTCGTTTGTGGGTAAACTCAGAGTAATCAAACCCGAGTTCAGGTTTATGAAATGTCCGATACCAAACTGGTATCAGAACAATTTGCTCAGTGAATCTAGGACTGACTGAAGCCGAAATAATAAAGAGAACGTCTTATGTACCATGATCTGATTAGAAGTGAATTAAACGAAGCTGCTGAAGTGCTCAACAAATTTTTAAGCGATGACCATAACATTGCGCAAATCGAAGCAGCGGCGAAAATGATTGCTGACTCATTCAAGCAAGATGGTAAAGTACTGTCATGTGGTAACGGTGGTTCTCACTGTGATTCGATGCACTTTGCCGAAGAGTTAACAGGCCGTTACCGAGAAAACCGTCCTGGCTATGCTGGTATTGCTATTTCAGATCCAAGTCACCTTTCTTGCGTGAGTAATGACTTTGGTTATGACTTCGTGTTTTCCCGTTATGTAGAAGCCGTTGGTCGAAAAGGTGACGTACTGTTTGGTCTGTCGACTTCAGGTAACTCTGGTAACATCCTGAAAGCGATTGAAGCGGCGCAAGCGAAAGGCATGAAGACGATTGCGCTAACAGGCAAAGATGGCGGCAAAATGGCAGGGCTTGCCGATATTGAAATCCGCGTGCCACACTTTGGTTATGCGGACCGTATTCAAGAAATTCATATTAAGATTATTCATATCATCATTCAGTTGATTGAAAAAGAGATGGAATAGTCGTTTCACAGCCACCTTTTCGAGCTGTGTTGTTAGGGAGTTTTTTAAATCATGTGTGAATTGCTCGGTATGAGCGCTAATGTTCCGACGGATATTTGTTTCAGTTTTACCGGGCTCATGCAGCGTGGAGGTCGAACTGGCCCACACCGTGACGGATGGGGAATTACCTTCTACGAAGGGAAAGGTTTTCGAACTTTCAAAGATCCCAAGCCAAGTTGTGAGTCGCAAATTGCAGAGTTAGTGCAAAATTATCCCATCAAAAGTCGCGCTGTCGTTAGCCATATCCGACAGGCGAATCGTGGCGGCGTTAATTTAGAAAATACTCACCCTTTTACACGTGAGCTGTGGGGGAGGTATTGGACGTTTGCGCACAACGGTCAGCTCTCAGGCTATCAAGACTTACATACGGGTCGACACCGACCTGTCGGTGAGACAGATAGTGAACTGGCCTTTTGTTGGTTACTGAAGCAAATGGAAGATCGATATCCTGAGCCGCCAAAGGATATGGAATCGGTATTCTTATATGTTGCTAAATGTTGTGATGAGCTAAGAGAGAAGGGTGTATTTAACATGCTTCTGAGTGATGGTGAGTATGTAATGACGTATTGCACCAATCATTTGTATTGGATCACGAGACGTGCACCGTTTGGTAAAGCCGCTTTGCTTGATGAAGATGTGGAAATTAACTTCCAAGAAGAAACAACGCCACACGACATTGTGTCTGTGATCGCGACTCAACCTTTAACGGGCAATGAAGCTTGGCAGCGGATGAAGCCTGGCGAATACGGCTTGTTTCACCTAGGTGAACTTGTGAAAAACAATGCCTCTGAACTGGTGAATGTGCCGTTTGCAGCGGCGAAACCGGGCAATCAGGCGCCAACTGAGCCGTTAGAATAGCGGTTAATTCGGAACAACTCGTAAAGCTCGCTTAATCGCGAGCTTTATTTTATACGTTTTTAACCGAATGCGGATACTGGTGAACTCTCATACTTTCTAGCCTCCTAGTCTCGCTAAGGCTTGCTGGAAAGACGTAACTGAGAGAAATTTCTCATAAAACACCACGTCATTCTGAACGGTGAGGAACGAACCAGGTTCAGAATCTACTTTCCGAGTGTCGTGTTACTCAAGTGGTTATGGGATTTTTTAGAATATTGGGTTTTAGGTTTCTAGTCTCACTACGGCTTTCTTGAATCAAGTTTATATGTTTCAAAATAACAAAAGGCAGCTCTCAGGCTGCTCTTTTGTGTTTGGAGTTTAGTATTCAGGACTACTCATCGGAGGCGTAGCCGTGTGTGCCAAGCTCTGCGCCATCTAAATAGGCTTTACCATCCTTCATGATTAAGCGCTCATCTACTAACCACTTAGCCACCATAGGGTAGATTCGGTGTTCCTGAGCCTGAACACGCGCTGCAAGTACACTAGCATTATCGTCTTCGAATACCGGAACTTTTGCTTGCAGTATGACAGGGCCACCATCAAGCTCTTCCGTTACAAAGTGCACACTCGTACCATGTTCTTTATCGCCAGCATCTACTGCTCTCTGGTGTGTGTGTAGCCCAGGATATTTTGGTAGAAGAGAAGGGTGGATATTGATCATCTTACCCATGTAATGAGAAACAAACTCGCTGCTCAGAATACGCATGTAGCCCGCCAGAATAATCACGTCTGGTTGGTATTCATCGATTTGACTCATTAGCTCTGCATCAAAGCTTTCACGTGAATCGAATGCTTTAGGGTCGACAAAGTGACCGTCTACATCAAACTTTTTTGCACGTTCTAAACCCAAAGCATCGGCTTTGTTAGAGAACACGGCTGCCACTCGTGCGTTTGGCATGCTGTCTTCGCAAGCTTCCAAGATAGCTTGCAGGTTACTTCCGTTACCCGAGATGAGGACCACAATGTTTTTTAGGGTATGGTTTTTCATGATGTCGAGAGTGCCTTGGTATTGTAGGTTGGAGTTATGTAGCTTCTAAACTACCTACTAATAGAATGGTTTTTATTGTTCTAGATAGCAAAATGAGGACCTAGTCATCTAGTGTCCTCATTCTTTTTATCTTGTGAGCTCGATTTGCAAATTATTGGATTTTAACTTGCTCTTCATTCGCGTCTGCTTGCGCGATTTGACCAATCACCCATGCGTTTTCACCTTCTTCTTGAAGAAGAGCAACCGCGGCTTCCGCTTGGTCTTTAGGTAGTGCAACGATTAGACCCACACCACAGTTGAACGTACGGTACATTTCGTGTGTGTCGACGTTGCCTTTCTCTTGTAGCCACTTGAAGATCACTGGCCATTCCCAGCTGCTACCATCGATAACTGCTTTTGTACCTTCAGGCAGCACACGTGGGATGTTTTCCCAAAAACCACCACCAGTGATATGAGAAATCGCATGGATGTCGTGTTTCTCAATCATCTTAAGTGCTGATTTGATGTAAATCTTAGTTGGTTCTAGTAGGTGCTCACCGATAGTGCGACCTGCTAGTTCTTCGTTCTTATCTGCACCTGATACTTCTAGGATTTTACGGATAAGGGAGTAACCGTTTGAGTGTGGGCCGCTTGAGCCAACAGCGATAAGTGCATCACCAGCAGCGACTTTCGTGCCGTCGATCACGTCTTCTTTTTCGACTACGCCAACACAGAAACCAGCTACATCGTAGTCTTCGCCTTCATACATGCCAGGCATCTCCGCAGTTTCGCCACCAATTAGGGCACAACCTGCTTGAATACAGCCTTCCGCGATACCTGAAACAACATCCGCAGCGGTATCAACGTCTAGCTTGCCTGTTGCGTAATAATCTAGGAAGAACAGTGGCTCTGCGCCTTGCACGATAAGATCATTTACACACATCGCAACAAGGTCGATGCCGATAGTGTCGTGCTTGTTCATATCCAGTGCTAGGCGAAGCTTAGTACCTACGCCATCAGTACCAGAAACCAGTACAGGTTGTTTGTATTTGGTTGGCAATTCGCATAGCGCGCCAAAACCACCGATACCACCCATAACTTCAGGGCGACGAGTACGTTTTACCGCACCCTTAATACGATCCACAAGCGCGTTGCCTGCATCAATATCTACACCAGCGTCTTTATAGCTAAGAGAAGAGTTGTTACCACTCACAGGGAAGTCCTCGGTATTAAGTTGGATATGAAAACGGCGCTATTCTAACAGTGCTTAAACATAGATAGCAAACGTTTGCGTCTGTTTTTTTCTTTAGTGATTTATCCTGATATCCCTGTAAAAATCATGTATAATCTGAAGGTTTGTTTAAATATTGCCAACTATAGCCGGAGATGGACATGAAAGTTGTTGAAGTAAAGCACCCTCTAGTAAAACATAAAATTGGTCTAATGAGAGAAGGTGACATCAGCACAAAACGTTTTCGTGAGTTAGCGACTGAGGTCGGTAGCCTACTTACTTACGAAGCAACGTCAGACTTTGAAACAGAAAAAGTGACCATTGATGGTTGGAACGGTCCGGTAGAAGTAGACCAAATTAAAGGTAAAAAAGTAACCGTAGTACCAATCCTACGTGCAGGTCTAGGCATGATGGACGGTGTTCTTGAGCACATGCCAAGCGCACGTATCAGTGTTGTTGGTATTTACCGTGATGAAGAAACACTTGAGCCAGTTCCTTACTTCAACAAGCTTGCTTCTAACATCGATGAGCGTATTGCGCTTGTTGTTGACCCAATGCTTGCAACGGGTGGTTCTATGATTGCTACGATTGATCTTCTAAAAGAGAAAGGTTGTAACCAAATCAAAGTGTTGGTACTTGTTGCTGCACCAGAAGGTATTGAAGCGCTAGAAAAAGCACACCCAGATGTGGAGCTATACACTGCGGCAATCGATGAGAAGCTAAATGACAAAGGCTACATCGTACCGGGTCTAGGTGATGCAGGTGATAAGATCTTCGGTACTAAGTAATTCTTTAATGTATTACTACGACTGAACAGAAAAAACAAAGGCTTGGTGAAAACCAAGCCTTTTTTATATCTATAATACGAGAAGAATAAAATGCGCCACTCAGTAAAGCAGCGCAGACGCACTATTTCGCGTTCTCTTCTTCCATTTGTGCGTTATCTACAACGTGGTTTTCACCTAAATCGTTTGGTAGCACAAGGTTAAGAATAATTGCCACGATACCGCATAGGCTCACACCTTGTAGGCTGAACTCACCAATACCGAAAGCCATACCGCCAATACCAAATACAAGTGTTACGGCAACGATCACTAGGTTACGAGACTTATGTAAATCAACGTTATTCTTGATCAGTGTGTTGAGGCCTACTGTGGCGATAGAGCCGAACAACAGAATCATGATACCGCCCATGACAGGTACTGGAATCGTTTGAAGAACCGCGCCTAGCTTACCTACCAATGCAAGTACGATTGCAGTGATCGCAGCCCAAGTCATGATCACAGGGTTAAATGCTTTGGTTAGCATTACCGCTCCTGTAACTTCACTGTAAGTGGTGTTTGGTGGAGCACCCACCATCGAGGCTGCGATAGTTGCCACCCCGTCACCTGCGATTGTGCGATGAAGGCCAGGTTTTTTCAGGTAGTTTTTACCTGTAACGTTTGAGATAGCAAGCATGTCACCTACGTGCTCTACCGCAGGTGCGATAGCGACAGGAATCATGAACAAGATTGCGTTTATGTTGAACTCTGGCGCGGTGAAGTTTGGCATAGCTAGCCAAGCCGCTTGTGCTACTGGAGTGAAATCAACCACTCCGTAGAATAGAGAAACAGAGTAACCTGCAAGAATACCACCGACAATTGGAACGAGCTTCAAAAAGCCTTTTGCAAACACGCTTAGTACAATGGTTGTGAGCAGTGAGACCGCCGAGATGATGATCGCAGCATCACCATTAACAAGCTGTGCAGCACCATCACCGGTTTTACCTACCGCCATGTTCACTGCTGTTGGAGCAAGGCCAAGACCAATCACCATGATCACAGGGCCAACGACAACAGGCGGGAGAATTTTATGGATAAATCCAACACCACGCACTTTGATCATCGCCCCTAGAGCCACATAAACCAGGCCCGCTGCCATTAAGCCGCCCATCGTTGCGCCGATACCCCAAGTTTGGATACCGAACATAATAGGAGCAATAAACGCAAAAGAAGAGGCAAGGAAGATGGGAACAGAACGTTTAGTCATTAATTGGAAGAGGAGAGTACCGACACCGGCACCAAAGAGGGCGACATTTGGATCAAGGCCAGTTAACAGCGGCACAAGCACCAAAGCACCAAAAGCGACAAAGAGCATTTGAGCGCCTTGTAACGCGTTTTTCATAATAATTCCCTATTTTCAAGATACGCAGACAAATCCGGCGAATACTATCATCCTGCAATCGTTTGCAACGTTGCATGGATCAAACTTTCGATTGAATCTTTCCCATAAATAGCGTTTTTGAGAGTTAGTTGCTTGCAAATTGGCCTCTTTTACGAGTCTTGCGTGACGATGAAAAATGAACTGTCTAACTTGTTGAGATAGCTGGATAAGCAATGAGTTTATTATGAAAAACAACACTAGAGTGCTCGTTGAGCCCCGAGTTAACAAAGCTGGTCATAATACAGACAATTTACTCAGTACTTACCTTGCTCAAGATTTGATAGTTGCTTATTATTCGGGTTCTTGTTCAGAGGATTATAAAAACTATGCGCTATTTAGCTCTCTTACTGATAGGTTGGTTGTCCCTACCAGTATATGCATTAACTCAGGTGGATATCTATCGTGCCGAAGTGGTTATCGACAGTGAGCAGAACGACGGTGAGTCTCTGGCTCGTCAACAAGGTATGCAGGATGTGATTGTTCGAGCGACCGGTTCTCAATCCTCTTTAAGCAATCCAGTGATTAAAAAGGCACTTGGTTCAAGTGCGCGTTACATTTCCCAACTGAGCTATGGGCAGGTTGATGGAAAAGCGAGCTTAAAAATGTTGTTTAACAGTGACCAAATCAGCTCGCTTTTAACACAAGCACAATTGCCATCTTGGTCGCCAAATCGCGCCAATATTTTGGTTTGGATGGTGGAAGAGCAGAGCTACGATCGTAATATTGCTTGGGAGCATTCCGACTCTTCAAACGTTGTAGCACTTCGCAGTGCTGCGAAATCGAGAGGCTTGCCGATCACGATCCCGGTTGGTGATTTTGATGATGTAACTGGTGTTAATGTTTCTGATCTTTGGGGCGGCTTTATTGAGCCAATTGGCCAAGCGAGCCAGCGCTACCCAGCGGATGCCGTTTTAGTTGTGCGCGCTCAAGGTGAACAAATTCGCTGGACGTTATACGATCAATCACCAATGAGAATTGTTGAAGCACAGCGCTCTCCGCGTAACGGTTCAGCATCAGGCGCCAATGCCATTGCTGAGATGGTTGATGGCATCGCTGACTACTACGCGAGTAAGAGCGCAGTGGTAGTATCTGGAAAATCTTCAAAAGCGTTGGCGGTGAAAGTCCTTAATGTAACGTCTGCCACGGACTTCTTCCGTTTAGAGAATGCGTTAAAACAACTTAATTCGGTTGCGGGTACGGAAATTAAGCGTGTCCAAGGTGATGAGCTGACGCTCAACATCCATCTTTTGGCATCTCAACAAGCTTTTGAGAAAGAAGCTTCTTCTATTTCTCAATTAATGGTTTTTGAAGATCCTTTGGGTGAAGTTGATGCCCCAGCTTTAACTCAAGAAGCAGAGCCAATTGCTCCGATGAATGAAGCTAAAGATACAGCTATGGTAGAAAAAGTGCAGTCTGAAGTGCCTGCGGATATCGCAGCGGAAGCAAAGGACGAAACGCAACCAATTCAGCCGATGATTGTGAAGCCTGTCCGAGAACAGTATGACTTGATCTACGAGTGGCGCTCGGCATCGTAATTGCGTTGATAGCGTTCCAGGCGTGAAGCGCAAAAAAGAGTCGCAATAGCGACTCTTTTTGTTTTCTAAATTCGTATTCGAACCAATGCTCAGTGATTGACTGCGATTGGCGTTATTTATTGAATTTCGCTTTTTCTTCTTTTTCTACTTGAGAGAGGCGCTTCAACTTAAGACCTAGCTCTTTGCCTCTCGCTCTAGCAAACAAAATATTGCCAGCGAAACCGAGTGAAGTCAGGAGCAACTCTACTGCCGCAAGCCAACGTTCTCCACCATCCACATAAAGAATGGTCAGCGCATGCAAGAAATACAGCATAAGAACAAAGTTAGCCCAAGCATGAGTGTATGGCTTGCCGGCCAAAATACCAGGCAACGGAAGTAATAGCGGAATACACCAAGCAATAGCAAGTGTTGTGCTGCTGAGGTGAGGGTGAGGGGACAACGCAAGCTGCCAAATAGCGACCCAGGCCAATAAGGCTAAGTTGCCAAATAAAGCCAGGTAACGATAGGTTTTAGCCTGTGTACCGAGTGGTGTTTGGTCTAAAGAGTCAGACATCGATTAACTATCCTTGATTTTACTAACAGACTTTTAGTTTTAACGCTGCAGTTGCCAGCCTTTTGCCTAATTGTTGTGCCAGACGAATCTCTTCACTGCTGAGGGTTGCCTCATGGCCTACACTGCTGGCGCCATACGGAGTGCCTCCGGACTGCGTAGTGTGTAACTCTGGTTCGGCATAAGGAATGCCCAAAACCATCATCCCGTGATGCAACAAAGGGGTCATCATGCTTTGTAACGTTGTTTCTTGACCACCATGCATCGAAGAGGAAGAGGTAAAGACACAAGCTGGCTTATCGATTAAGTCACCACTGACCCATAAAGATGTAGTCTGATCCCAGAAGTGCTTTAAAGGCGCAGCCATGTTGCCAAACCAGACGGGACTGCCAAACGCTAGACCGTCGCACGTTTTCAGTTCCTCTAGAGTAACAATTGGATCAGAAGGGGAGTGTGAGTGAGGTGACAATTCTTCAACTGTACGCAAAATTGCTTGGCATTGAGGAGTCGATTCGACTCCTCTTGCTATCTGTCTTGCCAGTTGTTTTGTCGAGCCGTGACGGCTGAAATACAAAATAAGGATCTGGCAATCCATTTATAGAATATCCAACACTTGCTCTGGTGGTCGACCAATTTTCGCTTTGCCGTTGGCAACTACCACCGGACGCTCAAATAATTTTGGATTTTTCGCCATTGCTTCGAACAATTGCTCATCGCTAACAGAGTCTTCGCCTAGGCCAAGTTCTTTGTATTCGCTTTCTTTGGTGCGCATCATTTCACGTACAGATGAAAAGCCAAGTTGTGCGTACAGCGCTTTTAGCTCATCTACGTTAAGTGGTGTGTCTAGGTATTTGACGACTTCCGGTGTAACACCATTTTGCTCAAGCAGTTCAAGTGTTTGACGGCTCTTTGAGCAACGAGGGTTGTGATAAATCACGACTGACATGGTTTTCTCCATTTCGTTATTGTAATGCCATGAATCGATCTCTTTGGATCATGAGTTGGTCAATACGGGCATCGTATCGAGCTTGCTCTAAGCTGCCCAACTTGGCCATTTTACTTGCTTCACTATAATATTGAATCGCTTTATTCCAGTTTGCTCGCAACGCCAAAATTTCCGCTCGCGCAGCCAACTCTTCATCACTACGTCCTAGCGCGTGGTAGCTCTTCGATATTAGGTGCCAGCCATTTGTATCTTCAGGATAATCATGAGTGTATCTTTGAAGAACTCGCGTGGCTTGATCGTTTTTATTGTCCTCAAGTAGCGCATTGGCATAGTTAATGGTCAATACTTTATTTTGAGGGTTCCGAGATAACGCTTTACGGAGCATCTCGGTTGCTTTTTCTGGCTGCTTCTTCTCGATATATAAATCCGTCATAGCATCCAGGTAGAACGGGTTACTTGGGTCCTGCTCCAGCAACTTTTTCAAAATAGGTTCCGCTTGAGACAAGCGTTTGCTGTCTAAATGTACGAGTGCTCGCCCATAGTCAAAAGCAGGTGTGATGTCCGCAGAGGCTTTCTTTTGAGTTCGCTCAAACCAGCCTAAAGCAGCTTGTCCGTCAATGCCGGCGTACCGCGCAACAATGCGCGCACGCGCTAGGTGATAGTCTATTGAAGGCACAACTCGCATTGGTGGATAGGTCCTTGCTCGCGCACGGCTATCGGTAATTCGATCTTCAGGTAGTGGGTGAGTCAGTAGCATTGGCGGCGGTTTACTCGCATAACGATATTCATCTGCAAGACGGCCAAAAAAACGTGGCATTGCTTGAACATCAAAACCAGCTTTTGCCAGTGTTGAAATACCAAAGCGATCCGCTTCTTTTTCATTCGCGCGAGTGTAGTTGATTTGGCTTTGCATGTTACCTGCGGTTGCCGCCGTAATTGCAGCCATCCCCGCTTCTGGTGAGGCAATCGAAAGCAGTAATGCGCCAGCGAGTGCAGCTAATGTGGCCGGAGAGCGACGTGCTTGCTCTTCCATGCTGCGCGCAAGGTGGCGTTGTGTGACGTGCGCAATCTCGTGAGCAACAACAGAGGCTAACTCGCTTTCTGAACGTGCATGAAGAAACAACCCAGAGTGCAACGCTACGTAACCACCAAAAAACGCGAACGCGTTAATATTGCGGTCGCGAATCATAAAGAAGTGAAACGGCGTTTTTACATCGTTCGCATTGGCTACTAATCTGTGCCCGAGAGCGTCAATATACTCATTGATAACAGGATCATTAACGATAGGTTTACTGGCTCTGAGCATACGCATATAGGCGTCGCCGTAAATCAACTCTTGGTCTATTGAGAGCGTGCCACCAGCAGCCGTGCCAATGTCTGGCAAGTCAATGCTATTGGCATAAGTTGTCGGCGAACTGATTGCAGCTGCAAGACATAAGCAAACTAGCGAGCGAGTGCGTTTTAACATACGTTTAAAAGGTTCTCCAAAATACATAAGCATGTGGTTAGAGGCTGAGAACCTCTCAACAGCGCCACATGCGTTTTGGTTATCCGCGAGGATATAAGCTAGCAATAAGACCGGAAATAAATGAATTGGTTTCGTAAATTATTTTATATCCGAGTCATTTCAGCATGTGGTTAAATCATGTCAGAAGTGCTAGCACCAGCTCAAAAAGCCGTTACAATACAACCCTATCATAAGTGCAGAGCAATACAATGGAATCCATGTTACTTGATTTGCGTGAACAACGTTGCCCTATGGCACTGTTACTTGCAAAGCGTCACGCTGCTGAAGTCTTTCAAGGAGAAACGCAGCAGTATCATCAACTTGTTATTCAAGTGGTGGATAACAGCTCTAAACGAGACATTGTGAACTATCTCAGTGCCCAAGGGTACTCAGTTGATTGCCAATCTACATCAGAGCACTACACATTGACTGTATTCAATAAGGAATCCGCATAAGATGTTTGAAATGGTTAGTCGTTGGTATAAACGACGTTTCTCAGACCCTCATGCAGTAAGTCTCGTCGCGATCTTGCTGTTTGGTTTTATCACCATTTACTTCTTTGGGCATTTGATTGCGCCATTGCTTGTCGCGATCGTTTTGGCTTATTTACTTGAATGGCCAGTCGTAAAAATGTGTCGCATGGGCGTGCCGCGCACTTTGTCGGTCATCATCGTGATCTTAATGTTCGTCGGATTGATGTTGATCGCTTTGTTTGGTTTGGTTCCGACGATTTGGACTCAGGTCGGTAATCTAATTAACGATATTCCAAACATGTACAACGGGTTACAAAAGTTTATTGTCACGCTACCAGAACGTCATCCTGAGTTAGCAAACTTAGAAATTGTAGAAACCGTGGTGACAAATGCCAAAAACCAAGCGTTGGGACTTGGTGAGAGTGTAGTAAAAGGCTCACTTGCGTCATTAGTCAGTATTGCGACGCTAGCGGTATACCTGATTTTAGTGCCACTACTTATCTTCTTCTTACTGAAAGACAAAGAAGAGATGCTAAGAATCGCGAGTGGTGTTTTGCCGAAAAACCGTAAGCTCGCGAATAAAGTTTGGCATGAAATGAACGAGCAGATCTCCAATTACATTCGCGGAAAAGTGCTCGAAATTTTAATCGTGGGTGGCGTGAGTTACGTGACTTTTGCCATTTTAGATCTTCGCTATTCGGCGCTGCTTGCCGTAGCTGTCGGTCTATCTGTGTTAATTCCTTATATCGGCGCGGCAGCTGTAACCGTGCCTGTCGCCATCGTTGGTCTGTTCCAGTGGGGTCTTGCGCCTCCGTTTTATTGGTTGCTGCTTGCTTACGGTATTATCCAGGCGCTGGATGGTAATGTGTTAGTTCCTGTTCTGTTTTCTGAGGCGGTAAATTTACACCCAGTTGCCATCATTGTGGCAGTGTTAGTCTTCGGTGGCTTGTGGGGTTTTTGGGGCGTATTCTTCGCCATTCCGTTGGCGACACTAGTTAAAGCCGTATGGCATGCCTTACCGAGTACGGAAGAAAACGAACCAGTCGAACAAGAGTAGGCGTTACCAAAGTACGATGCTCAAAAGAAAGCCCAGCAGTTTGCTGGGCTTTCTTGTTATTTGAAGAACGGATCGCGCTTATGCGTTTTCGTTCAGGTAATTTAATACGACTTCGTGGTGATCTTTAGTTTTGAACTTGTTGAACACGTGTTCAATTACGCCTTCTTCATTGATCAGGAAGCTAATGCGGTGAAGACCATCGTATACTTTACCCATGAATTTCTTTTCGCCCCAAACGCCGAACTGGTCTGCAACGGCATGATCTTCATCAGAAAGCAGAGTGAAGTTTAAATCATCGCGCTCGATGAACTTGCCTAGGCGCTTTACAGGGTCGATGCTTACGCCGAGTACCACCACGTTATGTGCATCGAGTTCAGCTTTGATGTCACGAAGGCCTTTTGCTTGTGTAGTACAACCCGGCGTCATCGCCTTAGGGTAAAAGTAGAAAAGTACTTTCTTGCCTTTAAAGTCTTCAAGAGAAACGGTATTTCCGTCTTGGTCGAGCAAAGAGAAGGCTGGCGCTGGCGAGCCTGCTGTCAGCGTATTCATTTTGATTTCCTTTACTTTATAGTGTGTTTTTAATGAAATTCAGAGAACCTTGTACGTTGAGCGACTGACAAAGTTCATCGAAATCTTCTTGTAATTGCATTAAGTTACAATCCGCACTTACTGATGCGGTAATCGCAATGTGGAATTGGTCGGCATCAAGTTGAATTTTCGACTTACTGATAGTTTGGGCACTAAGAGAGTCCAAACCAATCTGTTGATCCGCGAAGAACTTAGTAAACTTTTCAGTCAGACCTGGGCGGTCTTCAGACTCAATAAACACTTCCATTGTGTAGCTGTTGTCGAGCAATTCGTGCGCCGACGTACGCTTCATAATCGTAATCAGGTCATGCTCTTGGCCAAGTAGGGGCAATTGCGTTTCTACTCGAGTCACACTGCTGGCGTTCCCAGTTAGGAGCATGATCAGCGTAAATTCGCTGCCAAAGATAGCGATACGGCTATCGACTATGTTACAACCGGCTTGAGTAACGAGGTGTACGACTTGGTTACAAATGCCTGGACGGTCCGTTCCAACTGCTGTAAGTACCAGATGTTGCTTCATAAATGAGCTTCTTGTCCTTTCTTCAATAGAGAGATGTTAGCACAGATATTGCGGAGAAATATCGAGTCAGTTCTTTTTTTAGTTTACAAAAAAGCAGGTTGGCTCTTGAGGTGAACGATTGGGGGCAAGCAGTAAACGAGGGAGTCGGGGGAATAAAACGTTTGCATGATGTGCTTGCGTATTGTTTGGTCTTTTTATTCACTCAGGTCTGACTTGGTGAGCGCAACCCAAGAGTATATTTTCCTGGCTTGTGCACTTCAGTATTTTCCAAATCACTGATAGATTCTAAAGTCACTCGAAAGCCCAACACGATTATCAATATTGCCGCTAATCAAACCAAATAGAGCAATTAAGTTGCTAGACCTCTAACAACTGATAATTATTCATTCATTTGTACTTTGTAAGCGAGTTTACGCTCTTGTGTTTTTCAATCGCATTACAGTACCATGCAGAAAGAGTTAAATGAGGGAGATAAACATGTTTTCAGGAAGTATCGTAGCGCTGATTACGCCATTCAAAGCAGATGGCGAAGTAGACTTTGACAGTCTGCAAAAGCTAGTAGAGTACCACGTTGAAGCGGGTACAGACGGTATTGTGGCAGTAGGCACAACAGGTGAGTCAGCGACACTGACCATTGAAGAGCATGTAAAGGTCGTTAATAAAACTGTTGAGTTTGCCGACGGTCGCATCCCTGTGATTGCTGGCACGGGTGCAAATGCAACCCACGAGGCAGTAACATTTAGCAAATTACTGGCTGATTCTGGTATTGCTGGCTTCCTGAGTGTGACACCGTATTACAACAAACCAACTCAAGAAGGTTTGTTCTTGCACTACAAGGCAATTGCTGAAGCGAGTGATGTGCCTCTAATTTTATACAACGTACCAGGCCGTACTGCTGTTGATATGCAGCCAGAAACAGTGGCACGCTTGTCAAAGCTTGATAATATCGTGGCTTTAAAAGATGCAACGGGCGATTTGGACCGAATTGCAATTCACCGTGAACTTTGTGGCGAAGATTTTATCTTACTAAGTGGCGATGATGCGACGGGTCTCGATTTTGTGAAACTTGGCGGCAATGGTGTTATCTCTGTAACAAACAATATTGCAGCTAAAGACATGGCAGACATGTTCCATTTGGCAGGTGAAGGTAAGTACGAAGAAGCAGAAGCGATTAACCAACGCTTGATGACTCTACACAAAAACCTTTTCATTGAAGCAAGCCCTATCCCAGTAAAATGGGCAGCGCAAAAGCTTGGTTTGATTGAAGAAGGTGGTTTGCGTCTTCCTTTAACCACACTTTCTGAAAAATCGCAGCCGATCGTCGAACAGGCGTTAACCGACGCCGGTATTTATTAATATTGAGTTACTAGGATTGAAGTTCATACTGGGGGCCAAAGCGCCCTCGGTGTTTTAGGAGTATAGATGAAGCTTTCAAGCCAGTTAGTGTTAAGTTCATTAGCTGTATTCGTATTGACTGCCTGTTCAGGTGGTGCCAATCAACGTCGTCAAGCAAAAGATGACTTCGAGTATTTGAACTCCCCCAATTTGGGTGAGTGGAATGTCCCACAAGGCGCACAGCCACAGTTTTATCCGAACTATGAGATCCCTCAGGGTAACTATGCTGGTGGTGTAGGTAAAGATGTCGACATTCGTCCACCTCAACAAGTCCTAGAGCTTATTCCTGGTGCACGTCTGGACCGCAGTAGTGATGGTGAAGTGACACTTTGGCTACTTCGTAAAGATGAACTAGATAAAGTTTGGCAAACGGTACAAAACATGGTCGCGGCCAACGAGATTCCAGTTGAAAGCCAAACAGATTCTCGCATCGAGACGGGTTGGGTGACGTGGGATTCGCCAGACGAAGAGCTGGAAATTGGTAGCCGATATGAGATCGTACGTGCTGAAGCAAATGGTCGACACGGCTTTAAAGTGAGTCTTATTGACTGGCGTGAAGGCAATCAAGTGAAAGAAGTAACGGCGACCAACCGTGAGCGCTACAATGTGTTCATGACGAACTTGGTAACTGCTCGCTACGATCAAGAAGTACGTGAAGAAGCACAACGTAAAGCGCAAGAGTTGGTTAAACAGATCCCAATTACAATGGGTAAAGACCGTAGTGGGCTTCCTGTGATTGTCGCGCGCGCGCAATACAACATGCTTTGGCAACGTCTGCCTAATATTCTACCTAAGATGGGCTTTAAGATTGAAGAGCGTAGCCAGTCTCAGGGCACAATCACTGCGAAATATGCGTCTCCGGATGATGAATTCTGGAACGATATCGGCGTTAAACCAGTGGAGTTAGACGCTGGTAAGTACACATTCTTACTTGGCGATTTAGGCAACCGTACGTCTATCAATATTACGGATTCCTCTGGTAAGCCAGTAGAAGAAGAGTTTTTGAAATCACTAGCGCCTGTATTGGCTGCGACGGTGAAGCAGTAACCAAAGCGAACTTAACGCGATACGTTTACACAATAATTGAAAAGGGACCCAGTGGTCCCTTTTTTGATGCTTATATTCGGCGTGTCGGGATAAAGTAGGTGTTTAACTAACGAGGCTCGTCTTTGTTGCTCTCCTTGTCAGCGGAGCGCTGTTTATCCAACGTGTTCAGCTTATCTAAATCGTTCTTACGGCTTTTATCCATCTGACCAAACTTCATTTTTGCGGTGTATTTGAGTGCGGCAATGTTACCAATGACCACGCTCAACACTACAATGATAATGACCCAAGGATTGGTGAGTATTTCTATCATAGAGCCTCCGGCGGCGTGATATTGTGAATAAATTTGGCAACGACGTTATCCAAATTATTCAGTATGACGTCAATCCCTGCAATGTTGTCGGTCTGATTTTGCTGAATCAGCTGGTTTCTGAGCACATCAGGCGTCAATTGCGCGAGGCACTGTTGCCCGACAGTGCGGTGGCTAATGTGCCAAGGCTCAATCGAAACGCCACCTAAATCTTGCTGATAAGGGAAGAAGAAGCCGAATCGACCAAGGTTGGCTTTTAACCATTGGTAGAACGCTTGCTGGTGGCCTTCAAGGTACTCCCAAGGCTCCAGCTTGAGTTTGGTGTCAGTAGGCAATAAATTGCGCGCATAGACATCAAAATCGCAACCCCAATGATGACGACTTCCTCCAGGCAGTGCCGACCAGCGCAAAATGGCCATCAACTTCTCTTCGTCATTTAACTCTGCTTTGTTTAAAGGGCGGGAGTTGACGTCGAGAATTGGCAACTCACCAGAAAACTTCCCGTTCCAGATCGCTTTTTGGCGGTTGAAGTCACGAAAACCACTGGCGATTTCCATTTTAAAACCTGCTTCTGTTGCCGCTTCAATCATCCTTAGCAGATCGTCAGCCACTTCAGGGTGGAGTAGAAACGCTTTTTGACCCACTAAAGTGGATTCCAGATGAGAATCTGTGGTGCCGGTGAGTTGCTCTGGTGTCATGGTGTTCTCGCTGATTACTTCGCTAACAGGTGTTTCAACGTGTTCTCGTACATGTCAGTCAACTTTTCTAGATCGTCCACTTTCACGCATTCGTTCACTTTATGAATCGTAGCATTAACAGGGCCTAACTCTACGACTTGACCACCCATTCGAGCGATAAAGCGACCATCAGACGTACCGCCAGTTGTAAGTAGTGCTGGCTTCGTATCATTCACTTCGGCAACAGCAGCAACAACTGCATCTAGCAGCGCGCCTGTATCGGTCAGGAATGGGTCGCCGTTGAATGTCCATTTTAGGTCGTAGTCCAGCTCATGCTTGTCTAGTGTTTCGGTAACACGCTGAACAATTGCGTCATTGTTAAGCTCAGTACTAAAACGTAGGTTGAACTGAACATGGAACTCGCCAGGAATGACGTTAGACGCACCAGTGCCAGCCGATACGTTCGGGATCTGGAAGCTGGTTGGTGGGAAATAATCATTTCCTTTGTCCCACTCTGTTGTTGCGAGTTCATGAATCGCGAGTAGAGACTCGTGCACAGGGTTATTGGCTAGGTGAGGATAGGCCACGTGGCCTTGTGTTCCTTTTACCGTTAAATCGCCCGTGATAGAACCGCGACGTCCATTTTTCACCACATCGCCAACCACTTCGGTGCTGGATGGTTCACCGACGATACACATGTCGATATTTTCGCCACGTGCCATCAACGTTTCTACAACACGAACGGTACCATTGATAAATGGTCCTTCTTCATCCGACGTAATTAGAAAGCCGATTGAGCCTTTGTGGTCTGGGTTCTCTGCAATGAAGCGTTCGACAGCAACAACCATAGCAGCTAGCGACCCTTTCATGTCCGCTGCACCGCGACCGTGTAGGTAACCATCAACAATAGTTGGTTCAAACGGATGTGTATCCCAGTGCTCCAGTTTGCCAGCAGGTACCACATCGGTGTGGCCAGCGAATGCAAATAGTGGCGCTTCTGAACCACGGCGAGCCCAGAAGTTCGTGGTATCTTCAAACACCATTACTTCAATTTCAAACCCGAGTGCTTTTAAGCGCTCGATCATCAAATCCTGACAACCTGCGTCTTCCGGCGTTACAGATTGTCTACTGATCAGATCTTTAGCAAGTGCCAATACTGGACTGTCTGTCATCCTTGAGTATTCCTTTATTTAAGAGTTGAAAATGGTAGCGTATTGATCAGCTTTAAAACCGATATGAAGTTGATCATTCACTTTTAAAATTGGGCGCTTGATCATCGCCGGATTTTCTACCAAAAGAGCGATCGCGTTTTCTTCGTTAAGCGTGTCTTTCTGTTCTTGTGTCAGTTGGCGGTAGGTCGTGCCACGTTTGTTGAGCACCTGTTCCCAACCTAAAGCGCGACAAAATTCGCTTACCATAGCTACATCAACGCCTTGCTTACGGTAGTCATGGAAGTCGTAAGTAATATCCTCAGCTTCTAACCATTTTTTGGCTTTTTTGATCGTATCGCAGTTGGGAATACCAAACATGGTAATCGACATAGTGTTTCCTTTTTTCTTTGTTCTATTTTTCACTGGCGCGGTTAAGACGCACTTAAGTGATTTGGGCTGCTATAGCATCCTATCAAGAAGCAATCAAACTGACAAAATGCGGTGGAAAATATTTTCAGATAGATTGAGATAACTGATGTTACGTAACTTATTTACGATGAATGCACTATAAATCGAATAAAAAATCGTCTAAATCAAATGGAAAAGTCGAGTTATTGATCAAACGCAACATTTCGCTGAGCAAAAACGAAATAATGAATCAGCACAATTTTAGGAGGTGTCAATGGAATTGAGTCCTGTTTTTGCAAGGCGGCTATATTTGGCCTTGTTGGTGGAAAACCTAGAAAGGCCGAATGTGCCAAAGTTGATCGAAAAAACGGGGTGGCCTCGTCGTACAATTCAAGATGTACTCAAGGCGTTACCTGGGATCGGCATTGAACTCATATTCGTTCAAGATGGCCGACGTCATAATGACGGCTATTATCAACTTTCAGATTGGGGGCCTTTTGATAGCCAATGGGTTCTAGAGCGGGAGAGAGATATCGCTAGCAGTCTTGGATTTCGTGCATAAGCCAGCAATTGCTGGCTTTTTTCATATTCAGGCGTCACCCATTACAGCGGTAAGCGGAGCCCAGTACGCTAAATGAGGTGATAAAATCTTGAGGGGAGACCATAAAAACGGTATCCGCATCGATAGCCGCTGCATTGTTTTTTAAATCATTCATCGCACCTTGCATCATCGCGTCATTAGTCATAAAAATGTAGTTATACCAATGACCCTCGCTTCCGGTGACTTCGCCTTTGTATTCGCATCGATCAGGGTTGAACTGAGCGTCAATGCGAATATGAACATCTTGGCTTTGAGCATGAGTAAGGTGAGAAGGCATCGTGCAACCAGAGAGAAGTACGACAAAAAGTCCAAGTAACAGGCGTCTCATCAGCTATTTCCCCAATACTATGTAAGCAGCAAAGCCAATCCAGCTCAGAGCGAGCAGTATCCAAGGCAGTTTGCTTGATGCATAGTTTGGCGCATCGTCGGTGATGTTGTCTTGTTCGATAGCTTCTTCATGCTGACGTTGCTTTTCACGTTGCTGTTTTTTCTTCGCTTTATCGGCTTGACGATTGCGCTCTTTTTGCTGCTTCTTATATTGAGCGATGCCTTTTTCGATACCTTGAGCGATCAGCTTGGTTTGCTCTTTGGTTTGCCCCGGTTTCTGTGTGGATTTGGCAATTCTCATCGCTTCGGCTTGAGTTTCTTGAGAAGGCGCTGTGGTCGCTGGAGTTCTTTTTTTCATGTTTCTCATCAACGTCATTGTAAATCTTTGTTTAGTTTACCTGTGTAAGATGATGAAATGAACTTTAGTTCTCATCTTTGCTGGCTTGCAACTCTGAAATGATAGGTTAAAGTGGCGTTTTATCACATTAAGAAGAAGATGTTGTGCGCTACTCGTTTGACCAATATGACGCCCATGGATTTTTAAAAGCGCCGATTATTTTATGGTTTGGATGGATGTTTCTTGTACGTTCATGGGTTGTGTTTGCGATGGCAGGCGTAAGTCGTGATAGTGGCAGTAAGCTACTCGCTATTGTTTATCCAGACTCAAGTACGCTGTATTTGGGTTTGGCTATGGGCATTCCAAGCCTGCTTCTCATGTGGTTGATGGGGCTCCGTCACCCCGATAGAGGATGGGTAAACAGAATTACTCGCTATGGTCGAGAGATCACTTTGATCTTGTGCGGTATCCAACTGGCTCAGACCATGTATCATGTGTATCTGGAACATGGTGTATTCAACTGGGCAAACGCCCTTACCATTACCTTATTAGCTTGGTTTATGATCTATCTTCTAAATGGAAGATGGGTAAAAGACTGTTTTCATGTGCCACAATTGGAGCGCAATGAAGAACAGCCTTCGAAGAATTAAAAACAATAACTTCCCACACCGGGGCAAAGTATAGAGGAAACCTCAATGTCACAAGCTCAAACGGCGATCGTGCCAGAAGCAGGGCCATTTGCACTGTACACTCAACTTAAAGTGAACCAAAACCGTGAAAACGTATTGGATAAGCTGAAAGCACTACCAAAGTTAGTGGAAGAGTTAAATATTACCCAGCCAGGCGCGGCGCTGACCCTTTCTATCGCATTCACAAAATCGTTTTGGCAACACCTCAATGTAGACGCGCCAGAAGAGCTTATTGATTTTACTCAACTTGGCGAAGGAGACATCGTAGCGCCTGCAACGGATGTTGATGTGCTGATTCACTGTCACTCTACTCGTCACGACTTGCACTTTTATGTCCTGCGTAAGTTTCTAGAAGAGACGGCACAAGATGTCACCATTGTGGACGAAACGTATGGGTACCGTTACCTTGATGCTCGTGATATGACAGACTTTATTGATGGGACAGAAAACCCGAAAGGGGAGGCTCGCGCTGATGTGGCTCTAGTAAAAGAGGGCCCATTTGCTGGAGGTAGTTATGTCATGGCTCAACGCTTTGAGCATAACCTTGCCGCTTGGAATCGCTTGAATGTCAAAGCGCAAGAAAAAGTGATTGGTCGTACCAAACCAGACTCTATCGAGCTAGAAGACGTTCCTGCTGCATCACACGTTGGTCGCGTTGATATTAAAGAAGAAGGAAAAGGTCTCAAGATTGTTCGTCATAGCTTGCCATACGGGACGGTAACAGGGCCTCATGGCCTGCTGTTTATTTCTTACTGCAATACACTTCATAACATTAAAGTGATGCTAGAAAGTATGTACGGCGTGACAGATGGTAAAACAGACCAAATGCTTCGTTTCACAAAAGCGGTAACTGGTGCGTACTTCTTCGCTCCATCACAAGAAATGCTAGCAGAGCTAGCCATCAAGTAAGTTCTCAGACTTTATTTCTTAAGCCCTCCAATTGGAGGGCTTTTATTTTCTTCTTTTCTATTCCACAGACTTTTTCAAAAAAGACTAAACCTTTCGATTATTTGGTCGATAAGTATCCAAAGCCTTAATTTATTTGGAGTCTGTGTCTCTTGGCTATCACCGTTAATACCAATGTTGCAGCACTTGTCGCACAACGTCATTTGACCAGTGCAACTGACATGCTGAACCAATCCATGGAGCGTTTGTCTTCAGGGAAGCGTATTAACAGCGCAAAGGATGACGCTGCGGGTCTGCAAATCTCCAACCGCTTGCAATCACAAATGCGTGGTTTGGATGTTGCGGTTCGCAACGCGAATGACGGCATTTCCATAATGCAAACCGCCGAAGGGGCGATGAATGAGGTGACCAATATCATGCAACGTATGCGTGATTTGTCGCTACAGTCAGCCAATGGTTCAAACAGCAAAGCGGAACGCACTGCACTGCAAGAAGAAGTGACGGCACTTAACGATGAGCTAAACCGCATTGCCGAAACGACCTCCTTTGGTGGGCGTAAACTGCTCAATGGCAGCTTTGGTAAGTCGGCATTTCAAATCGGTGCAGCGTCAGGTGAAGCTGTGCAAGTTGAATTAAAGTCGATGCGCAGTGATGGCATTGATATGGGCGGCTTTAGTTACATTGCAAACGGACGTGCAAGCTCTGATTGGAAAGTAAAAGACGGTGCGAATGATCTTAGTATGTCATTTACGAATCGTTTTGGTGAGACGGAAACCATTCAAATTAATGCCAAAGCTGGCGATGATATCGAAGAGCTTGCGACTTATATCAATGGTCAAACTGACAAAGTCACGGCATCGGTGAATGAAGAAGGTCAGTTACAGCTATTTATGGCTGGAGAAGAAACTTCAGGCACTTTATCGTTTTCAGGTGACTTAGCGAGTGAACTGGGGTTACAGCTAAAAGGTTACGATGCGGTTGATAACATCGACATTACGTCTGTCGGTGGTGCGCAACAAGCCGTGGCCGTCCTAGATACTGCGATGAAGTACGTTGATAGCCATCGTGCTGAGTTAGGCGCGTATCAAAACCGCTTTAATCACGCGATCAATAATCTGGATAACATCCACGAAAACTTAGCCGCTTCCAACAGTCGTATCCAAGACACTGACTACGCGAAAGAAACCACGCAAATGGTGAAGCAGCAGATCTTGCAGCAGGTCAGTACTTCTATTCTTGCACAAGCAAAACAAGCGCCCAACCTAGCATTAACCTTACTTGGTTAATGATCGGCCTCGCTCGAATTTAACGCAAAACCTGCCTGTATCGACAGCTCGAAAAGAAGCTTTAGCGAAAATTTGACGTTTTTTTGCTTTTTTATCTGCTTCATCACGATTCCTTCTCCAAATGAACTTTTTTCAAAAAAATCCAAAGAATTCCCTAAAGAAATCAGTTTGAGCGCCGTTAATAAAAGTAACTTTGAGAGAACTACTTGGTTTTCCGAGACGTCGGAAACCGCTATACCGGAAAATCAATTGGAGAAATCACCATGGCAGTGAATGTAAACACTAACGTATCAGCGATGACCGCTCAGCGTTACCTAAACAACGCAAACTCAGCTCAACAAACTTCTATGGAGCGTTTGTCTTCGGGTTTCAAAATCAACAGCGCAAAAGATGACGCTGCGGGTCTTCAAATTTCGAACCGTTTGAACGTACAAAGCCGTGGTTTGGATGTGGCGGTTCGCAACGCGAACGACGGTATCTCAATTGCACAAACCGCTGAAGGTGCAATGAACGAGACCACTAACATTCTTCAACGTATGCGTGATTTGTCTCTACAATCAGCAAACGGTTCAAACTCGAAATCAGAGCGTGTGGCGATTCAAGAAGAAGTGACCGCGCTAAACGACGAACTAAACCGTATCGCAGAAACCACTTCTTTCGGTGGTAACAAGCTACTAAACGGCACACACGGCGCGAAATCGTTCCAAATCGGTGCGGATAATGGTGAAGCCGTGATGCTTGAGCTAAAAGACATGCGTTCAGACAACAAAATGATGGGCGGTGTGAGCTACCAAGCTGAAAGTGGTAAAGGTAAAGACTGGAACGTTGCTGAAGGTAAGAACGACCTAAAAATCAACTTAACGGACAGCTATGGTCAAGAGCAAGAAATCAACATCAGCGCAAAAGCGGGTGACGATATCGAAGAGCTTGCGACTTACATTAACGGTCAAACTGACCTAGTGAAAGCCTCAGTAGACCAAGACGGTAAACTGCAAATCTTTGCTGGCAACAACAAAGTTGAAGGCGAAGTCGAGTTTTCAGGCGGCCTATCTGGCGAGCTAGGTTTGGGCGAAGGTAAAAAAGTAACGGTAGATACTATCGACGTAACCTCAGTTGGTGGCGCACAAGAATCTGTGGCTATCATCGATGCGGCACTGAAATACGTAGACAGCCACCGCGCAGAGCTGGGTGCATTCCAGAACCGTTTCAACCATGCAATCAGCAACTTGGACAACATTAACGAGAACGTGAACGCGTCGAAGAGCCGTATCAAAGATACAGATTTCGCGAAAGAAACGACGGCAATGACTAAGTCACAAATTCTATCGCAAGCGTCAAGCTCAATCCTTGCGCAAGCGAAACAAGCGCCAAACTCAGCGCTAAGTCTGCTAGGTTAATTTCAAACCTAAGACGAGAACCTCATTGGCTCGTGGTGAGAGATGAGCGAGTAAACCCAGCTTCGGCTGGGTTTTTTTCTGTCTTTTGGGGACTCAGGATTTCTGCGAATCACGACATTAGAGCTTCATCACATTTCAGTAAGCCAAAGAAAATAATCGCAAAAAATTGAAAATTTCTTCTAAAGGATATTCATCGGTCGCCGTTAAAGGGACTGAGAGAAATGAGATGTACCTAAGTGAGGTGAGAGACACGACGGTACATTCACTAAAGCCTTAAGGAGATCAATTATGGCGATTAACGTTAATACTAACGTTTCTGCGATGACTGCACAGCGTTACCTAAACCAGGCAGCTGACGGTCAACAAAAATCAATGGAGCGTTTGTCTTCGGGTTATAAAATCAATAGCGCGAAAGACGATGCTGCAGGTCTACAGATTTCAAACCGCTTGAATGCACAAAGCCGTGGCCTAGACATGGCGGTGAAAAACGCAAACGACGGTATTTCTATTGCACAGGTTGCTGAAGGTGCAATGAATGAATCTACCAACATCCTACAACGTATGCGTGACCTATCGCTTCAATCTGCGAACGGTTCTAACTCAAAAGCAGAACGTGTTGCGATCCAAGAAGAAGTAACAGCGCTAAATGACGAGCTAAACCGTATTGCTGAAACTACCTCTTTCGGTGGTAACAAGTTGCTGAACGGTACATACGGTACGCAATCTTTCCAAATCGGTGCAGACTCAGGTGAAGCAGTGATGCTTTCTATGGGTAGCTTGCGCTCAGACACTTCTGCAATGGGTGGCAAGAGCTACGCAGCAGAAGAGGGTAAAGATGCATCTTGGACTGTTGGTGAGAAAACTGAGTTCAAAATGAGCTACACCAACAAACAAGGTGAAGAGAAAGAGCTATCGATCAGCGCAAAACAAGGCGACGACATTGAGCAGCTAGCAACGTACATCAACGGTCAAAACGATGATGTAAAAGCGTCTGTTGGTGAAGATGGCAAGCTACAAGTATTTGCTTCTTCTCAAAAAGTTCAAGGTGATGTTGAGTTCTCTGGCAACCTAGCGGACGAGATCGGCTTTGGCGGCCCGAAAGACGTAACAGTGAAAGACATCGACGTAACAACAGTAGCAGGCTCTCAAGAAGCCGTGGCTGTTATCGACGGTGCGCTTAAGTCAGTAGACAGCCAACGTGCGTCACTTGGTGCTTTCCAAAACCGCTTCAACCACGCAATCAGCAACCTAGACAACATTAACGAGAACGTTAATGCGTCTAACAGCCGTATTAAAGATACTGATTACGCGAAAGAAACCACTGCGATGACTAAGTCGCAAATTCTTCAGCAAGCAAGTACTTCAATCCTGGCTCAAGCGAAGCAGTCTCCATCTGCAGCGCTAAGCTTGTTGGGCTAAGTGGTTGACCCAGCCTGAGGTAAACACCTTAGTGCTGGGGCACCAAAGCGATAGATTCTATCGTTAGCCCATAAGGTGGAAGGGAGATTGTAATGGATATATCCTCCTACGCATCGAACATCCAGCCTTACGGCACGCCAAGTGGCACAAAGTTTGCAAATAAAAATGGCAATGATATAGGCACGTCTAGCCCAGCAAATTCAAATGGTGAGGTTTCGCCGCAAAAAGCGAAAGACACCGAATACGACTTCTCTGTTCAAGCAGCGATCGAGATGGCAGAAAGCCGTCAAGAGCTGAACAAAGAAGAACGTGAAAAATTGGTCGCGCAAATGAATGAGTTTGTGACGTCCATAAACAAAGGAGTCGCGTTTCGAGTGGATGAGGAATCCGGGAGAGATGTGGTGACGATTTACGAAGCCAAAACGGGCGACGTGATTCGTCAAATTCCTGATGAAGAAATGCTAGTGGTATTGCGTCGCCTAGCTGAGCACACAGCCAACAGCGGGTTGTTGACTGAAAAAGTGTAAGTCGTTTTTAGAGGTGATTTGATGAGTTTAGGCCCTTTGGGGATGTCTGGCGGCATGGATATCAATTCCATGGTCAGCAAAATTGTGGATGCCGAACGCGTACCAAAGCAGCAACGCATTGACAACGAGCGCACGACAATTAATGCCAGTATCAGTGCCTATGGGCGACTCAGAGAATCACTGGATACGATGAAAAATCTCATGGCGAACTTTCGTCAAGAGAAAGCGTTTGCCGTTCGTACTGTTGAAACGACAGACGACAATATCGTATCTGCTACGGCAACTACAGATGCTATCGCTGGCAAATATGCTATCGATGTGTTGCAGCTTGCCCAGAGCCACAAAGTCGCTTCTGACGTACTGCCAGAAGACGCAAAGTTTGGCCCTGGTAAGCTGCAGATTTCGCTTGGTGATGACACCTTCAACGTGAACGTTCGTTCGAGCTCCAAGCTCGCAGATGTCGTACGCGGCATCAACGGCTCAAAAGACAACCCCGGTGTTCGAGCATCTCTCATTAACGACGTTGAAGGACCACGCCTTATCCTTGCCTCAAATCTCTCTGGTAAGGATCATCAAATCAGAGTCAGTGTGGAGGCCGACAAAGGCAACCCTCTAAAGTATCTCGAATATCAAACACTTGAAGACCGTGTTAACGCGCTTGAAGAAGCTCGTTCAGCGGCGGAAGAAGTGTTAGGTCCTCTTCAATTCCCAGAGCAACCAGTAGAACTGGATGCAAACGGCAATCCTCTACCTCCAGAAGAGCAAAAAGCGGCAGAAAATGGACAAGATGATGGCTCCCAAGAGCCAATCTCTGCTGCGGGTGCAGAAGCTGCTAAAGCTGGGCAGGAAGCGATTGATGAAGCCAACCGACGCGCAAGTTTGCGCCCTGAAGACCGAATTCCAGGGTGGACAGAAACTGCGTCAGGCACTTTGCTGGATTCTTATGAAGAGCCAGAGCTCGAACTCGACGAGAAAGCAATAGAGAAGGCACCAGATGTTCCGGGTTGGAGCAATGCGGCATCAGGCACATTAACCGACTCTTACGTTACGACGAAAGAGGCCAAGCAGCTTCTTGAGCAAGAAAAAGCTGAAATTGAGCAAAAAATTGCGAGTGAAAAACAAGCGCTAGACGCAAAAGTTGAACGTGGTGAATTGACCGAAGAGCAAGCGAAACAAATTCATCGCGCTAAGCTGGATCCTCAAGAGCGTGAACGTTTAGAAAAAATTGATGAAGCAGAAGCGAAAATCGCAAAAGCGCAATCCGCTTTTGAAGAATACCTTGGTATGACAGAGGTACAAGCAGGGCAAGATTCAGAAGTTCTGCTTGATGGAGTAGCAAAGCTATCTAGTCACAACAATGTGATTGAAGATGCCATAGAAGGTGTTGATTTAACACTTAAAGGCAAATCAGAACCGAACAAGCCACCTGCTGAAATTGGCGTGGAATACGACCGTCAGAGTGTGCGTAACGACATCGAAAACTTTGTTGCGGCGTACAACTCGTTTTATCAAACGTCTCAAGCGTTGGCGAGTGTGGATCCGGTCACTGGTCAAAAAGGACCGTTGTCGGGGGACAGTACCGTACGCAGCGCAGACTCACGATTAAAATCGGTATTTTCCACTCAAATTGATAAAGCGCCTGAAAACCTAAAGTCATTAACTGAATTTGGCATTACTACCACGCGTCAAGGTACCTTAGAAATCAACTATGACATGTTGGATCGTCAGTTGAACAACAACTTCAACGAGCTAGAAAAGTTCTTCGGTGGCAACACAGGTTTTGCTAAACGAGTCGAAGACGCGATTCATGGTATTACAGGCATTACAGGCAGCATTCGTACTCGAGAAAAAAGTCTCACAGAACAAAATTATCGTTTGAGTGATGATCAAGCGGCATTAGATCGCCGCATGGAAAGCCTAGAAAAGCGCACTCACGCGAAGTTTACCGCCATGCAAGATGCGACTGGCAAAATGCAAGGTCAGTTAGGTGCCTTAATGAGTGCGTTGGGTTAATAAATGCAAAAAGAACTCATAGATATTAGTGATATAGATCAACTAATTACGCAAGAATTGGAAAAAGTCGACTTTAGTACTGAAGAAATTCTTCGCTTGGTCGATATCAGGGAACGGTTATTGCAAAACCTGTTACCAATTATTCATCAAAATCCTTTGGTTAAGCAGGATGCAGAGTGGCAAGCGTTGCTTACTCGTACCAAAAGAATTGTCGAGCTGATGCAATCGGAAACGTCAAAGGTCGGAAAAGCACTTCATAAGTTTCGTTATGGCCAGCGTTCGCTTCAGCAGTACAAAAAATTTATTTAAAAGAGGATTACTATGCGCGGTTCTTTGCAAGCATACAAAAAGGTATCAGTCGACAGCCAGCTAAGCGCGGCTTCTCCGCACAAAGTCATTCAAATGCTTATGGCTGGTGCGATTGAGCGCCTTATTCAAGGTAAAGCGGCCATGCAAGCAGGCAATATTCCAGCAAAAGGTGAGCGTTTAGGTAAAGCGCTAGACATCATCATTGCGCTACGTAGCTGTCTATCGATGGATGACGGTGGTGATATTGCTTCAAACTTAGATTCACTCTATGAGTTTATGATCACGCAAATTTCAGCTGCTAACCATCAAAATGATCCTCAACTGATCGACGACGTTATCGACATTATCCGTGAGATCAAATCCGCTTGGGACCAAATCCCGACAGAGTTTCATAATCTTACAGCAGCTGAAGTCGGTATTTAATAACCAAAACAACGCGTTAAGATATTAGAGGAATATATTTGTCAATTGCGCAACGAGTTGTGTAGCAAAGTTTCTATCAAGCTCACACCTCTTTATTGCTTGGTTGCCTTATTTTTATATTCAAATAAAATAGAAGCCATTAGTAGCCCTAATGGCTTTTTTTGTTGCTGATTTTCCTATTTTGTCTATCGTAAATTGAGTGTGGTGGTTCTGCCTTCTTTTAGCACCCAATTGCGCAAATCAAGGTTTGGCCGCAACGCACCTAAAATAAAGGCAATCATTCTTACTTATGCAAGGTTTGGCAAAGCTGCTTGTAATTGATGATGACGCATCAAGTCGTTTAAATTTAAGCAATATATTGGAATTTGTTGGAGAAAATTGCGAAGCGGTCAGTTCTGATCAGCTCAGCGATGTTGATTGGTCTAGCGTATGGTCGTGCTGTATTGTTGGTAACATTCCAGCAGGTCAAGCGGCGAATACGGTTATCTCTCATTTAAACAGCGCCTACCACATCCCACTTTTAGTCATGGGCCGATTTCCGTTGCCCGTGGATGATCTTCCAAATTTTGTAGGTGAGCTAGAACTACCTCTTAATTACCCACAGCTTAGTGAGGCGTTACGCCACTGCAAAGACTTTCTGGGTCGAAAAGGGGTCAATGTCGTTGCCAGTGCACGAAAAAACACGCTTTTTCGCAGCTTAGTTGGTCAAAGCAGAGGTATTCAAGAAGTTCGTCACCTGATCGAGCAAGTCTCAGACACTGAGGCAAACGTGTTGATCTTGGGTGAATCTGGTACCGGTAAAGAAGTCGTTGCGCGTAACATTCACTATCATTCGTCGTACAGCAGTGGTGCCTTTGTGCCCATTAACTGTGGTGCCATTCCACCGGAGCTTCTAGAAAGTGAATTGTTTGGCCACGAAAAAGGCGCGTTTACTGGTGCGTTAACGGCACGTAAAGGTCGATTTGAGCTCGCAGACGGTGGCACGATCTTTCTTGATGAGATTGGCGATATGCCGATGTCGATGCAAGTAAAGCTACTTCGCGTATTGCAAGAGCGCTGCTTCGAACGCGTGGGTGGCAATAGCACCATCAAGGTCAATGTTCGAGTTGTCGCGGCAACACACCGTAATCTAGAAAGTATGATTGAAGAAGGCACGTTCCGAGAAGACTTGTTCTATCGTTTGAACGTGTTTCCAATCGAGATGCCTGCGCTGAAAGAGCGCAAACAAGATATTCCATTGCTGCTGCAAGAGTTGATGACGCGCCTGGAAGCGGAGGGTGGCCAGCCTATCTGTTTTACCCCTCGTGCGATCAATTCATTGATGGAGCACAACTGGCCGGGTAACGTGCGTGAGTTAGCCAACCTTGTTGAGCGAATGATCATTCTGTACCCAAATAGCTTGGTCGATGTAAACCACTTACCAACCAAATATCGCTACAGTGATATCCCGGAGTTCCAACCAGAAAGTAATCCGTTTATTTCGGTTGAAGAACAAGAGCGTGATGTGTTCCAAGACATCTTCTCAGAAGACTTTAGCTTTGATGATCAAGACGATCTTGACCACAGCATGAACGCTCCGCAAGCGCTGCCGCCTGAAGGTGTAAATCTGAAAGAGCTGTTGGCTGATTTAGAAGTTAATATGATCAGCCAAGCGTTAGAAGCACAAGGTGGAGTCGTGGCACGAGCCGCTGATATGCTGGGTATGCGACGCACAACGTTGGTGGAAAAAATGCGTAAGTACAACTTACAACGCTAGGCAACGTTGAGATTTAAGACGATATCTAAATCATTTGGGCTATTTAGCATCGTTTTTCTGACACCAAAAACCGTTATCTGAGGGTGTCAACTTATTGTCGATGACTTAACGTCATGATAAATATAAAAAATAGCTTGGTACGCTAATTGCTTACCAAGCTATTTTAGTTTTAGCGGCGATATTTCGACAGGCAGTAATGGATAACAACACCAACCAATCCCATTTAGATTCCGTAGAAAATCAGGTTGAGCGCTATAAGCAGGTGCTTGATGTGATGCCTGCCGGAGTGATTCTGCTCGACACGTACGGCATAGTGCGTGAAGCAAACCCAGAGGCGCACCGAATTCTTGAGATTCCACTGGTTAATGAAAAATGGTTCAACATTATTCAGGCGGTGTTTGATCCTCGTGAGGATGATGGTCACGAAGTTTCCCTGCGGAATGGTCGTAAAGTTCGATTAGCCATTTCGGCTTCTACGACAGGTCAATTGATCCTGATTACCGATTTAACCGAAACTCGCTTACTTCAAGCTCGTGTGAGTGATTTACAACGCTTGTCGTCGTTAGGGCGTATGGTAGCGTCGCTTGCTCATCAGGTAAGAACGCCGCTATCGAGCGCCATGCTATATGCATCCAATTTGGGAGCGCCAAACCTTCCACCAGCGACAAGGGATCGCTTTCAAACCAAATTAATGGATCGACTGCACGATTTGGAAAAGCAGGTTAATGATATGCTGCTTTTTGCTAAAGGTGGTGATAATAAAGTCATTAAGCCATTTACGATTGCTCAGTTGGTGGCGGAATATCAGCCGATGGTCGAAACCGCGCTAAAAAATAATGGTATTGATTACTGCCTAGAAGTGGAAGAAGAACAAACTGAGTTGCTAGGCAATGCGAATGCGATTGCATCCGCGTTGAGTAACCTTGTCATGAATGCGATTCAGATGTCTGGTAAAGAGTCGCAAGTCGATATTTTTTTCCGCCCGGTAAATGGCGAGTTGCGCATTTCAGTGCAAGACAGCGGACCGGGTGTACCTGAAGAACTACAAGCCAAAATTATGGAGCCATTTTTTACCACGCGTTCTCAAGGAACCGGGTTAGGGCTGGCTGTTGTTCAGATGGTTTGCCGTGCCCATGACGGTCGATTGGAACTTATTTCAGAGCAGGGTGATGGAGCCTGCTTTACCATGTGCATTCCGCTAGAGCGAGTGCAACCAGAAGCGCAGTAAGCAGCTTCTGGTAATAACAATTACTGGAGAATCAGAATGGCGCAAAGCAAAGTGCTGATCGTAGAAGACGATGAAGGTCTTCGTGAAGCCCTAGTGGATACTCTGGCTCTGGCAGGGTATGAGTGGTTAGAAGCTGACTGTGCGGAAGACGCACTACTAAAACTCAAATCGAATACTGTCGATATCGTCGTTTCTGACGTGCAAATGGCAGGTATGGGCGGATTGGCTCTGCTCAAAAACATCAAGCAGAATTGGCCTAACTTACCAGTACTGTTAATGACGGCGTACGCCAACATTGAAGATGCCGTGTCGGCAATGAAAGACGGCGCGATTGACTACATGGCGAAACCATTTGCACCAGAAGTATTGCTGAACATGGTCAGTCGATATGCACCGATCAAAAGCGATGACAATGGTGACGCGGTCGTTGCAGATGAAAAAAGTCTGCGCCTACTTGCATTGGCCGATAAAGTGGCACGTACAGATGCGAATGTTATGGTGCTAGGTCCGAGTGGCTCAGGTAAAGAAGTGATGTCGCGTTATATTCACAACGCATCAAACCGTAAAGATGGTCCATTCGTTGCGATCAACTGTGCGGCGATTCCAGACAACATGCTGGAAGCGACACTATTTGGTTACGAGAAAGGCGCGTTCACTGGTGCGGTTCAAGCGTGTCCGGGTAAGTTTGAACAAGCGCAAGGCGGCACCATTTTGCTAGATGAAATCAGCGAAATGGACTTAAACCTGCAAGCGAAACTATTACGTGTTTTGCAAGAGCGTGAAGTGGAGCGCCTTGGCAGTCGTAAGAGTATCAAGCTGGATGTACGCGTGCTCGCGACCAGTAACCGTGATCTCAAGCAGTATGTCTCAGAAGGCAACTTCCGTGAAGATTTATACTACCGCCTGAATGTGTTCCCAATTGCGTGGCCAGCACTGAACGAACGCAAAGGCGATATTGCGCCACTCGCCAAGCATCTTGCTGAGCGTCATTGCAGCAAGATGGGGATGCCAGTGCCTCAATTTTCAGCCGTTGCGGTAGAAAAGCTGCTGCAATACCCTTGGCCAGGTAACGTTCGTGAGCTGGATAACGTGGTGCAACGAGCTCTTATTTTAAGTGAGAATGGCGATATCGACGCTGAGCATATCTTGCTAGAAGGGGTGGATTGGCAAGATGCCAACAGCTTGCAGCATGTGGTGCAAAATGCAGAGATGGTGGTACCTAATGTTAAGCCAGTCGCTCAACCTGAGAGTGTGAACCGTCCGGTCTCTGGCGGGGAGGGCTTGGGCAGCGAGCTGCGTGACCAAGAATACGCCATTATTTTGGAAACCTTGGTGGAGTGTAACGGCCGACGCAAAGAAATGGCGGAGAAACTGGGCATAAGCCCACGAACCTTGCGCTACAAACTTGCCAAAATGCGTGATGCTGGTATAGATATCCCAAATTAACATGTGCAATCGCCATAAGACAAAAAGTGTAAGCAAACCGCTAACTAATGTCTTATGGCACGTTAATTGCTGTGTTAATAATCAGTTTTGTTAATAGTCAATCTTTTGGCTTAGAGGTGCTAATGAAAGTTGATGGTATTCAGGCAGAAATGCGCGCCATGATGGTAGAAGCAACCAATACTGCTCCTACTGCAAGTGGGGCGAAAGTTGGAGCAGATTTTAATGATCTCCTAACTAAAGCCATCAATAACGTGAACACACTTCAAAAAGCATCCGGTGATTTACAAACCCGTTTTGATCGTGGTGATGCCGATGTTTCCCTTTCTGACGTTATGATTGCTCGTAACAAGTCTAGTGTCGCTTTTGATGCGACGGTTCAAATTCGCAATAAACTCGTTGAGGCGTATAAAGACCTCATGAACATGCCAGTGTAATTTAGGTAATAAGTGTGACAGACAAGTCTACAGATTTAACCGTCACTGAAGGCGGCTCAGATGGTGCACTGGTAGCAAGTTCCGACGTAGATGTGGAGAGTCAAAATCCAGATCTAGAGGAGCGCAGTGCGTCAAAATTTGATATGGCAGTGGGTGACCTTGATTTACTTCGTCAAGTTGTACTTGTGCTGTCAATCTCCATCTGTGTTGCATTGATCGTGATGCTGTTCTTTTGGGTCAAAGAGCCGGAGATGCGCCCGCTTGGAGCGTATGAGACCGAAGAGTTGATCCCCGTTTTGGATTATCTGGACCAGCAAAAAATCAATTACAAGCTTGATGGTAATACCATTTCTGTTGAATCGAGCGAATACAACTCGATCAAACTTGGCATGGTTCGCTCGGGCGTAAACCAAGCCACAGAGGCGGGCGATGATATTTTGCTGCAAGATATGGGCTTTGGCGTATCACAACGTTTAGAGCAAGAGCGCCTTAAACTCAGTCGAGAACGTCAGTTGGCTCAAGCGATTGAGGAAATGAAGCAAGTTCGTAAAGCGCGAGTCTTATTGGCGCTACCAAAGCACAGTGTTTTTGTGCGTCATAACCAAGAAGCATCAGCGTCCGTATTTTTGACACTGTCGACTGGTACGAACCTCAAACAGCAAGAAGTTGATTCTATCGTAGACATGGTGGCGAGTGCCGTTCCGGGAATGAAAACTTCCCGCATTACCGTCACAGATCAGCATGGTCGTTTGCTCAGTTCAGGCTCTCAAGACCCTGCTTCTGCTGCGCGACGCAAAGAGCAAGAATTAGAGCGTAGCCAGGAACAAGCGCTGCGTGAAAAAATTGATTCAGTGCTATTACCTATTTTAGGTTATGGCAACTACACGGCGCAGGTCGATATCCAAATGGATTTCAGCGCGGTTGAACAAACTCGCAAACGCTTTGATCCCAATACCCCTGCAACCCGCAGTGAGTACGCATTAGAAGATTACAATAACGGCAATATGGTAGCGGGTATTCCGGGGGCGTTAAGTAATCAGCCTCCAGCGGATGCCTCTATTCCGCAAGATGTGGCTCAGATGAAAGACGGTTCTGTCATGGGACAGGGTTCGGTGCGTAAAGAATCCACGCGTAACTTTGAGCTTGATACCACCATCAGCCATGAGCGTAAGCAGACGGGGACGGTTGCTCGTCAGACAGTTTCTGTTGCGATTAAGGACCGTCGTCAGGTCAACCCAGATACGGGAGAAGTGACCTATACCCCTATGTCCGAATCGGAAATTAATGCTATTCGCCAAGTCTTAATTGGTACGGTCGGTTTTGACCAAGGCCGTGGTGACTTGTTGAATGTACTGAGTGTGAAGTTTGCAGAGCCTGAGGCTGAACAGCTGGAAGAACCACCAATTTGGGAGCACCCTAACTTCAGTGACTGGGTTCGTTGGTTCGCAAGTGCATTGGTGATCATCGTTGTCGTATTGGTATTGGTTCGCCCAGCAATGAAGAAATTGCTTAACCCTACCAGTGATGACGAAGATGAAATGTACGGACCAGACGGCTTGCCGATTGGTGCGGATGGTGAAACTAGCCTGATTGGCAGCGACATTGAAAGCAGCGAACTGTTTGAGTTTGGTTCAAGTATTGATTTGCCAAACCTTCATAAAGATGAAGATGTATTGAAAGCGGTGCGCGCTCTGGTTGCGAATGAACCTGAACTTGCTGCTCAAGTAGTGAAAAACTGGATGAATGACAATGGCTAACGATATCGTACCTCAAGGTGACAACGCCGCGGGAATGCCAGTTGAGCTGGATGTCTCAACCATTACTGGCGAAGAAAAAGCAGCAATTTTGCTACTGAGTCTCAATGAACAAGATGCCGCTGGCATTATTCGTCACCTAGAGCCAAAACAGGTCCAGCGTGTGGGTAGTGCGATGGCTAAGGCGAAAGATCTCAGCCAAGACAAGGTGTCAGCCGTTCACCGTGCGTTTTTGGAGGACATCCAGAAATACACCAACATCGGCATGGGCAGCGAAGACTTCATGCGTAATGCGCTGGTGGCGGCTCTTGGTGAAGACAAAGCCAACAACTTGGTTGACCAGATCCTACTTGGTACGGGTTCAAAAGGCTTGGATTCGCTGAAATGGATGGACCCACGACAAGTGGCGAGCATCATTGTCAACGAACACCCGCAGATCCAAACCATCGTCTTGTCTTATTTAGAAGCAGACCAATCCGCGGAGATTTTGTCTCAGTTCCCTGAGCGCGTGCGTTTGGACCTGATGATGCGTATTGCCAACCTTGAAGAAGTTCAGCCATCGGCACTGGCAGAGCTGAACGAAATCATGGAGAAACAGTTCGCGGGTCAAGCTGGCGCTCAAGCAGCCAAGATTGGCGGCCTGAAAGCGGCAGCGGAGATCATGAACTATCTAGACAACAACGTCGAAGGTTTGTTGATGGAGCAGATTCGCGATCAAGACGAAGACATGGCGACGCAAATTCAAGACTTGATGTTTGTCTTCGAAAACTTAGTCGAAGTGGACGATCAAGGTATTCAGAAATTGCTGCGTGATGTACCACAAGACGTGTTGCAAAAAGCACTTAAAGGTGCCGACGATTCTCTGCGTGAAAAAGTATTTAAGAACATGTCGAAACGAGCGGCTGAGATGATGCGTGATGACATCGAAGCGATGCCGCCAGTTCGCGTGGCGGATGTCGAAGCGGCACAGAAAGAAATCCTAGCGATCGCTCGTCGCATGGCCGATGCAGGCGAACTCATGTTGTCTGGCGGTGCGGACGAATTCTTATAATCTCTATTGCTCCGCGATTATCCTATTGCGGAGCGCCCTCACTTCTTAATCGAATACATAATAGGTAACCCATGGCTGGCGAAAGAAAACGTGGATTTATCCGTCCTGATGAAGATGATTCGATGATCGAACCACAACGTTGGGGGTTGCCTGATTACGGCGAGCCCAAAGCCAAGCAAGCAAAACAAACCGCATTTAACTATGATCCTGGTTGGGTACCGAATCTTGAAGAACCAGAAGAAGAGCAAGCACTTGAGCTAACCGAAGAGCAGATAGAGCTGATCAAGCAAGGCGCTTATCAGGAAGGTTTGTATCAAGGTCAAGAAGCCGGCTTTAAGCAAGGTTACGACAAAGGCAAAGAAGAAGGCCTGCAAGCGGGCCATGCTGAAGGGCTGGAGCTTGGAAAAGCCGAAGGCGTGACCGCAGGTCAAGAATATATTCAGCAGCAAGTTGAAACCTTTATGAACTTAGCGAACCAGTTTGCTCAGCCGTTAGAGCTAATGAATGCTCAGGTTGAAAAGCAGCTGGTGGACATGGTGCTTTGTTTAGTTAAAGAAGTCGTGCATGTCGAAGTACAAACCAACCCTCAAATTATTTTAGACACGGTTAAGCAGTCGGTTGAAGCGCTGCCAATATCAGGTCACCCTATTACCTTGCACCTGAATACAGAAGACGTTGCGATTATTCGTTCAGCCTACGGCGAAGAAGACCTTGATTGCCGCAACTGGACGTTGGTTGCTGAGCCATCACTCAATCGAGGCGACGTCCAAATTGAAGCGGGTGAGTCAAGCATTAACTACCGTATGGAAGAGCGCGTCAAAAGCGTGTTGCACAGTTTTTGTGGTGCAAACCGTCATCAAGAGGGTGAATAATCCATGCAAGCATTGGCTGACCGTTTAAGAAACTACAAAGTTGAAGGCTTAACGACGCGCCCAGTTGCCTCTGGCAAACTGGTTCGAGTGGTTGGGTTAACGTTGGAAGCGACAGGCTGTCGCGCGCCAATTGGCAGTTTATGCTTAGTGGAAACCATGTCCGGTCAGATGGAAGCCGAGGTCGTCGGTTTTTCAGGTGATAACCTATTTTTGATGCCAAGCGAGCAAATTACGGGCATTTTGCCTGGCGCTAGAGTGACGCCATTAACCAGTGACGCTGGCTTGCCTGTTGGCATGGAGTTGCTTGGCCGCGTGATTGACGGGGTTGGTAATCCGCTTGATGGACTTGGCCCGTTGTATACCGATCATCGCGCCTCTTTTAATGCTGAGCCAATCAACCCGCTGGCTCGAAAGCCAATTTCAGAGCCACTTGATGTGGGCTTGAAAGCGATTAACGGATTATTGACGGTAGGTAAAGGTCAGCGTATCGGTCTGTTTGCTGGCTCTGGTGTGGGTAAATCGGTCACGCTTGGCATGATGACGCGAGGTACAACCGCACAAGTTGTTGTGGTCGGTCTGATAGGTGAGCGTGGACGCGAAGTTAAAGAGTTTATCGAAGAGATTTTAGGTGAGGATGGACGACGTCGCTCTGTCGTGGTGGCTGCGCCTGCCGATGCTTCACCATTGATGCGTTTGAAAGGCTGTCAAACCGCCTTAACCATTGCCGAGTACTTTCGCGATCAAGGTTTGGACGTTCTGTTATTGATGGATTCCTTGACGCGTTTTGCGCAAGCACAGCGTGAAATCGCCCTTTCTGTTGGTGAGCCGCCAGCGACAAAAGGCTATCCGCCTTCTGTGTTCGCCAAGCTACCTGCTTTGGTTGAGCGTGCGGGTAACGGAAGCGCCGAACAAGGCTCAATTACGGCGTTCTTTACCGTGTTGACCGAGGGCGATGATTTACAAGACCCGATTGCGGATGCATCGCGGGCAATTCTTGATGGTCACATTGTGCTGTCCCGTGAAATGGCGGATGCAGGTCATTATCCTGCGATTGACGTCGAAAAGTCGGTTAGCCGTGTTATGCCGCAAATCACCACTGAAGAACATGTTCTGATGTCGAAAGCGGTACGTCAGGTCTTGTCGATTTGCCGCAAGAACCAAGATTTGGTCTCGATTGGGGCGTACAAGCCGGGCACCGATCCTGCTATCGATGGCGCGTTTACATTGAAGCCAAAGTTAGACGAATACTTACAGCAGAGCATGAAAGAATCGGTGCCATACGATATGTGCGTCAACATGCTTAGAAACATTTTAGGCGGGTGATAGCGCATGAACAATGCGATGGAGTTCCTACTTGAGCAGACTAAAGAGCGTGAAGATCAAGCCGTACTTGCGCTGAACAAAGCGCGCTCTGAACTTGAAGATTATTACCGTCAGGTTGAGCAAATCGAAAAGTATCGCCTTGATTATTGCCAACAGCTTATCGACCGTGGGCAGGCGGGCTTAACGGCAAGCGAATATGGGCATTTAAATCGCTTTCTCACTCAGCTAGACGAAACGTTATCTAAGCAGAAACAAGCAGAAAGTCATTTCAAAGAACAGGTAGAAAACTGTCAAGAATACTGGTTAACAGTACGCAAAGAACGCAAATCCTATGAGTGGATGATCGAAAAGCGTGAGAAAGAGAAACAGCTTGCGGAAGCCAAACGGGAACAAAAGCAAATGGACGAGTTTTCAACGTTGCTTTACAGCCGTCGAGCGAAGCCTTTTTAATGTTTAAAAGTTGATGTTGCTTCCACTTATGACACTCGTTTTGTCACTGCAGCAATGAGCTTGTTATTGGCGTAATTTTTGCAGATATCTTTGTAGATGATCATCCCAATAACCTAAATTTGCCACCGTGTGCAATTTAGCAGCGGCCTAGCGCTCGAAGCTGCTGATAATGAGAATTTCTATATGAATGTGAATTTGTCCAATGTTTCTGCGACGAGCAAGACGTCAGTGTCTGACTCTGCCGCACAAGCACCTACAGAAAACGCGGAGAACAAGGGATTTTTAGAAACCTTGACGGATGCGTTTTCAGGTTCACAAAAGTCAGAAAAAGTAGCAACGAAATCACTAAACGGTGAAGAACAAAACAGTGCCGAGATTAACACGCTTTCGTCTGGCAAAGCTGATAGCCAAGAAGCGGTCACAGACGTGGCTCAAGCGAGTAGTAACGACGCCGAAGAGTTTCTGGCGCAAGAAAGCCATCAAGAGCAAAACCGCTCTGGCGACATGCTGACAGAGCATGCGAACATCATTCAAAGTGATGAAGTAAGCCTACTGGAAGCCAAACAAGGCGCGCACTCGCAAAATGATGCTGATGTCACTGAGAAAGTAGGTTCACTCTCGAGCGCCCCTTCAGCTGCTAATGGCGCAAAAAGCGCGATGGGTGAAGGACAACAGCTGCTTGGTCGTATTGAACAAGCGAATCAAACCTTGAAAGCGAATAATGCATCCATCGATAGTGGCAAAGTTTTGCCTCAACGAGCGGGTTTAGAGCACTCGTTTAACGAGCAAACAACAGACATTGATGAACTTGCTTTGAATGACATGCCATCAGCTCAATCGCTTGAACAAGTGCAGGCAATGGCGGAACAAGGCTTAGAGCCAATTTTAGATAAGCATGGTCAACCTATCGATGTCGATAAGCTCTCGTCTGAGTTTGCTACTTGGCAAGGTCTGGCTAAACAAGTCAGTCACCCAACCGAGATGAGCATGGTCAGTGATGAGGTTGCCAATGAACTATCGCCACTGGAGGTGGGGTTGGATGGCTCTAAAATTGATGCGCTTCAGCATGTTTCCTTGGATGAACTCGAACTCATAGATACCAAACTGGCGCAGGGAAAACCACTGACTCAGCAAGAAACAGAGATCATAGAAGGGTTGAAAAAAGGGACGGTCATTGCCGATATTCCTGAGCAAGATCTTGCCCAGTTTGTTGCGCTTCCTACTGACGTTAAACAGGTTCTTGCAGAGCAGCAAGTACAACATCATTTGGCTCGCCAGGCTGCGCCTATGGGGATGTCTCAGCAAGCCCTTAATTTGGCGACTCAATCAGCTCAGCCGCAAGCTGTTCAGAGTGCAGTTAAAGTCGCATTGTCTCCGATGCCAGATGCGTTCGTCGCAGCTCATTTACCGACGGCGCTTCAAGGCGTAAAGGACGGAGAGGTTAACCAGAAAGTTGTGAATGCCGCATTGACTGCTGGTGCACTTAAAGCGACAGCGGATAAGCAAGATAAACCAGAACTTCAACATGGTTTAGCAGGGCAGCTTCAGGCGATGGCGGGTCAACAAGGAACAAACGTGCAGCAACAAGCGCGTATTGATGCTGCGCAGCAAGCTCAGCTTCCGTTGCAACTGACAAAAGAGTTGGCCAATGAGCAAGTGGCGGAAAAAGTGCAAATGATGATGTCGAAAAACCTAAAAAACCTCGATATTCGTCTTGATCCACCAGAATTAGGTCGTATGCAAATTCGTATGACGATGAACAACGATGTGGCTAATGTGCATTTTACGGTGAACAACCCGCAAGCGCGTGACATCATTGAACAGACGCTTCCTCGCTTGAGAGAGATGTTGGCGCAGCAGGGTATGCAACTGGCTGGCTCTTCTGTTCAGCAACAAAACAGCGGACAGCAGCAAGGTAGGTATACTGCTGAGCAACATGGTCAAAGCGCTCAAGGCAGCGGTTTTTCTGGACAATCAGAAGAGAGCTTTGATGCTGACGTCAATCTGGATTTGAATGTCGCTTCAAAGCGTGATGGAATTAGCTTTTACGCATAGCAGGCCGTTTAAAGGCAATAATACAAGGTTACCAAACGACTTCCTTAAGCATCTCGGTAACCTAAAAGAATAATAAGAGACAACAATGGCAGAAGAACAGTTACAAGGGGCCGATGCGCCGAAAGGAAAAGGTAAGTTACTTATCATCATAATCGCTGTTGTGGTATTGCTACTTGGCGGTGGTGCAGCAGCGTTCTTTCTCATGGGCTCTGATGAACCAGCTCAGGCTGAAGCGTCTCAACAGGTTCAAGCGAAGGCATCTGATGCCTCGCCGATTGCCTACGTGAATCTTCCTCAGGCATTTGTATTTAACGTTACTGGGGACCGTCGCGACAGACTGGTACAAATTAAAGCTCAGTTAATGGTTCGCGGCGCAGAGAATGAAGAGTTGGCGCGGTACCATTCGCCACTGATTGAGAGCTCTTTGTTATCAACGTTTGCTTCGGCGACGGTTGAGCAGTTGCGTTCTCCAACGGGACGAGTGGAATTGCGCGATCGAGCTTCCGAAGATATCAAAGCAGCGCTAAACGCTGCGGTCGGTAAGCCAGTGATTGAAAAAGTACTGTTTACAGATTTTGTTATTCAATAGGTAAAACGTGACCGATCTATTAAGCCAAGACGAAATTGATGCGCTATTGCACGGGGTTGACGATGTTGATGACGTCGATGAAACGATAGAAAACGACAACGAAGGTGCCGTCAATTTTGATTTCTCGTCGCAAGACAGGATTGTACGTGGTCGAATGCCGACGCTCGAACTTATCAACGAGCGCTTTGCACGACACATGCGTATTAGTCTGTTTAATATGCTGCGTAAAACGGCAGAAGTGTCGATCAATGGCGTGCAGATGATGAAGTTTGGCGAATACCAAAACACATTGTACGTGCCAACCAGTTTGAACATGGTGCGTTTTCGCCCGTTAAAAGGTACAGCGTTGATCACCATGGAGGCTCGCTTAGTCTTTATTCTGGTAGAAAACTTCTTTGGTGGGGATGGTCGATTCCATGCCAAAATCGAAGGGCGCGAATTTACCCCAACGGAACGCCGCATCATTCAGCTGCTGCTGAAGATTGTATTTGAAGACTACAAAGAAGCGTGGTCGCCAGTGATGGGGGTGGAGTTCGAATATCTCGACTCTGAAGTAAACCCAAGTATGGCTAACATTGTCAGCCCGACAGAAGTGATTGTCGTGAGTTCTTTCCACATTGAGGTCGATGGTGGCGGCGGCGATTTTCATGTCGTTATGCCTTACTCCATGGTTGAGCCGATCCGTGAACTGTTGGATGCAGGTGTTCAGTCCGACAAGATGGAGACAGACGTCCGTTGGAGCTCAGCATTACGTGAAGAGATTATGGATTGTCCGGTTAACTTTCGCGTTAACTTGCTTGAAAAAGACATCTCTTTGCGTGACCTCATGGAATTGCAACCGGGTGACATCATTCCGATTGAAATGCCAGAACATGCGACAATGTTTGTGGAAGACCTGCCGACCTATCGCGTAAAAATGGGCCGTTCGGAAGACAAATTAGCGGTGCAAATTTCTGAGGAAATTGAGCGCCCACATGTAGTCAAAACAGATTTAGCTTTCTTGGGCAAAGACATCATGTCTGAGCTTGAGAATGAAGACGATATAGACGATTAAGATACCTTATTGAACAGACATGCTTTGGCATTAAATAAGGCTTAACACAGGATAGAAAAATGGAACCAAGTGACGATCAAAAGCTAGCAGATGAATGGGCAGCCGCTCTTGGCGAAGACCCGTCTGCACCTTCTGTTGACGTAGATGAAGTATTGGCCGCGCCACTGGAAGAGCTAAAAGACACTTCAAGCCCAATTACCGAAGATGAGCGCCGTAAACTCGACACCATCATGGATATTCCGGTGACGATTTCGATGGAAGTCGGTCGGTCACAAATCAGCATTCGGAACTTGTTGCAATTGAACCAAGGATCGGTTGTTGAGTTGGATCGTCTAGCGGGCGAGTCATTGGACGTATTAGTCAACGGTACACTGATTGCGCATGGCGAAGTCGTGGTCGTGAACGATAAGTTTGGTATCCGTTTGACGGATGTGATCAGCCAAACTGAACGAATTAAGAAGCTACGTTAAGATGAGCCGCTCAATCAAAACGCGATTGACGCAAATCACTGGAGCACTGAGCTTAATGCTGAGTGCTCCTTATGCATTTGCTGCCGCACCAAATAATCTGGATCTTGCGACGACACTTGGCTCGCTTGTGCTTGTGATCGGCGTGATTCTTTTGTTGGCTTGGCTACTTAAACGTATGCAAGTGCCGGTTATGGGACAACAAAAAGGCTTGCGTATTGTGAGTCAGTTGCCAGTGGGCACCAAAGAAAGAATCGCCGTAGTTCAAGTGGGTGAAGAGCAGTTTTTGGTTGGAATTACCAGCCAATCAATCCAAACGTTAGCCAAGTTAGATAAGCCACTGAAAGAGGAAGAGTTGGCGACCAATGCTTTTGCGACTCAATTTAGCCAACTGATCAAAAAACATGACAAAGGGTAACCCGATTCGTTTGCTCCTGAGCACGTTGTTGCTTTTCGTCGGCGTGCTGTTTTCTTCATTTTCGTTTGCTGAGGCAGAGGAGTCTGCTCTGCCTGAAAACTTGGCCGATGGAAGTAGCGTCACTGTTCAGGCGATGCAAAGTGATACTGGCGCCAGTCGTGCTATGTCCGTTTCTAGTGGTGGTGGCATCCCTGCGTTTACCATGACCACAAACCCAGATGGCAGTGAAGATTACTCGGTTACGCTACAAATCCTAGCGTTAATGACCATGCTTGGCTTCTTGCCTGCTATGGTGATTCTAATGACGTCGTTTACTCGAATTGTTGTGGTGATGTCGATATTGCGTCAGGCAATGGGTTTGCAACAAACGCCGTCTAATCAGGTCATCATTGGTATAGCTCTGTTTTTGACCTTCTTTGTTATGTCTCCCGTCCTGAACGAAATCAACGATAAAGCCGTTCAGCCTTATTTGAATGAGCAAGTCACTGCGAGAGAAGCGTTTGATGCTGCACAAGCACCAATGAAAGCTTTCATGCTTAAACAAACCCGAATCAAAGATTTGGAGACGTTCGTAACCATGTCAGGAGAGCAAGTCGATAATCCAGAAGATGTGTCGATGGCGGTGTTGATTCCGGCTTTTATCACCTCAGAGCTAAAAACTGCATTCCAAATTGGTTTTATGCTCTTCTTGCCGTTTTTGATTATTGACCTCGTGGTAGCGTCGGTACTGATGGCAATGGGTATGATGATGTTGTCACCAATGATTGTTTCGTTGCCGTTCAAGTTGATGCTGTTCGTATTGGTCGATGGTTGGAACTTGATACTTTCGACACTCGCGGGCAGTTTTGCCCTTTAGATAAGCGCAGATAGAGGATAAGACATGACACCAGAAATGTTTGTCGAGCTTTTCCGTGAAGCACTTTGGATGGTGCTTATCATGGTCTGCGCCATTATCATCCCAAGTTTGCTTATTGGCCTTATTGTTGCGATTTTCCAAGCTGCGACTTCCATCAACGAACAAACATTGAGCTTCTTGCCGCGTTTGATTGTCACGCTTTTGGCTCTAATGCTATTTGGTCACTGGATGACGCAAATGTTGATGGAATATTTCTATGGCTTGATTGAGCGCTTACCTCAGGTGCTTTATTAGAGGCGCCTATGGAGTACCCCACTAGCGTTGTCTTAGATTGGATCGCAAACTATTTCTGGCCCTACGTTCGTATCTCTTCCATGCTGATGGTGATGACGGTAACTGGGGCTCGATTTGTCTCACCACGAATCCGCCTTTACCTCGGGTTAGCCATTACTTTTGCCGTCATGCCAGCGATCCCTGCAGTGCCCCAAGACATTGAGTTGCTCTCGTTTCGGGGTTTTATGACCATTGCCGAGCAAATGATCATCGGTATTGCGATGGGTATGGTCACTCAATTTATGATTCAAACCTTTGTCTTGTTGGGACAAATATTGGGTATGCAGTCAAGTTTGGGTTTCGCTTCTATGGTTGATCCCGCAAATGGTCAGAACACGCCATTGCTTGGTCAGTTATTCATGTTTTTGACGACAATGTTTTTCCTTGCCACCGATGGGCATTTGAAAATGCTGCAACTGGTAGTGTTCAGCTTTAAAACCTTGCCGATTGGCTCCGGCTCGCTCAACGCGGTTGATTTCCGTGAAATGGCAGGCTGGCTTGGTATTATGTTCCAAACGGCACTGAGTATGTCGCTATCTGGCATTATTGCACTACTTACCATTAACTTGTCGTTTGGTGTAATGACCCGTGCTGCACCACAGCTGAATATCTTTTCGCTTGGTTTTGCGTTTGCGTTGATGGTGGGTCTATTACTGTGTTGGTACATACTGGCTGGCCTTTACAGTCATTATGAAATGTTCTGGACGGTGGGTGAGGCGCAGATTTGTCGACTCATTCGCTTGGAGTGTTAAGAATTGGCAGAATCAGACGGTCAGGAACGCACCGAAGAAGCCACGCCCCGGCGGTTACAACAAGCCAGAGAAAAGGGGCAGGTTGCTCGGTCTAAAGAACTCGCATCAGCATCTGTACTGATCGTTGGCGCCATTTCACTGATGTGGTTTGGCGAGGCGTTAGCACGCTCACTGTTTTCCATCATGAGCCGTTTATTTGATCTTCAACGAGAAGAGATTTTCGATACGGCAAAGCTATTTGACATTGCTTTAGGGGCGATGACCGATTTGTTGTTCCCACTATTTTTGGTGTTAGCGACATTGTTTACTGCCGCCATGATTGGTGCTGCGGGTGTGGGAGGAATCAGTTTTTCTGCTCAAGCGGCTATGCCAAAGCTGTCAAAAATGAATCCGCTTAGCGGTTTAAAGCGGATGGTCGGAATGCAAAGCTGGGTAGAGTTGATCAAATCAATTCTTAAAGTGGTTTTGGTTACTGGTGTCGCGATCTATTTGATCCAAGCATCGCAGGCGGATCTGATTCAATTAAGTATGGATGTGTATCCGCAAAACATCTTCCATGCTTTAGATATTCTGCTGAACTTTATCTTGTTGATCAGCTGTTCGCTGTTGATCGTGGTTGCCATCGATATTCCATTTCAAATCTGGCAGCACGCTGATCAGTTAAAAATGACCAAGCAAGAAGTCAAAGACGAATATAAAGAAACCGAGGGTAAGCCAGAGGTCAAAGGACGCATTCGTATGCTGCAAAGAGAAGCGGCTCAACGTCGTATGATGGCAGATGTTCCTCAGGCTGATGTTATTGTTACCAACCCAGAGCACTTTTCGGTTGCGCTTCGTTATAAACAGAAGACAGACCGTGCGCCGGTAGTGATCGCTAAAGGCACCGATCACATGGCAATGAAGATTCGAGAAGTCGCCCGAGAGCATGACATCACAATTGTACCTGCTCCGCCACTTGCTCGTGCGCTGTACCATACTACCGAGCTAGAACAAGAGATCCCCGATGGATTGTTTACTGCGGTGGCTCAGGTTTTGGCATTTGTATTCCAGTTGAAGCAATACCGAAAGCGAGGTGGTCAGCGCCCCAAAATTCAGGATTACGATTTGCCAATCCCGCCAGAACACCGGCACTAATGCTAAAAGAAGCCTAATTCTAAAAAGGCTAATTTAATCAGATATTAAGCTCTACTTGAGTGTTTAGTCATTATTTTGGCGTTAATTATGGTACATAGCTTGCTTAAAACGCCTTAATTATCAACCATACCTAAACTTTTAGGCCAAAGCGGTCGCGTATTAATAGTAAGAGCTAACGTGACGCTTCAATCGATTGAGATCTCTCGTAGTATGAAGTTAAGCCTGCCATTTGCAGATAAATTGCCACGAATCCCTCAGCGTGAAATGCCAGCTATTGGCGCGCCGGTGATGGTTTTGGCCACCTTAGCGATGGTGGTGCTGCCTATTCCAGCCTTTTTGCTGGATATGTTCTTCACCTTTAACATCGCGTTGTCGATGGTGGTGTTGTTAGTGACCGTTTACACACGTCGTCCGTTGGACTTCGCCGCTTTTCCGACGGTACTGCTGATCGCGACCTTGTTGCGTTTGGCGCTGAACGTTGCCTCGACACGTGTTGTCTTACTGCATGGTCACGAAGGCGGCAACGCGGCAGGTAACGTAATTGAAGCGTTTGGTAATGTCGTTATTGGTGGTAACTACGCGGTCGGCTTAGTGGTTTTCCTTATCTTAATGATCATCAACTTTATGGTGGTGACCAAAGGTGCGGGTCGTATCTCTGAGGTAAGTGCTCGCTTCACCCTTGATGCGTTGCCAGGTAAGCAGATGGCTATTGATGCGGACTTAAATGCCGGATTGATAGACCAAGAACAAGCAAGAGTTCGTCGTTTTGAAGTGACCAAAGAAGCGGATTTCTACGGTTCAATGGATGGTGCCTCGAAGTTCGTAAAAGGTGACGCGATTGCCGGTATTTTGATTCTGTTTATCAACATCATCGGCGGTCTGTCGATCGGTATGGCGCAGTATGGATTGGGTTTCGGTGAGGCAATTGAAATCTATACTTTGCTGACGATTGGTGACGGCCTAGTTGCACAGATTCCATCGCTATTGCTGTCGATTGCAGCGGCGATGATGGTGACGCGTCAAAACACCGATGAAGACATGGGTGAACAGCTGGTCTTCCAGATGTTCGACAACCCAAAAGCACTGATGATTACCGCAGCTATTCTCGGTGTGATGGGCATCGTACCGGGCATGCCACACTTTGCGTTTTTGAGTCTGGCGGTCGCGGCTGGCGCGGCGGCGTATTTCATCGATAAACGCCAAAAGCAGAAAGCGAAAGAACCGGCTTTACCAGCGAAAGCTGACGAAGGTGCAGAGCCTTCATCACAACGCGAGCTTTCTTGGGACGACGTCCAGCCAGTCGATATTATTGGCCTAGAAGTGGGTTACCGCTTGATTCCGCTAGTGGACCGAGACCAAGGCGGAGAACTGTTAGAGCGCGTAAAAGGTGTGCGTAAAAAGCTATCGCAAGATTTTGGGTTCTTAATCCCTGCGGTTCACATACGTGACAACCTTGAACTGACGCCAAACAGCTATCGAATCACATTAATGGGGGTTGCGGTGGGCGAAGCTGAGATTCGTCCGGATCAAGAGCTAGCGATTAACCCAGGTCAGGTGTATGGCATGATTGATGGCGAGCCAACCATTGACCCTGCATTTGGACTGGAAGCTGTATGGATTCGCGAAGATCAGCGTGAGCATGCTCAGGCGTTAGGTTATACGGTTGTTGACTCATCGACAGTATTAGCGACGCACCTGAGCCAGTTATTGACTAATAACGCATCGCAGTTGATTGGTCATGAAGAAGTAGAGAATTTATTAGAAATGTTAGGACGCAGCGCGCCTAAGTTGGTTGAGAACTTTGTTCCTGACCAATTACCATTAGGTGTGGTGGTGAAAGTCCTACAAAACTTGTTAAACGAGGCCATCCCAATCCGCGATATTCGCACGATTGTTCAAACTTTGGCTGAGTACTCAAGTAAGAGTCAAGAAGCTGACATATTGACGGCAGCAGTTCGAATTAGTCTGAAACGTCTAATTGTTCAAGAAATCAATGGTATAGAGCCTGAGCTGCCAGTGATTACTTTGATACCTGAACTGGAACAAATATTGCATCAAACTATGCAAGCATCAGGAGGCGAATCTGCGGGGATTGAACCGGGGCTCGCTGAACGATTGCAGTCTTCACTAAGCCAAGCGACACAGGAACAAGAATTGAAAGGCGAACCTGCCGTTCTGCTTACTTCCGGTGTATTACGCTCGACGTTGGCGAAATTTGTGAAGAACACAATACCTAATCTCCGGGTACTGTCTTACCAAGAAATCCCGGATGAAAAACAGATCAGAATTGTGCAAGCCGTGGGTAACTGATCTCACGCATCATTAATGGATTCATAGTTTGAAAATAAAGCGATTTTTTGCCAAAGACATGAGAACGGCGCTGCTCCAAGTGAAAGAGGAGTTAGGCGCGGAAGCGGTGATCATGTCAAACAAGAAAGTGGCTGGTGGGGTGGCGATTGTTGCGGCGATAGATAGTGAATCTAACCCGTCTCAAGCAAGCGCAGCGTCACAACAAAATCGCGGTGCTTCTCAATCGAATCGCTATAACGAACATCGTCAAATGTCATCGTCTTCTGCAGATCGTTATCAAGATCGTCATTTAGATGAAGATAAAATTAGCCTGAACAGTAATAACAGTAACAACGAAAAAACAGGCTCGATGACGCAGCGATTCGCTAACATGCTTAAGCAATATAGTGGTGGTGCAGCAGATGCTGACGATCATGTAGCGGAAAATGAAGATTCGCTCTCTGCTTTATTGCAACGCCAGAATAAGCATCGCGACGGCTACAACCAAGAAAAGCCAGCGCCATATCAACCAGATTCACCTTTGGCGAAGTTAATCGCACAAGATAATCGATTTGAGCGTCCAACGCCGAAGTTGGATCCGACACGCTATGATCGCCGCCGTCCAAGTGATGAGCGAGAAGAGTCTGCCGATGAGCTGGAGAGTATGCGCGAAGAGATGACGTCAATTCGTCGTCTTCTAGAGCATCAAGTCTCTGGCCTGATGTGGCAGGAAGTGGAACGTCGAGAGCCGCTCAGAGCAATGCTGATTAAGCGCTTAGAGCGTATGGGCGTTTCTCCGGAGTTAGCAGACCAAATGGCGTGCTATATCCCGGAAGATACAAAACCAGCGCGAGCGTGGAAAGCGTTGTTGTCGCTGGTGGCGGATCAAATCAATATTCCTAAACAGGACATTTTAAAACGTGGTGGTGTGGTTGCACTGCTAGGTCCGACGGGGGTGGGGAAAACAACCACCGTTGCGAAGCTCGCAGCACGTGCCGCCATGGAATACGGTGCCGACAATGTGGCCCTTGTGACAACAGATACATATCGCATAGGTGCACATGAGCAGCTCTCAATTTACGGAAGAATCATGGGTTGTCCCGTAAGAGTTGCTAAAGATTCTAACGAGTTAGCCGATGTTATATATCAGCTAAGAAACAGAAGACTGATTTTGGTCGATACGGCAGGGATGGGGCAACGAGATGTCAGGCTTTCTGAGCAGCTCGATACTCTAATGCAAGAGAGCGGAGAAGTGATTCACAGCTACCTTGTTTTGCCAGCTACCGCACAACGTCGCGTTCTACAAGAAACGCTGGATCACTTCCGACGCATACCACTTTCGGGTTGTATTATGACGAAGCTTGATGAGTCATTAAGTCTAGGCGAATTCATCAGTGTAGTGATTCAAAACGCAATGCCAGTGGCTTACATCGCTAATGGTCAGCGCGTGCCAGAAGACATTGTGATAGCGCAACCAAAATATATGCTTGCGAAAGCAAATGAACTGTTAGAGAAGTCGACAGAGAACGAACCTCACTTTTGGAACAGTGACAGTGAAGGACTCTAAGGCGGCGGACTACTATGACTGAGAATATGATACACGATCAAGCAAGCGGCCTCCGTCGCTTAACACAACCATCGTTGACCAAAGTGATTGCTGTTACTGGCGGCAAAGGTGGTGTGGGGAAATCAAACGTAACACTGGGTCTGGCGATTTGTATGGCTCGCCAAGGCAAGAAGGTGATGGTTCTCGACGCTGATTTAGGTCTGGCCAATGTGGACGTGATGCTCGGAATTCGTGCAAAACGTAATCTAGGACATGTCTTAGCGGGTGAATGTGAGCTAAAAGATGCGATTGTCGAAGGGCCTTATGGTATAAAGATAATCCCTGCAACTTCTGGCACACAGAGCATGACTGAGCTTTCTCACGCTCAACATGCTGGACTCATTCGAGCATTTGGTAGTCTTGAAGACGAAATGGACGTCCTGCTGATAGATACCGCCGCAGGCATTTCTGACATGGTAATCAGTTTTTCGCGAGCAGCTCAAGACGTCGTTGTGGTTGTGTGTGATGAACCAACTTCAATCACAGATGCATATGCGTTAATTAAGCTGTTAAGTAAAGAACACCAGGTCCAACGCTTTAAAGTTGTAGCAAATATGGTCAGAAGCTACCGTGAAGGGCGAGAATTGTTTGCAAAGTTGACGCTAGTCACAGAGCGATTCTTGAATGTCAGCCTTGAACTCGTAGCATGTATTCCATTAGATGATAAAGTACGACAGGCTGTAAAAAGACAAAAAATTGTCGTTGATGCGTTCCCTCGCTCACCTGCCGCTTTAGCTATCAGCTCACTAGCAAACAAAGCGTTAACGTGGCCACTACCGAAAACACCAAGTGGACACTTGGAATTTTTTGTGGAAAGGTTGCTAAATCGTACCGAATTCGCAGAGGACCCTTTTGGTGAATAAAGCGATAACCTATGACCAACATGGCAAGTTTAATAGCCAGCAAGCGTTTATAGAGCGCTACTCAGTGTTGGTTAAGCGCATTGCTCACCACCTATTAGGCCGTTTACCGCCGAGTGTTCAGGTAGAGGATTTAATTCAGGCCGGCATGATCGGTCTTATCGAAGCTCAGCAGAATTATGATGGTTCTAAAGGTGCGAGCTTTGAAACTTATGCAGGTATCCGTATTCGTGGCGCAATGTTAGATGACATGCGCAAAGGCGATTGGGTACCGCGTTCTGTTCATAAAAATAATCGAGAGATTAACCAAGCGATTGCGGAACTGGAAGGCGAATTAAATCGAGATCCTACTGATTCTGAAGTAGCCACGCATCTCGGTATGACACTGGATCAATATCATAGTGCTCTGACCGATATCAACTGCTCAAAATTAGTCGGTATTGAAGATTTAGGCGTTTCTGATGATGTGATTTCACCTGCAGATGAAACTGATGACAGTAACCCGTTCAAAGGGGTTGCCGATGAATCATTTCGAAAAGCACTGGTTGAATCAATAAAACAGCTTCCAGAGCGTGAAGCTTTGGTACTTTCGCTTTATTATGATGAAGAACTCAATTTGAAAGAAATTGGCGATGTGTTAGGCGTAAGCGAATCTCGCGTAAGTCAAATACTGAGTCAAGCGATGCAACGTTTGCGCACCAAGCTCAGTGCGTGGACACAAAATGACTAAAAACACTGATTTTACGATTCAGTGGAGGCAATTTTGAATAAAAACATGAAGATCCTTATTGTTGATGATTTCTCAACAATGCGCCGTATTGTTAAAAACCTGCTTCGTGACTTGGGTTTCAATAACACTCAAGAAGCGGACGATGGTTTAACCGCATTACCAATGCTGAAAAAAGGTGACTTCGATTTTGTTGTAACTGACTGGAACATGCCAGGTATGCAAGGCATCGATTTGCTTAAACACATCCGCGCGGATGCAGAACTTAAGCATTTGCCAGTTCTAATGATCACGGCTGAAGCGAAGCGTGAGCAGATCATTGAAGCTGCTCAAGCAGGCGTAAACGGCTACATTGTTAAGCCATTTACTGCTGCAACATTAAAAGAAAAATTAGATAAAATTTTCGAGCGTTTATAACTCTCTCTTTTTCTCTTTGTTATTCGAGTCATTCATACCAATTATTAAATACCTATTAAATGACTCGTTTAGCGTTTTTAAAGTGATAAGAAGAACTAAACGTAAAAGGGTCTATTCAGAATGATCTCACTAGAGCAGGCGAAGTCACTCGTTCAAATGCTAGAAAACGGGGAACAAGACCAAGCCAATATGCTTGTTGCCTCGATCTACGAAGGTGCCGAGAATCCAATGCTGCAAGAAATTGGAGCCTTAACTCGAGACCTTCACGAATCACTCAAGCAGTTCAGTCTCGATCAGCGCATGACCGAAATTGCGAAAGACGAAATCCCTAACGCAAGGGATCGTCTTAATTATGTGATCGAGAAGACAGAGCTAGCAGCCAACAAAACGATGGATGCAGTCGACTGCTGCCTTCCTATCGCTGACAACCTGCATGATTGCCTTCAGAAAGTTCGTCCTCAATGGAATGAACTCATGCACGGGCGCATCGAATTAAGCGAATTCAAAGCACTTTGTCACCGAATCGACGAGCTATTAGTTCAAGTCGAAGGTGACAGCACTGAGTTGCGTGGTCAATTGACCGAAATTCTCATGGCGCAAGACTTCCAAGACCTAACTGGCCAAATTATTCGCCGCGTAATTACGTTGGTAAATGAAGTAGAAGGCCGCTTAGTGGAAATCCTAACCGTATTCTCTGGAAATAAACCTGAAGAACACATTCAAGTTTTGTCAGAACCGGCAGATAAAAAGAATACACAAACAAGCGAAGCCGAAGGCCCGATTCTTCATCCAGAACTGAGAGAAGATGCGGTTTCATCGCAGGACGAAGTCGATGACTTGTTGTCCAGTCTTGGATTTTAAAGGTAACGTATGAGCTACGATTTAGACGAAGATATTCTTCAGGACTTTCTCATTGAGGCTGGGGAAATTCTCGAACTGCTTTCTGAGCAGTTGGTTGAATTGGAAAATAACCCAGAAGACAAAGACTTACTTAATGCAATTTTCCGCGGGTTTCACACCGTAAAAGGCGGTGCTGGCTTCCTGTCTTTGGCAGAGCTAGTCGATACTTGTCATGGTGCGGAGAACGTGTTCGACGTTTTACGAAACGGCCAACGCACGGTCACGCAAAACTTAATGGATACGATGCTAAAAGCGTTGGATACGGTCAATACCCAGTTCCAAGCCGTTCAAGATCGTGAACCATTGGAAGCAGCGGATCCTGCCCTTCTTGAAGAACTTCATCGTCTATGTAAACCTGAATCAGAAGATGAAGTCGCTGCAACCGTGGTTGAAGAACCAGTGGTTACTCCTGAACCTGTCATTCCTGAGCCTGTTATTGAAGAACCTGCCGCGCCAGCGTCAAGTGTCGGCTCTGTCGATGAAATTACCCAAGACGAATTCGAAAAGCTGCTGGATGAACTTCATGGTAAAGGCTCAGCTCCAGGCGCTTCAGAACCTGCGACACCAACAGCGCCATCAGAGCCCCCTCAATCAAGTGCGCCATCAGTTGAAAGTGGCGATATCACTGACGATGAATTTGAACGTCTACTTGACGAACTTCACGGCGTTGGCAAAAGTCCATCAGCGGCAGAGGCTGCAGCATCTGCACCAGCAGAACCTCCTAAAGCGGCAGAACCAGCTGCGCCAGTTGCATCGTCAGCAAATCAAGATAGTGATTTAATGACGGACGAAGAGTTCGAAAAGTTACTCGATGAGCTACATGGTGCGGGCAAAGGTCCTACGCTAGAAGAACTGGATATGGCAACGAAGCCGGCATCAGCAAACGTAGAGGAAAGCCCTGCGAAACCTGAGCCTGCGGTTAAGCCAGCACCAGCAGCTCCAGCACCAAAACCAGAATCTAAACCTGTCGCGGTGAAAGAAGAGGCGAAAGCGCCAGCGGTTAAAAAGCCTCAGGCCGAGGCAACCGTTCGTGTCGATACCTCGACGCTTGATACCATCATGAACATGGTAGGTGAGCTTGTATTGGTCCGAAACCGTCTATTAAGCCTTGGTTTGAACAGCGACAATGAAGAAATGTCCAAAGCGGTCGCCAACCTTGATGTCGTAACGGCGGATCTGCAAGGCGCGGTAATGAAAACGCGTATGCAGCCAATCAAGAAAGTATTTGGCCGTTTCCCACGCGTTGTCCGTGACTTGGCGCGCAACCTAAATAAAGACATTGTGTTGGAAATGCGCGGTGAAGAAACCGATCTCGATAAAAACCTTGTAGAAGCATTGGCTGATCCATTGATTCACTTGGTTCGTAACTCGGTTGACCACGGTATTGAAATGCCAGACGACCGCGCGAAAGCAGGTAAATCACGCACAGGTAAAGTGATTTTGTCTGCATCGCAAGAAGGGGATCATATTGAGCTATCCATCGTAGATGATGGCGGCGGTATGGACCCGAACAAACTGCGTGGTATCGCGGTTAAGCGCGGCATGATGGACGAAGATGCGGCGGCCCGTTTAACAGACAAAGAGTGCTTCAACCTTATCTTTGCGCCAGGTTTCTCAAGTAAAGATAAAATTTCTGACATCTCTGGCCGTGGCGTTGGCATGGATGTGGTTAAGACGGCGATCAACACCTTAAATGGTTCAATCGATATCGATTCTGAGCTAGGGAAAGGCACTAAGATCACCATCAAAGTACCACTGACGCTTGCGATCCTACCAACACTGATGGTTGGTGTTGGCGGTCATCCGTTTGCACTGCCACTGGCATCTGTGAGCGAAATTTTCCACTTGGATCTGAGTCGCACAAACGTGGTAGATGGTCAGTTGACGATCATTGTGCGTGAAAAATCTATCCCGCTATTTTACTTACAGAACTGGTTAGCATCCAAATCACAAAACGTCGAAGAGCGTACTGGTCACGGTCATGTGGTTATTGTACAGATCGGTAACCAGCGCGTTGGTTTTGTTGTGGATACGCTTATTGGTCAAGAAGAAGTGGTTATTAAGCCACTCGATAATCTATTGCAAGGCACTCCGGGCATGGCTGGTGCAACAATCACTAGCGATGGCCATATTGCATTAATTCTAGATGTGCCTGATTTACTTAAGCGATATGCTGCGGCTTCACGCCTTTAAGCAAAGCTGACGTTATTAAAAGGAATAAGATGGCGATTAAAGTACTAGTCGTTGATGATTCGAGTTTTTTTCGACGTCGCGTGAGCGAAATCATCAACTCAGAATCGCGCCTAGAAGTGATTGACGTTGCGGTAAATGGCAGAGAGGCGGTTGAGAAAGCCAAATCTCTTAAACCGGACGTCATCACGATGGATATTGAAATGCCAGTGATGGATGGCATTACCGCTGTGCGTGAAATCATGGCAGCTGCTCCAACGCCAATCCTAATGTTTTCGTCCCTGACTCATGACGGGGCGAAAGCCACGCTTGATGCGCTAGATGCGGGCGCATTGGATTTCTTACCGAAAAAGTTTGAAGACATCGCACGTAACCGCGAAGAAGCGGTGTCACTGCTTCAGCAACGTGTTATTCAGATTGCTTCGAAGCGCGCTTTTATGCGTCGACCAATCACTCGCGCTGCTGCGAGTACCAGTGCGGCAGCTCGTCCACTAGGTTCAAGAACGGCTTCGCCAGCGACTCCAGCTCCTGCTCGACCGGCTGCGGCAAAGTTCCGAGCCTCTGGTAAGAAGTATCAACTGACCGCAATTGGCACGTCGACTGGTGGTCCGGTTGCTTTGCAAAAAATTCTGACGCGTTTACCGATGAACTACCCGCATCCGATCGTATTGATCCAACATATGCCGGCAACCTTTACTGCTGCATTTGCCAGCCGTTTGAATACCTTGTGTAAGATTCAAGTGAAAGAAGCCCAAGACGGCGATGTCTTACAGCCTGGTGTGGCATACCTTGCTCCAGGTGGTAAGCAAATGATGGTGGATGGTCGAGCGGGGGCTGCTCGTCTTCGTATCATTGATGGCGGCGACCGCATGAACTACAAACCATGTGTGGATGTGACTTTTGGTTCTGCAGCCAAAGTATACGGTGACAAAGTACTCTCTTTAGTGCTGACTGGCATGGGTGCAGACGGTCGTGAAGGTGCTCGTATGTTGAAGTCTGCAGGCTCAACTATTTGGGCTCAAGATGAAGAAAGTTGTGTTGTTTATGGTATGCCCCAAGCTGTTGCTAAAGCAGGCATTTCTTCAGAAGATTTACCGCTTGACCGCATTGCAGAACGCATGTTGGTGGAAGTTGGCCTAGCGTAGGATTCATCATGATTGTTTGGAGTGTAGCTAACCAGAAAGGTGGCGTGGGTAAAACCACCTCAACAGTGACATTAGCGGGTTTGCTGAGTCAAAAAGGTCATCGCGTACTGATGGTCGATACTGACCCTCACGCATCACTGACTACCTATCTTGGTTATGATCCTGACGCAGTAACTTCGAGCCTGTTTGATTTATTCCAGTTGAAGACATTCTCTCGTGAAACGGTGAGGCCGTTAATCCTAGAGACAAAACTGGAAGGGATGGATATCATTCCCGCGCATATGTCCCTTGCGACGCTTGATCGTGTCATGGGGAATCGCAGTGGGATGGGGCTGATCTTAAAACGAGCTCTACAAGCGGTCTCACAAGACTATGATTATGTGTTGATTGACTGCCCGCCAATTCTTGGTGTGATGATGGTGAACGCACTGGCCGCCAGTGACCGAATTTTGATTCCCGTTCAAACCGAGTTTTTGGCGATGAAAGGCTTGGAACGCATGATGCGCACGTTAACCATTATGCAAAAGTCTCGTCCGGGTGGTTTCAAAGTGACTATCGTTCCAACGATGTATGACAAGCGCACCAAAGCGTCTTTGCAGACATTGATGCAACTGAAGAAAGATTACCCAAATCAAGTATGGACCTCTGCGGTGCCGATTGATACCAAGTTCCGTGATGCTAGTTTAAAGCATTTGCCAGCATCACATTTTGCATCTGGTAGTCGTGGTGTGTTTGCGTATAAACAGTTACTGATTTACCTGGAGAGGTTAGCGTTCGATGAGCAGTAACGACGTGCTTTCCAGTGAACAAGCGCTTGATGACTACTTTAATGCGCTACTGGGTGATGAGGCTGAAGCAACGACTCTTGAGGAAGAGCTTGACTTGCTGGCTCAAGAAATATCATCTGCAGAGCCAGAGCCAGAGCCAGAGCCAGAGCCAGAGCCAGAGCCAGAGCCAGAGCCAGAGCCAGAGCCAGAGCCAGAGCCAGAGCCAGAGCCAGAGCCAGAGCCAGAATTGCAGTTTCAATACTCGGAGCCGGAAACTTACCAGTTTCAAGAAGCGTATCCGCCAGAATTGGAAGCCCCAAATCTGGAAGATGTGCAAAGGTTATTAAGTCAGCTTGAAGCAAGCAACCCTGTAGCCGAGTTAGATATTGATAGTATTCTTGAACAAAATACGATTGATATTGCAGCAGAAATAAAAGCGGCTGAGCCAGACGTACAAACCGTTAGTGAGGCGCCCGAGTTACAAACAGTTGAAGAGATACAAGACTGGGTGATTGATGCGCCAGTTTTTGAGGAAACTCAGCCAGAACTGGTTGAACCTCAATCGGTGATTGAGCATGATGTCAATATAGAATCGAACGTTGATACCGAGCTCGAGACACAAACAGGTTCCGAAATACCAACTGACTGGGAAAGCACGAAGCGAAGTGAAGATTTTCAAGTGCTTTACTTTGATGTGAATGATGTCACGTTTGCCGTACCGCTTGATGAGTTAGGTGGTATTCATCGCATCAGCGAGCTTAACCATTTGATAGGAAAGCCCGCCTGGTATTTGGGGCTACAAACAAATCGTGAGCAACAGTTTGATGTCGTCGATACCGCGAAATGGGTGATGGCAGATAAGCTTCGCGATGACAGTTACAAAGATAATTACCAATACGTTGTCATGCTTGGAGAGAGCATGTGGGGGCTGGCCAGTAACCAACTAATGGGGACGGAAACGCTCAATATCGACAAGGTTCGCTGGCGTGAACAGGCGGGTAAGCGCCCTTGGCTAGCGGGCATGGTAAAAGAAAAAATGTGCGCCTTAATTCATGTCCAGGCGCTCATTGACATGCTAAACGCCGGTTTAGATGTCAAATCACTGAATTAGATTTAAGTCGGGAACGACATTAACGAGGATTAACTATGTCTCAAGCTTTTGAAGTAGAAGTGAAGAAAGATGCATCGAATGACGAAGTTCTTCAGTGGGTGACGTTCCAGCTAGAAGAAGAAACGTACGGCATCAACGTAATGCAAGTTCGTGAAGTACTTCGTTATACTGAAATTGCACCCGTTCCAGGTGCGCCAGATTATGTTCTGGGTATCATCAACCTGCGTGGTAACGTGGTTACTGTTATCGACACGCGTTCGCGTTTCGGCCTGATGGAAGGCGAAGTTACAGATAATACTCGTATTATTGTGATCGAGTCAGAGCGTCAAGTGATTGGTATTTTGGTAGATAGTGTGGCAGAAGTGGTTTACCTACGTTCTTCTGAAATTGACACGACGCCTTCTGTTGGTACTGATGAAAGCGCGAAGTTCATCCAAGGTGTGAGCAACCGTGACGGCAAGCTTCTTATCCTTGTGGATTTGAACAAGCTCCTAACGGATGACGAATGGGACGAGATGGCTCACCTATAATGGGCTGAATAATGATGGCTGAAGAGACTCTTTTATCTGTTCCATTCCTTGCGGGTGGCGTCGCTTTTATCGTGTTGGTGTTGGTTGTTTTGCAACTGCGCATTCGCTCGGGGTTGCAAAAGCAAGTAGACCAGCAACGAGCACAGTCTCGACATGTAGATAAAGAAGTACAAAAGTTGAGTAAGCAGTTACTCGAAGTGCGTTCGGTTGTCGTTGGTCTTGGACAAAAAGTAACGGAACAACAAGACATTATTCAGCACCTAAACGAGAGAATTCGTGAACTCGAACACGCTGATACTGATGGTCGCTTGTACAGTCGAGCTTCTAAAATGGTACAGCTTGGTGCAGATATCAATGAGCTCATTGAAGAGTGTGAACTGCCAAAAGCTGAAGCGGAATTGATGCTTTCACTACAGAAAAAACTGGCGGGAAAAGAGAAAATTCCACCACTAAGCGGTCAGCCATCAGATGATGCAGAATACCCGGCGCGTGGACGTCGTCGACGCTAAAGGTTTTAAAGCGATAAAAAGAGGCGATAAGCCTCTTTTTTTTGTGTTCGGTTACTAATTATCTTTTTGCAATACAGCCCTAGATTACCTTAAGCTCTTTTCATTCTTAGCACTCGCTCCCCAAGTTAAAATGAGAGCTTATAACTACTTATAGTTAATTTTATTAAAGTGTGACGATTAATTAACAAAAATACATGAACTTACATACATCACAGCCCTCTTATCCTGTTTTGTCATAACTAAGCTGTGCTAATATATCGCTTCGTTCATTTTTTAGTTGAAGCTCTATGTTAGAAGTATCTAACCTGACAGCGATCCGTGATGAGAGGGTCCTGTTTGAAAACCTGCAGTTTGAAATTAAGCCTGGTGAATTGGTCCAGATAGAAGGACGCAATGGTACTGGCAAAACTACGTTACTACGTATTGTGACAGGTTTAGGTGATAGAGAAGAAGGCATCATTAAGTGGAAAGGAGAAGAGGTTGAAAAATCTCGTGATGTTTTCCATCAAGATCTGCTGTTCTTAGGGCATCAAACTGGAGTGAAACGAGAGCTTACCGCACTAGAAAACTTACGTTTTTACCAATCTATTCAAAATAACCGCTCTTCTGACGAAGAAATCTTCACAGCTTTAACTCAAGTTGGTTTGGCCGGTCGAGAAGATGTGCCTGTAGCACAGCTTTCCGCAGGTCAGCAACGACGAGTGGCACTAGCAAGGTTATGGCTCAGTAAGCAAATTTTATGGATTTTAGATGAACCGTTGACCGCCATCGATAAGCAAGGCGTCAAAGTGCTTGAATCTTTGTTCGCAAGTCACGCTGATAATGGCGGTATTGTCGTGTTGACGACGCATCAAGATATGTTTTCGGACAGCCCGAAACTTAGAAAAATAAAGTTGGGTGATTGATATGATTCCATCTATGACCACCATCATTCGCCGCGAGCTATTGATAGCATTTCGCCGTCAGGCAGACATTCTGAACCCGCTTTGGTTCTTTATTATTGTTATTACTTTGTTTCCTCTTAGTATCGGGCCTGAACCAAATTTGTTAGCACGTATTGCAGCGGGCATTGTTTGGGTTGCCGCATTGCTATCCGCCTTATTATCATTAGAGCGTCTATTTCGTGATGATTTTCAAGACGGTGCATTGGAACAAATGATGCTAATGCCGATTCCATTGCAACTTGTAGTGGTTTCAAAGGTCATAGCACATTGGTTGTTAACAGGGTTACCTCTGATCCTAATTAGCCCATTATTGGCGGTTTTACTTTCGCTCGATTTCAATACTTGGCTATCTGTTGTACTAACCTTGATGATCGGTACACCGACACTAAGTTTTATTGGAGCTATTGGTGTGGCTTTGACGGTTGGGTTGCAAAAGGGTGGCGTTCTTTTGAGTTTGCTTATTCTTCCGCTCTACATCCCAATTTTGATTTTCGCAACATCAGCAATTGATGCCGCCGCGCTTGGTATGGCGTATAACGGTCAACTAGCAATTTTAGGTGCGATGCTAATGGGAGCGATGACGTTAACGCCTTTTGCCATTAGTGCCGCATTGAGAGTTAGTGTTAACTAACTCAATAAAGTGCCAATGAAGCGGCGCTTGATCAAAGAATTATTATTAAAGCACTGCTACGGTCTCAACCCTTTAGACAGTGTCCCTGAAGTAAGAGTGAGAACAAAACATGTGGAAATGGCTACATCCTTATGCCAAGCCAGAAACCGCTTACCGTTTGAGTGGTAAGTTTCTGCCTTGGTTTTCTGTATTGGCCCTCGTATGCTTATCGGTTGGTACGGTTTGGGGGCTTGCATTTGCGCCTTCAGATTACCAACAAGGTGACAGTTTCCGAATCATCTACATTCATGTCCCATCAGCTATTTGGTCTATGGGCGTTTATATGTCGATGGCGATTGCGGCATTTATTGGCTTAGTATGGCAAGTACGTCTATCTGATATGGCGGCACTTGCGATGGCGCCGATTGGTGCGGTATTTACCTTTATTGCTCTACTTACTGGTGCCGTTTGGGGTAAGCCAATGTGGGGCACTTGGTGGGTATGGGATGCGCGTCTTACTTCAGAGTTGATTCTTCTATTTCTCTATCTTGGTGTTATTGCGCTTTATCACGCGTTTGACGATCAGAAAACAGCCGCAAAAGCGGCGGGTATTTTAGCGATCGTAGGCGTTGTTAACCTTCCGATCATTCACTTTTCCGTAGAGTGGTGGAACACGCTTCACCAAGGCGCGACGATCACGAAATTTGAACAACCTTCTATTTCATCCGACATGCTTTGGCCGTTATTGCTAAACATCTTTGGCTTTGCGTTCTTCTTTGGTGCAGTGACGATGGTCCGTTTCCGTAACGAAATCATCAGTAAAGAAAGTCACCGCCCTTGGGTGCGCAAACTCGCAACAGAACAAACTCAGTGAGGTAATTGATTATGCATTTTGAATCTCTGAGCGACTTTTTTGCCATGGGTGGCTACGCATCATACGTATGGAGTGCGTTTGGTATTACTTTCTTATCCATGCTGATTCTTCTGATCACTAGCCTTCGCCGCGGTGATGCATTATTGAAAGAAGTGAAAGCAAAAATTGACCGTCAAGCTCGTATCGACGCAGCGAAGAACATGGAGAACACCTTATGAATCCGAGACGTAAAAAGAGGCTAGGTATCGTACTAGCGATCTTTATCGGTATTAGTGCCACCATTGGTTTGATACTTTATGCGCTTAACCAAAATATGGACCTTTTCTACACTCCTACGGAATTGGTTAATGGTAAGCCAGATGGCACCAAGCCAGAAGTAGGCCAGCGTCTGCGTATTGGTGGTATGGTGGTTGTGGGCTCGGTTCGTCGAGATCCTAATTCTTTGAAAGTGAGTTTTGACCTGCACGATGTCGGTCCTAAAGTGACGATTACTTATGATGGTATTCTTCCTGACTTGTTCCGTGAAGGGCAGGGTATTGTGGCTCAAGGTGTGCTGAAAGATGCCACGACGGTTGAGGCATTTGAGGTCCTAGCGAAGCACGATGAAGAATACATGCCACCAGAAATTGCAGAAGCGATGAAGAAAACGCATGAACCGCTTCAATACAGCACCGAACAGAAACAAGGAAGCGGCCAATGATTGCTGAAATCGGTCACTTTGCTCTCATTCTTTCGCTTGCAATGGCTGTGCTGCTGAGCGTATTGCCATTGTGGGGAGCATCGAATAATAACACCATGCTCATGAACACAGCGCGACCGCTATCTTGGTCTATGTTCCTGATGCTGTTGTTCTCTTTCGCCATTTTATGTTGGGGATTTTATACCAACGACTTCACGTTACAGTATGTAGCGAGCAACTCGAATAGTCAGCTTCCTTGGTACTACCGTTTAACCGCAGTATGGGGTGCACACGAAGGTTCACTGTTGCTATGGGTGTTAATCCAAGCTGCTTGGACTGTCGCTGTAGCGACATTCAGTCGTGGTATGCCACAAGAGTCGGTTGCACGTGTACTTGCCGTAATGGGTATGATCTCAGTAGGTTTCCTACTGTTTATTATCTTAACGTCAAACCCATTCTTACGTACGTTGCCTTTCTTCCCGGTTGACGGGCGTGACTTGAACCCTCTGCTTCAAGACCCTGGTTTGATTGTTCACCCGCCAATGCTTTACATGGGCTACGTTGGTTTCTCGGTTGCCTTCTCTTTTGCGATCGCATCCCTAATGACCGGACGCCTTGATACGGCTTGGGCTCGTTGGTCTCGTCCTTGGACAACCGCTGCATGGGTATTTTTAACACTCGGTATCGCACTAGGCTCTTGGTGGGCTTACTACGAACTTGGCTGGGGTGGCTGGTGGTTCTGGGACCCAGTAGAAAACGCATCATTCATGCCTTGGTTAGCGGGTACCGCATTAATGCACTCTCTTGCCGTGACAGAAAAACGCGGCACATTTAAAGCGTGGACGGTACTATTGGCAATCTCTGCATTTTCGTTGAGTTTGTTGGGCACATTCTTAGTCCGTTCCGGTATTTTAGTATCGGTGCACGCGTTCGCGTCTGACCCGTCGCGCGGTATGTTTATTCTAGGCTTCCTCGTTTTCGTTATCGGCGGCTCTTTATTGCTGTTTGCTGTAAAAGGGGCAGCAGTACGTGTACGTGGTAACTTCGACTTAGTCTCTCGTGAAAACGCGCTCTTAGCCAACAACGTATTACTTATCGCAGCACTTGTTGTGGTGTTAGTGGGGACACTGTTGCCGCTCGTACACAAGCAGCTTGGTTTGGGGTCGGTTTCTATCGGTGCGCCATTCTTCGACATGCTGTTTGCTTGGTTGATGATGCCATTTGCTTTCCTACTTGGTATTGGTCCACTTATCCGTTGGAAGCGAGACAATTTATCTAAACTTGTGAAACCAATGCTCATTTCAGGTGTGCTTGCTTTCGCCTTGGCTGCGGTATGCGTGTTCCTGTTTGCCGACTTCTTCTCAACCATGGCTTACATTGGCTGGGTAATGGCGATTTGGATTATTGCAATGCATGGCTTTGAACTATATGAGCGTGCAACGCACCGTCATAGCTTTAGTGAAGGCGTTCGCAAGCTGCAGCGTAGCCACTGGGCGATGATGTTGGGTCATGTTGGTCTGGCGGTATCTGTTATCGGTATTGCGATGGTACAGAACTACAGCATCGAGCGTGATGTACGTTTAGCACCTGGCGAACATTTCCAAATTCAAGGTTATGATTTCTACTTCTCAGGCCTGCGTGATAAAGATGGTCCAAACTACGATGGCTACATCGCGGATTTTGAGATCACACATGATGGCAAATACGTGAATACGCTTCACGCTGAGAAGCGCTTCTACCGTACGGCTAAGTCTATGATGACCGAAGCTGCCATTGACCGTGGCATTAGTCGTGACTTATACATTGCAATGGGTGAACGTTTAGACGACAACCGATCTTGGGCTGTTCGTATTTACTATAAACCGTTCGTTCGTTGGATTTGGGCTGGCTCTTTGATTATGGCGTTAGGCGGTGCACTAGCGATTTCAGATAAGCGTTATCGCTTCCGTAAATCTTCAAAGAAAAACGCGAAGTCAAAAGAGCAGGAGGCATAACATGAATAAGAAAATCTTATTTATTCCGCTCGTCGCTTTCATGATTTTGGCGGGCATTTTCGCAACCCAGTTAATGCGCAACCAAGAGGGCGATGATCCAACGAAATTGGAGTCGGTTTTGGTTGGTAAGCCAGTTCCTGAGTTTCACTTAGAAGACTTAGCTGAACCTGGAAAACAATACGACCAGTCAATTTTTAAAGGTGAGCCGTTGCTCTTGAACGTTTGGGCAACGTGGTGTCCAACATGTTATGCAGAGCATAAATACCTAAACGAATTGGCGGGTAAGGGCGTTAAGATCATCGGTATGAATTACAAAGATGATCGTAACAAAGCGGTAGGCTGGTTGAATGATCTCGGCAACCCGTACTTAATTAGCCTATTTGATGGTAGTGGTATGCTTGGTCTTGACCTTGGCGTTTATGGAGCACCAGAAACATTCATTATTGATGCAAATGGTGTGATTCGCTATCGCCATGTGGGGGATGTAAACCCACGTAATTGGTCAGAAACACTGGAGCCGCTTTACAACAAATTGGTTGAGGAGGCGAAGCAATGAGAAAGCTGATCCTTGCAGTTTTTGCTGCCATGACATTATCTCTTGCTGCTCACGCTGCCATTGAAGTGTACGAGTTCGATAACTTGGAACAAGAACAGCAGTTCAAAGAGTTAAGCCATACGCTCCGTTGCCCTAAATGTCAGAACAACACGATCTCGGATTCTAACGCTGAACTTGCTCAAGACTTACGCCATAAGGTGTACGAAATGACCAAAGAAGGTAAGTCCAAAGATGAGATTGTTGATTACATGATCGCCCGTTACGGTAACTTCGTGACTTACAACCCACCATTTACGGTTGCGACTGCGATTTTGTGGCTAGGGCCACTCGCTGTAGTACTGGGTGGTTTTGGTTTGATTGTGCTGCGTAGCCGTAAATCTAAAGTTAAGGCAAAAGCGAGCAGTGACGAGCAATGGGATGAGCAAAAAGAGGCTCGTTTAAAAGCATTGCTTGAAGAAGAGAACAACGGAGATAAGAAGTAATGACACTATTTTGGATTTCCACCGTTGCTCTTACGCTTATTGCTTGTGCGCTGGTGGCTTTGCCGCTGCTTAAACAAAAAGCGAACAATGATGATGTGTTACGCGATGAGCTCAACAAGGCATTTTATAAAGACCGTCTATCTGAGCTTGCAGAAGAAACCGACGAAGGGCTGGTTGAAAGCGAAGACGAACTGATTTCTGATCTAAAGCAGTCTCTCCTTGACGATATTCCGGGTGATAAAGCGCAAAAAGAAGCCAAGGTTTCACCAATCGCGGTTTTAGTTCCATCGGTAATTCTGACGGTGGCGTTGAGCTATGGCTTGTATTACAAATTTGGCGCGTCAGACGATATTGTTCAATGGCAAGAAGTGTCTGCAAATCTACCTGAGTTATCGAAAAAGCTGATGTCGGCTTCTTCTGAGCCGTTGAGTGACGATGAAATGGCGGATTTGACCCTTGCCCTTCGAACTCGCTTACATTACCAGCCGGAAGACTCGACAGGTTGGTTACTGCTAGGTCGTATTGCGTTAGCAAATCGTGATGTCACGACCGCTATCGATGCGATGGAAAAGTCATATCGCCTAGAGCCCAAAGATCCTGATGTGATGTTGGGTTATGCACAAGCTCTGATGCTGTCTCAAGAGGAAATGGATCAAGCGACGGCTCGCTCATTACTCGGCAAGCTGATGCAGCAAGACTATGTCGATCTGCGTGTGTTTTCTTTGTTAGCGTTCGATGCGTTTGAGCGTCAAGACTTCCCGGCAGCGATCAAGTACTGGGGAATCATGCAGCAAATGATTGGTCCAGAAGATAGCCGCTACGAGATGTTGTCACGCAGTATTGAGAGTGCTCGTAAGCAAATGGGCGAAGCGGTTTCACCGGATAAGAGTGTAGCTGTGACAATTAATGTGGCACCAAATGCTCAGTTGGATCCAAACGCAGTTCTGATTGTATCGGTACATCGTGCAGATGGCTCACCAATGCCTGTTGCGGCAGCTCGCTATCCGCTGGGTACTTTCCCTCGTACAGTCGTATTAGATGATGGTAATGCCATGATGCAGGGGCAAAAACTATCTTCACTCGACAAGTTAATCGTCCGTGTGCGTGTGGACTCTGACGGTAACGTAGCAACGCGTGACCAAGATTGGCACGGAGAGAGTGACGTCGTTGAATTTGGCACGCCGGTTGAAGTGACCATTGACCAGCAATATTAATCGTTAGCGTCTGTCTCTGAAATATGACAACGGGGTAGAGTCTGTTGCCTTTAGTGGTATGACTCTAAACGATCGAGTAGAATACCGAAGGCCAGCGACTGCTGGCCTTTATTTATTCCCATATCTGAGTCATCTTTACTACGTATACTGCTCAACATACGTACAACTGTTCATTGGATGACTTAGGTACATTAATAGTCGTTATGGAAAATAAAATGTATAACAAGGGTAAATCTACCTTCTTGTTACTGCTTGCAGTTGGACTGGTTGGCTGTTCAAGTGCGCCTGATGAAGCAGTAACAGGACAAGAAACAAATCAAACGACTTCTGATGTGTATGACCCGTTGGAAGGCTTTAACCGAACCATGTGGGAAATCAACTACGAATATTTAGATCCGTATTTGGTTCGTCCTGTATCACTTGCGTATGTGGAATACACGCCAGTTCCTATTCGTTCCGGTATCGCTAACTTCTTGTCGAACTTAGATGAGCCAGCCAGCATGGTTAATAACTTAGTCATGGGTAACGGCACGAAAGCCGTAGACCACTTTAACCGTTTTTGGATTAACTCGACGTTTGGTATTTTCGGTTTATTCGATATTGCAAGTGCCGCGGGTATTACGAAATACGACGAGAAAGCGTTCAGTGATGCAGTAGGCCACTATGGTGTTGGAAATGGCCCTTACTTCATGATTCCAGGTTATGGCCCGTATACCTTACGTGAAGTGACAGATACCGTAGATAGTACGTATTTACCCCTCTCTTACCTCAACTTCTGGGCGAGTTTGGGTAAGTGGGCGTTTGAAGGCATGGAGAAGCGTGCTTTATTAGTACCGCAAGAAGCACAGTTAGACTCGTCGCCGGATCCATATATTCTTACTCGCGATGTTTATATTCAGCGTCAAAACTTTAAAGCAGAAGTTGAAACCGTTGAAGAAGTGAACATCGAAGAAGAAGAGTATTTAGACGAATACCTAGAAGACTTTTAAGCGCTGTTCTTTACAATATACAAATAAAAAAGGCTTAGCTGATGCTAAGCCTTTTTTGTATTTTTGCTGTTTGGTTAGAAACGGTAGTTTGCTTGAACACCGATTAGCCAAACATTACCCGTAGTTTCGCCTACGAATTGGCCGCCGACTTGTTCTGCAGCGTCGTCTGACTTGTAACCACGAGACTCAACGATTGGTGCGTCTTTCGCGAAAATATAGGTGAAGCCAGCGTCTAGGCTGAAGTCTTTCGTCCAATCGTACGTTGCGCCAATACTTAGCCAAGTACGGTCAGTTTCTGGAATAGTGATCGTACGGTTTTTGTCGCTTACCGCTGAAGTATCGTATGCAATACCAGTACGTAGCGCTAGCTTAGGATCAAGCTGGTAAGTGGCACCAACAGCAAAGCGGTAGTTATCTTCCCAGTTTTCTACTTTAACCATATGCGTGCCAGCGGTATCTAGGCGTGCTTCCAATTTCTCGAAAGAGCTCCAATCCGTCCAGTTAAAGCTTGCGTGTAACGCAAGTTGGTCTGTTACTTGGTGGAAACTTGCCAGCTCAGCTGTTGCAGGCAGGTTTAGGTACATATAGCCGTTGTCACGTAGTTGTGGAAGCTCAGAAGTACCGAAGCCAAAACCTAGACCTTCAGCATGGCCTTCAAGCTTCAGTTCAACTTCAGATTTGTACGCGAAGCCGATACGGTTATTTTCATTGATCTGCCATGCAGTACCAACTTGCCAGCCCCAAGCGGTATCGTCACCTTCCATGTATTTTAGAGCGGTACCTTGAGGAACACTGATAGGATCGCCAGTGACAGGGTGCTGTCCTACAACGTTATTCTTAGGTGCGGCTGCGCCAAAGCTGCCTTCGCCGATGATGTAACGGATACCACCACCAACGCTGATTGATTCATTGACTTTGTAAGCTGCGTTTAAGTTCGCTTCCATTGTCGTTACGCTTGCTTCGTTACCGAAGTGTGAAGCACCAAAGCCTTTACCTAAATCGGTTTCCATGCCGTAGTTGGTGCCAAATGCCAAACCAATCGCGAATTTCTCATTGTATTGGTGTGATAGGTAGAAGTTTGGAATGATTGCATCATGTGCGAAATCATCTGAAGATGCAGAAGAAGTACTACCGTGGAAGTTTACATCACCTTCAATATCAATATTTGGGTTCACATAGATTGCACCAACGGACACTTGAGTGCCTTCCAAATAAGTTAGCATTGCTGGGTTACGCCATTGTGCACTTGCGTTGTCAGCCATTGCTGCTTCACCAGCATATGCTCGACCTAGGCCTGTTGCAGAATATTCAGCAAGTTGGAAACCTGCTGCGTTAGCCATGCCCGTTGTGCCAAGTAGGGTTAATGCCACTGCTGTTGATAGAAGAGTCTTGTTGGTTTTCATTCGAATGTTCGCTGATTTGTTTATAACGTGGGACGAAAGTTTAAAGGTAGAGTTTTTACTTTAGAAATGAAAATCCAGCACAAGCAGTCATTTGGAATATTATGCTTTCAAGTGTTGTTTGGGTGGTTTAATAATCTAACTGTGAAGGGCTTGTAAATGGAATTCAGCGAACAGCTGTGCGTCCTAATTGTGAGATTTAGATACACGTGTTCACTCAAATTGAGTGGGCAATAAATCGCAGATATGAAAAAAGGCTGGAAATCCAGCCTTTTATATAAAGTATTTTTCTACTAACTAACAGCGAAGCGCTTAGAAGCTACGGCTGTATTGTAAGCCGAATAGAATTGCGTCAGCATGAGTTGTTGCTGTTACACCGGTAGAAAGACTAGGAGCTAATTGAGTATTCTCATTAACTTTTACATCTTCACCTAACAAGTACGTGAAGCCAAAATCGATGTTTGAGCTATTATCAATATGGTAAGAGAAACCTGTGGAGAACCACTGGCGATCTGAGTCTGGTACCGAGATAGACGTTACTTTATCTTGAGCGCTTGTGTCGTACATGTAACCAGCACGAAGTGTCCAGTTGTTGTTTAGGTAGTAAGTACCACCAATTGCGTAGTGCCAGCCATCTTGCCATTGATAGTCTTTCGAGTAACCACCTTTAAGTAAACCCTGATTTAGGTTCTCAAAATCAATTTGGTCAAAATCTTTCCAACCGATGTATTGGATGCTGTAGTGTACAGCAAACTTAGTGTCTTGGATTTTGTGGAAACCAGAAAACTCGGCCATATCTGGTAGAGGTAGCGTGATTTCCTGACCTTTGTCGTCTTTCGCTGTAAATTCAGGGCTGTAACGATACGCTAGACCAAAACGGTTGTTTTCATCTAGTTCGTACACAGTACCAACGTTGAAACCAACAGCCCAACCATCAGCTTTATCTACGTCCAGAATTTTTTGACCGCCAACCCCTGGGACTGAAGAGCTAGTTGTACGCTTCATTGTGCCTTGGCCGTAGATTAAATCTAAACCAGCACCAAAGCTCCATTGTTCGTTTAAACGGTAAGAACCCGCAAAGCCAAAGTTGAAGCTTTTTACATCCGTAAGACCACCGTACTCGGTTGCGGTGTAGTTATCTGAAAATTCAGTTTTAGTGCCGAAATTAGAGTATGCGTTTACGCCCCATGCAAACTTGTCATTTACTGGAACGATTAGGTGAATGTTTGGAGCTATTGACGTATCACCCACATCATCAGTGTCAGCAACATTTACAGTACTGGAACCCAAAGGAGTATTAACGTTATATTTCGCATCTTTCACTTCAATCATTGAAGTAATGCTTTCGAAACCTAGCGAAAGCTCCATTTTATCAAATAGAGCCATTGCTGCTGGGTTGCGAGCCATTACTGCGGCGTTATCTGCGATTACTGCATCACCAGCAAATGCACGGCCGATGCCAGTTGCTGATTGAGCGTTGATTTGGAAACCCGCTGCCATCGATTGACCTGAGGCAAAAGCTACCGTTACTGCTAGGAGAGTCTTTTTAAACAGACGCGTGTTCTGAGTCATTTGTTTTTCCTTATTAGATTCGTCTCTTTGGACGATAAATTGAGCTTTTGCTCAGTGGCGCAGATAGTAGTATCAATAGTTGCTTGGACAAATCCGACCATTGGATAAAATTGAATAAAAATTGCAGAAATGATGTCTAAAAGACGGGAAATTGCACTTAAAATGCATAATTTAGAGTTTAAGCTCTAAATGCTATAGCGATGGTGAATGTTTTGTGTTCTATTTATACAAAAATGCCGCTAAATAAGATCATTTAGCGGCATTTAACCTTTTGAAGGCTGGAAATCGTCGAAGTTATTACATAGGTTTAATCATTGATGCAAGAGTCGTAGCGATAGCATCAATATTTTCACCTTCTTCTCCGACTAAAATCAGGCTTGAACTCCCGACGGGCTGAACGATACCGGTCATGCCATCCTTATTAAAGTCGGTACTTTGTTCGCTAGGAATACCAGTAATAAATAACGTTACTTTACCTTTTGGACCTTGGAATACCATATGCACCGCATTGGATTCACCAAAACCGCAGTGGTTTAGGTAGTAAACGTGATATGGAAAGCTTTCACTAAACTGGTAATGAAATGGCGACATTTTCGCATTAATTTGCGAGCTCGGTACATCCTCATCAAGATGACGAACAAAAGGTTCTTCATGAATAACGTGTTTCATCGCGGTATCAGCTAAACTGGCTTGTGCTGGAGAAACCAAAACATTTCCCCAGTTTACTTGACCAACTAATAATCCTGCGGTGAACGCAATAGAAGCGGCAAGTGCCATTGCTTTGCGCACAAAGTTTGGTCTGACGACCTTCTCTTCATCAAGTGCACTCGACGTCTGACTAAATAAAATCTTATCAGCGAGATCTTCAGGTACATCCACATTCATGGCTTGTTTAATTTTTACGTCGAGATCCAAAACGTCATCAACAAACTTATTGTTGGTGTCGCTACCAGCTAAAGCTTGCAGAATCTCTTCATCCTTTTGTTTTGGATCCGACAAAATACGACGACGAAATTCTAAATCATCCATTCTTTTGTCCTCTCTTAGTATCTTGAGAATCCAACATCTCTTTGAGTTGATTACGAGCGCGAAATAATCGAGTCATCACTGTATTTTTATTTAAATCAAGAATGTCGCCAATCTCTTCTCCGCTGAAACCACCGACAACTTGGAGAAATAAAGGCTCGCGGTATTCAACATCGAGTTTCATGATCTGCGCTTGCAGCCATTCTTGCTGATGATGTGGGTCATCGCTGACTTTAGCATCATTGCCGTAATCATCGATATCAACTAAATCAAATTGTTTACGTTCGAAGCGGCGCGCATTTTCTCGTCTCAATATGGTGATGAGCCAAGACTTGGCTGCTTTTTCATCCTGGAGACTATCGAGTGACTTCCAAGCTCTAAGACAGGTTTCCTGAACTAGATCTTCCGCTATCGCTTTATCTTTGCACAACCAGTATGCGTAGCGATATAAGTCACGATGGTACCCTCGGACGAGCGCTTCGTATTTTCTTTGCTTGTCCATATCAGAGTTGACCGGACTGTTGGAATTTTTCTTTCCAAACATTTTTAATATGGCCACAGGAGCCTCCATCCTCGCTCTGTGAGTTTTTTATTTGTTCTGAGCATGACTTTACTTTTCAATAGCTTCGCGGTTTCGGTTGAGCGTGTGTCGTAGATAACCTCTGACACAATAAGCTATGTGGTTACTTAAAAGTGTATACGCAAATGCCAAATATCATCGAACATGAATTGGTAAAGATTGTTAACAATATCATCATTAGTAATCAATGGTTTGGATAAGTTCATTCGATGGGACATAAAAAGAGACTGCTAGCGGTGAATTTTTGAATAGGTTTGCATCGCTGAGCCTTTTAGATGTGCTTAAAGCTCGTAAAATCACTATAAAATTGATCTATTTCAAAATATCAAGCAGTGAAGGGGTTATAGTACATCTTGTCATCTCGTTAGTCATTGCGACTAACATGTTGAGCAAGATGACACTTCCTTTTGAAGGCTGACTTTACTTTCTCCTAATCAGGAAACTGATTAATTTTCAATTGGCGTAAGTTAATTGTTTTATAGATATTCCGACCACACAGTTATGTGTGGTTTTTTTTTGCTTCGATTTTACCTTCCATATACCTCTTACCGTTTTAACTCTCTATAGTTAATCATTATTAATCGCATAAGAATCAAAGAAGTAGAGTAATTGATCTACTTGCTTCACGTTTATTTAAACGCACGTTTGATAAATTTAACAAATTCATTACAATGCATCAGGTCAGACCTCTTGTATTTAAGGAGAAACAATGGGCAAGCAGGAAGTAAAAACACGCAATGGTGAGCGTGTCGCTATTGTCGCGGGGCTTCGAACTCCCTTTGCTCGTCAAAGCACGGAATTTAGCCAAGTGCCAGCGGTCGATTTAGGGAAAATGGTAGTAAGCGAAATGCTTGCTCGAACAGATATTGATCCGAAGTTAATCGAACAAGTGGTATTTGGACAAGTAGTACAAATGCCTGAAGCGCCAAACATCGCACGAGAAATTGTGTTAGGCACCGGTATGAACATCCATACTGATGCTTACAGTGTGACTCGTGCGTGTGCAACGAGTTTTCAAGCGGCGGTCAATGTCGCAGAAAGCATCATGGCGGGAACCATCGATATCGGTATTGCTGGTGGTGCAGACTCTTCTTCCGTCCTGCCTATTGGCGTATCTAAGAAACTGGCCGCTAATCTGCTTGCTCTAAGTAAGACAAAAACAATGGGTCAGAAGCTTAGCATCCTCAAAAACTTGAGCTTTAAAGACCTTATGCCAGTGCCTCCTGCAGTAGCCGAATACTCGACGGGCTTGTCGATGGGACAAACTGCGGAGCAAATGGCAAAGACGCATGGTATTTCTCGTGCAGAGCAGGATGCGCTTGCACATCGCTCTCATACGCTGGCTTCCCAAGCTTGGAAAGAAGGTAAGATCCAAGGTGAAGTGATGACGGCTTTTCCAGAACCATACAAAAAATGGATTTCGGAAGACAACAATGTCCGTCACGACTCAACCGTAGAAGGGTACGCGAAACTTCGACCTGCCTTTGATCGCCAGTATGGCAGTGTTACGGCAGCTAACAGTACGCCACTGACTGATGGTGGTGCGGCAGTGATGTTGATGCGCGAAGGTAAAGTGAAAGAGCTTGGCATGGAGATTCTTGGCTACATACGTGGCTACGCATTTTCAGCGATCGGTGTGGAAAAGGACATGCTGATGGGACCGACTTATGCCACAGCGAAAGTGCTAGAAAATACAGGCTTGGAATTGTCTGATCTGACGTTGATCGACATGCACGAAGCGTTTGCTGCGCAAGCATTGGCGAATGTGAAGATGTTTGCTTCAGATAAGTTTGCTCAAGAAAATCTAGGTCGTTCGAAAGCGATCGGCGAAATCGACATGGATAAGTTTAACGTGCTTGGTGGCTCAATCGCTTATGGTCACCCATTCGCGGCGACAGGTGCACGAATGATGACGCAAACCCTACGTGAACTGAAACGCCGTGGTGGCGGTATTGCATTGAATACCGCATGTGCAGCTGGCGGTCTTGGTGCAGCAATGATTCTGGAGGTTGAGTAATGAGCGAGCAAAAAGCATTTAGTCTAAAAGTTGATGAGCAGAATATTGCTTGGTTAGCGATTGACGTACCTAATGAAAAAATGAATACGCTACAGGCGGCTTTTGCTGATGAAATGAAAGAAATCTTTGCTCAGCTAAAAGACGCCAGTGGCATCAAAGGGATGATCATTCATTCCCTAAAACCGGACAACTTTGTCGCGGGGGCCGATGTTCGCATGCTAGAAGCGTGCACGACCGCAAGTGAAGCAGAAGCATTAGCGAGGCAAGGTCAAGAGCTATTCCAGCAGCTATCGGACTTACCATATCCTGTGGTTGCCGCTATTCACGGTCCATGTTTGGGCGGTGGTTTAGAGCTTGCTCTTGCATGTGATTATCGTGTTTGTACGGATTCAGATAAAACGCGTTTAGGCCTACCAGAAGTACAGCTTGGATTGCTGCCAGGTTCCGGCGGTACGCAGCGTCTGCCGCGTTTGATTGGCCTGTTACCTTCACTGGACTTGATCCTGACGGGTAAACAGCTTCGCGCAAAGAAAGCTAAAAAGCTGGGTGTGGTTGACGCCTGTGTCCCTGACACCATTTTGCTCGACGTAGCAAAACAGTTTATCGACAAAGGTAAAAACAAGGGTACGAAAAAGCTATCGACGAAAGAAAAAGTGATGTCGGGTAGTGGGTTAGGGCGCAAGTTTGTGTTTGAACAGGCAGCGAAGAAAACCAATCAGAAAACCCGTGGTAACTATCCTGCAACGGTCGCGATTTTAGACGTTATTCAGCATGGTTTAGAGAAAGGTTTCGCCCAAGGACAAGAGCTTGAAGCGAAACGCTTCGGTGAGCTTGTGATGAGCTCAGAGTCAAAAGCGCTTCGTTCTATCTTCTTTGCGACAACGGAAATGAAGAAAGAAAATGGTACGGATGCGAAACCCGCGCCAGTTCATAAAGTTGGCGTGCTTGGCGGTGGCTTGATGGGCGCAGGAATCAGCCATGTGTCTGTTGCAAAAGCGAAGGTGCCTGTCCGCATCAAAGACGTCAGCAACGATGGCGTTCTAAACGCACTCAACTACAACTACAAGTTATTTGAGAAACAGCGTAAACGCCGTATTCTATCCAAAGCTGATCTGCAAGCGAAAATGTTGCAACTGTCTGGCGGTGTCGACTTTACCAGCTTTAATCATATTGATGTCGTAATTGAAGCCGTTTTTGAAGACTTAGATCTTAAACAAAAAATGGTGGCGGATATTGAAGCGAATGCCAAGCCGGAAACTATCTTTGCGACTAATACTTCTTCGTTACCAATCCACAAAATTGCAGAAAAAGCGGAACGTCCAGAAAACGTAGTGGGTTTGCATTACTTCAGCCCGGTAGAAAAAATGCCGTTGGTGGAAGTGATTCCGCATGAAACGACATCAGATGAAACCATTTCAACAGTCGTTGCACTTGCTAAAAAGCAAGGTAAAACCCCGATCGTAGTGAAAGACAAAGCGGGCTTTTACGTGAACCGCATTCTTGCGCCATACATGAACGAAGCGGCGCATATTCTGCTGGCTAACGAACCGATCGAAAAGATTGATACGGCGTTGCTTGATTTTGGTTTCCCTGTCGGCCCGATTACCTTACTGGATGAAGTCGGTGTCGACATTGGCGCGAAGATCATGCCGATTCTAGTCAACGAGTTAGGTGAGCGATTCAAAGGCCCTGACGTGTTCGATATCTTATTGAATGACGGTCGCAAAGGACGTAAGAGCGGGAAAGGTTTCTACACTTACAAAGGTAAGAAGAAAGAAGTCGATAAATCTATCTACAAGCTGCTTAAGCTCGATCCTGAATCTAAGCTGAGCGATAACGATATTGCGTTGCGCTGTGTACTACCAATGCTGAATGAAGCGGTACGTTGTTTGGATGACGGCATCATTCGCTCGCCACGTGATGGTGATATTGGTGCAATATTTGGCATTGGTTTCCCTCCATTCTTGGGCGGTCCATTCCGTTATATGGATCAGTTTGGCATTAAAGAACTGGTTGAGAAAATGAATGAGTTTGCATCGAAGTATGGCGATCGTTACGCACCGTGTGATGGTTTGCTTACTCGAGCTGGAGAAGGAACCACATTCTATTAAACGTTGCTTCGGTAAAGAAAAAGGCTTGCCAGTGGCAAGCCTTTTTCATAAATAAGAAATAGTTACTTCTTCTTGTCTTTTTTATCTTTATTGTGGCCTTTACCTGGGTTGTCGTCCCCGTGAACGCTGCTGTTGCCTTTGTTGTCTTTATCTTTCCACTGTTTTGAAGAGCAATCATCTGATTTGATAGAAACATTGTCTCCGCTTAGGCGGACACAGTCGTTACTTAGCTCAAAGCCATCACCTTTCACCGAGATTTCAGCGTGTGCAGATGCCAGTGGCAGTAAAATAGCCGCAAGTAGTAGTGCTTTTTTCATGATTACCTCATTTAATTTATTTTTAGTGTGGTAATTAGAGCATAAGCCGCAATGGCGTAATTTCAATTTTCTGCCAATTATGGTGTCGATTCTATTTATGAGACCCACAACCTCATTGGTTTGTAGGTATATACTTACTAATCGATAATTTTATTACTGCGCAATTAGATCATCCTAAGCCGCAATCTTTTGGCCTAAGTTGGAACTCTTCAATCGATCCAATTTCTTGCCCTAAGTGGATGCGCGGAGCGTCCGAATGCGATTGCCCTTGAGAGTGCATGACCAATCGGTTTGCCGTGCGAGGTTTCAACTCATTAACGACAAAGCGAATCATGTCTGCTCGGGTCAATTTCTTCAGTTCAGCAAGTACCTTGTCACGTTGGTTAAACTCGGTGTCTTTGTTTCCTATTGCAACCCAAAGACGCTGAGCACGACCTCGCAGTGTGGTGTCCGGCGTCGCTATTTGATTCCACAAGCCGCGCTTACTGCTATGCCACTGGTAATCGTTCAGTTCTAACAGCACCATATAAAAGGCATTTAAGAACTCATCGATTGAGGTAACCAGCTCGGCAGGTGCTGCATTGGGTGATTGCACATAAAGCACAATACCCGGATGACGATTAAGTGGCATATTGCCAGTGCCCACCATGTAACCTAATTGCTGTTTTGTGCGGATCTCGTGGAAAAAAGTTGCCGACATGAGATGGTTCGCCAATGAGTATAGAGCAATGCTACGAGGCTCAATATCCTCACACTGGTGATAAATAACGACCGCCGAATCTTGCTGGTTACAATGTACTTCACGTTGAAAACTGCCGTTTTTTCCCAGCATGATGAGTGGGCGGAGCGCCTCTTCATAACGCTGCTCTTTTACTCTTAGGGCATCCTTTAAGGTTGTCGCCATGTCATGCGCTTGTTGACGCTGCCAATCTCCGTAAACAAACATTTCAACGTGCAGCTCTGCAAGAATTGATTCTACGAATACCGAGAGTTCATCGACTTCGATTTCTTCTAGCGCTTCGACTAAGGTTGCGAAAGGCGGGTTATTGGGTTGAAGTAGCCCTGTAAGTGCGTTAAACAGCTGCGAAATAGGACGATCTTGTGAAGCATTTCTCCAGTTACGTAACAGTTGCTGCTTGATGGTTTCAAAGCGTGCAGGGCTGAAATCTCGAGAAGCAAAACGGTGCAGGATCATTTCCAACAATTGAGGCAGTTTTTGGCTGAACCCTGAGAGGGTTAAGGTAACCCCGCCTTGGTGAGCGTACATGTTGTAACCCATCCCTGCGATTTCAGCTTGATAGGTTTCTTTTGCTAGCGAGTCGAGGAACATCTCGACACATAGGCGAGTTTTGACAATGTTCTTCGGTGATGCAACAGCATGAGAGCTGTCGATAGCGACATATACAACGCCTTTTGGCACGCGAAATTCATCATCTTGTAAATGCCAAAGTCGGAAGCCTTCGAGATCTTCAATTAACTCTGGTAGTGAACCACCATTTTCGAACGGCATGGGATCGAGATCGTAGCAAATATAAGGGTTCTTTTCTGGTAAGACGAACTGCCAGCTTGGATCGATTTGTTGATAGAAGCGGCGTTGCTCATCACTAAAAGGCGTGACGGAATACGGAGTAAAGTACCATTCGGCAGTACGATTGTATTCCAGTCCTTTTGCAATCAGGGTTACGCGGACATTATCGATGGTTAAGTATTGCAGCAACGAACGCTGCAGTTGTTCATCATAGCCCGCCATTTTGTAGTCGCCATAAATGGTATCGTCTGGCTGATAATGCTGCATATTGATAACAAGATGGCTAACCAAATCCATTGGTCGAGATGGTTCCTGGAAACGAAACGCCGACTCAAGCACCGCTTGTTTTTCGAGATAACGCCATTCATCTAGCCCGTCTTGTTTGATCATCGAGAGGTATTGAAAAACCGCTTGGATGATGTCGTCAACGTGGTTGAGACCCAGCGGGGTGAGTGTGCAGCTAACCGTAAAATCTCGATAGTTGCTACCACTAGCGCCGCCTCCCGCAGAAAGCGACGTAATCCAGCCCTCATTTTTTAGCTGGAGCATTAAGCTGCCTTCGCCTTCATAGCCGAGTAAATGCGCGAAGTAAGAGAGTGGTTTCAAGCCGTAGTGCTTATCCATTCCCGGCATTGGGAAGGTGAGAATGAGTTTTCGAAATTCTTTGATTGGTTCAACTTGAACTAAAATCCCGGTACTTTCTTTGGTGCTAATGGGGACATCAATCGATTTTCCACGAAGGTGGTGGTTTGGGATATTGGCAAACATGGCCTCTACCCACGCTTGCTGTTCATCGAGCGACTGCGGCCCAAAGAGCGTCAACGTCATGAGATCGGCAGAGTATTGAGAGTGGTGAAACTCGACAATTTCGTTGCGGATGGATTTACCATCTCGATCACCTAATGTATCTAGGTTGCCGACTGAGAACTTAGAGAAAGGGTGATCTGGATTGATGACTTCTTTGTTGACTTGATACAGGCGGCGAGAATCGTCATTAAGTTTGAGTTTGTATTCGGAGTCGACAGCTTGGCGTTCTTTGTCTAAAGCTTCTTCGTTAAACAATGGTGCGGTAAAGAATTGGCTAAATCGATCTAAGGCATTTTCAAAGGCATTCGGAGTAACATCAAAAAAGAAACAAGTGTGCTCAGTACCCGTCCAAGCGTTATTTGTTCCTCCATGCTGGCTAATATAGCTTTGAAACTCGCCCACTTTAGGGTATTTTTCCGTACCCAAAAAAAGCATATGTTCTAAATAGTGTGCCAGACCTTGGCGATCGTTTGGGTCGTCGAAGTGTCCAACGTTCACTGCTAGAGCAGCTGCTGACTGTTGAGCTGTCTCGGAATGAATCAGCAGTACACGCAGATCATTGCTCAAGGTAATGTAGCGGTATTGATTTGAATCGTTAGGACTTAGATGCACGATGCGTCTCCAGATTTCGCATTACAGTAATTATGAACCCCTAGCTAGGGGGCGCAAAGTTTGCGTTTCGACAAATACTGCTTGCCGTATTTTTGTTATTCGTAGACTTCTGCACAGGCCCATCGCGTTTGCGTATGGGGAAGAACTGTTTGAATGAATGCTCTGAACTCATAGCACAGTTAAATACTGTGATGAACTGAGTACATTCTTTTTAATAGATTGTTAAGAAAGTCGCTATCTTTAGCAAGCGAATTGGTATAATGAACAGATAATTATATCAGTATTTTTGTTTCGTCATTATTAAAGTTAGCCCCGTCTATCTAATAAAGATAGCAGTCAACCTTTTGGTAGCGTTAGCTATCCCTAGGAAATAACATGAAAATATTCATCATGCGTCACGGCGAAGCCGAGCATTTTGCAGATTCAGACGCAGCACGACAATTGACCCCAAGAGGCAGAGTCGAATCAGAAGCGGTTGCGAGAGCCTGTAAAGAACAAGGTTTTGCGCAATTCGATAAAGTGTTGGTGAGTCCGTACATTAGAGCTCAACAAACTTGGCAAGAGATCAGCGAGTATTTTGCTGCAAAAAGCATCGAAACTTGTGAAGATATTACACCTTACGGCCAATCTGAGCATGTATTTGATTTTGCAAGTGCATTGATTGAAGTGGAAAAACTAGACTCGCTTCTGCTTGTCTCTCACTTGCCTTTGGTTGGCTATCTCACTTCAGAGTTTGTAAAAGACATGGCACCACCGATGTTTCCTACATCAGGTCTAGTGTGTATTGAATACGATCTACAAACGCAAAACGGTGAAGTGCTGTGGCATATTACGCCATAAGCGTCGAAACCAAATAAGCATTTAAACATTAGATATAGAATGAAGAAAGGCAGGAAATTTCCTGCCTTTTTGTTTAATTGCTTCTACAGTGAGCTAGTTACTTTTCTGGAATCGAGAGCAAAACTAACAACGCGCCATCACCGCCGAATTCTAGTGGCGCTTGGTGGAAAGCCATTACGTCTGGGTGTTGTGCTAACCAAAGTGGCGCTTTCTGTTTCAGGATGTGTTTACCAATGCCATGTTGCACACACGCACAGTGAATCTCGTTTTTGACGCAGTAGGCGATCATCGCACCAAGTTCGCGTTTAGCTTCTTGTTGTGTCATGCCGTGCATATCGAGGAATACGTCCGGTACATACACGCCGCGACGTAGACGTTTAACTTCATAAGTGGAGACGTCGTCACGTGCATAACGAGTTGGGCCTTCTTCATTTAAGAGAGGGACAAACTCGTCGGAGAAGTAAAACTCAGAATCACTCGCTTCCCGGTTGGAGCGCTTGATTTCTTTTTGCTTAGTATTTTTTTTTGGTTGCTGGATTATGGTATCCTGTCGCAACTTTTTTACGCCCTGTACTGCTTCCTGAAACAAGGCGAAATCGTCATCGTGTTCGGTGTCTTTTTTGCTCATTAGGTAAACAATTTCATTAATAAACTTTTATTGGCAGTATTGTAGCGCTTTTCGGAGGCAATTTTGGATAAGATTTTTGTAGAAGAAGCGGTATCGGAGCTGCATACCCTTCAAGATATGATTCGTTGGACGGTAAGCCGCTTTAACGCAGCGAACCTGTTTTACGGTCATGGTACTGATAATGCGTGGGATGAAGCGGTTCAGCTTATCCTGCCAACCTTATACTTGCCGATTGATGTGCCTCCGCACGTATTAAACTCTCGCCTAACGACCAGCGAGCGTCTGCGTATTGTTGAGCGCGTAGTAAAACGTATCAATGAACGTACACCAACTGCATATCTAACCAACAAAGCGTGGTTCTGCGGTCTTGAATTCTTCGTTGATGAGCGCGTACTTGTGCCACGTTCTCCAATTGGTGAGTTGATTCAAGCAGAATTCCAACCTTGGTTGGTGGAAGAGCCTACGCGCATCATGGACCTATGTACGGGTTCTGGTTGTATCGCGATTGCTTGTGCGCACGCTTTCCCTGAAGCTGAAGTGGATGCGATCGACATCTCTACAGATGCTCTACAAGTGGCTGAGCAAAACGTACAAGATCATGGCATGGAGCAACAAGTGTTCCCAATTCGCTCTGACTTGTTCCGCGATCTACCAAAAGAGAAGTACAACCTGATCGTGTCTAACCCCCCATATGTGGATGAAGAAGACATGAACAGCCTGCCAGACGAGTTCACACACGAACCTGAGCTTGGTTTAGCAGCCGGTACGGATGGCCTAAAACTTGTGCGTCGTATTCTTGCAAACGCACCAGACTACCTAACAGATAACGGCATTCTTATCTGTGAAGTTGGCAACTCAATGATTCATATGATGGAACAGTACCCACAGATTCCGTTCACTTGGATTGAGTTTGAGAACGGTGGTCACGGCGTATTCATGCTAACGCGTGACCAGCTGGTTGAGTGTGCCGAAGAGTTCAAACTGTACAAAGACTAATAGGGTCTTGCACTAAACGTCAAAACACCGAGCTTTATGCTCGGTGTTTTTTTATGCATAACTCGCCGATATTAACTCTTTACATCAAAACGTAATAAAGCCACTATGAATCCACGAAGAATTGGAAAGCAGTTGCGCTCTGGTTTGAGAGGGCGTAGCGATAAAACTTGAGGAAGTAATGGCAGGAAACAGTATCGGACAACATTTCCGAGTGACGACATTCGGGGAAAGTCACGGTATCGCACTGGGATGTATCGTAGACGGATGTCCTCCGGGGTTAGAAATTACAGAAGCAGATCTGCAAATCGATCTCGACCGCCGTCGTCCAGGCACATCACGTTACACCACACAACGTCGTGAACCGGATGAAGTTAAAATTCTTTCTGGTGTTTTTGAAGGCAAAACCACTGGCACATCGATCGGTTTGCTAATTGAAAACACCGATCAGCGCTCAAAAGATTACTCGGACATCAAAGATAAATTCCGTCCGGGTCATGCTGATTATACTTACCACCAAAAGTATGGCATCCGTGACTATCGGGGTGGTGGCCGTTCGTCTGCTCGTGAAACCGCAATGCGTGTGGCGGCGGGTGCAATCGCGAAGAAATACTTGAAAGATGAGTTTGGTGTTGAGATTCGCGCGTATTTATCACAAATGGGTGATGTCTCTATCGACAAGGTAGATTGGAACGAAATCGAAAACAATGCGTTCTTTTGCCCAGATGTGGACAAAGTAGAAGCGTTTGACCAACTTATCCGTGACCTGAAAAAAGAAGGCGACTCAATTGGCGCGAAAATTCAGGTTGTGGCAACTAACGTGCCTGTTGGTCTTGGTGAGCCTGTATTTGATCGTCTTGATGCCGACATTGCGCACGCGCTAATGAGCATTAATGCGGTGAAAGGCGTGGAAATCGGTGATGGCTTTGATGTGGTAAACCAAAAAGGCAGTCAACACCGTGATACGCTTACTCCTGAAGGTTTTGGCAGCAATCACGCGGGCGGTATTCTTGGCGGTATCTCAACTGGTCAAGACATTGTGGCTAACATTGCGCTTAAGCCAACATCAAGCATCACAGTTCCGGGTGAGACCATCACAAAAGAAGGTGAGCCAACTCAATTGATCACCAAAGGTCGTCATGATCCTTGTGTGGGTATTCGTGCCGTACCAATTGCTGAAGCGATGCTCGCGATTGTGGTGATGGATCATTTGCTGCGTCATCGTGGTCAGAACCATGGCGTAACAACTGAAACACCGAAGATTTAAGAGCTTTGTGTCATTCCAGCGAGCTATAGCGAGACTAGGAATCTAATTTCAGCGCGATGAAAAGAGAAAGAAACATCTCTGACAACAGAGTGCTCGGATAATAGATCCTGAATCATGCTCCTTCGTCGCTGTTCTGGATGACTGAATATAAAATTATGCCACTCACTTAATCGCGGGTGGCACAATTTTATCAGGCAACCTTTTTGTTTAAGTAGTTTTTGCTTAATGGAGTGAGCCTTCCGTTTCCAAATTGAAAGAAGGGAGACGCCACTTAAAACGTACCGCGGCCATACGCAGCATATAACCGGTGATCAGTGTAATGATAGTGGCTGTTACATCGGGAACATTAAATTCTAATAGCGCTAAGTACATTCCTGATGCGATAAGAGCGACAGAAGCGTAAAGTTCTTCATGCAGTACCAACGGTGTTTGGCGACAGATTAAGTCGCGGAGTAGCCCACCGAATACACCCGTTACTAGCGCTGAAACCATACAGATTCCAGGGTGTAAGCCCATGCCCATCGCAATCTTAGTTCCGATGATGCTGAACACGATTAGACCTAACGCATCAAGGCGGATGAATAGACCTTTTAGCTTAATCACCCATTTCGCTAAGCCTGTGGTAAGTACACCCGCAATACACGTGATTGCTAGGAACTCTGGGTTTTTTACCCAACCAAGAGGGTAGTGCCCCAGTAAAATGTCACGTACGGTGCCACCACCAATGGCCGTTGCACTGGCCACCAACATAACACCAAACCAGTCCATTTTTCTTCTACCAGCACTCAACGCACCTGTCATGGCTTCAGCCGTGATACCAATGATATACAACACACTTAGCAACATAGGGAGACACTCAACGTAAAAAGTCACTACGTTCTACGTGAATCACCGTAGGCGCAGCAACAACACTTACAAAAGGTTTTATCATTCTTAAAAAGTGATTAAAACCAGCAACATGCCTGTAATCAAACCGCTTAAAAAACAGCAGTTTGAGCAGCATCAAAATAAGGCGAGAGTGTAGTAGCAAATGAGTACGCTGACGAATGAGAAATTATATGGAGAAAGCGATGTTCAGATAAATTCAACTAATAACCAAAACTGTGGGAGCACCTTTACCTTATAGATAAAAACAGCGACAATACCCAGCGCATGTCAAACTGAAGTACAAACTCGACGATGACCCACGAATACCAAGACCTTATCACTATTTTTAATGACACCTTTTTAGACCAATTTAATACGAAATTGGAGTTAGGTGGTGATGAGCCTATTTATCTTCCTGCTGATGATGAACATCCTCATCATCGGATTATTTTTGCTCGGGGTTTTTATGCCTCCGCATTACACGAAATCTCGCATTGGTGTGTGGCAGGGCCAGAGCGTCGTTTGCTGGAAGATTTTGGCTATTGGTATGAACCTGATGGGCGCACGGCAGAAGTTCAAGCGGAGTTTGAGAAAGTTGAAGTGCGTCCGCAAGCTTATGAATGGATTCTGGCACAAAGTGCTGGCTTCCCTTTTACGGTGAGTTGTGACAATCTACACGGCGATTTTGAACCAGATAGGCTCGGCTTTATGCAGAAAGTGCATAAAGAAGTGTTGGGTATTTTGGAAGCTGGCTTGCCTTTGCGAGTGAAAATGCTTTCGGATGCTCTGCGTGCGTTTTACCAAACCAAGCCGCTGGAAGCGTCAGACTTTTGCGTTAAATAACCTCAAATAACCTCAGAGATACACCATGATTATTGAATTTGAAGAAAAACTACTGGAACTGATTGATGCTCGAATTGAAACAGCATCTGACGATGAATTGTTTGCTGGTGGTTATCTACGTGGTCACATCTCTTTGTCTGCGGCATCTTGTGAAGAAGAAGGCATTAGCGATATTACTGAGCTGAAGTCACGCATTGAGAGCAGTTTGGAAGACGCTCGTACCGAATTAAGCCCAGCAGATCGCGTGATCGTCAGTGACTTGTGGCAAGAACTGCAGGCTCAGGCTTAATCTCCGAACGTCGTTCTCCATTTATTAGTCTAAGTCATTTACTACTTCGAAAAATTCGAACCTCTCCATAAAATTTTTGTGGTTGTAGCGAAACTGTTCAACTTTTATTCTGGTTAGCATAAAACGTGAACAAAGGATTACAACCATGAAAATTGTCGCATTTGGTGCTTCTACCAGCTCTACCTCAATCAACAAATTACTTGCTACATACGCAGCAAACCAAGTCGAAGACGCTCAAGTGAACGTTTTAGACTTAAACAATTATCAAGTACCGATGTTTAGCGAAGACAAAGAGAAAGAAATTGGTCAAGCTGAAGGTGCAGTCGCATTTTTACGTGATTTGGCTGAGGCTGACGCTATTGTTGTTTCCTTCGCAGAGCATAACGGTTCATACCCAGCAGCGTATAAAAACCTATTTGATTGGGCGACGCGCATTGAGCGCAACGTATTCCAAAACAAGCCAGTCGTTTACCTAGCAACTTCTCCTGGTCCGGGTGGCGCACAGAGCGTTCTTGCTGCGGCAACAGGTTCCGCGCAATTTTTCGGAGCAGATGTGAAAGCATCGCTATCTGTGCCGAGCTTCTACGAGAACTTTGACGTGGAGTCTGGTGAGGCGGTAAATCCGGAAGTGGCAGAACAAGTGAAACAGGCAATTGCACGGCTGAAGTAATTTCAACACGAGTGACTTAATGAGTTAGTGATTCCCGACACATATTTGCGTCGGGAATGTAAACGAGAGGATACTCTTACAGCTCAGTAATGGCTTTGCCTTTTCTTAGTTTACGAACCCACATTCGACTTGGATGAAGTTCGGTCAATACATCAACAGGTAATGGCAGCGGGTCCCCACAGATTTGCGAGGCCAACACTTCAGCTAACAATGGTGCAGAGCTCAGCCCACGAGATCCTAAACCTAAGAAGCAGAATAGGTTAGTGTACTGATGAACGGTTTCTACCTCTTCTGCTTTTTGATTTTGTAAGTTGGCGTATTGCGTTTTTATCGTCTCAAAGTCACCCACATTTCCGACAAATGGTAAGTGATCTCGGCTCACGCAGCGAACACCTTGGCGAGATCGATTGCCACTGATATCTACCTCTTTTGGCCATTCTTGGTTCGGTACGCACTTAACTAATTTTTCTGCGTTATCCTTCTGAGCGTTTTCATCAAATTCGTAGTCTAGGTGACAGCGATCGTAGCTTGCGCCTATGCACAGGTGCTGATTGTTTGGGTTAACAGGCGTCATGTAGCCGTCGTAACACAATACCGTTTTCAATTGACTCAGCGTTTCGGTTGCCGGAGCATGACTGACTTGCCCTTTCACCTGTCCCATCGGCAGGGAAGCGGTTTGGCTCAATGTTTGGAACTCATGGCCATTCGCAACCACAACGGTTGAGTGCTCAAATGTTTGACCATTGACCGTTAGTGTCCAAAGCTGATGCTCTTCATCCCAATTTAATGCTTCAACGTGATGTTCAAACTTCGTTGAGAGTAACGATGTCTGTTCTAATTGTTTGATTAACCCACGCGTTAGCTCGGCAGGGCACAACCACCCTCCCATAGGATAGTGCACAGACGACATATCGATAGGTAATCCGATAGTATTCGCAGTTTCCTCGGCGGACAGTTTTTGAATCAATTCAGAAGGAAAATTACCCGCAAGCATCTTTTCCAGCTTATCAGCAGATTTTTCATCCCACATTAGCTGAGTTACACCACACCAATCGTGATCGAATGTAACCGACTTCGCAGCTTGTTCAATAAATTGTCTTGCAAACAAAAATGCAGGCGCAAACACACGCGAAACACCAGTATGAGGACCGTTCAACAAGGGATACACGGCCCCTTGACGATTCCCCGACGCTCCTTCGGCTGGTTGAGTGTCTTTGCAGTAAAGCGTGACGTTTTGGCCACGACGAACCAACGTTTTCGCTAACGCCGCGCTGGCAATACCGCCTCCGATTATGGCAATCGAATCAAGATTGCTGGACGCCGTGCGATTGAACCACGGAAGATGGTTCGACTGCTTTTTGCGTTGTTCCATCGAACCTGCGATCATTTCACGCTTGGTGCCAAAGCCTTTGACTTTTTTCATTGCAAAGCCTGCTTCGTTCAATCCTCGACGCACAAAGCCCGCTGCGGTAAAAGTGGCAACTGTACAGTCTTGCTTGGCTAACTTAGCCATGTTGTTGAACAGATTTTGGTTCCACATCTCTGGGTTTTTGCTTGGCGCGAATCCATCTAAGAACCAAGCGTCAATCAGTCCTTGTTCGCCATAAGGCACTTGCGGCATGCAGTCTTTGATGTCACCAAACCAAAGGTCGAGTGTGATTGCGCCGTCTTCTAAAATAATGCGATGACATTCCGGCACGGCGGCAGGGTAGTGCTTTTGTAACTTTTCCGCGTACTCAGCTAGCTCAGGCCAAGCTTCATGCGCCTTCTTTAAATCCGCTTGGCTTAGCGGATATTTTTCAAAGCTAATAAAATGCAGCTCTTTCAATGCTGCGTCTGGATGCTGACGACGAAACTCACTAAACCACTGGCATACTGCTAAGAAGTTTAATCCCGTGCCAAATCCTGTTTCACCAATGACAAAACGTCTTTGGTCAAATTCCTGCCATCTTTCTGGGAGATGATTTTGTTTTAAGAAAACGTAGCGTGTCTCTTCAAGACCGTTTACGTTAGAGAAGTAAACATCATCAAATTGGTCTGAAACCGGAGTACCAGCTTCGTTCCAACCAAGTTCTGCGTTTTTTATTGAAGTCATAATGGTGCAAATTTGTGATTTGGCGCGGTAAGAATGGGGCGATTGTACGAATTTATGGGAAAGCTGACCACTTTTGTTGACTATCTTAGTTATCATCTAGCGGATTTTTGAATTATAGGAATGTCATAATGAAACGAGTCGTAATCACCGGTATGGGTATTGTTTCAAGTATCGGTAACAACGTCGAAGAAGTTCTAGCGTCTCTTAAAGCGGGCAAATCTGGCATCACTGCATCTGAGCAGTTCAAAGAACACGGTCTTCGTTCGCAAGTATGGGGTGACCTAAAAATCAACCCGGCGGAACACATCGACCGTAAGCAGATGCGCTTTATGGGTGATGCGGCTGCTTATGCATACCTATCAATGGAGCAGGCAATCGCAGACGCTGGTCTTACAGAGGATCAGGTTTCAAACGATCGTACCGGTATCGTTGCGGGTTCTGGCGGTGCTTCTGCATATAACCAAACGGTAGCGACAGATACGATGCGCGCAAAAGGCGTAAAACGAGTTGGCCCTTACATGGTTCCTCGTACTATGTCTTCTACGGTTTCCGCTTGTCTTGCTACGCCATTTAAGATTCGTGGTGTGAACTACTCAATGAGCTCTGCATGTGCTACCTCTGCACACTGTATCGGCCATGCTATGGAGCTTATTCAACTTGGTAAACAAGACATTGTTTTTGCGGGTGGCGGTGAAGAGCTTGATTGGTCTCAAACCATGATGTTTGACGCCATGGGTGCGCTGTCAACGAAATACAACGACACTCCAGACAAAGCATCTCGTACGTATGATGCGGACCGTGATGGTTTCGTTATCTCTGGTGGTGGCGGCATGCTGGTTATCGAAGAACTTGAGCACGCTCTAGCACGTGGCGCGAAAATCTACGGTGAGATCGTAGGTTACGGTGCGACATCAGATGGCTACGACATGGTAGCACCATCAGGTGAAGGCGCGATCCGTTGTATGAAGATGGCGATGCAAGACGTTGACGGTGTGGATTACATCAACACGCACGGCACGTCGACACCAGTTGGTGACGTGAAAGAGCTTGGTGCGATCCAACAATTGTTTGGTGAGAACAGCCCAGCAATCTCTGCAACAAAAGCAATGACTGGTCACGCACTAGGCGCCGCTGGTGTGCACGAAGCGATTTACTCAACACTTATGCTAGACAAAAACTTCATTGCTCCAAGCATCAATATTGAAAACTTGGACGAAGCAGCTCAAGGTCTGGACATCGTGACAGAAGCACGTGATGCAGAGTTAACGACCGTAATGTCAAACAGCTTTGGCTTTGGCGGCACAAACGCAACTTTGGTTATTAAAAAGTACCAAGGTTAACTGAATTTGTTGGCGCGCCACGTGAGTGAGAACAGCGTCAACAATCCAGTTTCCAGAGCTTGATCAGTCACGCTGATCGAACAGACGCAGACTCTATCCCATGGAGAGCGGGATAGGATCCTTTTGTTCTGGAACTTTGCCCGGCTATTTAGCCGGGCTTTTTCTTTTCTCAATTTCTGCTTTTTACGTTGCTTCCCGTTAAACGATTTCTTTGGAACCAATCTCCTTGAGGTTTATTAGGGTTATTTCTTGAGATTTTTCGGGAAAAGGGCACAATCGTTTTAGTTTCGCATCTTGCGAATAAACGAACTCATACAAATGGATGTTAAAACGCTGGCGCTATGAAAATTATTGTTGATGAAAATATGCCGTACGCTGAAGAGCTATTCAGCCAACTCGGTGAAGTGATTCTAAAACCAGGTCGTACACTGACAGCTGATGATTTAGTGGATATCGATGCCCTAATGATTCGCTCGGTAACTAAAGTGAATGCCGATCTGATCAGCAAAGCAAACAAGCTAAAGTTTGTTGGCACCGCAACAGCAGGTATGGATCATGTCGACCAAGCACTTTTAAAAGAGAAAGGTATATTCTTTACCGCTGCGCCGGGTTGTAACAAAGTGGGTGTGGCGGAGTATGCGTTCAGCGTAATGATGGTGCTCGCTCAGCAACAAGGCTTCTCGGTATTTGACAAGACGGTAGGTATTATTGGTGCAGGCCAAGTAGGTAGCTACCTAGAGAAATGTTTGAAAGGCATGGGGATTAAAGTTCTCATCAATGACCCATTCAAACAAGAGGCTGGTGATCCTCGTAGCTTTACTCCGTTGACAGAACTGATTGAAAGCTCAGACATCATTACACTACATACGCCAATCACCAAAGATGGCCCATATCCAACTTATCATTTAATTGATGAAACGGTTTTAAACTCGCTTCGTGGTGATCAGATTTTGATTAACGCCGCGCGAGGTCCAATCGTTGATAACGAGGCATTGAAGCAACGTCTTTTGAAAAACGACGGTTTTACCGCAGCGCTTGACGTATTTGAATTTGAACCAGAGGTTGATATGGAGCTTCTGCCTCTGCTAGCATTCGCAACCCCTCACGTTGCAGGCTACGGCTTGGAAGGGAAAGCTCGCGGTACGACGATGATTTTCAACAGCTACTGTGAGTTCTTAAATAACGAATTACGTGCGCATGCCAGCGATTTACTGCCAACCGCGCCTGTTCCTACTATGGTATTGGACAGAGCTTGGGATGAAGCAACACTGCATAACATCACGCAGTTAATCTATGATGTGCGTAGAGATGACGCTCTTTTCCGTCGTGAGATCAGTAAGCCAGGTGCTTTTGACCTGATGCGTAAAAACTACTGGGATCGCCGTGAATACAGCGCTGTCACGCTAGTGGGTAACAAAACATGTAACCTTGCTCCATTAGCAGAACTAGGTTTTCAGATTGAGGTAAGTCAATGAGCCAGCAATATAATGTTGCCATTTTAGGTGCGACCGGTGCGGTCGGTGAAACAATTTTAGAAGTGCTTCAAGAACGTAAATTCCCAGTGGGTGACATTCACTTATTGGCAAGTGAGCGTAGCGAAGGCAAGACTTATCGCTTTAATGGCAAAACGGTTCGTGTACAGAACGTTGAAGAGTTTGATTGGTCTCAAGCTCATATTGCGTTGTTCTCTGCTGGTGGTGAACTATCTGAAAAATGGGCGCCAATAGCGGCAGATGAAGGTGTTATCGTTATCGACAACACTTCACACTTCCGTTACGAGTACGACATTCCTCTTGTTGTGCCAGAAGTAAACCCAGAAGCGATTGCAGAGTTTCGTAACCGTAACATCATCGCGAACCCAAACTGTTCGACCATTCAAATGCTGGTGGCACTAAAACCAATTCACGATGCAGTGGGTATTGAGCGTATTAACGTATCTACATACCAATCCGTATCTGGTGCGGGTAAAGCGGGCATTGACGAACTAGCAGGTCAAACGGCGAAGCTTCTAAACGGTCTGCCCGCGGATAAGAAGCAATTCTCTCAACAGATTGCGTTTAACTGTATTCCACAAATCGATCAGATGATGGAAAATGGCTACACCAAAGAAGAAATGAAAATGGTGTGGGAAACACAGAAGATCTTTAACGATCCATCAATCACAGTAAACCCAACGTGTGTGCGTGTGCCGGTATTTTATGGTCATGCTGAAGCGCTTCACATTGAGACTCGCTCTCCAATCGATGCACAAGAAGTCGTTAACTTGCTTGAGCAAACTGACGGTATCGAAGTCTTCCACGGTGATGACTTCCCGACACAAGTGCGTGATGCGGGTGGTAAAGATCATGTTATGGTTGGTCGTATCCGCAACGATATCAGCCACCACAGTGGTGTAAACTTGTGGGTTGTGGCGGATAACGTGCGTAAAGGCGCAGCAACTAACGCGGTACAAATCGCTGAAGTCCTGATCCGCGATTACTACTAAGTCACTTACTGTTCATTTCAAAGCCTCGCATTGTGCGAGGCTTTTTTGTACGAACGGAACAAAATAGTGTGAGATTAGTACGAATATGGCGAGAGCCACACATTTTTTATTCTCAACGCTATAGTTTTGCATGTGATATCCGATATATTTAACCGATCACCATTTCAAATTGTATTTAGCACAAAACTGAGCCTTCTATGCGTCAAAATTATAAGCGTTTGTTAGCAGCCCTTGTGTTGATGAGCGCGACTCAGACATCATCAGTGGTTCAAGCCGAAGGAATTCGTCTTGTTGGACCGTCTGGTGAAGTGCAATCATCTCCGAGCTATGCTGAAGATATTGAGCGAGCATTACCTGCTCCTCCTGCAAATACTCAGCCGTCACGTTTCTTTGGTCCGACTGGTGAAAATCAAACACTATGGTCGATCGCTTCAGAATTACGACCTTCACGCGGTGTTACCGTTCAACAAACGCTTCTTGCCATTTATCGAATTAACCCTCAAGCGTTTGAGAACCAAAACATTCATGAGTTGATCCCAGGGAGTCGACTACGAGTACCGTCTCTAGAGCAAGTGCAAAGCGCGACTACAGAACAAGCTGTTGCGATCATGAAGGCGCACGAGGCTAAGTTAAAACAGCCGAAGCCGACAAATAGAGCCACGCCAGCGCAACGCGTCGCCGAGCAACCAAAGCCACAAATAAAAGTAGAACCCAAGCCTGTTGCTCCTAAACCAGAAACCACTGTAGCTGTGGAACCAAAACCGGTTCAAAAAACAATACCAGTTATTCCTGCGCCACCTGTGAACACCTCTCCGCAGGGTGAAAAGCAGGTCAGTGCGTTAAAAGACAAACTTCAAGGCTCACAAAGTGAATTAGAGTCATTGGAAGAGAAGAACCATCGTCTTCGCTTAATGTTGTCAGAAGTGCAAAGCGAAGTTGAAACCTTGAAAAATGAGCTGAATGACGAAGAACGCATTCGCTCGGAAGTCGAGAAACTGCTTGCTGAAGAGCGCCAGCGCCTTGCTGAGCAACAACGCATGCAGCCAAGTACGATTGACAAGATTTTGTCTAATGGTTGGCTTGTCGGCTTAGCGGCGCTTATTCCAGGTGCATTGCTGGCACTGTTGGTTGTGATGTTGCTTGGTCGCCGTTCTAAAAACAAAGAGGAAGAGCCTGCTGAGCAATCGCCGCAGGAAACCGATCCATTAGCTGCGCCAATTGGTTTAGCGGCGACGGACGAGCTGGATGAAGAACTCACACTTGATGATGAGTTGTTCGCAGATGAAGATATTAATACTCAGGCTACACAAGAAGAGAAGCCAGATTTAGAAGAAGACGTCTTTGCCAACCTTGACGATGAAGAACTGGATTTCAATCTAGAAGGGGACGATGACCCATTTGCGGGTATCGGTGATGACGGCGACCTAGATGTTGGTCTGGATGAGTTTGAGTCATCGAACAATGGTATCCAAGTTAACGGCGAAGAAAAAGCGCTTGGTTTAGAAGAGATGGAGCGAGCCTTAGATGAGGTTGCTCCAGAACTAGAAGTGCTCGATGACGATGAGGCTGGCTTCGATCTTTCAGATGATACGAACGAGAAAGCAGATTCGCTCTCAGATGACGCATTTGCGGAACTACTTGCAGCAGATGAGCCGTCAGAAGAGTTACCAAGTGACACTGTCGATCAGGATATGCTTGATGACTTGTTTGCGGAACTTGGCAATGACGACTTCGACCTAGATACCGATGAACCTGAACTAAAACAGCCCGTATCGGATGATGATTTCAGCGCAGGAGAGGCATCTGATGACGATATCGATAAGCTATTAGCTCAATACGAGCAGCCTGTTACTGAGTCGACAGAAGTTGAAGGTGACGCCAGCGAAGACGCCGTTCTAGATGAAAACAGTACGGACTTACTCGATGAACTGATCGATTTTGACGAAGATGAAATAGACGACGAGTTTGATCCACTGAATGAGCTAGAAGCACTCTCTGGTTTTGAAGGTGATGACTCGATTGAAGAGTTAGATGCAGATAGCACAGATTTACTGGATGAACTCATTGATGACGTCACACCAGAACTTGATGAAGAGACAGGAACTGAGACTGAGTTAGACCCGTTTGATGATCTGATTCGAGAGGACGAAAGCCCTGCACAGACTAAATCGGAAGAGGAAGAGTTACTCGCTTCTCTTGGTTTTGGCGAACCAGACGGCGACGAAAAACCATCTTCAATAGCCGAGTCAGAGCCCGCTCATGAAGAGCCGGAAATTGAGTCTGGTTTGGACATCGACGCTTTATTAAGTGACAGTCAACCAGACCCACAACAAACAGCGCCAGAGCAACCATTAACCGAGCCAGAAACTGATTCAGAGCCATTTAGCAGCGATGAGTTTCTTGGTGATTTAGAGGATCTCTCACCAGAGAACGATCCTTTAATGAGCGAGCTAGACGACTTGTTTGAGTCAGACAGTGAAGAGCTTCAGCCTACAGAGCAAGAAAACGCGGACTTTTCTGCTGAACTGGATGCGCTATTTGATACTGAAGATGATTTAGCGCAACAACAAGTTGAAGAGCCGCAAGCTGAGATAGAGGAATCTTCGCCACAACAAGAAGAGGATGCCAATTCTAAGTCAACTCAAGATGCATCAGTAGAGCCTGATGCTAAAGTGCCGCCTCAAGTTGAGACAGTAGAAGACGCTCCAGCGTTCACTCCGACACCAAATACAGTAGAAAATGAATTTGGTGTTCCACAAGAAGAAGATTGGCTACTGGATGAGCCTGAACTAGAAAGTGAAACTCAACCAGAACAAGAACAAAACTCGGGTAACAAAAGTGAGCCAGAAAGTTCAGAACTAGCATCAGAAACTGATTCGGCCACCAATGCAGAAGAAGAGTTCAATTTTGATGAACTCGAACTACCAGAGTTCAGTGAAGAAGATGCACTGGCATCCATGGCCGACGAACCTGCGTTTGATGAACCAGAGCCTGTCGAGCCTGAGCGCTCTGAAACTGAGTCGGCTACTGAAGCAGAAGAAGATGAACTCAATTTTGATGAACTCGATCTACCAGAGTTCAGCGAAGAGGACGCATTGGCGTCTATGGCGGGTGAACCTGCGTTTGATGACCCAGAGTCTATCGAGCCTGAGAGCTCTGAAGCTGAGTCGGCTACTGAAGCAGAAGAAGAGTTCGATTTCGATGAACTCGATCTACCAGAGTTCAGTGAAGAAGACGCACTGGCGTCCATGGCGGACGAACCTGCGTTTGGTGAACCAGAATCTGTAGAGCCTGAGCGCTCTGAAGCTGAGTCGGCGACTGAAGCAGAAGAAGAGTTCGATTTCGATGAACTCGAACTGCCAGAGTTTAGTGAAGAGGACGCATTGGCGTCCATGGCAGGCGAACCTACGTTTGATGACCCAGAGTCTATCGAGCCTGAGCGCTCTGAAGCTGAGTCGGCGACTGAAGCAGAAGAAGAGTTCGATTTTGATGAACTCGAACTGCCAGAGTTTGGTGAAGAGGATGCATTGGCGTCCATGGCAGACGAATCTGCGTTAGATGAATCAGAGTCTATCGAGCCTGAGCGCTCTGAAGCTGAGTCGGCTACTGAAGCAGAAGAAGAGTTCGATTTTGATGAACTCGATCTACCAGAGTTCAGTGAAGAAGACGCCTTGGCATCTATGGAAGAAGAGCCAGAATTACCGAGTTCTGAAACCGCAGATATAGAACCAATCTCCGGTGAGGATGAAGAGCTAAGCTTTGACGACCAAGACCTTCCTGAGTTCAATGAGGAAGATGTTCTCGCATCAATGAATGAGAGTGCGCCAGAGACTCCTAATGTTGAAGCTGAGACATCGAGACCAACTCTTCAAGCCGATAACGATCATGATGCTTTGTTTGAAGTTTTTGCGCAGCAAAACGGTTTTGATACTGAACCAGAAGTGCAGCCAACGGCGACAGAGGGTGAGCCGCTAAGTGACTTAGATGATGAATCTTCAATGGCTAACCTTCTTGCTGAAGACGCAAGTTCAGAGGTATTTGAAGGTCAGTTAGACAGTGACACCATCGCAAGCGCAGGTATGGATTTTGAAACCATGCTTGATGTTGGAGATGATTGGGATGGCTTTAAACCAGCTGCCGATAGCGTAAGTTCTACGGAAGATGTGCCTGAGGACCAGCGTGATGTTTGGAATTCGAGTGACGCACTAAGTCAGCCAGAGATCGCGCAAGAAAACTGGGCAGAGCAAAGCAACTTGGATGACTTCGACCCGAAGAAAAATCAATTTATGACGATTGATGAATTGATGGCTCAGGTCGATAAAGAAGGTGGTGAGTTCGAAGAGGAAGATCTGAAGCTTGATGTCGGATTGAACGAGTTTCCAGATGTTATCGGTGAGATCGGCGATGTTGACGTAGATAGCAACGCTGAAGCTGCTGGAAAACTGGACCTTGCTAAAATCTATCTCGAGATGAACGATTCTCAAGGGGCGATAAAATTACTAGAAGAGGCGATTGTTTACGGTGAAGATGATATTCGCCGCGAAGCAAAGAGCTTGATTGATGCCATTAATGGCCGATAAATCGAAAAGGGTAGCGTTGGCTACCCTTTTTGTGTCTCGCTAGTATGATGCTACCTCTACGTCATCCTTGTTGAAACTGGCAACTTGAGGTGACTTGAGTATATACTTCCCGCCCCATTTTAGAGTTCGAAGGTTAAGATGAGAATCGCATTAGGTATCGAGTACAACGGTACAAACTACTTTGGTTGGCAGCGCCAAAGAGAAGTGAAAAGTGTCCAAGAAGAGCTAGAGAAAGCATTGTCCGTCGTCGCTAATCACCCAGTTGAAGTTCAGTGTGCTGGTCGGACAGACGCAGGCGTGCATGGCACGGGACAAGTTGTGCACTTTGATACCAACGTTACTCGAAAAATGGTAGCTTGGACCATGGGCGCAAACGCGAACATGCCGAGCGATATAGCGGTTCGTTGGGCTAAGGAAGTCCCAGAAGATTTCCATGCACGATTCTCAGCGACAGCGCGCCGTTATCGTTACATTATTTTCAATCATGCTTTACGACCTGGCATCTTAAACTCTGGTGTGAGCCACTATCATGGTGAGCTCGACGAGAAAAAAATGCATGAGGCAGGGCAGTATCTGCTTGGTGAAAATGATTTTACGTCGTTTCGTGCGGCGCATTGTCAGTCTCGTAGCCCATTTCGAAACTTGATGCATCTGAACGTTACGCGCCATGGGAACTATGTGGTTATTGATATTAAAGCCAATGCGTTCGTGCATCATATGGTTCGTAACATCACGGGTAGCTTGATAAAGGTTGGACGTGGTGAAGAGAGTCCTGAATGGATCAAATGGTTGCTAGAGGCTAAAGATCGCAAACTAGCGGGTGCGACAGCGAAAGCGGAAGGTCTGTACCTGGTAGATGTAGACTATCCAGAAGAATTTGGGTTACCTGAAGTGCCGATCGGTCCACTGTTTTTGCCAGATAATTTGAACTAATTTTACAAACTTATTTCAAAATATCGGTAGTGTTTACATTGAATGTGAGCGGAAAACATACGCTATTTATGATATCAAAAATAGGTACAACCAGTTTTTTATCTACAGTAGCTGCAAGATATGGTTTAATCCGTCGGTATTATGTCGAATTTATATCTTTCGCAATGAAGCGGAAGAGTTGAGAGAAAAGGTCTTCCATGAGTTGGCTTGAAAAGATTTTAGAGAAAAGCAACCTAGTAAGTTCACGCAAAGCTTCTATCCCAGAAGGTGTGTGGACTAAATGTACCTCTTGTGAACAGGTTTTATACCATGCTGAACTAGAGCGTAACCTAGAAGTTTGTCCAAAGTGTAACCATCACATGCGCATGAAAGCGCGTCGTCGTTTGGAAACGTTTTTAGATGAAGGCAATCGAGTTGAATTAGGTACCGAACTTGAGCCACAGGATAAACTGAAATTTAAAGATTCTAAGCGATACAAAGAGCGTATCTCTGCAGCACAAAAAAACAGCGGAGAGAAAGATGCGCTAGTTGTGATGCAAGGTGAACTGCTTGGTCTACCCCTTGTGGCGTGTGCGTTTGAATTCTCCTTTATGGGCGGCTCAATGGGTTCAGTTGTTGGTGCTCGCTTCGTAAAAGCGGTGGATGCAGCAATTGAAAACAATTGTGCACTTGTTTGTTTCTCAGCAAGTGGTGGCGCTCGTATGCAAGAGGCATTGATGTCTCTTATGCAAATGGCAAAAACCAGTGCTGCGCTTGAGCGTCTATCAGAAAAAGGTCTGCCGTTTATTTCGGTTCTAACTGACCCTACAATGGGTGGTGTATCAGCAAGTTTGGCTATGTTGGGTGATATCAACATCGGTGAACCTAAGGCGCTGATTGGCTTTGCTGGTCGTCGTGTTATCGAGCAAACAGTGCGTGAAGATCTTCCTGAAGGTTTCCAGCGTAGTGAGTTCCTGCTTGATCACGGTGCGATTGATATGATCGTTGACCGTCGTGAAATGCGTCAGCGTGTGGGTGGTCTAATCGCTAAGATGACTAACCACAAGTCTCCTTTGGTGGTTTCGGTTAACGAATCTCCAAATGAAGAACCATATTCTGTACCAGAAGCGGACGAAAAAGGGTAAAGTATCAACTAACATAAAAACCAAAGAATTTAATGGTTAAAGTTAGATGACCCAAAAACCAATTCCTCAAGCCACATCTTCATTAGAGATGTGGCTTGATTATTTAGCAAATATTCATTCCTCAGCAATTGATCTAGGCTTAGACCGTGTCCAAGCGGTAGCAAACAAAGCCAATCTTACCAAACCAGCTCCAACCGTAATCACCGTTGCCGGAACCAATGGCAAAGGCTCAACGTGTGCGTTAATGGAAGCCATTTTACTCGATGCTGGCTATTCAGTCGGTGTTTACAGCTCTCCGCACCTGATTCGTTACAACGAGCGTGTACGCATTAATGGCGTCGACGTTGTAGATGCAAAGCACTGTGAAGCATTCGACTATGTAGAAAAGCAGCGTGGTGATATCAGCCTTAGCCTCTTTGAATTCGGTACGCTTGCTGCGCTACGTATTTTCCAAGTAGAGAAAGTTGACGTTGTGTTGCTTGAAGTAGGACTTGGCGGCCGTCTAGACGCCACCAACGTTGTTGACCATGATGTTTCTGTTATTACGAGCTTAGCGATCGATCATGTGGATTGGCTTGGTGATGACATCAATGTCATTGGTTTTGAAAAGGCAGGCATTTACCGTCCAGGGAAGCCAGCAATTTGTGGTCAACCAACGCCACCGGCGACCGTGGCAGCTTATGCTGACGATATTGGCTCTGAGTTCTTCCAAGTTGGTATTCAGTATGATTACCAACTAACTAATAATGGTTGGAAGTGGAGCAGTGGCGCATTTGCGTTAGAGGATTTACCTGTCCCATCGTTACCGCTACAAAACGCGGCAACAGCATTGATGGCGTTGGGAGCATCGGAATTGCAAATCACTGACATAAACATTGTCAATGGCTTGAATAATGCTCGCCTGGCAGGGCGTATGCAGATATTGCATCATGAGCCGGAGATAATCCTTGATGTCGCGCACAACCCGCACTCTGCTGAGTATTTGGTAGAGAAAGTGAAGCACCAATATTTGGGTAAGAATATCCATATTGTAGTCGCGATGCTGCATGACAAAGACATTAAAGCAACCATTGAAGCGCTAACTCCAATTGCAACACAATGGTATCCAGCGTCGCTAACCGGACCGAGAGCGGCGACTGCTGGAGAGTTGTGCCAATACTTACCCGATGGGCAAGTTCATTTTGAAAACCCTGTTGACGCCTTCGAGAGTTCGAGAAGCCACGCAAAGACAGGAGACGTTATTCTGGTGGTTGGTTCATTCCATACTGTCGGAGAGGTATTGGAACATTGGCAATCAAAGAATAAATAAGCAAAGGTATTTTGATGGCAAGTAAATTCCAAAGTCGTTTAGTCGGCACCATCATTCTAGTCGCAGTCGGAGTGATTGTTCTTCCCGATGTGCTAGATGGTAAGAAACTGCACTACAAAGAAGAATTTGCCAGTATTCCTATCAAACCTGAACTTGATAGTGATGTGGAAAACTTCGAAATATTAGAGCCAGTGGAAGACGACATAGCGTTACCGGACTCTCCAGTTGAAGCGGTGGTGCAGGAGCAAGAGGGCGCCCAAGTGGCTGCTTCTGAGCCTGACCCAACGCCGACGCCTAAACCAGAGGTCATCAAACAGCCAGAGCAAGTTGAGGTGGCCACTCGTCCTGTGCAAGAAAAAAATCAATATGAAGATTCTGCTTGGATCATTCAGTTGATGGCGCTTAAGAATCACGAAAATGCGGTCGCGCTTGTCGCTGATTTGCAAAAGCGTGGCTATCAAGCTCATACAAAGAAAGAAAAAGAGTTTACGAGAGTGATTGTTGGTCCTGATGTGTCAAAAAGTAAACTTGAACGGCAAGTCAAGGAATTACAAAAAATTACAGGCTCAAAAGGTCAATTGCTTAAATTTAAGCCATTAAATCCATAAGAAAACGTTTGCGTCAGCATTTTTTCTGTTAAAATGCGCGCCAACTTAAGATGAAGAAAACATGAATTGGATAGATTTTATCATTTTAGGTGTGATCGGATTTTCAGCTCTGATCAGTTTAGTTCGCGGTTTTGCTAAAGAAGCTTTGTCTTTGGTGATTTGGTTTGGAGCGTTTTTTATCTCCAGCAACTACTACGCCAAATTGGCGGTGTACTTCACCAACATCGAAGATGACATGTTTCGTAACGGAGCGGCGATTGCGGCTTTATTTGTCGCGACCTTGGTAGTTGGTGCAGTGGTGAATTACGTCATTGGTCAACTGGTACAAAAAACAGGGCTATCAGGTACGGACCGAATTCTTGGGATTGTATTTGGTGGTCTACGCGGAGTCTTAATTGTTTCTGCGGTGCTGTTTTTTATGGATGCGTTTACTGCATTCCCAAGCTCGGATTGGTGGAAAGATTCACAGTTGATCCCTGAGTTCAGCCGTATCATCGCCCCATTCTTCGAGCATTTACAAGCAACATCAAGTTTTCTGTCTGGCACTATCTAGTAGTGCCAGCTACTGTCGCAAATCGAGGATTAGGACATGTGTGGTATTGTTGGAATCGTGGGCACAACGCCTGTAAACCAGTCTATTTATGACGCGTTAACGGTGTTACAGCATCGTGGCCAAGATGCCGCTGGTATTTGTACCATAGAAAGCAATCGTTTTCGTCTGCGCAAGGCGAACGGTTTAGTCAAGGATGTATTTGAAGCAAGACATATGCAGCGCCTGCAAGGCGAGGTCGGAATTGGTCATGTTCGTTACCCAACAGCAGGCAGTTCAAGCGCTTCAGAAGCTCAACCTTTCTACGTAAACTCTCCTTTCGGTATTACACTTGCCCACAATGGCAACTTGACCAACGCTAACGAAGTTCGTCAAAAGCTGTTTGAAAAAGATCGCCGTCATATCAATACCACTTCAGACTCCGAAGTATTACTAAATGTACTGGCGCACGAAATTGACTCAGTAAAAGGAAATGTCACGACAGAAGACGTATTCCGCGCAGTCACCAATGTGCATCGCACAATTCGTGGTGCTTACGCTGTGACTGCCATGATTATCGGTCATGGTATGATTGCGTTTCGTGACCCACACGGTATTCGCCCTCTATGTTTAGGTAAGCGTGAAGTTAATGGCAGAGCGGAGTACATGGTTGCGTCTGAGTCGGTAGCATTGGATGCCGTCGGTTTTGATTTTGTTCGTGATGTTGCACCTGGTGAGGCGATCTACGCAACGTTTGACGGTGAACTGTACACGAAGCAGTGTGCAGACAATCCTAAGCTGAACCCTTGTATTTTCGAGTTCGTGTATTTTGCTCGTCCAGACTCGTTCATCGATAAAATTTCGGTATACAGTGCTCGCGTTGAAATGGGTAAAAAGTTAGGCGAACGTATTCGTGAAGACTACGCAAATCTTGATATTGATGTCGTTATTCCTATCCCTGAAACTTCATGTGATATCGCACTTCAAATCGCTCAAGCGATCGATATCCCTTACCGCCAAGGCTTCGTGAAAAACCGTTACGTGGGACGTACGTTTATCATGCCTGGTCAGCAACAACGTAAGAAATCTGTACGTCGCAAGTTGAATGCAATTCGTTCGGAGTTCAAAGATAAGAATGTGTTGCTGGTGGATGACTCTATCGTTCGTGGTACTACGTCAGAACAAATCATCGAAATGGCACGTGATTCTGGTGCGAAGAAAGTGTACATGGTATCAGCAGCACCAGAAGTTCGATTCCCGAACGTGTACGGCATTGATATGCCAAGTGCTACCGAGCTTATTGCTCATGGCCGTGACAACGATACAATTTGTAAGCAGATTGGTGCTGATGCATTGATTTATCAACGTCTAGAAGACTTGGTTGAGGCAGTCGGTCTTGGAAACCAAGATATTACTCAGTTCGATACATCCGTGTTTAACGGCGAATACGTAACGGGTGATATCGACCAACAATACCTAGACTTCTTAGATGGTCTTCGTAACGATGATGCGAAAACACAACTTGAAATCCAACAGGATTTAGCAAACCTAGAGCTGCATAACGAAGGCGCATAATAGGCGTTTTCTTGAGGCGTAAAAAAACCAGAGCTTCGGCTCTGGTTTTTTGTATTCGCTATCGAATTAGTGGATGTTATAAGCGATCACAAAGTCGATAAAGAGACGAACTTTCTCTGGCAGGTGATCTTTGTGGTTGTAAAGCATATAAATGTCGCGCGGGTTTGCACTCCAATCTGGCAGTATGCGTACCAAATCGCCGCTTTCGATGTATTCTTTGATCATGACATCTGGCATTAGCGTGATGCCTAAACCTTCGGAACAAGCACTACGTACTACATTTAATGCATTCGCCTGAAAGCGACCACGATCAACGTTTACGACAGACTCGCCTTTGCTATTAATTAAGGTCCACTTGATCAGAGGGTAGCCTTTTAGCAATGAATGGTTAGAGAGCTCTTCTGCGTGGTTTGGTGCCGGATTCGAGGCAAGGTAGTCAGGACTTGCGACAAGAATATCCTTCACTTCGCCAATCTTACGTGCGATTAGGCTAGAATCACGTTGGGGCCCCACTCGAAAAATGACATCCCATTCAGTCGGGTCAAGCTTGTCTGCATTATTTTCTGTCGTTAGTTCGATATTGATGTCCGGATACTGCTTCATAAAGCTGTTGAACATCGGCATCATCATGCGCTTAGTTAAGTTATAAGGCGCCGATATCTTAATCTTGCCTGATGCTCCTCGGCAGTCGTCAGTGATTTCCTCTGCTGCCGTGGTTAGCCTTTGTAGCAAAGGAGAGCACTCATGGTAAAAACGTTCCCCGGCTTCTGTAAGCGAGAGTTTGCGAGCGTGACGGTTCAACAGTCGAAGATTGACAGAGTCTTCTAGCGCTTGAATGCGTCGGGTGATGGTCGCAACCGGGATCATGGTTTTTCGCGAAGTTGCGGTGTAGCTCCCATTTTCGACAACCAGTCGAAACAGGTTTAAGTCATCTAATTTCATATTTCCAGACACATTAAATTACCGATTACGGCTAATTTATAATTAACTTTGTGATCAAAGCTTGCTTTAAGTCAACATGTTGCATCATTTGAACACAGCAACCCTGTTTGAGTAAATACTGTTATACCCCGTAATATTTGTATAAACGCCGTTTTCAAGCTACGTTTTATAACAAGGCGGAACGGCCTCAAGTCTTGCTGCGCAACGTTTCGCCGGATGTAAACACAACAAAAATAATGACTTAGTAATAAATCTGTTTTTTGACTTAGCTTTGTGAGGTGTAAAGGTATGTTTAAGACTCACAGTCAAACGGCAATGGTCTCGGCACAGGAAGTGGTTAATCAAAAACTAATTATGTTGGTAGATGATGATCCAATATTTCGTAAAGTAACCAATGCTTATTTAGAAAGTCAGGGTTTTAAAGTAGTAGAAGCTGAAAACGGCCTAGAGGCGCTTCAACAACTCAGGGAATGCCAACCCGATCTTATCTTGTGTGATTTATCGATGCCGGTATTAGATGGCATTGAATTCGTCGAAGAAGTCAGTCTTGAATATCCATACTTGCCGCTTATCGTGGTATCCGGCACGGATGAAATGTCCGATGTCGCGAAAGCGTTGCGATTTGGTATTAAAGATTTTCTTCCTAAACCGATAGGTAATTATGAGCACCTATCTCAGGCGATAGACAATACGCTCGAAGATACCGATAGCCACTTCTCAGAACAGCGTGACTTTTCAAGTCAGTGGTTCCGAGTCGATGATGGTGGCGAAATCCCAGATGAGCAAGAGCTTCACTGGCATCTAGAGTATTTGCAGCAGAACCCGAGTGCTGCAAGAGATTTACTGCATGCTCTATTGCCAGAGAAAGATGCTTCTCAAGGTGATTGGCGCTGCTCATACCGTTTATTGCAATCGACGGACGTTATGCCACTGGTGTTCGATTATCGTTGGTTAATGAATGGGCAATTTGCGTTCTATCTCGTTGACTCTGCTTCCCAGAGTAATGATGGTGTCGCGACGACATTGCTTGTTAGGGCTTTGTTTGACGATTACCTGCGTAATTTGAAGAGTTTCAGTGCTGATCTGAAGGATATGGTAGGGATCATTGAAAAAGGAATCGAGTGTTCAGAGTGCGCTGGTGCGGTTAATGCTGTATTTGGTGTCGCTGATCTGGCTTCGTCCTCCGTTTCTATCCTGCCTGCGGGTTTAGATAGTCATTGGTCTGACGGAAATACTAATCAACATATCGCGGCAGGTAACTGTTTAGGGGCAGGAAGTATGAAAAACTTCATAACCCGAGATTTACCGCTAGGTGTTGCTGGTCAGTTATCCATCGGTTGTTTAGGTTCTTCAAGTTTTAGCTTAAATATTGCCCGGAAATCACGACTGGTATAATTCTGACTTCATAACACAATAAGCAGCGTCTTGGCGCTGCTTATTGTCTTTTTAGAACCACAAAAAAACAACAAATGCTCGAACAATAACCTTACTTTTTGCTGGTGTTTAGATTTGGCTGTTTAAGGTATAGTCAACGCCTAAAACAATAATGACCCATTTGTGCAACGATAATTTAACGCTGTGCCTTGGGAGAAGCAAAGTCAACTAGTGAGAAGATACATCATGGCAGACAAAGATTTTAAAGAGCCTTATAATATTTTTTACTTTTTAGGTTTCATTGCAGTACTTTTAATTCCAACACTACCTGCAACGCTAACCTGGCTTCGTGTAATGAATGGTTACGCAGGCTTTTAATCTAGCTATTTTGTACCGGAGTTCACCATTCGTATTAAGCGTTACTTTTTCAATACCGTTGGTGGACTCTGTATTGTGCTCGGCATTGCCGGCATAGCCCTTCCGCTTTTACCCACCACTCCTTTCATTCTACTTGCTAGTGCATGTTTTATGCGTGGTAGCCCCGCATTTCATCATTGGCTACATAACCACAAAACGTTTGGGCCGATTCTCGATAATTGGCATAAGCACCGGGCTGTTACTTCAAAAGTAAAGCAGCGTGGCGCCATTTTTATTGCACTTAGTTTCATTGTTTCAATCGTCGTTGTTCCCCTTGTTTGGGTAAAAATTGGTCTTTTAGTGATGCTAATCGTTTTACTCGGCTGGTTTATACGTCTGCCTGTGATTGAGTTGGTTGCTGACAGAGAAGAAAATCACTAAGATTGTAGAGAATAGTGTGCCCGCTCTTCGAGTGGGCGTTTGTATTTTCAGCGCCTGTGACTCTTACGAAAATAAGCACATAGTGGTGAAAACCTATTGTTCGTTGCCCTCGTGATACTGCGATTAGAGAGGGCGATGAGCCAATCTAAGTAAATCGGTATTATGACTACAGAAACAATTTCACTGATCAAATCTAGCATCAAAAGCATCCAAGACTACCCAAAGCCAGGCATTCTATTTCGTGATGTAACGAGCCTTCTTGAAGACGCAAAAGCATACCAAGCGACGATCAACCTTCTTGTTGAACGTTACAAAGATATGGGCTTTACCAAGGTTGTGGGTACGGAAGCTCGTGGCTTTTTATTTGGTGCGCCTTTAGCGCTTGAGCTAGGTGTTGGTTTTGTACCAGTACGTAAACCAGGCAAGCTACCACGTCCTACTGTTGCTCAATCTTATGAGCTTGAATACGGCGTTGATACACTAGAAATCCATACAGATGCCATCGTTGAAGGCGACAAAGTACTGGTTGTCGACGATTTATTGGCAACGGGCGGCACTATTGAAGCGACGACTAAGCTGATTCGCCAACTGGGTGGTGAAGTTGAGCACGCTGCGTTCGTTATCAACCTACCAGAAATCGGTGGTGATAAACGTTTAGAAGCACTAGGTCTAAACGTATACAGCATTTGCGATTTTGAAGGACATTAATACATTCAATGAGTTATTTAGCTTTAGCGCGAAAATGGCGTCCTAATCAGTTTGACCAAGTTGTCGGACAAAAACATGTCCTGACGGCGTTGGAAAACGCACTGGCGCAAAACCGTTTACACCATGCTTATCTGTTCAGCGGGACTCGTGGTGTGGGTAAAACGAGTATCGGTAGGTTGTTTGCCAAAGGCTTGAACTGCGAAACCGGTATTACCGCGACACCTTGTGGTAAGTGCGATACTTGTCGTGAAATTGATGAAGGTCGCTTTGTCGATCTTCTTGAAATCGACGCGGCATCACGTACTAAAGTTGAAGACACTCGCGAACTGTTAGACAACGTTCAATACAAACCTGCTCGTGGACGGTTTAAAGTGTACCTCATCGATGAGGTACACATGCTATCGCGTCACTCTTTCAATGCGTTGTTGAAAACCCTGGAAGAGCCGCCAGAGTATGTGAAGTTCTTACTCGCGACAACCGATCCACAAAAGCTGCCTGTTACTATATTGTCGCGTTGTCTACAGTTCCATCTCAAACCGATCAGCGTTGATGATATTCATCAGCAACTTGACTACATTTTGGGTCAAGAGCAAGTATCGGCAGAACCAAAAGCACTGGGTATGATTTCACATGCTGCAGATGGCAGTATGCGTGATGCTCTCAGCTTGACCGATCAAGCAATTGCTTTAGGTAACGGTGCGGTGCAAACCGATATTGTCAGCCACATGTTGGGGACGATTGATACCGACCAAGCGATTCACTTGCTGGAGTCAATCAGCAGCAAGCAACCTCAACAAGCCATGGATAAAATCCAGCAATTAGCAGCAAATGGTGTTGAGTGGGATGGTTTGTTGCAGCAAGTCGCAACACAGCTTCATCGAATTGCGATGTATCAAGCGCTGCCAGCGTCGCTAGACCGAGCGCAGCCAGATGCAGAAAAAATCGAGTTGTTGAGTAAAGCACTAAGCCCGCAAGACGTTCAGCTTTACTACCAAATTGCATTGAAAGGTCGTGAAGATTTGACTCTCTCGCCAAACGGGAGAGTCGGTCTGGAAATGATTGTGCTGCGTATGATGGCGTTCCGCCCATCAAATAACAGTGGGGCAAATATTGTTTCTAGTAACTGCGAACCAGCTTCAGCCCCAGTTCAAAGTGCCAGTCAACCAAAGACTGCACCAGCTCAGACAGTAGCTGCTCCTCGAACTCAGCAGCCGAGTCCAGCGCAAAGCACACCACAAGTGGCGCCTCAACCTTCATCTAATTCACAACCTGAGTATCACGCGAGTGGATATGAAACGGTTCCGCCACAGTATGATATGGCGCCGCCGATGAGCGAAAACCCAGCGCCGCAGCATGAAACGCCACCTCAACAAGTGCAAGAGAGCGTTTCAACACCGGCGCGCGGTGGTCTAAGCGGTTTACGTCACCAATTACGTTCTCAGCGTCAAGGCCTACAACAGAACACTCCTCAAAATGGTGGCTCAAAAAAGCCTAAAGCGGCATCTGCACAACCAGAATCGGTTATCGACCGAGTAGCGCAATTGCATGGCAATTCCGCGCAGGTGTCGCCAAACTCAGCTCCGAAGTCGACGGAGCCACAAGTTGAGGAAGCGTATCGCTGGCGTCCAAGCAAGCCTGTTGAGACAAAAGTGAATACAAAACTGACACCTACGCAGCTCAAGCAGGCACTTGAGCATGAGAAAACGCCTGAAATGGCACAAAAGCTCATCGATGAATCGTTAGAACATAATGAATGGGCGAAGCTAATCAGCTTAATGGAGATCCCTAAGCTGGTAGAGCAACTTGCGCTAAACTCTCATTATAGTAAGGAAGGAACAACCGTTTCGTTACTATTGAGAAGCAGCCAAGCTCATTTGAATACTGATAGAGCTCAAGCCGAATTGCTTAAAGCACTTAATACCGTGTTAGGTGAAGAGTGCCACATGAGCATCGAAATAGGGGAGAGTGGAGAAACACCACTTGAACTTAGAGATAGGCTCTATCAAGAGAAATTACAGCAAGCTCTGAATAGTTTAGAAAACGATCCAAATGTTCAATTTATTGAACGTCGTTTTGCTGCAGAGCTTGATAAAGATAGTGTGCGCCCTATCTAATAATCGAATGGAATGGGGTTGAAAACCCAAAGGTATAACCCCATTAATTGATGCAACACCTCATTAAACCAGAGAGATAAACATGTTTGGTAAAGGCGGTATGGGCAACCTAATGAAGCAAGCCCAGCAAATGCAAGATCGCATGCAAAAGCTTCAAGAAGAAATCGCGAATATGGAAGTAACTGGCGAGTCTGGTGCTGGCCTAGTTAAAGTTACTATCACTGGTAGTCACAGCGTACGTCGTGTTGACATCGATGAAAGTTTGATGGAAGACGACAAAGAAATGCTTGAAGATTTGATCGCTGCGGCGTTCAACGATGCGGCTCGTCGTGTTGAAGAAACTCAAAAAGAGAAAATGGCTTCTGTAACTGGCGGTATGCAACTACCACCAGGTATGAAAATGCCATTCTAATCTGCTGATATTTAATTAAGCGGACTTTTAATGCGTACCAGTCATATGCTGGAGCAATTGATGGAGGCCTTACGTTGTCTACCTGGGGTTGGCCCCAAGTCGGCGCAGCGTATGGCCTTTCATTTGTTACAGCGCGATAGAAAAGGCGGTTTGCAACTTGCAGATGCGCTTAGCCAGGCAATGACAGAAATCGGTCATTGTACTGAGTGTCGAACCTTCACCGAAGAAGAAGTCTGTCATATTTGTACTAACCCAAAACGCCAAGAAAATGGTCAAATTTGTGTGGTAGAAAGCCCGGCAGACATTGCTGCAGTCGAAGCAACGGGCCAGTATTCTGGTCGATACTTTGTTCTTATGGGACATTTGTCACCACTAGACGGTATTGGTCCAAGTGATATTGGACTGGATGTGCTTGATTACCGCTTACGTCGCGGTGATATAGCCGAAGTGATTTTGGCAACAAACCCGACGGTTGAAGGCGAAGCCACTGCACATTACATCGCAGAGCTATGTAAAGAACACCAAGTTGATGCCAGCCGCATCGCGCATGGTGTGCCTGTCGGTGGAGAACTTGAGCTTGTCGATGGCACGACGTTGTCACACTCGCTGTTAGGTCGACACAGAATTTAATAAAAAGCCGCTGAATTCAGCGGCTTTTTTGATCTTGTGAGTTGGGAACGATTAATCGTTCGATTCTTTACCAAGAAGGTTTTTGTAGATGACTGCACCAAGTACACCACCCAAAATAGGCGCAACCCAGAACAGCCATAATTGAGAAACTGCCCAGTCACCCACATACATTGCGACTGCTGTACTACGAGCCGGGTTTACTGAGGTATTTGTGACAGGAATGCTGATCAGGTGAATAAGAGTCAGACACAAACCAATCGCAATAGGTGCAAAACCTTGAGGTGCACGTTTGTCTGTCGCCCCCATGATTACGATAAGGAACATCATCGTCATTACAACTTCAGAAACTAGCGCAGCAAGCATGGAGTACTGACCCGGCGAGTGTTCACCATAACCATTGGCGGCAAAGCCAGAACCCACAACATCGAATCCAGCTTGTCCTGTCGCGATGACATAAAGAATGCCACCAGCGATCAGCCCGCCGAGCACTTGTGCGATGATGTAAGGCGCAACGTCTTTTGTCTCAAAACGACCGCCAGCCCAAAGACCAACCGTCACTGCCGGGTTCAAGTGACAACCTGAAATATGACCGATTGCAAATGCCATGGTTAAAACGGTTAAACCAAAGGCCAGAGCAACGCCCAGCAGACCAATACCCACGTCTGGGAAACCTGCAGCCAACACTGCGCTACCGCAACCGCCTAATACTAGCCAGAACGTACCAAAAGCCTCTGCTAAATACTTGTTCATGTTATTTCCTAATTTCTACTTAAATGACCCGCTGAACATAGTCGAGAATTGTCAATTAAGTGTGAGGGAGGTCTCGTAAAGACTGCAAATAGGACGGTATGTGGCAAGAGTTCTCAAGGATGAGAGAAAAGCAAGGAGAGGAGAGGTTGAATTTTAAGTTTGCCTTGGCCATCACTACCTGAGTAACAGCCAAGGCAAAGTAGGTTTTAGCTAAATGCGACGAAAGGTGATACGCACAACAAAATACCAGTCGCAATAATCAAGTAAAGCGACGCGCCTTTGTATTTGTGTAAAGAAGGCACTTGATAGACAAGGTAAGCTGGAATCAAACAGCCAATCAAACCAAAGATAGGGCTACATACTGATGTGAAGCTCAGAACTGGTAGATTCAATACAATTGCACCCCACGCCATGAGAATCGCAAAGAGAATGATTCCCTTGGTGACTAAGTCTTTATTGATCTTATCTTCAGGCATGACCTTTTTTAGAGCCAGCATCGCTAGACCTTGGCAAGAATCGCGGAAACCCAAGTACACACCAAAAAACGCAGTCATTACTGAGAAAATATTCAGCATCAAACTCATTAGTTTTAGCGTCGTGCCGTCCATACCTTGCGCAACCATCGCAAGAGCAGAGATGTTCTCTTCTGCTGCTTTAACCGCTTGTTCATGTGACATCGCAAGTGTAAAGGAAATCGCGTAGAAGAAGACGGTCACAAACAAGATACCGAAAGCAATTTTCATTGCGCGCATGGCTTTAAAGCGAGCAACCTCAATCGATTTTTCTTTTGAGCGGTACGAGATCACCATTGGGCTCAAGCTTTGAATGAAGAGAATAGACGTTAGAGTAAACGGCAGTAGCTCAATTGCATCTTTCAAACCAGCGCCTGTTTCTGGAATTGCACCGACATTCGCTACATCCCATTTTTCGATCATCATGACGCCAAGTAATGCAACGGTACAAAGTTTAATCAGTACAAGACCAGTACTGACCTTAAACAAAATCTTTTCACCACGAGATGCAATAGCGACCAGCGCGCACACTAAAGCCAGACCATATAGCGGGTTTTCAGACAATAAACCTTCCGTGATGCCAAAACTATGTAGGAAAGATGCCGAGTCATTGTTGATAGCTGTTGAGTAAACAAAGACCCAAATCACCAACATGATGAAGTAGAGCACACCTAATAACGCCCCCCATTTGTTACCAAGGTAGCCGGAAATGACGCCAGCGTAATCTTGGCACTTTGGTGAACTTGAGAGAGTGTTGATGAAAAGGCGTTGGAATAAGTACATTGCTGGGTAGCCGATCACGGCAGAGGCCAAGAATACCCAAAGGCCCAATACGCCTACTTTTACTGGTAAAAAGACAATACCGGCACCGATTGCCATGCCGATACTCATGATCACCCATCCCCAGTCTGTGCTATCAAACTTGGTCGCGGCTTTCCACTCATCTAGGGCCATGCCTGCTTTTACGTGCGGTGGCTCTTTACCGATAGGTAAGGTTTGTGTAGGTGCTGTCACGCTCATTTTATTGTTTCTCTTGTTAGTATGAATTTTTCTCAAATTTAATTGAGAAAATGTATATCACCAATTTTTTTGTGGAAAACTCAGATAAATTTGAGATTCTGGCGAATGAGTTCAAATAAATTGGAGTTTTTAACGAATTTTGTGATCTGATCTAGTTGTTTGATTCATATTTAATTGAAAAAATAACGCTAATACGGAAGTTAAATTAGAAACTTCTTAATAAAAAATAAAATTTATGTGAGGATTTAAAAATGAAAAAATTGATTTCATCTGAACACGCGCCTGCTGCTATCGGACCTTATTCACATGGCACTAGCTATGGTGATTTGATTTTTACTTCTGGCCAATTACCCGTTGATAAGGCAACAGGAAAAGTCGTTGAAGGCGGCATCAGTGCACAAAGTCATCAATCTCTTACTAACTTGAAGTACGTTTTAGAGGCTGGTGGTGGCAGTATCGATACTGTTTTAAAAACAACGTGTTACCTATCGAATATTAATGACTTTGCCGAGTTTAACAAGGTCTACGCAGAGTTTTTCCAACAAGATTGTCCGGCACGCAGTTGCTTCGCAGTGAAAGATTTGCCTCTTGGCGTGTTAATTGAAGTCGAAGCGATTGCTCATAAAAAGTAATACGGAGAACAGAGCATGAGCCAGCAATGGACACAATATATCCAAATCATTAAGCAAGTTGTGAAACCTGCATTAGGATGTACAGAACCCATTGCTGCTGCGTACGCGGCAGCAGTTGCTAGAAAAGAGTTAGGCACATCCGATATTGATGCGATAGAGGTGCGTGTTTCAGACAACCTATTTAAAAATTCGATGGGTGTTTTCGTACCCGGAACGGGCAAGATAGGCCTCAAAATTGCCGCCTCGGTTGGTGCATTAGCCGGTGACCCAACAGCAGAACTGGAAGTGTTGGCTCGGATTAATGAGCAGGATGTCGCTGCTGCGCAACAATTGATAGATGAAGAGCGAGTAACTGTAGCGCGCGTGGATACGCAAGAATTCATTTATTGCAGCGTAACGCTCACCTCTGGTGACGATGTTGTTTCGGTCACGATCAGTGGCGGTCACACCAACATTCTTCAGATCATGCGTAATGGCGACGTGATTTTTGATGCCCCATCACAGCAACGCGTTGCGACCGCTTCCGTTTGTGAAGGTGTGGATATTTCGATCAAACAAATCTATGAGTTTGCCACTCAAGCGCCTTTTGAAGAGATCAAGTTCATTCTCCAAGCTGCAGAGCTTAATACCTTGTTGGCTCAAGAGGGTATCGACCGAGGTTACGGCCTAGAAATTGGACGCACGCTAAAAGGCAACATCGAGCAAGGCTTATTAGGCAATGACTTAATGAGTCGCATACAGGTGATGACATCCGCGGCGTCTGATGCTCGCATGGGAGGGGCGACGTTGCCAGCCATGAGCAATTTCGGCAGTGGGAACCAAGGTATTGCCGCTACAATGCCAGTTGTAGTTGCGGCAGAAGTATTCCAAAACGACGAAGAACAGTTGGCTCGCGCGTTGATCATGAGCCATTTAGGGGCTATTTACATCAAATCTTATTACCCACCGTTATCTGCATTTTGTGGCAACACTGTAACCAGTGCGGCGGCATCTATGGCGCTGGTATATTTAGCTGGTGGTACATTCGAGCAATCATGCTACGCCATTCAAAACGTCATCAGCGATAGTTCAGGCATGGTGTGCGATGGTGTGAAGTCCTCTTGTGCGATGAAAGTGTGTACTTCGTCGACAACGGCGGTGCGCTCATATTTGATGGCGATGGGTAACCACAGTGTTAAGAATCAAGGTATAGTAGGCGAAGAAGTTGAGCAAACGATAAGAAATGTTGGCTCAATGGTTCGTTTCGGTATGCCGTATACTGACAAATCTATTATCGATATTATGTCGGCCTAACCTCCAGTTTTTGCTAAGGGAAGTAACATTGCTACTAAAGAAACTCACCAAGAGTGATCTCGATATTTTGAACTCTATGAAAAACGTCGTGGATGGCATTGCACGTATGTATGGTGAACACACTGAAGTGGTTCTCCACAGCTTAGATGCCGAAGCGCCGGAAATCATCAAAATCGCAAATGGGCACGTGACGGAACGCAGTGAAGGTGCCCCAATTACCAACTTAGCGAGAATGAAGTTAAGAGAGGGCAAGGACGTTTCTGATTCGTACCTGACGAAAACGTCGAACGGAAAGACCTTGCACTCCATTACGACAATTGTCAGAAATCCAAAAAACAAACCGATTGGTTTGCTGTGTATCAACGTGGATATGGATGCACCGATGCAGGCGTTTTTAAAGGCAATGCTGCCTAAGCAACACACCGAGTGTTGTGTTGGTGGTGCTCGCTCACCAGAAACGTTTGCGCGTAATATCGATGAAACCATCATCAGCACGATAGAAACCGTGCAAACAGAAGTGTGGGAAAATGAAGCCATTGCGCCTTCTAAACGTAACCGTGAACTGGTGACGCGACTGCACGGCTTAGGCATTTTTAAATACAAAGATGCTGTTTTAATGGTTGCAAACCATCTTGGCATCTCGCGCGATACCATCTACTTGTACTTACGAGAGCTTGGTAACGACTAATCGGGGGCTCTGAATAGATTAAGTAAGTTGCTCTAGCTCAGTGATGTTGTCGAGCGCTTCTTGGTTGGTTTTGCCACACACAACCGGACACGGTTTAAAATCGTGACAAACGTTAGGGCGCTCAGGCTTACCAAACAGCTTACACAAATTATCATCGTTGAGTTGCACGCAACGAACACCTGCTGGTTTGCCCTTGGGCATTCCAGGTATCGGTGAAGAGATACTTGGCGCAATACAGCAAGCTCCGCATCCTAATCGACAATCCATAATGTAAACCTCTTAAAAATTGAGGAGGCAATTATGGTCATTTTGACGTGGATTGGAAGAGCAGGAAAAAGAAAAAATAAAAGGGAGTGTTCAATGCCACGCTCCCTTTTAACTTTTTTGTTTTTAAATCATCGTGATTATCTTAAGAAACGGTTATATACAAACAGCAGAATAAATGCGCCCAGCGTTGCGGTAATGATGCTACCGATATTTACGCCAGTTGCCCCGCCGAAACCCAGAATACCGCCAAGAAAGCCGCCGACAAACGCCCCAGCAATACCGAGTAGCATTGTCGCAATCCAGCCACCCCCATCTTTTCCTGGCATGAGCCATTTTGCGAGTGCACCGGCGATTAAGCCCAAAATAATCCAAGAAATAATACCCATGAAAACTCCTTAATGCCTTCTTGATCAATTGAGTAATGGAAACTTGTTTAAGGATAGAACAGTAAAGCGAAAGTAGTTGAATATCTCTACTGTTATGTGTGAATGATTCGAGATCTTCTCAAAACTTGAACTTTTGCGTCGAGAGGGGTATAAATCGCCCCCTAAATTCCCTTGGTGAGACCTGAAGTATGAGCACTCCATTTTGGCAAAGTAAATCGTTAGAGCAGATGACAGAAGAGGAATGGGAATCTCTCTGTGATGGTTGTGGTAAATGTTGCCTGCATAAGCTAATGGACGAAGATACCGACGAAATCTATTACACCAATGTGGCCTGTAGCTGGTTAAATAGCAAAACGTGTTCTTGTAAGGATTACCCAAATCGTTTTACTTCGGGTGAAGAGTGCACCAAGCTGACGCGCGAAGACATCGACGATTTTACTTGGCTGCCGCATACGTGCGCTTACCGCCTGTTGGCTGAAAAGCAGCCTTTACCAGAATGGCATCCGTTGATTACTGGCTCGAAATCTGCGATGCACGCGGCGGGCGAAAGTGTCCGCAATAAAGTGGTATACGAGATTGATGTGGTGGATTGGGAAGACCATATTCTGAATCACCCCAATCGCCCGTAGTTAAATTTACACAAGCCTTTCATCTAATAATGAAAGGCTTGTTTGTTATTGGGTTTCTCAACTTTGACGCCCAACTAACGAAATGCTGCTCAGTTTATTATTTAGTGTTGTAAACTTAGGTATATAATTTCAAGGCTTTACACTTCTATTCTTGGTCGTTTTGATCAGAACTGTTCCCTAAGAGGTAAACATGACGTTTCATTTCCCCCAGAAAATACGCCTGACATCTTGGGTGGCATTATTCGCGCTCATCCTCGGTATGATGGCCCCGATGGTCATCAATGCGAAAGATATTCAGGATACGCCAGAGCCCTCTGCTGCCGAAACTTCTATTGATAACTTGAATCGAGAAATTGTGGATTTATCCCAAGGTCTCTCGCAAGCGAGTGGTGATGAGCGCGACGCGCTTCAACTACAGCTGTTCCAAAAAAATGAAGAGTTAAGAAGTCAGTTAGCATCAGCGATTGAACGTGAAACTATCCCTCGTGACAAATTGATCTCCTTGGTTAAAAAGCAGGAAAAATACTCTGAGGACGCCACGAACTATCTGTCGGAAAAAATAAAGAAAGTCGTTGAAGATTTAAATAAAGCCAAGGATGAAGAGAAACTTGCTCTTGTAAATGATTACCGAGAGTTACAGCATTACCTCGATGTCAGCTTCGATTCAAGTTGGCAAAACCTTGCTTGGCTGAAAGAGTTAGGGGCTCAAAATGAGCGCGCAGAAGCGGAACTAAAGGATAAAGTTGATAAACGCATGCGTTTGCTGTCTGCCTCAATTGAGTACTTGAGTCAGCAAAGTGAAATCATCGGCTCTCAACTTTCGTCAAGCCCTGAATCGGAAAAAGCGTCACTGCAGCTAAGTCAGCTTATTACTAAGCAAAGACTGAATATTGCGACGGAAAGCCTACGCAATTTAATTTCGATTGGCGATAAAGTCGGTTTAGAAACGTCCGAATACAAACGCCAAATTTTCGAAGTGACAGGGAATATCACCCACGATTTACTGAATACTAAAGTAGTGTGGTCAATACTGAGTCATTGGTCCAACTCGGCACTAGACTGGTTTGCCGAAAATGCGCCGCAGCACATTTTCCAGTTGTTTGTATTTGCGTTGATTTTATTGATCGCTCGTGGGCTTGCGAAGTTAACGCGCAAAGTGGTCAGCAAGGCGGTTTCATCGAAAAACTTAAAGCTCTCACACTTGATGCAGGACTTCTTTATCTCAATGTCCGGCAAGTTCGTGTGGGTGATTGGTATCATGGTGGGCCTATCTCAGCTTGGATTGAACCTAGCCCCGATCCTAACCGGTTTTGGTATTGCTGGTGTGATTATCGGCTTCGCCTTGCAAGACACCTTGTCTAACTTCGCGGCGGGTATGATGTTGCTTATTTACCGCCCATTTGATGTTGGTGACTTTGTGTATGCTGGTGGTGTGGATGGTAAGGTAAGCCATATGAGTTTGGTGAACACCACAATCCGTACGTTTGATAACCAAATTATTATTGTACCTAACAGTAAAATTTGGGGAGATGTGATTAAGAACGTCACACACGAGCGCATTCGCCGTGTGGATATGGTGTTTGGCATTGGTTATGCGGATGACTTGCTGAAAGCCGAGTCAGTGCTGTCTGATATCATTACTTCTCACCCTGCAGTACTTCGTACACCAGAGCCGATGATCAAAGTGCATACGTTAAACACATCATCTGTAGACTTTATTGTTCGTCCTTGGGTAAAAACTGATGATTATTGGGACGTGTATTGGGATGTGACAAAAGAAGTGAAACTGCGCTTTGACCGAGAAGGCATTTCGATTCCTTTCCCACAACAAGATGTGCATTTGCACATGGTAGAGAAGCAAGACGCGTAATCACAGCCACAACAGTACGAAAAGGCACTCTAGTAAAGAGTGCCTTTTTATTTGCATTAAGCTGTGTTTTTACAGTTCGTTAAAGAACGCCAATTTCGGTTCGCATTCTAACAAGTTGTCGATTTGGCTAATCAAAAGAGAAAAGTGTTCTGTTTTACCATGAAGATCGAACGCTTGTTGGTCTTTAAATTGCTCTTGAAAAACGAAGTGGCACGCATTGTCTTTATCTTGGAATAACTGATAACGAACACAACCTTCCTCATTGCGAGTGGGTTCAAGTGCTCGGGTGAGCACTGCTTTCAGTTCCTGTTCTTTTCCCGGTTGTGCGTGAAAGGTAGCAGTCACGTGAATCATGATGTTTACTCTTTTTGTTATAGGTAACGCCCTTGGCGTTGTAAGAACTCAATTTTGTAACCATCAGGATCAGTCACAAAAAAGAACGTTGCCAAATGCTTTTGTTGGTGATCAAAGGCTTTGATGTCACCCGCTTCAATACCGAGAGATTTAATGCGTTTGTGAGTTTGTTCGATATCCTCTACGCTGACAGCAAGGTGACCGTAGCCTGAGCCGTGAGTGTAAGGCTCAGTTTGATCGTGATTGTGTGTTAGCTCTAATTCAAAGCCAGTTTCTTCGTTGGCTAGATAGGTCAGAGAAAAACCATCAAAGATGTATTGGTCTTTGATTTCTAGCTCAAGTACGTCGCGGTAAAATTGTAGAGAACGGTCCAGATCGCTGACTCGGATCATGGTGTGAATCATTTTTGTCATGGGTACTCCTTGATAGTCCGCATAGGTTAGCGAGTTCAAAAGGAGTCTGGGTAGTACTCTAGTACGACAAATTAGAACATGCTCAATGGCTTACAACTCTTGTTGCATAGCTTATGAAGGTTATTGGTAGGTTGGTCAGCGGTTGATTGTTAAGTGTTTAGTTGTGTCAGTGCTTGACGAATCGTCTCTTTAGGTTGGCGAGCGTAAGTGAGACAGGCGCAGCGGAGTAGGGAGGCAAAGTTGTTTACTTCACCATTGTATTCGAGCGCTTCTTGATAGACCGTACTAATAAACTTAGGAACAGTCATGTTTTGAGCGTTAGCAATTTCCTCAAGAATCGTCCAAAAGCTTGCTTCAAGTTTTACACTTGTGGCGTGACCATCAATACGGATAGAGCGGGTGATGAACTGATAGTTGTCTTGGGGCTGCTTAGCAAATATTTCGCACATTTTCTTCATTCATATAATCAAAGACCTATAATTATTGAGGTTTATTGTTTAAAACGTCAACTATTTTCATGCATAAAAAAACGCTCCCTTACGAGAGCGTTTGAACATCACGAGTCGTGAAGTAAGTGTAAGCCGATTATTTGATTTGTTGCTTTAAGTACTCACCTAACTGAGAGTGGTGCATGATTTTTGATACCGGAAGGATAGTTTCTGCCGGTCCCCAAGCAAATACGTTGACTGGGGTATGCGTATGAGTACCCGTTCCCCATACTGTGTTTTGCTTTGTTGCATGCTCACGCGCTAGCAAGTTGCCACGGTCGTTGTAAGGAAAGAACGCATCAAAGTCATTGATTGTAGGAACGTTCTCTTCGCTTAAGTATTTGTGTCCAGCGAGTCGGTATGGATTTGGTTTACTTGCTAATACGCGTTCTGCTTGCTCTGGTGTAATCGAAAAATCGCTATTTGCGTTCACGATTTCCGCAAACTTCTCTGGTGTTTGAGCTTTCTTATCAAGCGCTTGGAATTCGCTGATCATGCCGTAGTAACTTTTCTTTTGGTTGTATAAACCATCAAGGATCTCGAACTGACCAAAGTTGAAGTTTGGCGCGTAATCTTGATTTTTGAATGCTTCGCCGTCGCGTTTTTGCGGTTTAGGCAAGTTTGCTGATGAGTAACTAAAGCCGAAAGAACCGGTCTCGTGGTCAGCGGTAACAATGATCAGTGTGTCATCACGGCCTTTTGCCCACTCATAAACCGAGTCTACCGCTTCGTCGAATTTGATCATTTCATGCAGCATCGTACCCGCATCGTTACTGTGGCCAGCCCAGTCAATTTGACCGCCTTCAACCATTAAGAAAAAGCCGTCTTTGTCTTTTGAAAGGATGTCGATCGCTTTGGTGGTCATTTCTTTCAGTGATGGCTGCGTACGTTTTGGATCGTTTTTGCTTTGACTGTAGGCAATACCATCGTTCATGCCCGAGTAAGCAAAAAGTCCAAGTAATTTGTCACCTTTAGCTTGTGTGAGCATATCGCGGCTGAAAGCCAGGTTGTAACCTTGGTCTTGCGCCTCAGTAAGCAAGTTGCGCTCATCTTTACGTTTCGACTTTAGGTAGACATTACCTTCAGTGAGCTTTTCAAGTTGCTCGTATGTCTCTCCCTTGTCGTTTGTCGACTTTGGAATCCAATGACGAAGTCCGCCAGACATCATCACGTCAACGCCAGTTTCTAGCATGTCCGCCGCAATACTGTTTTCTAGAGAACGGTGTGGTTGATGAGCGGCAAATGCGGCTGGCGTTGCATGAGTCATACGTGTATCAGAGACGAGACCCGTAGCCTTACCTTTGCTTTTGGCTTTTTCCAAAATGGTTTCAACGTGGTTGCCTTGGCTATCAATGCCAATGACTTCAGAAGCGGTAGGTATTCCTGTTGCTAGCATCGTTGCGGAGCACGCAGAGTCGACAACAATCGCGTCTTCTGGATTAGTCAGTGATGATCCAATCACACCTTCTTGAGCGAGTTTATACAAAGCGGTAGTTTCGCCTTGGTAAATCGAGTTAGGTGCGTGTTTGGCGTAGGTCTCTAGTAGACCAACTTGTTGAGGCCCCATGCCATCGCCGATCATCAAAATAACGTTTTTGATTTCGGCCGAGAGTGCATTAAAAGAGAGGGTTGATGCTGCCACTGCGGTAACGATTGGAGATACTAAGCGCTTCATTATATTTTCCTTGTTTATTAAAAGCGCTGGCATTAAAACAATGATTTATGACGATTTTGTGTCGGTAATAAAAGTTTAACTAAATTGTCGTCTTTGCTTGGGTTTGTAGAAAAAGTGAATCAACCTCTAACGTTTGTGAATTTAGAAAGAAGAAAGCCCACAAACGTGGGCTTGGATTACGCTTAGGAGTTGAAAGCATGGACTAAAGTTATCCATTCAGTGCCTTCACAAGAAACCTAGTTTAGGGAGCAATAAACGAGTATGCGTTTTAAGATCATAAGAGCGGTCGAATTGAGGAGTATATAACCTACGTTTACGACATATCGTTCTTTGACGTATCAAATTATGGGCTGCAGTTAGTGATTTATTCAAATAGGATTTATTGTCGTAACGATTATTAGACCAACGCTAATATGATGCCACCGACAGTGAGGGCCGCAGAAAGGTATTGACCCGCAGAGTATGAGCCGTCTTCTTCTTCCTCGATTTTGTCAGGGTGATCCATGCCAAGTGCGCCATGTGTAAAGGACTCCACTTTTTCACCAACAGATTTATCTTCTGCTTCTACTCTCTTACTGTCGTGTTCGATTTGCTGCAGAGCGGCGAGGAGCGCTTTGCCCTCCGTGGACAGTGTCACCTTATTGTGTTCGACTTTTAGCGGCGAAGCGTTGCCTTCCTCTTGTGCAATACTTGTTTGCTTAGAGGCGACAGATTGTTTGGCATAGTTATTAACAGAAGTGCTTCCTACTGGATTCATCGAATACTCCTTGGAACATCGACACTCGGTCACTGAGTGCGGTAAAAAGCAGTTATATTACTATCGGCGGCAAAGTCTATTTCTGAAGCTATTTGGATAAAAACAGGTCTGCTTTTGCCGCTTCTGGTTTCTATTCGTGATCATTAGCAAAAAATAGACCAGCAGTAAGCAGACCGTTGTCACTCTATGAACTCGGAGCAGTGTGATGATGCAACGCAACGACAAGGTAGTAACTTAAATTGGAGACCAGCTACTTACATTGAAGATCGCTATTGCGCTTAGTGAGGTGTTGATATGCCGCCATGCGGTGAGCATCTTGTACATACCGTACTGGTGGTGCAAGAACCTCTAACTGATAATCAGTATGATCAGCAAGCACATTATCTGTTGGGCTAATTACAACCACTTTTAAGCTCGGGTTGCGGCTTAAGATTGATGCTGCCGTACCCAACCCTTGCTCGGTGTGAAACTTGCCCGCAACATGGACAACCTGAGCGCCTGGGTTGTCGTCTAGGTAGCTAACGATAGATTCCGCCATAGTTTCATCCCAAGTAACTTGAGCTGCAAACTGTTTTTCCGTCTGCTCTGGCTTACCGTGATGCATGGATGCCATGAACTTTTCTTTGTACGGACTACTGGCCGTGTTGATGGATTCTGCAATAAACGTTCGCTGCTCATCATCGAGCTTGTTAACGTAGTCTATCCCCTGACGACCAATACATCGGACAATGCCCTTTGGTGCATTCGCTGCAATCACCGGGAGATTTTTCTGCTTAGCAAACTCAACGAGAGGGCGATAGTCGCTCTCATAATTGGGCCAAGCATTGGCTTGTTTCATCAAGTACTGTTCACCGATTTCCCCACGCAGGTAAGCGTCAACAACAGGTTGTTTGTCGCGGGTAAATTGTTCCATTGATAACGCGAGTGGGCGGTCATAAGATGAAAGTTGTTTGAGCATATCGGTTTGAAAGCGATGAACGCCGGCATGTGTGTGCCATTCACCAATAAGAATAACATCTGCTTGTCGCAGCTCTTTTGGTAGTTCGCTTAGAGCGATGTGCTCACCAGAAGGAGTGTAAAGTTGGTAGTCGTAAAAAGTAGTGACTTCCGCAGAGGTAGGGTGAGAGTTGGTTGATGGAACAGAAGAACAACCAGTAAGTAAGCCAGCAAAGAGCAAGCTTAAAATAGAAAAGCGCATTGAAAAGCCTCCAAAAATGTCCGGATGATATTAATGGAGGCTGAGCAATGAATCAATATAAATGATAACTATTTGCGTTTGTTGGTTGCCACTATTATTACTGAGTGGACATTTTGCGATATACGCGCAGCATAAAATCAGCCTCACACTGATAGAGTGTAGCGGACTTCAACTCTTCACGAAGTGCATCGGTTGCTTTCCATGCGAATGGCGTCATTTGCAATAAATCGAATGCGGCCCCGTCCTTCAAATTCATAACATAGTTAAGATGTTGTTGATGCTCTAATTCATATCCTTCAATGTGTTCTGGCTCTTCACTGTGAAGACGAACATCTTGATAAATGCGTTCACGTAGTTGGTATAAGTGACGGCTTGCAGGTGTCACCGTGATGACCACACCGTTCTCTTTTACAACGCGCTGAAGCTCTTCTGCTTTGCAAGGGGCATAAATGCGCAAAATAGCATCTAAGGATTCATTCGCGAAAGGAAGCCGATGGCTAGAAGCGACGCTAAAGTGACACTGTGTGTAGCGCTTCGCCGCATAACGAATCGCAACTTTTGAAATGTCCAATCCATATATCGTCGCATCGTCCGTTTGCGTTTGTATCGTTTTCTGCACTTGATCCGTGTAGTAACCCTCGCCGCAACCAATATCTAATAATTGATGATCGGTTCCCTCTGTGTATTTCGCACACAGCTGCGCAACCTCTTGGCGCATTGGGTTGTAGTAATTCCCCTCAAGGAATCGACGACGAGCTTGCATCATCTCTTTATTGTCACCAGGATCTTTAGAACGTTTGTGGTGCGCTGGCATCAAGTTAACGTAGCCTTCTTTTGCTAAGTCAAACTGATGATTGTTTTCGCACTTAAACGTTTTTTCACTTAACGCTAGAGCTTGGTGGCATAAAGGGCATTGATAGTTCATGACGATCTCGAACAGAAAGTAGGGCGGCAAATTCTATCAAAAAGCGTGGTCTCAAGTGAAACAAAAAGAGCCGATGGAATCGGCTCATATTCAGTATTAGTGGAAGAAGTCGACTTGCTCTTTCAAGTTCCGAGCTTGTTGTTGCAGTTCAATGGCACTTTGCGAGGTTTTCGCGCTGGTGTCGCGGCTTTCTCGGTTTAGCTCACTGATAGAATGGGCATTTGCAGCAATTTCTTGGGATACTTGCGCTTGCTCTTCTGAGGTCGCAGCAATGGCGTCGGCTTGAGACGCTATCGACTGGACTTGTACTGCGATAGCTTCTAATGCTGTACCCGCGTCTTGTGCTTTGTCTAAGACCTGATTGGCACTGCGTTGGCTGTCAGTCATCATATTAACTGCATTATGAGTAGAGCCTTTTAGCTTCTCAATAATTTCAACTACATCCTGAACTGAGCTTTGTGTACGGTGCGCAAGTGTGCGCACTTCATCTGCTACAACTGCGAAGCCACGACCTTGCTCACCTGCTCGTGCGGCTTCAATGGCTGCATTCAACGCAAGTAGGTTGGTTTGCTCTGCAATCTCATCAATCATCTTCGTGACGGTTTGAATACTCTCACTATCGCGATTGACTTGCTCGATAGCCGCTGCTGATTGATCCAATTGATCGTTGAGTTGAGCAACATCGATACATACGCCTTCTACAATCGCGAGACCAGATTGACTATCGGTATTTGCGGAGCGTACGTTTTCCGCAATGCTTTCTACTTGCTGCGCCACCGATTGAGCGGAAGAGGCCATCTCTTCGATTGCTGTTACCACTTGTTCTACTTCTTCTTGTTGGCGGTCAGCTTGGGTTAAATTGCTATGGGCATCATTGGCAACGCTGGTGGAGTTGCTCTCTACTAAGTCGCTTGTGGAACGGATCTTACCTACAAGTTCATTGAGTTGACTTGCCATACTGGCGACACCCGTATTCAGGTTCGTAATTTCATTTTTTGATGCCTTACGAGACGATGGGACGTTCAAGCTGACCTCGCCGCCCGCCAAGCGAGTCATATAGGAGTTTAGAACGGTCAGAGGTTTTAAGCTGCGATTCAAGAAAAGTGTCAGTACAACAAAAGTAATGATTGCCGCTACCGAAGAAATGATGGCGATAAGTTTAAGTAGTGTATCACTGCCTTTGGTCACTTCTTTGATAAACGTACCACCCAGTAGTTTCCAGTTCCAGCCTGGTACTTCGGTAAACACTAAGTACTTTTCGCCGACTGTTGAGCCGAATTGGTAAGGGTATAGAATTAATCCGCTCTTTTGTTCAAAAATTTTATGGAAAGGCTTATTACCCTCGTAGTCACGAACTTCTGTGATTGAAGGGTCGGTTGCACTTTTAGTCGGATGGAGTAGGTACTTACCAAGATTGTTGTCGTCGTTGTCGACAATGATGGTATAGCCAGTATCGCCCCATTTAATCTCTTCTAGCGCATCGAATAGCGTTTGTGTTGCTTGATCTACGGGTAAACCAATAAACGATAACCCTGCAACTTTTCCAGTTGCATCTTTAATTGGAGAGTAATAGGTAATGTAGCGTTCGCCGTACAACTTTATTTGAGCGTAATATGGCTGACCAGCTTTTAGTTGCTGATAACCTGGGTGGTCGAGACCTAGTGTGGTTCCCACTGCTCGTTGACCTTGTGGATCTTTTAGTGAGGTAGATACACGGATAAAGTCATCTCCCAAAGGCGCGAATAAAGTCGCGATAGCACCGGTATCACGTGTGAAGCTATCGACCAGCTTTGTGTCGTTAATTAAGCTTTCACTGTATTGAGTGATGTTTGGTATTTCATGCCCCATGAAATCAACCGTATAGTTTTCGACATAAACACCGGCAAGGTAGCCATTACGAAAAGTGGACTCGAGCACTTTAGCGGTATGCAGATAAGCATCGAATTGGCCAGCAATGGTTTTAGCCATCGACTCTACTTTAGATTGGTGCTCTTTAAGGGTGCTTTCCAATAGAACATCGGAAGCGTTACGGTAAACAAGCGCAGCAATACTGCTGAAAGCAATGAATAGACACAAAGTGATAACCAGCTTTAACTGGAATCCGACACTTTGATTTCGGTATCTCTCTAACATAGATTAGTTCCTGATATTTTTATTATTTATGAGTTTTGTATCGGCATGCTATCGGTTTATATGATCGAATTTTTTGATATTTATTAATGAAATAGTCAAAAGTGACTGATAACCAATAAGTTAGTTGAGAGAGGACCATCTAGGTGGGGCTTTTATTACAAAAAAGGTCGGGTATTCCCGACCTTTGATCTGGTTATAACTACTGCACTGAAATTACAGTGACAAGTTCATGAGTCTCACCTGGCTGGAGCGTTTTACCTTGCTCGATACTTGGAGCGTGAACAGTAGATTCAACACACAGCATGGTTTGGTAACCATCGTCAGCCATATCAGCCATACCTTGTGCACCTTCTGCCCAAGGGTTCCAAAGTACCGCGGAGTTATGACCATGGTTTTCCACGCTTAATGTACGATTCAGTTCCGGATCTTTTACCAAAATTTTCGCTTCTGGTTGCGTGTAAACGCGATCAATGGTGTCTGTGAGTTGCAGAACATCACCACCTTGGCATACCGCATCAGCTTTCAAGCTATCAATGTACTCGGCACCCATGCCTGTCGTTTGTGCTTGCTTAATGTCTCCAACGTTTAGGTAAGTATGTAACGCGCCAGAGAAGGTCCAAGCTTCGTCATCGATGTTCATGACTTTGAGTGTCACTTTTAGCTCATCGCCAACTTCAACCACCAAACGAGCGTCAAACATATGTGGCCAAATATCGTGGATTTCTTCTGTCGGGAACAGAGCAAGTTCAACAATCACGCCGTTATCGTTCTCGCGATGTTCAACCAGCTCCCATTCAGCAATACGTGCGAAACCATGAGCCGGTGCTGCAATACGCCCAAACCATGGCCAGCAAACGGGAATGCCGCCTCGCAGAGCTTTTTTCCCGTCGAAAATTGCCTTCTCGCTCATCCAAATCAAATCTTCATGACCAGCAGGAGTGAACGAAACAACGTGACCACCATGTAAGGAGATGCCTGCTGTCGCTTTCTCATGAATAACACGTACTACTTTGACCTGATCAATTTCAACGACAGTAACGTTATCAGATAACACGGTTAGAGCTGGGAGAGTTTTTAAATCCATGTGCTGTTTCCTATCATTGGGGAAAGTAGGGTTTCGACATCCGTCGCAAATACAATGCAACAGCGCCGAGGTATTCTCTCAAATTCCAGATACAAAAAAGGCGACTCTAGAGCCGCCTTTTCTTTAACGAAGTTATTCGCTAATTGCTAACTATCTAATTACTTAGAGATGTGAGCGATTAGGTCTAGAACTTTGTTTGAGTAACCGATTTCGTTGTCGTACCAAGATACAACTTTAACGAAGTTATCAGTTAGAGCGATACCAGCTTTAGCATCGAATACAGAAGTTTGAACTTCACCGATGAAGTCTTGAGATACTACTGCATCTTCAGTGTAACCTAGAACACCTTTTAGCTCGCCTTCAGAAGCTTCTTTCATTGCTGCACAGATAGCTTCGTAAGATGCGCCTTCTTTTAGGTTAACTGTTAGGTCAACTACAGAAACGTTAGCTGTTGGTACGCGGAAAGCCATACCAGTTAGTTTGCCGTTTAGTTCTGGAAGAACAACGCCTACAGCTTTAGCAGCACCAGTTGAAGATGGGATGATGTTTTGAGAAGCACCACGACCACCGCGCCAGTCTTTAGCAGAAGGACCGTCTACAGTTTTTTGAGTTGCTGTAGTAGCGTGAACTGTAGTCATAAGACCAGATTCGATACCGAACTTGTCGTTAAGAACTTTAGCGATAGGCGCTAGACAGTTAGTAGTACAAGAAGCGTTAGAAACGATGTCTTGACCAGCGTAAGTAGCGTGGTTAACGCCCATTACGAACATTGGAGTAGCGTCTTTTGAAGGACCAGTTAGAACAACTTTCTTCGCGCCAGCTTCGATGTGCTTACGTGCAGTCTCGTCTGTTAGGAAAAGACCAGTTGCTTCTGCAACAACGTCAACACCGATTTCGTCCCACTTAAGGTCCGCTGGGTTGCGCTCTGCAGTAACACGTACAGTTTTACCGTTAACGATTAGGTTACCGCCTTCAACTTCAACAGTACCGTTGAAACGGCCGTGAGTTGAGTCGTACTTAAGCATGTATGCCATGTACTCTACGTCGATAAGGTCGTTGATACCTACAACTTCGATGTCAGCACGCTCTTGCGCTGCACGGAATACGAAACGACCGATACGGCCAAAACCGTTAATACCTACTTTGATAGTCATTATAGTTGCTCCACAACTTAATTTCTGATTAAAGATAACTGGTAGTAAAATTACAGAATCCAGTAAACATCTGCAAGTGATAATCGGACTTAACTTGTTTAAAGTCAAAAAAAAGCGACGCTTTTTTTAACAATTCTTCGCAAATGTTCGTTTTTTAAACTTTTAACTGATTCTTCTGTAGTCCAGTTGGCGTAATATAACTGGTGAGATAAGTGCTCTTATCAAATTAATTACGCATGGTGTCCTGGTGAGAAAGTATGTGCTACAACTGTTAAGAGAAGCAAGTTTTTTGCTAAAAAAGTCAATACCAAAAACAGTAAAGAAGGAGCAGAAAGTCGTGGAACAAAACGGGAAAAAAGTGGCGAAGTCAGATGAGCAGTGGCGTGAGCAACTTTCTGAAGAAGAGTTTCGTGTCTGCCGAGAGCAAGGTACAGAACCGCCTTTCAGCGGTAAACTACTGCATAATAAAGAGACGGGTGTTTATGCTTGTACCTGTTGCAATGCCCCTCTCTTTGTCTCTGATAACAAGTATGACTCTGGCTGTGGTTGGCCAAGTTTTGATGCGCCCATCAATGATCAAGCGGTGCGCTATTTAGAAGATCTGAGTCACGGAATGGTACGTACAGAGATTCGTTGTGCCACATGTGATAGCCATCTAGGGCACGTTTTTAACGATGGCCCACAGACCACGGGTGAGCGTTTTTGTGTTAATTCAGTGTCGTTAATTTTCAACAAATCAGAACAATAACGACAAAATTGTGCTCGATAGTGTTTTATCCTTTCAATACGATTTGTTGTAAGTAGAAAACAGAGTGTAGTTTGACCCAAAGAAAAACTCCCGCCAATTGCGGGAGTTTTTTCGTTTATATCTCTTTGGGTATCATTGCTGGAGAGTAGTTTCCTCTCTCTATGGCTTTTGCCACCGATTCAGCTAATTCATCTAGCTGCTGATATTGCTCTGCATGACTAAAATTAAACATACGCTTGAGCTGCTTTTCATCAGCAAGCGGGACGTCGAATCTTTTTGCAACCATTGCCCACAGATACGCGCGCTCTTTTTCTCCAAGCCCTTGATGAATGCTTGCCATTGATTTGAGAATGATCGGATTAAGGTTGTCTTCATCCGATAAAGACAACGCTTTATTCAGCAGTATTAACGTTTTCTTGGCATCTCGATTAGTATAGAAAGTAGCTAATGCATATTGCATCTCAGCAGTATTTAACTTGGGTGAGCCTTCCATTTGTAAAAATGCGCGACGAGCTTGGATGTCACCCGTTTGAGACCACAAAAAATACAAAGTAGCCGGGTCTTCTGAGCCTTTTAACTCGTTTACGATGCGTTCTAGCTCATCAATACTGTGTACCAAAGCGTTAAAACGCTGTCTCTTGAGAGCACTTTGATCAATAGGTGTGATCTGAGAGGCGAGTTCTAAGCATTTTCTATATTCAGCGACCAGACCGTATTCGATGATTTGGTTGGCTTCTGATGGTTTTTTCAATTGCTCAAACCGATGCCATACTAAATTTGTTCTGGGAACTCGACATTGCCCGTCATCCATATTGAGCTGTTTGCAGCGCAGCTCTGGTGTTTTTTGGCACAACTCTTCGGTTGTCACGTTACCTTCGAAACAGCCCGTTAGTGCGAGACTTGTGAGGCTGAGAAGTAACCAGTGTGTTCTTTTCATGGCTTTGCTTGTGATCCGTTACACCAATTCATTTTCGTATTCTTGACTCAGTTTCTTAACCCGTTATGTTCTGTAAATAGAATGTAATAAGAAGGTACATTATGGACGCAGAACAACTATTACAAGCGATGACTCCAGAAGTTTATGATCGCTTAGTCTATGCAGTAGAAACGGGAAGATGGCCTGAGGGTACAACACTTTCTAAAGAGCAGCGAGATTCGTGTATGCAAGCTGTGATGTTGTATCAATCAAAACATAATACTGATGCGCAGCATATGACGGTTGCGGCAGGTGGTGAAATCAGCTTTAAATCGAAGCAAGAACTTAAAAAACAATTTAGCGGAGAAGAGAGCGACATTGTTCGTGTCAATCCGAACATTGATTAAGTGAACCTTTGATTTTTATAGGGTTCCCTTTACCGCTACTACTTTGACTTTAAAAGAAAAAAGCCCAATCTCTATTGGGCTTTTTAGATCGTAGTAAGCTTGAATTTACAGGCTCATCTCACCACGCAGTACTTGCTGCATTCTCTCTTTCACTTCTTCGTAAGAAAGGTTTTGGCTTAGAAGGTAATGCAGTTTTGCTAGTGCCGCTTCTGGCGTCATGTCAAAGCCGCTGATAACTCCAGAGTCTGCCAGTGCACAACCCGTGGCGTAGCCGCCCATATTCACTTTGCCTGCCAAACATTGAGTTAGGTTCACGACAATAACGCCGCGCTCAGAGGCTTCTTTCAGGTGACCAAGCAGCTCAGGGTTCTGAGGAGCATTGCCGACACCAAAAGTCAGAAGAATCATCGCATTCACGGGCTGACGAAGCGTGTTTCGGATAACTTCGTGTGAAATGCCAGGGTACATGGTGATCACACCGATTGGTTGTGGTGTGATGTTGTGAACCTTAAATTCACCTTCTGGTTGTGCACCAACGGTTACGCTGTTGCTTACTTGAATATTGATCCCGGCTTCCAGCAGTGGAGGAAGGTTTGGTGAAGTAAAGGCATTAAAACCGTCCGCATGAGATTTTGTGCTGCGGTTACCACGCATCAACTGATTATTGAAGAACAAAGTAACTTCGTTGATCGGGTAGTTTGCGGCAATATGCAGAGCATTCAATAGGTTTGCTTGACCGTCAGAACGCAGCTCTGCGAGAGGGATCTGTGAACCCGTAACAATCACTGGCTTGCCAAGGTTTTCAAGCATGAAAGACAATGCAGATGCTGTGTATGCCATGGTGTCAGTACCATGTAGGATGACGAAACCATCGTATTTGTCATAGTTGTCACGAATATCATCCGCAATCTGCTGCCAGTCGGCAGGCGTCATATCTGATGAGTCAATCAGAGGATCGTATTCGTGGATAGTGTAATCCGGCATTTCAGGACGGTGAAACTCTGGCATGCTTGCTAGTTGCTTTTCCATAAAGCCAGCAACAGGCACATAGCCGTGATCCGATTTTTGCATTCCGATGGTGCCACCGGTGTAAGCGATGTAGATGTGTTTTCTAGTCATCGTTTTTTCTTTCATGTAGGGGAACAGAGGCGGGGATTATATACCTAAATAACCTTGAGATGCGAGGCTATGCGCACAGCATCAGAAAGTCATCTGAGGAGATGTTGAGCGTAATAAAAAGGGCACCTCAAGTAGAGGTACCCTTTGTAATATTAATGAAAAAGCTACTGCACTTGGCAGTTCAAACAAAATGCGTATTGACCTTTAGGATCGTTAAAGCTTTGTAGCAAGCTTGCGTCTTGTTCAAACTGTTGAGCTACGGGTTGAAGACTTTTTGGTAGCAAGCTGGTTGCATCAATACCTAGAGAGACTTTCACCTGTTTCATGAACTCTTGTAAAAATAGTTCAGTGGGAGAAAGCGGTTCTTCTACCCAGTAAATGCCGTAATCGGTCACATTCGCCAGTTTCGCCGCTAGTTCTACGGCATCATCAAAGTCACCCATCTGGTCGACAAGACCAAAGGATAGTGCGTCTTGTCCTGTCCAAACTCGACCTTGAGCGACGTTGTCGACTTCCTCTAGAGACATATCGCGATTCTCGCCAACCAAAGAAATAAAGCGCTTATAACCGTGCTCGATACCTAATTGGAATACTTGAGACGCGCCGTCAGAGAGGCCAGTGGTAATGCCGTCACCAGAGAACGGCGATGTGCCAACGCCATCAGTATTAATGCCTAACTTACTAAAGCCTTTTTCAAACGTGGTGATGACACTAAAAATACCAATGGAACCCGTCAGGGTTGTTGGCTGAGCAACGATCTTGTCTGCGCTCATTGAAATCCAATAACCACCAGAAGCGGCCAAACTCGACATGGATACAACAACTGGCTTGCCTGCTTGTTTTAGTGCTTCTACTTCGTTGCGAATCACCTCAGAGGCAAAGGCACTACCCCCGGGGCTATCTACTCGCAACACGACCGCTTTCACCTTTTCATCATTGCGTGCCTGACGCAACAAGCTTGCGACGGTGTCACCTCCGACAGTACCACGAGGTTGTTGACCATCCATAATCGCGCCACTTGCTAGAACAACGGCGATATCGTGCTGAGGTAGTGTGTAATCAGGACGAATCGTTGCAAGGTAGTCGTAGTAACCAATCGCGTTGTAGCTGTCTTTGCCGTCACTACCAAACTGTTTGGCAAATAGAGTGCGAATGTCTTGGCGTGTCGCGAGTTCATCAACCAAGCCCATTTTAACTGCGAGCTGAGCAAGATCACCATCCACTGACTTCATTTCGTCAATCAGCTCATCCATGGTTGGGTTAAGCACTTTCGCATCAATGTTTCGGTTTGTGGTTACGTCATCAACAAAAGCACTCCACAACTGAGTAACCCAGCGTGTTGCTGACTCTTTCGCCGCATCGGACATGTCATCACGAATAAACGGTTCGATAGCGGATTTATAAGTACCTACGCGAAAAACATGAGTAGAAACGTCAAGCTTTTCAAGTAACGTTTTGTAGTACATTGAATAGGCACTGTAACCTTTAATCAATACACCACCATCAGGTGCCAGGTAAACTTTATCAGCGTAACTTGCCAAGTAATATTGGCTTTGGTTGTAGAAATCACCTACGGCGTAAACGGGTTTACCTGACGCTTTAAATTCGTTCAACGCTTTCGCGATGTAACGTAATTTCGTGAGATTTGTTTCTGGCATGTCTCGCAGTGCTAGCACTAATCCAGACACTTTAGGATCGTCTTTCGCGTAGCGAATAGTATCAACGATATCGAAAAGAACGTTTTCTTTCGGTAACTCATTGCCCAAAAGGGAACCAGCAAAAGAGTCCATTGGATTTACATAGCGTCTTTGTTCGACAATCGGACCTGAAAGGTTCATCACCAATGCCGACTCTTTTTCGACGACGGGTTGACCGTCTCCGGTATAAGTAAAAGCAAAGTAGAAAACGGCAATCATCAGCAAGAAGATCAGGTTTGCCAGTGCGAGTCTGATAAAGGTGATGCTCTTCCATATCCCTTTAAATATCAAACCAATAAATTTGAAGAGTTTTTTCATCTTGTCTCCATAACGAGATAGTTACGCCGAGTCTAACAAAGTATGGGTTCTTATCTCTAAGATCTCAAAAGATAACATTTTTTTAGCTTATCACGACCACTCAACAATTGGCATATTTTCACGCGAGATTGATCGGTGTTACAAAAATGTAAACGCTTGTTTGATTTTTTGGTTGAGCGGGCTTAATCTGGTCAGACCATGATAATAACAATGGATGTTAAGTGATGTCTGCCATGTACCCAAACCTATTAAAGCCACTGGATCTCGGTTTTACACAATTACGAAACCGAGTCCTGATGGGATCAATGCACACGGGCTTAGAAGAGCACAAAGAAGGATTACAGAAGCTCGCGGCTTTCTATGAAGAACGCGTGAAAGGCGGTGTTGGACTGATTGTAACCGGAGGTTTTTCTCCTAACTTACGCGGTCGTTTGCACCCATTGAGTGCTGAGTTCAGCAAGCCAAAGCATGCCAAGGCCCACAAAGTTGTGACAGAAGCGGTGCACAAGCACGGTGGCAAAATTGCCCTACAAATTCTCCATGCTGGGCGTTATGCCATGCATCCATTCTCGCAAAGTGCGTCTGGCATTAAAGCGCCAATTGCAAAGTTTGCTCCGAGTGAAATGAGCGACCGCCAGATTAAGAAAACCATTGATGCCTTTGCAAATAGCGCTGAGTTAGCCCAGCTTGCTGGTTATGATGGCGTCGAGTTAATGGGCTCGGAAGGTTACCTGATAAACCAATTCTTATGTAAGCGCACGAACATGCGTTACGACGAATGGGGTGGTAGTTACAAAAAACGTATGCGTTTTCCGCTAGAAATTGTCAAAGCGGTTCGTAAGGCGGTGGGTGACAAGTTCATCATCATTTTCCGTCTCTCTATGCTGGATCTTGTCGAGCAGGGCAGCACATTTGAAGACGTTATCGAATTGGCGAAAGCGCTTGAAGAGGCTGGCGTCACGATTATCAATACGGGTATCGGTTGGCACGAGGCTCGAATTCCTACCATTGCGACTCAAGTACCACGCGGTGCGTTTACGTGGGTTACGGAAAAAGTTAAGCCTCACGTTTCGGTTCCTATCATCACTTGTAACCGAATAAATACGCCAGACGAAGCAGAACGTATTCTATCTTCAGGTCATGCTGACATGGTTTCGATGGCGCGCCCATTCTTGGCCGATCCTTACTTTGTTGCTAAAGCCGAACAGGAAAAAGCGCAGTTTATCAATACGTGTATTGGTTGTAATCAGGCGTGTCTAGATAACGTGTTTAAAGGTAAGCGCGCCAGTTGCTTAGTGAACCCACTTGCGTGCTATGAAACCGAAATTGTTGTTGAACCAGCCTTTAAGAAGAAAAACATTGCCGTTGTCGGAGCTGGTCCTGCGGGCTTGGCTTGTGCGACTACACTGGCTGAACGTGGCCATAAGGTTGATTTGTTCGAAAAGAACGACCGCATCGGCGGTCAGTTCCGTCTTGCGATGCAGATCCCTGGTAAGGAGGAGTTTCGAGAGACGATACGATATTTCGCTAACCGTATTGATGAAACAGGCGTGAATCTGCACTTATCGACGGAAGCGAACTATGACTTACTCACAGAATACGATGAGATAGTGATGGCATCGGGTGTCGAGCCACGTAAAGTCAATATTGATGGAATTGAGAACCCAGAAAAAGTCGTCGACTATCAAACACTCATTCGAGACAAAACGCCAGTCGGTGAGAAAGTGGCTATCGTTGGTGCTGGTGGTATTGGCGTAGATGTCGCGACCATGCTCACAGAGCCAGTTGGACAAACGTTGGATGACTGGTTGCATGAATGGGGAATAGACAAAGAGATGTCTCAACCGGGTGGTTTATACCCTTACCCTGATGCGGTCAGCGATAAAGAAGTCTGGGTGCTTCAGCGTCGTAAAGGTCGTGTAGGTAAAGGTCCGGGTAAAACAACAGGTTGGATCCATAAACGTACCCTTGAAAAACGGGGCGTACATTTAGTCGGTGGCGTGTCTTACGATAAAATTGATGATCAAGGTTTGCACATTCATGTAGATGGAAAAGAACAGTTATTGAACGCGGACAAAGTCGTCATTTGTGCGGGGCAAGAGTCTGTTCGTCCATTTGAAGATAAATGGTCTGAACTTGGAGAGAAGATTCATATCATTGGCGGAGCTGACCATGCGGGTGAACTTGATGCTGTGCGTGCGATTCGTCAAGGTGTTAAATTGGCGGTAAAACTCTAGCCTTTTAATGTGTGTTTACCATAAAAGCTGCGCTTTGAGCGCAGCTTTTTTTGTATAGAACTAGTCACTAATATCTGGCAGTTGTTTGGCCATTACCACGCCAGCAAAAGTAATAAAAGAGAACACTAACACCACAGCTGAAAGGCTCAAGAAGTTCGACATAACACCAAGAGAACTCATTAGAAGCAGCATTATCCCAACCACTGTGTTACTCACGGCTACATAGCTCGTCCGTTTGTCACCTTCTGCGATATCAACTAAGTAGGTTTTTCGTCCGACTCGTATTCCGTCGTGGGCAATACACACACAAAAGTAGAGCAGAGGAATCACGAATAGCAAGCTTTGGCTAGCGGTGACCCACGTATCGTAAACAAATAAAACAACGCCAAGTAGCGCGCTCATCGTTGCGCCGATGACCATAACACTGCGGCTAGAGCGATCGGACATTCTTCCCCAGAAAGGACCTGACACAAAGGAGGCCAAGCCACTCGCAAACATAAAGAGAGCTAGCACCCAGAGCTGTCCACCGAGAGATTGCTGTGCCAGCACAACGTAGTACGGTGCACTCAGCGCAGAACATAAAAATAGTGTCCGCGTGATAACGAATCGACGAAAGGTCACGTCTGTTTTAAGTAACGCGAGTTGTTTAAATGCCTCAAGGACGCCATTTCGACCACCGTCTACCTCACCTGCATACTCATTAATTCGTGCATAAACTAATGCCGCAATAAGCCATATGGCACCCGCTAACCCTAAACTCAGACTGTAAAAGCGCTCCGTCGGCTCTACGTCCCATAACCAGGCTAGTGCCAGAAGACTAGAAAAAAGTAGTGTAACAAGGCCAGCAGCGCTTGAAGACCAGCCGTTGACTTGACCTCGTTGGTTTTTAGGGATGGTTTTGCCCAACACATCTTTTGATGCGACGGAATTTAAACCGCGTGAGAGACTGAAGATCACAAGACATGCAATTACACCATAACCCGCAGCAGCTCCTGTCAGAGTTAATGCGACCACTCCGATTGCAAATATGGAAAGAGCCTGCAAGATGCTGCCAATTACCCAGACCCATTTTCTTACTGGAATGCGTCGGATGTAGTGCGCGATGCTAAGTTGTGGGATAAGGGAACCTGATTCACGAATAGGAACGAGCCAACCAATTAAGTAAACCGGTGCCCCGAGGCTTTGTAGTATCCACGGCAACGTGACTTTGGGGTTGATTAACGCATCGCCGACCTTCGTTAAAAACTGAGCAAGAATGATTTTAAGAAAGTTGCCGGGAACTTGATGGCAAGCTGATTCAGGAATCGCCTTACAGGCACGGGCATCTTCGTCATTAACGATCTTTTCGTAAATGCTGTTTTGTTTATCCTTGTTCATCAACCTGCCTATGTTCAACTTATTCATTTCGCGAATAAATTAACATTAAATCGAGTTTGATGTTAAGTGAAGCACGTTATCAAGCCCACAGAAAACCGGTTGTTATTCGTAGGAACAGATTGTGCTAAAGTGGCGTAAACAAAATAACAACGATATTCGATAAGGATTCTTTCATGGACGCTCTCGATCTTTTGCTCAATCGCCGATCTATCGCGAAGTTATCTGCGCCTGCACCAGAAGGTAAAGCACTTGAGAACATCATTCGTGCAGGCCTTCGTGCGCCTGACCATGCGGGATTAACCCCTTGGCGTTTCGTTATCGCACAGGGCGATGGTTTGAAAAAACTGTCAGATATCTTGGTAAAAGCCGCAGAAGCTGAAAATAGTGATGAAGCGGTGGTCGAAAAGGTGAAAAATGCGCCATTTCGTGCGCCAATGGTGATCACAGTGATTGCTAAAGTAACGGAACATGAGAAAGTGCCTGCACTAGAGCAACACTTATCTGCGGGATGTGCCGTACAATCCATGCAGATGGCAGCGGTAGCGCAAGGCTTTCAAGGATTTTGGCGCTCAGGTAAGTGGATGTTCCATCCAGAAGTTCATCAAGCGTTTGGTTTAGAAGGCGACGATGAGATTGTTGGTTTCTTGTACCTAGGTACGCCTGGTTGCACACCGATGAAAGTTCCTGAGCGTGACCTCTCTCAGTTTGTTGAATTTCTATAACTGAAAACTTAAACAAACTTGACTGTTTATTTATACAGTTTTTCTTGATTTATTAGGGCTACATTCGTTAATGTGGCCCTAATTATATTTATTTCCAAAACGTTATGTCTCGTCTGTTTATTGCTGAAAAACCAAGCTTAGGCCGTGCGATTGCCGCTGCTTTGCCAAACCCTCAAAAGAAAGATCAAGGATTCATCCGCTGTGGGAACGGGGATATCGTTACTTGGTGTATCGGCCATTTGCTCGAACAAGTCGAACCTGACGCTTACGATGAGCGTTATAAAAAGTGGAATATGGCAGATTTACCAATTGTTCCGCAGCAATGGCAGCTCAGACCGAGGAAAAGCGCAAGTAAGCAATTAACAGTGATTCGTAAATTGCTCAAAGAAGCTAACGAAGTCATTCATGCAGGAGACCCAGACCGAGAGGGTCAGCTGTTAGTTGATGAAGTTCTCGACTATTGCAAGTTATCTAAAACCAAGAAGGAATCCACACAGCGTTTGCTGATTTCCGACTTGAACTTACCTGCGGTGAAACGCGCACTCAGTTCTATGCGCAGTAATCGCGAGTTTATCCCACTTTCAGTTTCTGCATTGGCTCGCTCTCGGGCTGATTGGTTGTATGGCATGAACATGTCTCGTGCTTATACCTTGCTTGGTCAAAAAGCAGGGTATCAAGGTGTTCTCTCGGTAGGGCGAGTGCAAACGCCAGTTCTTGGCTTAGTGGTGCGTCGTGATGAGGAAATCGAAAACTTTGTCCCGAAGGACTATTTTACCCTACATGCTCTGATCCCATATCAAGATGCCAATGGTACTTTTGATATTCGTGCTCGTTGGAAGCCAAGTGAGGCATGCAAGCCTTGGCAGGATGAAGAAGGGCGAGTGTTAAACCGTAAGTTAGTGGAAAACGTTGCAAACCGTATTGCAAATCAACCCGCGAAAGTGACGGAGTCGGAACAAAAGCAAACCAAGCAATCAGCACCATTACCTTATTCATTATCTGCTTTACAGATCGATGCAGCGAAGCGCTATGGTATGAGTGCGCAACAAGTACTAGATACTTGTCAGGCATTGTATGAAAAGCACAAGCTGATCACTTATCCACGTTCAGATTGTCGCTATTTACCGATGGAACACTACTCACAAGCAGAGATGGTGACAACAGCTATTGCGAATAACGCAAAAGAGCTGCAAGGTGCCGTTCAGGGAGCAGACTTAACATTAAAGTCCAAAGCCTGGAACGATAAAAAAGTGGATGCGCACCATGCGATTATCCCTACACCAAAACAAGCTAATGTGAATGCGCTTTCGGGCAATGAGATGAAAATGTATCAATTGATTGCGCGCCAGTATCTCATGCAGTTTTATCCGGCGGCGGTTTACGCAGAAGCGAAATTAGTTTTCGATATCGCTGGTGGTACGTTTATCGCGAAAGGTCGTCAGTTAGTTGCGCCGGGTTGGAAAGCGCTAATGGGCAAAACTGACAAGGAAGATGATGGTATTGATGCCGTGCCACCGTTACCAGAAGGCACCGTGTTAACTTGTCGTGAAGGGGAAATAAAAGACCGAAAAACCGAGCCACCAAAGCACTTTACCGAAGCATCGCTGTTGCAAGCGATGACCGGGATCGCCCGTTACGTTGCGGATAAAGAACTGAAAAAAATCCTTCGTGATACTGATGGGCTAGGTACGGAAGCGACTCGCGCTGGTATTTTGGACACGCTGTTCAAACGCCAACTGCTCACGCGTCAAGGTAAATCAATTCTCAGCTCTCCTGCGGGAAGAGGTCTCATTCATGCCTTGCCAGAAGATTCAACGTACCCAGATATGACGGCTCATTGGGAGCACCAGTTACAAGGTATGGCAGAGAGAAATCAGGCATATCAGCCGTTTATGCAAGCACTAGAGCAACGCATTGATGGCTTGATGGCACAAGTAAAAGCAGGGCCGATCCCTGATTCATTGCGTCATCTACCCGAGGTGGAACGTCCTGCGTTTAAACGTAAAAAGCGTAGTTATTCAAAGAGTGGTAGTGCGACTAAATCCCGTGCAACCAAAGGTAAGCGGGCATAGGACAAGCGCGGCGTAATTAAACACCGCGCATGCTTGAAAATAGATTACTCGAACAGGTCGCCGTGGTTTTGGATCGCGCCTCTTACTTCACCTTGAGTTAACACGCGTTTGTCCAGTACCTCTTTCACCTGGTTGCCCAAGTCAACTAATGTATCTCGATTCGCTTGAGTTTGGCGTTTACCAGCACTTCTCAAGCAGTAGTTTAGCTCGTGCTCTTCGCTAAAATTAACCAAATCCCTATCTGCTGCCATCGTGCCTTCTCCTTAATTGTTCTACTTTTTCATAAGTCTGGATTGGATATAGATAAATTCAAGTTAGATTGCGCGAATTATGCTGGTAGATCGCCGATGAACATTATGTTTGCCAACCAAGTCACGATTATGAAGCCTAGCTTAGGTGTTATTTGGTTTATTGATGGTTGTTTCTTAACGCCGCTACCAAGGTAGCTCAGTACCATCGTAGTTAATAAATCGACCTGAAAGTTGCGGTGTACTCAGCTCTATCACGTTCGCTAGGCCCTGCGCGGAGGCTTGCGTATCTATCAATGCATTTGGCCCGCCCATTGCCGTTTTTACCCAACCAGGATGAAGCGCTAAAACGGTAAATCCTTCAGGTGTTAAATCATTGCTCAAGCTTTTAACAACCGAGTTTAGCGCCGCTTTCGATGAACGATAAATATAACCGCCACCGGACGTATTTTCCGTCATGCTCCCCACTTTTGATGAGATACAAGCAATCTTTTTCATCTTGCCTTGTTGTAAGCGAGGGTAACAGAGCTCAACCAGTTTTAACGGTGCAATGGTGTTTACTTCGAAGACTTTACGCCATTCTTCTACGTCAGTGTCTCCAAAGCCATATCCCTTGGGGCCGTAATATCCTGCATTATTGATGAGTAAGTCGATGGCAGGGAGTTTATCGGCAAGCAGAGCGACTTGTTCGTAGTGAGTTACATCCAGTTCGTGCAAAACTAGATTGCTGTAATGTGAGGCTAGAGTTTGTAGTTCAGAACTGTTCTCCAAGGAACGGCTAGTAGCGTGTACTTGATGGCCTTGCTTTAGGTACAGCTCAGTTAAGCTAAGGCCAATGCCGCGATTTGCTCCGGTAATAAAGACGGTTTGACTCATACAAACACCTATGTTTTTTGATTTCAGCTGAAAGTCATTGTGTTAGCTAAGCGCAATAAAATCAACCAGCCACCACGCACCAACAACGAGAGATGAAAATAGGGACAGAGCACAAAGAGAGCCAAACAGTGCGCCGAGAATAGCAAAGAAAGTAGAATTCATATGTATATTAAATTTAATTGATATTGAAAATCATTATCAATTAAATTGCATTTTATTCAACCCTTGAAGTTGATACTATTTCGTTACCATTGTTATTAAGAATTTCTCATGCTGCCATTTATCTACCACCCGATTTATTCTCAACTTGAGTTGCCAGAGGGGCATCGTTACCCAATTATGAAGTACCAGTACCTCTATGAATCGGTATTGGTACATATGGAGAAAGATAACTGGAAAGAACACGTGCAGTTTTTCCAGCCAGAAGCATTAACTGTTGAGGAAGTAAAACGTGTTCATGACCAGGAATACGTCGACTTACTTGTGAATGGAAACATGTCAGCTGCGAAGATGCGCCGAATAGGTTTTCCTTGGAGTGAGTCTCTCATTACCAGAACGCTAACTTCAGCAGCGGGCACGGCTTTGACCGCAAATAAAGCACTTGAGTATGGTGTTGCCATTCATTTGAGTGGCGGGTATCACCACGCACACAAAGAGTTTGGCAGTGGTTTTTGTTTATTTAATGACTTAGTGATCGCGGCCAGGCAAGCGCTCGAAGTCGAACATGTCGATAAAGTATTGATCATTGATAGTGATGTTCACCATGGGGATGGAACAGCAACTTTGTGTCACGATGAGCCAGATATCATCACGCTTTCTTTCCACTGTGACAAAAACTTTCCGGCTAGAAAGCCTCAGTCTGATCTAGATGTGCCTTTGGTGCGAGGAACAGGTGATGAGGATTTTTTAATAGCGTTTAAGGAAGTGGTCGATATGGCGCTTAATCTTCATCGTCCTGATTTGGTTATCTACGATGCTGGTGTTGATATACATCAAGACGATGAGCTTGGATATTTTGATGTGTCGACGCAAGGGATTTTAGAGCGTGATAGATTTTTAATGCAAACAATGAAATCGCGAGGTATCCCTGTCGCAGCTGTCGTCGGAGGTGGATATCGAACGAATCATTCAGACCTCGTCCCAATCCATTTGCAGCTCATTAATGCCGCTAAAGAAGTTTTTGTTGGTAAGTAAATACAACTAGACGTGAGTATCAACCTGATTCATAACGGGACACTGGAACGAAAAGGGCGCTAATTTTCTAATGGGTTCTTTCTGAATGTGGCGATTGCTTGGCTTGTATTCAAGGAGGGATTTGTACAAATCTTTTCAAATCTGGATATACGAAAAAGCCCGCTAATTTCTTAGCGGGCTTTTTCTAAATGTGGCGGAGAGATAGGGATTTGAACCCTATCGCTCGCTAAAAATCTTTCGCAAACCCTTGATTATAAAAGAGTTTTCGACAACTAGTCATGCAAATCGATTACAAGTGCCTAAGTCAATTGACTACTTAATGATAGTTTCAAAAATGTACATCTAAGTCAAGAAAATATTGGCACCAAAACTAGCTTCCATCTTCATTACTCGCAGCTGTAACCTTATTGAGTGACATTGCATCAGGAACGGCTTTAGTCCATGTATTATGAGCCTCAGAAGCAAAACAAGTCACTTTGTAAATCAGCAACTTATCGGCAGTTTCGTTTGTAAGACCTTCATATACATCCACTCCATATCGATAGTGAACTAAAGTAGTTTCGATTTTTCTCTGTGCGGTTCTATAGACTGTCCACAGAGTTTGTGGCTTCCTTAATTGGAGCCAAGCTGTCGAAAATGCGGCTATTGCTGATAAACCAGATGGTATAACTTTTGATACCCAAATACCGTCTCCAAGACTTACAAATAAAGGAGCCAAAAGGGAGCAAACCATGACACTTCGGAAACACCAAATGCTTTCTGATTTATTATGATCTGCTTTTCTTTTGTAATGCAGAGCTTGCGCATTCCCATAATTTTCAGCAGATATTTCGGTAGTTTGTGCATCAGACATAACGTTCTCTAGTTAATCAATTGATTTGCGTATCTTTCAACAAGCTCTTTAAGAGTGTTCGCGCTTGTGTAACTTGCGTATGATTGATAATTATCATTTTTCTCGGAGTCTGCAAAGTCGCAAACAGACTTTATTGCGAAGACTTGAGGAGTAGGAGAGGATGAATTTATAGCAGTGTAATAAAGTCCGTAGATTTCCATTTCAATTCCAAGCGCTTTGCGTTGTTGGGACTGAATACTCTGAACAATTGCACTATCTGCAATGACTGAGGAGCCTACTGCTATTGGACCAATATGGAATTTAGGCGCACTTAGTATATGTGACTTTTCTCCTTTATAGTTAAGTATCATATTATGAAAAAAATTATTATCGTCTTGCAATAACTCCGCATGTGCTTTCACTGAAGCTGAGGATGGTAGTTGGTGTGGATCAATATGATGTACTCCATTATCCATCCGTTTACCATGCTGATAGTCCCAAGCAAAAGAAGCAAAAATGATATCACCTAAATTAACTTCACCCTTTATCCCAGCACATATGCCCGTCATTGCGATGACTTTTGGACGGAATCTGTGGATAATTGCCGAACTAGTAAAGGTAGCAGATACCATACCCATACGCTCACAACTAGCAACTACTACTGAATAACTTTTGCCTTTAGAAATAAAGTGACCTCTTCTATAAAACAGCTTATCATTCAATGGCTTAGATTCTTGCCAATCCCAATCTAACTCAAGTATTGCGGAAAGCTCGGGATCTTTCAGAGCACAAACTATTGCTAAATCCACAGTATCATAAGTATCATTTCCTTCCCCCGACTCGACATTATCAATATAACTAATGGCATTAATAATACGGTCTTCCCACTCATTGCTGCTTGCTGAATGTTCAACAACACCGAGAAGGTGGCTCTCAAAGTTCAATAGTTCATCAGTAACTGTAGATTTATCTCCTGTTATTCCTAGAATTAGCCTTGGCTTAATGTATTCATCAGAATTATATAATGATAACAAAATATCTTGAGAGAACTTTGACGAAACGCCATCATCTTCTGACCATAAAGGTAACAATATATCCAATATAAACAAATCGTATTTGTTTTCCCCGAATTCAACTGCGAAGTGCGACACTCGCTAATATCAAGCAGCCAATGCCATTTCTTTAAATACAATTGCTGGCTGCTTGAAGTCTAAACATTTTCTCGGTCGATAATTTATCCGCAAT
>NZ_JAMZAS010000004.1:0-155358 GCF_024181935.1 Vibrio sp. Y51_MX_L26
TGCTGATAATTCATGGTAGTACTGCTTGTTTCTTTGGCGAGAAGAGCGTACCACTTTCAGCAGTTGGCTTCCTCTTCTACACCTTTCCATGAATGTCGCACTTATTATCTGAAATCGGGAGCAACTTATTATTGATGCTTTAAACCTTGAAGATTTAACCGTAGATGATATTGAAACGGATGCACCACTTTTTGGTGATGGACTTGGCTTAGATTCTATCGATGCACTTGAGCTTGGACTCGCAATTAAAAAACAATACAACATCGTTATTGATGCCGACGACTCAAACACGCGCGAACACTTTGCTTCTGTAGCAAACCTAGCGAAATACGTTTCTTCTCAAACTAATGAATAAGTTGTAGGTATATTCATGACTGATGTAAATAAAGATCAAGTATTTGAACAAGTTAAAGATGCGCTTGTTGAGCTGTTCGAAATTGACGCAGCCGACATTCAGTCAGATGCGCACTTATACCAAGATCTCGACCTTGATAGCATTGACGCCGTTGATTTGGTCGTACACCTACAGAATGTCACTGGCAAAAAAATCAAGCCAGCAGAGTTTAGTGCTGTAAGAACCGTTGACGATGTGGTTAACGCCGTCACCGAGTTATTGAAGGAAAGTTAATGCGCCAATTGCTGACTGGTCTGTCTGCAATTGTACTGTTTGCCTACCCCTTCGCTGTCTATTTCGGTATAGATAAATTTGGCTTGAACTTAGTCGGGGGCTTGTTAATTGCTGCGTTACTTTTGCGTGTTTTCGTCGCAAATAAGACCCCACTAAAAGAGTTTAAATTCTTGGCGCTCGCTACGGGCGCTATTGGCATTGTTTTAATTACACTTGGCATGGTGTTTAAACAACACGGGTGGCTTCAGTTTTACCCTGTGGTTGTCAATGTATGTATGCTGTGTGTCTTTGGACTGAGCTTAAAACAGCCGCAATCAATCATTGAAAGGCTTGCTCGCTTGCAAGAGCCCGACCTTCCAGCTAGTGGCGTGGCTTACACTCGCAAAGTGACGATGGTTTGGTGCGTTTTTTTTACGCTCAATGCTGCCGTTGCGCTCTATACCTGTTTCCTACCAGTAAAAATATGGACGCTTTATAACGGCCTCATCAGCTACTTACTTGCTGGTGGCTTGTTCGCTGGAGAATGGATCGTGCGTCAATTTGTTCGAAAGGAACACTAATCGTATGAATACAACGTATTCGAGCTTTACCTCCCTAGCGACCTTGTTCGTCGCAGAGAGGCCTGAGCAATCCCCTGTCTCTTACGATCGCGACACAGTTATCACTTGGGGTGATTTCCAGCAGCACGTCGCAACGCTTGCTCAGCAGTTAGAAACCCAACCAACGCAAAACATTGCGTTGTGTTTTGGCAACAGCTACCTGTTTGCCGTTGGCTTTTTCGCTTGTTGCCACGCAGGAAAATCCATTGTATTACCTGGTAATTACCAACCAGAAGCACTCAAAGAGCTCAGTGATCACTACGATTTGTTGCTGCATGATGCCGATGTCAAGGTTCCAGAACAGGTGAGTTCGCTTTTAATCGAAGCTAGTTCATTGTTAGAAACCACATTGACTAACAAACAACAGGTTGACCAACCTTATGTTTGGCGTGAATTGAATCTGGCACAAATACCAGTGACGCTATTCACTTCGGGTTCAAGCGGCAAACCAAAAGCCATTGCAAAAACGCTGAAACAGCTCGATATCGAAGTTGCTATTCTAGACAACCTGTGGGGCGACACGGTTGCCAACACACGCGTTGAAAGCACCGTCTCTCATCAACACATTTACGGCTTGCTGTTCCGCGTATTGTGGCCTTTGTGCTCTGCACGTCCATTTTCAGCACACAACCTAGAGTTCCCAGAGCAAATTGTCCATCACGCCGATGCTGACACCACGCTAGTAAGCAGCCCTGCGTTACTAAAACGACTCAGTGAAGAGCACAATCCGGTTGCGATTCGGTGCGTATTTTCTTCTGGTGGCCCCTTGCCAAACCAAGCGGCGCAGCACAGCCAGCAGTTGTTTGGGTCACTTCCTATTGAAGTTTTTGGCAGCACAGAAACCGGCGGCATCGCTCACCGTCAGCAGCACGTAGCTAGCACTCCCTGGACGTTATTCCCTGGCATTGAAGCAAAGCTTAACCATGAAAATTGTTTAAAGCTCCGCTCGCCACACATTGATGAAAACACTTGGTACCAAACTGCGGATGAATGCTATTTCCATGATAGTATTTCTTTTGAATTGCGTGGACGCACTGACCGAATCGTCAAAGTCGAAGAAAAGCGTATTTCTCTTGTCGAAGTGGAAAAACGTTTAGAGCAACTGCCGTGGGTTCAAGAAAGCGTGGTGATCCCAATGGAAGAATCTGGTCGTCTCACATTAGTCTCGATCATCGTACTTAACGATAAAGGCAGCAATGTGCTTGATGAACTTGGTAAAGGCAAGTTTTGGCTTGAGCTTCGCAAGGCACTGCGCAATTGGCTAGAACCGATCGCTATCCCGAGAAAATTCCGAGTGGTCGACGAAATTCCATTGAACAGCCAAGGCAAACGCCAAGTTGCTGAAATTGAAAAACTATTCCAATAAAGCTAGTAACATGGATAAAAGAAAACCAACTATTCAGAATATTGAAGTTAGTGACCACACCGCGGAGCTGTCGCTGCGTGTGGATGCTGACATCTTAGATTTCCAAGGTCATTTCAGTCACTTTCCTCTTTTACCCGGCGTCACTCAAATTGACTGGGCGTTGTTCTACGCCGTTCAATATTTGAACACCCCCAAGGTATTTAAAGGAATGGAAGTCATCAAATTTCAAGAGCCGATTCTGCCAAACACCGACGTTTGTCTCTCACTCTCTTGGGACAATGAGCGCGAGAAATTGACCTTTAAGTACACATCGAAAAACGGTGAAACCTTGGTGACTCACTCTTCAGGCAAAATGAAACTGGGTGAGTCACGTGAGTGATTACCGTCCCTGCTTTTTAATTCCTTGCTACAACCACGGCAGCACAATTGCAGACGTGGTTGCGTCGTTATCCCCTTTCGCTTTGCCAGTGCTGGTCGTGGACGACGGCAGCAATGAAGACACCAAACAAGCGCTTTCAGCTTTGAGTGAGCAAGGACTGATAAAACTGATTAGTTTGAGCGAAAACCAAGGTAAAGGGGGCGCGGTAATGGCTGGCCTACATCAAGCTCACCAGCTTGGTTTTACGCACACCATTCAAATAGACGCAGACGGTCAACACGACCTAGAAGCATTGCCGAAATTGCTCAGCGCCAGCGAAACAAAACCAGATAACCTGATTTCTGGCCAACCGATATACGACGAAAGCGTACCTAAATCCCGTTTGTATGGTCGCTACGCTACGCACGTTTGGGTGTGGATAGAAACCTTGTCACTGTCTATCAAAGACAGCATGTGCGGTTTTCGCGCCTACCCAGTGGCGAAAACGGTCGCCGTGTTGAACAAGTACAACATCGGCAAACGCATGGACTTTGATATCGAAATTCTGGTGCGAATGTATTGGGAAAGCGTCGATATTGATTTTGTTCCAACGCGCGTGATCTACCCTGAAGGTGGCATTTCCCACTTCGACGCATTGTGGGATAACGTCAAGATAAGCTGGATGCACACTCGCCTATTTTTTGGCATGTTGCCGCGCATCCCTTCACTACTCGCCAGAAAGCGCCGTCACACAGACGACAGTAATGCCCACTGGTCGAAACGAAAAGAACAAGGCACGATTTTAGGCATCAAAACCTTACTCGCGGTTTACCGCTTGTTCGGCAGAAAAGCGTTCGACCTGATTTTGAAGTTAGTCATGCGCTACTACCACTTCACGGGTAAATCTGCCCGCGAAGCGTCTGAGATTTACCTGCAAAACTTGCAGCGCTACGCAGCGCAGCAGAACATCGCACTGCCAAAACAGTTGGACAGCTATCATCATCTGCTTTCTTTTGGGCGAACCATGCTCGACAAACTAGCAGCATGGCAAGGTGACTTTAATGTCGACAACCTAACCATTCACGGTCAACATCATTTCGAAGAGATGGCGCAGAAAAAACAAGGCGTGCTCATTTTAGGCTCGCACCTTGGCAATATCGAACTCTGCCGCGCGCTTGGTCGTCGACACTCTCATGTCAAAATCAATGCCTTGGTATTTACCCAACACGCTGAACAATTTAATGCGGTAATGAAGGCGGTAAACCCAAATTCGGAACTGAATTTGATTCAAGTCAGCTCAATGGGACCAGACACCGCGATTCTACTTCAACAAAAAATCGAGCAAGGCGAATGGGTAGTGATCGTTGGCGATCGCACTTCCACCAGCAAAGAAAATCGTGTCGTTTGGGCAGATTTTCTTGGTAAACCCGCACCATTCCCGCAAGGCCCATTCATGCTAGCCTCGGTATTAAAAGCGCCGGTTTACCTACTCTTCGGCCTACGCGACGACGAAGCAAACACTCCGCATTTTAATGTGTACTTTGAACACTTTAGTGACCAAATCACGCTACCACGCAAGGAGCGTCAGCAGGCACTAGAACGCGTTGTTCAACAGTACGCACAAAGATTAGAACACCACACACTGCACGCGCCGTTACAGTGGTATAACTTTTTTAACTTCTGGACTTTAAGTAATCAGCCACATGACAAACAACAATAATCACAACATCACTTTTGGTGCCCAATCTTTAACCATCGAAGATGTCGTTGCCATTGCTCAAGGTGCAAAGGCAAACATGAACACCTCGCCAGAATTTACCGCGAAAATTGATCGTGGCGTGGCGTTTCTGGAACGATTACTGAAAGAAGAAGGCGTTATTTACGGCGTGACCACGGGTTACGGCGATTCATGTACTGTGGCGATTCCACCCGCGCTTGTGGATGAACTTCCGTTGCACCTTACACGCTTCCATGGTTGTGGCTTAGGTCAAATCCTCTCTCATGAGCAAGCTCGCGCGGTGTTGGCGACACGTTTATGTTCATTGTCGCAAGGCGTATCTGGCGTGTCTCACGATCTGTTGAACCAAATCGTTACGCTTATCAATCACGACATTGCGCCGCGTATTCCACAAGAAGGCTCGGTGGGCGCAAGCGGCGATTTGACGCCTCTGTCTTACCTAGCGGCGACCTTAATTGGCGAGCGTGAAGTGCTTTACAAAGGTGATGTGCGACCAACACAAGAAGTGTTTGCAGAGCTGGGCATTGAGCCAATTCGCCTAAAACCAAAAGAAGGTTTGGCGTTAATGAACGGTACATCCGTGATGACGGCCCTCGCCTGTCTTGCCTACAAACGCGCAGAATACCTAGCGCAGCTTTGCACCAAGATTACCGCGATGGTCTCTGTGGGTATGCAAGGTAATGACTTCCACTTTGATGAAGCGTTGTTTGCGGTAAAACCTCACCCTGGTCAACAGCAAGTTGCGGCTTGGCTGCGTGATGATCTCAATGCTGAGCGTCCGCCACGCAATAGCGACCGACTGCAAGATCGTTATTCGCTGCGTTGTGCGCCACACGTGATTGGCATGGTGCAAGACTCACTGCCTTGGCTACGTCAATTAATTGAGAATGAACTAAATAGTGCCAACGACAATCCAATCATCGATGGCGACAACGAGCGCGTTCTGCACGGCGGTCACTTCTACGGTGGTCATATCGCAATGGCGATGGATACGTTGAAAGTGAACATTGCCAACTTAGCTGATTTGCTGGACCGTCAGATGGCGCAACTGATGGATTACAAGTTCAATAACGGCCTGCCGTTTAACTTAACCGGTGCAGAAGGCGAGCGTAAACCAATCAACCACGGTTTTAAAGCGGTTCAGATTGGTATCTCAGCTTGGACGGCAGAAGCGTTGAAAAACACCATGCCAGCGAGCGTTTTTTCTCGCTCAACCGAATGTCACAACCAAGACAAAGTGAGCATGGGTACCATTGCGGCTCGTGATTGCCTACGCGTACTTGAGTTAACAGAGCAAGTTGCTGCGGCTTCACTCCTAGCAAGCGTTCAAGCGGTTGAGATTCGTCGCCGTCATAACGAATTGGACGAACACCACATGAGTCAGAGTTTGCGAGTAATTCGTGACGCCGTACTGAGCGAGTTTGAATTTGTGATTGAAGATCGCCCATTGGAACAAGATTTGCGTCATTTCATTGAACGCATTCAGCAACGTCATTGGCCACTCTACGCGGAGGTATAATGCAAGAGCAGGTTCTCTACCCGTTAGAAGTAGAGGTGACAATGGTCACCTCATTCCAAGATGCTGACCCGATGGGCGTGATTTATCACGGCAACTTCTTTCGATATTTTGAAGAAGCACGTCGTGTGCTGATGGAGAAGCTCCAATACAGCTATCGCGATATGCAAGACTCTGGGTACATGTGGCCGATCATCGACACGCGCGTTAAATACGTGAAGGCGATTCCGTTTAATCACACCATTCGCATTACCGCGCAACTCACTGAGTGGGAAAACCGCTTACGTGTGGATTACGTGATTTACGACGCCGAAACGAATCAACGTATGTGCAAAGCGCATACAACGCAAGTCGCCGTATCCATTGAAAAGCAAGAGATGTGCTTTGTTTCTCCAGCTGTTTTTTTAGATAAAGTAGAGCAATGGCACAACCATGGGAGCCTGAACTAATGCAAAAGTGGTTACTCTCTTTTTTGCTGATATTTTCTGTTCCAGCACTGGCCACACCGACTGCAAACGTAACGGATTTGGCATCGCTTCAGCAGCAGTTGTCTCAGCATGAAATCGTACGCGGAGATTTTACGCAGCAGCGTCATCTGGAAATGTTCAGTCAACCTCTAACCTCTAAAGGTCAGTTCACACTGAGCAAAACACATGGCTTGTTGTGGCAACAAGCAGAACCTTTCGCAGTCAATTTGGTATTGACGGAAAACAAACTTCGTCAGACTTTTGCCGACCAAGCTCCGAAAACGATCTCTGCAGAAGAAAACCCAATGGCGTTCTACTTTAGCCATGTGTTTTTATCCGTGTTCCACGGGGATACTTCTGCACTGCAAGAACAATTCACACTCGATTTTTCAGTTGAGAACAATCAGTGGCAGCTCATTTTAGAGCCAAAACAGTCGCCATTAAATGCAGTGTTTAAAGCCATCACCCTTTCAGGTAAAACGCACATTGATCGCCTAACCCTACAAGAGCTGCGCGGCGATAAAACCGAAATCACGTTTACGAACCAGACCTCTCTACCTCAGGAACTCACGGATGCCGAAGACGCTCAATTCCGTTTCTAAACTCAGTCTCGGCACTCACACCTTTGCTATTGTTTGGCTCAATCTCGTTGTTTTAGCGGGCGCGTTGCTACTCAAACAATGGGGTTGGAGTGCAGAATCTCCGATTGAGACCAACATTTTAAAACTGCTGCCGAAGAACCAACAAAACCCGGTGGCTGAGCAAGCCTTTGAGTCGGTCTCGGCAAGTATGAGCGACAAAGTCATTTTCGTGATCACAGCGCCGGACAAAAATGCCCTTTTTGCAGCGGCCGCTGAATTTGATAAGGGGTTGCGTCAGAGTAATCATTTTCGCGATGTGGTGGGAAAGATCTCACCTCAAGAACAGCAAGCTTGGGCAAGTTACTACTTTAAGCACCGCTTCCAATTGCTGACACCTGAACAACGAGAGCGTTTAAGCCAAAATCCAGAACAGCAAGTGCAGCATGTGATTCAGTCTCTGTACAACCCGTTTTCTGGGGTGACTGGGCAAGAGTTACAAAATGACCCTTTCTTGCTATTTCGGGATTATCTAAGCCAAGTTACCCATCAATCGTCCTCTTTCCGGTTGGATAACGGCTATCTGTCCGTCGAAAAAGACGGTGCTCAATACTTGCTTATTACTGCCGAGCTAAAAGAGTCGCCTTATAGCCTAACTGGGCAGCTTGCAGTCCCTGATATTCAAGCGCTAGAACAAAGCGTCGCGCAGAAATATGGCGCTGAAGTCGCACATACTGGCGTTCTATTTTACGCCGACTTTGGTACGCAAAATGCAAAATCGGAGATCAGCACCATCGGTGTGTTCTCTCTGCTCGGTATCATTGCATTGTTCGTGTTGGTCTTTCGTAGTGTGATGCCACTGTCTCTGGCACTGCTTTCCATCACCATTGGTTTGCTCGTTGCGTTGTCCGTTACGACGTGGATTTTTGGAAAAGTCCATCTGTTCAGCTTAGTGTTTGGCGCAAGTTTAATCGGTGTGTCTATCGACTACGCATTCCACTACCTAACGGAACGTCTTGCGGCGGGAAATGAATGGGATAGCGAGCAAGGGTTAAAGCATATTTTCATAGCTATCACACTGGGCTTAATCACCAGTTTGATCGGCTATTTGGGCATGTTGGTGGCACCGTTTCCTGGTTTGCAGCAGCTTGCGCTGTTTTCATCCATTGGTCTGATTGCCGCTTACATCACCGTGGTGGCTTGGTATCCGATACTGGCTCGTAACCCATCGCGATCCATTTCGAACTTACCAGGACAATCATTGTTGGTGAAATGGCTAACGCTTTGGAATCAACCTCGAATTAAAGTCGGATTGCCGATGTTATGTGTGGTTGTGAGTGGCTTTTTCTTGCTGCAATTGAACTACGATGACGACATTCGTCTGCTGCAAACGATGCCGAACGATCTCAAGCAGCAAGAAACCTTGATTACGACGCTCAGTGGCATGCAATCTTCTCAGCAAATGTTGGTCGTTACCGCCGACGATGACGAAAACCTAATGAAAAAGCTGGAGTCTTTGACGCCAACATTAGAAGCGTGGAAAGCGGACAGCACCATCGAAAGCTACCAGAGTCTGAGTCGCTACTTGAGCTCGGTGGAGCGTCAGCAACAAGACTATCAATTGATTCGCGATCTTTACGCGACACAATCCAGCCCACTAGCTTCCGGACTGAGCTTAAGTAAAAAGCCTAAAATGGACGCCGACTTTATCCCTGTCACGGTTGATCAGTACTTGCAAAACCTAGTATCAGCGCCTGTGCGTTTTCTCCATTTGGGTAAGATCAAAGGAAAATCTGCAACGGTAGTGGTGTTAAACCAATTGCAAGACTCCGCCGTTGTTAAGGCATTTGCCAAATCGCAGTCTGATGTTGTTTACCTAAACAAAGCAGAAGAAATTTCCGCCCTATTTGGTGAATACCGAATCAAAATCATGGAGCTGTTGGCAGCCGCCAGTACTGTGATCTTTCTGGTGTTAATCAAGCGGTACGGTCTGCAACACAGTTGGCGAGTTTTACTGCCATCATTGATTGCTTGCGCCTGCGGTCTGGCAACGGCTGTCGCGATGGGAACAACATTAAACCTGTTCAACTTGCTTGGCTTGGTGCTCATTCTTGGTATAGGGATCGATTACACTCTGTTCTTTGCCGAGAAAGCCCGCAGTGTGAGCACACTATTGGCGATCACCCTTTCGGCAATCACCACAGTGTTGTCATTTGGGTTGCTGTCACTCAGCCAAACTCACGCAATTCACAGTTTCGGCATTACGGTGTTAAGTGGTATTTTTGTCGCTTGGCTGCTCTCTCCGATTGCAATTAAAACAGAGGAAACGACGTCATGATTTTCAATCACGCCTTTCGCTGCGCGACGTTATTCGCACTGAGCCTGTTTTTAAGTGCATGCAGCTTGGTCCCTCACCAATCGACGCCTCAGGTCGACATTGACGAGCACCCCCAAGTTAGCTTGCCCACTCCCGCAAGCTTGGGCTACCAGTTGTCTGCCAGTCAGTTGATTACGGCTTCTTGGGCAATAGATGGTAAAACCACATCTGAGCAACTTCCGGTACAACTGCAAGTAACCAACAACGAAGTGGTGCTAGCAGGCTTCTCATCCTGGGGGACAAGAGTACTGTCATTGTCTTACGATGGAAAACAAATTCAAACCGAAGTGCTCAACGGTTTACAAGGTTCGCTACCGCAGCCAGAACAGGTATTATTTAACCTGATGATCACGCTCTGGCCGAGTTCCGCTTGGGAAGGATCGTTAAATGAGGTAAGGTGGCGAATTATTGATAAAAATAATTCTCGCGCCATCTTTGATAGCGACGGTGAAAAGATCATTGAGATTCAATACAGCTCTTCGAACAAGTTAGAGGGTGAGATTGATTTTCATCACCTCAAACATCAGTTTTCAGTTTCTATTCAAACACTGCAACATCAGATTAATTAAGAACAATTTAGAATAACAATATGCCTATTCGCTCTTCTCAACCTTTGTATATTCAGGCCTGTGGCTTTCACTCTGCCATGGGACAAGATGACGCGCTCATCCACCAGTGTTTATCGGGAGCGAAGCCATCCAACATGGTGGTTGACCAAGATATTTTAAATTCAGGCCGCCAAACCGTAATCGGTCGAATTGCACAGACGTTACCGCAATTACCGACCGCACTCAGCCAATTTGATACGAGAAACAACCGCCTCGCACTGTCGGCTTTGCAGCAAATCGAAAGCGACGTGCGTGAAGCCATTGCTAAATATGGTCGTGACCGTATCGCAGTCGTGATCGGCACCAGCACATCTGGCATTTCAGATGGCGAAATCGCATTTGGCGAAAAGCTGGCAAGCGGCAAGTTTCCTGCTGACTACCATTACACCAAACAAGAGCTTGGCAACTGCAGCGATTTTATTGCCGCCTACTTTGATTTGAGCGGCCCACATTACTCAGTTTCAACCGCCTGTTCTTCTAGTGGTCGTGTCTTTTTAACCGCGCAACGCCTGATTCGCTCGGGCATTGTTGATGCGGTCATTGTGGGTGGTGTGGATACCATTTGTCGCCTCACACTAAACGGCTTTAACGGTTTAGAAGCCCTATCCGATACCCTGTGTAAGCCGTTTGACCAACATCGCAACGGCATCAATATCGGCGAAGCCGCAGCATTAATGTTGCTAAGCAAAACACCTGCGCCCGTTGCCCTTCTCGGAGCTGGCGATAGCTCAGACGCGCACCACATTTCCGCACCACACCCAGAAGGGTTAGGCGCAGAAGAAGCGATGAAAAAAGCATTGACCAATGCAGGACTTACAGCGCAAGACATTGGTTACATCAACGCACATGGCACAGCAACTCCGTTAAACGATGCGATGGAAAGCAAAGCCATTCATCGCTGCTTTGGTGACTCCGTTCCCGTAAGCTCGACAAAGCCACTTACCGGACACACATTAGGCGCTGCAAGTGCAACGGAAGCCGCGATCGCTTGGCATATTCTCAAGTACAACCTTGACTTGCCAATGCAACACTGCGAAACCAAAGCAGACGATATCCATATATCGTTAGTTGAGACGCCAACCAAACTGGGTAACAAAGCGATTCTCAGCAACTCTTTTGCTTTTGGTGGCAACAATATTAGTCTTATTTTTGGTTACGCTCATGACTAAACTTCCTCCCATCGAACAACTTTTGCCACACGACAAACCAATGATTTTGGTCGATCGTGCCTTGGATGTTCAACAAGATACGATTCACTGCCAGGTTGATATCGCAGAACACAACCCGTTCTTCGACTTGGCCTCTCAAACTGTGCCAGCTTACGTTGGCATTGAGTTTATGGCGCAATCTGTCGCGGCGTGGTCTGGTTACCACGCATTAATGAAAGAACAAGCGCCACCGATTGGCTTTTTGCTTGGTAGCCGTCGATACACGTCTGAATGCGATACGTTTTCTCGCGGACAGGTGCTCGATGTGTATGCTGAAAAAGTTATGGAAGATAACGGTATGGCGGTTTTTTCAGCCCGTATTGAGCTACAAGGAACTGTTGTAGCGACTTGCCAATTGAACGTTTACGTTCCATCAGAAGCAAAATTACAAGAAATGAAAATCAGGAGTCAACAATGACCCGACAAGTCCTCGTTACAGGTGCCAGCAAAGGCATCGGTAAAGCCATTGCCGTTCAGTTAGCCAAAGATGGTTTCCAAATCATTGTCCATTACATGGGCGATCAACAAGGCGCGCAAGACACCCTAGACACCATCGAACAGCATGGTGGTAACGGTCGTCTTATCCAATTCGACATCAGTGACCGTGCAGATTGTCGTGAGAAGCTAGAAGCCGATATCGCCAAACACGGCGCTTACTATGGCGTCGTGAACAATGCTGGCATCACAAAAGATACCGCTTTCCCTGCGATGACCGAAGAAGAATGGGATGGTGTGATTCATACCAACCTAGATAGCTTCTACAACGTTCTTCACCCTTGTGTTATGCCTATGGTGCAAAAGCGCAAAGGCGGCCGAATTGTTACCCTTGCATCAGTCTCTGGCCTGATGGGTAACCGTGGTCAAACCAACTACAGCGCAGCAAAAGCGGGCGTAATTGGTGCAACAAAATCACTCGCACTTGAACTGGCAAAACGCAAAATCACCGTTAACTGCGTTGCACCGGGACTTATCGACACAGGCATGGTAGACGAACACGTAAAAGAACACGCGATGCCGCAAATTCCTTTGCGCCGCATGGGAGAGCCAGAAGAAGTCGCTGGTTTAGTCAGTTACCTTATGTCTGACATCGCAGGCTATGTAACTCGCCAAGTCATTTCGGTAAACGGAGGCCTAGTATGAGCCGTCGAGTTGTTGTAACCGGAATGTCGGGCGTGACTGCGTTTGGTAACGATTGGCAGTCTGTCGAACCGAAACTGCGTGACTGCCTGAACGCGACGCAATACATGCCTTCTTACGAACAGTATGATGGTTTGAACACCAAGCTCGCGGCACCCATTTTAGATTTTGAACTGCCAAAGCACTACAAGCGCAAGCAAGTACGCGGCATGGGGCGTGTTTCCAAATTGGCGACCGTCGCAACAGAAAACGCACTAAACCAAGCAGGTTTGATTGGTAACGACGTACTCACCAATGGTCAAACGGGTATCGCATACGGCTCATCAACAGGCAGTACTGACGCAATCGGCGCATTTGGTGTCATGCTGAATGAGAAAACCACTAAAGCGATCACCGCAACGACTTACGTGCAGATGATGCCGCACACTACGGCAGTGAACGTTGGTCTATTTTTCGGTTTGAAAGGCCGAGTGATCCCGACCAGCAGTGCATGTACCTCTGGCAGCCAAGCAATCGGCTATGCCTACGAAGCGATCAAGCACGGCTACCAGACAGTAATGGTTGCTGGTGGCGCTGAAGAATTGTGCCCAACGGAATCCGCTGTCTTCGATACCCTTTTTGCCACCAGTCTGAAGAATGAAGACCCGAAAAGCACACCAAGACCTTATGACTCCGATCGCGATGGTTTGGTGATTGGTGAAGGTGCGGGAACGCTGGTTCTGGAAGAGTACGAACACGCCGTCGCTCGTGGCGCGAAAATCTATGCAGAAATCATCGGTTTTGCCAGCAACTGTGATGCCGCACACGTCACTCAACCACAGATGGAAACCATGCAAATCTGTATGGAAATGGCTTTGCAAAACGCGAGCATTCCTGCTGAGAAGATCGACTATGTATCTGCTCACGGCACTGCCACCGACCGCGGCGATATTGCGGAAAGCAACGCAACAGCGAATGCTCTGGGCAAAGTGCCAATAAGTTCACTCAAGAGCTACTTTGGCCACACACTAGGCGCGTGTGGCGCAATTGAAGCGTGGCTAGGTTTAGAAATGATGCACACAGGTTGGTTCAACCCAACGCTCAACCTAGAAAACCTCGACGAGCAATGTGGCGATTTAGACTACATTGCCGGACAAGGCCGAGAGCTGGACGTGAAATATTTGATGAGTAACAACTTCGCCTTTGGCGGCATCAACACCTCCATCATCTTTAAAAAGATGTAATGCCCTTAGTAAATGCAAAAGCGCTGGTTAACCAGCGCTTTTTTGTTGGTGGCTATCCAGATTGCTAGAAATTGCAATGGCTAGAATGCCATTCAAAAGTTGTAGATAGAGTGGCAATTACTGCCAAAAACCTAAAAACGACAAAGCCCCGACAACTCAAAGAGTTATCGGGGCTTTTGAATAAATGGCACGCCCTATTGGATTCGAACCAATGACCACATCCTTAGAAGGGACGTGCTCTATCCAGCTGAGCTAAGGGCGCGCTACAGGGACAGGATTATACGAGTTCAAACGGGTAAATCAACGGGTTTTCATAACATTCTGATCTGAATGCCTAAAAAAAGTCCATCAAAACGCTTAATGTTCAAAAACACCACAAAGCAAACGTTTGCGTATGGATGTTAATAAGAAATTCTGCGACAATGCGCCGCAGATAATTTGCCTTCTTAATTTATAAGGAAAGTCATGACTGCTCAAAATATAGACGGAACTCTCATTTCCCAAACTGTTCGATCCGAAGTGGCTGCACGTGTTAAAGCGCGTGTTGAAGCAGGGCTACGTGCTCCTGGTTTAGCAGTGGTTCTAGTTGGTGAAGATCCTGCTTCTCAGGTTTATGTCGGCAGCAAACGCCGCGCATGTGAAGAAGTTGGGTTTGTTTCTAAGTCTTTTGACCTTCCTGCGTCTAGCTCACAAGAAGAGTTACTAGCGCTGATTGATGAATTAAACAACGATGATGAAATTGACGGCATTCTAGTGCAATTACCCCTTCCTGCGGGCATCGACACAACACATGTTTTAGAGCGCATTCACCCAGAGAAGGACGTGGATGGCTTCCACCCTTACAACGTTGGTCGTCTTGCGCAGCGTATTCCAAAGCTTCGCTCTTGCACGCCAAAGGGCATCATTACCCTACTCGACCGTTACAACATTGAGCTACGTGGTAAACATGCTGTTGTGGTCGGTGCATCAAACATTGTTGGTCGTCCAATGACACTTGAGCTGCTGCTTGCGGGCTGCACGACAACAACATGTCACCGTTTTACCAAAGACCTAGAGAGTCATGTGCGTCAAGCGGACGTTGTCGTGGTTGCGGTTGGTAAGCCAAACTTCATCCCTGGAGAGTGGATTAAGAAAGGTGCAGTAGTTATCGATGTCGGCATTAACCGTCTTGATTCAGGCAAGCTAGTTGGCGACGTGGAATACGATAAAGCACGTGAAAGTGCGAGCTTTATTACTCCTGTCCCTGGTGGTGTTGGCCCAATGACCGTCGCAAGCTTAATTGAGAACACGATGCTCGCTTGCGAGCAGTTCCACACAGACAAATAACGTAAACTTCAGATACGAAAAAGGCTCCGCAAGGAGCCTTTTTGCTAATTTTAGGTATCTCTTTCAGTTACAGACTTAAAATCACGCCCGCAATTGAAGCGCTCATTAAGTTCGCCATCACACCAGCGATAATCGCACGGAAACCATGTTTAGAAACAAATGCACGCTTTTCAGGTACCAATGAGCCCAACCCACCAATCAGCATCGCCATGCTTGAGATGTTTGCAAAACCACACAAAGCAAACGTCACGATTGCTTGTGAGTGTTCACTGAGTTGAGACTTCACTTCAGCAAGCTGGATGAAAGCAACGAACTCATTCACCACAATCTTATTACCAATCAGCGAGCCTGCTGTGGTTGCTTCTTGCCATGGCACACCTAATAACCAAGCGACAGGTGCGAATACATAACCTAGGATCAGCTCGAAGCTTAGTGGCGTCCCAACAAGGTCACCAATCCAACCTAGCATGCCGTTTAACATTGCAATGACACTGATGAACGCCAATAGCGTACCACCTACCGATACAGCAATGCGTACACCCGCCATTGCACCATCGGCTAATGCTTCTACTACGTTGGTTGCACGTGGAATTTCAACTTGGCTAATGTCGATATCTGCTGCTTTATCCGTATCTTCTGGCATTAAGATTTTTGCCATTAACAAGCCCGCAGGTGCCGACATAAATGCGGCAGCGATCAGGTAGTTAAGGTCAACGCCCAGTGACGCGTAACCGACCAACGTTCCACCAGCAACAGAAGCCAAACCACCTGTCATCACCGCAAAGAACTGCGAGTCGGTCATGTGCTTTAGGTATGGCTTTACCATCAATGGCGCTTCAATGGTGCCAACAAAAATATTCGCCGTTGCAGACAAAGACTCCGCGCGACCGATACCCAGCAGCTTTTGAATACCGCCACCGATAAAGTTGATGATTTTTGGCATCACACCAATGTGATAAAGACCGGAGATAAGAGAGGAGAAGAAAACGATGATACCCAGAACATTGATCGCAAAGGTGAAGCCCCCTGTCGCCAAATTACCGAATAAAAACGCAATGCCCTCTTGACCATAGTTGATCAAATTCGACACAACGCTGCTCACTGAATTCAGCGCATCTCGTCCTGCTGGTACATATAAAACCAACAACGCAAACAGTACCTGCAAAGCAAACGCAAACGACACTGTTCTCAGCTTTATATTTTTTCTATTTGTAGAAAGTAGCCATGCTACGAATAGTATGGCTACGATACCAATAATTGAGTTCATAAAATGAATCCGACAGAAGGGGGATATGGAAGGCACCGGATTGTATAGCGGACTCAAAATGCTGCAAGTTGAGGATGTTAACAGTGTGAAAAGTTTAAGCGCCCAATAATTGACCTTAATCATAAGGCATTGAATTATATAAATATAAACGTTTGCTTATTTTTATTGTTTCCATATAGAAAAGATGTTTCTAGTTCTGGAAAAATTTTTGTGAAGTGAATCACCTTATGTGCCGTTCAATAACGTCATTGATCCTGTTACTTAGGAATAGAGATGTAAGGCGCTAGACGTTGATCCCAATGACACGGGTTACCGATCTTCTGTTTGATGAAGTTAATCACTGCGGATATTTTTTTTGGCATATGTTGGCGGCTTGGATACACCGCATAAAACGGCATCGACTGGCTTGCTTTCCAGTCCGGTAACAACTGTATTAACTTACCCGTTCTAAACTCATCACCCAGTAAGTAAGTGGCAAGGTAGGCAATGCCCCAACCTGCAATAGCGGCATCCCGAACGGCTTCTGCCAGATCCACTGAATAGTTGCCCGAAACTTTTACGTTCAACTCCTGCTGATCTTTAGTAAACGCCCACCCCGTATAGTCACGCTCCCAGCTTCTGTATATAAGACAGTTGTGAGAAGACAAGTCATCCGGCTCTGTTGGCGTATCATGTTTCAATAAGTAATCTGGTGATGCCGCCACAACAAACTGGCAATCCGTCAAACGCTGCGCAATGTAGCCTTCAGGCAAATGCTCGTTGTTGGTCACCCATAAATCGAGCCCTTCGGCTAACATATCGACCTTATAGTCAAACAAATGCACCTCCACTTGAAGTTGAGGATACAGTTCGCGCAACTCTTGAATTGCAGGGATAATGTGCAAGGTACCGAATGATTGCGACAAACCAAGACGCACTAAGCCTGCCACTTCATCCCGCTGGGTTTCCATCTCTAATGTAGCACTGCTCACCGCTTGTACTACTTGCTCACAGTGATGAAAAAAGGTTTTTCCTGCCTCAGTCGGCGTAAAGCTTCGCGTAGTGCGTTGAACAAGCTTGATACCAAGAGACGCTTCTAGCTGGCTCAACTGCTTACTCACATGAGACACCGACACGCCTAAGCTCTTTGCAGCAGCCGTGAAACTTTTATGTTTAAGAAGAGCGGAGAAGATCACCATTTGTGCAGCACGTTCAGATAACACGCTTTACCTCGATTTGATTATAGGGAAAACAAAGGACTCCGAAGAGCCCTCATATTGAATACTGGATGCCAAGTGATTATTTGATAACAGCTCAGTATTTAATTCGGTCAGCCAAGTGACTCACGGCGAGTGCGAAGTAGTAAGAGCGGTTCCACTTCATCAGTACGTTGTAGTTATTGTAAACCAGATACGTACGACCATTTTCGTCGTCCGGCATGATCAACCATGCTTTGATGTCTTCATCCAGTTTTGGCAACGGACTACCGTCGTATTTTGTGATGCCAAGTTTGCTCCACTCCTGAAGGTATTTACCTTTTTCAGCTGTGCGCCCTTCTAAGCTGCGATCAATGCCTTTAGGAACTTTCACTTGGCGACCCCAAGTGTATTTGTCATCCCAGCCGGACTTGCTCAAATAGTTAGCGGTTGATGCAAATACGTCGGCTTCAGATTGCCAAATGTCTTTTTTACCATCCCCGTTGCCGTCAGCGGCAAAACGTAGGAAAGAGCTTGGCATAAATTGACACTGTCCCATCGCACCAGCCCAAGAACCTTTAAAATTATCTAGCTCGATATGGCCTTGATCGAGGATCTGCAATGCCGACATGGTCTCTTTACGGAAAAACTCTTCACGACGACCTTCAAATGCCATTGTCGACAACGCGTCAATCACTTTGAAGTTACCCGTAAATTTACCAAAGTTACTTTCTACACCCCACAGCGCCACGATAAAGCGAGGCTGCACACCGTACTCATCGCCTATACGCTTTAGCTCGGTGTAATGCTCTTTATAGAGTTGTCTTGCTTGCTTCACCTTCCATTCAGGCACCGCGCGAGGAATGTATTCATCCAACGTCAGTTTCTTCTCTGGCTGGTTTCGGTCCGCTTTTACTGCTCGAGGCTTGTACTCAACATTCGCAAAAGCAGCACTAATGACCTGCTCTGAGATACCTTTATCACGCGCTTCAGCACGCAGCTTATTCAAGTATTCATCGAAACCCTCGCTACTTGCAAAAGCCGAGGTACACACACCAACGCTAAGCATGGTAGCCAGTATTTTTTTCATATTGCCCTCCTTGAGCAAGGCAGAAATCCCAGATGAAAAACGATGACGTTATTCGCCTTTCTGCTGGGCTTTTTGTTCTTTGTACTTTTCTAGTAGGTTCTCCGGCGGAGGCGGAACCTGCAAAAAGAAGCCATCATTTTGCAATGAAGCCTTCACTTTTTCGATATCAACTTGTGCCAATTTACGGCCATCAAGTTTAATCGTCATAACAGCGATAGGCTTACCGAACATCTGCATTAAGGTGTCAGGAACCTGTGAAAAATCATCCTTTTTCGGAATATAGAGATAAGTACCTTCTTTTTTCGAGCTTTTATAAATAGAACAAAGCATGACACGCCTTTTATGCTGATTTAGCCGCGTTGAGTGCGGATTAGGTTGAAAACGTCAAATTCTCGCAAACTTAATAGCAAATTTGAGATTAATTCACCTATTTGCCCACGAGAGAACTTGCTGCGTCAAAGGATGAAATATAACATGACAGACCTAGTTTAAGGCAACGCTCTTTCAATAAAGGCAAGAAGTCCACGATGACCCATTCACCAGACCTTAAAGGTAGCAGTTTTACATTGTCAGTTTTACACCTTTCTGACAATGAGATCGCAAAGACTGTCGAATTTTTGCAAGAAAAAGTTTCTCAAGCACCTTCTTTTTTTGCATCCGCGCCTTTGGTAATCAATATAGCAAAAGTACAAGGCGACATTGATTTCCCTAAGCTTAAACAAGGCATCTCAGATGCTGGTTTTATTCCGGTCGGTGTAACGGGCTGTAAAGACAAGCGTGTACAAAATCTTGCTTCCGAAGCTGGCTTCGCCATTATGTCGGCAAGCAAATCACCAAGCCAGGCGCCAGCCAAAATGGCACCAACGAAAGTAGTTCGCACGCCTGTTCGATCAGGACAACAGATCTACGCGAAAGATGGTGATTTGGTGGTGTTAGCGCACGTAAGTGCTGGTGCTGAAGTCATCGCTGACGGCTCTATTCATATCCATGGCACACTTCGAGGCCGTGCGATTGCAGGCGCAAGTGGTCAGCAGGAAGCGCGTATTATTTGCCACGATTTACAAGCAGAACTGGTATCCATTGCGGGTGACTACTGGTTAAGCGATCAAATTGAAAGCGAGTACTGGCAAAAGAAAGTAATGATCAGTAAAGCCGATGAATCATTGCATTTAGAAGTTCTCGCGATTTAATCTAAAAAGGAAAAAAAATGGCACGCATTATTGTAGTAACGTCTGGTAAAGGTGGCGTTGGTAAAACCACTTCAAGCGCAGCCATCGCCTCTGGTCTAGCTCTGAAGGGAAAAAAGACCGCGGTGATCGATTTTGATATCGGTTTGCGTAACCTCGACCTAATCATGGGCTGTGAGCGCCGTGTCGTGTATGACTTTGTAAACGTCATTAACGGCGAAGCGACATTAAACCAAGCGCTGATCAAAGATAAGCGCACGGACAACCTATTCATTCTTCCTGCTTCTCAAACTCGTGATAAAGACGCACTGACAAAAGATGGTGTTCAGCGCGTATTCGGCGAACTTGATGAAATGGGCTTTGATTTCATTATTTGTGATTCACCAGCAGGTATCGAACAAGGCGCATTGATGGCCTTGTACTACGCCGATGAAGCCATTGTCACAACGAATCCAGAAGTCTCTTCTGTGCGTGACTCTGACCGCATTCTCGGTATTTTAGATTCTAAGTCCCTGCGTGCAGAACAAGGGCTAGAGCCAGTAAAACAGCACCTGCTACTGACTCGCTACAACCCATCTCGCGTCACTCAAGGCGAAATGCTAAGCGTTGAAGACGTAGAGGAGATCTTACATATTCCACTACTGGGCGTGATTCCAGAAAGCCAAGCCGTGCTTAACGCGTCAAACAAAGGTGTGCCAGTCACTTTTGACGATAACACCGATGCAGGTATGGCTTACTCTGACACCGTTGATCGCTTATTAGGCAATCAGGTTGAATTTCGTTTCCTTACTGAGGAGAAGAAAGGACTCTTTAAACGACTCTTTGGAGGCTAGACATGTCATTATTAGAATTTTTCCGTCCACAGAAGAAAACTTCTGCGAATCTAGCTAAAGAGCGTTTGCAAATCATTGTTGCTGAGCGCCGCAGCCAAAATGATCCAGCGCCTTCTTACTTACCTCAATTGAAAGAGGACATCTTGAAGGTGATCAGTAAGTACGTGGCAATTGATCCAAATATGGTTGACTTAACATTTGAGCACAAGGACGACGATATCTCAGTTCTTGAGCTCAATGTGAAGCTACCAGACGACGAGAAATAAACCACTTTTCCTCACGAGATTGAATGCTCAGATTAGAATGAAAAAGGTTGGCACCGAGGCCAACCTTTTAATCTTTTATTACTTTAATGCTTTGTTCATCTTGTCGCCGAGCAGATCCAAACGCCATCCCTGCATCAAGTCAGGCAACACTTCTGGATCGCGATCTTTTTTCCACACCCAACTGATCAGCTGATTAATCTGCTTTTTAGAAGCAAGGAACTCCGTCGCTAAGCCAGACTTCTGCGACGCCGATTTCACTATGTCTTTCATATTTTTGAAGACTTGTTTGTAACCTGGATAATCCATTAAGCGTTCAATTTTCGCTGGATACTCTTCAGAAGGTGTTTGCTTCGCTTGTTTAACAATAGCGGCAATCTTCGCGCCATGGCGGTTAATCGCTCGGATATCAATATCTTCCGCTTCCATCTTCTTAAAGTTAGTTAAGCCAAGACGAGCGACTGTTAACAGGTCACCTTCTTTAAAGATAAAGTTCAGCGCTAAATCTCGTTTGATTGCTTCACGGTAACGCCACGTCGCTAGAGGCTTTAAAATCGCCAGCTCAGAAGGTTTTAACTGCCAAGCACCTTTAATATCAAGGTAGGCATTCTCCTCATTAGTGACGCGAATGCGTTTTGAAACCAACAAATCACTTTCTTGTTGTACGGCTTCCCACCAACCTGCTTGCGTCACCTTATCGAAAAGCTTTTCGTATAACGGTAGCAAGTAATGCACGTCTGCAGCAGCATAGTCTAATTGCTTTTGTGTCAGTGGACGAGCCATCCAGTCAGTACGTGACTCACTTTTGTCGAGCTCAACACCTAAATATTCTTCCACCAGCGTTGCAAAGCCTGTTGATAGACCGTGGCCAAGAAAGGCCGCCATCAACTGAGTATCTACCATAGGGAACGGCGTACAACCAAATGCATTTTGGAAAACTTCTAAATCTTCACCGCAGGCATGCAGCACTTTTAACACGGAAGTATCTTTTAATAGCGCTACGAACGGCGTCATATCCGTTAATTCGGTCGGATCAATCAGCGAGAGGCGATTACCATCGAAAAGCTGAATCAGACCTAACTGCGGGTAGAAAGTGCGAATACGGACGAATTCGGTATCCAACATCACTACATCTGCCTCTCGGGCGTGAATGCAAACTTCTTCTAGGTCTTTGTTTTTGGTAATAATTTGATAATTCACATACTTCTCGCTATAAAAAATGCCAGCAAAACGCTGGCATTCTATCATTTTTTAAATCTCTCGACTCGACGAAATCGGCTTATGCGCTTTTCTTCGCGAGTTCAGCGTCGTTCTCTTCACGCAGAACACGACGCAAGATCTTACCGACATTGGTTTTAGGGAGGTCTTCACGGAACTCAACCAACTTAGGTACTTTGTAGCCAGTTAAGTGCTGACGACAATGCGTAATCACTTCATCTTTGGTCAAGCTCGGGTCGCGCTTCACGACGTAGATCTTCACTAATTCACCAGAGACTTCGTGCGGTTGACCAATAGCAGCCACTTCAAGGACTTTGCCGTGCAGTGCTACAACGTCTTCGATTTCGTTCGGGTAAACATTAAAGCCTGATACCAAGATCATGTCTTTCTTACGGTCAACGATGTGCAGGAAGCCTTCGTCATCGAACTTAACAATGTCGCCCGTTGATAACCAACCGTCTTCGTTGATCGTATCTTTCGTTGCTTCCGGTCGTTGCCAGTAGCCTTGCATAACCTGAGGACCGCGAACTTGAAGTTCACCAGTTTCAGTATTCGCAAGAGCGTTGCCTTCTTCGTCCACAATACGAACTTCTGTTGATGGCACAGGCAGACCAATCGATCCATTGTATTCAACAAGGTCATGCGGGTATGCCGCAACCAATGGAGAACACTCGGTCAGGCCGTAGCCTTCTAGTAGGTAACAACCCGTGGTCTTCTGCCATCTTTCTGCCACTGAGCGCTGCACTGCCATGCCGCCGCCAACGGCTAAACGTAGGTTACTGAAATCCAACTCGTGGAAGTCTTCGTTGTTGATCAAAGCATTAAATAAGGTGTTCACGCCCGTGATCGCAGTAAACGGATGCTTTTGTAGCTCTTTCACGAACCCTGGAATATCTCTAGGGTTGGTAATAAGTAGGTTACGGCCACCCATTTCGACAAACAGCAGACAGTTTACGGTAAGAGCAAATACGTGATACAGCGGTAGCGCTGTCACGACCAATTCACGGCCTGGAGATAAAACCGGCCCGTACGCGCCTTTCGCCTGTAAAACGTTCGCAATCATATTACGGTGAGTCAGAATCGCACCTTTCGCGACGCCTGTCGTACCGCCCGTGTATTGCAGGAATGCGATGTCATCCCCAGACATAAACGGTTTAACGTATTGTAGACGACGACCTTTACGTAGAGCCTGACGCATTGAGATTGCACCAGGTAAATCGTACTTAGGCACCATGCCCTTAACGTACTTCACGACAAAATCGACAATCGTACCTTTCGCTCGTGGCAGCATTTGACCAAGGCTGGTTAACACCACGTGTTTAACTGGTGTTTTATCGACGATTTGTTCTAGCGTGTTCGCAAAGTTAGATACAATCACAATCGTCGTCGCACCTGAGTCATTCAATTGGTGTTCAAGTTCACGAGGAGTGTAAAGTGGGTTAACGTTTACGGCGATACAACCTGCACGCAAAATACCAAACAACGCCACTGGGTATTGCAGTAGGTTTGGCATCATCAGAGCAACACGGTCACCCTTTTGCAGTTTTAACTCGTTTTGCAGATACGCTGCGAATGCGCGACTACGCTCTTCCAATTTACGGAAGGTCATAACCGAGCCCATGTTCATGAATGCTGGTTGGTCTGCATATTTTTGTACAGACTGCTCAAACATTTCTACCAAAGACTCATATTGCTCTGGATTAATGGTTTCAGGTACGTCACTTGGATAACGTGAAAGCCATGGTTTATCCACGATGTTACTCCTCGTTTATAACTGGCTAAAAAATAGCGTCCTTTTTATTTTGAAAGCTATTACAGCACAGCGAACGTGCTTGAGCACGCAACTCTCAAACACTTGTTTAAATTTTGTTAACTACACCAAGAATTCGCGTTGCGACCTCGAGTATTTGCTCTAAATGACAGTGATGACCACCCTTGACAGAAACCACTTGCGGCGGGTTCTCTCCCCAATCAGCTTGGTTAGATGGTAAATTCTGAAATCCTTGATCGCCTAATACGATCAAATGAGGACAACGTATTTGGCTGGTAATCGAGTTAGCATGCGCTTGCGCCATTCGGTAAAGCGACGCACATTTTAACTTGGCGTCATGCCGCCAATACCATTTATCTCCTCGCTGCTCCGTTCCTCGCTCGACTATCGGCAGAAGCTGCTCAGCGGTTAATTGGTTGGCTTGCACGCGTAATTTTAACGCCAGATCGAAGGAGGCAATGGCTCGCTCTGGCTTGTTTTGCTGTCTTATTCGACTTAAAACGCCATCGCGAAGACGAGGCAAACTGTTAGTAGGATCTTCAGTAAGAGGTCCTGCTCCCTCAATTTGCACAAGAGCTTCGACCTGCTCTGGAAACGCAGCACTATAGCAACTTGCGATTAAAGCACCAAGTGAATGCCCTACTAATATCAGTCTGTTTGGCGATAATTCGTCCAACAACTGATATAAATCGGCAATATAGTCGTGAAAGGGGTAATAGTTATCGTGAGATTTATGACTCGATAAACCGTGACCAAAATGATCGATGGCGAGGAGGTGTAAGTGAGGATTAAGTTGGTTCAACTGCTCCATGAGCGCTTTAAAGCTGCCCGCATTATCTAACCACCCATGAAGAAAAACGACTGACAAGTCAGCCGTTTTCTCGTTCCCTATCTCAAGGGCTGCCATTTTGCCGGCAGGAAGCTCGAATTGACGCTCATGCATCGCAGATTATTTGACCTGTTTTATCACTTTACCGTCTTGTGGGAAATCATTACGCCACATGCGGCAGTTAATCGAGTAACATGGGTAAAAGTAGGTTGGCGAGTCATACATGCGTACACGTTCTTCAATTTTCCACAAACGGTAGCCTTGCCCCTTAATGATCGGGAATACGTATTCGTGTTCACCAATCTTTCCTTCTTCTTCCCCTGCTCCTTTGCCTACAACCGTCACCAAACGGCCTTCACTAAAGGCGACAGGCTCTAAATAGCCATCAAAATAGGCGACAAAACGCCCCGTAGGCTCTTCATCAATATCAGGTTTACCAGACTTACTGATAGGAAGGTTTACAATCTCTAGACGCGTTTTATCTTTGAAGTTATCCACTTTAGCGATGATTCCACCAAGGCGAACATCTTCACTCACTTGCCCCTGAGACTCAGCAAAAGCTTTATAGTCTGTAACGACCAATTCTGTGCTTGCATTTAGCTCCTCTGGCAACGAGCTACACGCAGACAAACCAACCGTAGCAAATAATGCGAGAAAAAACCGTCCAAAAACCTTCATAAACCACCTTTCAATATTAGTAACCCCAAGCTGGGGAGATCTCACACGTAAATATCGACACCAAGTAATTGAGCCAGTTCCTCTTTTTTAGCTCGATTCATGACATCCATGTACTGCTCCATTGCTTTACGTGCGCCCCCTTCAGGAAGGTCATATTGCACTTGAGCTCGGTGAATTTGGGACTCATCCACGTGTTTTATGGAGTGCGCCACGGCGTTAGCAACCTTTGAAGGCTGACCTACAGGCTGCTTTGTTTGTGATTTATTTACCTGCTTCTTTTGACTGGCTTTATTAGTGCGATTTGCACCGGGAATCAAAGAAGGAGGCAAGCCATTAATCGACGCCATAGCACTCCATAAAAATACAGGGCAAACGCCCTGCTTTTTGTCAGGTTAATGAAAAACGGACTATTCGCGACCAGGAAGTTTTTTCCATGTCACATTATCACGTAAATAAACAGGGCTCGAATCTTCGACCGGCACGGTATTACCCTTTTTAAATTCTTGTTCAGCAAGAATCACGATGTCTTGTGAATCAGGGTACAGAACGTCACCATGCGTCAAATTAAACGGTAGGTCTGCTAATACTTCTTGGTAAGCATCCCAACCAGTACCTGCTGTCGTCCACGTTTTGTCGTCTGCTTGTGCTTCTTCAACTAGGCGTGCTGGTGGAATTACGCACTCTGCATCCATACCTACCCACTCACCGTTTGCTTGGCGAGTGTAACGTGCCCAATAAACTTCACCCATACGTGCATCAATGGCCACAGCGACATCGGTCACACCATGTAAGCGATAGCTACCTTGAGCCATTGCAGCCAGCGTTGAAACGCCGATCATAGGTAAGTCAGCACCGAACGCCAAACCTTGTGCGATACCAATACCGATACGAACGCCAGTAAAGCTACCTGGACCACGCCCAAACGCTAACGCATCTAGCTCTTGTAGAGTCAGGCCGGCTTCTTTGAGTACTTCATCAACCATTGGCAGTACTTTTTTGGTGTGATCGCGTGGTGCAACCGCGCTACGTGAAATCACTTGATCATTAGCCAACAACGCAACTGAACAGTTTTCAGTCGCTGTATCGATAGCAAGAATTTTTGCGCTCATTTAACTCTCTACAACTCTCATTTATTGGGTTATGCCTCAGCACTTGCGTCTGTGACAGATTGTTCTACTTTCAGGAATGCTTTGATTCCATCTAAGTCTCGCGTTCTTGGGATAGGTGGTAGGCTTCCGAGGAAAATACCACCGTAGTCTCGCGTGACAAGGCGATTATCACAAATGATCAACGCACCGTGATCCTTCTGATCTCGAATTAATCGCCCTACTCCCTGCTTTAACGTAATCACTGCATCCGGGATTTGTACTTCAGCAAATGGTTCTCCGCCACGTAATCGACAATCCTCGATACGGGCTTTGAGTAACGGATCGTCAGGGGCGGTAAACGGTAATTTGTCGATAATAACACAGCTCAGCGCATCACCTCTAACATCAATCCCTTCCCAGAAAGCGCCTGTCGCCACCAGTAAAGCGTTACCCAGTTCCATAAACTCCGCCAAGGTTTTCTGCTTACTCATCTCCCCTTGCATTAACACAGGCAGCTCAAGTACTTCTCGGAACTTCTCACCTAGTTCACGCATCATGCTGTGCGAGGTACATAAAAAGAAGCAGCGACCATCATTTTCTTCAATCACCGGAGCAAGCATTCGGACTAACTTATCCGCTAAGCCGTTACTGTTTGGCTCTGGCAGATACCTTGGCACACAAAGGCGCGCTTGTTTTTGATAATCAAAGGGGGACGGCAGAGAAAATTGCTTTGTAGGCTTGAGGCCAAGGCGCTCAGTAAAGTGCTTGAAGTCGCCCGATACGGCTAGAGTTGCTGACGTGAAAATCCACGCGCCTTGTTTAATCTCTATTTGCTCATGGAACTTGTCCGCGACAGAAAGAGGCGTAATGTGCAGAGCGAAATGACGAGGCGAGGTATCGTACCAGTATGAGTAACCGGTAATATCGACATCGCATACCCGGTCGATGCGGCCTTTGATCAAATTGGCACGTTCAAAGGCGGTATCCAGTAATTGACTGCGCCCTAAGGCTATTTTGAGAACATCAATCGCCAGTTCGAGGCTATCAGTTAAGCGCAACAATTCTCGCTTAATAGAGCCCGATTGCAACGCCTCACGCCAGTTGCCACGAAAGCCTGGCTCACCCAGTACAATCCGCATGTCCATTGCGCTTTGCATGAGTTTGTCGCCCACTTTTTGCAATTGACGCATGTCTTTTGCTTCGGTGCGATAGGCTATTTCAATGTCTTTGGCAAGATCGTGAATTTGACGGCTTGAAACTGACTGGCCGAAATATTCGCTCGCAATATCTGGCAACTGATGAGCTTCATCAAAAATAAACACATCGGCTTCTGGAATCAGTTCGCCAAATCCTGTTTCTTTGATCGCTAAGTCAGCAAGAAATAAGTGATGGTTCACCACAACAATGTCGGAATCCATGGCTCGCTTACGCGCTTTCAATACAAAGCAATCGGTGTAGCTCGGACACTCTTTACCTAAACAGTTATCATTGGTTGAAGTGATGGTTGGAATGATCATGCTGTCTTCTGGCAGATCATCACAATCACCAAGGTCACCTGTTTTGGTTTCTGATGACCAAGCACGCACTTTAACCAATTGAGTTAATAGCGTCGGGTCAGATTCATTCGTGTGGCTTTCGACCATTTGGCGGCTCAAGCGATCCAAACACAGATAATTAGAACGCCCTTTTAATAATGCCACTTGGCCATAAAAACCAAGCGCATTGACCATGAGTGGTAAGTCACGATGGTACAACTGCTCTTGCAAGTTTTTCGAACCTGTACTGATGATCACTTTTTTACCGCTCAACAGCGCAGGGACTAGGTAGGCGAAGGTCTTACCGGTTCCGGTTCCTGCCTCTACCACCAACTGGGTTTGATCTTTGATCGCACTGCTGACGGCTTCCGCCATATCGATTTGTGGCTGACGAGCTTGAAAGCCCGGAATGGCCTTACCTAACGCGCCATCAGAGGAAAAAGTTTTTGCGATCATGCTTGGTATTGAGTTTGAAAAATTATCGAGAGTATATCAGAGGAATAGGAGTGACATCAGCCCACAATCTGGCCAGCTTGCGGCGACGCACGGATATTTTGTTGAAACCAACGTAAGAATAGATTATTTATGGTGAAACATGGCAGTACAGTTACACCCGCCTGGGAATAATAACAAATTCGTACGCTAAAATATTAATGCATGGAAGTACCTGATTTATGGAAAAGAAAACACTGTTGACCCACTGTTCTGACGCCCCGGGTCTCATCTCGAAAATCACTAACATCTGTTACAAGCACCAACTCAACATCGTTCACAATAACGAATTTGTTGATAATACCAGTGGCCACTTTTTCATGAGAACGGAGCTGGAGGGATACTTCAACGATCAAACGTTTCTTGCCGACTTGGACCAAGCCCTCCCGCAAGGTGCTAAGCGTAAATTGGTTGGCTCTCGCCGTAAGCGCATCGTCATTCTCGTCACAAAAGAAGCGCATTGTTTAGGCGATATTCTGATGAAAACCTACGATGGAAGCCTAGATGTTGAGATCGCCGCTGTGGTGGGGAATTACGACAAACTGCAAACTCTCACTGAACGCTTCGACATTCCTTACCACCATGTGACCCATGAAAACCTTAGCCGTGAAGAACACGAGCAGAAGATGCTAGAAGTGATCGACCAATACGATGCTGACTTTTTGGTGTTAGCTAAATACATGCGCGTATTGACGCCTACGTTTGTTGAGAAATACCACCACAAAATCATTAATATTCATCACAGCTTCTTACCTGCTTTTATTGGCGCGAAGCCATATCAACAAGCTTACGATCGCGGTGTGAAAATCATCGGAGCAACGGCACACTTCGTGACCAATGATTTAGATGAAGGGCCGATCATCAAGCAAGACGTAATTCCTGTCGACCATACATTCAATGCCCAAGATATGGCGCAAGCAGGACGCGATGTAGAGAAGAACGTATTGAGTAAGGCTTTGAATAAAGTGATCAATGACCACGTCTTTGTTTATGGAAATAAAACAGTGATCCTGTAATCCTTCCGCACTAGTTACAAAGAGAATGAAACCCGTCCAACTTGACGGGTTTCATCTTTTCAGGGATATCCCCCGACTCTAACCATCAAAATTAAACCGATATATTATAATTTTTCATTTCACTACAATTATTTACTGAGAGAATGATTCCGTTTATCATTTGGTCCCTTTATAATAAACCACGTTAATATTACGGAATTAAAAGGAAAAAAACGTTAGTGGCTTTTCTGATTGGGCTGACTTTGCCAGCAACCACAATCGCAGATACTCTTAAGCCTGTTCAGAATGATGTATCCACTCGCATTATTGGCGGCGAGCCAGCTAATACTTCCGACTGGAAGTTTATTGCTTCACTGGTCCGTAAAGGACAGCCAACATCTATTGGTCACTTCTGTGGCGGTAGTTTCCTTGGTGGAAAATACGTATTAACTGCTGCACACTGTGTGGAAGGTCTCAATGCGGACGATATTGATATCGCTCTTGGTCTTTATGATCAAAACAACGAGTCTCACGCGCAGCGCATCGCGGTTAACAATATCTACTCGCATACTGCATATAACAGTAATACAACGAACAATGACATCGCTCTTATCGAATTAGAACGCAATGTCGATAGCGCAACTATTGATCTGGCAACGCCAGAACTTTTAGATAGCGTACGTGTGGGAGACAAGTTGCATGTGGCTGGATGGGGAAATACGTCCACGACAGACAGAATATACCCAACCGTTTTACAACAAGTAGATTTGGAATACGTAGATCGAGCTACCTGCCAAAACCTACCAGGAAACTACTCTAATGTATCAGATGACGGCATTTGCGCCGGATACTATTGGGGAGGTAAAGATAGCTGCCAAGGAGATAGCGGCGGTCCGCTCATCGTTGACGATAACGGCATCAACAAATTATTAGGGGTGGTCAGTTGGGGTGACGGATGTGCTCAACCAAATGCTTATGGTGTTTACGCAAACGTCGCTCATTTTCAGCACAACGGCTGGATAGATAGTCATCGTAATACTATCAGCTACACTCAGTATCGAGATCTTCATTTCGTTGAGCGAAAAGCGCAGCAAGAGACCTTTACTATTCGTAATGACGAGGTGAATACGCCAATTAACATCACGGGCGTTACCCTAACAAGCGGAATCAGCCTCGCCAAAAATACCTGTACTGCGACACTGGCACCATCTCAAAGCTGTCAAATTACGGTAGGCTACTACCCAAGCTACTCGCACTCAGTTGAAACGATTGAAGTCTCTACTGATCATCCGAAACTATCTAAACTTTCGACTACCTTAATATATAGTGGTATTGATAAAGCAAGCAGCTCATTGAGCAGTGCCGTTACGCTAGCTGGCGCAAACGTGTACACCAATGAACACGCTTGGACCGCTGAAAATGGTGAACTTCAGTCAGCAGAAATGGGAATGTCTACTGGTGCATCCATCTTGCATTTAACCGATCTTCCAAAAGGCAAACTATCAATGGACTTTAAAGTCTTGTCAGATGGTTTCGATGTTTTTGTCGTTTACGTCAATGGCCAAGAGTATGACTACACTCGCCAGCTTCTTGAGTACAATGAACTTTCTATCGATCTTTACCGGAAGTCAAACACGGTTACTTTTGCTTATCTGAAAAACTACGAGTTTAGCGGTGGTTACAACGCGCAAGCGTATATTCGCAATATCAAGATGTCAGTTAGTTCAGATAACAATAGCGAGAGCAGCGTAACCAAAACATCGAGTTCAGGCGGCAGCTTCTCAATTAGCCTATTAATGCTGCTAGCTGCAGGTCCTTTCCTACGTCGCAAAAAAGGATAACAAGATGCAATATATACTCAAAACAATGCTGCTTGGTTTGAGCTCAATCAGCTTAGTCGCTTGCTCGGCAAATACAGAAATGCAGCAAGGTCAAGAGTCTGAACACCAAGCAATCATGGTAGAAGCGTACCGAACTATCGATAGTCAAATTTCATTTATCGCCGAGTCTAATGGCTGCAGTAAGAACGATGACTTTAGCTTAAAAATAGAGCAAAACTCTTCAACGGAAGCCCTGCTCACAATCGTCAGGAACAAAGTGGATCATTGTAAACGAATGCCGTTTCCAAAGACTTTCACACTAACTCTAGACGAAGAGTTGAAAGGCAAAAAGCTTTCCATTACCAACCCAAAAAGCAAGTCACCGGCTAAATAGTGATTCGCTTACGAAAGGGAGCCTCGGCTCCCTTTTTGCCTCTCGCAACTCAGCAATTTTCACTCTAGCGTTTTACGCCTGCTCAGACTCCACAATACGCTTAAGTGAATGCGGGTGCAGCTTGATACAAATGCCTTGGTACTTAAACGCCACGGTTGGGTTGTTCAAGCGTTCGCCTTCCCCTTTCGGGCTCGACAATTTGATCTTCACACCCAGCTCTTTTAACTCATCAAAACGCGCGCCAAACGCTGGGTAAGTGTGTTTCAAATCAGCAAGAAACTCATCTGCGGTTTCGGCATGAGACGGAATCACAAACTCCACATGTTCCCAGCTTTCATTTGGGTAGATTTTGCCTTCCGCAGGGTATGGCAGCTCCAGACACTCAATCTTCCAGCCACGGCTTTCCAACGCTTTGTCGAATTCGATAACGATGATTGGGCGACCGTTTATTTTCGCTTGTGAAATCACCTTACCGTATTGATTCCATGCTTCATGCGCGGCTTTCGCTGTTTCAGTATCATTAATACGCAGCGCAATATGGTCAGCTTGAGCAAAGCTCAGATCCAGTTTTAACAGGGTTGCAAGCTCTTCAATCTTCGCCATAAATGCGTCCAGATCTTGGATCATCAATTCAGGCGTTAGGCGCTTTTCAACTAGTTGAGTCGTCATTGTGGGTCTCTTATGGGGCGATTTATCTCATTACTTTGAGCGCAATAGTAAACGCAAACTAAGCCACATTTCCATTCAATCGAAAAAGTAAAAATTTCGCCTATTCATCTCTGTATGAAAAGCAATAAAGTTGTTATGATTAGCCCCATTTTTGTGAACTCTAACAGAGCTCGGCGTACATATTGCCGAGTTCTTTGTCCTTGAATTGAAGGAAACGCGTGTGAATATCCAAGCACTTATTAATGACAAAGTATCTCAGGCTCTAGAAGCCGCTGGCGCACCTGCAGGCAGTCCTGCAGCCGTTCGCCAATCAGCAAAGCCACAATTTGGTGATTACCAAGCAAACGGCGTAATGGGCGTTGCTAAAAAACTGGGTACTAACCCACGAGAATTTGCACAGAAAGTACTGGATGTTCTAGACCTAGATGGTATTGCGAGCAAAACAGAAATCGCTGGCCCTGGTTTCATCAACATTTTCCTAAGCGAAGAGTTCCTTGCGAAACAAGCCGACGCGGCGCTAACAGACGAACGTCTTGGCGTAGCTAAAGAAGAAGCGCAAACCATCGTTGCCGACTACTCTGCACCAAACGTAGCAAAAGAAATGCACGTAGGTCACCTGCGTTCAACCATCATCGGTGATGCAGTGGTACGTACGCTTGAGTTCTTAGGTCACAAAGTGATCCGCGCGAACCACATCGGCGACTGGGGTACTCAGTTCGGAATGCTTATCGCAAACCTTGAGCGTGTACAACAAGAGTCTGGCGAAGTTTCTATGGAACTTGCGGACCTTGAAGGCTTCTACCGTGAGTCTAAAAAGCTGTACGATGAAGATGAAGAGTTCGCAGTAAAGGCGCGAAACTACGTGGTAAAACTGCAAAGCGGTGACGAGTACTGTGCAGAAATGTGGAAAAAACTCGTTGATGTAACCATGATCCAAAACCAGCGCAACTACGACCGTCTAAACGTGTCACTGACTCGTGACGACGTAATGGGCGAAAGCATGTACAACGACATGCTTCCTAAGATCGTTGCAGACCTAAAAGAACAAGGCCTTGCCGTTGAAGATGATGGCGCGCAAGTTGTATTCCTAGATGAATACAAGAACAAAGATGGCGAACCAATGGGCGTTATCGTTCAAAAACGCGATGGCGGTTTCCTATACACAACAACAGACATCGCATGTGCAAAATATCGTTATGAAGAGCTAAGCGCAGACCGTGTGCTTTACTTCATCGACTCACGTCAACACCAGCACCTAATGCAAGCTTGGACGATTGTTCGTAAAGCGGGCTATGTGCCTGAGTCTGTATCTCTTGAGCACCACGCGTTCGGCATGATGCTGGGTAAAGACGGAAAGCCATTCAAGACTCGTGCGGGTGGTACCGTTCGTTTGGCAGATCTTCTGGATGAAGCAGAAGTTCGCGCAGCACAGCTGATCGAATCTAAAAACCCTGAACTAGATGCGGAAGAAAAAGAGAAGATCTCTAAAACAGTTGCAATGGCAGCGGTTAAATACTCTGACTTATCTAAACACCGTACGACTGACTACGTGTTCGATTGGGACAACATGTTAGCGTTTGAAGGCAACACAGCACCATACATGCAATATGCATACACTCGTGTAGCTTCAATTTTCGCTAAAGCTGGTGTTGCTATGGATGCTCTCCAAGGTGACATCAAAATCACTGATGAGAAAGAGAAAGCACTTATTGCTAAACTTATGCAGTTCGAAGAAGCGGTGCAATCTGTTGCTCGCGAAGGCCAACCACACATCATGTGTAGCTACCTATTCGAACTAGCAGGTCAGTTCTCTAGCTTCTACGAAGCGTGCCCTATCCTAGTTGCTGAAGACGAAGCAGTGAAACAAAGCCGTCTGAAACTAGCTGCGCTAACAGCGAAGACCATCAAGCAAGGTCTGTCTCTACTGGGTATCGATACTCTAGAGCGTATGTAATCCGCTTTTACGTAGTTAGCTTAAGTAGCACAAGCTAAATGATGACGAAGGTTGACGTGAAAGCGTCAACCTTTTGTTTTATCTGTCGTATACTACTTCAAACTAAAAATTAATCGGACAGCAATAATGAGTTTTGAACTTCATCCTCAATTGGCAAAAGACACTTCGGTGATTGGTCACTTCCCACTTTGCGTCGCTCTTCTTCATAAAGATAATGCTGTGCCATGGGTTATCTTGGTGCCTAAACGCGAAAATTTGAAAGAGCTACACCACTTGCCAATGCAAGAGCAACAACAGTTTTTGCTCGAATCTCAAGCGGTAAGCCAAGCACTCGAAGCGACATTCCGCCCAGACAAGTTAAACCTTGGTGCCCTAGGTAACATGGTGCCACAGCTGCACATTCACCATGTTGCGCGCTTTAAAGACGATATGGCATGGCCGGGACCAGTTTGGGGTAACACCAAAGGTGAGTTTCGTACTGACGAAGAACAAGAAGAGATTCTTAACCGAATTCGTAATGTGTTGTCGTTAAGCTCTATCTTCCGTAAAGCGTAACCGTTATATAACTTTTAATTCAGGCAGAAAGTAAAAAGCCGCATCATTGCTGATGCGGCTTTGTTGTTTGTGCGCGATGGTTCATTGCTCTTACTACATGGTTACGGTAAGTGACAAACCATCGTGCTTTGTGACTGCATAGCGTATTCGCGTTATATGATGAGCTTTATTTGTATCTACCAAGCGAGAAATGCGACCTTTGTTAATCCATACACTTAACATGGCGTCTGCACCGTCTTCACTCATTCCGAACTGTTTTGCTAGCTCAGATTGGGAAACCGTTCCTTTTTCGGCAATATATTGATAAAGCTCTTTTAAAATCATACGACTTGCGCCTCAAACTCGCCTTGATGTTTCTTGCCTACGCGCTTGAAAACGCGGTACGTGCCAAAGAAAATCGCAATAATTGCGGCAATCCAAACGCCGCTGGTGATAGGGCTATCAGCGAAATGCATAAGCTGATGATAGAAAGTCGCACTCAAGTACGCGAGCCCCATTGTCCATACCGCTATAAAGCGCGCAAAGTTATTGCCGAATTCTCGAACATAGGCACCCATCGCAGCCACACAAGGAGTGTAAAGTAAGATAAAAATTAGGTACGCAAAAGCAGCATGACCAGAAACAAATTTCTCTTTTATGTTACCAAAGATCGATTCATCAATTTCTTGCTCCTCTGCGACTGCATGAGAATCCGCTAAATCACCGACGTCAATCCCCAGAGGATCAGAATAGCTCAGCCCTGCTAGGTTTTCAGGAATGCTCATCACCGCTTCTTCTAGGCTACCCATAAGATCAAATTCTGCATCCTCTCCATCGGTTGGCGTAGTATATAAGCTGTTCAATGTGCCCACGACTGCCTCTTTCGCGAAGATACCAGTAATAATACCAACCGTTGCTGGCCAGTTATCCTCTTGAATACCAATTGGTGCAAACACTGGCGTCACAACCTGAGCGGCTTTTGATAGAACCGATTTATCACTGTCTTCATTACCGAATGTACCGTCAGTTCCTAGCGAGTTGAGGAAGCTCAAGATAGCAACAACCACTACGATGGTTTTACCTGCACCCAATACAAACCGCTTAAGTTTTTGCCAAGTTTTGATCACGACGTTCTGCAATGTCGGAAGCTCATAGTCAGGCATTTCCATCACCAAGCTATCACTGCTGCCAGGATACAGCGTGTGCTTGAGGAACAAACCGGTAAACACCGCGGCGACAATACCAAGTAGGTAAAGTGCAAACACAATGTTTTGACCAGAGCCTGGGAAGAAAGCGGCAGCAAATAAAGCGTACACAGGTAAGCGAGCACCACATGACATAAACGGTGCCATCGACGCAGCTAACTTGCGCTCACGCTCTTGGTCTAGCGTGCGCGTTGCCATTATTGACGGAACGTTACAGCCAAAACCAAGAACCAAAGGGACAAACGCTTTACCCGGCAAGCCGATTTTCTGCATCACTTTATCAAGCACAAACGCAGCACGTGCCATGTAACCCGAGCTCTCAAGCACAGCAAGGAATAAGTACAAACACGCTATGACCGGGATAAAGGTCGCAACTGTTTGAATACCGCCGCCTAAACCATCAGCAATCACCGTAACTAGCCATACGGGGAGGTGACCATCTAATAAGTGGTGTCCACCATCAACCAGCAATGCGCCTACACCAATGTCAAAAAAGTCGATAAATGCACTACCGATGTTAATCGAGAACATAAACATCAAGTACATAACCACAAAGAAGAATGGGATCCCAATCCACTTGTTCAAAATAAATTGGTCGAGTTTTTCAGTCACGCTACGACTTAGCTTGCCTTCGCTTCGGCGAACTTTTTTACACTGTTCATGCAGGTATGTGTACTTGGTATCCGCGACATGCAAATCGATATCCAAGTCTAAAGTCGCAATGACTTCCAATACTTTGCTTCTATCAATATCGGAAAGGCTATTGAGAACCATCGTGTCTTTTTCAAGCGCACGAATCGCTAATGCACGATGGGCGACGGTTTGATCGTTAAAAAGTGCGGAAACAGTTTGAATCGCCGACTCCATCTTTTCACCGTAATGCAAAGATAGCTCTTTAAGCGCGACCCCTTGAACAATGGATTTATGAAGTTTTTCTTTAAACTCTGCAACTTGAGTTTTATTGGTTGCAGATAAACTTACTACAGGACAACCTAATGTTTTCTCAAGCTCTGAAACGTTAATTATTTGACGTTCACGTTTTAGTGCATCCATTTTGTTGAGAACAACAATCATAGGACGGCCAAGTTCGCGAAGTTGCAACGTCATATATAAGCTGCGCTCTAAGCTCGTGGCATCAACCACGTTGATAATGAGATCGGCAGGATGAGTTAGAACCGCACGCGATGCAATGGATTCGTCAATACTATTGCTATCATTACCACTGTCTAACGAGTAAATACCAGGAAGGTCAGTGAGCAAAAACTCGTCACCCGCATGTTTGAATTGTCCCGTTTTCTTTTCAACGGTGACGCCTGCCCAGTTACCAACTTGCTGTTTTGCGCCAGTCAAACCATTAAATAGCGTCGTTTTACCACTATTAGGATTACCTACGGTAAGCACTTGATATTGCATTACACTCGCTCCACTTCAATTTTCTGAGCAATGGTTTCTCGCAATGCGACAGACACACCACGGACTTCGACTTGTAAAGGATCGCCCATTGGAGCACGTCGAATCACTTTGACTTCTGTATTGGGAAGCAGCCCCATTACCATGAGTTTCTTTCTGATATCTGATGAAAGACCATCTAACAACCGAATCGTCACCGTATCGCCAGGATTAATCTCTGATAACTTCATAGTGGCCCTTAAGAGTATTGCTAATGAGAAATATTATTATTTAATAAGTTTAGGCTGCCAATATTACTCTTCTATAACCCTTCAATCCTTGTGTGAAATCAAAGATTTCATAAATGTTTTCATGCTTTCAAACGTCAACTCCGTAAATTTCCTCTCGTTATTTACGTCAAAATTAACAATTAAAAATCACGATCAATGAAATAAAAATGTCACAAACAAATGGCAAAGACAAAAATTTCAATACAAAACAACAAGTTAAATAATATTTAAAACTTTGTCGTTTTTCTCATATCAACATGGCGTTATTTTTATAAGAAAAATAAGTAACCTCTCGTATAGTTACCCCATCGAGAGGGCAACCTCTCAAATGAATTCCAGAGGTGGCATGGCAACATGTCACTCCGGCAGCAAGCGAAGGTGTCATTGACACCCGTGGTATAGTCCCCCCGGCTATACCACGATATTTTTTTTCATCTCTCTCTAAACTCTTTATCTTATCCACCTTTTTAGCACAGTTCTGTTTTCACGAATTTCGCATGCCCCCACTACTCAAATGAACCAACACACTCTAGATACAAAAATACAACCATTCATCTATTTGTCGCCGTAGGTAAATCCGTCCTCTTAAGCCATGTATGGTTATAGCTAAGAACAGCGCTACTAACAGATAGAGCGTGACCGTGCTTACGTATTGAGAATGGATTTGTAGGCTAGATGTGATGAAGAAGCAATGAGAATCACTGCATTGGTAGCTCTAGAATAGTAGAGCGCTATAAGCAGCTCCCCAGTCTTTTGAATATTCACTAGGGAGTGTGTAATGAGGGTTTTTAGTTGGTTTCTTGGCTTTCTTGAGTCAAAGCAAACTTGGAAGGAGGCAAACCAAAATGCAATTTAAACTTTTGGCTAAAGTAAGAAGGATCATTAAAGCCGCAGTTAAACGCTACTTCGCTGATTTTCTCGCCCGCTAATAACTGCTCACACGCCGTTTCTAAACGAACTTCGGTTACATAATCTTTTAACGTTCTTGACGAGGCTGATTTAAAGCGCCTCTGTAAAGAGCGTTCTGACATGAACAGCATTTTAGCCGCTAAAGCAGTACCAAATTCAGGGTCATGGTAATGCTCAGCCACCAGCTGATAGACTTTTTGCAACCATTCTTTCTCTGGGGTCACTTTATCTTCGACGATAGGTTCAGACTCAAATTCTTGCAAAGATTCATCCACATAACTCATTTCCTTCGCAGTTGGCCATGTAATTTCGATTTTATTTTGAGCGTCGGAAGTAAACACCGCCAAGTATCCTCCACTCGTTGTCACTAACTGGGCAAGATGATCAATACTCAATTCAGAGTGGTTCATATTAGATGGACGCCCGGTCGTGACTTTATTAGGCAGTTGCGTCCCATAATCAAGAAAACTCAATGAAACAATATCATTGCCCTCTTCTAGCATGATTCTCACCGTTTGGCCTCGGAAAGAACGCTTGATGATATTGGCAAAAATGCTGTTGAAGATAACATCAAGGTTAAAGCTTTCCAGAGCAATTCGACTTGTTTTTCTCTCATCTTCAAGCTCCACCATAATCCCAGCCTTCGCAAAATCATCTTGCCATACATCAACCACCGATTGAGTTATCTGACTCAAATTGTAATTGTGACTACCGCCGCTAGCTTCGCCAGGAACACTTTTTAACTCATTTAATTGCCATGTCGTTTTCGCCAGATGATCTTCCGTAGCTGCATCCAAAGGTATGGGTAATTTTGACGCTATAAAATCCACACTGGACTTAATAGATTGCGCCACGTGATCAACCAACAGGTTTCTGACTTGAATCTGTTTACGTAGCTGTTGGTTACTCGTCAACAACACTCGGCTTTGATGCCTCAACTGGTTAGTTTTGAGTGTCACTTGCGCAGCTAAATCACGGTTAGCCTGTACAACATAGCGAGAACGCCAGTACATAAGTAGTGCAACCATGGCAATACTCGCGACCACAAAACCTAAAATTGCGAGTTGCGATAAATACCAAGGATTAAGCACAATAAAATACGACTCGAGCCCAACCAATCCAGCAGCGACTTGAGACTCATTACTTACCTGCAGATGGTATTCACCGGAATTGAGATGCTCTAGAGTCAGTTGGCCTCCCTCTAGCGCTTGCCAAGGATCATCGCTATTCAATCGATAATACAAATTTTGGCTGTCTGGTTTTGGCATCACGCCAAATAAGAAACTTAGAGAAGAGCCATACGGTAATTTTATTCCATTCAAATCGGCGCTACCAACTTGTAGAACCTCGTTTTCAAGCACAACTTGGCTCACGATAAACTTCGACTCTGGAGGGTTGGACACAAGCAGCTTGGATGCTTCAGCTTTTACCAACCCGTATTTCGACCCTAAGACGAGCTCTCGCTCACCACCTTCTTTTTGCTGTATAACACTGCAAATTCCTGGTAGAAACTCGTTGTTCATTAAGCCAGACGCCGATGAATAATGTTTCACTAATTCACCCGAAAGGTGGTAATAGCTTAATCCGACAGAAGAGGCTAACCACACACCTTGCCTGTCTCTGATCAAGCAAGCAGGTCGCGCGTTGGGCACACTCATTTCAACAACATGTTTCTCGTCACTTCCTTTAATCGTTTTAAAAACGCCGTAAGATGACGCAAACCACTGACTGCCATCAACCGCCGTGACCATGTCTAATGATTCACCAAATTTTTCGGAGTAGCGGATGAACTGGATGTTTTCATTGCTGTATTGATAAACCCCATGATCGGTCCCTATCAATAGAGAATCTTCAGTGTCGTATAAACGCGTAACCTTAGCTGGTAAGTACTGACTTACTAGCCACTCACTTCCAAAGTTTCTTACGCTTTGCTTGGTTATATCAACATTGTAAAGATGGTATCCACTTGATACCCAGAGACGATCATTACCATCTACAGTCACGTGCTCCACTGCGTGTCCAGCCATAACCTGTAAATAAGGAAATGTCACTTTGTTAAGACCATTCAACTCGAATATTTCGAGCCCTTTAGAGGTCGCAAGCCAAAGCATCCCACCTTGAAATGCAAATTCATTGATCTGCGAATCAAGCTCCAAGACTTTGATATTGCCACTCTCACCTGTCCGATAAAGCTTTCGGTCATCCGCGAACCAAAGCGCATCATCAGGTCCTGTGGAGCTTTGTCGAATTCGCCCTGATAAGGTTTGCGAGTCATAACTACTGAAGGTTACTCGTTCAAACTTTTTACTAAACAAGGAGTAATAACGAATGCCTTGGTTAGTCGCGATCCACATCCCTCCCATGTTGTCACTCAGTAGCGAATAGATCTTTGTATTATCCAGCTCCAGTTCAAGAAAGCTTGCAGGCTCGACTTCTGTCACTTCGCCTGACAAGAATGAGTATAAATACAGACCATGCTCAGTCCCCACCCAGTACTCTTGATTTGTCTCAGCGAAAGTCAATACATGAGAGCCGCCAATCTTAATCACCTCTTTATCAGGTTGATAAATATTGAAAATTAATGCCCCACGCAACGTTCCTACCAGAATTTCTCTGCGCGTGTGTGAGTAGTAGATCTTTTCAATGTAGTTCTGACCTGAAGCGACTACATGGTCAAACTTATCTCCTTCTGAAAGATAAAAGCCAGAAGTTGTAGCAAGTGCCCACTTCTCTTCGAGCAAAACCGCATCGTTAATATAAACATAGCTATTGTTGCTATGTTGATAGAGCTGCAACAAAGAAAAGGACTTTAACTCGCTAGTATCGATGTTGTAAGTATAGAAATGTGCGCCATCACTAACCCAAATATAATCTTCAGAAGAACCGATTTTTCTTATTTGCGACCCGGGGTTTAAGCTAAAGACTAAACGTCTTTCTAGATTTGGATAAGTTTGATACACCTCATTCTCAACAAAGGTCCAGAACGAGCCTTCATGATAAGCCAGTTGCTTGGCAGACGTTTGTAAAAAACTGCCTGATTTAGGTAGGATATTTTGGCCATCATAAAACAACACCCGCCCATGCACGTCGTGAATCCACAAGCCCCCTTGCTCACCCAAGAACAATTTTTTAGCCGCAATAAAAGTACCCTTAACCTGAGTCGGCAAAGGGTAAAAGATGGCATTCGCATTATGAAGAGCAAATGCTTGGAAAGATAGGAAAAAGCCCAACAAGACAAGGGCTAATTGGCGTAGCAAGACGAAAACCTTTTATATCAATTTATGCTCGGCGCTCACCGTCCATATCTTCTACAGCATGGACTTATACGGTTATTTTGAGCTGCTAATTATTGATAATGATATCTCAATTACTGTTTGAGAAAAGGCTCGCCTTGCCAAAGGTTGTAATTCTTACTGCTGGATCACGTTAAAAGGACTATTCCTACACAACAACACTACTTAATCCGTCTTTTGGCTCAAGCACTGCTCAAAATTATTCGCCATATTGTTGAGAAAAGTAAAGTAACTGCCCGGTTTTGCTTCAATTGTGCTCCCTAATGGGTCAAGTTCACCTTTGGCAACTTTGCTACCTCGCATCACGCTCTGAACGACAGCTGGAGTAAACTGAGGTTCAGAAAACACGCAGGCTACATCTCCTGAACTTAACTTTTGACGAATTTGGATTAAGGTTTTTGCGCCCGGCTTACGATCCGGGCTCACGGTGAAGTGCCCCATTTGATTTAACTCATAACGCTCTTCGAAATAACCATAAGCATCGTGAAACACAAAGTAACCTTTGTCTTTCACTGGCGATAATTTCTTCTTGATCTCTAGGTCCGTCTGGCTGAGCTCAGTTTCAAATTTTTTAAGGTTTTCTTGGTACTGTGCTGCATTTTCCGGATCAAGTGCTCCCAGTTGATTCACGACAGCTTTGGCAACTTGTTGTGCTTGACTTACACCTAACCAAAAGTGCGGATCGTGTGAACCATGATCGTGGCCATCATGGTCATGGTTGTGCTCACTATCAAACTCACGCAAATCTAGATCTGGAATTTGACTAATAGTCAGAATATTCGATCTGTCTGACACGACTTTTTCCAGAAACGGTTCGAGATCATGTCCGTACCAAATAACTAAATCAGCAGAAGCGATTTTCTTAACATCCGATGGGCGTAAAGCGTAATCATGGGGTGAAGTGTTGGACTGCAGTAATACATCTGGCGAAGTCACACCTTGAGTAAGTTCTGTCACTAATAACTGAATCGGTTTGATACTCGTTAGTACCGTTACTGCGTGTGCTGGCAACGTTAGCATCGCTGACGCAGCAAGAATTAATGCTCTTTTCATAGTTTTACTTGGGATATGGTGTAGAAAGTGTGATAATGTTACATTATAACATTATTGATTTGCAAATGAGTTTCATTCATGTCTTCCTTAGTCCATCTTGAGCACTTATGCGTCGAGTTCGATGGCCGCAGAGTTCTCGATAACATTAGTATGGAATTACAAAAGGGCAAAATAACAACCCTAATTGGTCCCAATGGAGCGGGAAAATCAACGTTAGTCAAAGTCATTTTAGGCCTTCAAAAACCGACTAGCGGCAAATTAAACCGACAAAGAAAACTAAAAATTGGTTATGTTCCTCAAAAATTGAAACTCAATGACTCTCTTCCATTGAATGTCACCCGTTTTCTAAATTTAGCAGGAAAATACAGTAAACAAGAATGTATTGATGCATTAAGGCTTGTTGGCGCTGAGCATTTAATTAGTAGTAACATGCATCGCTTATCAGGTGGTGAAAACCAACGCGTATTACTTGCGCGTGCTTTGCTTCAACGCCCAGAGCTGTTAGTGCTAGATGAACCTGCGCAGGGTGTGGATATTCAAGGTCAAATCGATCTCTACGATCTAATTGAAAGCATTCGTCACCGATTCGATTGCGGTGTATTTATGGTGTCACACGACTTACATTTAGTAATGGCCAAAACAGATGATGTCATTTGTCTGCATCACCATGTTTGCTGTTCTGGTTCACCTGCCACGATTACTCAGCACCCTTCTTACATCGCGCTATTTGGCAATGCAGCGAGAGAATCGCTCGCGTTTTATCATCACGACCACGAGCATCATCATCACGATTTATCCGGAACGCCAGTAACTGGCGATGCGACATCATGCTCCAACCATAAACACGGACATCATCACCATGATTGAGTTTCTTCTACCTTCTATTCTTGCTGGTATTGGCATCGCGATCATTGCAGGTCCTCTTGGGTCATTCGTCGTTTGGCGCAAAATGGCTTACTTCGGTGATACCCTGGCACATGCTTCATTGATGGGTTTGGCATTAGGCTTTCTGCTCAACGTGAACCTTTATCTTGCACTACTCGTTTGCTGTTTAGCACTCGCCGTATTGCTCGTGACATTGCAGAAACAACAACTGGTCGCAACCGATACGCTTCTGGGTATACTCGCCCATAGCGCATTATCTGTTGGTCTAGTTTCTGTTAGTTTCTTGGATAATGTCCGTGTAGATCTGATGAGTTACTTGTTCGGTGACTTACTCGCAGTATCTCCGCAAGATCTGATGTTCATTTACGCAGGTGTCGCTGCTGTTAGTGTGTGTCTTTACGTTTTTTGGCGACCTTTATTGTCGAGCACAGTTAGTGAAGAGCTTGCTGCCGTCGAGGGCGTCAATACAGACTTGGTTAGATTGGTGTTAATGCTTATGGTAGGTGTTGTGATTGCCGTAGGAATGAAGTTTGTTGGGGCACTTATCATGACTTCTTTGCTGATCATCCCAGCAGCAACAGCACGTAAGGTCTCTTCATCACCAGAGCAAATGGCACTGTTCGCATCTATTATTGGCTCTGTGGCAGTACTAATGGGGCTTAGCCTATCATGGCACTTCGATACGCCGGCTGGCCCATCAGTAGTAATCAGCGCAACATCTCTGTTTATGCTTAGCCAATTTATTCGCCAAAAATCGTAAAAAGTACCTTGATACAAAAAAGCCTAGCAATAATTGCTAGGCTTTTTTAGCTTTAAGCTTCGAGTTGGAAATTACCAGCCCGTTACTTCACGTAGACCTTGGCCGATCTCTGCTAGAGATTTCACAGTCTTAACGCCCGCCGCTTCTAGTGCAGCAAATTTGTCTTCAGCAGTACCTTTACCGCCAGAGATAATCGCACCAGCGTGGCCCATACGTTTACCAGGAGGAGCAGTTACACCAGCAATGTAGGAAACTACTGGCTTCGTTACGTTTTCTTTAATGTATGCTGCTGCTTCTTCTTCTGCAGTACCACCGATTTCACCGATCATAACAATCGCTTCTGTTTCAGGGTCTTCTTGGAACAGTTTTAGAATATCAATGAAGTTTGAACCTGGGATTGGGTCACCACCAATACCAACACAAGTAGACTGGCCGAAACCTTCGTCTGTTGTTTGCTTAACTGCTTCGTAAGTTAGAGTACCGCTGCGAGATACGATACCTACTTTACCTTTCTTGTGGATGTGACCAGGCATGATACCGATCTTACACTCGTCAGGAGTGATAACACCCGGACAGTTAGGACCGATCATGCGAACGCCAGTTTCTTCTAGCTTCACTTTCACGTCGATCATATCTGTTGTAGGGATGCCTTCCGTGATTGTTACGATTAGCTCGATGCCAGCATCAATCGCTTCTAGAATTGCATCTTTACAGAAAGGTGCTGGAACGTAGATTACTGTCGCTGTTGCGCCAGTTGCTTCTACTGCTTCGCGAACTGTGTTGAATACAGGTAGACCTAGGTGAGTTTGGCCACCTTTACCTGGAGACACACCACCAACCATCTGAGTGCCGTATGCGATAGCTTGCTCTGAGTGGAAAGTACCTTGACCACCAGTGAAACCCTGACAGATTACTTTAGTGTCTTTGTTAATTAATACAGACATTATTTAGCCTCCGCAGCAGCAACAACTTTCTGAGCAGCATCCGTTAGCGACTCAGCAGCAATGATATCAACATCAGAATTAGCAAGAACTTCGCGACCTAGGTCAGCGTTAGTACCTTCTAGACGAACAACAACAGGTACGCTTACACCTACTTCTTTAACCGCACCGATAATACCTTCTGCGATCATGTCACAACGTACGATACCACCGAAGATGTTAACAAGTACCGCTTTCACGTTGTCATCAGATAGGATGATCTTGAATGCTTCAGCAACACGCTCTTTCGTCGCGCCGCCACCTACATCTAAGAAGTTAGCTGGCTTGCCGCCGTGTAGGTTTACGATATCCATCGTACCCATTGCTAGGCCAGCACCGTTAACCATACAGCCAACGTTACCGTCTAGTGCTACGTAGTTCAGTTCCCACTGAGCTGCGTGCGCTTCACGCTCATCTTCTTGTGATGGATCATGCATTTCACGAAGCTTAGGCTGACGGTAAAGAGCGTTTGAATCGATGTTGATCTTACCATCAAGACATAGCAGGTTGCCTTCACCAGTAACCACAAGTGGGTTGATCTCTAGCAGAGCAAGGTCGTACTGAGAGAACATAGTGCCAAGACCCATAAAGATCTTAACGAATTGTTTGATTTGGTCACCTTCAAGACCAAGTTTGAACGCGAGCTCGCGACCTTGGTAAGCTTGTGGGCCTACTAGTGGATCGATTGCTGCTTTGTGGATAAGCTCCGGCGTTTCTTCCGCAACTTTTTCGATTTCCACACCACCTTCTGTTGAAGCCATGAAAACGATCTTACGGCTTGCACGGTCAACAACCGCACCTAGGTATAATTCGTTTGCAATGTTTGAAGCTTCTTCAACAAGGATTTTTGTAACTGGCTGACCGTTAGCGTCAGTTTGGTAAGTCACTAGGTTTTTACCTAACCACTTTTGTGCAAACTCTTTAACTCCTTCTTTTGTATCGTGCAGCTCTACACCGCCCGCTTTACCACGGCCACCAGCGTGAACCTGACATTTAACTACTTTCTTTTCTGTACTGATACGGCCTGCAGCTTCAAAAGCTTCTTGTGGTGTATCACACGCGTAGCCTTCTGGCACAGGCAAACCGAATTCTGCAAACAGCTGTTTGGCTTGGTATTCATGCAAATTCATTTCGATATTCCGTTTGTTTTTCCCTTAAGGGATTTATTATTTCCATAACGCTGCAGTCTTGGCTGCTTGTACGTCTGTAGGGTCTTCTCAAATCAATCCCTCATCACGAGTACTCATGGTGTGGGATTCAAATGAAGGCCAGACGTTGAGCTAGTCTAGCCATTGAAATTTTTAACGTCTAGCTACCTACGATAACTAGACGTTTTAGCGATATTAAACGTCTAATAGGAGACGTGCTGGATCTTCTAGCAACTCTTTAATCGTCACTAGGAAGCCAACAGACTCGCGACCATCAATTAGGCGGTGATCGTAAGACAGCGCTAGGTACATCATCGGCAAGATTTCAACTTTGCCATCCACTGCCATCGGACGCTCTTGGATCTTATGCATACCAAGAATCGCTGATTGAGGTGGGTTGATGATTGGTGTAGACATTAGTGAACCGAAAACACCACCGTTTGTGATAGTGAAGTTACCGCCCATTAGCTCGTCTACCGTTAGCTTGCCATCACGACCTTTGATAGCCAGTTCTTTGATGCCTTTTTCAACATCAGCGAAACCAAGCTTGTCACAGTCTTTTAGGACAGGTGTAACTAGACCACGTGGCGTTGATACCGCCATGCTAATGTCGAAGTAGTTGTGGTAAACAATGTCATCGCCATCAATCGAAGCATTTACTTCTGGGTAACGCTTAAGCGCTTCTGTTACTGCTTTTACGTAGAAAGACATGAAGCCCAAACGAATACCGTGACGCTCTTCGAACTGATCTTTGTACTGCTTACGAAGGTCCATGATTGGTTTCATGTTCACTTCGTTAAACGTCGTTAGCATTGCCGTGTTGTTCTTCGCCTCTAGCAGACGGTTAGCGACTGTCTTACGCAGGCGAGTCATTGGAACACGTTTTTGGCTACGAGCCGCTGCCGGCACGTCAACCACTGCTGGTGCTTCTTCTTTTGGCGCAGTTTTAGCGTTCGCAAGATGCGCTTCAATATCTTCGCGCGTAATACGACCGCCAACGCCAGTGCCTTTCACTTGGCTTGCTTCTAAGCCATGCTCAGCCAATAAACGACGTACTGCTGGGCTTAGTGCATCATTGCTTTCTTCGCTAAGCGCAGCTTTGTGACGTTTATCAGGAGATGCTTCCGTACCTTCTGTTTTGTCTGCGGTAGGCTCACCTGCAACTGCACCTGGCTTCAATTTAGCAATGATTTGTTTAGAAAGTACTGTCGCACCTTCTTCTTCAACGATAGCTTCCAAAACGCCTGCTTCCGGAGCTGGCACTTCTAGCACGACTTTGTCTGTCTCGATGTCAACCAAAACCTCGTCACGCTCTACTGCGTCGCCTGGTTGTTTGTGCCATGTCGCTACGGTTGCATCAGCAACTGATTCAGGTAAATCTGGAACCAGAATTTCAATTGTCATATCTGTTTCTTCCTTTAACTTCTAGTTCTTAATTCGAAGTTTTTGAGTTCACGTTCAGAGCGTCTTCAACCAACGCTTTTTGTTGTTTCAAGTGCACCGACATGTAGCCAACTGCTGGCGAAGCAGAAGCTGGGCGACCTGCGTATTTAAGATCTGCACCTGCAGGAATAGCGGCACGGAAGTTGTGTTGGCTACAGTACCAAGCACCTTGGTTCTGAGGCTCTTCCTGACACCACACGAAGTCTTCAACGTTAGTGTATTGAGCAATCGCTGCTTGTACTTCTTCCATCGGGAATGGATAAAGCTGCTCGATACGCACGATAGCAACATCGTCTTGCTCGTTGTTACGGCGCTGCTCCAGTAGGTCAAAATAAACCTTACCTGAACAGAACACGACGCGTTTTACTTTGCTTGGGTCTAAATCATCTACTTCTGGAATTGCAGATTGGAATGTACCGTCCGCTAAGTCTTCAATTGTCGAAGTACATAGAGGATGGCGCAGCAAAGATTTTGGCGACATAACAATCAGAGGTCGACGCATTGGGCGTACAACTTGACGACGAATCATGTGGTATACCTGAGCCGGTGTTGAAGGAACTACAACCTGCATATTTTGCTCAGCACACAACTGAAGGTAACGCTCTAGACGTGCAGAGGAGTGCTCAGGGCCTTGACCTTCGTAACCGTGAGGTAGAAGCATTGTGAGACCACACAAGCGTGCCCATTTCTGCTCACCTGACGAGATGAATTGGTCAATCACAACCTGCGCACCGTTGGCAAAGTCACCAAACTGCGCTTCCCAAATAGTCAAACCACCTGGCTCTGCTGTTGCGTAACCGTATTCAAATGCCAATACCGCTTCTTCTGACAGTACTGAGTCAAACACTTGGAATGGACCCTGATTGTCATGAATATTCGCTAATGGAATGTACGTACTTGCATCTGTTTGGTTATGAAGAACCGAGTGACGGTGGAAGAACGTACCACGACCCGAATCCTGACCAGAAAGGCGAATACGCTTACCATCATCAACTAATGTTGCATACGCCAATGTTTCGGCCATACCCCAGTCGATTGCTTTTTCACCGGTCATCATTGCTAGGCGATCGTTGTAAAGCTTATTAACACGGCTTTGCAGTTTATGGCTTTCTGGATACTGACAAAGACGATTACCCAACTCGATAAGACGCGTCTTGTCATATTTTGAATCCCACTCCATATCCCATTCATGCCCTAAGTAAGGGGACCAGTCTACAGAGTGCAATGCCATTGGACGCCATTCTTTAACCACCACTTCACCGCGGTCTAATGCGTCGCGGTACTCATTGACTAACTGAGTCGCTGTCTCGATATCTGATTCGTTTTTATCGATCAGAATATCCGCATACAATTTGCGTGGTGTAGGGTGTTTTTTGATTTTTTGGTACATCAAAGGCTGAGTCGCGTTTGGCTCATCGGCCTCGTTGTGACCATGGCGACGGTAACACACCAAATCAATCACGACATCGCGCTTGAACTCGTTGCGGTAATCCAAAGCAATACGAGTAACAAAAGCAACCGCTTCTGGGTCATCGGCATTCACGTGGAAGATTGGCGCCTGAACCATCTTCGCGATATCTGTACAGTACATCGTTGAACGCGTGTCACGAGGGTTAGACGTCGTAAAGCCAACTTGGTTGTTAATAACGATACGCACCGTACCACCGACTTGGAAACCACGAGCCAGTGACATGTTGAACGTTTCGGCAACCACACCCTGACCAGCGATTGCAGAGTCACCGTGGATAGTGATAGGAAGCACTTTGCTACCTTGATTATCACCCAAGCGATCTTGACGTGCTCGCACCGACCCCATGACTACTGGGTTGACGATTTCTAGATGCGATGGGTTAAATGCAAGAGCTAAGTGAACATCACCACCTGGGGTAGCAAAGTCGGCAGAGAAACCTTGGTGATATTTCACATCACCGGTGCCCCAAGTTTCGTCGTGTTTACCGGCAAACTCATCGAATAGATCTTGAGGCTTCTTACCAAGCACGTTCACCAGCATGTTCAAACGACCACGGTGAGCCATACCGATAACCACTTCACGCATCCCACTTGTTCCCGCGTGACGGATCAACTCTTTCGTCATCGGAATCAGTGCGTCACCACCTTCTAGAGAGAAACGTTTTGCACCTGGGAATTTCGCTCCGAGGTAACGCTCCAAACCTTCAGCGGCTGTTAGCTCTTCTAGGAATGTGCGCTTCTCATCTTTGTTGAATGATGGCTGGCCTACGACAGACTCAAGACGTTGTTGGATCCAACGTTTTTGCTCTGTGTCAGTCATGTGCATGTATTCAGCACCGATGGAACCGCAGTAAGTTTTGTTGAGGGCTTCATAGATGTCTTTCAACTTCATGGTTTCTTGCCCAACAGCAAAAGAACCTACGTTGAAAGTTTCTTCGAAGTCATCTTCGGTAAGATTATGAAAAGCAGGGTCTAACTCCGCCACGGTTGGGCGTTGCCATAGACCTAGTGGGTCTAATTCTGCAGCTTCATGTCCGCGGAAACGGTATGCGTTGATTAGCTGTAGAACTTTTACTTGTTTTGCATCGACATCTGGGTCACTAACTTGGACATTGTAATGCTTTGTTTCTCTAGCGAGTCGACGGAAGTAGTCACGGACACGTGAATGTGGTTGTTCTGCCACTTCTTCTGACGGCTTAGGTAAGCCTTCAAAAACACGTTTCCACTCCTCACTTACCAGATCGGGATCACTTAGATACAGTTCGTAGAGGTCCTCTACATACGTTGCATTGGCGCCAGCCAAGTGTGAAGACTCGAGCCATGCCTTCATCACGCCGTTGTGCATATTTTCCCTTAACCAGTAGTTTTCACGTTTGCTTCGGTCTTTGCCGAGCTATAAGAGCCGACCAGAACTAGTCGGCAATTTTTGTATTCTTTACTCGAAATCTTCTTGAAGCAGTGAAGCGGTCATATCGGGTGATCCGCAACACTGCGACATTCCTAAGAGCGAGTAAATTAAACCGAGCGATTAACCAGCATCGACTTAATATGGCCGATGGCTTTCGTCGGATTTAATCCCTTAGGACAAACACTTACACAATTCATGATGCCATGGCAACGAAAAACGCTAAATGCATCATCAAGATCAGACAAACGTTCATCTGTTGCCGTATCGCGGCTATCAATTAGCCAACGGTACGCCGCAAGAAGACCAGCTGGACCGATGAATTTGTCAGGGTTCCACCAGAATGATGGGCAAGACGTTGTACAACATGCACACATGATACATTCGTACAATCCATCTAAATGCGCACGATCATCAGGCGATTGTAGGTTCTCGCGTGATGGTGGTAATGCACCATCATCAATCAAGAATGGTTTAACTTTCGCATAGTTATCATAGAACTGCGTCATGTCAACGATAAGATCGCGCACGACAGGTAACCCTGGCAGTGGACGAATAACTATCTTATCACCTTGTAGAGCAGATAACGGTGTGATACACGCTAGACCATTTTTACCATTCATGTTCAAACCATCAGAACCACATACCCCTTCACGGCATGAGCGACGGAACGCGATGCTTGGATCTTGCTCTTTTAGCAGAATCAATGCATCAAGCACCATCATGTCTGAGCCTTCGTCTACCTCAAGGGTATACTCTTTCATGTAAGGCTTGGTATCTACATCCGGATTGTAACGGTATAAAGAGAAGTTCAATTTCATAGTCGTATCCTCCCTTTAGTATGTACGTACTTTCGGCGGGAAAGCTTCACGATGCGTTGGCGTCATGTTCACATCACGCTTAGTCATCGCTTCTGTTTCCGGGTTGTAGATAGAGTGGCATAGCCAGTTCTCATCATCACGCTCAGGGAAATCGAAACGTGCATGTGCGCCACGGCTTTCAGTACGGTAGTTCGCCGCTACGGCTGTAGAGAATGCTGTTTCCATCAAGTTGTCTAACTCTAGACACTCAATACGTTGCGTGTTGAATTCAGAAGACTTGTCCGCTAGATGCGCATCTTTCAGACGTTCGCGAATTACTTTCAACTCTTCTAGACCCGTTGCCATTGCATCGCCTTCACGGAATACCGAGAAGCTGTTTTGCATGCAAGCTTGTAGGTCTTTACGGATTTGAACTGGATCTTCACCGCCAGTACTATTTTCCCAACGCATGGTACGCGCTAGAGATGCTTCAATATCAGATTCAGTTGCAGGGCGTGCCTCAGCTTGCGCTGCGAGCGTTTCACCAAGGTGCAAGCCAGTCGCGCGACCAAATACAACTAAGTCTAGTAATGAGTTACCGCCTAGACGGTTTGCTCCGTGTACTGATACAGAAGCAATCTCACCACATGCATATAGACCTTGTACTTCCATCTCGCTGCCGTCAGCCTTTTGCTTGATTGCTTGGCCAGACACTTGAGTCGGTACACCACCCATCATGTAGTGACAGGTTGGAATCACTGGAATTGGCTCTTTCACTGGATCAACGTGCGCGAAAGTACGAGACAGCTCACAAATACCAGGCAGACGTGACTCAAGCACTTCTTTACCAAGGTGATCCAACTTCAGCTTAATGTGTGGACCCCAAGGGCCATCACAACCGCGGCCTTCGCGGATTTCGATCATCATTGAACGTGCAACTACGTCACGACCAGCAAGGTCTTTCGCGTTTGGAGCATAACGTTCCATGAAGCGTTCACCATCTTTATTTAGAAGGTAACCACCTTCACCACGACAACCTTCTGTTACAAGAACACCTGCACCAGCGATACCCGTTGGGTGGAACTGCCACATTTCCATGTCTTGCATAGGTACACCCGCACGCAATGCCATACCTACACCGTCACCAGTGTTGATGTGTGCGTTAGTGGTCGACGCGTAAATACGACCTGCACCACCTGTTGCTAGAATCGTTGCTTTTGATTTGAAGTAACAGATTTCGCCTGTTTCCATACAAATCGCAGTACAGCCCATTACGGCGCCGTCTTGGTTTTTCACCAAGTCTAGTGCATACCATTCCGAGAAAATGGTGGTTTTGTGTTTCACATTTTGTTGGTAAAGCGTATGAAGAAGCGCGTGACCTGTACGGTCCGCAGCTGCTGCTGTACGCGCAGCTTGCTCACCACCAAATTCTTTTGACTGACCACCGAATGGACGTTGGTAGATAGTACCGTTATCAAAACGAGAGAATGGAAGACCCATTTTTTCTAGTTCGATAACGGACTCAGGGCCATTCTTACACATGTATTCAATCGCGTTCTGGTCACCGATGTAATCGGAACCTTTAACAGTATCGTACATGTGCCATTGCCAATCGTCTTTGTGCGAGTTACCCAGAGCAACGGTAATACCGCCCTGTGCAGACACAGTATGAGAACGTGTTGGAAATACTTTTGACAACAAAGCACATGATAGGCCTTGTTCTGAAATTTGTAGTGCAGCGCGCATACCTGCACCACCAGCGCCGATTACTACGGCGTCAAACTCACGAACTGGAATAGACACTTACGCACCCCACAGAATAAATAGACCAGAGAAGACATAGCCGAATAGCACGGCAATAACACCAAGTTGCAGTGCGCCACGCAGTTTCGCGCACTTAATGTAATCCGTTAATACCTGCCACAAACCGACCCATGCGTGGATCAGGATCGAGACAAGTGCCAACATGGTGAATACTTTAGTGAAGGTACCACCAAAGAATTGGGTCCAAGATGCGTAAGAGATATCTGAAAATGCACAGAAGCTAATCAGATAAATCGTGTATAGCGTCATAATGATTGCAGTTGCACGAATTAGTAGGAAATCGTGTACACCATTACGACCAAATGAAGATACGTGTTTTACCATACCAAGATCCCCGCCAATAATGATAATACTGCTGTTGCACCAAACGCGACTTTAGCGCTCATCGTGCCAGAATCTAGCTCTTCAAAGTGACCTAGATCCATCAACAAGTGACGGATACCACCTGCAATGTGGTAGGCAAGTGCAGTAAGAATTCCCCACAGGATGAATTTTACGAAGAAGCTATCGACGATGTCAGCGGCTTCCATAAAACCCATTGGGGATGACAGAGAAATGGACAGTAACCACAGTAGTATACCCACCGCAACAAACGTAATTACCCCAGACACACGGTGTAGGATGGATGCGATTGCTGTGATAGGAAAGTGGATGGTCTGTAAATCTAAATTAACAGGTCTTGACTTTCTTTCTTTCACGGGCTTGCTCACTCAGCTCCATTGAGCATTTATTGTTATAACCAATTTCAGCTTCCAAACGTACAAAAGTTAACATCTATTTAACAAATATCACGGGTAACCACCCAGATAATTGTAAACAACTTGTTAACAATCGGAGTCCAGCAACAAACCTCACTCTTTGTTTCTAGCCCCGAATTTATAAGGATTTAACTAAAATTTTCTTAGCCAATATACGGCGAGCAACATTCTAATACAATTGGTGTAACAAATTATGCTACATAGAACAGATTTTTAACGATTTTCATGAGAAAAATCATAACAAGTGCACACAAAGATGGAGAAAAATTGACTTTAAGCTTTAACAACAGTACAAAAATGGCACATAAACATCCTGGACGGATTAAATAATAAACAAAGGAGATTGTTATGGCGGATAAGAAAGCGACCCTTCATGTTGAAGGTCAAGCGCCAATCGAACTGCCAATTATGGACGGTACGCTAGGTACACCTGTAATTGACGTTCGTAAGCTGGGAGCCAATGGTTACTTTACTTTTGACCCAGGTTTTCTTGCCACTGCATCTTGTGAATCATCAATCACGTACATCGATGGCGGCAAAGGTATTCTTTTGCACCGCGGTTTCCCGATTGATCAATTAGCCAATAACGCAGATTACTTAGAAGTATGTTACATCCTTCTTTATGGTGAAGCCCCTACCCGAGAACAATACGAGCAATTCAAGACGACCGTAACGCGTCATACTATGGTCCACGAACAAATCGCAAGCTTTTTCCATGGCTTCCGACGTGATGCTCACCCAATGGCAGTAATGTGTGGTGTAGTCGGTGCACTTGCAGCCTTCTACCACGACTCTCTTGACATCAACAACGACGAGCACCGCGAGATCGCGGCGTACCGTCTGCTATCGAAGATGCCGACACTGGCTGCAATGTGTTACAAATACTCTATCGGTCAGCCATTTATCTACCCACGCAACGATTTGAGCTACGCAGAAAACTTCCTACACATGATGTTCGCAAACCCTTGCGAAGAGTATGAAGTAAACCCTGTCGTTGCTCGTGCAATGGATAAAATCTTCACTCTACACGCGGATCACGAACAGAATGCGTCGACGTCAACTGTACGTCTAGCTGGCTCTTCTGGTGCTAACCCATTTGCATGTATTGCCGCTGGTATTGCATCACTTTGGGGACCTGCTCACGGTGGTGCAAACGAAGCGTGCTTGAGAATGCTAGAAGAGATTGGCAGCGTCGATAACATCCCTGAGTATGTAGACCGCGCGAAAGACAAAGATGACCCATTCCGCTTAATGGGCTTTGGTCACCGCGTTTATAAAAACTACGATCCACGTGCGACAGTAATGCGCGAAACGTGTCATGAAGTTCTCAAAGAGCTAAACATTCAAGACCCTCTACTAGATGTAGCAATGGAACTTGAGCGCATTGCGCTTTCTGATGAGTACTTCGTTTCTAAGAAGCTGTACCCGAACGTAGACTTCTACTCAGGTATCATTCTTAAAGCGATTGGTATTCCAGTTTCTATGTTTACGGTTATCTTCGCGATTTCTCGTACCATCGGCTGGATTGCTCACTGGAACGAAATGCACAGCGATCCACTGAACCGCATCGGTCGTCCTCGTCAGCTATACACTGGTGAGACACAGCGTGAGTTTTCTCCACTTCACGAACGTGAATGATCTTTTTAGTTAGAAGATAAACAAACAAAAGGGTTGAGATTTTGTCTCAACCCTTTTTTCTTTTCAGCGTTTCACGTTATGAATAGCGAACACTAAACCGGATTATCAATATCGATAAACTCCACATGTAGGCCATACTCATCCGCTAGCCATTTGCCTAAAGCCTGAACACCATAACGCTCAGTAGCATGATGACCTGCAGCAAAGTAATGAATGTCCATTTCACGAGCGGTATAAGTGGTACGCTCTGAAATTTCTCCAGAGATAAATGCATCCAGCCCGTGTTGTACAGCAAGTTCAATAAAATCCTGCCCTCCACCAGTGCACCAACCGACCGTCTCAATCATCTTATCGGTATTCTCTGGCGCAATATGCAGTGGTTCTCTATCAAGAACTTGATTGATCTTGCTCGCAAACTCAGCACCAGACATCGGTTTTTTCAAGCGTCCAAACATGGCTACTGATTGAGGATGTCCTTCAAGTCCACCTTCTACTTCGATTTCAAGTAAGCGAGCTAATTCGGCGTTGTTGCCTAGCTCTGGGTGAATATCCAGAGGAAGGTGATAACCATATAAGTTGATATCGTTTTTGATCAGACTACGAATTCGTTTACCTTTCATACCACGAATTGGCTCAGGTTCACCTTTCCAAAAATAACCGTGATGAACGAGTAATGCGTCTGCATTAAGCTCAATCGCTTTATCGATTAAGGCTTGGGAGGCAGTTACGCCAGTGATAATACGCTTTACGGCTGGCGTCCCTTCTACCTGTAACCCGTTTGGTGCGTAATCTTTAATTAACTGCGGTGACAGTTTGTCATTAAGAATCTGTTCTAGCTTTAAGTTATTCATTATTACTTCCAATTTCTAGCGCATGTAAACCTAAATAACCTCTCGATGAAATCAGACCGAGAGTGTGCAACCTAGTTGATACAACAACGTTTTGACATCTGGCACCTTGATATCATTTAGGTACTTAAAGTGTATCTCGAACCTTAATATCGATGCTAGCCACCCTACCCTCAAAAGCAAATTTAGTTACAATAACAAAGCTTGTCGCCTCACCATACATATAGGGATACGGATGAACCAACTGCAAAGCTTTTACCAATGGATCGCCACTTCACCTCCTCTTTTCAAGTTACGCCCTCCGTTTACAACCTTAGAGGATCTTTCGGTAACGCCTTTAAATAACGCTGAGCAATACAATGGTAATCCAAGATTGGGCTTTTTATATCAGCACTTATGCACTGCAGTTCTCTCTAGTTCAGAACGATATCAGGTTATCGCGGAAGAGGTTCAGTTAAACGACATCGAAGGTAAGACCATTGGTGCTATCGACTTGGTGTTGCGGAATACAGAATCAAATCAAATAGAACACTGGGAAGTGGCGATTAAGTTTTATCTTCTTTATAACGGCGTTTGGTATGGTCCGAATGCTCACGACCAGCTGCATACAAAACTGAATAGAATGCTTACTCATCAGTTGAAAATGAGCGATCGCCCGGAATTTCAAAAAATAATTCCGTTAAACGACTCTCCACAAGAACGTCTATTGATGCAAGGACGACTCTATATTAATCCGTTTACTCCAGAGCCAACTCCTAGCGAGTGCTTGGGTTATGAACTAAATCCAAGTCAGATTAGTGGTTACTGGTGCTACCAGAGCCAATGGGAGTTAATCGGTAAGCCACTTTATCATTTACACAAACCATGCTGGGCGATTGGTACGGACGATTTATCTCAACCCATTGAAAAGCCTTCAGACCGATTTGTACATGCACAAACGGAGGACGGTCAATTCTGGTTTGTGGTACCGGATTCCTGGCCCGGAAACAACTCAGTTCAGGAATCTTAAAACGCAAAAGGGTTGATGCTTGCACATCAACCCTTTGTTTTCTAAATCGACTATTGAATGGTTTACAGGCCGGCAGCTGCAAACACTTGATTAACGATCTCTTGTGCTTCTGCTTCGATTTGTTTTAGGTGCTCTTCACCTTTGAAGCTTTCACAGTAAATCTTGTAGATGTCCTCTGTGCCTGATGGACGAGCAGCAAACCAGCCGTTGGCAGTCGTTACTTTTAGACCACCGATTGCAGCACCATTACCAGGCGCATGCGTGAGACGAGCCGTAATTGGATCACCCGCTAGTGTTTCAGCCGCGACCATTTCTGGTGACAACTTCTTCAGTACGTCTTTTTGAGGGCCATTCGCTACAGCTTGAATACGGTTGTATTTCGACTCACCGTGTTTCGCCGCTAGCTCTTCATAGTAGTCTTGTGGGTTCTTACCCGTTACCGCAGTGATCTCTGCCGCTAGAAGACATAACAAGATGCCGTCTTTGTCTGTTGACCATGGCGTACCATCTTTACGAAGAAAAGATGCCCCGGCACTTTCTTCACCACCAAAACCGAATTTACCAGTGTACAGACCATCAACAAACCATTTGAAGCCTACTGGTACTTCACATAGCTCACGACCTAGATCCGCCACAACACGGTCAATCAGTGCACTTGATACTAGTGTTTTACCAACCGCTACATCTTTACCCCATGCGTCACGATGGCGGTATAGGTAGTCGATACAAACGGCTAAGAAGTGATTCGGGTTCATCAAACCTTTTGGCGTAACGATACCGTGACGGTCGTAGTCAGGATCGTTACCAAATGCTAGATCGTACTCATCTTTCAATGCCAATAGACCCGCCATTGCGTATGGAGAAGAACAGTCCATACGAACCACACCGTCTTTATCGAGAGACATGAATTGGAAAGAAGGATCAATCGCTTCACTTACTAGCGTTAGGTCTAGGTTGTATGCCTGACCAATTTGACGCCAGTAATCGATGCCGCTGCCACCCAATGGATCTACACCAATCTTCAGGTTTGCTTTTTGGATTGCTTCCATATCGATAACGTTCACTAGGTCATCGATGTAGGGTTTAACCAAGTCCATCTCCACAAACAGATCCGATGCTTTTGCTTCTGCTAGTGGTAAGCGTTTAACACCTTGTAAACCTTCGGAAATCAGTGCGTTCGCACGATCTTCGATAGCTTGAGTCAACTCAGCTTCTGCTGGACCACCGTGAGTCGGATTGTATTTGATACCGCCGTCTTGTGGTGGGTTATGAGATGGTGTAATCACAATACCGTCTGCTTTTTCATCGTGCTTGATGTTGTAAGTCAGAATTGCGTGCGAGATACCTGGTGTTGGCGTGTAGCCGTTATCCTGCTGTACGATGACTTTTACGCCATTCGCAATCAAAACTTCAATCACGCTAGAAAATGCAGGTTCAGACAAAGCATGCGTGTCTTTACCGACAAACAAAGGACCTGTGGTCCCTTGCTGGGCACGAACTTCTGCAACCGCTTGAGCAATAGCCAAAATGTGGTTTTCGTTAAATGTATGCTTATCAGCGGTACCACGGTGACCTGATGTGCCGAATTGAACCTTGTGATCGGAGTTCTTAGCATCAGGTTGAAGCAAGAAGTAATTGGCAACGAGTGCCGGAATATTATGAAGATCTTCCTGCTGCGCTTTTTGCCCAGCACGAGGGTGCATAGCCATGTTTGACATCCTTTCTTTAAATACAAATAAAATTAAAAAAGCCTCATAATATCCGCTCACTGCGACACATTATGAGGCTTCTATCAGGTTTCTTAGATTGAACCTGTTACTTTTTCTATTAAGTCAGGTTGGTACCCCATGTGTGTCATCACTTGTTCAACCATCTGTCTTTTACGACTGGTATTGTTGTTCGTGATAACCCAAAACGGTGTGCCAGGAATGGCTTTTGGCTTGGTCGTGTTGCCATTTGCCAACAAGGTTTCTTCATTATCTGCAAAGTACACGCGTTTGCGCCCCTTTACATTCGTAGCCTGCGCGAAACCTTCTGGATTTAATTTATGTAAGGTCGATAGTACTAACATAAAGCGATCAATCGCTTTTTTTAGACCGGCAAACTCATCAGAAATAAGCAGCGAACGCATTTCTTTCACTACATCAACAGATTCCGTTTTACCCGCATCTTTACTTACTACAATCCCTTGTGGCTTCTCTACTACAGGCGCGGCTTCAGCTTCCTGCAACTGACCATCAAGGTTTAAAAGGCGTCGCAAAATATCCGAGGCGCTTTCACCGATATGCTTAGTTTGGCTAGCAATGTAACGGTATAGATCCTCATCAACCTCAATTGTTTTCATTCGCTTTTCACATTCTCAATGTTTAAACTCTGGGGGATTATAACGAGATCCTCTCGGATACTCCACGTTAAACCCATCACGAATAAGATAAAATGTCAGCATTACTCAACTATAAGCAGGAAGGCCAAGGCCAAACAGTTGTTTTGATTCACGGATTGTTTGGTAGTTTAAGTAATCTGGGTCTACTAGCCCGCGATCTTATTAAAGATCACACGGTGATCAGTATTGATCTGAGAAATCACGGCCTCTCTTTTCACTCAAACATTCATAATTACGCCGACATGGCAAAAGATGTGGCACAACTCCTACAACACTTAAATGTAGATCCATCTATTATTATTGGGCATTCAATGGGTGGAAAGGTCGCGATGACACTGGTGGACATTGCTCCAGAGCTCGTCAAACAGTTGGTTGTACTCGACATGGCACCTGTCGCCTACACAGCAAACCGTCACGACAATGTGTTTAACGGTTTACACGCAGTAATTAACGAAAAGCCAGCAAGCCGTCAACAAGCGATGGATATCCTAGCTCAACATGTTGAGATCGACGGTGTAAGACAATTTCTCTCTAAGTCACTATACAAAAATGGCGATAAAATGGACTGGCGGTTTAACGTACCGAGCCTTTATGAGAATTACGCACAAATTATCGGCTGGCAGGAAATTGCCCCAACAGACATACCCACTCTGTTTGTTAAAGGTGGTGATTCCGATTACTTAATGCCAGAGCACCAACCTGCGGTGCAAAAACAGTTCAAACAAGCAAAAGCACATATTATCGCTAATACTGGCCACTGGCTTCACGCCGAAAAACCGGCTGAAGTAATGAGAGTCATTCGGAAATACATTTCGAGTTAACAAATTCGAAAAGCAACAATAGATTATTGAAATAACCCTTCTTGTAGTGCATTAACTTTACCGTTTAACAGTGGTATAGTGCGCCCAAGATTTTTCGGCATGAAGGGCTAAAATGCTTTACGACTATATGGATATGCTCGAGTCTATTGGGCTCGATCTTCTTTTTGCTGCTATCTTCTTTTTCATCGGGATGGCAATAAAAGATGTGCTAAAGCAAGGCAATGTACCTGTTTTTGGTCGTCGTATTGTGTGGTTAGTCCTTTTCCTAGGCTGTGCTGGCTTTATTGCAAAAGGTGTAATTCAGCTAACTTGGGAAGGCTCTGGGTTAGGTTAAACCCTTAGTACCATCGCCAATAACAAACAATGTAAAGGTATAGACTCTATGGCAAGTGTAGGTATCTTCTTCGGTAGCGACACAGGTAATACTGAAGCCGTTGCAAAGATGATTCAAAAGCAACTAGGTAAGCATCTAGTTCACGTTCAAGACATCGCGAAAAGCAGCAAAGAAGACATTGATAACTTCGATCTTCTTCTTCTAGGTATCCCAACTTGGTACTACGGCGAAGCACAATGTGATTGGGATGATTTCTTCCCTGAACTTGAGCAAATCGACTTCTCTACTAAGCTAGTGGCTATCTTTGGCTGTGGCGACCAAGAGGACTACGCAGAGTACTTCTGTGACGCGATGGGCACAGTACGTGATATCGTTGAGTCTAAAGGTGGCACAATTCTTGGCCATACTTCAACAGAAGGCTACGAATTTGAAGCGTCTAAAGCACTTGTTGAAGGTGACGACAGCCAATTCGTAGGTCTATGTATCGATGAAGACCGTCAACCGGAACTGACTGACGAACGTGTTGAGAACTGGGTTAAACAGATTTACGAAGAAATGTGTTTAGCTGAGCTTGAAGGCTAAATAAATCGAATTATACAAAGACCTCCGATTGGAGGTCTTTTTGTATATTTTCACAAAGCATCGGTGAGCACTTCCTCTTCGCGATACTGAGGTTTCTTTCTTACATAAAGCTTGCGTTGAACCTCTGAAACCACATTCCCCTGCTTATCTTTTACATGGGTAATAAATTCAGGAAAACACTTTTCTCCATTCCGTGTCATTTGATAAATGTTTTCTAGCATTCCTTCAGTGACCTCAAATTCTGCAAATAAATCACTTTGCCCTGGCTTAATAAAGTTAATACTCGCCTCTTTATCCCACACGTAATACTCCTCGCGTAGAATCCCCATCAGCATCAACGAGTAAATGGGATCAGTTAAAGAGAAAATACTGCCACCATACTGAGTACGATTGGCGTTTTTATTCCACCAGCGAAGTTTCAAACGCACCTTGACGGTACGAAAGTCTTCAGAAATATGTAAGATTTTAATACCAGCGCCCCAAAAAGGTGGCCAAATATTGAGTGCGAATTTTACAATTCCTGGTTTGTATATCTTCGCAAGTCGCTTATTCATCGCAGTCCGTGCCCTCTCTAAGCTCAATGTTACATAATTGTAACTGGTCAGATCTGTAATATAATCGACCTATTTCTAATTTACAAAAAGATTCTATTAACCCTTTGAAGTTCGTGGTTTAATGTTCTGAGCGCTTATCCTATAATGGTAGGAAGATTGAATTCTGTTAAATCGCTGCAGATGATCCAACGGGAAAGTATATGTCAGATAATAATCAGGCGCTGAAGGATGCGGGTTTAAAAGTAACCCTTCCAAGGCTAAAAATTCTAGAAGTACTTCAGCAGCCAGACTGCCAGCACATCAGTGCTGAAGATTTGTACAAAAAGTTGATTGATCTAGGTGAAGAGATTGGCCTAGCAACTGTTTACCGAGTTCTAAACCAATTCGATGATGCTGGTATTGTAACTCGTCACCACTTTGAAGGTGGTAAGTCAGTCTTCGAATTATCGACTCAACATCACCACGACCATCTAGTGTGCCTAGACTGTGGTGAGGTAATTGAATTTTCTGACGATCTTATTGAAGAACGTCAAAAAGAGATTGCAGCTAAGTACAATGTCACGCTAACAAACCACAGCTTATACTTGTACGGCAAGTGCAGTGATGGTGGTTGTAAAGACAATCCAGATGCACACAAACCAAAAAAATAACGGTTTGTTGATTTAAAATAAACGTCAGCTCATGCTGGCGTTTTTTGTTTCTGAGGGCGATATCTTTCAATAGCTGAATTGCCGTACCAACTTTTGTAAAGCGTCGATTAGACTTACCAATTCAAACCTTAATAAACATCATTGTTTTGCTTCCAAACCGAACATTTATCAAACGCCCCTCACTCTTAATCAGCTCCCTACATTACCTATAACCGCCGAATTACGATAATGAGAATAAAAAAATGCCAGCATTTGCTGGCATTTTTATCGATTTTTGCATTAATCGAGATTATTGGTTCTCAATTTTTGCCCAAGTATCACGTAGGCCAACCGTGCGGTTGAATACTAGTTTATCTGCTGAAGAATCTTTCGAGTCTGCGCAGAAGTAACCCATACGCTCAAACTGGTAGCCTTTTTCTGCTTCTGCTGACGCTAAGCTAGGCTCTACAAAACCATTGATCACAACTAATGATTCAGGATTGATTGTAGAAGCAAAGTCTTCTGCTGCACCCGGGTTTGGAACCGTAAATAGACGATCGTACAGACGGATTTCCGCTGGTAATGCTTTATCAGCTGATACCCAATGAATCACACCTTTTACTTTACGGCCATCAGCCGGATTCTTACCTAGTGTGTCTGCATCGTAAGAACAGAAGATAGTCGTGATGTTGCCTTCAGCATCTTTTTCAACGCGCTCTGCTTTGATCACGTAAGCACCACGTAAGCGAACTTCTTTACCTAGCACTAAACGCTTGTACTTTTTGTTCGCCTCTTCACGGAAGTCTTCACGCTCAATCCACAACTCTCGAGTGAATGGTACTTCACGCACACCCATCTCTGGTTTGTTTGGGTGATTAGCAACCGTCAAGTTTTCTACTGCACCTTCTTCAAAGTTTTCGATAACAACTTTAACAGGATCCAGCACAGCCATTGCACGCGGAGCGTTCTCGTTTAAGTCATCACGAATACAAGATTCTAGTGAGCTAAACTCGATCATATTTTCTTGCTTCGTTACACCAATACGCTTACAGAATTCACGGATAGATGCTGGCGTGAAGCCACGACGACGCAGACCAGAGACTGTTGGCATACGTGGGTCATCCCAACCGTTAACCAGTTTTTCAGTGACGAGTTGATTAAGCTTACGCTTAGACATCACTGTGTACTCAAGGTTTAAGCGACTGAACTCGTATTGATGCGGACGGCTTTCGATCGTGATGTTGTCCAGAACCCAGTCGTACAGACGACGGTTATCCATAAACTCAAGCGTACAGATAGAGTGTGTAATGCCTTCTAATGCATCAGAGATACAGTGCGTGAAGTCGTACATTGGGTAAATGCACCACTTATCACCAGTTTGGTGGTGCGTAGCAAAACGCACACGGTATAAAACTGGATCGCGCATAACCATGAATGAAGAACCCATGTCAATCTTGGCACGAAGACACGCTTTACCTTCTTCAAATTCACCAGCGCGCATTTTTTCAAATAACGCTAAGTTCTCTTCAACAGAACGGTCACGGTATGGGCTTGGTTTACCTGGCGCCTTTAGCGTGCCACGGTATTCACGAATCTGCTCTGGACTTAGCTCATCTACGTACGCTAAGCCTTTGTTAATCAATTCAATTGCATATTCGTAAAGCTTATCGAAGTAGTTTGATGAATAACATACTTCACCACTCCACTCAAAGCCCAACCAGTTTACATCTTTCTTGATAGACTCAACGTATTCGATGTCTTCTTTTTCAGGGTTCGTATCGTCGAAACGTAGATTACATTGACCCTGGTAGTCCTGAGCAATACCGAAGTTCAAACAGATAGACTTAGCATGACCGATATGCAGGTAGCCATTTGGCTCCGGCGGGAATCGAGTATGCACGCTAGTGTGTTTACCATCCGCTAGATCTTTATCAATGATCTGGCGAATAAAGTTTGATGGACGAGCATCAGCTTCACTCATCTATAGCACCTCAAAAATATTAGTATTGTCAGAGAAAACGGAACTCTGCATCCAAGTATGGTTTTGCAGAGTACATTGTTTCTAATGATCCACAATTCTAAGCAATTAGACAACAAGAACTCGCGCTAAAACGACAATATTTATCGAGTTAGTGCGAAAGCACAGCAGATTCAAAGTGCCAAAACAAAAAAAGACCTCCCGAGGGAGGTCTTAGTCAGATATCAGTTCGATGTAATTAAGGCAATTTTACATTCGATAGGTCTTCATTAGCACCGATTGCTTTCATTTCGCCAGCAACGATTTCAGCTAGAGGGCCAAGGATAACTTGAAGGTTGTTTTCACCAAGTTTAACCACACCTTTCGCACCCAGTTTCTTCAGTACTTCCTCATCAGCGACTGAACGATCTTTTAGTGTCAAGCGTAGTCGAGTGATACATGCGTCGATTGAAGTTAGGTTGTCATGACCGCCAAGTGCTTTTAAGTATTGGCGAGCTAGGTCACCACTTTTCTTCTCACCAGCAGGCGCTGCTGCTTCGCTGTCGTCATCTTCACGGCCAGGCGATTTCAAGTTGAATGCGCGGATTGCGAAGCTGAATGTGAAGAAGTATAGAGCACCAAAGCCAAGACCAACTGCACCAAGTAGTAGCGGTTTAGTTGCTAGACCGTAGTTCAACAAGTAGTCAATTAGACCAGCTGAGAATGTGAAGCCGTGTAGCGTACCAAGCATGTTAGCAACAACAAGCGACAGACCAGTGAACACTGCGTGAATCGCGTATAGTGCAGGCGCTAGGAATACGAACATGAACTCTAGAGGCTCTGTGATACCAGTTAGGAATGAACAGAATGCAACAGAGAACAATGCACCACCAACTTGGCTACGTTTCTCAGCAGGAGCCGCTAGGTACATTGCAAGCGCCGCACCAGGTAGGCCGAACATCATTACTGGGAAGAAACCGTTCATGAACACACCAGCGCTCTTATCGCCGCCGAAGAAACGGTGTAGGTCACCAGATTTAACTGTTTCAGTTACTTCCTTCACTGTTGCAGTGATTTCAGGAGTGACAGAGTTAGCGAATTCAAATGTATGAGTTTGACCAGCCACAAGCGTTTTCGCTAGCGCAGGATCAACACACAGTTGTTGTAGAGCAGGAAGCGCTTGACCCGCAGCATTTGCACCAGTTACTAGCACTTCTTGACAAGACCCCATACCAAACCAGAAGAATGAGTTAAGTACGTGGTGTAGACCTACAGGAATAAGGGCACGGTTCAGTGTACCGTAGATAAACTGACCAATAGCGCCAGAAGTTGAGATGCCATGAGCAAGCGCATCTAGACCACCTTGAATTGTTGGCCATACAATGCCACCAACTGCACCAGCAACTAAAGCGAATAAACCTGCCATAATCGGCACTAAACGTTTACCAGAGAAGAAAGCAAGCCACTCAGGAAGACGTGTAGCATGGAAAGCGTTGTAAGAGTGGCCAGCAATAATACCTGCGATGATACCACCAAAGAACGACATGTTTACTGATGCATCAATTGTTGACGCTGTCGCTGTCAGTACAAAGTACGCAACTGCACCAGCAAGGCCAGCTGCACCTTGACCGTCTTTAGATAGACCGATCGCAATACCAAGGCCAAATAACAATGGAAGGTTAGAAAAGATTGAGTTACCTGCTTGTGCCATAAATGCGATGTCAAAAACATCCGGCTGGCCCAAGCGCAGTAACAAGCCTGCGATTGGCAAAGTCGCAATAGGAAGCATAAGAGCTTTACCTAACTTCTGCGCGTATCCGAGAATATTCACCTTAAGTTCCCCCTATAGGATTAGATGTTATGTTGAATGACTTATTTCAGTCGTCCAATTTAGTCATCCTCAGTTTATGACATTAATTTTGCTCCGCAAATTAAAAGCTCACCGTTTGTGATCATAATCACCACAATTTGCCCTTTCGGAAGGTTTTTGCTAGCGAGATCATAAAACTTATTTTATTATACGAAAAAATGGCGTTTTAAAGATAATATTCTCGCACTTTATGCAAGGCAGAATCAGTGTTATTTTGGTATCTAGGCGGGTAAATCACTGTAACTTTGCTCTGAAAAAGAATCATAAAAAACCATACAATTATTACTTTTCAGTTAGTTACTATGACAATAACATCGATAAAACGCGACTTGCTGTATGTGACTCGTTATCTAATTCAGTGATACAAACTAAGTACCCATATGACTAAAGCAGTCTCCACTTAGGTAACGATATAGAAATTGAATTCTCATCTATAAGGACTAGCTGACTATGTACGCGCTAAGTAACTGTAAAATTTATACCGGTAGTGATGTTCTTACCGATCATGCGGTCATCATCGAAAACGACCTTATTCAATCTATTGTGCCGGTTGCAGAGCTACCTCAGGGCATCGAAGTGAAAGACCTCGCAGGCGCAAACCTAAGTCCGGGCTTTATCGACCTGCAACTGAATGGCTGTGGCGGTGTAATGCTAAACGATGCAATCACACCGGAAACCATGCAAATCATGCACGAAGCAAACCTCAAGTCCGGCTGTACTAGCTTCTTACCAACGCTCATTACTTCATCAGACGAAGATATGCGAACTGCAATTTCTGCCGCTCGTGAATATCATAACCAATATCAAAACCAATCACTTGGTCTACACCTAGAAGGTCCTTATCTTAACGTCGCGAAAAAAGGTATCCACAACGTCGATTTTATTCGCCCGTCAGATGAAAGCATGGTTGATCTTATCTGCGCAAACGCAGATATCATCGCTAAAGTAACGCTTGCACCAGAGCAAAACGATCCAGAGCATATTGCACGATTAAAAGCAGCCGGCATCGTAGTTTCTATTGGTCATACAAATGCGACCTACGCCGAAGCGCGTAAAGGCTTTGAAGCAGGTATTACTTTTGCCACACACCTATTTAACGCGATGACACCTATGGTTGGTCGTGAACCTGGAGTTGTTGGTGCAATTTACGATACGCCTGACGTTTATGCTGGCATTATTGCTGATGGTTTCCACGTAGACTACGCAAACATCCGAATTGCTCATAAAATCAAAGGTGAAAAGCTTGTTTTGGTGACGGATGCCACAGCTCCAGCAGGTGCTAACATTGATCACTTTATTTTTGTCGGTAAGAAAGTATATTACCGAGATGGTAAGTGTGTTGATGAAAACGGCACACTAGGCGGCTCAGCTTTGACAATGATAGAAGCAGTTCAGAATTCAGTTGAGCACGCGGGGATCGCTTTAGACGAAGCTCTACGAATGGCCACGTTATACCCAGCAACTGCAATTGGTGTTGAGGATCGCCTTGGCCGAGTTCGAAAAGGGATGGTTGCAAACCTAACCATTTTCGATCGTGACTTCAAAGTAAAAGCGACGGTTGTTAACGGACAATACGAGCAAAATTAAGCATGAATGGCGGACAGATTGGTAATGTAGATTTAGTAAAACAGCTTAACAGCGCTGCGGTATATAGGCTGATTGATCAGCAAGGTCCTATCTCCCGTATTCAAGTCGCAGATGTGAGCCAGCTCGCACCTGCTAGTGTTACCAAAATAACCCGCCAACTTTTAGAGCGCGGCCTTATTAAAGAGGTCGCCCAGCAAGCTTCAACTGGTGGTCGTCGTGCAATCTCTCTGACCACCGAAGTCAAACCCTTTCACTCTATTGCGGTTCGTTTAGGTCGAGATTACGTACAATTTTGTTTGTACGATTTAGGTGGCACTGCACTTGCGGAAGATCAACACGAACTGCATTACACCAACCAAGCTGACTTGATCGCTGGGCTTATCGATTTACTTAAAGACTTCGTAAACCGTTGCGAAGACAAAATTGATCAGCTCATCGCAATTGGTATTACGCTACCGGGCCTTGTTAACCCAACAACAGGCGTAGTTGAGTACATGCCGAATACCGATATCGATAATCTGGCGCTGGGTGAAATTGTTGGGGAGAAGTTTAATACCGCATGCTTTGTTGGGAATGACGTACGTGGCATGGCGTTAGCGGAGCACTACTTTGGGGCAAGCCAAGACTGTCAGGACTCCATTTTAGTTAGCGTTCACCGCGGTACTGGCGCAGGTATTATCGTTAACGGCCAGGTTTTTCTGGGCTTTAACCGCAACGTCGGTGAAATTGGTCATATCCAAATCGATCCGCTTGGTGAACAGTGCCAATGTGGGAACTTTGGTTGCTTAGAAACCGTAGCAGCGAACCCAGCTATTATCCAACGAGTAAAACAACTGATTGCTCAAGGCTATGAGTCAAGCTTGACTGACCTTGAAAACATCACGATTGAAGCAGTGTGTCAGCATGCAATGGATGGTGACGAACTTGCAAAGCAGAGTTTAGTGCGAGTGGGTAACCAGTTAGGTAAAGCGATTGCAATTACCGTTAACTTGTTTAACCCTCAGAAAATTGTCATTGCGGGCGACATTACTGCTGCACAAGACATAGTCTTCCCTGCAATTCAACGCAATGTCGAAAATCAATCTCTCAAAACTTTCCATAACGACCTTCCTATCGTGGCTTCACACATTGATAAGCAGCCAACGATGGGCGCATTTGCGATGATTAAACGCGCAATGCTAAACGGAGTTTTGTTACAAAAGTTACTTGAAGACTAAGTTTATACAACTAATTGAGTTACAATCTCGGGCTGTGTTTTCACAGCCCGTTTTTGTATATCAGGAATACAGCTCAACAGTATGGAAATTATTCTAATTACAACAGCTTTTTTAGCTGGCTTTATTGCGCTTAAATGTAGCCTCCCTCCCCTCGTTGGTTTTCTACTGGCAGGATTTGGTTTGCATGCATTTGGCTATCAAAGCAATGACGTTATCGTCACTCTTGCAGATCTTGGTGTCACTCTTCTTCTATTCACGATCGGACTCAAGCTTGATGTCAAAACGCTACTGTCCAAAGAAATATGGGGAGGAGCGACCGCCCACAACATACTGTCTACCGCTTTTTTTGCACTAGCGCTATCAGGTTTAAAACTACTAGGCTTAACTTCGCTCGCCAGTATGGATAGCGGTCAAATCCTACTTTTAGCTTTTGCACTATCGTTCTCCAGTACCGTTTTTGCCGTAAAAGCATTGCAAGAAAAAGGGGAAATGAACGCCACCTACGGCACACTCGCGATCGGTATCTTGGTTATGCAAGATATTTTTGCCGTGGTATTCCTGACTGCTTCAACCGGAAAAGTCCCAGAATGGTATGCCATTGGTTTGTTCGCATTGCCTTTCCTTCGTCCACTATTCTATAAACTGTTAGATAAAGTTGGCCACGGCGAAATGCTGGTGCTGTTCGGTATTTTCTTCGCGCTTGTTGTTGGGGCAGGGCTATTCGAACTGGTCGGAATGAAACCAGACTTGGGCGCGCTGATTTTAGGCATGTTGCTCGCAGGCCACCCTAAAGCTTCAGAGCTATCCAAATCGCTATTCAATATGAAGGAGCTGTTCTTAGTCTGCTTCTTTTTAAACATTGGCTTGTCCGCTTCATTGAGCGTCAATGGTGTCGTACTCGCCCTACTATTTATCTTACTGCTGCCAATAAAAGGGCTCTTGTACTTCGTCACGATTAATCACTTTAAGTTTCGAGTACGTACCTCTTTGCTCGCCTCTTTATCGCTGTTCAACTACAGTGAGTTTGGCCTTATAGTCGCAGGGTTGGCCTATAAAATGGGCTGGATGCCAAGCGATATGCTCGCTGCGATTGCGGTTGCGGTGTCTGTGTCCTTTATTATTTCTGCGCCACTTAACCGCCTGAGCCACAAAATTTATCAACACTCCGGCAAGTGGCTGCAAGAGACAGCCGCAGAAAAGCTTAACCAGCGTGACCAACTCATTAACCCTGGGCATGCCCAGGTATTGATCTTAGGCATGGGGCGCATCGGGACTGGGGCCTATGATGAATTACGTGCGCGCTATGGCAAAATTTCACTAGGCATAGAAATTCGTGAAGATGCAGCACATCAGCACCGTTCAGAGGGAAGAAACGTGATCGCTGGCGATGCCACAGACCCAGATTTTTGGGAACGAATTTTAGATACAGGTCATGTCAAACTGGTGCTGCTTGCCATGCCTCATCATCAAGGTAACCAAACCGCACTTGAGCAGCTTAAACGCAGAAAATATAAAGGGCAAATAGCAGCTATCGCCGAGTACCCAGATCAGTTGGAAGGTTTGCTGGAAAGCGGAGTTGACGCCGCATTCAATATATACAGTGAAGCAGGTAGCGGTTTTGCTCGACATGTGTGTAAACAACTTGAACCTCAGTTCACACCAATAAAATAAGCAACCATACTAATATTTTTTAAAAGCCTTTCTATCAATAGAAAGGCTTTTTTGTATGGTTTTTATACCAAACCTTGATTCCATTCACCAAACAAGCCATTAAATTAAATAATATTTACACAACAAGGCTTTTTATCATTTTTATAATCACAAAACGTTGCTTTTTTTACTAGTAATGGCAAATTGAAGCCATACCGATTAGAAATTATTTAGTTTAGTAAGGATGTAGTATGTGTTCAGTATTTGGCATTTTAGACATTAAAAGCGATGCAGCCGCATTGCGCCCTATCGCATTAGAAATGTCGAAAAAACTTCGTCATCGTGGCCCTGACTGGTCTGGGATTTACTCTTCAGAGCGCGCTATTTTAGCGCATGAGCGCTTGGCGATTGTTGGTCTAAATAGTGGTGCACAACCGCTATACAGCCCTGATAAAAAGCTCATCCTTGCAGTCAATGGTGAAATCTACAACCATAAAGAAATTCGTGCTCGTTACGAAGGAAAATACGAGTTTCAAACCGATTCAGACTGTGAGGTCATTCTTGCACTGTACCAAGATATGGGTGCAGATCTCCTTGAAGAACTAAACGGTATTTTCGCTTTTGTTCTGTACGATGAAGAAAAAGACGAATACTTAGTCGGTCGCGACCACATTGGCATTATCCCTCTTTATCAAGGTCATGATGAGCATGGCAACTACTATGTTGCATCAGAGATGAAGGCACTTGTTCCAGTATGTAAAACAGTGAGCGAGTTCCCTCCTGGTAGCTACTACAGCTCAAAAGATGCCGAGCCAACGTGTTACTATGTTCGTGACTGGAACGAATACGCTGCCGTTCAAGGTAACACCACCAGCAAAGAAGAACTGACTGAAGCACTAGAAGCAGCGGTTAAACGCCAACTAATGACGGATGTTCCATATGGTGTTTTACTATCAGGTGGTTTAGATTCATCCATCACCTCTGCTGTGGCTAAACGTTTTGCTGCAATGCGAATTGAAGACGATGAAAAGTCAGAAGCTTGGTGGCCACAACTGCACTCTTTTGCTGTGGGTCTAGAAGGCGCGCCTGACCTGAAAGCCGCTCGCGAAGTTGCCGACCAAATCGGTACCGTTCACCATGAAATGACTTATACAATTCAAGAAGGTCTCGACGCGATTCGCGACGTGATTTACCACATCGAAACGTACGATGTGACCACCATTCGCGCATCCACGCCTATGTTCTTAATGGGTCGCAAGATCAAAGCGATGGGCATTAAGATGGTACTTTCTGGTGAGGGCGCTGACGAAATCTTTGGCGGCTACCTGTACTTCCACAAAGCACCAAACGCGAAAGAGTTCCACGAAGAAACAGTACGTAAGCTGCTTGCTCTGAACATGTTTGACTGCGCGCGCGCAAACAAATCGCTAGCGGCATGGGGGGTTGAAGGCCGAGTACCGTTCCTTGATAAAGAGTTTATCGACGTTGCAATGCGCCTAAACCCAGCAGATAAGATGTGTGGCAACGGCAAAATGGAAAAACACATTCTACGCGAGTGTTTTGAGCATTACTTGCCAGAGTCGATCGCATGGCGTCAAAAAGAACAGTTCTCTGATGGTGTAGGTTACAGCTGGATTGATACGTTGAAAGAAGTCGCAGAGCAAAAAGTGACGGATCAGCAGATGGAAACGGCTCAATACCGCTTCCCATACAACACGCCAACCACGAAAGAAGGTTACGTGTACCGAGAGATCTTTGAAGAGCTATTCCCACTACCGTCAGCGGCTGAGTGTGTGCCAGGTGGTCCTTCGGTAGCTTGTTCATCAGCGAAAGCGATTGAATGGGATGAGTCATTCCAAAACTGTGTAGACCCGTCAGGTCGTGCGGTGCAAACCGTCCATAACGACGCTTACTAAGCGACTAAGTAGGGTGTCATGCCCTACTCCTAATCGGTAATCATCGTTGTTTTGCTAAGCTCGCTAACAGCGTCCCACTGCTGATGATCACTAGCAAGATTAAAAAAGAGGTGCCAAAGCACCTCTTTTTTTGTTTGTACGCATTAGCTATTTCAAGTCTAAATCGCTGTTGTCAATGCTGACAGGCACTCGTTTAGTGATCATCTGCACTAACATGATTGAGCGTTTCTCACCATCTTGCTCTTGGAAGATAGCATCTATACCTGCAAACTGACCGCTCTTAACTCGGATTTGATCACCTGGTTTTGGCATACACTCAGAAGCGGTATTTTCATTACAGCATTTTTCTAGCTGCATCAATTCAAAGACTAAGTCACCTTGGACTTCTTTCGGTTGAGCACCAAAACGCACGAAATCAACAACCCCTCGAGTGGAGCGGACTGAGGTGAAGTTAGGTCCCTGTTCATAATCAAAGTAAGCAAACACATAACAAGGAAACAGCGGCTCTTCGACTTTTTGTCTTTTCCCGCGCAAAATCTTCTCAACTTCTACAGTTGGATAAAAGCACTCTACACCTTGGTTTTCAAGGTGCTGTTTCGCCCTAACCTGCTCCCCACGTTTACAATAAAGTAGATACCAACGTTTCATCTTTTTTACTAGCCAATTCTATTTTGTTTTTATCCTAGCATTAAGCCAAAGTTGAGTCATTGACATTCAGTTTATCTATAAAAGTATGATTATACATCGCTCGCATTAACGGTATCTTTTCAAGAGCTTACGAGAAGAAGTCCATAGACAAAAATGGAAATTAAGTTTGTAACACAGCCAACACACCATCATATCATCTGTAAATCCACTCAAAAACAGTCACTTAACAAACAGATTTAGTCGTAAGGCAAAATTTTATTGTTTGTCACTCATTAGATTGCCATGTATACGTAGAAGTCGTTAAAAAATGTAATAACTATTATTAGAAGAGCTTATGTCAAACCAACATCAATATTTCGGCCATCCTCGTGGCTTGTTCTTATTGTTCGGTACTGAACTGTGGGAACGCTTTTCTTACTACGCAATGCGCGCCATTCTAGTACTTTACCTTACAGATACAACGATGAATGGCGGCCTTGGCTGGTCAACCAAAGACGCACTAGACCTATACGGTATTTATACTGGTCTTGTGTATATCACACCTCTCATCGGAGGTTACTTAGCGGATAACTATCTAGGTCAACGCCGTTCAATTTTGCTTGGTGGCGCGTTAATGGCTATCGGCCAGTTTACACTCGCACTTCCTGCTGACGCTCTGGGTATTGGTTCGCTGCACAGTTTCTATTTAGGTCTTGGTCTGCTTATCACGGGTAACGGCCTCTTTAAGCCGAATATCTCAACCATGGTTGGCGATTTATATAAAGAGGGTGACAACCGTCGTGACGGCGCATTCACTATCTTTTATATGGGTATCAACTTAGGTGCGTTACTTGCCGGCGTCGTTTCTGGCTCTGTGACAACCTCGTACGGTTGGAAAGCTGGTTTTGTGGCCGCAGGTGTAGGTATGATTATTAGCCTAGTGATGCAAATGGTGCTAGCTCAGTCTTGGCTTGGTGACATCGGTCGCGAGCCCGCAGCAAAACGAGCTCTAAGCAACAAAAACTCAACCACGAAGCAACCCTTAACGAAAGAAGAAGTAAACCGACTAAAAGTAATTTTGGTCATGAGCTTATTCACTATCGTCTTCTGGGCTGGCTTTGAGCAGGCCGGTGGCCTGATGAACATCTACACTCAACAATATACTGATCGTATGATTGGTGGCTTTGAAGTACCTGCTGCGTGGTTCCAATCGCTAAACCCATTTTTCATTATTACCCTAGCACCGGTTCTAGCGGTCCTTTGGGTAAAACTGGGTAAACGCGAACCTACGTCGCCAGTGAAATTTGCAATGGCACTATTTTTCTTGGCAATTGGCTTCCTATGTATGGTTGGCGCTGTGCTAGAACAAGGTGGAGACACAACGGTAAAAACATCAATGTTGTGGCTGGTGGGTGCTTTCTTCTTCCATACATTGGGCGAACTGTGCTTATCTCCAATTGGTCTTTCACTGGTGACCAAGTTAGCACCGCTTCGCTTAGCTTCACTCATGATGGGTGCATGGTTTGGCTGCAATGCGATTGCAAACTACGTTGCGGGCTATGTGGGATCTCACGTAGGAGAATTGGGCGCAATGGCTATCTTTAGTGGCATTGCAGTCAGTGCTACCGTGAGTGGTGTCATCCTACTTCTGTTCTCGAATACGCTCGTTCGCTGGATGCATGGTGCAGAGAATACTCACAGCACAGCAGAACAAGTCGAAGAGCAGCAAGTACAAGTCGCTTAATCGCTCTACAAAAAAGGGTCGCTTTTGCGACCCTTTTTTGTACCTAAAGCTTAGAGTGAACTAACTCAGCCATCATTTCTATATGAAGCTCACTATCGTTCAAACAAGGAATGTAAGTAAAGCTTTCACCACCTGCTTCAAGGAAAATCTCTTTACACTCTTCCGAGATCTCTTCCAACGTTTCTAAACAATCCGAAGAGAATGCTGGTGTCACAACATTGATATTCTTTACCCCTTTTTCAGGAAGTGCCTCTAGGGTTTTATCGGTGTAGGGCTGTAACCACTCTTCTCGGCCAAATCGAGACTGATACGTCATACCTATCTGTTGCTCGTTTAACCCTAACGCTTCAGCGAGTAAGCGAGTCGTTTCTTCACAGTGCTGAGGGTAAACATCTCCATTATCAGCGTAACGTTTTGGAATACCGTGATAAGAACATAGCAAGTAGTCTCCCTTACCATACTCTTGCCAATGTTCACGAACTGAATGCGCTAACGCTTCAATGTATTTCGGGTGATTGTAGTAATCCCGAATAAAGCTAAAGCCCGGCATCACGGGCAGGTTTTTAAACGCTTTAGTGATTCCGTCAGAAACCGCTGCCGTTGTTGTGCCCGAGTATTGCGGATACAAAGGTAAAACGATGACTTCCTCTACCCCTTGAGCCAACAGCGCTTCAAAACCTGATTGCAAACTTGGATTTCCATAAGTCATGCCAAGTTCGACTGGCATATCAAGCTTTTGAGCCAACTTCTCTGTTTGACGCTTAGAGTACACCATCAGTGGCGAGCCCTCTTCCATCCAAACTGATTGGTAGAGTTTAGCAACCTTGGGAGCTCGGATTGGAAGGATAACGCCGTGCAATAGCGGACACCAAAGCCATCGAGTCATGTCTACCACTCGGTGATCATGAAGAAACTGACTTAAAAAACGCTTTACGGCAGGAGCGGTTGGTGCGTCAGGAGTACCCAGGTTCACGAGGAGTACACCCTGTTTATAATTCTCTTTCATAACATCCTATTCATGGTAAACGGCTTGGTTCATATACTTAAATAGCCTCAAAGTGCTGCATCGCTGCAGCTTGAAGTTATTTAGATATATGTTTACGAGTAAACTAAAAAAAGCGACCACTTGGGTCGCTTTCAATATATCAAAATATTAATTTTTTGACTTCAGTAAATTAAGAGAGTGCTTTCTCGATATCTGCACTAACTTCAGCTACTTGCTTAGTACCATCAAACTTAAGGTACTTAGTGTTGCCTGCTTCAGCTTCTTTACCGTAGTAGTTGATTAGTGGTGCAGTTTGCTCGTGGTAAACACCTAGACGTGCACGTACTGTTTCTTCTTTGTCGTCATCACGAACAACAAGATCTTCACCAGTTACGTCATCTTTACCTTCCACTTTAGGTGGGTTGTAAACAACGTGGTAAGTACGACCAGAAGGAAGGTGAGCACGACGACCTGCCATACGCTCAACAATCACATCATCTGCAACGTCAAATTCGATAACGTAGTCTACATCAACGCCCATTTCTTTTAGGCCGTCAGCTTGAGGAATAGTACGTGGGAAACCATCCAGTAGGAAACCGTTCGCACAGTCTTCTTGAGCGATACGCTCTTTGATAAGGCCAAGGATGATTTCATCAGAAACTAGCTGACCAGCGTCGATAACAGCTTTAGCTTGTTTACCAAGCTCTGTACCTGCTTTGATAGCAGCACGAAGCATATCACCAGTAGAGATTTGTGGAATACCGTATTTTTCCATGATGAAGTTTGCTTGTGTGCCTTTACCTGCACCTGGAGCACCTAGAAGAATGATGCGCATGATTTATCCTCTTTAATATTTAAGATTTATACCGAAGCTCACAATAGCTGGGCTTCTTAGACATCAAACCCGAGAAGCACTCGCAACGATAAGTTTCGGTATAACGTATATAGGCGAGCAAAAATACACGCCTTATTACTCACATTCAAGTCGCAGATTCTATCACAGGTTCGCCGCGCAAAGAGTGTATTAAGACTAAAGAATGTTAACGATACCCTCTTTCACGCCCTATTGATTATTAACTCAACACCTGAGATGCAAAATTTTGCGACAACAAACAAAAAGCTCGCGAAATGCGAGCTTTTTGATGTACTGAGGTTATTACACCTTAGTCAAAAGTTTATTAACAGCTCCTAAGAACTCCGTTGGGTCCTCAATTGAGCCTCGCTCTGCAAGCATTGCTTGACCAAGCAGGACTTCTACCCAACGACCAAATGCCTCTTCATCCGCTTCGTCAGCCATGCGCTTAACCAGCTCGTGCTCTGGGTTTAGCTCAAAGATGTACTTCACTTCTGGCACTGCCTGACCCGCCGCTGCAAGAAGCTTCGCCATTTGAGTGCCCATTTCGTAATCGTCCGTTACCACAACAGCAGGTGTAGATGCGAGTTTAAAGGTCGTACGAACTTCTTTCACACGATCGCCTAGGTAAGACTTCGTGCGTTCTAGAACCGACTTAAACTCTTCTTCAGTTTCTTTCTGCTTCTCTTTTTCTGCTTCATCTTCAAACTGACTTAGATCGAGCCCAGCTTTTGTGATTGACTGGAACTGCTTGCCGTCAAACTCAGTTAAGTAGTTCATCAGCCACTCATCAATGCGGTCGTACATCAAGATAACTTCAATGCCTTTCGCTTTGAACTGCTCTAAGTGAGGGCTGTTTTTCGCAGCTGCATAGCTGTCTGCCGTCAAGTAGTAGATCTTATCTTGACCTTCTTTCATGCGCTCAACGTAAGCAGCTAGACCCACGGTTTGCTCCGCAGAATCCACTTCAGTTGAAGCAAAGCGCAATAGGCCTGCAACTTTCTCTTTGTTTGCGAAGTCTTCTGCCGGACCCTCTTTCATCACAAGACCAAACTCTTTCCAGAATGATTGGTATTTCTCTTCATCATTCTTAGCCATGCGCTCTAGCATCGTTAGCACACGCTTAGTACAAGCATTACGTAGAGACTGAGTCACTTTGTTGTCTTGTAAGATCTCACGCGATACGTTGAGTGGCAGATCATTGGAGTCTATTAAACCACGTGCAAAACGTAGGTAAGACGGCATGAACTGCTCTGCATCGTCCATAATGAACACGCGTTGTACGTATAGTTTCAAACCTGATTTGTGGTCGCGGTTCATCATATCCCATGGCGCTTTAGATGGGATGTAAAGCAAGCTCGTGTAATCGTTTTTACCTTCTACACGGTTATGGCTCCAAACCAATGGATCGGCAAAGTCATGTGATACGTGCTTGTAGAACTCTTGATACTCTTCATCTGAGATATCCGATTTATTACGCGTCCACAGAGCTTGAGCTTTGTTGATTTGCTCCCACTTCTTCTCATCCGTTTCTTTGCCTTCGTCATCGCGAACAACCGTTTGGATGGAAACTGGGATGCCAATGTGATCCGAGTACTTGCTGATCACATCACGTAGACGCCATTCATTTAGGAACTCTTTACCTTCTTCACGCATATGAAGAATGATATCAGTACCACGCGATTCTTTAGTGATGTTTTCGATGGTGTACTCACCTTCACCGGCTGAGTGCCATTGTACTGCTTCATCAGCGGCTAGGCCCGCAGCACGAGTGCGTACGGTGACGGCATCAGCAACGATAAACGCCGAGTAGAAACCAACACCAAACTGACCAATAAGCTGAGAGTCTTTGCTCTGCTCTTCAGACAGCTTTGAGAAAAACTCCGCGGTCCCGGATTTTGCAATCGTACCTAAGTGCTCGATCACATCATCGCGGCTCATACCGATACCGTTATCAGAAATGGTTAAGGTATTTGCGCTTTCATCAAACGACAGTTTCACGCAAAGATCTGCATTACCTTCATATAAGTCTGGGTTAGATAGCGCTTGGAAGCGCAGCTTGTCCGATGCATCTGATGCGTTAGAAATCAGCTCGCGCAAAAAGATCTCTTTATTTGAATAAAGAGAATGGATCATTAAATGCAGTAGTTGTTTTACTTCTGATTGAAAACCACGAGTTTCTTTGTTTTGAGATACGGTTTCGCTCATGTGTGCTCCATAACATCTAAACTAATTGGCTTTTTCATGGAGATAAGTTTGTGACTTTCCCCTTGAAATTACCTTACTGAGATGTCATTTAACATGTGGCTGACAAATGTAAATTCAAGGTCAATATTGCTAAAAACGGTGTTTTTTTAGAAAAATTTAATTATCCTACCAGCCTAAAAGCATCTAAAATGTCGTGCGCACTCCATGCGCTTCGGTAATTTTGTGACATAAATCACTATAATTACAACATCATCCATCTAAGAAGAACTAAATGACTAACATCGGCACCAAATTTCTACTTGCTCAAAGGTTCACCTTTGATCCAAATAGTAATTCGCTCGCTGACCAACAAAACGGCAACGACGTTGTACGATTAGGAAGCAACGAAAGCCGTATACTTCTGATGTTGGCAGAGAGACCAAACGAAGTTTTAACCCGTAACGAGCTTCACGAGTTTGTTTGGCGTGAGCAAGGTTTTGAGGTGGATGACTCAAGCCTGACTCAAGCGATCTCTACTCTGCGTAAGATGTTGAAGGACTCAACAAAATCTCCAGAGTTTGTTAAAACGGTTCCTAAACGCGGTTATCAACTCATTTGTTCAGTGGAACGCTTAAGCCCATTATCTGCTGACTCTAATACTGACGTTGAAGAAACCACTTCTGAAAATGAAGTGCACGCAGCGGAAATAGAAACAAGTGACGCGCCGTCAGCAGAAGCGGCGACAGACACCACGACTGAAGTAGAGCCTCAAGTAGAACCACCTAAGGCACAGCCAAAACCAGCAGCTAACACTAATAACTGGCTGCCGCGTATGATCGTTCTTTTGTCTCTGCTGCTTCCTATTTGTGTATTGCTATTCACCAATCCTGCAGAATCCCAATTCCGTCAGATTGGTGAGTATCAAAATGTACCTGTGATGACGCCAGTGAACCACCCGCAAATCAATAGTTGGTTGCCGTCCATTGAGCAGTGCATTGAACGCTACGTAAAATACCATGCAGAAGATTCAATGCCGGTAGAAGTGATTGCTACAGGTGGCCAGAACAATCAGCTGATTCTGAACTACATTCATGACAGTCAACATTCATATGAGAACGTGACATTGCGTATTTTCGCTGGTCAAAATGACCCAACCGATATCTGTAAATAAGGAGGCCAGAATGAAGATAAAATTAGCATCTGCGGTTTTGGCCGTATCCGTTCTTTTCAGTGGTTGGTTATATTGGGGTAGCGACCTAAAAGTGGAACAGGTCCTCACTGCCAATGAGTGGCAGTCAACCATGGTGACGGTCATTACAGACAGCTTGCCTGACGATCCTGTCGGCCCACTGCGTCGTGTTAATGTTGAATCAAATGTGAAATATCTCCCTAATGGGGACTATATTCGCGTAGCAAATATCAAACTATTCGCTCAAGGTTCAACGGCAGAATCCACGATTAATATCTCGGAAAAAGGGCGCTGGGAAGTAAGTGACAACTATTTGTTGGTTTCGCCTTCTGAGTTTAAAGATATTTCATCTTCTCAATCAAAAGACTTCTCCGAAGCACAGCTACGTTTGATCACTCAAATCTTTAAGCTTGATGCTGAGCAAAGTCGCCGTATTGATGTCGTGAACGAAAAAACGCTATTGCTCACTAGCTTGAACCACGGTTCTTCGGTGCTGTTTAAAAACTAACTTTGATTTGATGATAAGGGGGCAAGACGCCCCCTTTATTTTGCTTATGGATTGGCTAGATACCCTCACCCTCTTTTTCGGCTCACTTATCGCCAATACTCTGGCTTCGCTTTCTGGCGGCGGTGCAGGCTTACTTCAATTCCCTTTGCTCATCTTTCTCGGCTTGCCATTCTCGGTTGCGCTGGGGACACATAAAGTGGCTTCCGTCGCTTTAGGCTTAGGGGCAGCAAGCACACACTTAAAAGCAGGCACAATTAAATGGAAGGTCGCGCTCTACCTTATAGTCTCTGGCAGCATTGGCGTAGTCTTAGGGGCGAACTTAATTGTCCAAATACCTGATGGTATGGCGGAAAAAATGCTAGGGAGCATGATTCTCGCGCTCGGCATCTATTCACGATTTAAGAAATCGTTAGGCCAATCAGAAATAATACGTAACCGTCACCCAATCGGTTGGGTCATCGGCGGTGTCGGACTAATGCTCATCGGTATCATCAACGGGTCGCTGACCGCAGGTTCTGGTCTGCTCGTGACATTATTTTTAGTTCGCTGGTTTGGGTATAACTATAAACAAGCCGTTGCTTACACCATGATTTGTGTCGGCCTGTTTTGGAATGGCATTGGAGGCATTGCCGTCGTCCAAGCTGGCGCTCCGATACATTGGGCTTGGTTGCCTGTTTTATTGTTAAGCTCATTTCTAGGCGGCAGTTTAGGCGCATGGGCCGCGACTCGATACAGCAACCGAGTGATTAAAATTGCATTCGAAATTCTCACGTTTGCCGTGGGTATCAAGTTGCTAGTTTAAACCGATTAAAAGGAAAGTTTCATGGATAAAGCAATCATTGATATTTATTACTGCCGCCAATGCAACTGGATGTTGCGTTCAACTTGGCTATCGCAAGAACTACTGCATACTTTTAGCGAAGAAATAGAAACGATCAGCTTGCACCCAGATACGGGTGGTCGCTTCGAAATTTTCTGTAATGGCCAGCAAATTTGGGAACGGAAAAAAGACAGCGGCTTTCCTGAAGCAAAGGTGCTAAAACAGCGCGTAAGAGACATTATCGACCCAGAACGCGATTTAGGACATTCAGACACAAAATAGGGAGCAATTCGCTCCCTATTTTTTTACTTAGTAAAACCGTTAAATCATGGTTTGTGCTAAGACTTCGCCTTCTGGCGTTTTTACCGTTAGCGTATTGTCTTCTAAAGTACCAAAGCTTCTCGGTAAGCCATTACGTGGGAATGTCATCGAGCCTGGGTTAAATATAATGGCTCCATCTTGCATCTCTGCGACAGGAACATGCGTATGACCGTGGGCGATGATATCACCTTCACGCAGTGGCGACCGTTTTTCAGAGTTATACAAGTGACCATGAGTCAAAAAGATTCTCTTGCCAGATTCAAGTAGCACCCACGAGTAATCCATCATCATTGGAAACTTCAATAGCATTTGGTCTACTTCACTATCGCAGTTACCACGCACAGAAATAATTTGATCACTGTATTGGTTCAATAGCTCCGCCACCTGCGGTGGGTTGTAACCTTCTGGAATCGGGTTTCTTGGCCCGTGGTTTAGCGTATCCCCCAACAAAATCAGGTGCTCCGCACCAGAGGCTAAAAATAGCTCAATAGTTTCTTTAGTTGCTGGCAAAGAGCCATGCAGATCTGAGGCAAAAAATAGTTTCACGACATCGTCTCCTCACAAAGTACGAGGTCATTCTACGGCATTTTTATGACAGCTCAACCAACGACTACTGATAACGCAATGATTCAATGACCATAGGCAAAATATAGAACCATGCGGCATACGCAGTTCCAACCAACACCAGTATCCAAAACACCATCGACATAAATTTTGACTTAGCTAGGTGGTGCAGCGGGTCTGGCTCTCCGCATCCTGGACATGCGTGAGCGCGCTTTGAGATTTGTTTCTCACACACAGGGCAAGAGACTAAAGGCATGATACAAATTCCTCGACAATAGACTTAGGGCGCAAAGAATAATGGTGAATTAACACATATGCAACCTAACATATATTAAATATTTTAGTTCTTTGTAACAGTCGCTGACTTGAGAAAAAATGCGTTGATTTTTCATTTATATCAACCTATTACACTTCTTCTCGCACCATGCCATTGATGACAATATTGTTATAACTCACCATGCCAATGACCTCCCCATCTTCAATAACCGGAGCTCGGCTAATGCCAAATCGTTCAAATAGGCGCGCACAATATTTCACATTCATATCAGGGTCGACACACAAAGCGGGCTTGGTCATGATCTCATAAATATTCGTGCGCTGTGGAGAGCGATTATTCGCCAGCACCTTTTTGGCGATATCATTCATCAAGACGATGCCATATTCATCGTTGTCATCTCGCTTTTTCACCACCAGCGCTTTGACTTGGTATTTTTTAGCCAACGTTATGCCTTCATAAACTGTCATTAGCCCATCAACCATGACATAAGTAGCCGCCATTACATCTCGAACTCTAATTATCGTTTGACTGCTCATAACTCATCCTCGACCACTTTGGTCAACGTCTCTACTTGATGCGCGACACCGACTGCATCCTCAATATCGATCTGAATAGCAATGCCCTGCCCCGACTCTCGGTCGAACTCACCAACTTCATTGATGGTTTCTAATATGTGTCGAGAAAGGTGCTCCTCAACGACAAACAGCAGCACATCTTTTTGTACTTCCAGCGTTAAGCCAAAAAACGTTCGCTTTTGATTTAAGCCTTGTCCACGAGCGTTATTAATCACCGTCGCACCAGTCGCGCCAGCTTCGCGAGCAGCGTCCAGTACCTTGTCTGTTTTGCTGTCTTCAACAAACGCAAGTATCAATTTAAAGCGCATTTTCTTCGTCCTCCGAGACATCTTTATTCAGCCATTGGGTTATTTGCGCATAGCCCATCACAGAGATCATAGGAAACAGACTGGCAAAAGCGATCAAGCCAAAGCCATCAATCATTGGGTTTCTTCCTGGGACGGTAGAAGCAAGCCCCAGCCCTAGTGCGGTTACAAGCGGAACAGTGACAGTAGAAGTCGTGACGCCTCCAGAATCGTAGGCGAGTGGAACAATAAGCTTTGGCGCATAAAACGTTTGAATCACAACCACGATGTAACCCGCAATGATGTAATAGTGAATAGGGTCACCGACAACAATCCGATAGCTCCCTAGCGCGATGCCAATGGCCACCCCAAATGCAACGGCCACGCGTAAACCGTTAATACTGATACTGCCACCAGAAACTTGGTTTGCTTTTATCGCTACAGCGATTAGAGAAGGCTCAGCAATCGTGGTACTAAAACCGATAAAAAAGGCGAAGGTATACACCCAATAGTAGTCGACCCACACTAAGGCTTTTCCCACAGAGACTTTAAACTCTTGTAAAAATTCCGGCGCCGTCAGTTGCACGGCCATGGTCTCTCCGAGCGGAAACAGAGCCATTTCTAATCCGAGCAAAAAAAGAGCGAGCCCAAGAATCACATAAACAAACCCAAGCAAAACCTTCTTAAGGTTGTTAACTGGACGCCTTAACACCGCTAACTGAAAACCAAAAATAATGCTGGCGATGGGAATGACATCTCGAACGGTCGATAATAAAGTGTCTAGGAAATGTTCAATTGAAATCATGTTACGACCATTCCGTAAACCATCACAAACATCATCGGTAGTAGCGAGGCAAAAGCGATCAAACCAAAACCATCCACCATGGGGTTGCGCCCTTTAATCGCCGATGCTAAACCAACCCCTAGTGCAGTGACCAAAGGCACGGTGATAGTCGACGTCGTCACACCTCCAGAATCATAAGCAACGCCAATAATGGCTTCCGGTGCAAACCACGTCAGGACTACAACGCCGACGTAGCCGCCGATGATCATGTAATGAATTGGCCACCCTTTTAAGATGCGCAGAACGCCAATAACGATGGCGATTCCCACAGAAAGCGCTACCGTTACTCGTAGCCCTTGTCCATAATCCTGCATCGATTGCTCTGAGTTTGGGATCATCCCGCCTTCTGCCGCAACTTCTGATGCTTCTTCTGCTACGGCCGTTAATGCAGGCTCGGCGATCGTGGTGCCAAAGCCTAGACAAAACGCAAAAACTAACAACCAGAATACGCTGCCTTTTTTTGCAAAGGCTTGAGCCATACTCTCTCCGATAGGAAAAAGACCAAGCTCTAGACCAAAAATAAAAAACGTTAACCCTAAAACCACAAGCAATAAGCCAAAAAGAATGGAGATGAGATTAGGAAGTGGCTCTTGCAAAACAACTAATTGAAAAAAAGTGATAACAACAACGATGGGTAGCAGATCGCGAGCACTATTAAGGAGCGCTCGAAAAAGAGCAACAAATGCTTCCATACCTATCCCTCCTTGATGGTGCAAACTGATTACGCTTGTTCCGGTAGCGATGTTTTTAGTCTGGCATAGATTTAGTTCTCCTACCGTGAACGAATTAGCGCCATGCATAACATTTAGTTACATTTTTTCAATATGTGAAGTCAGTAGCCTCGCTACAGGCTTGCCACTATCCTAGAAATAATAGTCTTGAGATGATCAAGCTCAGCACAAAACGACTATAATGTTCTAATACGTGTACATTCAAAGAGATAACATGAAGATATTACTCACAGGTGGCACTGGGTTTATTGGTTCGGAGTTGCTCAAGCTGCTATCCACTCACCAAGTTATGCTACTTACACGCTCTCCGGAGCAAGCAAAACAACGCCTCCAACACGCTGATTTGGGTAATATCGAATACCTTGACTCGCTTGAGTCATTCGCCGACCTCAATCACATTGATGCCATAATTAATCTTGCGGGTGAGCCTATCGCAGATAAAAGATGGACCAGCGAGCAGAAAGAAAAAATCTGTAAAAGTCGCTGGAAAATTACCGAACAAATCGTTGAGCTGATCCACGCCAGCACAGAACCTCCCGCTGTTTTTATTAGTGGCTCGGCCGTTGGTTACTATGGCGATCAACAAGACCATCCGTTTGATGAGTGCCTGCATGTTAACAGTGAAGACTTTCCTCACGAGGTTTGTGCAAAGTGGGAGCAAATAGCCAAACGCGCAGAGTCTGAACAAACACGTGTTTGTCTATTGCGAACTGGCGTAGTACTCGGCCTTAATGGCGGGGCTTTGGCGAAAATGCTCTTACCTTACAAACTTGGCGTAGGCAGCCCGCTCGGGAACGGTAACCAGTACATGCCTTGGATTCACATTCTGGATATGGTCCGCGCCATCATGTACTTGCTTGAAACACCACATGCCCACGGTGCGTTCAATATGTGCGCACCTCACCCTGTGACTAACCGTATCTTTAGCGGCACGTTGGCAAAAACGCTCAAACGACCACATATCTTGTTCACGCCTAAATGGGCAATGGAGCTCCTAATGGGTGAATCTTCCTGTTTATTGTTCGATAGCATGAGAGCCAAACCCAAAAAGCTCACCGAACTTGGCTTCAAATTTAGCTACTCCAGAATAGAACCAGCACTCAAGCACTTGCTTCATGACCGGAGCTGATGAATGATGACCTCATTCAATGTTGCTTGAGGCTTAATTTATGAAAAAGTCGATTCTTATTACGGGTTGCTCAACCGGTATCGGTTACGTGTGCGCTCACGCCCTGCAAAACGAGGGATTTCATGTCATTGCATCTTGTAGGAAAGAGCAAGATGTCCAACGTCTAATTAATGAAGGGCTAACCTGCATCAAGCTAGACCTAAACAGCCCTGAAAGTATTTCTTCGGGCGTGAAGCAAGCATTAGAGCTAGCAGAGGGTAAGCTTTATGCCGTGTTCAATAATGGTGCCTATGGCCAGCCCGGTGCATTGGAAGACTTGCCCACCGAGGCTCTTCAAGCTCAATTTCAGACCAACTTTTTTGGTTGGCACCAGTTAGTCAGAGAAGTGCTTCCTCACATGCGCATACAAGGCGAAGGACGGATAATACAAAACAGTTCTGTTCTTGGCTTTGCTGCAATGAAATACCGCGGCGCCTACAATGCGTCAAAGTTTGCCCTAGAAGGCTGGACTGACACACTACGGCTAGAGCTTGCGGATACGAATATCAAAGTGACATTGATAGAACCTGGGCCTATCGAAACTCAATTTAGAAACAATGCATTAAAAGCCTTCGAGAAGTGGATTGATATTGAATCCAGCCCTCACCGCCTCGCCTATGAAGGACAAAGAGAGCGACTCAACAAAGACAAATCTAATAATCGATTTGTTTTACCTGCAGAGTCCTGCGTCGCACCTGTTCTTCATGCATTGACTAGCGCTTCACCTAAAATTCGCTATCGAATTACTACGCCGACTAAATTATTCGCAATCTTGAAAAGGTTATTACCAACCCGTGTGCTTGATAAAATTTTGCGACAAGCTGCATAAAAAAGTTTTGTCACAATGTAATTTCATCGTAACAATGTGATGTCATTATGAGCATGTAGGTTAAAAAAACCTCAAGCAAACGAATCAATTTCTACGCAATTCAGTGAGCACTATTCAGCCTAAAGTGAATGAGTTGCTTAGATTTGGTATCGCCACCCATTACGTTTTGTAGCAATGTTTATACTACTGCGAGGCAACAATGACATTAAATCAGCTTAACTGGCTTAGTGTGGGTGTAGTGTTGACCATGTTCATCCTATTTTGATACCGCACTAACAAATAGCATTAGAACTGCGCTGCTTCGGCAGCGTTTTCTTTTTGCCTTACACCTATTCAGCAGTAACACTATTCTCTTACCGCATCCTTTCACAAAATAGAATGATTCATTATTGATGACGATTAGCAACCCTCGCTTGAATTTCCCTTAAATCAACTCCATATCTATTATCAACGACAAGACACAAAGCAAGGATACTCTGATGCAATCCCCATTTATCGTTGAGATAACAGAACAGAACTTTCGCGAAACTCTTGAAGGATCAATGAACACGCCCGTTCTGATCCACTTTTGGGCCAATGCTCAACCAGAAAGCGCACAGATACTCCCTGAGTTGCAATCTCTTGCTCAACAGTACAACGGTGCATTTACGCTTGCTTTATTAAATTGTGAAGATCAGCCAGCTCTAGCGTCTCAATTTGGTGTGCAAGTATTGCCAACTATCGCGCTGTTTATAAATGGTCAAGCCGTCGATGGATTGGGTGGCCCTCAGCCAATTGATGCCATTGCAACCATGCTACAAAAGCATTTGCCAAGCCCAGATGAACAGCTATTAAAGCAAGTCAGTGAACTTCTTCAGCAAGGTGAGCATGCTCAGGCTTTAAGCATCATCCACACTTTGCCGCCAGAACTGCAAGAGCGTGGCGATGTGAAACTCGCGATGGCTGATTGTTTATTAGAAACCAAACAATTTGATGTCGCTCAAGAGCTACTGAACGCTATCCCTCTTGAGTATCAAGATAACTACTACAAGAGTCTAATAGCCAAGCTCGAGCTGCATTTGCAGGCTGCAGATAGCCCTGAGTTACAACGACTAGAACAAACATACGCAGCAGACATGGCAAACTTCGAACTTGCTTGTGAATTGGCGGTACAGTACAACCAAGTGGGTCGTGATGAAGAAGCGTTAGAACTGCTGTGGAATATTCTTAAAAAAGACTTGGGCGCCCAAGACGGTGAAGTGAAGAAGACTTTTATGGATATTCTCAGCGCGCTAGGTCAAGGCAACGCATTAGCAAGCAAATATCGCCGTCAGCTGTATTCGATTCTGTACTAACTCGCTGAAAAGCGAAACTTCAACTAAAGGCCGGATATTCCGGCCTTTGTTATATAAAAAACCAATAACCTCTTAAGGTTCTCAGAACTTCAATTGTCTATTGTCTATAAATAGGTAAAAATGAATCGGACATTATGCACTTAAGGGAATAACTCATGCCAATTGATTCACTGATTACCATCGGTATTTTCGTCGTTCTTGCTGTAGTTATCTTATCTTCAGCCATTAAGACGGTGCCACAAGGAAATAACTGGACAGTCGAACGCTTCGGACGCTACACCCATACGCTAAAACCCGGCTTAAACTTGATCATCCCATTTGTTGATAAGATAGGGCAAAAAGTCAACATGATGGAGCGCGTTCTTGATATTCCAGCGCAAGAAGTTATTTCAAAAGACAACGCTAACGTGGTTATTGATGCCGTCGGATTTGTTCAAGTCATCGATGCTGCCAAAGCGGCTTATGAAGTCAACGATTTGGAACATGCCATTAGAAATTTAACTCTCACCAATATCCGTACCGTTTTAGGCTCAATGGAGTTGGACGAAATGCTGAGTCAGCGTGACATGATCAACTCCAAGCTGCTGGCAATTGTTGACCAAGCCACCAACCCGTGGGGTGTAAAAGTCACGCGAATTGAAATAAAAGATGTCCAGCCACCATCCGATCTAACGGCGGCGATGAATGCTCAAATGAAAGCCGAGCGAAATAAACGAGCGGAGATTCTCGAAGCAGAAGGGGTACGCCAAGCTGAAATTTTAAAGGCTGAAGGTCACAAGCAATCGGAGATATTAAAAGCTGAGGGCGAAAAGCAGTCTGCTATTCTCCATGCTGAAGCTCGTGAACGCGCCGCACAAGCAGAAGCAAAAGCGACTTATATGGTTTCTGAAGCGATTGCCAAAGGCGATATGCAAGCCGTCAATTACTTCATTGCTCAAGGCTATACCGAAGCGATCAAAAGCATTGGTCAAGCCGAAAACGGCAAAATCATTATGCTTCCATTAGAAGCGACCGGACTAATGGGCTCGGTTGCAGGGATAGCAGAGATGTTTAAACAACAAGATAAAGAATAACTTATGGACTTTTTCAGTTTGCTGGAAGGCGTCTCTTTCTGGCATTGGCTAGCCTTCGGTTTTGCACTTCTAGCGGTAGAGCTACTTGGGACGGCGGGATATTTTCTCTGGCTCGGAATTTCTGCACTTATCGTTGGGGCACTAATGACTGTTTTACCAATGAGCTGGCAATTACAATGGCTTTGCTTTGCAAGTTTCAGCTTAATCACCACTTGGTTATGGTGGCGACGACAATGGTCTCAAGACAAGAAAGAAGACCAAGAAAGAGATCTGAACCAAAAGTATAAGCAGTTAATCGGACGCACACTTACCATTGAAGAGGACTTTTCTGTTGGACTCAATCGTATCAAGGTTGCCGATACCACGTGGTCGGCACAGTCGGATCAAGCACTTCCAGCAGGAACGCGCGTTAAAATAAAAGATATCGATGGTATTATTTTAATCATTGAGCCTGATTCTAAGTAATTTATGCCAAAGTAATGGGGCAAACTATGCTCCATTACTTTAATCTAGACAACCGCTTTCATTTCATTGATTTAATTAAAATCGAACAAAAAATAAGTAACAGCAATATTATTAATATCCTACCCTCTCCTTCCAGGAATTTAATTCCTCATCATACGACAATCAATAAGATAGAAATATATCGATATAAATTATCTTTCTAAATTTATTTTAAAAAATAAAACTTTATTGAATTATTTTTTGATCTTTTTGCCCCCCCATACATACTTAACGCATAAGCATTTAAGTTGAATGCTTTTTATTTGGTAAGTAAGAGGATGTACTATGAAGAAACTTCTCTTTTTAATGTTATGCGGTATCTTTTCTTTTTCTTCCTTTGCCTACACTAACGGAAATGGTGGTACAACTAATTTAGGACCGATAGTCGAATGTAAATTGCCAAGTGGTGATGTCACTAATATTCCAAGTGAAATGTGTCGATTTAGAGGCGGAGAATGGAACTAATATAGAAGTCAGTAGTTAGTTCGATATAAGTAAACTATTGATACCTTACTTTTCAGTAAAGTCATTATTTACCCAAGCAAGTAGATATTCAATGTCTACATTAAGGTGATGATTATGAGATTTTTAGCTGGTCTATTGTTAGCATGTTTTGCCCTAGCTCCATTAACTACTCATGCCAATGGTGCTTCAGGTGGACGTACGCTAGCCCCAGAGATAAAGTGTGAGTTACCAAACGGTAACGTGCATATGTTACCGCCGTTATATTGCAAAATATATGATGGTCGAGAAGTAAAATAAAAAAGGAGCCTAGCGGCTCCTTTTTATCATCTCACTAAGTATTAGTGGAAGCTGTAAGGGATAAGAACTTGTAGACGTAGGTCTGTTTCATCCGCATCACCAGCACCAGCGTACTCATCGCGCTCTAGGATTGTACCGTGTAGACGGATCGTAGAACCTTTCAGTGCGCCACTCTGTAGAGAGTAAGATACTGTCGCGTTAACTGCGTATTCACTTTCGTAATCCCAGTCACCTGATGCACCGCTTGCTGCAGAATCAGCACCAGTACCGTAACCAAAGCCTAGGTAGTAGTTCCAGCCGTTACCTTGGTTGTACGATAGACGGTTGTACCACGCTAGCTCACCCGCTTTGTTCCAGTCAGACAGTGCATCCCACCACTGAGACCAAGTACCGTTGTTCATACCGTAAGTATGAATTGTACGTGGAACGAAGTCAGCACGGTTGTCTGTGTCTGTGTAGCGTAGCTCAGACATCCAAGCTAGCTTGCCGAAAGATTGATTCAAAGATAGACCAGTGTGGAAACCTAGACCATCGTATTTCACATCATCGTCAACACCGTAGAAATCAAATGCTAGAGTTGTACGGTCACTCACAGTGTACTTCAAGTAAGCCTTGTAAGAAGTGTTGTCAGTTTCGTTGTGGTAGCTAGTTACTTGACCTGCACCCCAGTCGATACCATTTGCATATTGAACGCCAGTAGCTTGACCCAAACCAAGTTGCATAAACAAGCTGTCAGTTAGGTTACCGTTTAGGCCTAGAGAGTGTAGGTAGCTCCATGAAGTGTCAGACCAAAGCGCTGGCGCGTAGTCATCTTCGTGAAGTAGCCAAGGTGCTGTAAATTGGTCTGCACCAAAGTAGCTTAGGTTGAAATCACCTAGTTTAGCGTTCAGTTCGAAACCACGGTAAGTACCAGGTACGAAACTCCAAACGTTACCAATAGTACCGTTACCACCCGCTTGTAGCATACCAAAGCGCGCGTTGAAGCTTTCGTTTGCTTTGAACTTCAGTGCTGCTTTGTAAACTTTAAGCTGTTGACCATCACCTGCACCCCAGTCTAGGTTGTTACAAGTTGAAATTTCGTTACATAGGTAGCCTTCGTTTGAATTGTAAAGGCTATCGTTGTAAAGGTCGCCAGAATAGTAAGCCGCAACATCTGCACCAACCCAACCATCGTGGTAGCCAGAAGTAAAGTCTAAAATTGCGTTGTAAGAAGAGTAGTTTAGACGACTCCAACGGTCACCGTTTTCACCGCCTGGCTTACCTGTTGTACGAGTACGAGAACGAGTATCAACTAGAAATAATGCATTAAGACTAGAGTCTTGCATAAATTCGTTCACTTTCTCGACGTACTCGCCACCTGCTGCACTTTCAGTAGACGCTGTAGCTGGAGCAACAGCAACAACACCAAACATTGCTGCGGTTAACGCTGAAACCTTAAAAAATTTGTCCATGGAAAAACTCCTAAAAATGGATATAGCTGTATTTTTCTATCTCACCTTTAGTTGGCCGCCGAAGGAGAGAAGTAAATTCCTGATCAAACCTCATTATTTCTAATTTGGCTTTTTTTAGTTCCTGCATACACACCGTGTATCCACGTGATTAAGACTAACTTCGCAGCTAAAAACATCCAAACGGAACTTATTTTTTTTCTAAAAAAATATGAGCCAGTCCAAAGTTCCATATAAGTTGTTGATCCAGATCTTACTTTTAACAACACCAACACAAAAAGACAGTTAAACATTAAATATCAATAACTTAACCCCCCCCTAGAACTCCAACTTGAAGTCACTCGCAGACTAAAGAAGTAAAAAACCTTAATAATTCAATGGGAGATCTTGATCACTGAAAAGATAAAAAGCATAAAAAACTCAATAAAAAAGCACTTAATTATGGGCAAAAAAAAGCCCGACATGCTTACCATGTCGGGCTTTTAGTTATTTTTTAGCTTTTTTGATGAGACTTAATTCATCAACTCGAGTAAGTCTTGTTCTGTTTTGATCTCGATACCCAGTTCTTGTGCCTTTGCCAACTTCGAACCTGCATTTTCACCAGCAAACAAAATATCCGTTTTCTTAGAAACACTACCTGTCACTTTTGCACCTAGGGATTGGAGGGCTTCTTTAGCCTCTGTGCGACCTAATTGAGAAAGTGTTCCTGTCAATACGACCGTCTTACCTTCTAACGGTAGCTCCCCTACCTGCTCAGTAGTATTAATCTCTGGCCAGTGGATGCCTTGTTCAAGCAAATCTTTAACCACTGCTTGGTTCTGCTCTTCACTGAAGAAAGTCGTAATATGTTGAGCAACCACAGCACCGATGTCTTGCACTTCAATTAACTGCTCTTCGTTAGCATTTTGGATGGCTTCCAACGTTTTAAAGTGCATTGCTAGGTTTGCGGCGGTTGCCTCGCCAACTTCACGAATCCCAAGCGAATACAAAAAGCGAGGTAACGTTGTCTCTTTTGATTTTTCTAACGCATTCACAATGTTCTGCGCAGACTTTGGCCCCATGCGATCTAATACCGTTAAAATCCCCGCAGATAACTTAAATAAGTCAGCAGGAGTTTTCACCATCTCACGGTCAACAAGTTGCTCGATCACTTTATCGCCTAGACCGTCAACGTCTAACGCTTTACGAGACACAAAGTGTTTTAGCGCTTGTTTACGTTGGGCTTGGCAAACTAAGCCACCCGTACAACGTGTTACCGCCTCTCCTTCGATTCGTTCAACATGCGAACCACAAACAGGACACTGAGTTGGAAAAATAATATCTCGCGCTGTTTCTGGTCGACGCTCTTTGATGACAGAAACGACTTGAGGAATAACATCACCCGCTCGACGAATCACAACGTGATCACCGATCTTAACTTGCAGACGTTCTATCTCATCTGCGTTATGAAGCGTAGCATTACTTACCGTTACCCCGCCAACAAATACAGGCTCTAGTTTAGCAACAGGTGTAATCGCACCAGTACGACCGACTTGGAATTCCACCTCATTCAACGTCGTCATTTCTTCCTGAGCCGGGAATTTGTAGGCAATCGCCCAACGTGGAGCGCGAGCAACAAATCCAAGACGCTCTTGCACGGCAATATCGTCAATTTTAATGACGACACCATCGATCTCATAAGGAAGGGCATCACGACGCTGCAAGATATCTTGGTAGTAAGCTTTTACATCCGCCAAACTTTCAACTCGCTTGGTCTCCGGGCACATTGGTAATCCCCAAGATTTAATTTGCAAGAAGCGTTCGTAGTGACTTGCCGCCAATTCCGCGCCTTGCACCACGCCTACACTGTATGCATAGAAGCTAAGGGGACGAGAAGCCGTAATGCGTGAATCCAATTGTCGTAAGCTACCTGCCGCAGCATTACGTGGATTAACAAAGATTTTCTCGCCTTTCTTCCTTGCTAATTCATTGAGCTTTTCAAACCCAGCTTTCGGCATAAAGACTTCACCACGAACTTCAAGACGATTTGGCCAGTCATTACCCCTGAGTTTTAAAGGAATGGCTTTAATCGTACGTACATTTTCTGTGATGTTCTCGCCAGTAGTGCCATCGCCTCGTGTTGCCGCCTGAACTAAGACACCGTTCTCATACAGTAAACTAACTGCGAGTCCATCCAGTTTCGGCTCACAACAGTATTCTTTCACACTCTGACTGCCCACCCGCTCTTGTGCTCGCTTATGGAAACTATCAAGTTCGCTGTCATCAAACGCATTATCAAGCGAAAGCATCGGTACTTCATGTGTCACTTGGCTAAACGCAGAGAGAGGTTGTCCACCGACACGTTGACTTGGTGAATCTACGGTAATTAAATCAGGGTTCTCAGCTTCAATATCCAGGAGCTCTCGCATTAAGCGGTCGTACTCGGCATCAGGGATCTCTGGGTTATCTTCCACGTAGTAACGCACAGCGTGGTAATGCAACGACTCTTTTAGTTCTTCTAATCGCTGAAGTACTGATTCAGACATAGTAAAGCCCCGTGTATTTTCAATCGGTGAGGTTGGGAAATCCAAGAAAAAGGGCTCCATCCGGAGCCCTATTATTATTTGCTGTTAAGATTATGCGTTAGCGGCATTAAACTCAACTATTTGACGTCGATAAGACGCTAAACGGTCTGGCGTCATTAAGTTACGCTGGTCATCAAGAACGTTGCCACCTAAATCATCAGCAATTTGCTGCGCAGTTCGGAGCATTAAGTTGAAGTTCTGTTCAGCCTCACCATAACAAGGCAATGTCATGAAGAATGAAATACCCTTCGTTGTAAACTCAGCAGGATCAGCATGCTCAAACGTACCAGGGTGCATCATATTAGCGACGCTAAACAGCACTTTGCCGTTACCGGACAAGTCGACATGACGGTGGAAAATATCCATCTCGCCATAAATTAAGCCGTTTTGTTGCATACTCTCAAATAAAGCAGTACCAACAAATGGCTCTTCACCCGCGCAGTGCACATTCAATACAATCACTTGCATTTCAGGTTCAGGCTTTGGCTCTTCCTTAGGCTCTGCAACGACAGGGTCGCTAACCGTTTCGACTTGCTGTTCTTTCTCAGTAATATCAAACGCGGCGGGAATAGCTTCTTCTTCCGCAGCAGGCTGGAGTGGCTCTTCAACTACTGGTGCTTGAACAACAGGCTGAACGTCCTCTTCTTTATCTTTTTCTGCAACAAATGAAGGGATGTCATCTGGCTCCTGCTGTGTCTGTGTTACTTCAGATGGACCACCGAATAGCGGGTCAGATTCAAATTTGTTGTCGAAAGAACTCGCCATCCCAAAATCTGGTTCTTTGCGATCTTTACGAATGATCTCAAAGTCATCTTCAGGAGCGGGAGCGAAGTCTCGTTCTTTCTCGACAAGATCATTTTTGTCCCCTTGGTCAACATCCAGCTTACCAAGCGGCTTGTTACCAAACTTTGCTTTGCCTTCTTTTTTACTGCTCCACAAACCATGAAACAGCAATGCCGCGATGGCTAATGCGCCAACAACAATGAGTACGAATCGCAATTCCTGCATTATTTACTCTCAATATACTTGTTTTTACTACTCGCAGTTCCTTGAGCAGCAACCCAAGTGCAATAAATCTGAATGATACGTTTACTTTACCAAAACTATATGTAGATTTAGAACAACTTAATGCAAGAAGTTCCGTTTTTTGTTGTGATTCTTGCCACGATTCCACTTAACAAGACGTCATTTGTCAGGGCATTGAAAGAAAAGCCCTCACAGGTACAATGAGTTTTCATTTACACGAAGCCAAAATAGACATGAAGCAAAACAATCAGCAGAGAACCGGATTCGGTTATTTTCTATACGGGATACAATTGGCACTTGCCCCTAAAATCAGACGCTTTGTCATCTTACCTCTACTTGCAAATATCTTGCTTGTGGGTGGTGCCATCTTCTATCTATTTTCAAACCTTAATATATGGATCGAAGACTGGATTGGGCAGCTGCCTGAGTTTTTATCCTGGTTAACTTACATTCTTTGGCCTTTACTCGCTCTGACGATACTCGCTACCTTCTCCTATTTTTTCAGCACGCTCGCGAACTTTATCGCCGCGCCATTCAATGGCCTCTTAGCTGAAAAAGTGGAAGAGTACTTAACGGGACAAAAAGTAAATGATGATGGTTTCACTGCAGTCCTGAAAGATGTTCCTCGCGTTTTAGCTCGTGAATGGAGAAAGCTCCTTTACATCTTACCTAAAGCAATAGGCCTATTTCTGTTATTGCTCATCCCTGCCCTTGGACAAACAGTAGGCCCATTTTTATGGTTTATCTTTACCGCCTGGATGCTCGCGATTCAATATTGTGACTACCCGTTTGATAACCATAAAATCCCATTTAACGACATGCGTTACAAATTGAAACAAAAGCAAGGTAAGGCCTATGGCTTTGGGGTATTGGTGTCTGTGTTTACGACGATCCCAATTTTGAACCTCATTGTCATGCCTGTAGCAATATGTGGCGCAACCGCTATGTGGGTGGCGGAGTTTAAGCACCAACGATAGTCGATTAGAGATTAAGGAAAGGGATCAGCGCCAGCTTTTCCCTTTTCTTTTATCAAGTTCTGGGCCAACCTAATAAGATATAACTTTTTAATCCTTTTCCCTTTTTTTCATACCGCATATTCTTCTATCCATATTCACACAACGTGTAATGAAGGAACATCACTATGAGCAAAATCTACGAAGATAACTCTCTTACTATCGGTAATACACCTCTCGTTCGTCTAAACAAAGTGAGCAAAGGCAAAGTTCTCGCGAAAATTGAAGCGCGTAACCCTAGCTTCAGTGTTAAGTGCCGTATCGGTGCAAACATGATTTGGGAAGCAGAGAAAGCGGGGCTTCTTAAGCCAGGTGTAGAGCTTGTAGAACCTACCAGTGGTAACACAGGTGTTGCTCTAGCATTCGTAGCGGCTGCTCGCGGTTACAAGCTAACATTGACCATGCCTGAATCAATGAGCCTAGAACGCCGTAAGCTACTTAAAGCACTAGGCGCTAACCTTGAGCTGACTGAAGCGGCGAAAGGCATGAAAGGGGCGATTGCTAAAGCAGAAGAAATCGTAGCAAGCAACCCAGAGAAGTACCTACTTCTTCAACAATTTGACAACCCTGCGAACCCAGAAATCCACGAGAAGACTACGGGCCCTGAGATTTGGGAAGCGACAGACGGTGAAATCGACGTATTCGTTGCTGGTGTTGGTACGGGCGGTACTATCACAGGTACAAGCCGTTACATCAAAGGTGAAAAAGGTAAAGCCATCACTTCTGTCGCAGTTGAGCCAGCAGAGTCTCCAGTTATTGCACAAGCACTTGCTGGCGAAGAAATCCAACCTGCTCCGCACAAGATCCAAGGTATCGGTGCTGGTTTCATCCCAGGTAACCTCGATTTAGACATTATTGACCGCGTTGAACAAGTCACCTCAGAAGAAGCGATTGAGATGGCTCGTCGCCTAATGGAAGAGGAAGGTATCCTAGCTGGCATCTCATCCGGCGCGGCTGTTGTTGCAGCTAACCGACTTGCAGAACTCCCTGAATTTGAAGGAAAAACAATTGTAACCGTTCTACCAAGTTCAGGTGAGCGTTACCTAAGTACAGCACTCTTTGCAGGTATCTTTACCGAAAAAGAGAACCAACAATAATATGTGTTCAAATCAATTTTTAGTTTAAAAAAGCCCCGTTTAGGGGCTTTTTTGTTGATCCCTGCCCTACCTTTGGTAATATCAGGGTGTTTTATTTCTAGCTTCAAAATAAAGAAGCAGAACACAAAAAGGTTTCAAAGTGATTACGCACGCAAACAGTTGCGTAGTTACCAAACTTTTGACTAGTATCAGAACTGACGCGCTTTGAACTCTTCCCGTGCTAGCGCACAAGATGTAAAGCAGTTAAGCTAAAATCTAGTCACAAACTAACAAAAAAATACATTTATTGGGGTATATCACATGTACGAGAAGCAAGTAGAAATCACAGCAGAAAACGGCCTTCACACTCGTCCAGCTGCACAGTTTGTTAAAGAAGCAAAAGCATTCGACGCAGACATCACTGTGACTTCTAACGGTAAAAGCGCTAGCGCTAAGAGCCTATTCAAACTACAAACACTAGGCCTAGTAAAAGGTACTCAAGTAACTATTTCTGCTGAAGGCCCACAAGCTCAGCAAGCAGTTGACCACCTAGTTGCTCTAATGGACCAACTACACTAATCCGGTCTCCTACTCCAGAAGCCATTTTGTGAAAGCAAAATGGCTTCGTTGGAAATAGGCTCAAAACTAAGCTAAAACTATTCGTTAGCGCACCCATTATTCTCCCGTTTTATAAAGTTGACCAAACTTAAGGTAAGGCTATGATTTCAGGCATCCTAGCATCTCCTGGTATTGCAATCGGTAAAGCACTACTACTTCAAGAAGATGAAATTGTCCTAAACACAAACACTATTTCTGACGATCAAGTAGAAGCTGAAGTTCAGCGTTTCTTCGACGCTCGTAACAAATCTGCAGCTCAGCTAGAAACAATCAAGCAAAAAGCGCTTGAAACGTTTGGTGAAGAAAAAGAAGCGATCTTTGAAGGTCACATCATGCTTCTTGAAGACGAAGAGCTAGAAGAAGAGATCCTAGCACTTATCAAAAACGACAAGATGACTGCGGATCACGCTATCCACTCAGTTATCGAAGAGCAAGCATGTGCTCTTGAGTCACTAGATGACGAATACCTAAAAGAACGTGCAACTGACATCCGCGATATCGGTTCTCGTTTTGTGAAAAACGCACTGGGTATCAACATTGTTTCGCTTAGCGACATCAATGAAGAAGTTATCCTAGTTGCTTACGATCTAACGCCATCTGAAACGGCACAAATTAACCTAGACTACGTACTTGGTTTTGCTTGTGATATCGGCGGTCGTACATCTCACACTTCAATCATGGCTCGCTCTCTTGAGCTTCCAGCTATCGTTGGCACTAACGACATCACGAAAAAAGTTAAGAATGGCGATATGCTGATTCTTGACGCGATGAACAACAAGATTGTTGTTAACCCATCAGAAGCTGAGCTAGAAGAAGCAAAAGCGGTTAAAGCGGCATTCCTAGCTGAAAAAGAAGAGCTAGCGAAACTGAAAGACCTACACGCAGAAACGACTGACGGTCACCGTGTAGAAGTTTGCGGTAACATCGGTACAGTGAAAGACTGTGACGGTATCCTCCGTAACGGCGGTGAAGGTGTTGGTCTGTACCGTACTGAATTCCTATTTATGGACCGTACTGCACTTCCAACTGAAGAAGAACAGTACCAAGCGTACAAAGAAGTTGCGGAAGCAATGAACGGTCAAGCTGTGATCATCCGTACTATGGATATCGGCGGCGATAAAGATCTCCCATACATGGATCTTCCAAAAGAGATGAACCCATTCCTAGGCTGGCGTGCTGTACGTATCAGCCTGGATCGTCGTGAAATCCTTCGTGATCAGCTACGTGGTATCCTACGTGCGTCTGCACACGGTAAACTGCGTATCATGTTCCCAATGATCATCTCTGTTGAAGAAATCCGTGAGCTTAAGAAAGCGATCGAAGAGTACAAAGAAGAGCTACGCGCTGAAGGCCACGCATTCGACGAAAACATCGAAATCGGTGTTATGGTTGAAACTCCTGCTGCTGCAGCGATCGCACACCACTTAGCGAAAGAAGTATCTTTCTTCTCTATCGGTACAAACGACCTAACTCAGTACACGCTAGCGGTAGACCGTGGTAACGAGATGATCTCTCATCTTTACAACCCACTATCACCAGCAGTACTAACCGTGATCAAGCAAGTTATCGACGCTTCTCACGCAGAAGGAAAATGGACTGGTATGTGTGGTGAACTTGCAGGTGACGAGCGTGCAACGCTTCTACTTCTAGGTATGGGTCTGGACGAGTTCTCAATGAGCGGCATTTCAATCCCTAAAGTGAAGAAAGTAGTTCGTAACTCTAACTTCGCAGAAGTGAAAGCAATGGCTGAAGAAGCCCTTTCTCTACCAACAGCTGCAGAAATCGAAGCAGTGGTAGAAAAGTTTATTGCTGAGAAAGCTCAGTAATCGGTAGTACCAAGTAATTCAATACTTAATGGCCATTAGACGGCGAAAAAAGTCGTCTAATGCGCTATATTGGTATACTATAATTCGACAGAATAAAACCAAACCTTAGGAGCATGACACAATGGGTCTGTTTGACAAACTTAAGAAGCTTGTATCTGATGACAGCGCTGACGCTGGTGCTATCGAAATCATCGCGCCACTTTCTGGTGAGATTGTAAACATCGAAGACGTGCCAGATGTTGTTTTCGCTGAGAAAATCGTTGGTGACGGTATTGCTATCAAGCCAGCAGGCAACAAAATGGTAGCTCCTGTAAACGGTACTATCGGTAAGATCTTCGAAACTAACCACGCATTCTCTATCGAGTCTGACGACGGTGTTGAGCTTTTCGTTCACTTCGGTATCGACACAGTTGAACTAAAAGGCGAAGGCTTCACGCGTATCGCTGAAGAAGGTCAAACTGTTAAAGCTGGCGACACTGTTATTGAATTCGATCTAGCTCTTCTAGAAGAGAAAGCGAAGTCAACGCTAACTCCAGTTGTTATCTCTAACATGGACGAAATCAAAGAGCTGAACAAGCTTTCTGGTTCTGTGACTGTTGGTGAAACTCCAGTTCTACGTGTAACTAAGTAATTTTTACTTAGCCGGACACGAAAAAACGCTGCCATTGGCAGCGTTTTTTATTACCTGAAGTTTATGCTTTCTTACCAGATTCAACTGAGTAGACCAAGTGCCGAACTCGGCCTTTGTTTTGCCTGAGCCAATAACGCAGTTGTCGCATCTTGGAGCACTTGAGAACGCACCATTTCCGTAGATTCTCTTGCAAAATCTGTATCTCTTATTCGACTCTTGGATTCTGTAACACTCCGATTCACGGTATTTAAGTTATACACCGAACCATTTACACGGTTCTGAAAGCTGCCAATTTCACTTCGGTGCGAATCAACGTACTTAATTGCTGCATCAATCACCCCAATTGAAAACTGCGCCTTACCAGCCGTCGACATATCGATGTCATCCATTGTGACTGATTGACCGGTGCTTATATCAAGCTCATCCGCTAAACTGCCTTCTAGATGCACGCCCTCTGGCGCAATCATCGTAGAGGCAAAGAATTGCAGCTCATTATTTTCCGTTACTGAGGCACTCACTACCGATTGTTGAGCATTGATGTAAGTGGCGACCTGTTCTATGCGATCACCCAATTTGAGCCCAATGGATTCCGTTTGGGTTTGCCCTTTACTGTCTTGGTATTCGACTTTTAGAGTTTGGTTATCTTTAGTGACTCGCCAATCTTTATCGACCGCATCACCAACATAATGCTGCCCTCCCATCTCTGGGATATGGCTACGCATATTACGTAACGTCAAAGAGATTGAGTTAGCGTTCGCGCCAATATGGAAACTTTGTGAACCGTAAGATCCATCAAACAGGTTTTTATCCGCAAATGTCGTTGTGATCGCGACACGATCAAGCTCATCCTGCAGCGCTACGACCTCGTACTGGATGCTTTGTCGGTCACTGGTATCGTTACTACCGTTTGCTGCTTGAAGCCCTAGAGAGCGTAACCGTTGCAAAATATCACTGCTCTCATGTAACGCGCCTTCCGCGGTTTGCGCTACCGAATAAGCATCGTGCGCATTTCTTAAGGCGACATCAAGCCCTCTCGTTTGCACATGGAGAGTATTGGATATCTGTAAACCTGCCGCATCATCACTCGCCGAATTAATTCGAAAACCAGAAGTTAGGTTGCGTTGTGACTCGACGTTTTGCGCTGCCGCTTGACTCAAGTGTCTCTGCGCCACCATCGCGGCAACATTGGTATTTAAAGAGACCATCTAATCGATATGAGTGCCTTGTCGAACATCCTGTTGGGACGCATCTAAATCGTTATAGCCGATAAGCAAAAAAGCCAGGGATAAGCCTGGCTTTTGTATCTTGTCTTATTAAGGTGATTAACCTAGCAGACTTAGTGCTGAGTTTGGCGCTTGTTTCGCTTGCGCAAGGATTGAGCTTGACGCTTGCGATAGAATTTGTGACTTGGTCATTTGAGTCGTTTCTTTCGCGAAGTCAGTATCTTTGATACGGCTCTTCGACGCGTTCACGTTCTCGTTGATGTTATCCAAGTTACTGATTGCATGGTTGAAACGGTTCTGGAATGCACCCAGCTCTGCGCGGTGGCTGTCTACGTATTTCAGTGCCGCATCGATGATAGCCACAGATTCTTGTGCGCCACCAACTGAGGTTACGTCGATAGTATCTACCGTTACTTTTTTACCTTCGCCCAAACCTAGCTCGCCAGATAGGCCGCCTGAAAACTCGACTTCGCCTTCGACTTTGTTGTTGCCAGCAAAGATTTGCAGTTTACCGTCTTGGTCCACTGAGGCTTTCACTAGGTCAGTTTGACCGTTAATGTAAGTCGCAAGCTCTTCGATATCATCACCCGCTTTTGCGCTGATGTTGATTTCTTGCTCTTGGCCATAGCTGTCCGTTAGGTTGATTTTTAGGTCGTTCTTACCTTCAGCAACGTTCCAGTCTTTACCTTTACCACTTTCAGCTTGGTAGCTTACACCGCCCATCATTTTGTTGTCTGAACGCATGTCTTTGAGCTCAAGCATCACGGCTTCACCGTTATCCGCACCGATTTGGAACGATTTCGCACCGTGTGTGCCGTTTAGTAGCTTGTTACCACCGAAAGAAGTAGTTTCTGCGATACGGTTTAGTTCGTCGTTTAACGCGGTCACTTCTTCTTGAATCGCCACACGCTCTGATTTCGAGTTTGAGCCGTTTGCTGATTGTAGAGACAAGTCACGCATACGTTGAAGAATGTTAGTGGTCTCGTTCATTGCACCTTCAGCGGTTTGTGCAATTGAGATACCGTCGTTCGCGTTGCGAACCGCCACATCCAAACCACGGCTTTGTACGTTCAAACGGTTCGAAATTTGTAGACCCGCAGCGTCATCTTTTGCGCTGTTGATTTTGAAACCCGAAGACAAACGCTCCATAGAAGTTTGTTGAGCTGAGTTTGCGTTGTTTAGGTAACGCTGGGCGGTCATCGCTGATACGTTAGTGTTTACATTCACTGCCATGGTGATTTCTCCAATTGATTTTCCGGTATAGCGGTTTCCGACGTCTCGGAAAACCAAGTAGTTCTCTCAAAGTTACCCCTATTAACGACACCAAATTCAGAAGCTTTAGAAAAAAATTTAAAAAAATAACATTGCGAGATTTGGCTAAAAAAATTGAAGAAAAGTAAGAAAAAGTGCTCAAGTTTCCACAAATCGAGCCGAGCGGGCCAAATTGTATAGAAAACCAGCAAAAGGAAACAATTGAAGGTAAGTTCGCAGACGATAGACGTGAGAATTAGAAAAGAAAAAGCCCCTTTTCCTTTGAGAGAACTGGGGCTAGGTTGGTCGCCAGAGCCTATGTGGAGATCAAGAGAAATGAACACATTTCCGGCATACCGAGTGCAACTTTACATTGAAAATGATTGGCAGGTGAGAGATGAGAGAGCCGCTCATTCTATTATAAAGTTGCTTGCCAAAAGCCTGCATTCCCATCCACGTCTGAATGTATTGAGTACAGGCTAAGTAAACTACTGCAATAGTGACATTGCAGAGTTTGGCAACTGTTTCGCTTGAGCAAGAATCGATGTACCTGCTTGTTGCAAAATTTGTGCTTTGGTCATTTGCGTGGTTTCTTTCGCAAAGTCCGTGTCTTTAATTCGGCTGTTCGACGCGTCAACGTTTTCTTGGATGTTTGCCAAGTTGTTGATGCTGTGACTCAGACGGTTTTGCTTCGCACCCAGATCCGCACGTTGTGAATCCACGTATTTCAGTGCCGAATCCAGCACAGAGATAGCGTTTTGAGAACCTTGTACGGTTGTCATATCAATATCTTGTACTGATGTTCTAAGAGGTTCATCGCTCAAACCAAGCTCAGACGCCAATCCACCCGAAATTGAAATCTCACCCTGAACGTTTGGATGTGCAACAAAAACTTGTAACTTGCCATCTTCACTTACAGACGCGTTGATCATATCAGACTGACCATTAATGTACGTAGCAAGCTCTTCGATGTCGTCACCTGCTTTTGCATTAATGTTGATTTCTAGATCATCGACATTGCCGTCTTCGTCTTCACCCATACCTGGCAAAGTGATTTTTAGGTCCGATTTAGCAGGGTCAACGCCCCAATCTTTATCTTTACCGTTTTCCGATAAGAAGGTCACACCGCCCATGCGAGTATCGTCCGCACGAATGCTGGTTAGCCCCATAATCATTGCTTCACCTGAGCTCGCACCAATCTGGAATGCCGCTTCACCGAATGAGCCGTTCAATAGACGACGGCCACCGAATGACGTGGTTTCTGCGATACGGTTTAGCTCGTCAATCAATGCCATTGACTCTTCGTTGATCGCCTGACGCTCAGCCGGAGAGTTAGTACCGTTCGATGATTGAATCGCCAGGTCACGCATACGTTGCATTACTGACGTTGCCTCATTCATCGCACCTTCAGCGGTTTGGGCAATCGAGATACCATCGTTCGCGTTACGCATTGCGACATCTAGACCACGAGACTGTGCGGTTAAGCGGTTAGAGATCTGTAGACCTGCCGCATCATCTTTTGCACTGTTAATCTTATGTCCTGAAGATAAGCGCTCCATCGACGTATTTAATTCGTCAGTCGCTTTGTTTAGGTAACGCTGCGCGGTCATCGCGGAGACGTTAGTACTAACTGTTACAGCCATTTTGCTCTCCTTTTGAGTTCGCAAGCTTTTGCGAAGCGGCCAGCTTTACTCTCATTTGGATAAGCACTGACCGTAAAAATTACTTGCTAAATCTGCCTTAAACGCAGGGTTTAGAATCTCTAAAGCTGTTCTGATATTTTCAATACAATTTGTGTGCCAACTTATAAAATTTATTTCACCGCTTTTAAAAGAAGCACATAAACAATAAGTTAGCGTTATCACTAAACCATTTCCGGATAATGAGGCTCATCTTGCTTCATAGATATTGACCGCTACTTTGTTGCCGCCCGACTTGCCTCTCGCGTCATTGCCGCTTTGGGTAAAATCGTGCCGCATAGCATGACTCTTAATTTACGTCGATTTATCGCACTTAAGGCTTTGCACATAAGGCATCAAAAATCAGACAGTGTGTCTTAAGTCAGACTAAATATAGTTAAACAGAGTTAGCTCTTTGGTCTTACCGAATGCTTGTTGCGATGCCTGTAACGCTCGCGAGTTTTCACTGAACTCGATAACGGCTTTAGAGTAATCCAAATCCTCAAAGTTGCTCTTCGCTTTCGCCAGAGACAAATTAAAGTCTTCGTGGTTTTGCTCTTGGATATCGAGCGTGCTCAATCGAGCGCCAGCATCAGTACGCGCTTTATTCAAATGGATAAAAGCAGCGTGAAATTCTTCTGTCATTTGGTGCAATTTGGCGGTCGCCGACGTATCCGACACCGATTTATCTGACCACGCCATTGCATCCTTGAAGGTATCGAAAATGCTGAACTCTGCCCGCTTTTCGATCTCGATGCTATCGCCAGGCGTAATTTGACCTTTTACGTGCACTTTCAGGCCTTTGTACTCAATGCCTTTTTCTGGAGAAAACTCATCGGCATCCACGACTTTACCGTTACGCTCTAGTTGGTAACCAAATTTGCCGTTGTTCATATCGACAAATGTCACGCGATACGCCGCATCATCCTTCGTATCAACGTTAGTGGCTCTGTTTAATAGCAACTCAGAACCGTTTTGTAGATCGTAATTCGGCTGATAATCGCCAAATGGGTTTGGTATCTCCATAAACAGCTTGCTGCCAGGATCGTTCATTGGCATCTCAAGCATGCTGGAGACTTTCATTTTGCGCTGGTAATCGTCTCCAGCGTACTGAACACTACCGTCTTTATCGCGATAGAATGGTTGGCTTTTTGGCTTAGTGCCAGCAAACACGTAGTTACCAGATTCATCTTGCGAGTTCACTAAGTTAAGGAAGTTGTTCGCAATCTCTTCTAACTCACGCTTCTTTGCTTGTCGGTCTTCCGCAGAAAAGGCACCGTTAATCATCTCCATCGTTAAGCGCTTCGACTCGTCGGCAAAATTCTCCGCATTGGCGATATTAACTTCGTGGTTTTCTAGACGATTACGCACCAACACTATCGAGCTAAGATATTGTTGTAGCTGTTCTTGTTGCTGACTAATATTTTGAATGTAATGCGACGCAAGGGGATCGTCGCTAGGTTTCAGTAACTTTTTTCCTGAAGCAAGTTGCTCTTGGTTATGGTGAACCTTATTCTCTTGACGACGCAAATCATTTTGCACGGACTGATAGTTATGGAAACTAGAAATTCGGGTTAGCACTTATCTCTTCTCCTTACCTCAGTTGTAAAATGGTATTGAAGGTGTCATTCGCCGCTTGCATCACACGTGATGAAGCCATGTACGCTTGTTGAAACTTCATCATGTTGGCCGCTTCTTCATCAAGGTTAACGCCAGAGATAGAAGCAACGCGCTCTTGTGCCGCTTCATGCTCTAAGCGAGCGACAGAGGCTAATCGGTTTGCTGTAGAAGATTTCAATCCGACTTCGGTATTGAGGTTGTGATAAACATCAATCAAAGTACTGGATTTTCCGTCCATCATCTTGTCTGTTTGGATCTTCTGCATTTTTCTCAAGTTGCCATTACCACCTTCCGAAGGCACCAAGTTCGCGGTGAACTTGTCATTCATCAGCGCACCTTCGCTCAGCTCAAATACAGTCGCATCGCCATTTTTATACAGCGGATGACTTTTCGGCACTGAGATTTCAATCATCGGGTTATCTTTGTCTAGCGGGTATGAGTATTTGTCCGATAGCAAATTGCCTTTGTTGTCCGTGATCTTTAACCATGGCTTATCATGTTTCTCGTCGGCTGGTTGTACGGTGACCTCAAACTCTTTGACATCCCCCGCCTCACGAATTTTGAACTTGGCGTTACCTTGAGCAAAAGTGGTTGAAGCTTCATAACTTTGCGCGGCAATGGCTTTTGCATCATTGGTTTCCATCTTGATGATGGCTGCGCCACTTCGTGTTGGGCGCAACAATACGCGCTCACCAGCGGCAAGACCTTCACCAATTTGCACTTTCATACCATCCAGAACAAACGAAGAATCCGATTGATCAATGTTCAACGACATTTGCTCACCTTTCGGTGTTGTTACGCTATACTGGTCGCCATCATAACGTAGCGAATATTCACCACCTTTGATCGCTGAGATATCATCAATGTAAACCGCAACATCAGCTTGAGAGTCAGGCGCAGCAAAAACTCGAGATTTTGCCACCAGCTCAGAGTTCACGTCGGTAAATACGTCTTTACCTATCTTACCGTTAAGATCCAGACCTTGAGATTGCAGCTGATTAATTTTGTAGGAAAATCCCGTCGCTAAGCGGCCCATTTCATCCTGAAGTTGCGGAATGTGTTTGTCGCGCATTTCAAGCAAGGCACCGATTTTGCCATCCATGTCGTCAGACTTGATCGCTTTAATGCCATCTCCTTCCACCATCGCTAATCGTCTTTGGTGAACATCAGGATAGCCGTCAATCATTTTGAGCTGGCTTGCTTCCGTGCCAGAAACTAGCGTGTGTCCATTGCCAATGTGAACATTAAACCCTTCCGCATTTTTGCGTGGGGTTACGGTAACTTTGGTGTACTCAGATAACTCAGTAACCAGCTTTTCATGCTGGTCCATCAAATCATTATGTGGACCGGGTGTGCGCATCATTAACCGATGCACATCGCGGATTTCCAAGGCAAGTTGGTTCACGCGTTCAATGCCCATATCCAATTTTTTATTGGTCACATCAGATTGCAATCGCACGGTTTCATGGAAGTCATTTAATGTATCAGAGAAGATTTTCGCCTTTTCCAATACCACTTTCCGTGCCCCCAAATCGTTCGGGGTATCTGCCATGGTTTTGACCGCATCGAACCACTCGTTCAAGTTCTCTGGAATTTTCTTCGATGCAACTGAGCTCAACATGCTAGAGAGCATATCAAGATTGTCTTGGGTATCCGTTTTGTTGGCATTGTTGGTTGACGACAAGTTCAGTTCATTCACGGCAAACTGATCCCACGAGCGGCGAACATTTTCCACATGCACACCCATGCCGTAGGTAGAACCACCAAACATGCGCGGATCATTCGTACCTTGGATAACAGACTGGCGGCTATAACCCTCTGTATTAACATTAGAAATGTTATGACCAGTGGTGTTTAATTGTCTCTGAGCAGTAAGCACACTTTGAGTACCTACATTCAGAAGATCTGACGCCATACATGCCCCCAAAAACGAAATAAAATCGGCAAAACCGATCACCTAGACACATCAAAGCAAAAGGTGTGCCAAATAAAATAGAGGTGTGAATGTTCAGAAAAAGTAAAGGCTTGCACAGTGGCAAGCCTTCGAAAACAACATGAACTGGCGAAGAGTAAATTACATACTTTCGATTTTCTGCTTCACCTGCAGGACTTTGTCTGCGTAATTCGGATCAGTCGCGTAACCCGCGCTGTGGATGCCGCGAATGAAGGACTCTGAATTCCCTCGCTGTTGCAATGCCATCTCGTAACGTGGGTTGTCATTTAAAAAGCGCACAAAGTCATTAAAGCTGTCTTCGTAATTTGAGTAGGCGCGAAACGCTGCCGTCTCTTTCACTGGCGTGTTATCGTGGAACTCTAGAGTTTGAGTCGTCACTTTGTCCCCCCGCCAGCTTCGATCTGCTTTGATGTTAAATAAGTTGTTGCTGCTGCCACGCGCGTTCTTCACAACCTTTTGTCCCCACCCCGTTTCCAAAGCCGCTTGAGCAAGTAGCAGAGATGGCTCGACACCTAGGGCTTTAGCGGCTTTCTCCGCGTATGGCTTCATCGAGTTAACAAAAGATTCTGGCGAATCGAATCGAGTTGGTTCATTGCTTGGTCGAGATAGCTGACCAGATTCAATCAAGCGCTGTTCAATCTCACGCGCTTTTTTCGGGTCAACACGACGATATTCCACGGCATTATTTGCCGCATCACGCATTGCCGTTTCACTCTTGTCGTTACCTTGTCCAGCCGTTAATTGCTTAACAATCATATCGGCCAAGCCCATTGAACCAGACGAACTGAGCTCACTCGCCATCTGCTCATCGAGCATTTGTCGATAGAACTTCTCGTTCTGGCTGTTCATCATGTTGGACTCAAAGCCCTCATTGGCTTCTCGCATGGATTTCAACATCATGGAGGTGAAAATAGATTCGAACTGACGAGCTGCTGCACGCAGTGCTTCTTGCTCGCCATCTTTACCTTCCTTCACTGCTTTTTGACGCAGGGTATCCAGCGAACTGATGTCATGAATAAAACCAATGTCGTTAGGATTGTTCATTATACCTACCTCCTAACCATTAAATGATGATCAACTGGCCTTCAATGGCACCAGCTTGTTTCAATGCTTGCAAGATAGCCATCAAATCCGACGGCGCTGCGCCGACTTGGTTAACGGCACGGACCAAATCATCCAACGTTAAGCCTGGCTCGAACTTAAACATCTTGCCCTGCTCTTCGCTAACTTCGATATCCGAGTCTGGCACGACAACGGTTTGCCCACCAGAAAAGCCGTTCGGTTGGCTAACATTCAGGTTTTCTTTGATCGCAACCGTCATGCCACCATGCGTTACCGCAGCAGGTTTGAGACGAACATGTTTACCAACTACGATGGTACCCGTGCGAGAGTTAACGATGATTTTGGCTGCGCCATCTGCTGGGTCGAACTCTAGGTTTTCAATTGCCGATAAGAACGCCACACGCTGGCTGACATCACGAGGGGCACGTACACGTACCGACGTCGCGTCTACTGCACTCGCCATTTGTGGGCCAAGGAAGTTGTTTACCGCATCCGCCATACGTTGAGCCGTTGTGAAGTCTGACTCAAGCAAGTTGAACGTGATGTAATCACCACGACCAAATGGGTTTGGAATTTCTCGCTCTACTGTCGCACCACTAGAGATAAGACCAACGGTTGGATTGTTACCTACGATTTTTGAACCGTCAGCACCTTCAGCACTGAAGCCGCTCACCACTAAGTTACCTTGAGCAACCGCGTAAACTTGACCATCGAGACCTTTGAGGAACGTTTGCAGTAGCGTACCACCACGCAAACTTTTGGCACTTCCGATGGAAGAGACTGTCACGTCTACTTGCTGACCCGGTTTAGAGAAAGGCGGCAACTCTGCCGTTACCATGACTGCAGCAACGTTTTTAATTTTTGGCTTTGTGCCCGGCGGCATCTGAATGCCGAAGTTTTGCAGCATAGCGGCGAAACTTTGCTCCGTAAACGGGTTCGCTTCGCCTGTGCCAGGTAAGCCTGAAACCAAACCATAACCCACGAGTTGGTTGCTTCGTACACCTGCCACTTGCGCGACGTCTTTGATACGTGCAGCTTGGGCAGCGGTAGAAAACAGAGCAACGCTCATCAGTATTAAAAGGAGTTTTTTCATGCTTACTTATCTCTTGCAGTCAAATTGCCGTCAGCACGGCGTGTTATAGCGCTACATTAAAGAATCGTGCCAAGAAACCCGGCTCTTGCATATCTTGTTGTACACCGGTGCCAGAATACTGAATTCTTGCGTTAGAAACGCGGTTTGATGCAATAGTATTGTCGAAACTAATGTCATCCGGACGAATAGTGCCGCTTAAACGTATGTACTCATCACCCGTATTAAGCGTCATCCATTTTTCTCCACGGATAACGAGGTTGCCATTTGCCAAAACTTCAATCACCTCAACAGTAATGTAACCACTGATGCTGTTACTCTGCTTAGCAGAAGAGTCACCCGCAAATGAGTTTGAGTTATTTAAGTCATAAGAGAAATTGTATTTGCCACCAATTTGCAGCTCTTCGCCACCCACTTGAAGCGGGTCCATTTGCGCTTCATTGGTTTTCGATAAATCGGCATTGGCGCTTTTCGTGGCGCTGGTAGTCTCATCCAGTGTCACGGTAATAATGTCGCCAATACCACGTGGCTTGGAATCGTCGTAAAGATCGGTAATGTGCTCGGCGCTAAACAGTGAACCTGTTGCAGCAGCATAATGCTCAGGTTTCTTTTTCGGATGAATAGGAGCCCATGCAGGATCACCCGCAACCGGATCGCTTCTGCCACGCAGTGTATCCACGATACCGCTGCTCTCTTCTTTCGATTTATCGCCTTCTACCGCGTCAACCACCGTCGTTGCTTGTGTCACTTCATCCGTTTCAATCGGCTCTAACATGGCACAACCCGACATCGTGGCAATCAAAGCAAGTAGACAAATACGTTTCATCGTGAGCTCCTCAATTCTTGCTCTTAACCGTTATAACTGCTGGTTAACGAAGCTCATCATCTTATCGACTGACGAGATCACTTTTGAGTTCATTTCGTAAACGCGCTGGGCTTCGATCATGTTGACCAACTCTTCCGTTACATTCACGTTAGACGCTTCCAGCATAGATTGACGGATTTCACCCAAACCGTCCAAACCAGGAACACCTTCTTGTGGATCGCCACTGGCACCCGTTGGTAAGTAAAGGTTCTGGCCAATTGGCTCTAGGCCACCTGGGTTAACAAAGTCTGTAATGGTTAGCTGACCAACGACTTGGTTGTCTTGCTGACCACGGACGCGAACCGATACTTCACCATCCGTACCGACAGTGATAGAAATCGCATCTTCTGGAATCACAATTTCAGGTTCTACAGGGTAGCCAGAACCCGACGTGACTAACGTGCCTTCACCATTTAACGTGAACTGACCGTTACGGGTGTAACCGATGTTGCCATCCGGCAACGTCACTTGGAAGAAGCCGTCGCCTTCAACCATCATGTCCAGTGCGTTGGTCGTTGTCTGCGCATTACCATGCGTGTGCACTTTTTGCGTCGCAACCACTTTAGAACCCGCACCTAGCATCAAGCCACTCGGAAGCTCAGTGTTCTGAGATGATTGGCCGCCAGGCTGGTTGATGTTCTGATAGAACAAATCTTCGAATACCGCACGGCTCTTTTTGTAGCCCACAGTAGAGGCGTTCGCCAAGTTGTTCGAAATCGTGGCAATGTTGGTTTGTTGGGCGTCTAGACCTGTTTTACTTACCCATAGTGCTGGATGCATAGTGAACCTCTAACTCTGTTAACTCATACGAAGCAGTGAATCTGAAGATTTATCCATCTCTTCAGCAGTGCTCATCATCTTGACTTGCATTTCAAACTGACGCTGTAAGTCAATCAATGCGGTCATTTCACCTACGGCATTCACGTTACTGCCTTCAATCGCTCCTGTCTGGAGGCTAACAGTAGCGTCTGCTTCGTAAGGTTGGTTTGGAGTTTTATGGCGAAATAAGCCATTGGTGTCTTTAAATAAGCTTTGATCATTAGGCTTAACAAGCTTAATGCGATCAACCGCTTGGAATTCTTCCGCCGGGGCACCTTGAGGAAGCACAGAGATGGTGCCATCACGACCGATTTCAATTTTGGAGAGAGGAATAGGCAAAGTAATCGGCGCATCGTTTTCACCCAGCACCAAATGGCCACTTGCGTTAGTAAGCATGCCATTTTGATCGACTTTTAGGTTACCGTTACGGGTCAACCCTTCTTTACCCGTGTGATCGAGTACCGATATCCAGCCGCTGCCTTCAATAGTCACATCCAGATCACGCCCTGTTGTAATCACACTACCTTGAGCAAAGTTATGCCCTGGACGCTCTGTCATGCTGAACACACGTGAAGGATGGCCTTCACCATAAGCCTGCATTGAGCGAGCCTGTGCTAAATCCGCACGAAACCCTGTCGTGCTTACGTTAGCCAAGTTATTAGCACGCAATTGTAGTGCCTGCATATTTTGCTTGGCCCCACTCATTGCGAGAAACAGTGCGCGATCCATAAATTACTCCAAAAACTTCTCTGTACACGGAGTAAAAGCAATAGTTATGCCAACACAAAATGAGCTTATTTATCAAACACTTAAATAAGAAACAAAAGATTAAGAGGGGTTTCAGTGGCAGAAAACTGCAACAAGGGGCAAGGTTTTGATCCACATGGCGGCAACGGCGGCAAATCAGAGATCAAAGCATGCTTAACCTGAACTGAGGTATTTTCAGGCTAAGCATCAGATGAATGTCATGATGTTATCAAGCCAAGTGGCGAAAGCTCGCCTAACTTGATGATGCAGATTATCGGATCTGCAGGATATTTTGTTGTAGCTGGTTGTGCACTTCTAGCGAACGTGAGTTTGCTTGGAAGTTACGCTGAGCAGAAATCAGGTCCACCAGCTCCTGCGTCATATCAATGTTTGACTGTTCCAGCATACCGTTGTTGATGGTGCCGAAAGAGCCTTTGTTAGATTCACCCCAAATCTTGTCACCAGAGAACTGAGTTGAATCCCATTGCGTACCGCCCTTCTTATCCAGACCTTGCTCGTTTGGAACACGTACTAGCGCGACACGACCCAATGTGACGTTTTCACCGTTTGAGTAAGTCCCCATTACGCTGCCGTTTTCATCGAAGTCAACCTTGGTTAGGAAGCCCGTTGTTGCACCGTCTTCATCGAACTTAGTCAGTTCGAACGGAGCAGCAAACTGTGTTGCCGAGCCTAAACCGAAGTTAAGCGTCTGCGCAGGATCGGCACCATTCATATCGACTGGTGTCGTGTTCGTCGCCGGATCGCCCAGTGCCACAGACGTAATTGGCTGACCATTGTTCAAGCTCGCCAACGTACCATCGTTGTTGAACTTCATGGTATGCCCCACATGGCCTGTTGGCGTTTGTGCATCACCTGCCGCAACGTTTAAAGGCTTTTCACCTTCTTTATCTGTCACGGTGTAGTAAGTGTTCCACGTGTTTGGCTGAGTCTGATCTTTCAAGTAGTACGTCGTTAGCTTGTAAGACTGACCCATCGAGTCATAAATAGTCGAAGAGGTTGAACGGTTGTATGTATCTGGGTCTGAAAAATCAAACTGAGTTGGATCTTTCAAATCGCCGTTAGCTGGCAAGTTCACGCCCACTTCAATGTTTGCTGTTTGCTTTGGCTTACCAAATTCAGCAGGAATATTGATAGGTTGTGGCTCGTATGAAGAAACCTCACCAGAGCTTGGATCCACTTGGTAACCTAATAAGAACTCATCGTTCGCGGTCACCATGTAGTTTTCTTTATTTAAATGGAATGCACCATTACGTGTCAGTTCATTCTGTTGTGGAGTCAGACGCTCCTTCGCCACGGCGAAGAAACCTGTACCCGAAACACGCAGATCCATTGGGTTGTTGGTGTAAATGCTTGAGCCTTCATGGAACTGCTGCGCCACTTGGCTTGCTTGCGCACCACCACCCGGTGTGGTTTTTGCGTTAGTAAATAAAGAGTTAGAGTAAACATCAGCAAACTCAGCACGGGACTCTTTAAAGCCGTACGTGTTGGCGTTCGCAATGTTGTTACTGGTGGTGTTCAAATCCAGTTGGGCGGCGGACAAACCGCTTAAAGATACATATGACATTCCAAAATCTCCTAATCTAGCGAGCTATGACTACGCTTTGCCAACTTCCAATACTTCTGCAAGTCGAACTGGCGATTCAAAACCAGCCAGATTGAGTAATACGTTTCCGTCACCTTTGCCGAGCAATACGCTGTTTACGTTGGCGTATGTCGATACTGGGAACTCTTGCGACTCCCCTTCAACTAAGCCAGACACTTTCACTTTGTATTTGCCAGCAGGCAGTGGATTTCCGCTTTCATCTTTACCGTCCCAAAGCACACGCGTGTCGCCGGCTGGTTTCGCTCCTACCTCAAAAGTACGAACCAGTTGGCCAGCTTCATCCTCTACACGAACAAACAGATTATCGATAGATTGTGAAAGCTTAACCATTGCCGCCATTGGCGCGTCGTCCTGCTTCACACCTGCCGCTCCTGGGACCAATACGTCACGTCCTACCAAAGAGGAAGCTTGTAACGCTTGGTTTGATGTCATTGACGAATTCAAACTCTCAAACTGAGTGTTCATCTTGCCAATGCCATCAACGGTCGCAAATGAAGCCATTTGCGCAATCATCTGGTCATTACTTACCGGCTTAAAAGGGTCCTGTTGAGACAATTGCTTCGTGAGCAATGATAAGAAGTCTTCCTGCTTTAGGTCCTGCTTACCCGTGCTCTCTTCCGTCTTCTTGTTACTCTCTTGTAGACTTTTAAGCTGGTCGATATAGGACAAGCCGCTTTGACCAACGTTGTTAATTCCGGCCATACGCTACCTCCTTATCCTTATTGACCCATCTGCAGCGTACGCAGCAGCATTTGTTTACTAGAATCAGCTACTTGCACATTGGTTTGGTATGCGCGAGAAGCTGAAATCATGTTCGCCATTTCTTCCATTACATTCACGTTCGGCTTGTAGATGTAGCCTTCTTCGTTTGCAAGGGGATGGTCTGGGTTGTACTCCGCACTCAGCGGTTTATCGCTTTCTACAATGCCCATCACTTTCACTGGCACCGTATCACCGCCACGCATGGCGTTACTTAACTCAGCTCCAAACACAGCATGGCGCGCTTTATAAGTGTCTTTCGCAGAGCTGCTGACACTGTCGGCGTTCGCCAAGTTGCTTGAGGTAGTGTTCAGACGAACGGATTCAGCGCTCATTGCGGAACCTGTCACATTGAAAACGTTAAATAAGCTCATCTAAATTATTCCCCTTTGATTGCTTTGGTTAAGTTCTTGAATTTGCTGCCTAGAAAGTCGAGTGATGCTTGGTGTCTGATTTGGTTTTGCATAAACAAGTTACGCTCTAAATCCAAATCAACCGTGTTGCCATCACCCGTATCAGGTTGCGTAGGAAGACGATATAGCTTGTCCCCGACCAACGTTGTAGTGGCAGGAATATGCCGACCATCCGTACGACTAAGACCAATGCTTGCCCCAGATGTTGCCGCTTGCAATTCCTTCGCAAAGTCTAAACCTCTTGCTTTGTAACCAGGCGTGTTGGCTTGTGCAATGTTGGTGGAAATCACCTCAGCATTGCGCTCACGTACGCCCACCGTGTGCTGGTGGATGCCTAGTGCATTGTCAAAAGATATAGCCATGTTTGCCTCTACAATTAAGAACTGACCGTGATTGATAACCAAAAAGCAATTAGCATGCCAAAAACATAAAGCGCTCTATCTACTTAATAGCTATCACCCATTGGAATAGCAATAAGTGAGCCAAAGTGACTGGAATGTCATGTCGTTTCACTTTGTTCACTTAATAAAGATACACCGTGATGAGGGAACAAGGCAAAATCGCGCTTCAATTTAGCAAGTGAAAACGTGGAAACACTCGAAGGCAGGAAACCAGCAAACAAAAAAAGCCTGACACGAGGTCAGGCTTTTTATCAATGAAGAGATACCGCTATTTAAGCTTGTAAATGATACCCGGATTACAGCGCACCATTTCAAATTTATCAGTCAGACCAGTTAGCGACTCTGATGCCCCTAACAGCAGATAACCACCTGGGTTTAAGCTGCTCGCCATTTGGTTAAGCACTTTTGATTTCATTTCCGGTGAGAAGTAAATCAGCACGTTGCGACAAAAAATAATGTCGAACTTACCCATCAGTGCATAACTGTCCATCAAGTTTTGTGGACGAAAGTTCACCAAACGTTTGACGTTGTCTTTGACTTTCATACGGCCACCGTCCGCATCCTCAAAGAAGGTGCGGCGACGTTCTGGTGAAAGTCCGCGCCCTAGAGCCAAATTGTCATACACACCTGCACGACACATTTCGAGCATACTTGCTGAAATGTCTGTTGCTGTAATAGACACGTTTGGTAACAAACCCGGCTTGCGCTGTTGCGTTTCCAGAATCGTCATTGCAATAGAATACGGCTCTTGGCCCGATGAACTGGCTGCAGACCAGATCTTGATTGGGCGCTTGCTTGCCGCTACTTCTGGCAATAATTTGTCAGCTAAAACTGTGAACGGATAAGTATCTCGAAACCACAAGGTTTCATTAGTCGTCATCGCGTCCACAGCGGCCACTCGTAATTCACGATTGCGCCCTGTAACAACATCACGTAGCAAATCTGATAACGATGCGAGCTTAAACTTCGTCACTAAAGGACTCAGTCGGCTACGCACAAGGTATTGCTTGCTATCACCTAACACGATGCCACATTGCGATTCTAGAAAACGGCTAAAGTCACGATACTCTTGATCACTGATTGTAATAGCAGTCATTAATGTCTCTTTTATTGTGTTAATGCAGATTTAACCGCGTTACCCAATTCATCTGGGTTAAATTTCGCAATGAAGGTATTGGCACCTACACGCTCAACCATAGCCTGGTTGAATACACCACTTAATGAAGAATGGAGGATAACATAAAGGTCTTTCAAATCGGCATGTCTGCGAATTTCAGCCGTTAAGGTATAGCCGTCCATTTCTGGCATTTCAATATCGGAAATAACCAACGAAATTTGATCGTAGATATTGCCTTCTTGAGCCATTTCAATCAACTTATTGTACGCTTCTTTGCCATCTTTGACAGATACGACCTCGAAACCGATTGATGTAATCGCACGCTCTACCTGTTTACGCGCGACAGTCGAGTCATCGGCAATCAATATACGTCGTACAATAGGCTTTTCTTGTTCTGCTTGCGCGATTTCTTCACCGATAGCGGAATCCATCGTTTCATCAACCGGCGCAATCTCCGCCAGGATTTTTTCAACGTCAAGGATTTCAACCAGCTCGTTGTCGATGTTCGTCACTGCGGTCAAGTAGTGCGCTTTACCCGCACCGTCTGGCGGCGGCAAAATCGCTTCCCAATGCATATTGATAATACGCTCAACCGATGATACCAAAAATGCTTGGATCGTACGGTTAAATTCTGCGATAACAACAAAACATTTATCCAGATCAGTGGTTGGGCGGCCACCAATTGCCAGGCTCAAATCAATAACGGACACGGTATGGCCGCGGATATGAGCGATACCTTTTACCAGCGGGTGTAGATTTGGCATTGAAGTCAGCTTAGGGCACTGCAGTACTTCTTTCACTTTGAATACGTTAATGCCGTAGCGCTGTCGGCCCATCAGTCGAAAGGTCAATAATTCCAATCGGTTCTGACCGACGAGTTGCGTACGCTGATTCACCGAGTCAAGAATCCCCGTCATATGCTCATCTCCATCTCAAACTTTTTGTTTTTAAATGATACTCTACCACTGGCAAGCACGATACCAGGGAGACAGTATGGCGTATTTCACTTTCACTTCGACACCATTGACTATGACAATATGTAGAGCGCTAATTACAAAGTACGCTAAGTCTATCGGCATTTTGCTCAGTATGTTTAGCTTTTTTGTTCATTCAGCTTCAGATAATCAGATCGAGCAAATAAAAACGGCAGCAGAACAACATATTCTTGCTACAGTTGATCAGCCTGATGGTGGCGAGCTATCTGTTAATGCGGCAGATATCGACTCGAGAATAAAAGCAACGGATTGCCCATTGCCCCTGGATACGTCAGCTTCTTCCACCAGCAGTACTCGAAGCAACATCAATGTTCTAGTGGAATGTCCACCGGATGACTGGAAAGTCTATGTGCCTGTACGGATCTCGGTATCGGTACCAATGATCGTCGCAACACGAACACTAGGGAGAGGAGAAATCGTCAGCGCGTCGGATGTCACCACTTCCATGATCGAGCTTCAGCGCTTTCGCAAAGATGGCTTTTCTAACTACGATCAAGTGGTTGGCGCAAAGCTAAAACGCAACGTTCGCTTAGGTGATGTTGTTGAGCGTAATGATGTCTGTGTCGTTTGCCGGAATGAAAAGGTCACAATTAAAGCGGTGAATTCTGGCATGACAATCACCACGCAAGGCACAGCATTGCAAGATGGTGCGGCAGGCGATCAAGTAAGAGTGAAAAATGATAAGTCACAGCGTATAATAGAAGGCATAGTGACTGGCATTGCGGAAATCACTGTTAATTTTTAACACCCACTGGTAGCGTGTTTAAACTGATCAATAAAAATGCAAAAAATGACTAAAGTTATTTTTGCACTGGTCGATAGTCTGGATACCAGTATTACGATACAAGGCAAAGGTTAAACATGGCAGGTATAGATAATATACGTTCAGGGCAAATGATGACGACGACAAGTCGTGCACCTGCGCGTAACGATTCCAATGCTACCAGCACGACTGAATCGAAAAAAGCACCCGCACAACAAGACGCTGTATCACTCAGCCAGCAAAGCAAAGCCGTTAGCAAACTCCAAAAAGATATGGCAGCTTCTCCGGCCTATGACAGTGCCAAAGTGGCGGCAATCAAAGAAGCAATCACAAACGGTTCATACAAAGTCGATCCTGAAAAATTGGCCGACAACATGATTAAGTTTGAAAACGAATTGCAAGGCAAAAGCTAACTGACTTAGGCCGAAGGTAAGTATTTTATGGCAGCATTAGTCGATCTCGTCAATTTCCAACTAGAAAATGCTAAGGCACTTTCTGCTGTTTTGCGTCAAGAAACACAAGCGATAACTGCGCGTGTCTCTACCGAGATTGAGAGTATAGCCAAACAGAAGATGACACTCATTGATCAGCTTAGAACAACTGATCAGCGAATCGCCTCTCACCCGCACGTCAATCAACTTACTGAAGATGAGCACCTAAGTCAGGTTGTTGCTCAAATCCAATCGATCGTCCTCGACTGTCAACAAGTCAACAAAGTAAATGGTGAATCGCTTAGTCGCGCACAGCTGAGTTTCAATAAACTCAATAACATGCTTCAGCGAACTCATGGCAAAGTGGGCATGACCTACAATGCCGGTGGCAAAACCCATACTATTTCGACACTTGGCACCAATATAAAAGCCTAAACGTCACTCCTGCCCCACCATCTCTAGAATGTAGATATAAAAAAGCGACTCATTGTTGCCAATCAGCCGCGGGAAAGATTATCTGGTCTTCTGAAGTAATGCGCTTAGTGCATTAGAACAAGGTTTGTTGACGCTTCTCAGGCACCTGTTGAACTTCTCCGTAATCACGTAGCTTATCCATCTTACGAATATCAAGACGCAACTCTGTAACGTAACTGTCCTCAACAAGATAACTACGCACAACTTCTGCACCACGAATTACACCATCGACCGCACCAGTGGTACTTTCAATACCCAAACGCTGGTCTTGCAGTTCGGCACGTCCACTAACACGCATACCATACACTTGTTCTGCTAGTTCACGGTACGCATCAATTTTTGATGCGCGCATCGCTCGTACACGCTTCTCTTCAACAGTACGACCTGTTTGCTCACTGACACTCGCATAACCCACTGCCACTAAGATTTCATCTTGACGCATCTGTTGTAGTGGCTGACACCCCACTAATATCAGTGTGGCAATAATAAATAATAACTTCTTCATGCTTCTATCCTATGGACGCAGAATCACAGTGTACGGCTGACGAATGGTTGGGTCTGAGCGAATCAACACGCCATCTTGCGTACGGATACTGTTTAACGTATCTAAGTCACGACCAATACGGTCAGCCGGAAGGAAACCCTGCGCCGTTGCTACAACCACACGGCTCTGCATACCGACCACACGTGCATTGACCAGCACCCCGCCCTCTTGGCGCAGCATCGTGCCGGTCAGTACATACTGAATTTGTTGCTCTTGCGCCAGATCTTGCCAATCACGGCTTAAAGCAAAATCGCCCTGCTGCGTCACTTGGATAGAGCCCGTAGTTTTGAAATCAACCACTTTGAACCCTCGGCGCTGGAACTGATGGATAAAACCTTCCGAGACCGAGTTACCTAACCAGTTTGTTGCATCCATATTTTGTAGATCTACAAACGAGGTAATCGCAATCGGTGTCCGCGCAGATACCGCCACATTAGAAACCATCAGGTCTTCGGTCATGCTTTCAATGAAAAAGTCCATCGTATGACGTGGACTATCCATAAGCATGAACTGGCTTCCCGAGTACGGTTCTTTACCATTGTAAATCGGTGAGTACGCGCACGATGTCAGAAGCGTCATCATCGATGCGGCGACAAGCCACTTTTTCATGGTTTGATTCTCCAGATAATCTGAGGTGATACCGTTCTTGATTAATTCCTTTCTAAGAAAGTGAATATTGGAACAGTCTTTGCTTTTTCTTTGTTTGCCTAACGAAGAAAAATCCACCAAACTTCACTGAAGTTGTTAAAGCAATATTTATACCCGAACGGTTGTAATCAATGAAAAAAATATTAAACAGTCTGTTTTCAATCACTTTAGTGATGCTTGTGCCTTTTAAAGTAATGGCATCTTGGTATGAAGTAACAGGCGTTGCCACTATCGTTTCTTCAGAAGAGACGGCAAGGCTCCATGCGTTGGAAGACGCGCTGTTCAAAGCCGTCAATTTTTCGGGCGCAGATATTGGCAGTATTAGCAATTTGATGCCGCTACTAGAAGAAAGCCGTAACGAGTACCAGTTTACCAACCATGAAGTCCGTTACATTTTGGTCGAGTCTGAGCGTAAACGTCGAGGTAAAGTCGAGGTAAAAATTCGCGTCGATATTTATCCATCGGCAACGGGTTGCCACACCGATCAATACAAAAAGACGATCCTTGTCGGCAATATTGAGGTTGCCTCACCACAACAAGCGGTGATGGGACAGATTTACCAAGTGGGTGACGATTTTAGCCGCGTGGTGAATCGCCAGCTGGATCAAACCTCTCGCAGCTTTGTATCTGTGGGTACAACGGACTATTCAATTAGCAGTAACTATCCCGCTCGTACTCAAATGATTGCACAAGACAACGGCGCACAATACATCATTGGGGGAGTCATTACCGATCTCACTGCAACGGTCGAATCTCAACTACTGCAAGATGACATCATCAATCGTCAGTTTGCGTTAGAGATGAAAGTATTTGATGGTAAAACTGGCCATGAAGTCTTCAACAAAGCCTACCGTGAAGTGGCGCGTTGGCCATTTGCCAAAACGAGCCAAGTGGATACTCGCAGTGCGCGCTTTTGGGCGTCGACCTATGGCGAGATGATGCTACGCGTTAGTCGCAATATAATGCTGGATCTAGAGTCAGAGCTGTCTTGCAAAATTACGCTGCCAGAGGTCGTTGCTGTCTTCGGCAATACAGTAACGATGGATCTCGGCCGTATGCATGGCGTAAAAGAGGGAGACAAATTGCAGCTTTGGCACACCGCATCATTTATCGACCAAAACGGATTACCAAGAAATAAAGTATCGCAAAGTGAAATTACATTGACGGTATCTCGTATATACGAACACGAAGCCGAGCTGACGATTGATCAGCCAAATTTAGCCTCTAGTGTTCAAATTGGCGACGTAATGAACAAGATCCTATAAAAGCAAACATTAAGTCTTGAGATATGCTCACTTTTGAATATCATAGGCAGCGCATCTTATTTGATTATACCAATGACCGTAGTGAGTCGTTCAAAGTGATACTGATAAAGACCTAAACAAAGTTGCTAGGTTTGCATTCAGTAAAACGGTTCAATGAACTGCAACTATTGGTATTACGCCCCCATGGCACAGCTGGATAGCGCAGTCCCCTCCTAAGGGACAGGTCGTAGGTTCGAATCCTACTGGGGGCGCCATATCATAGCCTTAGCTCCCACTTGAGCTAAGGCTTTTTTGTATCCACTATTTCGAGCTTCACAGAGCGTTTCCAAGTAACGTGTGAAACAATTTCTTCAGTAATCAATATGATCGTCTCACTCCTTTACTCGACGAGATAAAACCTTTTACTGTTCCGACCTCTTCCCCTTGAAATCATTTCAACAAGCCCTATTTACAGTTTTGTATTTTATTACTTTAATTATCTATGAGTTTTGCTTACCCTTTTGGCTATTAATAAAATTATTAGTTAGCACTATGTCTAAGAGCAATTTAATAACTAACACTGGACACCGCTTTATTTCTAAAGGCAAGACTGCCTTTAAGATTCATATCCATACCCCCGAGGACACGGTATTGCACCGCTCGGTTGGGTTTGTTCGTATTGGAGAAAAGAAAGGCTTACAAAAAGCCATTAAGCTGAGAAACGAATTAGGCCGGCAAATGTGGGGCAAATTTTGGCGACGTCTTTTGAAGGATCCTTATCTCATGACCAGACTCCCACACAGCGTTGAGCCAAAAATTGTTCACAAGCCTAACCCCACTCTTGAAAACCCAGATAACCGAGATACGTGTTACATCGCTAAGTGGCGAGAGTTCAATGACGACGGTGACTACAAATACAAAACGGTGGTTCGCTCTATTAGTAAATACGGCAAGCTTGCCGCCTACATGCAAACCAAAAAAGCGTTGCTAGAAGCACATAAAGACAACTTGGAAATCCTAACGTTCATGGGGCGCTTAAACAGCATTGACCTCAAGTGATGTTTACCGTTTTTAACTTTTCAGTCCGTTTCAAATAGAAATGAAAAAGCCCCAAAGAGCGAACTCTTTGGGGCTTTCAGCTTTAGTCTTCTATACTACGGTCGGATAGAAGCTTATTGCTGAACTTGGTATTCAAATTCTGGAACAACGATTTCTACGCGACGGTTTTGCTGACGACCTTCACGAGTGTCGTTTGAAGCGATTGGATTGTTTTCACCTTCGCCACGCGCTTGAATACGTGATGAATCAATGCCTTTTTCAACAAGTGCGTTAGCTACAGATTCCGCGCGTTTCTCAGAAACTTTTAGGTTGTAAGCTGCTGGGCCAGAAGTATCTGTGTAACCTACAACTTCAACGTTCGCTTGTGGGTGCTCGTTTAGGAAAGCAACTAGGTTATCAAGTTTTGCAGCGCTCTCTGGTTTTAGAGTTGTGCTGTTTAGATCAAAGCTACCAGTGCCGATTGTTTGAGTTTCGAATGTTTTCGTTACAACTACTGGCTCTTCTACGACTTCTTCTACAACCACTTCTTCAACAACAACTGGCTCTTCTACGATTACTGGCTCATCGTTGCCACCGAATTTGAAAGAAACACCCAGTGTTGCTGTGTTACCTGTCGCACGAGTTACATCGTTGCTGATATCAGTCAGAGTTTGGTATTCCGCACGAGCAGTTACGTTTTGGCTTAGGTTGAACTCAAGGCCAGCTGCGCCTAGGTAAGAGTAATCATCTTTGCCATCAAACATTACGTAAGCGCCACCCACTTTACCGTAAAGTGCGATGTCTTCAGTGATTGGTAGGCTGAATTTAGGTGCAAGAGTGATTGCTTCTACATGGCCACCGAAAGAAGTTTGGTTAAAATCACCGATGTTGTCGAAACCTGCTTCTACTGCGAAGTATTTATTCATTTCGTAACCAACAAAAGCGCCAAGAGTAGAGTCGTCTTTGTCACAAGCCTGGCCCGCTACACACGCGTCTTCCATCCATGACTTACCCATCTTACCACCAACGTATACTTCTGCTTGTGCTGCTGAAGCCATAAGTAGAGACGCTGAAATTACCGCTGCTAATTTTTTCATTATTGATTCCTCTAAAGAAGTTCTTTTGTTAGATGCCGAAATGCGCCGTCTGACTGACGTTGTATTTCAATTCTTTTTATTCATTCCTTGAGTGAGATACTTAGTCAGCTTCTTTTTATGCACATGCATTTTTTTTATGGAAGCTACTTACGTACATTTCCTGTTCAGTGATACATATCGCCATCTCGGTATCACTGACGGGGTGAACTATAACGCTAAGAAATCGCGAGAAAAATCCCAATTCTGTCAATTTATTGTCATCAAAAATCTCAACAACATGTGATCTTAAGCAAAAAATCCCCACACAATCACGACGCAAACGTTTGCTTTATTTTCTGGAACACTACAACTTAAGCAAAGTTTTTTCTTAAAAATGAGACAACAAAAATGGAACTTTAAGGAGGGTGGATAAAAATTAATCAGATATTTGATATATAATCGCTCGTTTTTTATTCATGCCAACGATGTTTGGATTAAAAAATCTTATCCATACCTAGGTGAATTACGGTCCTAAATACCACATCCTTCACCGACATATGAGAAGATTTCTCATTATCTAGGATTCAGATACAAAAAAGCCGCGGGTGTTTACCGCGGCTTTGTGACTATTTATTCAAAAGAACGTTTAGTTCAAAGCAATTATGCGTTTGCTTCACGCTCAGCAATGAACTCAAGCGCCATCTTAATACGAGCAACACAACGCTCTTTGCCAACCAGTTCCATTACTGCATCTACAGAAGGAGACTGACCGCCGCCTGTTACAGCAACACGTAATGGCATACCGATTTTGCCCATGCCGATTTCTAGCTCTTCACAGACTGCAGCGATAACGCCATCTTTGATGTTTGCTGTTGTCCACTCGGTCAGTGCTTCAGCTTTCGCTAGAGCAAGCTCTAGAGGCTCTTTAGCCACACCGCGTAGGTGTTTCTTCGCTGCGCCCGCTTCAAACTCAGAAAAATCTTCGTAGAAGTAACGGATTTGCTCAGCTAGCTCAACCAGCGTGTTGCAACGCTCACCCACTAGCTTGATCACGTCAGTGATAGCAGGACCATTCGTTACGTCTAGTTTTTGTTGATCTAGGTGCCATTGTAGGTGCTCTGCAACGTACGCAGGATCTGAATTTTTGATGTAATGGTTGTTCAACCATTGCAGTTTGTCCGTGTTGAAGGCAGACGCTGACTTAGATACTGCATTTAGGCTGAATAGATTGATCATCTCTTCTTGAGAGAAGATTTCTTGGTCGCCATGAGACCAACCTAGACGCACTAAGTAGTTATTTAGTGCCGCAGGCAAGTAACCCATATCGCGGTATTGCATGACTGATACTGCACCATGACGCTTAGACAGTTTCGCACCGTCATCACCTAAGATCATTGCACAGTGCGCAAACGTTGGTACTGGCGCACCTAGTGCTTCGTAGATGTTGATTTGACGAGGCGTGTTGTTGATGTGGTCTTCGCCACGAACAACGTGAGTGATACCCATGTCCCAGTCATCCACTACTACACAGAAGTTGTAAGTAGGTGAACCGTCAGTACGACGAATGATTAGGTCATCCATTTGATCGTTGCGGATTTCAATGCGACCACGGATTTGATCATCAAATACTACGCTGCCTTCTTTCGGGTTACGGAAACGGATAACACATGGATCGCCATCTTTTGCCGCTTCGTTTGCTGCTTTGATTTTTGGATGGTTCGCATCGTAGCGAGGCATTTCTTTATTTGCTTCTTGCTCTGCACGGATTTCATCTAGCAGCTCTTTAGACGCGTAACATTTGTAAGCTTTGTCTTCAGCAAGAAGCTTATCAACCATTTCGTTGTAACGGTCAAAACGTTGAGTTTGGTAGTAAGGACCTTCATCCCACTCCAAGCCTAGCCATTCCATGCCTTCAAGAATTGCATCAACTGCTTCCTGAGAGTTACGCTCAAGGTCTGTATCTTCGATACGTAGAACGAATTCACCACCTTGGTTTTTAGCGTATAGCCAAGAGTAAAGTGCAGTACGCGCACCACCAACGTGTAGATAGCCAGTTGGGCTAGGAGCAAAACGAGTTTTAACCGTCATTTGAGTTCCTTAGGGGTAATGAGCAACGAGAGATCTCTCGTTGTAATGTCAAGGATAAAAGTGGCGACATTTTACCACCGTAAGTCAATTCTACAATCGGTTTGACACCAGAAATACAAACAGGGCAGCACCAATAAAGGTACTGCCCTCCTATTTACTGTTAAAGTGCAGAACGAAATTACTTCAGGTTACGCATCGCCCATTGCATAAATTCTTGCTGCTCTTCACGGCTTAACTCATTAAACGATGCTTTGATTGTTTTGGTTTCCGCCGGAGAAGACGCAATGCTTGCCTTGGTCGATTCTTTGTTCATTGCATTGTTATAGTCAGCCACTTCTCGCTCGTAATCACGAAAACCTTGCAAGCCACCTTTACGAAGTTGAACCATAGAGAATTCCACTTCTTTTCCGTGTTTGTCTTTCAATACCACTTTGGGATCGAGTTCGAAAGCTTTCGCTTCTTCGATGGTACGGAACGCTTTGTAAGTCAGCGATAGTTCGGCGTCTTTTTCTGCTTCAAACTCTAATACCAGTGGCTGCGAATCGAACTTACGGCGCTTGCCATCTTCAAAAACAATTTGTCCAACCGTCACCGCCAACTGATTTTCCCCGTCCTTCAGCTCGATGCTGTTATTTTTGGAAATCCACTCAGGGTACACGAACTCACCGTTGAGAACGCGAGGAACCAGTTCTGCTTGCAGAGTCAGTTGAGCAGCAAAAGCAGGCGCAGAAAGCATTGCGCAAAGTCCGAGAAGTGTCGTTGTTTTTTTCATCGTGGTTTCTCACTTTATACCAATTTAGATAAGCCTCTGAAACTTACAGGCCAGTCATTCCAAAGGCTTATTTGAATCAGTATCAAGACAAAAAGGGCGTTTCCGCCCTTTTAGCTGCTTCTTTATTAGAAGTAGTATTCAACACCTACAGAGTATTCGTTGTAGTCACCGTTAGTACCTGATGTCCAGCGAGCCGCATCATCTAGACCATCTAGACCTTCGTTGAAATCGTTCATACGTGCACGAGCGTATAGCACTGCAGATGGGTCAACAAAGTACATGATCTGTGCTGAAACAACATCATCAGATGTGTTAGATAGTGTCTTACCGTCACGTTCTAGATCAAAGTTCGCTGCGTAAGCCAGTTTGTATTGCCAATCACCTGTGGTGTACATGATAGCGGCAGACATTGCGTCTTGCTTCTCACTCACGCCGTTGCTTGCGTCAGCTTCCATGTATTTGTATTGCGCGAAGAAAGAAATACCGTTATCAAACCAGCCTTGAGCACCCACCAAGTATGTGTTGTTTTCCCACGTTTGGCCTTCCATCTTAATGTTACGGTTACCCTCGTATGCGGCATCTAACTGAATTGGACCAATTTTGTAGTGCGCCGCGATACCACCCCAGTAGTCATCACCTTCACCCAGACCTGCTTTGTCACCTGCACCAGCCGCAATATCTAGAGAGAATTTGTCCGCATACATTGGCGAGTCCCAACGAATGGTGTTTGATTGACGGTCTTGATACTTAGCACCACCGATTGCACCACCCCAGTCGTAAACGTCACCGAGACCTGGGTTAGATGCAGGCCAGTCAACCAATTCGTACATCGGTGTTAATACACGACCTAAACGAACTTGACCCCAAGATGCACTTTCAAAACCGACGAATGTGTCACGTTCACCAAGACCTGCACCCTCGCCGCCAAAGCTAGGGTCAACGTAACCACCTTCGATTTGCCAAATAAAAGTAGGACCGAAGTTAGCAAATTGTTTTTTACCACGGAAACCGATGCGAGATTCGTTGTTTAGCTGCATGCCACCTAGATCATCGTCCGTTGCTTTGTTGCCAGAATCGTAATCGCGGTACGCGGCCTGCATCGCGATGATCCCGTAAACTTCATAAGAGAATGAATCTTTGGTTAGGAACTCTTTTGCTGCGTCACTGTTTGCACCATCAGCAAATGCAGCACCACTGAACATCATGCCTGTGATTGCCGTAGCAAGTAGGCTTTTCTTTAGGTAAGACATTTTTAACCCCTATATTTTTTAGTTTTTTCCATTTTCAAATTCGCTAACTAGGACATGGCAGGAACTTGAAACAATGTTTGGACGGGGCAAATATGACAAACTTTTTTCGCACTAAAAAACTTTCCCTACAGCAATCTGAGCGACTTCAAAATGAGAAGATCAAAAATAATATAATCAATTAAAAATCAAAAACTTAAATTTAAATATAAAAAATCAAAAACGTTAAAAGCACTTTTTGACACTGAACTGACATTGAGAGCATCTCAAAAGCGTGAGCGACTTCATTCATCTTTTAGGTGTTTTAACGGAACTTTATATTCAGAGAGAAAAAACCTTGAGATCACTCGCAAGTAAAATGGCGGTGAACTTGTGTGATTCAAGCGATTTTGACGAAATTGTTGTGAGCAAAAAATGGGTATTGACCTTACCCTTGCAGGAAGGTTTAAGCTCAATGTATCACTATTATTGAGGTGCAGATTATGTATCAGTTTGTTATACCTTTATCAGGGCTCAACTGCATGGGCTGTGCGAGAAAAGTTGAGAAGGCTTTACATGCGAATCACGATGTAGAGATCCTCACTTTGTCCCCAACGCAAGTCGAGGTCAAAACCGAGTCCTCTATCAAAGAGCTTGTCTCATCAATTGAATCTCTTGGTTACCAAGCAGGAAATCAGTACGAGTTAAACCTTTCAGGCTTAAGCTGTGGCGGCTGCGTGAAAAAACTCTCGTCTTTATTAAACTCTCATCAAGACGTTATTTCTTTCGAGGCTTCAACAACGCACTTAGAGATTCGTACCCTACTCTCCGAGCAACAAGTCATTGAGCTAGTTGCCAGCTTGGGCTATACGGCCAACAATAGCGCTGTTACTGATAACTCAGTTGCTGAAGAGCACAAGGCAATCACTCCCGATCAACGCCAAAGCCAGACATATCAAAGCGAAAAAGGCGACCAAGCAGCGCCTGACGAGCAACCAGCAGGCACGGCTCAACTACAGATGTTGATTCAAGGTATGACCTGTGCAAGCTGTGTCGCATCAGTAGAAAAAGCTCTTACTAATGTACAAGGGGTTGAAAAAGCTCAGGTAAACCTCGCAGAACAAAGCGCACTGGTGTTTGTGACTGAAGACTCAGATTCGTTACATCAATCTATTTTGCAATCTGTCAAACAAGCGGGTTACCAAGGCGAGGTTTTACAAGACGCCGCGACACAGCAAGAAAAGCAAGCGCAGCAACAACGTCAACAGCAAAAACGCTTTAAGTTGGATGCAATTGCCGGCCTTGTTGTGGGTGCCCCTTTGATGATTTGGGGTGTTGCTGGTGGCAACATGATGATTCGCAACACCAATGACCAATTGGTTTGGGGCGCGATCGGTATTGCGTGTTTGCTGCTGCTTGCCACTGCCGGAAAACAGTTCTTTAGTAACGCTTGGTTAGCGGCCACTCACAAGCGCGCCACGATGGATACCTTAGTTGCGCTCGGTACTGGCGCAGCGTGGTTCTATTCTATGCTTGTGGTGATTCTCCCAGATTGGTTCCCAATGGCATCTCGTCATGTTTACTTCGAAGCCAGCGCGATGATCATTGGTTTGATTTCACTTGGTCACTATATAGAAGCCAAAGCGAAAGCAAACACAACTCGCTCGCTTCAGGCTTTGGTGAACTTACAGCCTCAACAAGCGACCGTCATCACTGAGAAAGGTGATAAACAAATCGCGGTAGAAGAAATCACTTTAGGAATGAAGTTACGTATCAAGCCGGGAGAGAAAGTGCCCGTCGACGGTACGGTAATCAATGGTGAATCGTATATCGATGAGTCCATGCTAACTGGTGAGCCCGTTCCTGTATTAAAAGCACAAGAGGCACATGTATCCGCAGGGACATTGAATACCGACGGCTCTCTCACTATAGAGGCTACCGGAATCGGCGCAAATACGATGCTCGCACGTATTATTCGTATGGTGCGCAGCGCTCAGAGCAGTAAGCCTGCCATCGCGAAATTGGCAGACCAGATTTCATCGGTGTTTGTCCCTGTCGTTGTAGGCATAGCAATACTGGCCGCGCTTGTTTGGTTTGCCGTTGGCCCAGAGCCAAAAGCGAGCTATATGCTGGTGGTCACCACAACCGTACTTATCATCGCCTGCCCTTGTGCTCTAGGCTTAGCAACCCCACTTTCTGTTACGGTGGGAGTGGGTAAAGCCGCAGAACTCGGCATTTTGATCAAAGATGCTGATGCCCTGCAGCTAGCGAGTAAAATAGATACGGTTGTGTTCGATAAAACAGGCACGCTTACCCAAGGTAAACCGAGTGTGCAGCAAGTGTTTACTCACACCACCAGCCAAGAAGAGCTGTTGGGGTTAGCGTACGCCGCCGAGCGTCAGTCAGAGCACCCACTAGCAAAAGCGGTATGCGACTTTGCTAATCAGCACGACACACAAGAAGTGACTCTCGATAAATTTGAAAACGTTCGCGGACGCGGCATTTTGGCAACGTATCAAGGTAAACCGCTGCTTATTGGCTCGCTTCAATTTATGCAAGCGGAAAACGTTGCAACAGAGGCTCTTCAGGATGCAATTGACGAATGCGCTCAGAATGCATGGACTCCGGTTGCCGTTGCGCTCGATGGTGAGTTAGTCGGCCTGATCGCCATTGCTGACCCAATCAAATCGGATGCAAAACACGCTCTCTCTGCATTAAAATCGCAAGGCATCAAAACGGTAATGCTGACGGGTGACAACCAACACGTAGCCAACGCTATCGGTCAAGAACTTGGTATTGATGAAGTAATCGCTCAAGTAATGCCAGATGAGAAAGCTCAGCACATTGAGCAACTTCAATCCCAAGGCCATGTCGTGGCAATGGTGGGGGATGGCATCAACGACGCCCCTGCTCTCGCGTTAGCCAACCTTGGTATTGCAATGGGTAGCGGCAGTGATGTCGCCATTGAAAGTTCGCAAATGACCATCCTGAACACGTCACCAATGGCGGTGGTACATGCGATTGAACTGTCGCGCGCTACACTTAAAAACATGAAGCAAAACCTATTTGGTGCCTTCGTTTATAACTCACTGGGGATCCCTGTTGCCGCAGGCGTACTTTATCCTGCATTTGGATTTTTGCTCAGCCCAGTTGTCGCAGGTGCGGCAATGGCGCTGTCATCTATTACTGTCGTTAGTAATGCAAATCGACTACGACTTTTTTCAGTAAAATAACCACTTATATTTGAGGCTATTATGAAGTTGAAATTATTGACCTTTGCAATGCTTGCGACCGCATCCGCCAACGTATTGGCAGCTGATGTCATTAACCACAAATCGCCATACTGCGGCTGCTGTGGTGAATGGACAAAACACATGGAAGAGAACGGATTTACGGTCGAAGAGAAATTGCACGATGACATGAACGCCATAAAACGCGATCTAGGCATCAAGAACGAACAGCTTTACTCTTGCCACACAGCAGAAATCAACGGCTATGTGTTCGAAGGTCACATTCCAGCCGAAGACATTAAAGCATTCTTAGAAAATCCACCACGTAACGCAAAAGGGCTCTCGGTACCGGGCATGCCAATGGGTTCCCCTGGTATGGAGTATGGCGATAAAAAAGACAGCTACACTGTTTACGCCTTTAACGAAAAAGGCCAAGTGTTCGAATATAGCCACCACGAAGGCAACGACAAATAACAAGAAAGCCCAGCAAATCAATTGCTGGGCTTTTTCTTAATGGACAAATATAAGATTAGAAGCCGTAAGAGGCACCAAATACAAACGCATTGTTAACTAGGCTATCACCACTTGCGTTTTCTGCACCGTGTGCTTGGCTACGGAACTCAAAGTAAGGCTGAACACCTTTACGTGTCCACGTTGCGCGAAGCTCGTGGTCCATCGTTTCCGCTTCAATCATGTAGACGTTGTTGTAGCTTAGCGTCACATCTTCATTCATCACGTAACCAATACGGTTATCCATACGGTAATCTGTATCCGCATCTGCGTCTGTCGCATCAATATGCGCACGAGTACGGTTACTTAGCGAGATACCGTTATCGAAGTTGTAACCGATCTTAACCAATGGACGGTACTGTACGTTCTCGCCAGCAGAGAACAAGTGTTGGTAACCCGCTGCAACCCATAAATGATCGGTAATGTTAAATGACTGCTCACCACCCACAGTGATCGCTGGTGTTGTGTTACCCGCGCCACCGTTTTCTGTTTCCAGTTTACCCAGCTGAATACCATCAAACTCGGTGTAAACCGTAAAGCCACCAAATTGGTTATCAAAAGTATGACCAGCTTCCAGTGTAGACGTAACGTCCGAACCATGGATTCGACCATCATCGTGGAATTGAACGTTACCTGTTACGTAAGAAGAACCAGCAAAAGCGCTAGAAGCGAAAGCGAGAGAAAGAGCACTCAGTGCAAAAATGTTTTTCATAATTACTGCCTTTATTTATTCACGTTATGCGACGGTTTTAAAGGGCTTCTCTTCCCTTTTATCGCAAACTTTGGAATGTGCCTCCTTGGCGATCGCAATATTGTTCCAATTAATTCGCGATGGAAAATAAAACATTTTAAAAAGTGATCTTGTTCAAACCGACGCTCAACAACCCTGATAAAAGTATGGTAAATACAGGCACTTACCGTATTTTTCTATAATGATTCAAAAAATAGAAGTGTGATCATAAACAGGTAATTTATTGACATTTAGCGAATTAAGTCGATCCAGTTCACAATAACCCTGACCATTATAAGCTAAAACTTATTTATCAATGAAAAATAATCAGACATTGGTCACACTTAATTTCCCATAAAAATAAAGAAACCCTCAACATGACATTGAGGGTTTGCTTAAATTTAGCTGAGAAGATTAAGGTTATTTCACGCTAGTTACGCGGCTTGCTCTTTCCCCTGTCGCTGATACAGAGCGGATAAACACTTCTCCTTTCACACTTGGACGAGCATTGTCTGCGTAAGTCAGCCAGTTTTGACCGTCTAACGAGTATTGCAGTTCAACGCCAGGGAACTGAACGTTCATAGCTAGCTTGCCGTTTTCTACTTTCGCACCAGGAATTGGAAGGCGGTAGTCGATACCAGATTTTTCTAGCTTAGCCAGTTCACGTTGGCCAAGTACGTTCGCAAAGCGGTTGTAGTCTTGGTTTAGCGATGCTTTATCAACTAGGTTAGAGTTTTGCGAGTACTCAACACCGACTTTGTAGTCATTCTCCCAATCTGCACGGTGCCATGCACGCTCTGCGGCTGCGAGTACGCGAGGAAATACCATGTACTCGTATTGCTCGTCGTTACGTACTGTCTCAGACCAAAGCTGTGCTGATAGACCGTAGAAAGGTTTCGCTTCGATTTCACCTTTACCAGTAAAGCCGTTGCCATCGCGGTCTACAGAGGTTTCTGCGTTCTGAGGCATGTTCTCTGGTGCAAAGCCAAACATCTTACGCGTATCGGTTGCACGTGTTGCCCAGTAGTAACCACGCTCTTTCGGGTCAACTTCGTATGGCATGTCCATGTACACGTAGTCTGGGTTAGAAACGATCACGTCGTAACCTTTCTTAGACCATTCGTACACTGATGATGTACCACCCCAGTAAAGAACGTCCCAGAAGTTAACACGCGTATTTTCTGTTGCGAATGCTTTCTCACCTTCGCTGTATTTCAAACCATCTTGCCATGCTTGGAAGTTTGGAATGCCTTTCTCAGCAACTAATTTTGATACTTCTTGTGCAAAATGACTCGGTAGGTGAGCAAAATCGCTCACTGTGCCTTCTGCGATTAACGCCTGACACTGTGGAGATTGCGCGAATGGCTTGTCTTGTTTCGACAGGTCAATCGTGCCTTTCCAGCTTACTTTGTCTTCTGCGTTAACGTCTTGGAAACCAGCACCTAGCTTGATGTTCTTCGCCTCGTCACCACCAAAGTGCCATGTCGTTAGCGGTGCCCCAGCTTCAGCGTGCATTGCTGCCACTTCTGAAATTACTTTATCTACGAAGCGAGTGGAAGATTCCATACACGGGTTGATAAAGCTTTGCTTATCGTAGAACTGAACCGTAGTGACATTAGAAGTATCTTGAGGATCCATCAGGCGGTATTCGTTCGCTTCAGCTTCCTTACCTTCTTCCATCAGGCGGTCGTAACGTGCTTCCATTGATACTACCGCTGCACGCGCGTGTGCTGGCATATCGATTTCGGGAATGACTTCAATGTTACGCGCTTTCGCGTATTTCAAGATTTCCACGTAGTCTGTTTTACTGAAGTAGCCAGAGCCAAAGTTGTCTGTCGTTGGACCGGAACCAAGCTGAGGCAGTACGCAGCTTTTCTCTTGTGTATCGAAACAACGATTAGCGCCAACCTCTGTCAGCTCAGGTAGGCCTGGGATTTCCAAACGCCAGCCTTCATCATCGGTTAGGTGAAGGTGAAGTTTGTTCATCTTGTACGCTGCCATTTGGTCTAGCGTTGCGAGAATGGCGTCTTTAGAGTGGAAGTTACGAGCCACATCCACCATCACACCACGGTAATCAAAGCGAGGTGCATCTTGAATAGACAGTTGTGGTAGAGAATCAGCATTTTGGCTATCTACCAGGCCAAAGATAGATTGTACTGCGTAGAAAGCACCTGCTTGGTCAAACGCTTTAATCGCAATACCATCGCCTTTGATGCTCATCTCGTAAGCACCAGATTTTGCAAATTCACCAGTGAAGTCTACAGGAACAACAGTGATGCTTACAGGAAGATCACCACGAACGTCCACACCTACCACTTCTGCACGATCTTGAATTGCTGCGAACTGAGTCGCATCGAATGCGTCTTTAGGCAGCGCAATACCATCCGCGATATCTACTTTGCCTTTACCCGCTTCAACGCGCATCGGTGTTGGTAGTAACGTGGTTGATACGTCTTGTGTTGCTAGGTCTTCGTTTTTCTCAAAACGAGACACAGCGTTTGCAAATACATTGTTGTCGTCTGGTGTACGTTTTAGGTTGTTACCCTCAAGGCCAGTCACGAAAGACGCAACGTCTTCTGTGTTAAGAGAAGCGATCATCTTAGGTTCTGCGTTTGGTGCAGCCACGAAAGCGCCTGGCATAAAGTCGGTTTCAAATAACTGCCAGTATTCGCCAATTAGTGGAAGTACCACTTCTTCGCCCGCCGCAAAGCCATCAAACTTATCTGTTGGTTCCAGTTTGTGTAGGTCGCCCGTTACACGAGAAATTTTGAACTGATCATTATCTACATCCAAAATCAGACGAATGCTGTGGAAGTAGATAGCCCAATCTTTTGAGTTAACCGCTTCACCTTGGTTAACTAGCGTCATGTTCACCTTGTTACAAGAAGCCCACTCAGCCCCTAAATCCTGACAAGCAAGACCTTCGTTTGCACCGTGGTTAGTCAACACTTCATATTGGATGTCAAGGTTATTAGCCAGTGAATTTACAGCTTGTTGCTCAGAGCTTTGTAGAGCAGAGCAACCTGCTAATGTGGTGATAACAGAAACAGCAATCAGACTAGGTTTAAACATCTTACTTCCCCAAAAAAGTCAGTGGTTCAAAACGACAATGATAAAAATCGCGGCTCCTCAAATGCGAGGGGCCTAACAGTTGCATTCAACATACAACCAGTTATTTCTAAGCGTAAAATAAATAGAAATAGGAAGTGATCTAGTTCAAAAAATGACACTCAGCAAAAACCATAAAAACTTAACTTTCATGAAGTTACAAGCTACGTCAAAATCGAACAACTTGTTTTGACGAGTTTGCTGCGATCTAGGTCACTCATATTCATGAGTTACGACTGATTTTGTAAGATTTGGATCACGCCTAATTATTTTGTGAACCATTAGTAAGCGAATTACCTATTTATCTTTCGTGAAGTGACTCTCATTTATTCGTCGTCAAAACTCGTTAATATTTTTAGAAATGACGATTTTGTCGAATATCCCCACTAGAGAAATTGCACTTAACCTCAAGCATTTTTGAGTATAAAGTTTAAAGGTATCTTACCTGAGGACCATTCTATGTTTCGTCTCTTGACACTCATATCATCCCTACTTGTTGCCTTTGCTCCCTTTTCCTCTTATGCAGAACCGCAACATTGGTTAGCAAAAAAAGGGGAAACCGAGCTGATGATCATTGGCTCTGTGCATGTGGGCGATAAAACGATGTACCCACTCCCTAAAACTATTACTCAACACTTAAGCCAAAGCGCTGGGTTGATTATCGAAGCAGATGTCAGAAACTCTGAAGGCTTGGTTTACCCACAAGCAACCATCCTCTCTAAAGATGTTTTAGATAAGGCTCAACGTCGCCACTTAGTCGAGATAGCACAAGATTTAGGGTTGCCAGAAACTCAACTTTTAAATTCTCCACCATGGACGGCTGCATTAACCATCCAACTCGCTTTAGTCAACAAACTGGGGTATGTCTCTGATAAAGGGGTCGACATGCACTTAATAGGACTCGCTGATAAAAAACAAATCCCGGTCATTCCACTGGAGTCCGTGCAATTCCAAATTGATTTAATAGCAGGTCAATCAGAAGGTGGTAAAGAGATGCTCCTCTCGTCAATTGAAGAATATGACGGTGGGGAAGAATTGGTTCAGTGTTTGATAGAAAGTTGGAAGAGCGGTGATGGTAGCATGTTGGTTGAGGCATCATTAACCGATCAAGCAACAGAAGATTTTAATCAGGCTTTCTTATATGAGCGCAATCGAGATTGGGCAAAAAAGCTTGATACTGGCAGTGTCCTACCTCAACGTTCGGGTCGCTATACCGTTGTTGTCGGCAGTTTGCATTTAGTTGGTAAAGATAATCTGATTGAGCTGCTTAAAAAAAGGGGCTTTGACATAAAACCACTCGGTAAAACCCGCCAAGCTAGGTGCCATATTTAGAAATTTATTTGAAGGCAGCCGGCCTCATCAATGATGAATAGCAAGGCATCACGCTAACACGATCACTGACAATGGTTTACTCCTCTGCTAAAACGACTCTAACCTATGTGGATACATAATAACTCATATGAAATTTAAAGCTTTGTTCCTATGCGTGAGCAGCATGATGCTCACTTCATCGCTTGCTTATGCTAAACCGTCATGTAACGTAGAAAATTTTCAAGCTATTGATATAACCCCGGAAGCAAAAGGCGGGGTATTAGATAAAGAGAGTGGCCAGTTTCTTATTACCGAAAAACCAATGATGCGTTGTGCGAACATCACTTTTTCCACTAACCACACCCGAAATCGCGTCGCACATATGATGAATCAAGGCTTTGAAGCTGTTTATTTTGATGGAAGTACGAGCAAATCTCACTCTGTCACGTTTGATGAAGACGAACTAAAAGCAGGTTACATCAAAGTTGGTCCAAACCATCCAAAGACCGCTTATGTTTGCTTCACAACTTCTGAAACTCCTATCAGCACCATCTCGTGTGACATCAAGTAATATATTTACTCGCTCTAAAAAATGAAAAGGCCCTACATTTCTGTAGAGCCTTCCTCTCAATACGTGTCGGTGAAGCGCCATATTCCAACGTCAGGCGAACCTCATTTGGTTCGATACTATCAAAGTCAAATTTGCTATCGCTGAAACGACAAAAGCCAGCTCATTGAGCAGGCTTTCTGAAAGTGGTCGGTGAAGTAGGGATTCGATTGGACTGGCATTCCATCGGACTGGCGCACCAGTCCCCACCCCACAGGTCCCAAACAAATACCACCGAATGCAAAAAAGCCGTAGCATTTCTGCTACGGCTTTTTCTAATACGGTTGGTGAAGAGCCATATTCTAACTTCAGGCGAACCCCATTTGGTTCGATACTATCAAAGCTAAATCTGCGACCGCTAAAACGACGAAAGCCTGCTCATTGAGCAGGCTTTCTAAAAGTGGTCGGTGAAGAGGGATTCGAACCCCCGACCCTCTGGTCCCAAACCAGATGCGCTACCAAACTGCGCTATTCACCGATATGTTTAACTGAGGACTTGTCCCCGTCAATGAATGCGTATATTACGGATTCTGAACTGTGACGCAAGTGCTTTTTACAAAAAAACCTTAGGTCTTAATTCGTTTGATGAATAACTGAACACTAGCACGTAAAATGTGACTGATAACTCACAACAAAATACAGTTTATTAACCTTAGCAACATAATTGATCCAGATCAGTGTGCAACAAGGCACTGCCATTTAGTTTTATGCCTGTCGGGAACATCTTGGAGGAAACGTATGGACTTTTGGCTTGATCTCCTATTTGGTAATGCAGTGGGTCTATCGTCAATGATAGTAATCTTTGGGGCAATTGGTCTGATGTTATTTTACGGCGGTTTCTTCATATACAAGATCATGAACGACAAATCTCCTCACTAGATCTCGCTTAGCTCTAGAAACGCTTTGCACCGGAGTCGGTTACTTGCCTACTCCGGTTTTTTATTTGATCTCAATGCACCACTCATTGATATAATCCTATTATTCCTCCCTGTTCTTAATGAGATTACTACTATGTCTCACGATGACGATTTTGATCTGTTCCAACAGATGATGGGCGATGTAAAGCCGATCACTCAAGACACCGCCGAACACAAAAAAGTACACCAAGTAACCGAAGCACAGCTCGCCAAGAGAGAAGCAGCAATCTGGCTAACAGAAGATGACCCAGAATACCTGTCACTTGATCACGCAGAAATGCTGAAACCAGAGGACTTTGTTGAGTTTAAACGTGATGGCGTACAAGACGGGGTTTACCGGAAGCTTCGTCTTGGCAAATATCCAATCCAAGCACGCCTAGATCTGCATCGTAAAACATTGAAAGAAGCTCGTGATGAAGTCGTAAAGTTTTTAAAACAGTGCCTATCAATGGACATACGAACGGTCGTTATTGTCCACGGCCGAGGAGAACGCTCAAATCCACCAGCACTAATGAAAAGCTTTGTTAGCAGCTGGCTACAACAAATCAGAGAAGTTCAGTGCGTGCATAGTGCGCAACGCTTTCACGGTGGAACCGGAGCCGTTTACGTTCTACTGAGAAAAAGTGCGGAAAAGAAATTAGAAACTCGCGAACGTCACCAAAAACGGTTGGGCTAAATTTCACCCTAATGCTAGAATGCCCGCCCTTATTCTTCCTTCCCTTTCACGGGAAGGAAACTTCATTCGCCGTTGTGAAACGTTAGGAGACAAAAATGTCACAAGACAACGCTAAACGATTAAATAAATTCATCAGTGAAACTGGCTTTTGTTCACGCCGTGAGGCAGACAGACTGATTGAACAAGGTCGTGTCACCATTAATGGAAACAAGCCTGAAATGGGAACAAAAGTACTACCTGGTGATGATGTTTGTGTGGATGGTAAGCCAGTTGCAGCAAAAGAGAAGCCGATTTATATCGCTCTCAATAAACCAACAGGCATCACCTGTACAACAGAACGAGATGTACCCGGGAACATCGTTGATTTTATCGGTCACAAAAAACGTATCTTTCCGATCGGCCGCTTGGATAAACCCTCTGATGGTCTGATTTTTTTGACCAACGATGGCGATATCGTCAACAAAATCCTCCGTGCTGGCAACAGCCACGAAAAAGAGTACGTTGTGCGCGTGGACAAACCGATTACAGGTGAGTTTCTCAAACAGATGTCGAGCGGCGTTAAGATTCTCGATACCGTCACTCTACCTTGTAAGGTAACGAAAGAGACTAAGTTCTCTTTCCGTATTGTGCTCACTCAAGGACTTAACCGCCAAATCCGTCGTATGTGTGAAGCACTAGGTTACGAAGTCTTTAAGCTTCGTCGTGTTCGAATCATGAATATCTCTCTTGACGGTATTCCGAACGGAAAATGGCGTTACTTAACTGACGATGAAGTCGCTGAGATTCTTGCTATGTGCGATGGTTCGGTGGGTACAGAAGAGGCATCTCGTGTTGACTCAAAAGGCCGCAATATTCGTAAAGCGACCGACGCGAAGTTATATGACAGCCGTGAAGAAAACCAAGACTCGGTATCTCGACGAAATCAAAAGCCACGTACCTACCGCGGAAATAACGCAGACGATTTTCGTCATGCTCCAAACTCGAAAAAAGGTCAACAAAAGCGTCGTCAGCGTGACGATGAAGGCGGACGTCCAGCTAAAGAACATTACAAAGCGAAACCACAAGGTGAACGTAGCAGACCGCAAGGCGAGCATAGAAAATCACACCGTAAACCAGATGCATCGAGCAATACGCACTCAGCAAACAAGCCTCAATCACCGAGTAAGCCTAAGCAGCATTACATGAACCCAAATGCCGCGAAGCCAAGCAAACCAGCTAAACGCACCGGTGGTACATTGAGTCTGAAGAAGTAAGTAACGCTTCTCTGACAGGCAAGATCAAAAAAGGACGCTCATGAGCGTCCTTTTTATTTGTCATGAGTTTACAAACAAAGAGGTGCAAACTGACCGCGAGTTAAGCTCAGCAAATCTCTCGGGGCTAACTCTATTTCTAAACCACGTTTACCTGCACTCACACAGACTGTGTCTTGCTCTGCTGCGCTTTCGTGCAAAAAAGTAGGTAAGGCTTTCTTCTGCCCCAGTGGGCTAATCCCACCAACAACATAACCTGTGGTCTTTTGCGCGATTTCCGGATCAGCCATATCGGCCTTTTTGCCCTTCGCTGCTTTCGCTGCCAGTTTTAGGTTCAGCTTTTGATCAACAGGGATAATCGCAACCGCAAGGTTCTTTGGCTCGCCGTTCAAGCAGAACAGCAAGGTTTTAAATACTGTTTTCGGATCCTGCCCCAATACTTCAGCAGCCTCCAAGCCATAACTATCGGCTCTAGGGTCGTGCTCATACTGATGAATCGTGTGTGGAATTTTTTTCTTTTTCGCAAGATTAATGGCCGGAGTCATCAAGATTCTCCTCATAAAAACAAAAAGCGCAGATTGAATCGGCTCTGCGCTTTTAGTTAATGATATCAGCGAGTTTGAGTCAATCGCTTTTTCTCTGTTGGGTTACTGATCAATCGCCGTATCAACTAAATACGTGATTTCACCTGAAGGGGCATACTCATTAACATCAACAGGGCTGTGTGTTTCTAAATAATCCTTCAAAACCTCAGCATCGGTAAAACCTGTATTTACATATCCTGGATGATCGTCGATTTTAGGGTAACCATCACCACCAGCAGCATTATAGCTTGGTACGGTAAAGCGGTAATTACCATCTAAGCGAAGCTGCTTGTTACCAATGAACACATTGGTTACCTCACCATTATTGATACTCATCGCAATACCCGCAAACTGCGCGTAAGCTCCAGAGTCGACAGGCTTAGTTGCAACGACATTTAGGTAATCCAATACTTCTTTGCCCGTCATATCAACGTAAGAGACCATATTGCCAAATGGCTGAACAGTCAGCACATCTTTGTAGGTAATGTCACCTGCTGCAATCGAATCGCGAACGCCGCCAGAATTCATTACGGCAAAATCTGCTTTTGCCCGTTCCATATGAGCCGTTGCAATTAATCGACCTAAGTTTGTTTGCTGGTAACGAACCACACTGCGGTCACCCTCAAGCTTACCGTTAGATTCTGCAATCTTCACGTTTAGCTTGCCCTGACCTTTTTCTTGATAAGGACGAAGAAACTCAAGCATCATTTCGTCTTGTTTAATCTCTTCTTGGATAGAGACTCGTTGCGACTGACCATCAACTTTAACTTTCTTTTTCAAGTTTACAGGGATCAGATCGTAGCTCACCATCGAGAGTTCGCCATTACGAAACTCGTAATCGGCGCGTCCCACATATTTCCCCCACTCATGTGCCTGAACAATAAAGGTACCATTTTGTTTATCGGGCTGACATTCATCACCTGGTTTAAAGTTCTTTTTGATGACGTTTGGCCCTTCCATGCACACAGGTTCTTGTGAGTGTCCTCCAACGATCATGTCGAGATCGCCGTCATTCAAATAACGAGCTAACGCCACATCGCCAGGAGCATTGATGCCTCTATTACCATTTTCATAGTGTCCCATATGCGTGACAGCAAAAATCAGATCTGGATACTCTGTCTCTTTCAGTTCTGCAATCAGCTTCTTGGCTTCTTCTTTTGGGTCACGGAAGTCAATTTGTTCAATGAATTCAGGGTTGCCAAGTTTCGCTGTGTCTTCGGTTGTAAGACCAATGACCGCAATTTTAATGCCCTGCTTTTTAAACATCGCGTATGGTTGGAATAAACGCTTGCCAGTATTTTTATCGTAAATATTGGCAGACAACATCGGAAAACTTGCCCACTCTTGCTGCTTGAAAAGCACATCCAATGGATTATCAAACTCATGATTACCTAGCGCCATCGCATCGTAACCAATTTTGCTCATGCCTTTAAAATCTGGCTCGGCATCTTGTAAATCAGACTCAGGTACTCCAGTGTTGATGTCACCACCAGAAAGCAGTAACACACTGCCCCCCTCTGCTTGTATTTCTTCACGCAAATCATCTATTAACGTTTTACGTGCTGCCATACCGTACTCGCCGTATCGATTTTGCCAAAAACGACCGTGATGATCGTTAGTGTGTAGCACGGTCAATTTATAGGTTGTATCGGCATTCCATTCTGGTACAGGTTGCGTAGCACACCCAGCTAACGAGGCCAAAATAGCGGCACTCAACGCAGTTTTAATAATCAGACGCTGCTTCATTTATTTACCTTTTTCTTATTGGGAGTCACTGATGCACATTCCCAGCGGCCTAGAGCCTTTACAGCAAGAAACTGAGAATGATGCGCCATCTGATAAAAAAATAGCCAACACGAGGTTGGCTATTGCATTTGATCACCAGTCATCTGGCGTTTACTTGATATCGATATCTGCAAAGCTCTTGATCAGATCATCAAGAGATTTCATTTGCGCTAGGAACGGTTCTAACTTGTCTAGCGGCAGTGCAGATGGGCCATCACAGCGTGCTTGGTCTGGGTTTGGATGTGCCTCGATAAATAGACCTGCGATGCCTGTTGCTAGACCCGCTTTCGCAAGTTCAACTGTCTGCTCACGACGACCGCCAGATGCCGCACCTGACGGATCACGCATCTGTAGTGAGTGCGTTACGTCAAAGATGATTGGGCTGCCTTTCGATGCATTTTTCATCACACCAAAGCCAAGCATGTCTACGACTAGGTTATCGTAACCGTGGCAAGAGCCGCGCTCACATAGGATGATCTTGTCGTTACCGCATTCCGCGAACTTCTCAACGATGTTACCCACTTGACCTGGGCTCATAAATTGAGGTTTCTTCACGTTGATAATCGCACCTGTTTTGGCCATAGCTTCAACAAGGTCAGTTTGACGAGCTAGGAATGCAGGAAGCTGAATAACGTCTACCACGTCAGCGACAGGTTGAGCTTGCGCTTCAGTGTGAACGTCAGTGATGATCTTCACACCAAATGTGTCTTTTAGCTCTTGGAAGATTTTCATACCTTCTTCAAGGCCTGGGCCACGGTATGAATGAACAGAACTGCGGTTTGCTTTGTCAAACGACGCCTTAAATACGTAAGGAATGCCAAGTTTTTCCGTTACTTTTACGTAGTGCTCACAGATCTGCATCGCAAGATCACGAGACTCAAGAACGTTCATACCTGCAAATAAGGTGAATGGCTTGTCGTTAGCAACCTGAATGTCGCCGATATTAACTATTTTCTGTTCCATTTTGATTCTCTTTTTCTGTCCACGACACGCCACAGTTCGGCACATCGATAAAATTAGTGAAGTGTGACGTGCGTTTCACTCATCACATTAACTTGTGATTTTAGTAGCTCAGAAGCCGGATCGTCAGGGCATTGGTCAATAAAGTACTGAAAATCTGACACCGCCACTTGAGGGCACTCTAGCTGTTGGAAGATAAAACCACGATCACGAATCTCGTATGGGTCATCTGGCACAAAGGTTAACGCAAGGTTCGTACAACGCAACGCCAGCGTGTAGTGCTCTTCACGTAACATCGCGCTTTTGATCAACGCTAACCAGCGACCAATAATGGTTGGATTGTCAGCTTCTTCAAAGTGTTCTGGCTTTAACTGAGCCAACGGCCCTTCTTGCCCAATAAGCCAAGCTTGGAGAATTCTTTCCCCCACATACTCACCATTAAATGGGTTAATGTAGTCTGGCTTTTTATGCATCCAATCGACTTTTAGCAGAAACTGAGTAGGGAAAGTGACTCCCTTCAACGGGAAACCCAGCTTTTTACCTAGATATAATAAAATCGAACCTAAACTAACCGGGATACCTTTTCGGCGCTCCAACACTTTATCGATAAAGCTGTTGTCCGAAATAAAGTATTCCTGCTCGTCGCCTTTGAATCCCCACTCATGGAAAAACAGTCGTAGGAATGCATCAAATCGCTGCTCTTCATCGGTTTCATGAACAAGCGTGGCTTCTGCATCTTTGTAAAGACGCTCTAACTCTTGTTTCGCCCAATGTACTTTGGTTTCTGGGTTAATCGCTTTGTTTAGCTCAAGCGCACCTTCCACCAACGGTATATTGTCAAAATCTTCGTCAAAAAACTCTAACATGACGTCTTATCCAAATAACGTAGGGCTCTTAGACACAGCAATGTTTGCAGCCATGACCAACCAACCTAATGCGCCGAAAAAGCCAAATATCTTCAGTAGGTTGTTTTTCGCAAGCTTCAACGAGAAGAAACCGAGTGCAATGTACGCCAATACGCAGGTGATTTTGTTTGTTAACCACGGTGCGGCATCAGTAAACGGGATGAAACCAGTAATGAAAATAAGCGCGATACCTGACACTAGCAATGCAGTATCAACGATGTGGGGAAACACTTTCAAAAAGCGATTATTTCGCTTCGGTGAGTTCATCATCATTAACACGAATCGGATCGATAATAGTGTCGCGCTGAGCGCAATCGTCACTAAGTGTATGTGTTTTAGAGCTACGTACATTTTTCTTCTCTTTTTAGTTAGTGTTTGCTGACTTCCATGATTAACTGGCCAGGCAACCAAGTGTTACTCGGTCGTTACCGCCATAATCTTTTTCCGTGGCAACTTGTTGGTAACCAAAACCACGCATTATCTCACGTACGGCATCACCCTGATCATAACCATGTTCGAATGCCAGCCAACCGCCTACTTCAAGATACTGACGAGCAAGATCCGAGATATGACGAATATCAGCTAAGCCATTCTCTTTAGCAACTAATGCTGATTTTGGCTCAAAGCGCACATCACCTTGGGATAAATGTGGATCTTTTTCATCAATATACGGCGGATTGGAGACAATTAAAGCAAACTTCGTACCCTCTGCAATAGGCTCGAACCAACTGCCTTGAGCAAAGGTCACATTTTTGATGTTTAGCTGCTCAGCATTGTACTCTGCAAGTGCTTTCGCTTCTTGCTTGAGATCTACGCCCATCACTTGACGTTTTGGCATTTCAGATGCGAGTGCGATAGCAATTGCCCCCGTCCCCGTTCCAAGATCTAAAATAGGCCCTGTTTGCTCATAGGTCTTATCGAGTGCAACTTCGACCAAACGTTCTGTATCCGGTCTTGGGATCAAGGTAGAGGGAGAAACTTTGAACGGTAGAGACCAAAACTCTCGCTCACCAATAATATAAGCGACGGGTTCACCAGTTAAACGTCGTTCAAGTAGAGCGTCGAATTTTGCTTGTTGCTCTGCTTCTAATGCTTTTTCTGGCCAGGTCAGTAGATAAGTTCGTGGTTTGCCAAGGACATGGCAGAGGAGTACAGCTGCATCGAGAGAAGGCGACTCTTTGCCGCCTTCTGCCAGTTTCGCCGTCGCACTTTTCAGTGCTTGCTCAATTGATTGAACTTGGCTCATCGATTAGCCGTTCTCTGCGAGCGCCGCAAGTTGGTCTGCTTGGTGCTCTTGAATCACAGGATCAATCAAGCTCTGCAGGTCACCTTCCATCACTTCGTTCAAACGGTAGATGGTTAGGTTGATGCGGTGATCAGACACACGACCTTGTGGGTAGTTGTAGGTACGAATACGGTCACTACGGTCACCAGAACCTAGAAGGTTACGACGTGTATCAGACACTTCTGCAGCACGACGCTCTTCTTCCGCTTGAACGATACGAGCAGCAAGAACCGCCATCGCTTTCGCTTTGTTCTTGTGCTGTGAACGCTCGTCCTGACACTCTACTACCGTACCCGTTGGTAAGTGGGTAATACGGATTGCAGAATCCGTGGTGTTAACGTGCTGACCACCCGCGCCAGATGCACGGAACGTATCGATTTTCAGGTCTGCTGCTTTGATTTCTGGCAGATCCGCCTCTGGAATTTCCGCCATCACCGCTACGGTACATGCAGATGTATGCACACGGCCTTGAGATTCAGTTGCAGGAACACGTTGTACACGGTGACCGCCTGACTCAAACTTCAGTACGCCGTACGCACCGTCGCCGCTCACTTTTGCGATCATCTCTTTGTAACCACCGTGTTCAGCTTCGTTTGAAGACATCACTTCGATGCGCCAGCCACGCTTTTCTGCGTACTTGCTGTACATACGGAATAGATCACCCGCGAAGATACCCGCTTCGTCGCCACCCGCACCTGCACGAATTTCTAGGAAACAGTTACGATCATCGTTCGGATCTTTTGGCAGAAGAAGAATCTGTAACTCATCAGTAAGACGCTCAATCGTCGCTTTCGCTTCTTTGATTTCTTCTTGCGCCATTTCACGCATTTCTTCGTCGTCTTCGTTTGCCATCTCTTCAGCGGCGACAAGATCTTCTTGTGCTTGTTGATAAGCTTGGAAGCACTTGGTTACTTCTTCTAGCTGAGAGTACTCTCTTGATAGAGCACGGAATTTGTCCTGATTTCCAATTACATCAGGATCACCAAGAAGATGTTGAACTTCTTCGTAACGTTCTACTAGCGTTTCTAGCTTAGTCAGAATAGAGGCTTTCATAGTGTCGTTTTCTTAATAAAAAGCGTGAGTTATAGATCATCCAAGCCAAGTGTTTGGCGGATAATCGTTAATTTTGCTGGTTCGCCTTGCTCTGCTGCACTTTGCAATGCGCGAGTTGGAGTGTGAATCAGTTTGTTGGTGAGTTTATTACTCAGCTCGCGCAGCACTTTCTCCGGATCTGCGCCTGCCGCTAAAGATTGCAAACTTTTGCTCAGTAACTCTTCACGAATTTCGTTGGCTGATTTGCGATAGTCGCGAATACTATCGACGGCTTGCAGTGAACGCAACCATGTCATAAACGCAGCGCTTTCTTCACTAACAATCGCTTCGGCTTGAATCGCTTCGACTTTACGCTGCTCAATGTTGCTGTCGATGATAGATTGCAAGTCATCAACCGAATACAAATATGCGTCGTTCAGTTCACCGACTTCCGACTCTACATCTCGCGGCACCGCAATATCGACTAACAAAATAGGTTGATGTCGGCGCTGCTTCAGAGCAGTTTCGACCATACCTTTGCCAATAATAGGCAATGGGCTCGCCGTTGAGCTAATCACGATATCCGCTTTCGCCAAATGTTCAGGAATTTCGTTTAAACTGATGACTTCTGCGCCAAATTGATCCGCTAAGCCTTGCGCGCGCTCTTTGGTACGGTTTGCGACAATCATTTTTGTGCAGCCGTTGGATGCTAAATGCTTCGCGACCAGTTCAATCGTCTCACCCGCACCAACCAAAAGCACGGTTGAATCAGATAACGACTCAAAAATATGTTTTGCCAATGTACATGCGGCATAAGCCACGGACACAGCATTACCGCCGATATCTGTTTCTGTTCTCACACGCTTTGCGACTGAGAACGTCTTTTGAAACAGTTTATCAATTGAAGCATCGACGGCTTGATGATCTCGCGAGTCAGAAAATGCTTGCTTTACCTGCCCCAAAATTTGAGGCTCACCCAACACCAGAGAATCTAGCCCACATGATACGCGCATCAAATGCTTAATTGCGGCTTGTTCTTCATGCACATACAAACTCGGCATTAAATCTTCGCGGCTCACTTGATGAAACTGAGCAAGCCAATCGATTAACTTATTTCGCGCTCCTTGCTTAACATCGCAGTACAACTCAGTTCGGTTACAGGTTGAAACAATCACACTGCCGTTAACCGCTTCGTGCTCTCTAAGTTGCTCGAGTGCAGGGCCGAGTTTATCCGGACCAAACGCCACCTTCTCTCGCAAGTCGACAGACGCTGTATTGTGATTGATTCCAATAGCAAGCAAGGACATCTAACGTGGTATCTCTGGGATAGGTTATAAAATAGGTCCAGAATTTTACTGTAAGCACGCATTTATTGAAAGGGTAAGCCGGATTTGTTTTCCTAACTGCGACTTTTCAATGCTATAGTTGTGAGCGATTCCCGACGAAACTGATTAATAAGCCATCAAACATGACGTTACGCTCCTTTATTCTTTTTTTCTTGTCGAGCTTACTGCTCGCTGGTTGTTCCTCCGTTCCTGAAAGTGTTACCAGCGTTGAATGGCAAGCTCATGAGCAACGACTCGAGACCATCCAAGATTTTCAAGCAACGGGAAAACTTGGTTATATTGGCCCAGACCAAAGACAAAATTTAAATTTCTACTGGAAACATTCTTCAGCACTAAGCCAGTTGCGTTTAACTACGATTCTCGGACAAACGGCATTAAAGCTCACCATCACCCCACAAGGTGCCACAGTAGAAACTTACGACGATCAGGTCCTTTCCTCTCGCAGTGCAAACCAGCTAATTTACCGTCTTACGGGGTTAATGATGCCCGTTGAACACATGCCTGACTGGCTATTAGGCCTACCGACCGATGCCGACAAATTCCAATTGTCCCCAACCAATACACTGCAAGCGTTAAACAAACAAATTGGTTTAAATGATTGGCGTATTGCTTATCAACGGTATGGCGATGTTCAATGGCATGAGCAGTCTCTACCACTGCCAAATAAGCTGAAACTCACCACTGCTGACGTCAAAATAAATCTAGTGATCACAAAATGGAACATCACCCAATGATCGAACTTTCAACCCGATGGCCATCACCAGCGAAATTGAATCTCTTTCTATACATCAACGGTCGCACAGAAAATGGTTACCACGAGTTACAAACCTTATTCCAATTCGTCGATCACGGCGATGAGCTCACCATTCAAGCAAACCATTCTGGTGATATTACGATTTCTCCAGATATAGAAGGTGTGCCTCTTCAAGACAATTTAATTTGGAAAGCAGCAACCGCACTTCAAGCATACTCAGAGTGCCCTTTTGGCGCACATATTGAGCTACAGAAAGTGCTACCTATGGGTGGGGGCATTGGTGGGGGCTCATCGAACGCGGCTACAGCATTAGTGGCACTGAACTACTTATGGCAACTGAATCTAACTGACGACGAACTGGCTGAAATTGGTTTAAAACTGGGCGCAGACGTGCCCGTGTTTGTGCGCGGATTTGCAGCTTTTGCTGAAGGTGTTGGCGAGAAACTCTCCCCCGCTTATCCCGAAGAAAAGTGGTATTTAGTCGTCAGACCGAATGTTTCTATCGCAACCGTCGACGTTTTTTGTCATCCAGATCTAACGCGAAACACCCCAAAACGAGATCTAGAAACACTTTTAAATACACCAAGCGTAAACGATTGCGAAAAAATTGTACGAATGCTCTACCCAGAGGTTGATAAGCAACTTTCTTGGCTGCTACAATACGCGCCGTCAAGATTGACGGGGACAGGATCTTGCGTTTTTGCTGAATTTTCGAGCAAATCTGAAGCAGAAACTATCCTTGCACAACTCTCTGATAAAGTCTCGGCATTTGTCGCTCAAGGGCGCAATATTTCGCCATTAAAAGAGACTTTGGCTGAATACCAATCAGCCTCACACCGACCTATTTAAACTGGACGCAAACCCGAGGTTTCCACCGTGCCTGATATGAAGCTATTTGCTGGTAACGCAACACCTGAACTAGCCCAACGTATTGCTGATCGTCTTTACATCTCTCTTGGTGATGCATCTGTTTCTCGCTTTTCTGATGGCGAAGTTGCAGTTCAAATCAATGAGAATGTTCGTGGTAGCGATGTTTTCATCATTCAATCCACTTGTGCACCGACTAACGACAACCTAATGGAATTGGTTGTTATGATTGATGCAATGCGCCGTGCTTCAGCAGGCCGTATCACTGCAGTTATCCCTTACTTCGGCTACGCTCGCCAAGACCGTCGTGTACGTTCTGCGCGTGTGCCAATTACTGCAAAAGTTGTTGCTGATTTCCTATCTAACGTTGGTGTTGACCGCGTTCTAACTATCGACCTACACGCAGAGCAAATTCAAGGCTTCTTCGATGTACCTGTAGACAACATCTTCGGCACGCCAGTGCTACTTGAAGATATGCAGGCTCGCGGTCTAGATAACCCTGTTGTGGTATCTCCTGACCTAGGTGGCGTTGTTCGTGCTCGCGCAACAGCAAAAGCACTAGGCGACATCGACATCGCAATCGTAGATAAGCGTCGTCCACGTGCAAACGTTTCTGAAGTAATGAACCTAATCGGTGATGTTGAAGGTCGTGACTGTGTGATCGTTGATGACATGATCGACACAGGTGGCACACTATGTAAAGCAGCTGAAGCACTAAAAGAGCGCGGTGCTAAGCGTGTATTCGCTTACGCTACTCACGCTGTATTCTCAGGCAACGCTGCGGACAACATCAAGAACTCAGTTCTTGACCAAGTTATCGTAACTGACTCTATCTCTCTATCTAAAGAGATGGCTGCAACAGGCAAAGTGACAACACTAAGCCTATCTCGCATGTTGGCTGAAGCGATTCGTCGTATCAGCAACGAAGAGTCAATCTCTGCAATGTTCAACTAATCCGAACATTTCAGTTACACTGATTTCAAAAGCACCCCTCTTTGGGGTGTTTTTTTATTTGTACTGATAACCAGAAAATCCCTTGGTCGCCCACTGTGAGAATTCTGTGCTATCATACTGCGCTTTTTGAGATTCCAGAGAGATCCTAACCTTGAGTCAACAAATCAAACTTCTTGTTGGTCTTGCTAATCCAGGACCAGAATACGCCAGAACTCGTCACAATGCGGGCGCTTGGGTTGTAGAAGAATTAGCACGCGTTCACAACGTTACACTGAAGAACGAACCAAAGTTTTTTGGTCTAACAGGACGCATTATGGTCAATGGCCAGGATCTCCGTTTGCTTATCCCAACCACCTTCATGAATCTATCAGGTAAATCGATCGCAGCGCTTGCGAAATTTTATCAAATTAAACCTGAAGAGATCATGGTTGCTCATGACGAGCTGGACTTACCGCCAGGTGTCGCTAAGTTTAAAAAAGGTGGGGGTCACGGTGGACACAACGGTCTGCGTGACACCATTAGCAAACTGGGCAATAACAAAGATTTTTATCGTCTTCGCATTGGCATTGGTCATCCGGGACACAAAGATAAAGTGGCGGGTTTTGTATTAGGTAAAGCGCCAGCTAAAGAGCAAGAGCTTTTAGATGCAGCAGCTGATGAGGCTGTTAGTTGTCTAGATATCCTGATTAAGGATGGCCTATCTAAAGCACAAAATCGCCTCCACACGTTCAAAGCTGAATAAGGTTACTATCATGGGTTTTAAATGTGGCATCGTTGGTCTACCTAACGTAGGTAAATCAACTCTGTTCAACGCACTAACTAAAGCGGGTATCGAAGCAGCAAACTTCCCGTTCTGTACCATTGAACCAAACACTGGTGTGGTTCCTGTGCCAGATCTACGTCTAGACGCACTAGCTAAGATCGTTAACCCACAGAGAGTTCTTCCAACGACGATGGAGTTCGTGGACATCGCTGGTCTTGTTGCTGGTGCATCACGTGGTGAAGGTTTAGGTAACAAATTCCTAGCTAACATCCGTGAAACAGACGCGATTGGCCACGTTGTACGTTGTTTTGAAAACGAAAACATTGTTCATGTTTCAGGTAAAGTTTCACCTATCGAAGACATCGAAGTGATCAACCTTGAACTTGCAATGGCTGACCTTGATTCTTGTGAGCGAGCGATTCAACGTAACGCGAAGAAGGCAAAAGGCGGCGATAAAGACGCAAAATTTGAACTAACAGTACTAGAAAAACTGTTACCAGTACTAACTGAAGGCGGCATGGCGCGCACAGTTGAGCTATCTAAAGAAGAGTTAGCAGCAATCGGCTACCTAAACTTCCTTACACTGAAGCCAACTATGTACATTGCAAACGTAAACGAAGATGGTTTCGAAAATAACCCATATCTAGATGCGGTTCGCGAGTTCGCAGAAAAAGAAAACAACGTCGTTGTACCTGTATGTGCAGCTATCGAATCTGAACTATCTGAACTAGAAGATGAAGATCGCGAAGAATTCCTAGCGGATATGGGGATCGAAGAACCGGGGCTGAACCGTGTAATTCGCTCTGGTTACGAGCTACTGACTCTACACACCTACTTCACGGCGGGTGTTAAAGAAGTACGTGCGTGGACAATCCCTGTTGGTGCAACTGCGCCTCAGGCTGCAGGTAAGATCCACACTGACTTCGAGAAAGGCTTTATTCGTGCAGAAGTAGTCGGTTACGACGATTTCATCCAATTCAATGGTGAAAATGGCGCAAAAGACGCAGGTAAATGGCGTCTAGAAGGTAAAGACTACATCGTAAAAGATGGTGATGTTGTACACTTCCGCTTCAATGTTTAATTAAATGAATGAGTTTTAAACACTTCATTTACACTAAAAGCCAGCTGCTAAGCTGGCTTTTTTAATACCTTAAGTAAATGAGCAAAAATAAATTACCTAACTGCAAGCTAATTTATTTCCAGTTTTAGATCATAAACACGCCTCTTTGTTTAAAAAGGAAGCGAACGAGGTTTTTTCCGAAATTTATTAAAAAAAACTGTTGACGGATCTCACTCAACTTCGCATAATGCGCGCCGTTCCCAACGACAAGGCAACAAAGCGTTGAGAGCAAAAAATATGGTTTTGGCTACGTAGCTCAGCTGGTTAGAGCACATCACTCATAATGATGGGGTCACAGGTTCGAATCCCGTCGTAGCCACCATTCCTAAGTGTTCTTTTTATCAGAGCAATTAGGAATAGATGCGGAAGTGGCGGAATTGGTAGACGCACCAGATTTAGGTTCTGGCGCCGCAAGGTGTGAGAGTTCAAGTCTCTCCTTCCGCACCATATTTTAAATAGTCATTGTGACTATTGCCTGCAGGTCTATCGCCAAGCGGTAAGGCAGCGGCTTTTGATGCCGCCATTCCCTGGTTCGAATCCAGGTAGACCTGCCATTATTCAAGTGAGATTCCTTTATAAAAGGGGTTGTCACTGAGAGCTTGAAGGTTTATATTGTCTCGCTCCAAAAGATGGCTACGTAGCTCAGCTGGTTAGAGCACATCACTCATAATGATGGGGTCACAGGTTCGAATCCCGTCGTAGCCACCATGAATAACGTTATTTAGGTTTTTACCAATTACCTTGATAACTACAGAATAAGTTGCGGAAGTGGCGGAATTGGTAGACGCACCAGATTTAGGTTCTGGCGCCGCAAGGTGTGAGAGTTCAAGTC